>NZ_BAXR01000010.1 GCF_001310635.1 Bacillus sp. JCM 19034
ATTGTCCACCGACACCGAGTGAGAGACGAATGTTTTTCATCAAATAAAACGGTTCCATCTGTACATTCAAAAGTAGATGGAATTTTTAAGTAGTGCAAAATCCTTGTGCGCTGTTAAGGGAAATTCATGTGTTAAACTTCTGAATGCTTCTGATGATGGAACCGAATCAGTATATTTGTAATACCAACTCGCACTGCTTTCTTTTTTTTCTAATGATCTCCGCACCTTTCTTTTATAATTACTCATTATTATCTTGAATTTTCCAATCACATATTTCCCTCATCCACATATTTAAAACAACATGAAAATACGTAGAAATCTATCATTCAAATATTCTAGTAAATAGGAATTGATTGTCCAAAAAGGGGGTATACTTAAAATGAAGCATATGGGTTGCATTTGAAAAATAAAATGATTATAATGTGATTAAAGTCAAAGATAGTCAAAGTCAAACAACCGATAAATAAGGGAGGGAAACATGTGCGAAATATTTCAGATATTATAGAAGAATATCTAAAAGCAACCATTCAAAAAAGTGGAGGTACGCCACTTGAAATTAAAAGGAGTGAGGTGGCAAAAAAGTTTCAATGTGTCCCCTCCCAAATAAATTATGTTATTCAAACGAGATTTACATTAGAAAAAGGATACCAAGTAGAAAGTAAGAGGGGTGGGGCGGGATATATACGAATTGTCAAAGTGAGCCTCATAATCAACTAGATCTATTTGAGCATATGATTCAATTGATCGGAAAGCGTATTGATCAACATACGGCTGAGAATATAATCATAAGGTTGTATGAAGAACAAATCATTACAAAAAGAGAGTGCACGATTATGATCAGTGTGATGGATCGCTCTAATTATCATTCGAGCACTGTACACCGTGATGAGGTACGAGCAAATATGCTGAAATCAATGATTAATTGTTTAAAGTATAAGGAGTCAAATTAAATGGAAAGGGGGCTATATCGTGTTATGTCAAGAGTGTCAACAACGTGAAGCAACATTACACTTTGCTAAAATTATAAATGGAGAAAAAACTGAATTTCATATTTGTGAAAAATGTGCAAAAGAAAAAGGAGAATATACTCCGGGATCGAATAGTTTTTCTATTCACCAACTTCTCTCAGGTTTATTACATTTCGAACAGCCAATGCAAGCTGAGAAAGGACATACGCATTCTCATGCCGAATTAAGTTGTCCGAAGTGTGAAATGACATATTCTCAATTTACGAAAGTTGGTCGTTTTGGATGTGCACATTGTTATAAAAGCTTCTCTTCCAAATTAGACCCAATCTTAAAACGAGTTCATAGTGGAAATCACTCACATGCTGGTAAGCTTCCTAAACGAATAGGTGGAGGGATACAAATCCAGCGACAGATTGATCATCTAAAGCAACAAATGAGAACGTATATAGACGATGAGGCATTTGAAAAGGCTGCAGAGGTACGAGATCAAATAAGATCTTTAGAAAAAGAGAAAGACGCACAAAAGGGGGATGATCGATGTCACTGGAACAGTTTATATCAGAGGCGTTAAGTCCTGGATGAAAAAGGACGGGCCGAATTCAGATATAGTTTTAAGTAGTCGTATGCGTCTAGCTCGTAATATGGAGGAGTATAAATTTCCGTTATTGGCGACAATGGAGGAATCGTATGCTGTCACAAAGCATGTGGGAGATGCTTTAACAAAAAACCTCATGAAGTGATAGGACGGCTTGAAGTTTTTCATATAGATGATATGAAGGCCAATGAAAAACGAGTGCTGGTCGAAAAACATTTAATTAGTCCTCATCTTGCCGAGCAATCAAAGTATGGTGCTGTTTTACTTGACAGTGACCAATCGGTTAGCATTATGGTAAATGAAGAAGATCATCTTCGAATTCAGTGTCTATTGCCAGGATTGCAACTAGAGCAAGGCTTACAAAAAGCAAGTGATATAGATGATTGGATAGAAGAGCATTTAACGTATGCTTTTGATGAAAAACATGGTTATTTAACTAGCTGTCCAACAAATGTTGGGACTGGGTTACGTGCCTCTGTCATGATGCATTTACCCGCATTGGCAATGACACAGCAGCTTAATCGTATTTTACCAGCATAAATCAATTAGGTTTAGTTGTTAGAGGAATTTATGGAGAGGGTAGCGAAGCTTTAGGTAACCTATTTCAAATTTCAAATCAGTTAACGTTAGGTAAATCCGAACAAGATATTGTTGAAGATTTACAAGGTGTCGTAGCCCAACTGATTCAACAAGAGCGAGCTGCTAGACAAATGTTGCTAGAACAATCTAGATTACAGCTAGAGGACAGAGTATTTCGTTCATTTGGAATTCTAGCAAATAGTCGAATGATTGAGTCGAAGGAAGCGACACAACGCTTGTCAAATGTTCGATTAGGTATTGATTTAGGGTTGATTAAAGGACTATCAGGGAATATTTTAAATGAGCTTATGATTTTAACTCAGCCTGGTTTTTTACAGCAATATGCGAAAGAAGAGTTAACACCCGACCAACGCGATGAAAGACGAGCAACATTAATTCGAGAACGTCTTAAATTAGAAAAGCAAATGTAGTTACTATTTTCGGAGGTGAAGAAAGATGATGTTTGGACGTTTTACAGAAAGAGCGCAGAAGGTATTAGCATTAGCACAAGAAGAAGCTGTACGATTAGGTCATAATAATATTGGAACAGAACATATCTTATTAGGTTTAATTCGAGAAGGAGAAGGGATTGCAGCTAAAGCATTACAAGCGTTAGGCTTAGGTTCCGATAAAATTCAAAATGAAGTTGAATCGTTAATTGGTAAAGGACAAGAAGGTTCTAAAACCATTCACTATACACCAAGAGCTAAGAAAGTTATTGAACTTTCAATGGATGAAGCTCGTAAATTAGGTCATTCTTACGTTGGAACAGAGCACATTTTACTAGGTTTAATTCGAGAAGGAGAAGGTGTCGCAGCTCGTGTTTTAAATAATCTTGGTGTTAGCTTAAATAAAGCGCGTCAGCAAGTCCTTCAATTGTTAGGAAGTAATGAAGTCAATAACTCCTCTTCACAAGGAAGTGGAGCATCTCATGCCAATACACCGACACTAGATAGTCTAGCTCGTGATCTAACCGCAGTAGCGAAAGAAGAATCACTAGATCCGGTTATTGGTCGTAGTAAAGAAATCGAACGTGTTATTCAAGTGTTAAGCCGTCGTACGAAAAATAACCCAGTCCTAATTGGGGAGCCAGGTGTAGGTAAAACGGCTATTGCTGAGGGCCTTGCCCAAGCGATTATTAATAATGAAGTACCAGAAACATTACGTGGAAAACGTGTGATGACATTAGATATGGGAACGGTTGTTGCTGGAACGAAGTACCGTGGAGAATTTGAGGACCGCCTCAAGAAGGTAATGGATGAAATTCGCCAAGCACAAAATGTCATTTTATTTATTGATGAGCTTCATACTCTAATTGGAGCTGGGGGTGCAGAGGGAGCTATTGACGCCTCAAATATTTTAAAACCATCATTAGCACGTGGCGAACTACAATGTATTGGTGCTACAACGTTAGATGAGTATCGTAAATACATTGAAAAAGATGCAGCACTTGAGCGTCGCTTCCAGCCTATTCAAGTTAATGAGCCGTCTCTAGATGAGTCGATTCAAATCTTAAAAGGATTGCGGGATCGCTATGAGGCACATCACCGTGTGACGATAACTGACGGTGCGATTGAAGAAGCAGTGAAATTATCGGATCGTTACATTTCCGACCGTTTCTTACCAGATAAAGCAATTGATTTAATTGATGAGGCTGGCTCTAAAGTCCGTCTTCGTTCATATACAGCTCCACCAAATTTGAAAGAGCTAGAGCAACGTCTAGAAGAAACACGTAAAGAAAAAGATGCGGCTGTACAAAGTCAAGAGTTTGAAAAAGCAGCATCATTACGTGATTCTGAACAACGATTACGTGAAGAATTGGATGAAATGAAAAATGAATGGAAGAAGAAACAAGGACAAGAAGCAACAGAGGTAACAGTTGATGACATTGCCCAAGTTGTCGCTAGCTGGACTGGAATTCCAGTATCGAAGCTAGCAGAGGAAGAAGCGGATCGCCTGCTTAAAATGGAAAATATCCTTCATGAACGTGTTGTCGGACAGGAAGAAGCGGTTAATTCGATTTCAAAAGCGATTCGTCGTGCAAGAGCTGGATTGAAAGATCCGAAGCGTCCAATTGGTTCATTTATCTTCTTAGGTCCAACGGGTGTTGGTAAGACTGAATTAGCTAGAGCGGTGGCGGAGACATTATTTGGTGATGAGGATTCTGTTATTCGAATTGATATGTCAGAATATATGGAGAAGCACGCGACTAGTCGATTAGTTGGTTCACCGCCAGGCTATGTTGGTCATGAAGAGGGTGGTCAATTAACAGAAAAGGTCCGTAGAAAGCCATATTCAGTTATTCTACTTGATGAAATTGAAAAAGCTCACCCAGAGGTATTCAATATTCTATTGCAAGTATTAGAAGACGGCCGTTTAACGGATTCTAAAGGACGTTCAGTCGACTTCCGTAATACTGTAATTATTATGACATCAAATGTAGGTGCAAGTACACTACGTAGAAGTAAGTTCTTAGGGTTTACTGTTGAAGGTGAGAATCAAGAATACAATGACATGAAGAGTAAGGTAATGGATGAGTTAAAACGTAGCTTCCGTCCAGAGTTCTTAAATCGTATTGATGAGCTGATTGTATTCCACTCTTTAGAGAAGAAGCATATCCGTGAAATCATTACGTTAATGGCAGATCAATTGAAGAAACGCTTGAGTGAACAAGGGATTGATTTCGAATTAACAGAAGCAGCAAAGGATAAGATTACTGATTTAGGATTTGATCCTGAATATGGAGCAAGACCGTTGCGTCGAGCACTTCAGAAACAAGTCGAGGATCGTCTGTCTGAAGAATTGCTAAAAGGTACGATTGTAAAAGGCCAAAAAGCAATTATAGATGTGAAAGATGACGAGTTTTTTGTAAATACAAAAGAAGATTTACAAGTGTAAGCAGTGTTTCAATTAAATGATAGAAAACTCCGAACGATATGAAATTATCGCTCGGAGTTTTTTAAATAGATGTCAACTTCCTATTTATACCCGATAAACTCTTTTCACTTGCCGTATTATCTATTTTTGGTGGGGGTGTTCATCAAGGTTCCGTCGTAACATTTCTGAACACACTCTTTTTATTAAAAAGAGCTGTTTCCAGAAATGCTTAATAAAGATTGGTTATGTTTGCATCATTGACATAGACTATAAAGGAGCTGTTTTGCGAAGAGGGGGATTCATCGTTTTTCTCTTGGAACTTTGCTACAATAAAGGCAAGAGACCGTAAAGGGGAGAACGGAATGGCGAAAAAGAAAACAAAATTTGTGTGCCAGGAATGTGGATATGAATCGGCGAAATGGATGGGTAAGTGTCCAGGCTGCAAGGTTGGAACACGATGGTTGAAGAGTTTGAGCCAAGTGCGAAAAGTGGAAGTCGGAGCTTTGTTACATCATCTACAAGTACCGGTTCAAAGCCACAATCGATTGTTACAGTCCAAAGTGAAACGGAAGCACGTATTAGTACAACAATGCCAGAGCTTGACCGAGTGCTAGGTGGCGGGATTGTCCCAGGCTCTCTCGTATTAGTCGGCGGTGATCCAGGAATCGGAAAGTCAACGTTGTTGTTACAGCTTTCTTCAAAGCTAGCTGATGCTAAGCAACGAGTGCTCTATATTTCTGGTGAGGAATCAGTGAAGCAAACGAAGCTTCGTTCAGATCGGCTAGGTGTTTCTTCATCAGATTTGTATGTATTAGCAGAAACGGATATAGCTTTTATTGAACGGGCAATCGATGAAGTGAAACCGACACTTGTGATTATTGATTCGATTCAAACTGTTTATCAAGAAGAAATAACATCTGCTCCTGGTAGTGTCGCACAAGTTAGAGAATGTACAGCAGCTTTTATGCGAATCGCAAAAACAAAGGGAATCGCCATTTTTATCGTCGGTCATGTTACGAAGCAAGGGTCGATTGCTGGACCAAAACTTCTTGAGCATATGGTTGATTCTGTTTTGTATTTTGAAGGGGAACGTCATCATACATATCGAATATTGCGTGCAGTAAAAAATCGTTTTGGATCAACGAACGAAATGGGTATATTTGAAATGAAGGAAAGTGGCTTGGAGGAGGTATTAAATCCTTCTGAAATTTTCCTAGAAGAGAGATCGGATGGAGCTGCTGGGTCAATTGTTGTTGCTTCAATGGAAGGAACAAGGCCAGTCTTAGTTGAACTTCAAGCTTTGATATCACCAACTAGCTTTGGAAATCCAAGGAGAATGGCAACTGGGGTTGACCACAATCGCGTTTCATTACTAATGGCAGTACTCGAAAAGCGCGTGGGGATGCTATTACAAAATCAAGATGCTTATTTAAATGTAGCAGGGGGAATAAGATTAGATGAACCAGCTATTGACTTGGCCATAGCATTAAGTATCGCCTCAAGCTTTCGTAATCAAGTGACAAACCCGATGGATGTGGCAATAGGCGAGGTTGGTTTAACAGGCGAAATTAGAAGGGTTTCTCGTATAGAACAACGTGTAAATGAAGCTGCGAAGCTAGGGTTTAAAAGGGTTATTATCCCTGAAAAGAATTTAGGAGGTTGGACGTATCCAAGTAATATACAAATTATAGGAGTTCCAACTTTGGATAGGGCGTTGGAAGTCGGTTTAGGAGGGTAAACGATGTCAGAAGAGCAGAATAATGAACAGTTTGTTCAAAGACTATTAAAGTTTGTTGCACCTGGTACCCCATTACGTTCAGGTATAGATAACGTATTGCGGGCTAAGACGGGAGGGTTAATTGTTGTTGGCTATAATAATGCTATGGTTCCGATAGTGGATGGTGGCTTTTTTATTAACTCAGATTTTTCACCTGCCTATTTATACGAGCTGGCAAAAATGGATGGAGCCATAATTATTAGTGAAGATGCAAAGAAGATATTGTATGCCAATACACAATTAGTGCCGAATAATACGATCCCGTCGAATGAAACGGGTATTCGTCATCGTACTGCACAACGCGTGGCGAAGCAGACAGGGAATTTAGTTATCTCGATATCACAAAGAAGAAATGTCATTACGCTTTATCAAGGAGATTATCGTTATTCATTACGAGATATTGGAGTTATTTTAACGAAGGCCAATCAAGCGATACAAACGTTAGAAAAGTATAAGGTTGTCCTTGATCAAGGAATTACAAATTTAGGTGCTTTAGAATTTGAACAGCTAGTTACCCTTCATGAGGTAACACAGGTTATCTATCGAATTCAAATGGTGCTGCGTATCAAACGGGAAATTATTAATTATGTTAATGAATTAGGTGATGAAGGTCGGCTCGTTTCAATGCAATTAAATGAATTAGTTGGAAATACAGAAAAAGAAACACTGCTCCTATTAAAGGATTACGTAAAAGATGATGTCGATGGTGTCGAGGATGTATCTAAGGAATTATCAAAGCTAGACTCAGAAGAGCTTCTAGATGAGCATGCAATTTTAAAAGTATTAGGGTATCCAAAAAGTGTAAATATTCAAGAGTATTCGTTAGCACCACGAGGCTATCGGATATTAAATCGAATACCGCGGCTACCAGCACCTATCATTGAAAATTTAATTGATAAATATGGCAATTTAACAAATATTATGTTTGCTAGTATGGAAGAATTAGATGAGGTGGAAGGAATTGGAGAACCAAGAGCGAAAATGATAAAAGAAGGCTTAACGCGTATTCAAGAACAGTTGTTTATCGATCGACACATTTAAACATATTTATACGAATGCGGAATAATTCTCATAATTTATGTGAAATCCAGTTTGATAGGTTTCAAATCGGAAAACTTGTCTATACTAAGAGAAGGAGGTGAATATGGATGTTAAAAAAGATGGTGCAGCTTTTCTTTTTGATTGCTGGTGGGACACTTGGATTTCTATTTATTCCTGACCTTATCCATATTTTAAATGTCGGCGAAATGCCGAGTTGGTTATTAAATCCTTATTCAGGGGCAGTGATTGGAGCAGTTTTATTCTTTTTATTAACGTTTTGGATAGCAGACTATATTGTTGATTTCATGAAATTGATGGAAGAATCGATCGTTAAAGCACCTGTTACAGATGTTTTGTTTGGATCGATGGGATTAATCATTGGACTAATCGTTGCTTACTTAATTACGATTCCATTAAATTCTATGAATTTCACCTTTGTTAGTACAGTTTTACCGATTTTCGCGACGATTTTCCTTGGTTATTTTGGTTTTCAGATTGGATTTAAAAACGAGACGAACTTATTAATTTATTTACACTTACAAGAAATTTAGGTAAGAAAAAGAGGAAGAGGCTGCTGAAGAAGGTAAGAAGTTAAAAATTTTAGATACAAGTGTGATTATAGATGGACGGATAGCGGATATTTGCAAAACAGGTTTTTAGAGGGAACGTTAGTAATACCTGGCTTTGTGTTGGAAGAGTTACAGCATATCGCCGATTCATCCGATTTATTGAAACGAAATCGTGGTCGAAGAGGATTAGATATACTCAATAAGATACAAAAGGAATTGCCTATCGCTGTTGAAATATATGAGGGTGATTTTGATGATATTAGTGAGGTTGACAGCAAGCTCGTGAAGCTAGCAAAGCTATTATCAGGTATGGTTGTTACAAACGACTTTAATTTAAATAAAGTATGTGAGTTACAAGGTGTGGCTGTGTTAAATATTAATGATTTAGCGAATGCTGTAAAACCGGTTGTGCTACCAGGTGAAGAGCTAACAATTCAGGTCATTAAGGATGGTAAAGAACAGCACCAAGGCGTGGCATATTTAGATGACGGAACAATGATTGTAGTCGAAGGTGGACGCGATTATATCGGGAAAAATATTGAGGTTGTTGTCACAAGTGTATTACAAACAAGTGCAGGTCGGATGATTTTTGCGAAGCCAAAATTGCTTGAAAAGGCATTGTGAAAGAGATGATAGAAAGACTATCCAGCATTTCGGATAGTCTTTTTTTAAAAGGGAACGTTCATAAGGGACGGAGTTAGCGGATTTTAGCGGATGAGCATTGGTTTCCATTCATGGGCAGATTAGAAAAGATGTTTATTAGCACTTTTCTTATAGAAAATGGTATACGCTTCTATGATTGCAAAGGCGAACGTGATAAAATTAGAACGATTTGGGATTTGTTAGTTAGGAGCGAATGGAATGAAATATAGTGTCGTTGTTGTAGCTGCTGGGAAAGGAAAGCGGATGGCAGCAGGGAAAAATAAAATGTTATTAAAATTAAGAGGTGAGCCTTTAGTAATTCATACTCTACGCCTGTTCGCTACCGACCTTGAATGTGAAGAACTGATATTAGTTGTAAACGATGATGAAATAAAAGAAATGCAGCGACTTATTACAACAAGTGGTTTAACAAAAGTTCCGAAACTTGTCGTTGGGGGGAAGGAACGTCAACATAGCGTGAAAAATGGACTAGATCAATTACAATCCAATGAAGGGATCGTATTAGTTCATGACGGGGCACGTCCATTTATTCGCAAGGAAATATTACAGGCACTTGTTGCTGAGGCATATCGCAGTCGTGCAGCTACAACGGCAGTCGCTGTTAAAGATACGATCAAAAGAGCACATGATTATCGTGTCATTGAAACGTTAAATCGCAGCGAGCTTTGGGCTGTACAGACACCACAGGCTTTTGATAAAGCTCTATTAATTCAGGCACATGAGCAAGCGGTAGCAGCTGGTTTTTTTGGGACAGATGATTGTAGTCTATTAGAATGGTTAGGTCATGAAGTAACGATAGTTGAGAGCGACTATCAGAACATTAAGCTGACTACACCGGAGGATTTACTCTTTGCCGAGGCGATTTTAGTAGAAAGGGAGAGGCACAAATGAGAATAGGACAAGGGTTCGATGTACATCAGTTGGTGGAAGGTAGACCACTTATTTTAGGAGGGGTTCATATTCCTTATGAAAAAGGATTACTTGGCCACTCTGATGCTGATGTATTACTTCATGCTATTACAGATGCAGCTTTAGGAGCAATAGGTGAAGGTGATATTGGCCGTCACTTTCCGGATACGGATATGGCGTTTAAAGATGCTGATTCTGCCAAGTTGCTAATAGAAGTGTGGAAGCTTGTGAAAGAAAGAGGCTATCAATTAGGTAATGTTGATTGCACGATCATCGCACAAAAGCCGAAGATGGCTCCATATATTCAAGCAATACGTACGAGAATATCTGAATTGCTTGAAGCCGACCTCGATCAAGTGAATGTAAAAGCGACAACAACGGAAGAGCTTGGTTTTACAGGAAGAGGAGAAGGGATTGCTTCTCAAGTGGCTATCTTATTAGTAAAGAAACAGATAACTTGACCGTAAAGGTATAAATGGTGCTAAAATAAAACCATGAACGCGAGCTATGTTCGTAAAACAGGAGGTATAACGGATGGGAAGTGAAGTAAGAGTTAGGTTTGCCCCAAGTCCAACAGGACATCTACATATTGGTGGAGCACGTTCCGCTCTTTTTAATTATTTGTTTGCAAAAAGTCAAGGTGGGCAATTTATTTTGCGCATTGAAGATACAGATCAGGCTAGGAATGTCGAGCACGCGAAAGAAAAGCTATTAGATAGCTTAAAGTGGTTAGGAATTCAATGGGATGAGAGCATTGACGTAGGCGGAGAATATGGGCCATATAGCTGTATGGAAAGAATGGACATTTACCAAACATACATTGAGCAGCTCTTAGCGGAAGGGAAGGCCTACTATTGCTATATGACAGAGGAGGAGCTCGAGGCAGAGCGGGAAGAGCAGCGTTCGCGTGGTGAGACTCCAAAATATAGTGGTCGTGATCGCGATTTAACAGAAGAGCAACGTCAACAGTATGAAGCAAAAGGGTTAAAGCCAGTCGTGCGTTTCCGAGTTCCAGAAGGGCAAGTCATTAAAATTGATGATGCAATTCGCGGTGAGGTTTCCTTTGAGTCAGATGGTATTGGTGATTTTGTCATAGCTCGGAAAGATGGCGTGCCGATGTATAACTTTGCTGTTACGGTTGATGACCATTTGATGAAGATTTCTCACGTTATCCGTGGTGAGGAGCACCTTTCTAATACACCGTTACAGGTGTTATTATATAAAGCCTTTGGGTGGGAAGTTCCACGTTTTGCACATGCCTCACTTATTTTAAATGCTGATCGGCAAAAAATGAGTAAGCGTGATGAATCGATTATTCAGTTTGTTGAACAATATAAGGAATTAGGATACAAGTCTGAGGCATTAGTCAATTTCTTAGCGTTACTCGGCTGGTCGCCAGGTGGCGAAGAAGAGATTTTTACGATGGCAGAATTAGAAGAGATGTTTTCGTTAGAGCGCGTATCGAAGGCACCGGCTGTTTTTGATACTGACAAATTAGCATGGATGAATAATCAATACATCAAGCAGGCGGATATTGAGGAAGTCGTCGATTTAACATTGCCACATTTGATGAAGGCTGGTAAGTTACCTGAACATTTAAATGACGAGCAGCGAGAATGGGCGAAAAGCTTAATTGAACTTTATCAAGAGCAATTACAATATGGTGCTGAAATCGTGGAGTTAACAGAGCTTTTCTTTAAGACTGAAATTGAGTATAATGAAGACGCACGAGTGGTGTTAAACGAAGAGCAGGTTCCAGATGTGTTAGCACATTTTGTAAAGGAGCTTCACCAGCTTGAAGAGTTTACTGCACAAGGCGTTAAACAAGCAATCAAAGCGACACAAAAAGCAACGGGACATAAAGGGAAAAAACTGTTTATGCCAATTCGTGTTGCGACAACTGGCTTAACTCATGGACGTGATTTGCCAGAGTCGATTTCTTTGCTCGGTAAGGAAGTTGTATTAGCACGCTTAAAGCAATTACTTGCATAAGATGAAACATAGATAAAGCGATGAGAGGGAAAAGTAGGAAAAAGAATGCCTTACAGAGAGAGCTACAGTAGCTGGAAGTAGTTTAGGTGGACTTTTTTTGAACATGCACCCTTGAGTCTCTTTCTGAACGATTCATATTTAGTAGGGAAGAGCGTGTAGCGGCGTTATTCGCATAGAGATAACAGAACATACGTCTGTTAAACAGGGTGGAACCGCGTTGTAAGCGCCTCTGTGCTAAAAATAGCATAGAGGTGCTCTTTTTATAAGTAATACAAAAAAAGCCGAAAATGATTTAATTTGATCTTAAAAAAGACGCTTAGCGTTTTTCGTGTCATGAGAGAGGGGGGATATTGGTGAAGAAAATGATTCGAACTTTGTTGAATGATATTGATGTCGTTTTTGACCAAGATCCGGCGGCTCGTAGTAGAATGGAAGTTATTTTTACCTATTCAGGAGTTCACGCGATTTGGGCACATCGCTTTGCTCATTGGCTTTGGAAACGGCGTATCTTCTTTTTAGCACGATTGATCTCGCAAACAAGCCGCTTTTTCACTGGTATTGAAATTCACCCAGGTGCTGTCATTGGTCAACGAGTATTTATTGATCATGGTATGGGCGTCGTTATTGGGGAAACGTGTGAGATAGGTAATCATGTCACCATTTATCAAGGGGTAACACTCGGGGGAACCGGAAAAGAAAAAGGGAAGCGTCATCCGACGATTGAGGACCATGTTTTAATTGCCTCAGGGGCAAAAGTATTAGGCTCATTTACGATTGGTGAGCATTCTCGGATAGGGGCCGGCTCTGTCGTACTAAAGGAAGTGCCACCTAATTCAACGGTCGTTGGCATACCTGGAAGAATTGTTGTCCAGGATGGGGTAAAGGTTGAACAAGGGTTAAACCATCATCAACTTCCAGACCCAATTGCGGATAAACTGAAGGAGCTAGAACAAGAAATTAAACAATTAAAAGAGATAACAAAACAGAAAGATTACTCACAATAAAGGAGGGTGTATAAAGTATGTCAATTCATGTTTATAATAGTTTAACGAAGAAAAAAGAACGTTTTATTCCGATAGAAGAAGGCAAAGTAAAGATGTATGTGTGTGGGCCGACAGTTTATAATTATATTCATATTGGAAATGCAAGGCCAGCGATTGTATATGATATGGTCCGTCGTTATTTTGAATACCGCGGTTATGATGTTGAATTTATTTCTAATTTTACTGATGTTGACGATAAAATTATTCGAGCAGCCAATGAGATGGGAGAAGACGTATTTACTGTTGCAAACCGTTTTATTGTAGCCTACCATCATGATACATGTGCTCTAGGTGTGAAAGAAGCGGATGTTCACCCGAGAGTTACTGAAACAATGCCAGAAATTATTGCGTTTATTGAAGGTCTTGTTGAAAAAGGCTATGCTTATGAATCAGGCGGCGACGTTTATTTTCGCACAAGGAAATTTAAGGACTACGGAAAACTCTCATCTCAGTCATTAGAAGACTTACGATCAGGGGCAAGAATTGAAGTGGATTCTCGTAAAGAGGACTCACTAGACTTCGTTTTATGGAAAGCTGCTAAAGCGGGAGAAGTTTATTGGCAAAGCCCATGGGGACAAGGTCGTCCTGGCTGGCATATTGAATGCTCGGCAATGGTCAAAAAATATTTAGGCGATACGATTGATATTCATGCAGGTGGCCAAGACTTAACGTTCCCGCATCACGAAAATGAAATTGCTCAATCGGAAGCATTAACTGGAAAGACGATGGCTAATTATTGGCTTCATAATGGATTTATTAATATTAATAATGAAAAGATGTCAAAATCACTTGGGAACTTTGTGTTAGCAAAGGATATTATTGAGCAGCATTCTGCAGAAGTCGTACGTTTCTTTATGTTAACTGCTCATTACCGTAGTCCGATTAACTTCAGTGGTGAGCTGCTAGAAGGAGCAAAGAATGGACTTGAACGTTTGAAGTCAGCTGTTACTGCTTTAGAGTATCGACTAGAGAAATCGGCGGATTTAGGTGAAAAGGGAGATTGGATCGAGAGAATCGAGCAATTTAAACACCGTTTTATTGAAGAAATGGATGATGACTTTAACAGTGCCAATGGGATTTCCGTTTTATTCGATTTAACGAAAGAAGCAAATATCTATTTACGAGAGGAACAGTCATCAAAAGAAGTTCTCGAGGGCTTTCTTGAACAAATCAATGAATTTGCTGGTGTGTTAGGGCTCACGTTGAAAACGCAAGAGGAATTACTAGACAATGAAATTGAAGAGCTTATTGAAAAACGTAATGAGGCAAGGAAGGAAAAAGATTTTGCGTTAGCTGACCAAATAAGAGATCAATTAAAGGAACAAGGAATTATTCTTGAGGATACCCCTCAAGGAGTTCGCTGGAAACGAGGCTAATTGATTGATGAAGATTATTAAACCAACGATTGATTTGACACAAGTTAACGCTTTAGCTCTTGCTTATATGGGAGATAGCGTACTAGATATGTATGTGCGCTACTTCCTTATTGCAAAGGGCAGGGTTCGACCGCATCAACTGCACGTTGAAGCAACTAAATATGTGTCAGCTAAGGCACAGGCGAATATTGTACGCTATCTTCTTGATGAGCAAATTTTAAATGAACAAGAAATAGCATTATTTAAAAGGGGACGAAACGCTAAATCTGGAACGATACCTAAAAATACTGATTTACAGACATATCGTTATTCGACAGGTTTCGAAGCAGTCCTCGGATTTTTGTATTTCCAGGGGAATAATGAACGTTTAGATGAAATTATGACAAAAGCCGTCAACTTTATTGAGAATGAAATGAAAGGAGGCTAAGTGATGAGTCAGGAATTTATTTATGGGAAAAACCCCGTAATAGAGGCATTGAAATCTGGACATGCCATTAATAAAATTTGGATCGCAGAAGGCTCTCAAAAGGGGCAAATGACAAAGATTATACAATTAGCAAAAGAAAATGGAATCTTGATTCAAAATGCACCGAAGAGGAAATTGGATCAACTTGTGCAAATCGACCAGCATCAGGGGGTTGTCGCATCTATAGCGGCATATGAGTATGCTTCAATTGATGATTTATTTGCTCTAGCAGAAGAAAAAGAAGAAGAGCCATTCTTTCTAATATTAGATGAGGTAGAAGATCCTCATAATCTTGGTTCGATTATGCGAACTGCCGATGCAGTCGGAGCACATGGTATTATTATCCCAAAGAGAAGAGCGGTTGGTTTAACTCAAACCGTTGCGAAAGCTTCTACCGGAGCCATTGAGTATGTCCCTGTAGTAAGGGTAACGAATATTGCCCGGACAATGGAAGAATTAAAGAAGCGTGGACTATGGTTTATTGGAACAGACGCTAAAGGCAAAGAGGATTATCGACAAGCAACTTATGATATGGCAATTGGTTTAGTGATAGGAAGTGAAGGAAAGGGAATTAGTAGGCTCGTACAAGAAAAATGTGATTTTCTTGTACAGATTCCGATGGTTGGACGTGTCACGTCACTTAATGCGTCGGTGGCTGCAAGTTTATTAATGTATGAAGTATATCGTAATCGCTCCAAGCTAGGAAGTACGTGATCACATGAAGGATATTTTATTAGTTGATGGGTACAACATGATTGGTGCATGGCCTGAATTACGTGATTTAAAAGAGAAAGATTTCGAGTTGGCTCGTGATCGGCTTATTGAGATGATGGCTGAATATCAAGCATTTACTGGCTTTAAAGTGTATGTCATTTTTGATGCACATAGGGTAGAGGGAATAGGAAAAACCTATCATAATTATCGTGTTGATGTCATCTATACGAAGAAAAATGAAACGGCTGATGAACGTATTGAAAAACTCGTTCATCAGTTAAAACGGATCGATAGAAGAATACATGTTGCAACATCAGATTTTATCGAGCAATCTCTGATCTTTGGAAGTGGGGCATTGAGAAAGTCTGCACGTGAGCTCCTCATTGAAATTGAGTCAACTGAAAAAGGAATCGACAAAGAGGTACAAAAAAACGCAAAAAAAACAACATTCGACAAGTTTGCAAATAAAAGATGAAGTTTTGGAAATTTTTGAAAAATGGCGTCGAGAGCGTTAATCAATGGTTGACCGACTGGAAATATGTCCTATATAATGTTAATAAAATTTCAATCAGAGCTGAAGTCGGAGGGGTTTTTAGTGGAAATGAGCCTTCAAAGAACAGACGTAACGCCTATTTATGACAAGATTGATGATGATGCTTTAGTTTTATATGTTCGAAATGGTGATACAGTAGCATTAGAATATTTAATCGATAAGTACAAAAATTTTGTTCGAGCAAAGGCAAGGTCATATTTCCTTATCGGTGCGGATCATGAGGATATTGTTCAAGAAGGAATGATCGGTCTCTATAAGGCTGTCAGAGATTTCAATGGGGACAAGCTATCTTCTTTTAAAGCGTTTGCAGAGTTATGTATTACAAGGCAAATTATTACAGCAATTAAAACAGCTACACGTCAGAAGCATATACCGTTGAATTCATACGTGTCATTAGACAAGCCTCTTTATGACGAAGAATCAGACCGTACGTTATTAGATGTTATATGTGGAACGAGGGTTACTGATCCTGAGGAGCTATTAATTAATCAAGAAGAATTTCAAGATATTGAATTGAAAATGAGTGAATTATTGAGTGATTTAGAAAGACAAGTTCTAATGCTCTATTTAGATGGGCGAACGTATCAAGAAATTTCTGTTGATTTAAATAGACATGTAAAATCAATTGATAATGCACTGCAGCGAGTGAAGAGGAAGCTTGAGCGTTATGTAGAATTAAGAGGAGTTTCTCTAGCTTAATTAAGATGTGTTAGAGTTGCTGCTTGTTGCGAAAAAGCGATGAATGGAACCATTGCCAATGGAGTTTCATCATATCTTACGTAGAATGTTATAACGAGAAAAGTTAAGGGAGTGGTTCCTGTTGATTCATCAAACCATTACGATTGAAACAGAGCATTCAGCAGTCTCTTTGTATACATATTTATTACACCAATCAGCTGAGATTGATCCTGAAAGAAAGCGGCCAATTGTGATCATTTGTCCTGGTGGTGGTTATGAACGGACATCCGATCGTGAGGCCGAGCCTGTTGCGATTCAATTTAACGCGATGGGATTTCATGCTTGTGTGTTAAGATACAGTGTTAAGCCTGCATTCTTTCCTATTGCATTAATTGAATTAGCTAAATCAGTTGCACTTATTAGAGAAAGAGCTACAGAATGGAATGTCGACCTTCTAAAATTATTGTTGTTGGCTTTTCTGCGGGAGGCCATTTAGCTGCAAGTTTAGGTGTATTTTGGGCTAAGCCTTTTCTAGCTGAACAGGTAGGGTTACCTTCAGAGCAATTGCAGCCGAACGGGCTACTATTAAGCTATCCTGTTATTACTTCAGGAAACTATGCCCATAAAGGCTCTTTTAAAGCCTTATTAGGCGATAAACATAAAGAACTGTTGGAACAGGTTTCGTTAGAAAAGCATGTTTCAGAACAGACGCCAGCTACATTTCTGTGGCATACATATACTGATGAAGCTGTTCCAGTGCAAAATAGCTTTATGTTCGCTCAAGCGTTACTTGAGAACCGAATTCCGCTTGAAATGCACATTTATCCAAAGGGGATACATGGTCTATCCCTTGGAACAGAGGAAACGAAAGCATATAATAATCAGGCGACCATTCAACCAGAAGTTACAAATTGGGTTAAAATGGCCGGTGCTTGGATCAAAGGTCTTTAATATTTCAAGAGCTAGACATAGTTATTTTAGGGAGTGCACATTGATTGTGTAGCTCCCTACTTTTATTTAATTACCTACAAATATCGAAATTGACATAATTGGAGGATTATAATAGAATGAAATAGTATGTACGTGTTAGAAGGTGATGGTGCAAAGTGCGAACAAAGGTTGTACTAGCTTGCGAGAATTGTCATTCTAGAAATTACTCAACACAAAAGAATACGCAAAATAAACCAAACCGCATTGAGACGAGGAAGTTCTGTAAGACTTGTCAAGAGCACACCCTTCATCGTGAAACGAAATAATGGAGCGGTTCTTTTTTGTGAGCGGAAATGATTGATCCTAAGTAAACGGACAAGCTGTTTTACTTGGCTGAATAGATTATGGCTCATTTGTCTATATTGAATTGTGCTGGAGGTGTCTGTCATGGCTGACGGAGAAAAGAAAGGAATTGGCAATTTTTTTAGAGGTGTTGCAGCGGAAATGAAGCGTGTTTCTTGGCCTTCTCGGAAAGAATTAACACGCTACACATTGGTTGTAATCGGTACAGTGATCTTTATTTCTATATATTTCTTTGTAGTAGATTTAGGGATTTCTGAATTAGTTCGCCTCCTACTCGGTTAATGTTGGTTGATTTTGGTGAAACTGCTAAATAGAGAGGAGGGAAGGACAGAAGTGTCCGACTGACAGTGGAGAAAAATTGGTATGTAGTACATACGTACTCAGGCTATGAAAACAAAGTAAAAACAAACTTAGAAAAGCGTGTCGAGTCAATGGAAATGGCAGACAAGATTTTTCGTGTTCTCGTTCCTGTTGAAGAGGAAACGGAAACGAAAAACGGGAAAAGTAAAACGGTTACGAAGAAAGTGTTTCCTGGTTATGTTATTGTCGAAATGATTATGACAGACGATTCTTGGTATGTCGTGCGGAACACGCCGGGTGTAACAGGATTTGTTGGTTCTTCCGGGGCTGGCTCTAAACCGACACCTCTTCTACCTGAAGAAGCTGACGTTATTTTGAAACAAATGGGTGTAGAACAGCCTAAGGTAGAGGTAGATTTTGAACTGAAAGAATCAGTTAAAGTGAAGGAAGGTCCTTTTGCGAATTTTGTTGGAGTTATTGAGGAAATTCAGGAAGAAAAGCAAAAGTTAAAAGTTCACGTGAATATGTTTGGACGTGAAACGCCAGTTGAACTCGAATTTAATCAAGTTGAAAAGATTTGAAAAATGACTTGATATCTTTCTCTGGAAGTGATAGAATCTTCATGGTTGACATTGGTTTATTACATGAGCCACCGGGTGCATGAATGCATCCGTTTTTTGAGTGGGAGGGTATAAGTACCCGATAACCACATCACGGACTAAGGAGGTGTGTCACGTGGCTAAAAAGGTAATTAAAATGGTAAAGTTACAAATTCCTGCTGGGAAAGCTAATCCAGCGCCACCAGTTGGTCCTGCATTAGGTCAAGCAGGTGTAAATATCATGGGTTTCTGTAAGGAATTTAACGCACGTACGTCAGATCAAGCAGGGCTTATTATCCCAGTTGAGATCACTGTTTTTGAAGATCGTTCGTTTACATTCATCACAAAAACTCCACCTGCAGCAGTTTTACTTAAGAAAGCTGCTGGTATTGATTCAGGTTCAGGTGAGCCGAATAAGACGAAGGTTGCTACTATTAAGCGCGATAAAGTACGCGAAATCGCTGAAACGAAGATGCCTGATTTAAACGCTGCAAATGTTGAATCTGCAATGCGTATGGTTGAAGGTACAGCACGTAGCATGGGAATTGTGATTGAAGACTAATGTAGTTTGAGATTGACAGCTGGAGGTTGCAACCTAATGGTTCGCAACCTTTCATAGTGGGAGGTAACTACCGCTAAAACCACATTTGAGGAGGAAATAAACATGGCTAAGAGAAGTAAAAAGTACACTGATGCTCTTAAGCTTGTAGATCGTGATAAGGCGTATCAAGTTGAAGAAGCAATTGAATTAGTTAAGAAAACATCTACTGCAAAGTTTGATGAAACAGTAGAAGTGGCTGTACGACTTGGGGTAGACCCGAAAAAAGCAGATCAACAAATTCGTGGGGCAGTAGTATTGCCTAATGGAACTGGTAAAACACAACGTGTATTAGTATTTGCTAAAGGTGATAAAGCGAAAGAGGCTGAAGCTGCTGGAGCGGATTTTGTTGGAGAAGAAGATCTAATCAATAAAATCAACCAAGGCTGGTTTGATTTTGATGTGATCGTAGCAACTCCTGACATGATGGCTCAAGTAGGTAAGCTTGGTCGTGTATTAGGACCTAAAGGTTTAATGCCAAACCCTAAGACAGGTACAGTAACATTTGATGTAACTAAAGCAATCGGTGAAATCAAAGCGGGGAAAGTTGAATACCGTGTTGATAAAGCTGGTAACATACATGTTCCAATTGGTAAAGTATCATTTGAGTCAGAGAAGCTTGTTGAAAACTTCCAGACGATTATTGAAACGTTAGTTAAAGCTAAGCCTGCGGCATCTAAAGGAACTTACATGAGAAATGTTGCGGTTGCTTCAACAATGGGACCTGGTGTACGTGTAAACGCGACAGCATTTGCAAAATAAATCTTGACTTCATTCATACGTGTCTGTATACTTTTAAAAGTGTCATGAAAGATACGTTAAAATTAAAAAAGTCGTACCGTAGACAGTAGGGGTGCTAAGCACTTAATCATCCTACCGAGGTAAGCAATAGATACAGGTTAAATACTGTGTTTGTGTGCCCTCATGTCTGCATGAGGGCACTTTTTATGCTTGAACGGTATAGGACAGCATAATAGGAGGTGTAAGGATGAGTGTATTAGAACAAAAGAAACAAGTTGTTTCAGATATCGCGGCAAAGCTTCGTGATAGCAAAGCGACAGTAGTCGTTGATTATCGTGGGTTAAATGTTGCAGAAGTGACAGAACTTCGTAAGCAACTTCGTGAAGCGGGAGTTGAGTTTAAAGTATATAAAAATACGTTAGCTCGACGTGCGACAGCGGAGGTTGAACTAACGGAACTTGACGAGCAATTAGTCGGTCCAACTGCGATTGCATTTGGTGCAGATGATGCGATTGCTCCTGCAAAAGTATTAAATAACTTTTCTAAAGAGCATGACGCATTAGAAATAAAAGCAGGTGTACTTGAAGGTCGAGTAGTATCTGTTGATGAGGTAAAAGCTCTTGCGGAACTTCCATCAAGAGAAGGGCTTCTTTCTATGCTTGCAAATGTTCTTCAAGCACCAGTTCGCAACTTCGCGTTGGCTACAAAAGCAGTTGCTGAGCAAAAGGAAGAGCAAGGCGCTTAATTGTATTAGGAACGTATGCATCTGTTCGATTTGAATAAAACAAAAATTAGGAGGAAATAAATCATGAGTAAAGAACAAATCATTGAAGCGATCAAAGAAATGTCAGTTTTAGAACTTAACGACTTAGTTAAAGCAATTGAAGAAGAATTTGGTGTAACAGCAGCAGCTCCTGTAGCTGTAGCAGCAGCTGGTGGCGACGCTGGTGCCGCAGAGCAAACTGAATTTGATGTTATTCTTGAATCTCCTGGTGGTTCTAAGATCAACGTTATTAAAGTTGTTCGTGAGCTTACTGGTCTTGGTCTTAAAGAAGCAAAAGCTCTAGTTGATGGTGCTCCTGCTCCAATTAAAGAGGGCGTTGCGAAAGAAGAAGCAGAAGAAGCGAAAGCTAAGCTTGAAGATGCTGGTGCTTCAGTAGAAGTTAAGTAATTTGAATGTAATAAAGAAAAGACTCGCTAATGCGGGTCTTTTTTTCAACTAAGTAGAGGCGAGGAGGCATGTACGTTGTCAGAGCATTATTATAGTGAAAAGCCTGTTGTCGAAAGTAATGTAAAAAATGGTCCGCACAATTACGAGGTAAAACGTTTTCCTTTTTGTCAGATCGTGGCGTTTTTTCGAAAGAAGGAATCGACTTTGGGAGCCGTTTACTAATAGATACAGTAACTCTTCCGTCTGTCGATGGGGATATTGTAGATGTAGGATGTGGGTACGGTCCGATTGGTCTTGCTCTTGCTACATTAAGTACAACACGAGCCATTCATATGGTTGATGTGAACGAAAGGGCACTTTTTCTTACGAAGGAGAATGCTAAAAACAACAGTATTGAAAATGTACTCGTTTACCAAAGTGATGGTCTCAAAGAAGTGACAGGTTCGTTTGCTATGGTAGTGACGAATCCACCGATACGTGCAGGGAAAAAGATCGTTCATCAAATTTTCGAACAAGCGGCTGATTTGTTAGTTGACCAAGGTGAACTATGGGTCGTTATTCAAAAGAAGCAAGGGGCACCTTCGGCAATAGAGAAGCTGCAACAACTTTTTGGTTCTGTAGATGTTGTCACAAAAAAGAAAGGTTATTTTATTTTGCAAGCAAAAAAGTTTGACCTGACTTGTCTTTTGTGATATTGTTATTTAATGCGTATAACTACCTATTTTTAGATCAAGTTTTTGATAAGAAGTCAAGACTTTTTTGTTGAATAAGCTTGGATATATGTGGTTATACTGGAGTAATCGTAGGAGAAACGTACATAGCTTGTGTACGGATTTTTGTATGAATTAATAAAAATCATTCATTTCTCTTTATGTAAGTTATGAAAGGGATATGATTGTTTTTAGATACTATAACGCCAGATTTGAGGGGTGAATCAGTTGACAGGTCAACTTGTTCAGTATGGACGCCACCGCCAGCGAAGAAGCTATGCAAGAATTAATGAAGTATTGGAGCTGCCGAATTTAATTGAGATTCAGACAGCTTCGTATCAATGGTTTCTTGATGAGGGATTAAGAGAAATGTTCCAAGATATTTCTCCTATTCAAGACTTCACAGGAAATTTAGTCCTTGAATTTATTGACTACAGTCTTGGAGAGCCGAAATATCCGGTTGATGAATCAAAGGAACGTGATGTGACGTATGCTGCACCATTACGTGTAAAGGTTCGATTAATCAATAAAGAGACTGGAGAAGTAAAGGAACAAGAAGTATTTATGGGTGACTTCCCGTTAATGACTGAAACAGGAACGTTTGTTATTAATGGAGCAGAACGTGTTATTGTTTCACAGCTTGTTCGTTCACCAAGTGTTTACTACAGTCAGAAAACGGACAAAAACGGTAAAAAAGGCTTTACAGCAACTGTCATTCCTAACCGCGGGGCGTGGTTAGAACTTGAAACAGATGCGAAGGATATCGTTTATGTCCGAATTGATCGTACGAGAAAGGTACCAGTAACGGTTCTTTTACGTGCGTTAGGTTTTGGATCTGATCAAGAGATCATTGATTTGCTAGGAGAAGATGAATACCTTCGTAATTCGTTGGAGAAAGACAATACAGATGGCACGGAAAAGGCGTTGCTAGAAATCTATGAGCGTCTACGTCCAGGAGAGCCGCCAACTGTTGAGAATGCGAAGAGTTTGCTTGATTCACGCTTTTTTGATCCTAAGAGGTATGATTTAGCAAATGTTGGTCGTTATAAAATCAACAAAAAGCTTCATATAAAAAATCGTTTATTTAATCAACGTTTAGCAGAAACGCTTATTGATCCTGAAACAGGTGAAGTAATTGTAGAAGAAGGAACGTTATTAGACCGTCGAGCTTTGGATCGAATACTGCCTTACTTAGAAAATAATGTTGGGTTCCGTCGTGTACGTGCAACTGGTGGGGTTGTAGATGATGCGGAAATTGACATTCAATCAGTTTTAATTTACTCACCGGACGATCAAGATGGTGAGAACACAATTCGTGTGATTGGTAACGGCTTAGTAGAGCGTGATGTTAAACATATAACACCTGCAGATATTATTGCCTCTATAAACTATTTCTTTAATTTGTTGCATGGTGTAGGTGATACTGATGACATTGATCATTTAGGGAACCGTCGACTACGCTCAGTAGGTGAGTTGTTGCAAAACCAATTCCGTATTGGGTTGTCGCGTATGGAACGTGTGGTTCGCGAAAGAATGTCGATTCAGGATCCAAATATGATCACACCACAAGCACTTATTAATATCAGGCCGGTCATTGCGTCGATTAAAGAGTTCTTTGGTAGTTCACAGTTATCTCAGTTCATGGATCAAACCAATCCGTTAGCCGAATTAACACATAAACGACGATTATCAGCACTAGGGCCAGGTGGATTGACACGTGAGCGTGCCGGCTTTGAGGTTCGAGACGTCCACTACTCCCACTACGGTCGTATGTGTCCAATTGAAACGCCAGAAGGTCCAAACATTGGACTTATTAACTCACTTTCATCATATGCAAAAGTAAATGAGTTTGGCTTCATGGAAACACCGTATCGTCGTGTAGATCCAGAGACAGGAAAAGTGACTGCTCAAATTGATTATTTGACTGCAGATGAAGAAGATAACTATGTTGTTGCACAAGCAAATGCCCTTTTAAATGAAGATGGCTCATTTGTGAATGATAATATTATTGCTCGTTTCCGAGGTGAAAATACAGTCGTACCTCGTGAACGTATTGACTATATGGATGTATCACCGAAGCAGGTTGTTTCTGCTGCGACTTCGTGTATTCCGTTCTTAGAAAATGACGACTCAAACCGTGCCTTGATGGGAGCAAACATGCAACGTCAAGCGGTGCCATTACTTGTGCCGGAAGCTCCTTTTGTTGGAACAGGTATGGAGCATGTATCAGCGAAAGACTCAGGTGCTGCGATTGTTTCGAAATCTAAAGGGATTGTCGAACGTGTAACGGCTAAGGAAATCTGGGTTCGTCGTTTAGAAGAAGTAGATGGTCAGGAAGTAAAAGGTGACTTAGAAAAGTATCGTTTACAAAAGTTTGTCCGTTCTAACCAAGGAACTAGCTATAATCAACGTCCGATTGTCTCTGAAGGGGATGTCGTTGAAAAACGAGAAATTTTAGCTGACGGACCTTCAATGGAAAAAGGTGAAATGGCACTAGGACGTAACGTATTAGTTGGATTTATGACTTGGGAAGGATACAACTATGAGGATGCGATTATTTTAAGTGAGCGCCTTGTGAAAGATGATGTTTATACATCCATTCATATCGAAGAATACGAATCAGAATCACGTGACACGAAGCTTGGTCCTGAGGAAATTACGCGTGATATCCCAAATGTCGGTGAGGATGCGTTGAAGAATTTGGATGAGCGTGGAATTATCCGTGTTGGGGCTGAAGTGAAAGATGGAGACATTCTCGTCGGTAAAGTAACACCTAAGGGTGTAACCGAATTAACAGCTGAGGAACGTTTATTGCATGCAATATTCGGTGAAAAGGCACGAGAAGTTCGTGACACATCTCTAAGAGCACCACACGGTGGGGACGGTATTGTATTAGATGTTAAGATCTTCAACCGTGAAGATGGCGATGAGTTACCTCCAGGTGTGAATCAGCTTGTTCGAGTTTATATTGTACAAAAGCGTAAGATTCATGAAGGAGATAAAATGGCCGGACGTCACGGTAACAAAGGGTTATTTCAAAAATTCTCCCTGAAGAGGATATGCCGTATTTACCAGATGGCACGCCGATTGATATAATGTTAAACCATTAGGGGTACCATCTCGAATGAATATCGGGCAAGTGCTTGAACTTCATTTAGGTATGGCTGCACGAAAGCTTGGTATTCATGTTGCATCTCCGGTATTTGATGGTGCTAGTGAAGATGATGTTTGGAATACGTTAGAGGAAGCAGGAATGGCACGTGACGGAAAAACGATCCTTTACGATGGTCGTACTGGTGAACCGTTTGATAATCGTGTTTCTGTTGGGGTTATGTACATGATTAAGCTTGCACATATGGTTGATGACAAGTTACATGCCCGTTCAACTGGTCCGTATTCTCTCGTTACACAGCAACCATTAGGTGGTAAAGCACAGTTTGGTGGTCAACGCTTTGGTGAGATGGAGGTTTGGGCATTAGAAGCATACGGTGCTGCTTATACCCTTCAAGAAATCTTAACTGTTAAGTCTGATGATGTAGTTGGTCGTGTGAAGACATATGAAGCGATTGTCAAAGGTGAAAATGTACCTGAACCAGGTGTTCCGGAATCGTTCAAAGTGTTAATCAAAGAGCTTCAATCATTAGGAATGGACGTTAAGATGCTTTCAAGTAACGAAGAAGAAATTGAAATGAGAGAGCTTGACGATGAAGATGATCAAGCTAGTGAAAAGCTAAACTTGAATTTTGAATCAAGCGAATCCAACGTTTAAATGATGATGTTTTTGGGGGCTAGTTTTCGACTAGTTCCCAGAACTGTCTTATTAATAATCGATTGTTTGGGCAATGAATTGATACGCAAAACCAAAAGGGAGGTTAGCCCCTTGATAGATGTAAACAACTTCGAATATATGAAAATTGGTCTTGCTTCACCTAAAAAGATCCGCTCTTGGTCAAGAGGGGAAGTTAAAAAACCTGAAACGATTAACTATCGAACGTTAAAACCAGAAAAAGACGGGCTTTTCTGTGAGCGTATCTTCGGTCCTACAAAAGACTGGGAATGTCACTGCGGAAAATATAAGCGCGTACGGTACAAAGGTGTTGTTTGTGATCGATGTGGCGTTGAAGTGACGCGTGCGAAGGTTCGCCGCGAGCGTATGGGTCATATTGAATTAGCGGCTCCTGTTTCTCATATTTGGTACTTTAAAGGTATTCCAAGTCGTATGGGATTGGTACTAGATATGTCTCCTCGTTCGTTAGAAGAGGTTATTTATTTTGCTTCATATGTTGTAACCGATCCAGGTGATACTGCTCTTGAAAAGAAACAATTGCTTTCCGAAAAGGAATATCGGACGTATCGTGATAAATACGGCCGTTCGTTCCAAGCTCAGATGGGAGCCGAAGCGATTCGTAAGCTTCTTTCTGATATTGACCTTGAAAAGGAAGTTTCTATTTTAAAAGAGGAACTTGTAACTGCTCAAGGACAACGTCGTACACGGGCGATAAAGCGATTAGAAGTGTTAGAAGCATTCCGTAACTCAGGAAATGAGCCATCATGGATGATTCTTGATGTGCTACCTGTTATTCCACCTGAATTGCGACCGATGGTTCAATTAGATGGAGGTCGTTTCGCTACTTCTGATTTGAACGATTTGTATCGTCGAGTGATCAATCGTAATAATCGTCTGAAACGTTTATTAGATTTAGGTGCACCGAATATTATCGTTCAAAACGAGAAGCGTATGTTGCAAGAAGCAGTGGATGCTTTAATTGATAATGGTCGTCGAGGCCGTCCGGTTACTGGACCAGGGAACCGTCCGCTGAAGTCCCTTTCACATATGCTAAAAGGTAAGCAAGGTCGTTTCCGTCAAAATCTACTTGGTAAACGTGTTGACTATTCTGGTCGTTCCGTTATTGTCGTTGGTCCGAACTTGAAGATGTATCAGTGTGGATTACCTAAAGAAATGGCATTAGAATTGTTTAAACCGTTTGTTATGAAGGAGTTAGTAAGCAAAGGGCTTGCACACAATATTAAGAGTGCTAAGCGAAAAGTAGAACGTGTCCATCCAGAAGTTTGGGATGTACTCGAGGAAGTCATTCGTGAACACCCTGTTTTATTAAACCGTGCACCTACGTTACACAGACTCGGTATTCAAGCTTTTGAGCCTACTTTAGTTGAAGGACGTGCAATTCGACTTCATCCGCTTGTATGTACGGCTTATAATGCCGATTTTGATGGTGA
The DNA here is from genome assembly GCF_001310635.1 of Bacillus sp. JCM 19034. Taxonomy (GTDB): domain Bacteria; phylum Bacillota; class Bacilli; order Bacillales; family Bacillaceae_D; genus Halalkalibacter. The sequence continues at coordinate 27,451 of NZ_BAXR01000010.1, forward strand.
CCAAATGGCTGTCCACGTACCGTTATCGGCGGAGGCTCAAGCGGAGGCTCGTATTTTAATGTTAGCTGCACAAAACATCCTTAACCCGAAGGATGGAAAGCCAGTTGTTACACCATCACAAGATATGGTATTAGGAAATTACTACTTAACGATGGAACGAAAAGGAGCAATTGGTGAAGGTGCCATCTTTAAAGATACGGATGAAGCTTTAATCGCTTATCAGAATGGATTTGTACATTTACACAGCCGTGTTGCAATTCCGGTTAAATCATTAGGTAAAACGACGTTTAGAGATGACCAATATGACAAATTGTTAGTAACAACTGTCGGAAAGCTGATCTTTAATGAAATTTTGCCAGATTCATTCCCATTCGTGAATGAAGCGACGATGACAAACCTAGAAATTGCTACACCTGATAAATATATTGTGCCAAGCACAACAGATGTGAAAAAGCATGTTGAAGAAAGCGAGCTAATTGCTCCTTTTAAGAAAGGCTTCTTAGGACACGTTATCGCAGAAGTCTTTAAGAAATTTGCAATTGCCGAAACCTCTAAGATGCTTGACCGAATGAAAGAGTTAGGATTTAAATATTCAACACGTGCTGGTATTACAGTAGGTGTGGCGGATATTGTTGTATTAGCTGAGAAGAAGGAAATTTTAGCTGAAGCAGAAACGAAAGTTGATAAAGTTCAAAAGCAATTCCGCCGTGGTTTAATTACAGAGGAAGAGCGCTATGATCGTGTCATTTCCATTTGGAGTGAAGCGAAGGATGTTATTCAAAGCAAGTTAATGGGTACATTAGACCGTAGTAATCCAATCTTTATGATGAGTGATTCAGGAGCCCGTGGTAATGCATCTAACTTTACTCAATTAGCTGGAATGCGTGGATTAATGGCGAATCCATCTGGTCGAATCATTGAATTACCGATTAAATCAAGCTTCCGCGAAGGCTTAACGGTTTTGGAATACTTTATTTCAACTCACGGTGCGCGTAAAGGTCTTGCTGATACCGCACTAAAAACAGCCGATTCAGGTTATTTAACACGTCGACTTGTTGACGTTGCTCAAGATGTTATCGTACGTTCTGATGATTGTGGTACAGACCGAGGTTTAGCTGTTAGTGCCATTAAAGAAGGTAACGAAATCATTGAGGATCTGTATGATCGTTTAGTTGGGCGTGTGGCCTTTAGGACGGTTAAGCACCCTGAAACAGGTGAAGTCTTGATCGGTAGAAATGAATTGATTCATGAGGATATCGCTAAGCAAATAGTCGAAGCTGGAATTGAACAAGTAACGATTCGTTCGGTCTTTACGTGTGATACGCGCCATGGTGTTTGTAAGAAATGTTATGGACGTAACTTAGCTACAGGTAGTGATGTAGAAGTTGGTGAAGCGGTTGGAATTATCGCAGCACAATCAATCGGAGAACCTGGAACGCAGCTTACTATGCGTACATTCCACACAGGTGGGGTAGCTGGAGATGATATTACACAAGGTCTTCCTCGTATTCAAGAATTGTTTGAAGCTCGTAACCCTAAAGGGCAAGCGGTTATCTCAGAAATTGACGGAGAAGTGATCGATGTTAAAGATGGTGATAAACGCGAGGTTGCTATTAAGAGCGAGATGGAAACGAAGAATTATGCCATTCCTTACGGTTCGCGTTTGAAAGTGTCAATCGGTGATTTAGTTAAAGCTGGAGAACCGATCACTGAAGGTTCGATCGATCCTAAAGAGCTTCTAAAGGTTAAAGGTATGAATGGTGTTCAAGAGTATTTATTAAGGGAAGTACAGAAGGTTTATCGTATGCAAGGGGTTGAAATCGGTGATAAGCACGTTGAAGTAATGGTTCGTCAAATGTTACGAAAAGTACGTGTCGTCGATGCCGGTGAAACAAACGTATTGCCTGGTTCACTAGTTGAGATCCAACAGTTTAACGATGAAAACCGCAAAGTTCTTCTCGAACGCCAACGTCCGGCAACAGGTAAACCTATACTGCTCGGTATTACAAAGGCATCTCTTGAAACAGATTCCTTCCTATCAGCAGCATCCTTCCAAGAAACGACTCGTGTCTTAACGGATGCCGCTATAAAAGGGAAACGTGATGAACTTCTTGGTCTTAAGGAAAATGTAATCATCGGTAAGCTAGTTCCTGCTGGTACTGGTATGCAACGTTATCGTCAGTTAGACATTCGTTCTAAGTACGATAAAGAACAGCCGGAAATTGTTGATGAGCACGTGGCTGAAGAAGCATTAACTCATGAATAACTTTTGAAAAAGAAAACATTGACACTTAATGTAACAAAGTGTTAATATATCAAAGTGTGCCTGAGACCCCTGTTGCTTTGGAGGATGGATTATGTCTTATGAAAAAGTTTTACAGGCTAATAACCTAATTATAGGGACTAAACAAACCCTAAAGGCGCTAGAAGATGGTATTGTTTCAGAGATTGTAATAGCAAAAGATGCTGAATACCGTGTGATCTATAAGGTTGAAGCATTGGCTAAAGAGAAAGAAGTACCATTAATATATGTCGACTCGATGAAGCGACTTGGTAAAGCTGCTAATATCGATGTTGGTGCTGCCACTGTAGCTTTAAGGAAATAAATGCGTTTTTGCCATACGGGGTTCATCCGGATGGCGAAAACTTTCCTTTTGCCTAAAGATGAACCACCAGGATCAGTGGTCTTAATTTAGTAAGAGAGAGGAGGAAATAAAATGCCTACAATTAATCAGTTAATCCGTAAAGGTCGTGTAGCTAAGACGAAGAAGTCTGATTCACCTGCACTTAACAAAGGTACAACAGCTTCAAAAAGTCACAAACGAACCTTTCTTCACCACAAAAGCGTGGTGTATGTACTCGTGTTGGTACAATGACACCGAAGAAGCCAAACTCAGCTCTTCGTAAGTATGCTCGTGTACGCTTAACGAACCAAATTGAAGTTACAGCATACATCCCAGGTATTGGACACAATCTACAAGAGCACAGTGTTGTTCTTATTCGTGGAGGACGTGTTAAGGATTTACCAGGGGTTCGTTACCACATTGTTCGTGGTGCACTAGATACTGCTGGTGTTCAAGATCGTATGCAAGGTCGCTCGAAATATGGTACGAAGCGTCCTAAGAAATAAAAAATAACAATGGAAAGGAGGGGGAACTATGCCTCGTAAAGGACCAGTCGCTCGTCGCGATGTATTACCGGATCCAATCTACAAATCTAAGCTTGTTACACGTTTAATCAACCGTATTATGGAGGATGGTAAACGTGGTAGAGCACAAACAATTCTTTATAATGCGTTTGAAATTGTAAAGGAACGTAGTGGCAATGATCCAATGGAAGTGTTTGATCAAGCATTAAAAAACATCATGCCAGTTCTTGAAGTAAAAGCTCGCCGTGTAGGTGGTGCAAACTATCAAGTACCAGTTGAGGTTAAGCCTGAACGTCGTACTACTTTAGGTCTTCGTTGGTTAGTAAACTATTCACGTCTACGTGGAGAGAAGACAATGGAAGAACGTTTAGCTTATGAAATCCTTGATGCTGCTAATAACACAGGTGCTTCTGTTAAAAAGCGTGAAGATACTCATAAGATGGCTGAAGCGAACAAAGCATTTGCTCATTATCGTTGGTAAAATTAAAAAAATTATAAACTTTGAATTAGGAAGGAGAAAGACATTATGGCAAGAGAGTTCTCCTTGAAAGATACGCGTAATATCGGGATCATGGCTCACATTGATGCTGGTAAGACAACTACTACGGAGCGTATTCTTTTCTATACTGGACGTATCCATAAAATTGGTGAAACTCACGAAGGTGCTTCACAAATGGACTGGATGGCACAGGAGCAAGAGCGTGGTATTACAATCACGTCTGCTGCGACAACAGCACAATGGAAAGACCATCGTATTAACATCATTGATACACCAGGACACGTCGATTTTACTGTAGAAGTAGAACGTTCATTACGTGTATTGGATGGAGCTGTAGCGGTACTTGATGCACAATCTGGTGTTGAACCGCAAACAGAGACTGTATGGCGTCAAGCGACAACATACGGTGTACCTCGTATTGTATTCATTAATAAAATGGATAAAACAGGTGCGGATTTCCTTTATTCTGTAGGAACGCTTCGAGATCGTCTGCAAGCAAATGCTCATCCTATTCAATTACCGATTGGAGCAGAGGATGAATTCGATGGTATTATCGATTTAGTAGACATGGTTGCGTACTTCTATGAAGATGATCTTGGTACTCGTACTGAGGCGAAAGAAATCCCTGAAGAATACAAAGAAAAGGCTCAAGAATTGCATGAACAACTAGTTGAGGCAGTAGCTGAACTAGATGAAGAGCTTATGATGAAGTATTTAGAAGGTGAAGAGTTAACGAAGGAAGAATTAAAAGCAGCGATCCGCAAAGGAACATGTAATGTAGAATTCTATCCAGTTCTTTGTGGTTCGGCATTCAAGAACAAAGGTGTTCAATTAATGTTAGATGCTGTACTTGATTATCTTCCATCACCTCTAGATGTACCAGCTATCAAAGGTACTATTCCTGATTCAGAGGAAGAGGTTACTCGCGAGTCTGGAGATGATCAACCTTTCTCTGCATTAGCATTTAAGGTTATGACTGATCCATTCGTTGGTAAGCTTACATTCTTCCGTGTTTATTCTGGAACACTAGATTCAGGTTCATATGTAAGGAACTCAACGAAAGATAAGCGTGAACGTGTAGGACGTATTCTACAAATGCACGCAAACTCTCGTGAAGAGATCTCTACTGTCTATTCTGGTGATATTGCTGCTGCAGTAGGTTTGAAAGATACTACCACTGGGGATACTTTATGTGATGAAAAGAATCTCGTTATTCTTGAATCTATGGAATTCCCTGAGCCTGTTATCTCTTTATCAGTTGAGCCTAAATCAAAGGCCGACCAAGATAAAATGGGGGTTGCACTGGCTAAATTAGCAGAAGAGGATCCGACATTCCATACTGAAACAAACGAAGAAACAGGACAAACGATCATCTCTGGTATGGGTGAGCTTCACCTTGATATTATCGTTGACCGTATGAAGCGTGAGTTTAAGGTGGAAGCTAATGTTGGTGCTCCGCAAGTATCTTATCGTGAAACAATTCGTCAATCAGCACAAGTTGAAGGAAAGTTCGTTCGTCAATCTGGTGGTCGAGGTCAATTTGGTCACGTTTGGGTTGAGTTCTCTCCAAATGAAGAAGGCGCTGGTTTCGAATTCGAAAATGCGGTTGTCGGTGGTGCGGTACCTCGTGAATATATCAATTCAGTAGAAGAAGGTATTAGAGAAGCATTGCAAAATGGTATGGTTGCTGGTTATCCAGTTATCGATCTTAAAGCGAAGCTTTTCGATGGTTCATACCATGATGTTGACTCGAGTGAAATGGCCTTTAAGATCGCTGCTTCAATGGCACTTAGAAATGCCAAGTCAAAGTGTAACCCTGTATTGCTTGAACCACTAATGAAAGTAGAAGTTGTTGTACCTGAAGAGTACATGGGTGATGTAATGGGTGACGTTACAGCTCGCCGTGGACGTGTAGAAGGTATGGAAGCACGCGGAAATGCTCAAGTCGTTAAGGCTTTTGTACCGTTAGCTGAAATGTTTGGTTATGCAACTTCACTTCGTTCTCGTACACAAGGTCGTGGAACATATACAATGTTCTTTGATCATTATGAGGAAGTACCTAAGAGTGTTGCTGAAGAAATTATTAAGAAACAAACTGGCGAATAATATTTCGTTTAGGAATTGTTTCAACGTAATGTTTGTTGTAAGCTAAGAAAGGTGATATTCTACAATGGGTACACACCTTTCTTACCCAATAATAAATACTTATACTTTTCTTAATTAAGGGAGGAAATGAATCATGGCTAAGGAAAAATTCGATCGTTCCAAGACACATGCCAATATTGGTACAATTGGACACGTTGACCACGGTAAAACAACTTTAACTGCTGCAATTACAACAGTATTAGCTAAAAAATCTGGTAAAGGTACTGCAATGGCATATGATGCGATTGATGGAGCTCCAGAAGAACGTGAGCGTGGTATCACAATCTCAACTGCACACGTTGAGTATGAAACTGAGAGCCGCCACTATGCACACGTTGACTGCCCAGGACACGCAGACTACGTTAAGAACATGATCACTGGTGCTGCACAAATGGATGGAGGTATCCTAGTAGTATCTGCTGCTGATGGTCCAATGCCTCAAACTCGTGAGCATATTCTTTTATCTCGTCAAGTAGGTGTTCCTTACCTTGTTGTATTCTTAAACAAATGTGACATGGTTGATGACGAAGAACTATTAGAATTAGTAGAAATGGAAGTACGTGATTTACTTTCTGAGTATGACTTCCCTGGTGACGATGTTCCAGTTATCCAAGGTTCTGCTCTTAAAGCACTTGAAGGCGATGCTGAATGGGAAGCAAAAATCATTGAGCTAATGGAAGCTGTTGATAGCTACATCCCAACTCCAGAGCGTGATAACGAAAAGCCATTCATGATGCCAGTTGAGGATGTATTCTCAATCACTGGTCGTGGTACAGTTGCTACTGGTCGTGTTGAGCGTGGTCAGTTAAATGTTGGTGATGAAATTGAAATCATCGGTATTACTGAAGAAGCTCAAAAAACTACTTGTACTGGAGTAGAAATGTTCCGTAAGCTTCTTGACTATGCAGAAGCTGGAGACAACATCGGTGCTCTTCTTCGTGGTGTAAGCCGCGAAGAGGTACAACGTGGTCAAGTACTTGCTAAGCCAGGTTCAATCACACCACATACAAACTTCAAAGCTGAAGTTTACGTTCTTTCAAAAGAAGAAGGTGGACGTCACACTCCATTCTTCTCAAACTACCGTCCTCAGTTCTACTTCCGTACAACTGACGTAACTGGAATTGTTCAACTTCCAGAAGGCGTTGAGATGGTAATGCCAGGAGATAACATCGAAATGACAGTTGAACTAATCGCTCCAATCGCGATCGAAGAAGGTACTAAATTCTCGATCCGTGAGGGTGGACGTACTGTTGGTGCCGGTGTTGTTGCATCAATTCAAAAGTAATAAATACATTATAGAAACCCTGTCAAACGACAGGGTTTTCTTATATATGAACATATGAACGGCAGAAGTGTAGTAAAAAAAACGAAAGAGTTGTATTTACTGCATTAATGAGAAGTTTACTAAATCTCAGTGATTGGTAGTTACTAAATTGATGAAGCTAGCGAAAGATAAATGATCATTACAAGAGGAAAGAAAACCGTTTGTAATCATAAAGAATGCTAAAATATAAATTAATTACGTTGGATTTAAATTAAACATTGATTTTTATATTCAAGGCTATTATAATAGATAAGGTGTGATCAGCGTAGGTTCCCACTTGCACTGGTTTTTCTTTTTGTGTATAATGGTGAACGTTGGTCACTGACAGCGATGAAGCGAAAGGTTGCTGACACACCCGGCTCCTTTGCCATGGCAGGGTGTAGGAAATTTTCGCAGAGTATGTCTGTTTATAAAAATGGACGATAAAGGAGGGGCTATTATGGCAAAACAAAAGATTCGCATTCGTTTGAAAGCATATGATCACAGAGTCCTTGATCAATCAGCAGAAAAGATCGTAGAAACAGCAAAACGTTCTGGTGCTAGTGTTTCGGGTCCGATTCCACTACCAACAGAAAAATCTGTTTATACAATTCTTCGTGCGGTGCATAAGTATAAAGATTCTCGTGAGCAATTTGAAATGCGTACGCATAAGCGTTTAATTGATATTGTGAATCCTACGCCACAAACAGTAGATGCATTAATGCGTCTTGACTTACCGTCTGGTGTAGATATTGAAATTAAACTATAACATAGTATTTGAGATGCAAATCTCAACTGATGATATGAAAATGGCAAAATAAATTGAACAATTAATAGGAGGTGTAACGGATGTCCAAAGGAATCTTAGGTAGAAAAATTGGTATGACACAAGTATTTGCTGAAAATGGTGAAGTAATTCCAGTAACAGTAATTGAAGCAGAACCAAACGTTGTCCTTCAAAAGAAGACAGCTGATTCTGATGGTTATGAAGCAATTCAAATTGGATTTGCGGATCAAAAGAAAGCAAATGTTAACAAGCCAGCTGAAGGCCATGCCGCTAAAGCAAATACGGCCCCTAAGCGCTTCATCAAGGAAATCCGTAACGTTAATCTTGACGAATATGAAGTTGGTCAAGAAGTTAAGTAGATACATTTGCAGAAGGTGACACAGTTGATGTAACAGGTACGTCAAAAGGGAAAGGGTTCCAAGGTGCGATTAAGCGTCACAATCAATCTCGCGGACCTATGTCTCACGGTTCTCGTTATCATCGCCGTCCTGGTTCAATGGGTCCTGTAGATCCGAACCGTGTATTTAAAGGTAAACTTTTACCTGGACGTATGGGTGGAGAACAAATAACAGTTCAAAATTTAGAAATCGTAAAAGTTGATACAGAGCGCAACTTACTTTTAGTTAAAGGGAATGTTCCTGGAGCAAAAAAGAGTTACGTAACTGTTCAAAGTGCGATTAAAGCAAAATAAGCTTGACAGAAAGGAGGACACATCATGCCAAAAGTAGCATTATTTAATCAAAGTGGATCTCAAGTTGGAGATGTTGAATTAAATGATTCGGTATTTGGAATTGAACCAAATAACAGTGTGCTTCATGACGCAGTAGTGATGCAACAAGCTTCTCTACGTCAAGGTACACACAAAACAAAAGGACGTTCTGAAGTACGTGGTGGTGGTCGTAAGCCATGGCGTCAAAAGGGAACTGGACGCGCTCGTCAAGGGTCAATCCGTTCTCCGCAATGGGTTGGTGGTGGAGTTGTATTCGGTCCTACTCCTCGTAGCTATAGCTATAAACTACCAAAGAAAGTTCGCCGTTTAGCAATTAAATCTGCTCTATCAAGTAAGGTTAAAGCAGAAGAAATTGTTGTGTTAGAAGGATTATCATTTGATACTCCTAAGACAAAAGAAATGAAGGCTGTTCTTGCTAACCTTTCAGCTGATCGTAAAGCGTTAGTTGTTACAGCGGATTACAATGAACAAGTTGCATTATCAGCTCGCAACATCCCAGGTGTTACGTTTGTTTCAGCTGATGGAATCAACGTTCTAGATGTATTGAAGCATGATAAGCTTGTCATAACGAAAGGTGCCGTTGAAAAGGTAGAGGAGGTGCTTGCGTAATGTCAAATGCTCGTGATATCATTAAGCGCCCTGTAATCACAGAACGTTCAACAGATTTAATGAGTGAAAAGAAATACACGTTTGAAGTGGATGTTCGTGCCAACAAAACGCAAATCAAGGATGCTGTTGAAGAAATCTTTGATGTTAAAGTTGATAATGTAAATACGCAAAATTACAAAGGTAAAGCTAAACGCTTCGGTCGTTATACAGGTTTTACTGCACGTCGTAAAAAAGCTATCGTGACATTATCAGCAGATAGTAAAGAATTAGAATTCTTTGAAGGTGTTTAAGAACTACTAGTGAAGGAGGGAATAAAAGATGGCGGTAAAGAAGTATAAACCAACCAGTGCCGGTCGTCGTGGTATGTCTGTATTAGATTATGCAGAAATCACAACAGACAAACCAGAAAAGTCATTGCTTGCCCCTTTACACAAAAAAGGCGGACGCAATAACCAAGGTAAATTAACTGTACGTCATCAAGGTGGAGGCCATAAGCGCCAATACCGTGTGATTGACTTTAAACGCAATAAAGATGGAATTCCAGGACGCGTTGCTACAATTGAGTATGATCCTAACCGTACAGCGAATATCGCACTTATTAACTATGTTGATGGTGAGAAGCGTTATATTCTAGCTCCAAAAGGTCTTACTGTCGGTGCAACAATTGAATCTGGTCCTGAAGCTGATATCAAAGTAGGGAATGCATTACCATTAAAGAATATCCCTGTTGGTTCAGTTATTCATAATATTGAATTGAAGCCAGGAAAAGGTGGCCAATTAGTTCGTTCAGCTGGTGCTGAAGCACAACTTTTAGGTAAAGAAGGCGATTATGTATTAGTTCGCTTGAATTCAGGTGAAACTCGCTACATTCTTGCTACTTGCCGTGCTACAATCGGTCAAGTTGGAAACCTTGAGCATGAACTTGTGAACATTGGTAAAGCAGGCCGTTCTCGTTGGTTAGGTAAACGTCCAACAGTTCGTGGATCTGTTATGAACCCGAACGATCACCCACACGGTGGTGGTGAAGGCCGTTCACCAATCGGTCGTAAGTCTCCTATGTCTCCATGGGGTAAACCGACACTTGGTTACAAAACTCGTAAGAAGAATAAAGCAAGCGATAAGCATATTGTACGTCGTCGTAAAAAATAACGGGATTGAGCTACGGTTCTTCATTAGAACCGTGGAACAGTCGCGAAGGGAGGAATTCTCATGGGTCGCAGTTTGAAAAAGGGACCTTTTGTCGATGATCATTTAATGAAGAAGGTTGAAGCGTTAAATGAATCAAATGACAAAAAAGTGATCAAAACTTGGTCTCGTCGTTCAACTATTTTCCCTGATTTTATCGGTCATACAATCGCAGTATATGATGGCCGTAAGCATGTACCTGTATACATTTCTGAAGATATGGTAGGACACAAGCTTGGTGAGTTTGCACCTACACGTACGTATAAAGGCCATGCAGCTGATGATAAGAAAACAAGACGTTAAATGTAAGAGGGGAGGTCAATCCTATGCAAGCTAAAGCTGTAGCAAAACAAGTCCGTATTGCTCCTCGTAAGGTGCGTCTAGTCGTGGATCTTATTCGTGGAAAGCAAGTCGGAGAAGCAATTGCTATCCTTCGCCATACACCAAAAGCGGCATCTCCTGTAGTAGAGAAGCTTTTGAACTCGGCGATTGCGAATGCAGAGCACAACTATGAGATGGAGCCAAATAATCTTGTAATTAGTGAAGTTTATGTTGATGAAGGTGTCACACTGAAACGTTTCCGTCCGCGTGCTATGGGGCGTGCAAGCCGTATCAACAAACGTACTAGCCACATTACGTTAGTGGTAACAGAAAAGAAGGAGGGATAACGCGTGGGTCAAAAAGTAAATCCTACCGGACTTCGAGTTGGTGTCATTCATGACTGGGAGTCAAAATGGTATGCTGATAAAGAATATGCTGATTTACTACACGAAGATATTAAAATTCGTGAGTACATTGAAAAGCGTTTAAAGGATGCATCAGTTTCAAAAGTTGAAATTGAGCGTGCGGCAAATCGTGTAAACATTACAGTTTCTACTGCTAAACCAGGTATGGTGATCGGTAAAGGTGGTTCTGAAGTAGAAGCTCTACGTAAAGCTCTTAACACATTAACAGGTAAGAGAGTTCATATTAATATTTTTGAAATTAAGCAAGCTGATTTAGATGCGAAGCTTGTAGCTGAAAATATTGCTCGTCAACTAGAAAATCGTATTTCTTTCCGTCGTGCAATGAAGCAAGCGATCCAACGTACAATGCGTGCTGGTGCAAAGGGGATTAAAACTCAAGTATCTGGTCGTCTTGGTGGTGCGGATATCGCTCGTGCTGAACATTATAGTGAAGGAACTGTTCCACTTCACACACTTCGTGCTGATATCAATTATGGTACAGCAGAAGCTGATACAACATACGGTAAGTTAGGTGTGAAAATCTGGATTTATCGTGGTGAAGTCCTTCCAACAAAAGGAACAAACAAAGTGGAAGGAGGCAAATAATCATGTTAATGCCTAAACGCGTAAAATACCGTCGTGAGCACCGTGGTAAGATGAGAGGCCGTGCAAAAGGTGGTACTGAGGTTCATTTCGGTGAGTACGGTTTACAAGCACTTGATGCATCATGGATTACAAACCGTCAAATTGAAGCTGCTCGTATTGCAATGACACGTTATATGAAACGTGGTGGTAAGGTTTGGATTAAAATTTTCCCTTCTAAGCCATATACTGCGAAGCCATTGGAAGTTCGAATGGGTTCTGGTAAAGGTGCTCCTGAGGGATGGGTAGCTGTAGTTAAGCCTGGTAAGATCATGTTTGAAATTGCCGGTGTTTCTGAAGAAGTAGCACGTGAAGCATTACGTCTTGCCTCACATAAGTTACCAGTAAAATGTAAGTTTGTAAAACGCGAAGAAGTGGGTGGTGACGCAAATGAAAGCTAATGAAATTCGTAACTTAACCACTGCTGAAATTGAGCAAAAGACAAAATCATTAAAAGAAGAGTTATTTAACCTTCGCTTTCAACTAGCGACTGGTCAATTGGATAATCCAACCCGTATTCGTGAAGTTCGCAAAGCAATCGCTCGTGCGAAAACAGTATTACGAGAACGTGAGCTTGGAATTAACAACGGCTAAAAAGGAGGTTTGCTTAAATGGAACGCAACCAACGCAAGGTTTATACAGGGCGCGTTGTTTCAGACAAGATGGATAAGACCATTTCAGTTCTTGTTGAAACATATAAGAAAGATCGTCTTTACGGGAAACGCGTAAAGTATTCGAAAAAGTTCAAAGCACATGATGAAGAAAACAGTGCAAAAGTTGGCGACATCGTTAAAATCATGGAAACTCGTCCACTATCTAAAGATAAACGTTTCCGCTTAGTAGAAATTGTAGAAGAAGCGGTTATCATCTAATCTAAGATCTTTAAGTTGAAGGGAGGTAAGATCTTATGATCCAACAAGAAACTCGTTTGAAAGTTGCCGATAACTCTGGTGCACGTGAAGTACTTTGTATTAAGGTATTAGGTGGTTCTGGTCGTAAAACAGCTAATATTGGTGATGTAATCGTTTGTTCTGTGAAACAAGCAACACCAGGCGGCGTTGTCAAGAAAGGTGATGTCGTTAGGGCGGTTATTGTACGTACGAAGAGTGGTGCTCGTCGTAAGGACGGTTCTTACATCAAATTTGATGAAAATGCAGCCGTTATTATCCGTGACGACAAGAGCCCAAGAGGTACACGTATTTTCGGACCTGTTGCACGTGAGCTTCGTGAAAATCAATTCATGAAGATTGTCTCTCTTGCTCCAGAAGTTCTTTAATTAAGATATAAGATAGCCCTGCTTGAAGGAGGTGCAATAATGTCAATGCATGTCAAAAAAGGTGATACGGTTAAAGTCATCTCAGGAAAAGACAAAGGAAAACAAGGTGTAATTTTAGAGGCATTCCCTAAGAAGAGTCGTGTTCTTGTAGAAGGAGTTAACATGGTCAAGAAGCATGCGAAACCTTCTCAAGATAATCCACAAGGTGGTATCTTGAACCAAGAAGCGCCAATTCATTCTTCTAATGTAATGCCGATCGATCCTAAACTGGTGAGCCTACCCGAGTAGGTCATAGAGTTGAGGACGGTAAAAAAGTAAGAGTTGCTAAAAAGTCTGGCGAAGTGTTAGATAAATAGTCAGAGTGTGAAAGGAGGTCAATCGTATGAATCGTTTAAAGGAGAAATATTCAGCTGAAATTGTTCCTTCTCTTGTTGAGAAGTTTAACTACTCTTCAGTTATGGCCGTGCCAAAGCTTGAAAAGATCGTTGTCAACATGGGTATTGGTGATGCTGTTTCAAATGCAAAGGCACTTGATAAAGCTGTTGAAGAGCTTACAGAAATTACAGGACAAAAACCTTTAATTACAAAAGCGAAGAAATCTATTGCAGGATTTAAGTTACGTGAAGGTATGCCAATCGGTGCAAAGGTGACATTACGCGGTGAGCGTATGTATGAATTCCTTGATAAGTTAATTACTGTTGCACTACCTCGTGTACGTGACTTCCGTGGGGTTTCAAAGAAAGCATTTGATGGTCGCGGTAACTATACTTTAGGTGTAAAAGAACAATTGATTTTCCCTGAAGTAGACTATGATAAGGTTGATAAAGTTCGTGGTATGGACGTTGTTCTAGTAACAACTGCAAATACTGACGAAGAGGCACGTGAACTATTAACACAAATGGGAATGCCATTTCAAAAATAATCGAATTCATAACGAAGAGGAGGGAAAACGTTGGCGAAGAAATCAATGATTGCAAAGCAAAAGCGCACACAAAAGTATAAAGTTCAAGAGTATACTCGTTGTGAACGTTGCGGTCGTCCTCATTCAGTATTACGCAAGTTTAAACTTTGCAGAATTTGCTTTAGAGAACTTGCGCACAAGGGTCAAATTCCTGGTGTGAAAAAAGCTAGTTGGTAATCCCTAGAACGGGAAGGAGGTAAAGAATAATGGTCATGACAGATCCAATTGCAGATATGCTTACTCGTATCCGTAATGCAAACACAGTACGTCACGAGAAACTGGAACTACCTGCTTCAAAGGTGAAGAAGGAAATTGCTGAAATTCTTAAACGCGAAGGTTCATTCGTGATTATGAGTATATTGAAGATAACAAACAAGGTGTCATCCGTATTTTCTTAAAATATGGTGTAGCAAATGAACGTGTTATTACTGGCCTAAAGCGCATTAGTAAGCCTGGACTTCGCGTATATGCGAAAGCTGGCGAACTTCCTCGCGTACTAGGTGGACTTGGAATTGCTATCGTATCTACATCAAATGGTGTAATGAGTGATAAAGATGCTCGTCAACAACAAATTGGTGGAGAAGTTTTAGCATACGTTTGGTAATTGATATGATAAGAACGGAGGTGTAGACGAATGTCTCGTATTGGTAAAAAGCCAGTTGAGGTCCCAAGTGGTGTAACGATTACACTTGACGGTCAACATATGACTGTTAAAGGTCCTAAAGGTGAACTTAAGCGTCAGCTTCATGAAGATATGAAGATTAACGTTGCAGAAAACGAAGTAACAGTAGAGCGCCCTTCAGATAATAAGGTGCATCGTGCTCTTCATGGTACAACTCGTAGCTTAATTCAAAATATGGTTGAAGGAGTAACAAAAGGTTTCGAGCGTTCTCTTGAACTTGTCGGTGTCGGATACCGTGCTAGCAAATCAGGACAGAAGCTTGTACTAAACGTTGGTTACTCACATCCTGTTGAAATTGTTCCTGAAAAAGGAATTGAGATCGAAGTTCCTTCTAATACAAAAGTTATTGTTAAAGGAATCGATAAGGAACGAGTAGGTGCTGTAGCATCTAACATCCGTTCTGTTCGTTTACCTGAACCTTACAAAGGTAAAGGAATTCGTTATGAAGGCGAATATATTCGTCGTAAAGAAGGTAAAACAGGTAAATAATCACTAACATACGGAAAGGATTGACGTTCAATGATTACGAAGCCTAATAAAAATGCGGCACGTAAAAAGCGACACATACATGTACGTCGTTCAATCACTGGAACTCCTGAACGTCCTCGTCTAAATGTATTTCGTTCTTCTAAGCACATTTATGCTCAGTTAATTGATGATGTAAATGGTGTGACACTTGCATCAGCATCTACTTTAGATAAAGAAGTAAATGCAAGCGAGCTATCAAAGACGGAAGCAGCGAAGGTCGTAGGCGAACTAGTTGCGAAGCGTGCAGTTGAAAATGGTCATGAATCAGTAGTATTTGATCGTGGCGGATATTTATATCATGGTCGAGTAGCGACGCTTGCAGAAGCAGCTCGTGAAAATGGTTTGAAATTCTAAAAAAGGAGGGAAAAACGAATGCGTCGTATTGACCCTAATACGTTAGAACTTGAAGAAAAAGTAGTAGCTGTCAATCGTGTAGCGAAAGTAGTTAAAGGTGGACGTCGTTTCCGCTTTGCTGCACTAGTAGTTGTCGGCGATAAGAATGGACACGTAGGATTCGGAATGGGTAAAGCACAAGAGGTTCCTGAAGCAATTCGTAAAGCGGTAGAAGATGCGAAAAAGAACCTTATTGAAGTACCAGTTGTAGGTACGACAATCCCTCATGAGATTGTTGGACACTTTGGTGCAGGTCGCGTTCTTCTAAAGAATGCATCTGAAGGTACTGGAGTTATCGCTGGAGGACCAGTTCGTGCGGTACTTGAACTTGCTGGTGTTGGTGATATTCTTTCTAAATCACTAGGTTCAAACAATCCAATTAATATGGTTCGTGCTACAATGGAAGGTCTAAAGAACCTAAAGCGTGCTGAAGAAGTTGCAAAACTTCGTGGAAAATCAGTAGAAGAACTGTTAGGTTAAGGAGGGATAGGAAATGGCTAAGAAATTAGAAATTACCCTCACTCGTAGTCTTATCGGTCGTCCAGAAGATCAACGTGTAACGGTTAAAACACTTGGATTACGCAAGATGCACCAAACGGTTGTTCAAGAAGATAATGCTGCGATTCGCGGTATGGTGAACAAAGTTTCACACCTTGTAACTGTTAATGAAATCGAAGCATAAAAGGATTACTTAAATTTGAGGAGGTGTCAACATGAAACTTCATGAGTTGAAGCCTGCAGAAGGATCTCGTAAAGTACGTAACCGTGTCGGACGCGGGATCGGTTCTGGTAATGGGAAAACAGCAGGAAAAGGGCACAAAGGTCAAAATGCTCGTTCAGGCGGTGGAGTAAGACCAGGATTCGAAGGTGGTCAAAATCCAATTTACCGTCGTTTACCTAAGCGTGGATTTACAAACCCGACTCGTAAAGAATTTACGATCGTAAATGTTGAAACGCTGAACCGTTTTGATAAAGGAACTGAGGTAACTCCTGAGTTGCTAATTGAAACTGGTGTGGTTAAGAACGTTAAGCATGGAATTAAGATTTTAGGAAATGGAAATCTTGAAAAAAGCCTAACTGTGAAAGCACATAAGTTTTCTTCTTCAGCATTAGAAGCAATTGAAGCAGCTGGCGGAAAAACTGAGGTGATTTAATGTTCCGGACTATCTCCAACATTTTTCGAGTAGGTGATTTGCGAAACAAAGTCATTTTCACCTTACTCATGCTCATTGTTTTTCGGATCGGAAGTTTTATTCCTGTTCCAGGTACGAACAAGGACGTATTAAATTTCTATGACGATCAAGCAAATGCATTTGGGTTTTTGAATACGTTTGGTGGTGGAGCATTAGGGAACTTTTCTATTTTTGCGATGGGGATAATGCCATACATTACGGCATCAATTGTCGTTCAATTGTTGCAAATGGACGTTGTCCCTAAATTCGCAGAATGGGCGAAAGAAGGAGAGGCTGGTAGACGTAAATTAGCTCAGTTTACCCGCTATGGAACAATTGTATTAGGCTTTACACAAGCAATCGGGATGTCGATTGGGTTTAACGCAATCTTCCCTGGATTAATTCCTAATCCATCTGTGCCAACATATCTTTTTATTGCACTCGTTTTAACGGCAGGTACAGCCTTTTTAATGTGGCTTGGTGAACAAATCACAGCTAAAGGTGTAGGTAATGGAATCTCCATTATCATCTTTGCGGGGATCGCTGCTGGTATTCCGACTGCGGTAAACCAATTATATGCAACACAAGTTGAGAATGCTGGAGAGCAGTTGTTTTTAAGTATTGTCACAGTGCTTCTTCTTGCACTAGCCGTGTTAGCAATTGTCGTTGGGGTCATTTTTATACAACAAGCATTAAGAAAAGTGCCTGTACAATATGCAAAACGTTTAGTTGGTCGTAGTCCTGTAGGTGGTCAGTCTACACACTTGCCATTAAAAGTTAATGCTGCAGGGGTTATTCCGGTTATCTTTGCTTTATCTCTTTTCATCTTCCTCCTACCATTGCAGGATTCTTTGGTACAGGAAATGAAATTGCGGATTGGGTAACAAGAATATTTGATTATACTGAACCTCTCGGCATGGTTATATATGCTGCGTTGATCATTGGTTTCACGTATTTTTACACGTTCATTCAGGTTAATCCGGAAAAAATGGCTGATAACTTGAAGAAACAAGGCGGCTATATTCCAGGAATCCGTCCGGGCAAAACAACGCAATTTTACTTAACACGCATTTTATATCGTTTAACGTTTGTTGGCGCGCTATTCTTAGCTGCAGTTTCTATTATCCCGGTATTCTTTACTAATTTGATGGATTTACCAACAGCCGTTCAAATTGGTGGTACTGGATTATTAATTGTAGTTGGTGTAGCATTAGATACGATGAAGCAAATTGAAAATCAGTTGATAAAACGTTCTTATAAAGGCTTTATTAAGTAATAGGGGGAGCAGGGGAGTTTGTTCTTCCTGTTCGCCTGTTGTTAAGACCGAAGATGGGGTGAATGAACGAATGAATCTTATTTTAATGGGTTTACCAGGCGCTGGTAAAGGGACTCAGGCTGAACGTATTGTTGAGAAATATCAGATTCCTCATATTTCAACGGGTGATATGTTCAGAGCTGCAATTAAAAACGAAACAGCACTTGGTCTAGAGGCAAAGTCATTTATAGATAAAGGTGAACTTGTCCCTGACGAAGTCACAATCGGAATTGTACGGGAACGCTTATCTGAGCCAGATTGTCAAAAGGGCTTTTTGTTAGATGGCTTTCCACGTACAGTAGCTCAAGCTGAAGCTTTAGAACAAATTCTCAATTCGATGGATCGTAAAATTGATTTTGTTCTAAACGTTGATGTGCCTGTTGCACTTCTATTAGAGCGTTTGACTGGACGTCGCGTATCACCAACATCAGGCAGAACATATCATGTCTTATTTAACCCACCTAAGGTTGAAGGCAAGTGTGATGTTGATGGAAGTGATTTAATTCAACGTGATGATGATAAACCTGAGACAGTAAAGAAGAGATTGGAAGTTAATCAGCAACAAGCAAAACCGTTATATGATTTCTATTCGGAAAAAGGCTATCTTAAGAACATTAATGGTGACCAAGATATTGATGATGTATTTGCAGATATTGATGCATTGCTGAAAGGAATTTATGCATGATCATTTGTAAAACGGAACGAGAATTAGAAATCATGCGGGAAGCTGGAAAGATTGTAGCTTTAACTCATCAAGAGATAAAGAAACATATACAACCCGGTATATCTACTAAAGAATTGGATGAGATTGCAGAAAAGTTGATTCGTTCAATGGTGCAACACCTCATTCAAAGGTTATAATGGATTTACTGGTAGCATCTGTGCTTCGGTAAATGAGGAATTGGTGCACGGTATTCCTGGTAAGCGAGTGCTTAAAGAAGGCGACATCATTAGCTTAGATATTGGTGCAAAGCTAAATGGCTATCATGGTGATTCAGCATGGACCTATGCAGTTGGTAACATTACCAAAAAGGATCAAGAGCTTTTAGATGTGACGGAGACGTCGTTGTATAAAGGTCTTGAGCAAGCAAAAGCAGGTGCACGATTGTCTGATATTTCTCATGCTATTCAATCCTACGCAGAGCCGTTAGGGTATGCAATTGTGAGAGAGTATGTCGGACATGGAGTTGGGCAAGACTTACATGAGGATCCACAAATCCCTCATTACGGCCCGCCCTGGAAAAGGTCCACGCTTAAAACCGGGGATGGTTTTAGCGATAGAGCCAATGATTAATGCTGGAACCAGGTACGTACGTACGCTTTCTGATCAGTGGACAGTTGTGACTGTGGACGGAAAGAATTGTGCGCACTTTGAGCATACAATTGCAATCACAGAATCAGGGTATGAGATTTTAACAAAAGCTTAAATGTAGGTGATGGTTCTATGAATGACTCTGGTCCAAGTCCAGAGCTTGGTCGAATCGTACGTATTAGAAAAGGTCGTGACCAAGGGCAGTTTGGCGTCATTATTGAATTGATCGATGATCGCTTTGTTGGTATCGCAAATGGTGATACTCGTAAGGTTGACCGTGTCAAAAGGAAAAACCTAAATCACCTTGAGCTCGTTGACTATATTGCTGATGAAGTACGCAATAGCTTTGATGAAACAGGACGTGTTACTAATGGGAAGTTAAGGTATGCAATTACTAACTTTCTTGAAAAACACTCTGATTTACTGAAGGAAGGAGAGTAAATCCATGGCGAAAGAAGATGTTATCGAAGTAGAAGGAACGGTTATTGAACCACTTCCGAATGCAATGTTTCGTGTTGAATTAGAAAATGGCCATAAGATTCTTGCCCATGTGTCTGGTAAAATCAGAATGCACTTTATTCGGATATTACCAGGTGATAAGGTGACAGTGGAGTTATCGCCTTATGATTTAACACGTGGACGAATCACATATCGTTATAAATAAATTGGTTACGAGACGACTCCGTACTAAATAGGAGGTTAAAAAAATGAAGGTAAGACCATCAGTCAAGCCTATTTGTGAGAAATGTAAAGTTATCCGTCGTAAGGGTACGGTCATGGTTATATGTGAAAACCCTAAGCATAAACAAAAACAAGGTTAATAAACAAGGAGGTGCGCATACATGGCACGTGTTGCAGGTGTTGATATTCCTCGTGATAAGCGCGTTGTGATTTCACTTACGTATGTATATGGAATCGGTAAAGCAAAAGCTTCTCAAGTTCTTGCACAAGCTGGCGTTTCTGAGGAAACTCGTGTACGTGACCTAACAGAAGAAGAGTTAGGACGTATTCGTGAAGCAGTTGAAGGTCAAACAGTAGAAGGGGATCTTCGTCGTGAAGTATCTCTAAACATTAAGCGTCTAATTGAAATTGGTTCATATCGTGGTATTCGCCATCGTCGTGGTTTACCAGTACGTGGACAAAATTCTAAGAACAATGCGCGTACACGTAAAGGTCCTCGTCGTACGGTTGCAAATAAGAAGAAGTAAGAAAGGAGGAAACAGACTAAATGGCTAAGAAAACGAATACTCGTCCAAAGCGTCGTCAACGTAAAAATATTGAATCTGGTATTGCTCACATTCGTTCTACGTTTAACAACACGATCGTGACAATTACAGATCCACACGGTAATGCTATTTCTTGGGCAAGTGCTGGCGCGCTAGGTTTTAAAGGTTCTCGTAAATCTACTCCATTCGCGGCACAAATGGCAGCTGAATCAGCAGCTAAAACAGCTATGGAGCATGGTATGAAATCGATCGAGGTTTCTGTTAAAGGTCCTGGTGCTGGTCGTGAGGCAGCAATCCGTTCATTACAAGCTGTTGGACTTGAAGTTAACATGATTAAAGATGTTACTCCAGTTCCACATAACGGTTGCCGTCCACCAAAACGTCGTAGAGTGTAACTTATTCATAGATTGTATAGAATTTTCTAATTTGTCTATAATGGATAGAGCGATATTCGTCCATTTGCAGGTTAGTAACATGCAAAGGAATTGCCGACTGGGGTGCCGGTCAGGCAATCCCTAGAAGTCTACCGGAGTTCGACGTTTTGAAGGAGGGTTTGTTAATGATTGAAATCGAAAAGCCAAATATTGAAACGGTTGAAATAAGTGAAGACGCAAAGTATGGGAAATTTGTAGTTGAGCCACTCGAAAGAGGTTACGGAACAACTTTAGGTAACTCCTTACGTCGTATTCTACTTTCTTCTTTACCTGGTGCGGCTGTTTCATCTGTTCAAATTGATTCAGTATTACATGAGTTCTCAACAATTGAAGGTGTTGTAGAAGATGTAACAACGATCATCTTGAATTTGAAAAACCTTGCCCTTAAGATTTATTCTGAGGAAGAAAAGACGTTAGAAATTGATGTTCAAGGCGAGGGAGTTGTAACAGCAGCAGATATCACACATGACAGTGATGTGGAAATCTTAAATCCAGACTTACACATTGCAACGTTAGCAAAGGGAGCGCATTTGCATATGCGTTTAAACGCTCAGCGTGGACGTGGTTATGTGTTAGCAGAAGGGAATAAGAGAGACGATCAACCAATTGGAGTTCTTCCTATTGATGCCATTTACACACCAGTATCCCGTGTAAATTATCAAGTTGAGAATACGCGCGTCGGTCAAGTGACCAACTATGACAAACTAACTCTTGATGTCTGGACTGACGGAAGCATCCGCCCTGAAGAGGCCGTTTCACTTGGGGCAAAAATCTTGACTGAGCATTTGAATATCTTTGTTGGATTAACAGATCAAGCTCAAAATGCCGAAATCATGGTTGAAAAAGAAGAAGACCAAAAAGAGAAGGTTCTTGAAATGACAATCGAGGAACTTGACCTTTCTGTTCGTTCTTACAACTGTTTAAAGCGTGCTGGCATCAATACGGTGCAAGAGCTTACTCATAAATCAGAAGAAGATATGATGAAAGTGCGAAATCTTGGCCGTAAATCTTTAGAAGAAGTTCAAGAGAAGTTAGGGGAACTTGGTTTAGCCCTTCGCAATGAAGAATAAGCTGAGTCACATAGTGAATGTATTAGTGACAAAGGAGGGGAATTTACATGGCATATGCAAAATTAGGTCGTGATAGTGCTGGTCGTAAGGCATTATTCCGTGATCTAGCAACTGATCTTATTATTAATGAGCGCATTGAAACAACAGAAGCAAAAGCGAAAGAGCTTCGTTCAATCGTCGAGAAGATGATCACTCTTGGTAAGCGTGGAGACCTTCATGCTCGTCGTCAAGCAGCGGCATTTATTCGTAAAGAAGTAGCGAATGAAGAATCTGGTCAAGATGCTGTACAAAAGCTATTTTCAGACATTGCTCCTCGTTTTGAAGACCGTCAAGGTGGATACACACGTATTTTAAAAGTCGGTCCACGTCGTGGAGATGGCGCACCAATGGCGATCATTGAGCTTGTTGAAAAAGGTGAAGAATAAGCGTATGAAATAAAGGGCAATCAGATCCGAGCTTAACGCTCTGACACTGAGCCCTTTTTTCATATCGGAATTTATTAGGTGACAGTTTGGAAAGATTCGAGGAAGATGTGAGTTGATTCAAAGGAGAGTGTCGGCCCCGCTCGGTACACGTCTGACAGACAGATTTAAAACCGTAGTAACGGCTTCACGCGACGCTTCAAGGTAAGGACGCATTCGCGTCTTTCTAATAAAAAGGTGTTGATCATCGTGTCAAGTATGATTGAATTAAATGACCTATCATTTCGTTATAATGAAGATAGCCCTTGGGTGCTAAAAAGGGTTAATCTAAGCTTGCATCAAGGGGAATGGGTGACCATTGTTGGTCGTAATGGCTCAGGAAAATCAACGTTTGCAAAGCTATTAAATGGGATACTACAACCTGCTGAAGGACATCTGATCGTTAATGGATACGATACGAAGGATGAACAATCGCTTAACGATATTCGTCAAATCGTAGGGATCGTTTTTCAAAATCCAGATAACCAGTTTGTGGCGACAACAGTTGAAGATGATATTGCCTTTGGTCTTGAAAATATAGGGCTTTCACCAGTTGTTATGAAAGAGCGAATTCAGAAATATGCGGCGTTAACGGGAATTAGCGACTTACTTTCAGCAGAACCACACCGCCTGTCAGGTGGTCAGAAGCAACGTGTAGCTATAGCAGGTGTTGCAGCAATGGAGCCTGTGGTAATGGTATTTGATGAAGCAACGTCAATGCTTGATCCTGTTGGACGAAGAGAAGTTCTGAAGACCATTCACACTATTAAAAAGCAAGGCTCTACAGTTGTGACAATTACTCATTATATGGAAGAAGCTTTAAAAAGCGATCGAGTCATTTTAATTGAAAATGGACAAGTTGTTGCTGATGAGCAGCCTCATACATTTTTCAATGACGCTGATCGCATAGAAGCTGCAGGTTTAGCGATTCCTCCACTTATCGGACTTCAGCATGGATTACGTAATAGAGGAATCCCTTTAAATCGACTTTTCTTAGAGGAAGAGGAGCTGATGGATCAGTTATGGAAATTGTCTTCTCAGGTGTAAGTCATACGTATATGCGTAAAACGCCTTTTGAAAAAACGGCATTGAAAAATATTACGGTTACGATTCCATCTGGCTCTTTTATCGCGGTTATTGGAGCGACTGGTTCAGGAAAGTCAACGTTTACTCAACATTTGAACGGTCTATTAAGGCCAACAGAAGGCGAAATTGAAATCGGCCACATCGTCTATCGGCAAAGGGACGTGGCGATATGAGATCACTGCGGAAGGATGTTGGTATATCTTTCAATATCCTGAGCATCAATTGTTCGAGGAGACTGTAGAAAAGGACATATGCTTCGGTCCATTAAATTTTAATTATTCTGAAACGGAAGCAAAAAAGCGAGCTTATGAGATGCTCGAGTTAGTTGGTCTATCTAAAGAAGTTATGCAGAAGTCACCATTCGCGTTAAGTGGCGGGCAAATGCGTCGGGTTGCAATTGCAGGTGTCCTAGCAAGTGAACCGAAAGTAGTCGTATTAGACGAACCGACAGCAAGCTTAGATCCGATTGGTCGTAAAGAAATGATGGAGCTTTTTACAAACTACCAAAGGGAACATCAGGCGACGATTGTGCTCGTTACCCATCAAATGGATGAGGTAGTTGCCTACGCAAAGCGAGTGCTTGTAATGGATCAAGGGGAAATCGTGTTAGATGGAACACCTAAAGACATCTTTTCTCAAAGTCATACATTGCAACAGCTAGGTTTAGATATCCCACCTGTCCTCCAGCTTGCGGAGAAAGTTAAAAATCGATTTGATCTAAACGATTGGCCAGCACTATTTGATGAAGAAGAGCTAGCAGAACAGATCGTGTCGTGGATCAGGTCGAGAAGGGGGACATAATGTTTCAACATATTTTGATTGGGCAATATTTCCCGGGACAGTCTATTTTGCATCGGTTAGATCCAAGAGCGAAGTTAATTGCGGTCATGTTATTTGTTATTGTGATATTTATCGCCAATAGCTGGCTATCATTAGGCTTTATCTGTTTCTTTATATTCCTCCAGCTGTTGCTCGCTAGAATCACATTTTCGTATATTTGGCGGGCAATTAAGCCGATTATGATCTTAGTTATTGTTTTATTTTTGCTTCAATTATATTCGTATCGCGAAGGACAAGAATTGGTAAAGGTATGGATCTTCACGGTAACGGAAGAAGGTGTATATCATGGAGCGATCATCGCAATTAGACTTCTTGCCCTCATCCTTATCACATCATTGCTTACATTAACGACAAAGCCGTTAGCGTTAACTGATGGATTAGAGCAGCTCATGCGTCCTCTAGAGCGTTTCAAGCTTCCAGCACATGAGCTTGCTATAATGATGACGATTGCTATTCGTTTTATCCCAACGGTTCTACAGGAGACTGAAAGGCTTATAAAGGCTCAATTCGCCAGAGGTGTTAGTTATCGTTATGGACCGTGGAAAAGCGGATGGTGGCTCTTCTATCGTTATTGATCCCTCTGTTTATCCACTCATTTAAACGGGCTGAGGATTTAGCGACAGCGATGGACGCTCGTGCTTATCGTGGTGGTGAAGGAAGAACGAAATATCGCGGATTACAGTGGCAATTAAGAGATACGTTGGCATTAATGATAGTGACACTTTTTTCAGCTGTCATTGTTTATTTACGATTTTAGGTAAAGGGTGTGTTTGCATGCAGCGTGTAGCAGCACTACTGTCATATGACGGGACAAATTTCTCTGGCTATCAAGTACAGCCAAGTAAAAGAACCGTGCAGCTTGAGCTTGAACAGGCTCTTACGAAGCTGCATAAAGGAGAAAAGATCAAGGTCATCTCCTCAGGGCGAACAGATGCTGGGGTTCACGCCAAGGGTCAAGTGATTCATTTTGATACGTCATTGACCATTCCCGCTAATCGTTGGCCTAATGCAATTAACGCCTGTCTACCTGATGATATATTTGTTCATGAAGTGAAACCAGTTGCAGTCGATTTTCATGCTCGCTACGATACAGTCGGGAAAGAATACCGCTATCAGATTTCACTGAAGCGACAATTAGACGTTTTTCGGCGAAACTTTACGTATTTGATCCAACAAGAGGTAAACACCGCGGAAATGGAGCTTGCCGCTCACTATTTGATCGGTAGACATGACTATTCTTCCTTTTGTGCCTCAAATACTGATGTCAAAGACAAAGTACGAGAAGTTACCGCAATTGAGCTAGTCAAAAGCGGAGACGAGCTTAGTCTTCGTTTTAAAGGAACGGGATTTTTGTATAATATGGTTCGGATTATGGTTGGTACGTTGTTAGAGGTTGGCTATGGGAAGCTTGAGAGTGAGGATGTTGCTCACATACTAGCAGCACGAGATCGGACGAAAGCAAGCAAAACAGCACCAGCACACGGTTTGTACCTTTGGAAGGTCGATTATCCGAATCTTGTATTCGATTATTATAAAAACAACGAATCCTAGTGTAACATTTTATTGACATTGGATTTTGAATATTATATGATGGTAGATGGTAATTCCATAACCCACTAGCCCCGGGTGCCGGAAACGATACTATAGACATGGATAAGTAAGCTTTTTTTAGTTTGAAAGGTAAATTGAAAGTGATTGTTTATTAGGAGGGTAAATTATGCGTACAACATATATGGCAAAGCCAAACGAAGTTGAGCGTAAATGGTATGTCGTCGACGCAGAAGGTCAAACACTTGGTCGTCTTGCTTCTGAAGTTGCATCCATTCTTCGCGGTAAGCACAAGCCAACATTCACACCACACGTTGATACAGGTGATCACGTGATTGTGATTAATGCTGAGAAGATTCATTTAACAGGAAATAAATTAAACGATAAGATCTACTATCGTCATTCTCTTCACCCAGGTGGTTTGAAGCAGACAACTGCTGGCGATATGCGTGCTAACAAGCCGGAACGTATGCTAGAGTTAGCAATTAAAGGGATGCTTCCAAAGAACACTCTTGGTCGCGCTCAAGGAATGAAGCTACACGTTTATGCAGGTAGCGAACACAAACATCAAGCTCAAAAACCAGAAGCATATGAACTTCGTGGTTAATCGATAGGAGGGTATTATTTTGGCACAAGTACAATATTATGGTACAGGTCGTCGTAAGCATTCAGTTGCTCGTGTACGCTTATTGCCAGGCGACGGACGTATTGTGATTAACGGTCGTGAACTAGATGAATACTTTGGTCTTGAAACACTTAAGCTTATTGTAAAGCAACCACTCGTAGAAATCGGCGTAGAAGGTCAATATGACGTTCTTGTTAACGTTGATGGTGGTGGTTACACAGGTCAAGCTGGTGCAATCCGTCACGGTGTTGCACGTGCTCTACTTCAAGTAGACCCAGATAACCGTCCAGCACTTAAATCAGCTGGTTTCCTAACTCGTGATGCACGTATGAAAGAGCGTAAGAAATACGGTCTTAAAGCAGCACGTCGTGCACCTCAGTTCTCAAAACGTTAATCAATTCCATATTGCATCAACGTTTACAGAGGTTTTTTGGTTCAAGTTGGTTCAAATCAACTTGAACCTCATAAAGAACTTAACAGATTCAAAGCATTGGCATCTTGCTGGTGCTTTTTTTTCTGGCATTAATTTCAAATAGTAATTTTGTGTGGTTTCTATGTTTATATGCTAATCATTTGGAAACATATCTAATATCTATGCCTTGAGAAAATAAAGATGATGCATAAGTATCTCTTGAACCGAGTAAAGTAGTTCGTTTAATGTATAGTTTCTACGATAACTCAGCTAATTGCTCCGACAGTTTTAAAGCCACCAAAGCCAAGAATATAACCATTCTCTTTAACAGGAATTTTACGAATTAGCTCATATACTTCTTTGTTAATAGAAACATCGCATTTTGTATTCTGTGTCTTTAACGAAGTGTCATCAGAAGTAGGACTGATGGAATGTCTAACTTTTATACAGTATTCATAAAGGTTCTCTGGGCGTATTAAAGACCTTAAAAAACCGTATAAAGGCACTAGAAGAAGAGAACAAACAATTAAAGGTCAAGTTTAAAAATTACATGGCAAGTTGTTTTAGCTTTTTCGGTTTTCTTACTTTTAAAAAGAAATTCAATGAATAGGTAATGTTTTTAGTATTATTTTAAAATAAATTGATTTCCATATAGAGGTGGATTCTATGGCCAAAATTGACAATGTACTAGCGATTATATGGATGCTTAGTTCAGGTGAAAAAATTACTGCGAAACAAATTTCAGAAAAGTTAGAGATGAATATAAGGACTGTGTATCGTTATATTGATACACTTTCAATAAGTGGTGTACCTATAATTTCAGACGCAGGACATAACGGTGGATACACTTTATTGAACAATTTTATTGAAGCTCCTCTTTTTTTGATTTTGAGGAGCAAACCTCGCTATTTCACGCTGCTATTTTTGCAGAAGAAGCCGGTTATTATGGAGGTGAAGCACTAAATAGGGCTATTTCAAAGCTAAGAAAATATTCGAATCAAGAGCAGGAAACAAAGATAAATCAACATTTAACTAGTCTTGAAGTAATAAGTCGATTAAGTTCCCTCGCTATGGAACCTTTTTTGAAGGAGTTGGAGCAGGCCGTAGCTGACGGATACTCTGTAAAAATTCTATACCATAAAAGTGCTGAAGGGCAATCAAAGTATAGATTGGTGGATCCGTACAGAATTATTTATTGGAATAATAAGTGGTATGTCATTGGATTTTGTCATCTTAGGAATGATATCCGTAGTTTTAGGGTAGATCGAGTGGAAAGTCTAATGTTAACCGAAAATAAGTTTAACCGACCAGAAAATTTTTCAGCACGTGACTTTTTTATGAAAAACCTTGTTCCAACTATAGAAGATAAGGAAGGGATTATTTCTTTGGTTATTAATGGAGATAAAAGTTCATTGAGTGATATTTGCCAACATTGGTTTTTAGGAAATTATTTACAAGAGCGGACTTCAAATCAAGCAGTATTTCTTCTTGAGAAAGATATGATACATACATATGTACCATATTTACTTTTACCGTACGGTAAATCGATTCGAGTTATTGAGCCAATCAGTCTTAAGAAAAGAATGATTGATGTTTTGTCGGAATTAATAAAATTTCATCAAATTTGATAACTTCCCTGACGCTAGATGTCAGGGAAGTTATGTTATCTTTGGCTATATTAAATGTGATTGGAGTGTTATTTAGATGCAAACAAAAAAAGTTTTTCTTTATGTATTTAATACAATGTCGGACTGGGAATATGGATATTTAATTGCGGAACTAAACTCAGGAAGATATTTCAAAAAAGATTTAGCACCCTTAAAAGTAATTACAGTAGGAGCTAATAAAGAAATTATTACTACAATGGGAGGACTGAGCATTAAACCAGATATTGCCCTTGATGAGTGTACTCTTGAGAGTACGGATCTTATAATTTTACCTGGAGGGAATACTTGGGGAGAAGATAATCATCAACCTATTTTGAAAAAAATTGGCGTGGCTATAAAGCTTGGCACTATTGTTGCTGCAATTTGTGGTGCGACTGAGGGACTAGCGAATGTTGGATACCTAGATTCTAGAAAGCATACAAGCAATGACTTAGAGTATATTAAAATGGTCTGTCCTAATTATAAAGGAGAAAAATTTTATGAGATGGAACCTGTAGTATCTGGCGAGAATTTGGTTACTGCATCAGGAGTAGCTCCTTTGGAATTTGCGATGGAAGTAATGAAGAAATTAGATGTGTTTGCACCAGATACATTGCATTCATGGTATAAGCTAAATAAGACTCATAAATCAGAATACTTCTTCCAGTTAATGGATTCGATAAGTAGATGAGCTGAAAAAAATCAACATAGCAGTTTAATATTAGTTTATTACCATGCTTTAGACGATGTCTAAGCATGGTTTTTGTATATAACTTAAAATAAAGACCTTAGTAAACAGTATAAATGCAACTGTAACCATTAGAAAAGATTGAACAGATTTTGCTCGATAAAAATGAACACTATTTCCCAGTAGAAACGAGCACTTTATTTAAAGAGGTGGGGCATGGTAGCCTGCCAAGAATGCAATGAATTGAGCAATTGGCTTCTCGGCCCATAATCATGCCCGTAGAGGCTTCATACCACTCTCAATTCCCAATTAAGTGTTCATTCATACTTAGCAGTAAGTTTTCAGAATCACTTACGGTTACATCATCTCGACTTTATTGGTCGTAGCCTGAAAGAGTAGGCTATAGTTAAAAGGGAGAAACAACTCCTTTTTTCTCTTCAAGATATATTCGTAATCGGCAGTTGTGGGTTCTGACAGTACGCTTATTAGAATTAATGTATAATTAGAATATGGATTCATTGTCAATAATCTACTACTTAAAGCAGTTCAACTTAATCTGACTTTTTCTTAAATATATCATTCACATGAGAAAGGAAGTTTTCTAATATGGATTTTAGTAATAAATTAAAAATCGAAAGAGAGAAAAGAGGTTGGTCGCAAGAAGAGCTCGCTCAAAAATTATTTGTTAGTCGTCAATCAGTTTCTAAATGGGAGAATGGTAAAAACTATCCTAATATCGAGGTAATTATTGAATTAAGTAATCTGTTCGATATAACAATTGATGCATTACTAAAAAATGATGAAGATCTAAAAGAAAAAATAATTCAAGATAGTAAACAGTCAACATATTTATCTTGGCAATCTAAAGTTTTGTTTATTTTAGGTATGATTATGGCGATTATCCTTGTTAGCACGATAAAATATGGGGAAACAAATTGGGTTTCTATTGGTGGTACAATAAGTGGAACATTAATTTTTCTGATATTTCTTTACTTTTTTTCTCGGAATGTAAAAAAAAAATGACACATGAGAATTGAAAGATAAACATAGATAATTGATTAACTAACAATGTAAAGTCAATTAAAAAAAGGAAATTTAGAAGGTTAACTATAAGTTGCGTATCCATTCAACTTATAGTTAACCTTATTTTTTCTCAGCAGTCTAGAAGAAGTGACATGTAAGAAAGAAAATATAAACATATTAACAATCAATGAAAAGTCAGTCATAGCAAGGGGTAACTATAAGTTGCGCATCAATGCAACCATAGTTACCTTTATTTTATTTCTTCTTCACACTATGATAATGACAAAGAAAAGGAGGTTATTAGATGTGTTGCAACTCAAAAACGTAACAAAAAGCTTCAAGGATTTTACTGCTGTAAAAAACATTAGTTTCAAACTTGAAAAGGGAGATATGTTAGGATTTCTAGGAAAGAATGGGGCTGGTAAGTCTACTACTTTTCGAATGATATTAGGACTAGTACCTCCTACATCTGGAAGTATTACTTTTAAAGGAAGTAAAATGGCTCAAGATAGTTTTGATAACATTGGTTTTCTTCCTGAAGAGCGAGGTCTTCATACAAAATTAACTGTTGAAGAAGAACTAATTTATATGGGTAGTTTAAAAACATGAAGAAGAACGAATTGAAAGTCAAGATTAATTATTGGCTAGAAAAATTCGAAATCACTCAAAATAAAAAAATAAAGATTTCTGAGCTTTCCAAAGGGAATCAGCAAAAAATACAATTGATAGCAAGCATCATTCATAATCCAGAGCTCTTAATACTAGATGAACCTTTAGTGGATTGGATCCTATTAATGTTGAATTATTAAAGGCAGCAATAAAGGAATTAAATTCTGCAGGCACTACCATTATTTTTAGTTCGCATAGGTTAGAACATATAGAAGAATTATGTAATAAAGTGGGTATTCTTAATAACGGAAAATTAGTGTCCTATGGCCATCTATCTGAGGTTAAATCTAAGTCAAAATATCAACATATCATTATTGAGAGTGATGAGGATTTTTCTTATTTAAAAAATATGAATGGAGTAGAACATATTGAAATATACAACAATACTGTATCTCTAAAGGTTCATGATGAACATACAAGTAAATTAATATTTAGTGAAATTTCCCAAAAAGATTTTGTGAAAAGGTTCCAAATTATCGAGCCTACCATCCAAGATATTTTTATTGAACTAGTTGGTGAAAAAGCAGGTGAAAGTATTGAATAAATTTTGGACTATTTTTAAATTTACCTACCTAAAAACGGTCTTAAGTAACTCGTTTATAGTTGTTTCCCTTATCTTTATCGTTGGCATCGTAGGTTTTGCAAATTTCGATAAAATCAAAGATTGGTTTCAAGATGAAGAAAACCTATCTGTAGCCATCGTAACAAGTGATGATAGTATATACGACGCCATAAATGAGAATAAATTATACATTACACCAAATACAACTATGAAAAAGACAACTAAGGATAGAGCATTTGAATTACTGGAATCGAATGATATCTCTCGGATCTACTCAATCAACCGGAAGGACGATCATAATTTAGAGGCAGAAATTATTTATAAAGATTCTATTCAACAGACAGAAAAGGACAATCTGCAACATTTATTAACTCAAATTCAGTTTGACATTAAATCAGCAATGTACGGATTGACCGACGAACAAATGAATGATTTAAAACAGAGCAGTAGTGTGGTTGCAGAAAAAACAACGCACAATGTCGATAAAAACTACAGCTCAGACGAATCGGAATTAATAAGTACTATTGCTCTCGTGAGTATTTTTATCATGTTTATTATCATACTCAGTTATTCAAATCAAGCTGCTTTAGAAATTGCAACTGAAAAAAATTCAAAAGTTATGGAGATGGTTATTACGAGTGTATCTCCTATTATCCATTTATGGGGGAAAATAACGGCATTAATTATGGCAGGATTAACTCAGGTATTGATCATAGCAATAACTTTAATTATAAGTTATTTTTCTTTTGACGGTAATAAGTTGTTTAATGATTTGCATTTCGAAATTACAGAAAACATCATTTGGATATTTATTTTAAGCTTACTATTTGTATTAATCGGTCTTGCAACATATATTATTTTCGCAATGATTATAGGATCAATGACTACGAACTTGGAGAATATGAGCCAGGCCGTTATGCCATTAAATATACTCTTATTTATACCAATGTATTTAATCGTACTTAATACGGATGCTCCTGAAAGTTCGATAATAGAAGTAACAAGTTTTATTCCTTTTTTCTCAC
Source organism: Bacillus sp. JCM 19034 (assembly GCF_001310635.1). GTDB lineage: Bacteria > Bacillota > Bacilli > Bacillales > Bacillaceae_D > Halalkalibacter. The sequence continues at coordinate 60,178 of NZ_BAXR01000010.1, forward strand.
CATTTACTATGATATTGAGACTCACAACGCCAGAAGTATCGGGACTTGAAATTTTTATATCTCTCGTTTTTTCTCTTATTTTAATAATCTTGTTGTCTTGGATTGCTAGTAGAAGTTATAAATCTTTACTATTATCTTTTGATATAAATATTATTAAATCAGTTAGAAAAACACTCGGAAAATAAAGAAATTATCTATATGAGTTTATCCTTGAGTTTCTTTACAAATTGTTTAACTTTAGATTTACTCAAGTAAATAATGAAAGAATTTTTAAATAATAAAAGGGGATTTTAATATGGAATTTAATATTTTATTTTTGTCGTTAGTAATCTTTGTTGTCAGTACCATCTTATATTCGGCTTTTAATAAAGCTGTGAAGAAAAATAAAGCTTTGAAGACATTATTAGAAATTGTAATGGGAGCAAGCTTAGTGACCTCTTTATTCTATTTATTAGTTTAAGTCATAAGGTTACAATCAAAATGATAAATATATTTCTCAAAGCGTTAATAGTAATCAAGGAATAAGCCCTTATTCACTTAGGTGGATAGGGTATTTTTTTATTTTTGTTTGAAAGTTTTGTCACATTCGTATAATAATATGACGGAGCTAATGATTAGATACAAGTCCTACTATCTTCACAGGTTAGTTATTAGAAGCAATGTCGTTTCCTTGCCTCTAATAACGTTTCATTTCAACATTCTTAACAACAACGAATAGAACGCCAAAAAAGTGACCGTTGCAACGGTCATTTTTCAGGGAAGCGTTTTCTTTAAAATCGGTTACTATAAATAACAAGGGAGGCGTGGCTGTGAGTTCAAAAACTAATCGTGAACAAGATCTGTTATTGTTCCTTTCAAAAAATCAAGGTTACGTTACCTCGAAGGAACTAGTAGAAGAACTAAAGATATCTCAAAAAACAGTATATCGTTTAATTAAAAAAATTAACGATGAGTACATGGACACCCCTTTAATTATCTCGGAAAGAGGGAGAGGTTATAAACTAGATTACGAAAACTTTATTAACTATAAAAAAGCAATAACAAATACAAACAAGAACATTTTTCTCCTAGTGAGAGACGTAAACGCATTATGGAAGAATTATTGTTGTCTTCTCCTAAGCCTATAAATATTTACGACTTATTTAGTGACTATTATGTAGGGGACTCGGTCATTTTTAATGACGAACAAATAATGAGCGAAGAACTGAAAAAGTACAATTTAGTTTTAGAGCGAAAAGACAGAAAGCTGGCCATATTAGGGGAAGAAATTGATATTCGAAAGGCAATCAGGCAAACGAATGAAATATTTAATACGATTGATCTTGATGACTTAAAAAGGAATCAAGAACTTAATTTCAATAGGCACGATGTTTTGTTTATATTGGGTCAATTAAGAAATATTGAAAAGGATTTAGATATCACGATTCCCTACCCATATAATGTAAACATTTTCTCGCATTTATATATTCTCCTAAGTCGCTCAAGAAACGTTCCTGCCTTACTGTTTAGTGATAAGGTTTCTGATGAGGAAATGGAAAATATGAGTAGAGATACTATTTTGTATCCAGTGGCTAAAGTAATTGTTAACAATATTGAAAAGTATTTGCACAGTTCTTTGCCGGATATTGAGATTTATTTTCTTTATCAGTATTTAGTTTCATCAAGAATGCAGGGTTCTCTTGCTACAACCTCCACGTTTCATCAGAGGTTATCCAAGTGACGAAAACATATATTGAGGGAATGAGTATTTACTTAGGAATTGATATAGAAAGCGAATCTATTTTTATTGATTTAGCTAACCACATTAAACCTATGCTAAATAGATTAGAATATAAAATTCGTATTAAAAATAGCTTGTTAAGTCAAATCAAAGTGAATTATGAAGATGTATTTTCGGGTGTCACCAATGTATCTGATTTTGTTAGTAATAAATTTAACTTACCGGCTATAAATGATGATGAAAATGGATTTATCACGCTCTATTTCGCAAAAATTATTGTAACCGGCCAACATCAACGTCCAATAAAAACACTTATTATGTGTACGACAGGAATTGGAACGTCAGAACTATTAAAAGCAAAGGTATCAAGAAAATTTCCTGAGTTAGAAATTGTTGATGTCGTAGCTTCAAAAGATATGCAAATGGTTAAAGAGAAATACTCAGATGCTGAATTGATTTTAAGTACGGTTCATATTAAGGACGAAGTACCAATTCAAAATTTATTAGTAAGTGCGATGTTTACAATGGATGACCAGAAGAGACTCCAGAGAAAGATAGAGGAGATTTATCATGGACAGTAACTCATTTTATCAAGTTTATTTTAACTGTGAGTTAGAAACAAAAGAAGAAGTATACTCTTTTATTTCTGAAATGGTATGTCAGGATCCTTCGCAAAAAGAGGAAGTCGTAAATCAATTTAATCAAAGAGAAAAAGTAGGCAGCACATTAATCGCTGAACATGTGATGTTGCCTCATATCGAAAGCAATCTAATAAAGAAGAGTCAAATTCTATTTATCCGCTTAGCAAATCCAATACAATCATGGGATGTTCAGACAAAAGATATCCGGTTATTAATCGTTCTTTTATTAAAAGAAAATGAAGATGTACAAATAAAGAAAAAAATAGCCTCGTTCACTCGAACGTTAGCGGATGAACAGTATGTAAACAGATTATTAACGATTAATGAAAAAGAAAGCTTTTATAAAGAAATTAGAAAAAACTAGGAGGAATTATGATGAAAATAGTAGGAGTAGCAGCATGTACAGTTGGGATTGCACACACATATATTGCACAGGAGAAATTAGAGAATGCCGGAAAGAAAGCAGGCCATGACATTTCTATTGAAACACAAGGAACGATTGGGACGGAGAATGAATTAACGCAGGAACAAATAGCTGAAGCAGACATCGTTATCATCGCAGCAGATGTGAAAATCGCAGGAAGAGAACGTTTTGAAGGAAAGCGAATCATTGAGGTTTCGACAGAGATAGCTGTGAAATCACCAAATAAATTAGTTGAAAAAGCGGCAGAAGTTGTAAACCAAAAGAAATAACATCAGTAAAAGAATAGGAGAGAGATAGTATGGAAGTAAAAGATATTGTAGATTTAAAGACAATCAAAACGGATATGAAAGCTAAAAGTAAGGAAGAAGCAATTCAAGAATTAGCAGAGGTATTGCTGCAAAATGATTACATTACAAATGTTGAAGGGTTTCTGACTGATATTTATGCAAGGGAAGCAATGGGACAAACCGGAATCGGAAATTATATCGCGATTCCTCACGGTAATAGTGATTCTGTTAAAAAAATTGGAGTAGCAATTGGGATTACTCAGGAAGAGATTCCTTGGGAAACTCTCGATGGGAAGGGAGTAAAGGGAATCATTCTTTTTGCTGTAGGAAAAGAGAATGATGGGGCACAAACGCATCTGAAATTATTATCATTATTTGCTAGAAAATTAGGTAATGATGAAGTCATTGATGAAATGCTACAGGCGAAAAATGCTGCAGATGTGCAAGAAGCTTTATGTAAATAGCTTTAATGATTGAGCACTTTAAATAAACCAATGGGTTTTGGGTTCTTGTATATAGGGGGGTAGAAAAAATGATGAATAAAATGAAAGCTTTAAATCTTAAAGGTCATTTATTGACGGCGATTTCATATTTGATACCAATTGTTTGTGGAGCCGGTTTTTTAATCGCAATTGGGATGGCATTTGGAGGCACTAGTCAATCGGAATTAATACAAGGTGAGTTTTCTATTTGGGATGCATTAGCAACAATGGGTGGAGCCGGGTTAGGTTTATTACCTGTCGTTATCGCAACAGGGATTTCGTACTCCATTTCAGGAAAACCAGGGATTGCTCCAGGTTTTGTTATTGGTTTAACTGCCAATGCTATTGGTGCTGGATTCATTGGCGGGATTTTAGGAGGGTTTCTAGCGGGTTACCTTGCTGTAGCAATTATAAAATATTTTAAAGTTCCTAGATGGGCTAAGGGATTAATGCCAACGTTAATTGTTCCATTCTTCACCTCTATTATTGGTGGAATTATTATGGTCTACGTTATTGGTATCCCTGTCGCTGGTTTTACATCATTATTAACAAATGCATTAAATAGTTTAGGGACTTCTTCGTTGCTAGTATTTGGTGGAGTTGTAGGCTTATTAAGTGGAGTTGATTTTGGTGGTCCAATAAACAAGACTGTATTTGCCTTTGTATTGACGATGCAGGCAGAAGGAATTAATGGACCGATTACAGCCTTACAATTAGTTAATACAGCTACTCCAATTGGCTTTGGATTAGCTTACTTTATAGCAAAAGTGTTTAGAAAAAATATTTATACACAAACAGAGGTTGAGACGTTGAAATCGGCCGTTCCAATGGGTGTTGTTAATATTGTTGAGGGTGTCATCCCAATTGTTATGAATGATATTGTTCGTTGTGTAACGGCCGTAGCGATCGGTGGAGCAGCTGGTGGAGCAGTATCTATGGCGTTAGGAGCAGATGCAACAGTGCCATTTGGTGGTGTATTTATGTTACCAACGATGTCGCAACCATGGACAGGAGCTGTAGCTATATTAGTGAATGTTCTTGTAACAGCGTTGGCCTTAGTACTGATTAAGAAAAATGTGACGCAAGATGACGTTGACAAGCAAGAAGAAGTTGAAGAAGACGACATTGATTTAGATGATATTAAAATTTACTAATACAGTAACGATAAATTTCTAAATTCAGCAAATGTTGAAAGTGTTAAACATACAACAAAAACTACAAATATATCTTAAGGAAATTAAGATTTTAAGGGGGTTAATAGAATATGAAAAAAGTAGAATTTTCACCATCTTTGATGACAATGGACTTAGATAAGTTTAAAGAACAAATCACTTTTTTAAATGATCACGTAGATTCTTATCATATTGATATTATGGACGGACATTATGTTCCAAACATTACATTATCGCCATGGTTTATCGAAGAGGTACGGAAAATAAGTGATTTACCTATGTCCGTTCATCTTATGGTAACTGATCCAAGTTTCTGGGTGCAGCAATTAGTTGATATGAAGTGTGAATGGATTTGTATGCATGCAGAAGTACTTGATGGATTGGCTTTTCGATTAATTGATCAAATACATGATGCGGGATTAAAAGCAGGGGTAGTATTAAATCCAGAAACTCCTATTGAGGCGATTTTCCCTTACATTGAATTAGTAGATAAGATAACAATTATGACAGTGGATCCAGGGTTTGCTGGGCAACGTTTTATCGAAAACACCCTTGATAAAATTGTAGCATTAAGAGAATTACGAGAAGAAAAAGGTTATCAATATGTCATTGAAATGGATGGATCATCTAATCGGAAATCATTTAAGAAAATCGATGCCGCCGGTCCTGATATTTATATTGTAGGTCGTAGCGGTTTATTTGGATTAGATGAAGATATCAAGAAATCATGGGAAATCATGTGTAAGGATTATGAGGACATGACTGGAAAAGTAATAGTATAAAAACTTGAAGAGGCTGATATAAAAATCTGTATTACAGGTTGTATAAAAGCCTCTTTTCTTGGAGGGGAAATATATGTTTGATAAAATCGATCAACTTGGCGTAGATACGTTACGTACATTAAGTATTGATGCCATACAAAAGGCAAATTCCGGGCATCCGGGTCTACCAATGGGTGCTGCACCAATGGCGTATGCCTTATGGACAAAGCACTTAAAAATTAACCCAGCAACTTCACGTAACTGGTAGATCGTGATCGTTTTGTGTTATCAGCAGGTCATGGTTCTGCATTGCTATATAGTATGCTACATTGTGCAGGCTACCAAGTAACAATGGACGACTTGAAAAGTTTCCGGCAATGGGATAGCAAAACGCCTGGTCATCCAGAAGTAGGGCATACAGATGGCGTAGAAGCAACGACTGGGCCATTAGGACAAGGGATCGCTATGGCTGTAGGTATGGCTATGGCGGAAGCCCATTTAGCTGCAACCTATAATCGTGAACAATTTAACGTCGTGGATCATTATACTTACGCACTGTGCGGAGATGGTGATTTGATGGAAGGTGTGTCACAAGAAGCAGCTTCATTAGCTGGACACTTAAAATTGGGGAAATTGGTTGTTTTATACGATTCAAATGATATTTCACTAGATGGACCTACTTCCAAAGCCTTTACTGAAGATGTCGGACAACGATTTGAAGCGAGTGGTTGGCAACATATTTTAGTGAAAGAAGGTACGGATTTAGAGGCAATATCCAAAGCGATTGAAGAAGCACAAGCAGAAACAGATAAACCAACATTGATTGAGGTAAAAACGGTCATTGGGTTTGGTGCACCAAATGCTGGAACATCCTCTGTTCATGGTGCACCATTAGGTGAAGAAGGTATTGAAGCAGCAAAAAAAGCCTATGGTTGGGATTACCCAGCTTTTACTGTTCCACAAGAAGCGGCCACTCGTTTTAAAGAATCTATTCAAGACCGTGGTCAAGCCGCTGAAGAAGCTTGGAATCAAAAATTTGACGCTTATGCAAAAGCATACCCTCAATTAGCTAAGCAATTCAAACAAGCATTTGCTGGTGAGTTACCTGAAGGTTGGGACAGTGAACTACCAACTTATGAGGTAGGTGAAAGCAAAGCAAGCCGTGCATCAAGTAAAGACATGATTCAAGCTTTATCAAAAGCTGTCCCGAGTTTATGGGGTGGTTCTGCCGATTTATCTGCCTCAAACAATACCATGGTAGAACAAGAAAAAGATTTCCAACATGGGCAATACGAAGGTCGTAACATTTGGTTTGGGGTTCGTGAATTTGCGATGGCTTGTGCAATGAATGGGATCCAGCTACATGGTGGAACACATATATATGGCGGAACATTCTTTGTTTTTGTCGATTACTTACGGCCAGCCGTTCGTTTATCTGCTATTCAACATGCCCCTGTTACGTATGTCTTAACACACGATTCAGTCGCAGTTGGAGAGGATGGTCCTACACACGAACCAATCGAACAATTAGCAAGCCTGCGTGCTATGCCAAATGTTCATGTTATTCGTCCAGCTGATGGAAATGAAACCCGTGCAGCGTGGAAAATTGCGATGACTTCAAAAGACACACCGACCGTTTTAGTTTTAAGTCGTCAAAACCTACCAGTCATTGAAGGAACAAAAGAAAATGCCGATGAAAATGTAGCTAAAGGGGGCTATGTTATCTCGCAACAGAAAGGCGAAACGCCAGAAGGTATCCTTATTGCAACTGGTTCAGAAGTAAGCTTAGCAATCGAGGCTCAAAAGGCTTTAGCTGAAGAAGGAGTCGATGTATCTGTTGTTTCCTTACCAAGTTTTGATTTATTTGAAGCTCAAACATCGGAATACAAAGAATCTGTATTACCAAAAGCAGTGAAAAAACGTATTTCAATAGAAATGGGATCCAATTCTGGTTGGAAACAATATGTCGGTGATGAAGGTATTTCATTGTCTATTAATAGATTTGGAGCTAGTGCTCCAGGAGCTAGAATTGTTCGTGAATTTGGCTTTACAATTGAGGCTATTCAAGATGCTTTTAAAAACCTGTAGTAATGTTAGAAGTATAATAAATTGAGCAAATGACGGTTACAGACAGCAGCCTCCCCCTTCAACCGCGACGAGGGCTTTAGCCAGTGGTAAGGGGGAGATAAATGTCTGATGGAGACTCTTTTTAAAAAGAAGTAGATAGCTCTGGAATATAATACTTACTGATTGATGATGTAAGGCAATAGATATTCTTTAAAATAAATGAAAGGTCTATTTGCATCATCCTTAATACTGCTTGTAAAAACGGTAACCAATTGATAGTCAGGTGCGACAATAATATATTGGCCTTCATGTCCAGACGCTAAAAAAATTTTACCTAGTTGATTGTCGAATGTTGTATGCCACCAGTGATAAGCGTATGAAGTCGTATCATTAACTCTAACCTTTGGACTTGTAGATTCCTCTATCCAACATAAAGGTATAAGTTGTTTTGATTTCCATCTTCCTTTATTTACATAAACCGCACCAATTTTCAACATATCTACAGTTTTCATCGTTAAGCCGAATCCACCAATGGCTAAACCTTGAGCATCATGATTCCACTTATAATCTGTTATTCCAAGAGGCGTAAACAAGTGTTTATTAGCGAAAACTACTGTGTCTATTCCAGTAGACCTATGTAAAATTGCACTTAACAAATGGGAAGAACCACAACTGTAAACCATTTCTGTTCCAGGAGGATGATCAATGGCTTGATGAAGGACAAAATTGACCCAATTCTTACTCGGTATCATACTACTATTACCTGGCTAGTGTAATCCTGAAGTCATTGTTAACAGATGCTTGATGGTGATTCTCCGATACGATATATCCTTATTTAATTCGGGAAAGTAATTAATGATTGGTGTGTTAACACTTGTGATGTGCCCTTTTTCTATCGCGATTCCTATGAGTGCGGATAATATGCTTTTAGTGATAGAATATATTTTATGCTGTTTTTCTTTCATCTTTTTATTGCGATAATAAGTAAATACCACAGTATTTTTGTGCTGGACAAGGGCACTGTTAATCTTGTCTTTTTTCAATTTGTGTTCAATCTCGGTCAGTAATTTCATGTACTACTATCTTCTTTTCCTTTCACGTGTACAAAAAACAGTTATTTTTGTTGCGTCATTTTCATAATGAAATTCTCTTTTACCTACTATGTATCCCCATCCATCTACTAATAAGGTATCCCCTTCAATCGGAATAAACAGAACTTCTGTAGAGTTGATTGGAGTAGGGAATATATATTTCTCTTCAACTAAGTCATAATAGCATAATTCGATTTTCATCCGGTCACCCCCTAAATATAATACGAATCGAACAGCTTTTCGTTTCTAAAACATGTTGAACAACCGAAATATTGTTCGGTATTGTCCATGAGTTATCAAATTACATCGCTAAGAAGGACCAAACAACAAAACCGATTAATAATCGTGACTTTGCCAAAGGCAGTAATGAACGCACTAATGATGGCGTTACTGTTTTACAGTAGTTGTAAGTATGGTCATCTTAAAAGGAGGTCAATCTTATATTTATTTTTATTTGGAGTAAGACACATATTCCCACTTATTTGAGGGAAGTTATCAATAAATAAAAAAGAATGGGTGCTTATGATGGATAAAGATAAAGTAACAGCTTTAAGTATGTTGATTCTCCCGTGGCTTTCTGTTCCGTTTGTAGGGAAAAAGGCATTTTTCCGTTACTTTCCTGCAGCAAGTTTAGCTAACTTAATTATGATTGTACTTAGTGTCATTTCGGATAAGAGAAGGTGGTGGAAAAACAAGAATCCTCTAACTCCCAATATCCCGATAGACTTTACGTATATTTTAGGTGCCCACTTCGTAACAACACTATGGTATTTAAGCTTACTTTCGGTTCTTTTCCATTATATTTGATAGTAAATACCATTTTAGATTTCATAAATGCTTTCCCTTTTGCTGGAATGTGGAAGAAATTAGGTTACTATAAATTTAAACGAATGAGCCAGTTTATATTGGGGTGTTAATATCATGATTGCGATTGTTTTATATATATATCAATCTATATTGGAAAAAGCCATTCGGCAGGCGTAGGTGGGTACTTCTAACCTTCTGTTAAATCAGTTCATCTCGTCGCACAACCTAGCCTAATATTGATGTAACTTACCCTAGAGGCATTTATTTTACTTCGGGAAAATGAATGAATCGTTTTGTTAATGGAATAATACCATTTACGGTCAAGCGAAAGAACTCATTATAGGGGGCCATGCGTTGTGGACGAAATTGTCATTACTTTGCTTCGTACACTTATTGTGTTTTTAGTGCTGTTAGCTTTATTTCGTTTTATGGGGAAAAAGGAATTAGGCGAGATCAGTTTACTCGATATCATCGTCTCGCTTATGATCGCTGAGTTAGCAGTCATTTCGATTGAGGATTTAAGTGTCTCGATGGTAAGAGCATTATCACCAATTTTATTATTAATTTTTTTACGGGTAACACTTGAAATGATCGGGATGAAAAGTCAAGGCTTTCGTAAGTTAGTAGAAGGGACTCCAGTATTAATCATTGATAATGGCAAATTAATTGAAACGAACCTACGAAAACACAAATATACGTTAGAGGATATCCTTTTCCAATTAAGACAAGCACAAATAGCAGATATAAGAGAAGTAGAGTATGCTGTTTTGGAGAGATCTGGGACCATATCTTTCTTCAGAAAAGGGGATAGCAAATTTACTTTACCTTTAATTTTAGATGGAATCATTCAAGAGAACAATTTAAAAATAGTAAAGAAAACAAAGGATTGGTTAGTTTCAGAATTGAAAAAAAGAGGGTACGATCAAATTGAGACTATTTTTTACTGTAGCTACATGAACGAGCAGTTCTATATTCAAAAGAAGGAAACGAACATAAGTTAGGACTACATTGCTTTAGGGGTAAGGGCGAAGTTCTAATTTAAAAGTAAATTTTTGGTTAATTTAACATTTTATATATTATATATGATAACCTTATACTTATATGAATTAAGTATTGGGGTTGGAGATTAGTGGAGTCAGTATGGTCGATCTTAATGAGATTTCCTCTGGGAATCGCCATTTATGGAGGAGTACGTGTTATTTTTGGAGTTATAGAAGATAAAGAAATTGATTGGGGAACGTTAACCAAAGAGACATTGGTTTTTGCTACTCTCTATACATTATTTTATTTGTTGATTCATTTTTCGAAAGATAAGAAAGAAGAAGATTAATTAAGCACTCCCAATTCAAAAAAAACCTTTGTTTGAACAATAATGAAGAACGTTCGTCACACAAAAGTAATATGTATGATAAAGAGGATGTAGCTATCCTAAAAATAGTTACTCCTCATTTTTATCGTAAAGGCCTTTTTCAGTTACTGTGCTCGGCTTGATTTCCCCCGTAAAGCTCATCTAAGTGTTCTAAATGAGCTAATCCCCATTTATGCATTGTTTCCAATAGAGGATTTAAGCTTGTGCCGTATTCCGTAATAGAATATTCAACCTTTGGTGGAACTTGAGGATAGACTTTACGTTTAATAATATCGTGATGTTCCAACTCCCTTAATTGAGTTGTAAGCATTTTTTTCGTGATATTCGGAATTAAACGTTGCAGTTCACTAAAGCGTAACGTTCCTTTTTGAAAAAGGTGATAGAGGATAATGGGCTTCCATTTCCCTACTAATATATTCAATGCGGTTTCAACTTGGCATACTTTATCTTCATTAGCCATTAAGATTCCTCCTTATAGGTATCTTTTAGTATACTATGACACATTAATGTGCCTACTTCCCAAAAATAGACTTTAATTATATTATAACTGTGAGGCTAAAACAATAATAGGAGGAATATAAAATGACTGAAAAGTTAAATATAGGTATTATTTTAGGCAGTACACGTCAAGGACGCCTAAGTCCACAAGTTGGAAATTGGGTAAAAGAGGTTGCTGAAAAACGCGGAGATGCTAATTATGAGGTTGTAGACATTGCTGATTATAACCTTCCGTTTTTAGGAACTACAGATGGAACAGAGCCTGGTATCGCAGCATGGAATGAAAAGCTGGACTCTTTAGACGGATTTGTATTCATCGTTCAAGAATACAATCACAGCATTACAGGAGCTTTGAAAAACGCAATTGATTTCGCTCGTGAGGCTTGGAATAATAAATCAGCAGGTATTGTAAGCTATGGTTCTACAGGAGGTGCTCGTGCAGCTGAACATCTACGTGGAATATTAGGAGAATTACTAGTTGCTGATGTTCGTGTACACCCTACATTGTCTTTATTCACTGATTTTGAAAACTTTGATACATTCAAACCAGCAGAGTTGCACCTTACGAATGTAAATGAAATGCTTGACCAAGTGATCGCTTGGGGTGGAGCTTTAAAAACGTTAAGATAATCGAATAGCTAATAAAATGTAAAACCCCTCACGTAGGGGTTTTTTCATATCTCAACCCTTAAATCCACCTTAACAACGTTATCATTCTAAGATTCATAAATAAAATGATGAGGTTATAAAGAATAAGTATTGCTCATTTGAAACAAAGGACTTGAAAAATTAAAAAGCTGTAAGTGGATTGTTATGAAAAAAGACTAATTTCATCATAAGAGTGACCATTTAAAGAACCAATGTAGAAAGTTAACAAACACCCCCGAGTGCTAGTACTTCGGGGGTGTGATGGTTATATTTCTCTATACTCAAACCAATCAAAATCAGCGACGCTCTCACTCTCTTTCCCTTGGCTGCTCGCATACATTCCGATATAGGAGCCGACAAACCCACCTGCAACATCGGTACTTAGAATGCGACCATCGACATATTCCTTAAGGGTTTCCCATTGCTCCGCCGCAGTAGCGTAATAGAAATGATAATCCTGTTCAATAGCCTCGACTTTTAAATATAGCTTTTCGCTTTCGGGTAACAGAGCTTGTGCTAATAACGTCTCATTTCCGTCGTCTCGTTTTATGAGCTGAAGTGTTCGTTTCTTATTGCTATGAGATAGCTCAACTCTGTATTGGAAGTTGTGATTTTGCAACAGGACGATTCCGGCTACTTCTTGCTCCTGGCTTGGGTGGAATTCCAATGCACAGCGAGCAGCAAATGATAGATGCTGCTGGCGTCTGCCGATAAAGCTTGGGTTTGTTTCTGTATTGATTGTTTCAGGCTTTAGCTTTAATCGTAAATATCCAGGGCGCTCTGTTAATGACCAAAATTCACCGTGAGGCGTACGGATGAAGTTCCAGCATTGATCTAAATCGGTTGATTCAAAATGGTCACAAGCAGGTGATGTTGGCCAGCGATGTTCAGGAAGGGATGGTCTTTTTGATTCTATTTCGATGATCCCTTTGCCTGGATTAACGAGTGGCCAATCATCCTCCCAACGGAATGGCACGAGAAATGTTTCCCTCCCAAGGTTACGATAATAGCCTCCATATGGCCTTGACGCAAGTGCAACCATCCACCATTCGCCATCCTGTGTTTCAACGATATCGGCGTGACCGACATTGACGATTGGATAATCTCTTCCTAAATGGCGATGTGTCAGAATAGGATTGAGCTTACAGTTTTCATATGGGCCGGTTATCGTTTTGCTACGGGCAACCGTGACCGAATGGGTATGGCCGGTACCACCCTCTGCGATTATTAAATAATAATAGCCATTTCGTTTATAAATGTGCGGTGCTTCTTGGGCGTGAATTTGCTTGAGTGCTCCGTCCCATAAACTATAGCGGTCACCAACTAATTTCCCATGTTCTAAATCAACCTCTTGCAGCCAAATTTCCATATGCTTCGGATATTGTTGTCCAGAAGGTGGTTGGCGGTTTGCTGTAAAATAGCAAGTTCCATCATCATCAAAGAAGAAGGAAGGATCAATTCCTGGTGCCCCTTCTAACCAAATAGGGTCTGACCAGTCACCTGCTGGGTCTTCGGCTGTTACGTAAAAGTTTCTTCTCTCACCAGTTTGACTTTCAACAAATGTTGTTATCATATAAAACGTTCCTTCGTGATAACGAATGTCGGTGCATAAATCCCTTTTGAATATGGTGTACCATCAAGGTTTAATTGTGAAGGGCGATCAAGCACGTGACCTATTTGTCGCCAATTCACTAAGTCTTTACTATGGAAAATCGGCACTCCCGGGAAATATTCAAATGATGATGTGACGAGGTAATAATCATCATCTACACGGCAGATAGAAGGATCTGGGTAAGTTCCAGGGATAATCGGGTTTTTAAACGTTTTCATTTTTCTCCTCCATTTCATTCATTTGTTTCTAACAGTTTAGTATAATAAAAGCAAAAAAAGTTTGTTTTTCTTGCTTAATGTTATGTTGTTTTTAGTGATCATTGCTCAAAGTCGGGAGGGGAGTAGTTATGTATGATGAAGTAAAATATAAAATTGACCATCATTTTTCGATCCAGTACATGTATCAAACTGGCTATTCGGAAATGCCACGTCCTCACTCCCATCCAACGTATGAGCTTTTTTATATTTATAAAGGTGGGAAACGTTTTTTTATTAATGATACGGTATACTTAGGACAAAAAGGTGACTTGATTTTCGTTCAGCCGAATGATATTCACCGTACGAGTAACTCTCAACAGTTGGAATGTGAGCGAATGCTTATTAACGTTTCCGATGAGTTTATTAAGGATGAATTAGAGCGAATTCCCGCTGCACTAGCTGATTATTCCCGTTCGTTGTTTCGTTTTCGGTTCATGAACAGTCGGTCATCGAAGAGATTTTACAAAGAATACATCGAGAATGTAAATGGCAGTTCATTGGCTATGAGGCATGTGTTCGTGCTAGTTTAATTGAGCTAATCGTGCAAATGATCCGCTTTGATCGTGAAGTAAGTCGAAAACCTATGATTTCACCTCACCCTTTACAACAAAAAATAACGGAAATCGCAAGCTATATAAAAGAGCATTATGATGAGCATGTGACGTTAGACAAAATAGCGAAAAGCTTTTATATAAGCCCGTCCTATTTAAGTAGAAGCTTTAAAATGCTAACGGGTTTTACATTTAAAGACTATGTACAGGCTATTCGTATACGGGAGGCAAAGCGGCTATTGCGTGAAACGAATATGCCAATTGGTAGAGTTGCTGAGCTTGTTGGCTTCCCATATCCAGCAAATTTCAATGTCCTTTTTAAAAAGCAAACGGGCATGACTCCGTTAGCGTATCGAAAACAAAAGAGCTAGGGTGGGAGGGGATTTCATTGTACAAAGTATTGATTATAGAAGATGATCACCAACTACGATCGCTTATGAAAGAAGTGCTTGAGAAGGAAACGTATGACGTTTCAGTCCAAACCGATTTTAAAACCGTGGTAGAGGATTTTATTTCAATTAAGCCCGATCTCGTGCTACTAGATATTAATTTACCTTACTATGATGGATATTTCTTATGCCATAGCCTTCGGAAGCATTCGAATGTTCCGATAGTGATGATATCTGCAAGAAGTGATGAGGTCGATCAAGTAATGGCAATTGAGTATGGAGCAGATGATTACATAACAAAGCCTTTTACGTTCGATATTTTACTATCAAAAGTAAAAGCGACGATACGCCGAGTGTACGGGGAATATGCAAATAAGGATACAAGCATTTCTGCTATAGGCAATATAAAAATCGACAGTCAAAAACTAACGATGAGCTATCAAGAGCATATCGTTGAGCTTAGTAAAAATGAATATAAGCTGATAAAAATATTGATGGAAAATAGAGGTGCGTTTGTAGCAAGGGAGGAGCTTATTGAAGTCGTCTGGGACGATATAGCCTTTGTTGATGATAATACATTGACAGTCAATATGACGAGAATTAAGCAGAAGCTAATAGAAGTTGGATTACCTGAAACGGTGATCAAGAGTAAGCGAGGCGTAGGGTATATGTTTCAATACGATGAACTAGGTGTAGGGTTATGAGACAGCGGATCATAGCGAACTACATCAAAGACCGTATTCTTTTTATGGTTATTTACTGTTTTAGTCTTCTATGTGTGATTTTTATTTTTTTATTTAAATGCCCCTGTACATACGGAATTCCTTTATCCAATCTATATTGGTGCTTTTTTTCTTGCTATTTATTTACTGATTGATGGAATGCGTTATTATCATTTTAATAAACGACTTCATCTTTTATTGGAAGAACAATTTGCCGAGCTCCGTCCAATGTCTAAAGAGCAGGCTTTATTCAAGCATTTGCTAGACAAGATAAATCAGCAATCGAATGCGACTAATCGTTCTTTAGTGGAGCAGCATAAAGAAGGGATGACGTTTTTATCACATTGGATTCACCATTTGAAAACACCTGTTTCTGTAATGGAACTCATTTTAGATCGGCAAACAGAAGGTGGAGGAGATGCGGACACTATCGAGAAGCTGAAGCAGGAGAACAAACGGCTACATACGCGTATCGAGCAAGGTTTAACGATGGTTAGGATGGAACGCTTTGAAAATGATCTTACTATTCAAGCACTCGACCTTGTCGCATTATTACGTGAGGTCATTAATGAACGGAAGACAGAATTTATTTATAATCAAGTGTATCCTGTTATTAATAGTCAGCAGGAGAAGGTAGCTGTACTTACTGATAAAAAGTGGAACAAGCTGATGCTTGATCAAATCATTTCAAATGCGATTAAATATTCAAGTGGTCTAGGAAAACAAATGACGATAACTATTGAATTAAGGAATCATCGTACACTAGTGTCGATTAAAGACCGTGGTGTAGGTATCCCATCTTATGATTTAGAGCGTATATTTGACCCTTTTTTCACAGGAGAGAATGGGCGAGAGCTTCGTAATTCGTCTGGGATTGGGCTTTATTTATGTAAAAAGGTTGCTGATAGATTAGGACATGCACTCTCTGTCCAATCCGAGGTAGGAAAAGGAACGAACGTAACGATTGAATACCTTACAAAAACGTAAGGTATTTTTAGTTTAAGCGATGGTTGCTAGCATGCTGTGTCCATTAAAGTAGAAAGAAAGGAGGGCGAAGCAAAGATGGAGGTTGTACATACTGAACGTTTAGTGAAGATTTATGGTGATCATCAACAAAAGGGAGCGACGACGGCACTTGATGGTATTAGTCTTTCTATTAAAAAGGGTGAATTCGTGGCAATTATGGGACCGTCGGGAAGTGGTAAAACAACATTGTTAAATCTGTTAAGTGGCATTGATCAACCGTCCGCCGGCACGATTACAATCGCTGGAGATGAAATAAGCACAATGCCAAGGGAGCAGCTTGCACTATTTAGGCGGAAGCAGCTAGGCTTTGTATTTCAGGAGTTTAATTTGCTTGATAGTCTAACGATAAAAGAAAACATTATGGTACCGATGATTCTTGAGAAGAGACCTGCCGCCTATATGAACAAAAAAGCGGATCAATTAATGGAACTATTTGATATACGTCAATTAGCGGATAAATACCCGTACCATGTATCAGGAGGCAGCAGCAAAGGACTGCAGTTAGTCGGGCGTTAGTAAATAATCCTGAGATTCTATTTGCTGATGAACCAACGGGTAATTTAGATTCTAAATCATCAACAGCGATATTAGAATGCTTTGAAGAGATTATTAAGACGTTGCAAACGACGATTTTAATTGTTACGCACGATGTGTTTGCAGCCAGCTATTGCCAGAAAGTAATTTTTATTAAAGATGGACGAATTCATTCTCAGCTAACGAAAAAGGGAAGTAGGAAACAGTTCTTAGATCAAATCATGGATAACCTTGCTGTTTTAGGGGGAAGAAGCCATGACATTTAATGAGCTTGTTTGGAAAATGGCCAAGGTGAACCAAAGAAAAGTATCTTTTTTATTTCATCTGCAATAGCTTTGTTGTGATGGTATTCTTTATGTTTTCCACTATTTATTATAATAAAGCGATCAATCATTCGCAGGAATTGGGAGGAGAAGCTCTTTCTGACGTTTTAATTATTCCGTCGGTAGCGTTAGTTGTGTTTACCGTTTTTTTTATAAGTTACGCCCATTCCGTATTTATAAAGAGAAGGAAAAAGGAAATCGGTCTCTTTATGATGCTAGGGATGACTGATAAGGATATTAACAAACTGTTGCTTATAGAAAATGGGGCTATCGCTCTTTTATCATTAGTAGTTGGTCTTATTTCGGGGAGTGTTAGCTCGCGCTTGTTTTTTCTTATACTAATGAATTTGCTCGACCTAACTGATGTAGCTTTTGAGCTTAATTGGATGATGCTTGTAGCCACAGTTGGAATTTTCCTGCTAGTTTTCTCTGGTGCAGTAGGGAAGTCGTTGGTTACGACTAGATACCATCAAATCGTTGAAACATTAAAAGGAGATCGCATCTCAGAACAAAATAACATTCGCAGCCCATTGCTTGGAATCGTTGGTTTATTACTCGTAATCGGGTCGATCGCTTTTCAATACGTGTTGTTTTCGGAAGTAGATTATAATATCAATGACGGTGCAATCCTTTTAGTTGGGACGATTGGATTGTTGATCGGACTGTACATAAGTTTATCGCAGTTAGGGAGCGTTTTGCTTCAACTGACGAAAAGAAAAGAATCCTATTATTATAAGCACATTTTGTTTTTGGCGAATGTTAATTATAAATTTAAACAATTAAAGGGCATCTTTATGCTCATTATTACGATGGCAATGGTGACGATTTTTTATACGTCGATGCTACTATACTTTTACTCCTCTGCAGAGCAGTTGGCTGACGAGCGATTCATCTATGATGTCTCATTTCCAGAAACAGCTACAAAAAATACGGTAACAGACGAGGAGCTTAAGCGACTATTTACGATCGAGGAGCACTATACTTTAGAGATTATTGACCTTTTTGAACTTGATCCACTTTGGGACGATTATCTTCGCTATAGCTTTCTATCTGTTGAGCAGTTTAATCAAATTTATTCGGAACAGCTTCACGTTGAAAAGGGAAATGTAATATTCTTTGAAAACATGGATCCACAGTTTAAGGATGATAGAGCTCTTAGTGAAAGTGAGTTTACTTTTTCACAAGATGATGAGGAGCTAACTTTAACGTTAAGGGGAGAACTAGTTGACGACGTATTCGATCATAGTCCCCTATATTACGGCCAATTCATGATCGTCCATCAAGATGACTTTGAAGCAATGAAGGAGTTTGATGTATATCGATCATATTTCCATTTTTTAAATCTCTCTAATTGGAAGGAATCAAAAGAAGGATATGATCAGCTGAAGAAACGGTTTTTGACACAAAATGAAAATGGGATAAATGATCCGTTATTATCATATCTTCATTATGTTTCAGAAGATCAGCTATTGGAGCCAAATGCGAAAATTGAAGAATTTCATTTAAATCGAACAGCAGGTGGCTTGCTCTTTTTTATATCAAGCTTTTTAGGAGCATTGTTTTTTGTCGCCACGTTTATGCTATTGTATTTAAATGTTTTCGCGAATATTGAACAGGAACGAATGACATTTCGAAAGTTATATAAGATCGGCATTACAAAAAAAGAGGTACGGAAAGTTATTTCAAAAGAGCTCCGAGTGTTATTTTTCCTAGCACCTGTTTCTGGATTACTAATTGCTTATAGTTATATCATAATATTCGCAAAGGATGCCGGAGGAATTTTCGAAAACCCATTAATAACGACAAATTATGCGATTGTGGCAGCTTTTTACTTACTATTACAGACGAGCTATTACTTGTTAGCTAGGCAAAAATTAATGAAAGAAGTTATGTACGAAAGCTGACGGCTCATGATTAATGACCTACAAAACATGAAAAAATTGTCTAAAATTCAAAAAAATACTTTGAATCATTTGTAGAAAATTGGTACAATTGATATAGAAATACTAAATATTGTTCACGATAATAGCAAACTTATTGAAAAATAAGGACGCAAAGCCACGGGCCTAAAGTGTAAAACCACAATGGTAGCCGGGTTGCCGAGGGACTGATATGAGTGGATATCCGTGTTCTTGGATATCCACTTTTTTATGGATCAAAGGATTTGTTTGACGCACAGGAAAAAGTCTAGAGAGGGGATGCAATATGTATAAAGTTGAACCGAATTTAAAGAAAATATTGAATTTAGCCGAATGGTCAGTGGAAGAACTCATTTCCCGTTATAATGATCTATTGGCCGATTTGAAATTTGCTCGAAATGCGTTTGAATTTGAAAAGGCATCTGATATTAAGACAGAAATGGTATACATAAAAGAAGAAATTAACAAAAGGAAAAAAGCTAAATTAGAGGAAGAAGCAAGAAAGCATCGCGAAGAGCTTGAATTGTTAATTTATAAAAAATGAATATAGAGTAAGAATGCTCCAAAAGGTGATATTAACTTTTTGGGGCATTATTTGTTTTAGTTCGAATGTTAGAAAGCCCGCATCGCACGTTACGTTATGTTCATGAAAGAAGTTCACTTTCATGAAACAAAAAGCGTGTAACGGCTATGCTACTCAGGGCTTAAAAGAATAAGCGATGCTTTTTCTTTTGTAATTAAATCCAAATCCGTTAACGATTGTTCAGCATGTGGTGTTGGTTGTCTCCTCATACTAAGGAAAACACATAGATGAGGAGAGGATATTGGTGAGTACCGTTGTAACAACATTAGCGGATAAAAGAAGGGAAAAGCAATGGAAATTTGAACGAGGTGTGTTAAAAAGCTTGTCGTTGAAAGAGTTAAAAGCGGATGTGCAGTTTCATTTTGAGTCTATTTTTCCAGCTTATGTATTATCGCATCCGTTCTTACTTGATCCATGTATGGATATGGCTATTGATGCGTATTTATTAGGAGCTGAATATGCGAAATTTGGCTATTATGGTGAGAGTGAGACAGAAGTAAGGAAACGTTGTGATGAAGAATTAACAGATATTACACAAATGGTTTTCTATATGCTGCAAGGGTGGTTTACGGAATCGGATTACGTCTTAGATTCCTTAAAAGTAGCTACAGATGCTTTCGTGAATAACTGGTGGATAAAAGGCTTTAGGGAAGGTGAGAGACGTCATCGGATGAGACTCCATTAGGAAATTTGTTCATACAATAGGCATCCCGCTTTATTTTCTTAAAATCACTTCATATTCTTGTCCTAGTCCCAATATATATAAGTATAAGGGGACGAGGAGGGATTAAAGTGACGATTAAGAAATGGTTAAAAGGTGTTTTATTTGCTATTGGTATCGTATGTTTATTAAGCGTTATTCAATATCAATTTGTTAGTAATGATTCGTGGGGAACATGGACATTACCTTTGTCAGGAAAGGTAATTATTATAGATCCAGGTCATGGCGGCATAGATGGAGGAGCGGTGTCTCAGGAAGGTGTATTGGAGAAGGATATTACATTGGCGATTAGTGAACAGCTACGCGATTACTTACAGGAAGCAGGGGCACTAGTGTTGATGACTCGGGAAGAAGATCGAGACCTTGCCGATGCGGACACTCAAAAGATCCGCAATCGCAAAATACAAGATTTAAAAAGAAGAGTTGAAATCATAAACGAATCTGACGCTGATTTATTTATTAGTATTCACTTAAATGCAATTCCTTCTCCTAAATGGAGTGGTGCACAAGTTTTTTATAATCGTGCGATACCTGAAAATGAGGAGATGGCTAAATTTGTCCAAGACGAGATCCGTCGTAATCTGGAGAATACGACGCGACAAGCAAAGCCCATTCATAATGTTTATGTTATTAAGGAAGCAACGATTCCAGGAGTCTTGGTTGAAGCTGGGTTTTTGTCCAATCCATTTGAATCAGAACAGCTGAACAAGGAGGAATATCAGCAGAAAATAGCAGCATCTATCTATCAAGGATTATTACGTACTTATACAAACGAGGAGCCACCTTTGTAATTTGTCGATTCGTATAGATGAAGCCCTTTTCATGCTTATGTTATACTGTTTATATAATGAATAAAGGGATGGTGTCACATTTGGCTTTTAATGAGGAACAAATAAAGGATTGGCTTAAACCGATTATTGATCGGGACTTAAATAAAAGCATTGTTGAGACGAATGGTATACGTGAAATCAAAATAAACGTTGATCACGTTAGCTTAAAGGTAGCGTTAGCTAAAACGGGTACACCTGAACAAATGGAAATCCAGCAAGAAATTGTTCAAACTTTAAAAGGAAAAGGGATAGAATCGGTAGGACTTCGGTTTGAAGAGCTAGCAGAGGAAGAAATTCAAACGCTTGGCGGAATACCACAGCCGGGTAGTGGGAGTAGCTTATTGGATGAAAACAACAAAACGACATTTATCGCTGTAACAAGTGGAAAGGGTGGAGTAGGAAAATCGACTGTATCAGTCAACCTAGCCGTTTCGCTTGCTCGACTTGGAAAAAAGGTTGGTATCATTGATGCAGACATCTATGGATTTAGCGTTCCAGATATGATGGGTATTGAAGAGCGACCACAAGTTGTTAATGAGCGTATTATTCCAGTGGATCGATTTGGTGTCAAAGTAATTTCAATGGGCTTTTTTGTGGAAGGAAATGCTCCTGTTATTTGGCGCGGGCCTATGCTCGGTAAAATGCTCAATCAATTTTTTACAGAGGTTGAGTGGGGAGAGTTAGATTATTTAATTCTCGACTTACCTCCTGGTACTGGTGATGTCGCACTTGATATACATACGATGCTGCCACATTCAAAGGAAATTATTGTTTCAACGCCACATGCTACAGCAGCTTTTGTTGCGGCAAGGGCAGGGGCAATGGCGATTAAGACGCACCATGAAATTCTCGGTGTCGTTGAAAATATGTCTTATTTTGAAAGTAAGTTAACTGGTGAAAAAGAGTATGTATTTGGACAAGGTGGCGGTGATCGGCTTGTTGAAGAATTGAAAACTGACTTACTAGGACGAATTCCATTAGGTCAGCCTGATATACGTGAGGATGTTTTTGCTCCATCGGTATATGATGAAGGACATCAAATTGGTGACATTTATATGGAGATTGCCAAAAAGGTAATTGAAAAAACACAATAAAATGGTTAGATAAAAGAAATCGAGTATAAAATTGCAATAGTTTTATACTCGATTTTATTATGAGTTACAAACAAATTCTGCAGTAAAGGGAGAGTGGCCAGAAATTCCTTCTAAGAGGCTTAACCGCCTCCGCCTTGACCTTCACTTTCTTCACCGCCACCACCTTGTTCTTCTTTTTGCTGTCCCTCTTGTTTTTCTACAAGCTTATCGAGCTGTTCTTCTGCAATGCCCATTAATATTTCATTTATTCGAGCAACAAAATAAGGACTTTCAAACGCATCAGAAATAACCGTCATCATTTGTTGTCTATATTCCTTTGCTTTCATTAATTCAAGAAGAGCCGTCTCCATTTCAGGATCTTGTAATACTTCAATTAGCATCGTTTGGTATTGCGGGTCTTTCATTAATGTTTTGATCATTTTTTCGTTTTCAGCTTGCATTGTTTCTGAGTATGTTTTGGCAAATTCGGGGTCTTTAATCGCCTCAGTCCAGAAAGTTTGCCCATCTTTAGAGGTCAATGTTTTTGAATCGTGTCTTTAATAAATGTATCTTCTAAGACAAGTTCTTTACGGACTTCTTCATCAGCTAGTATTTCTTGGATTGCTTCTTTTCCTTCATCTGTTTTTAACATATCAACCATCATTTTTTTCATGCTTTCGTAATCTGGAGGCTGGTTAGCATTCTCGGCAGCGGCACAGCTAGTAAGAAACGTGAAAAGGAGACCAATGATTAGGATGAAGGTACGAAACGTCATATCTGATTTGCTCCTTTCTGTCATTTTGTCATTAATTTGAGATATTTTGACGAATTTTATTCATTCTCACGTGGGAACAGCTAGCATTTTTACAATTAGATTTGATACAATCATGTCAGCATAACTCTAAAGTTGGAGGATTAACTTGTGAATAGTCGTAAAGTCGTCTTTCTGTTTTTTACTACATTACTTATTGGAAGTGTCAGTGGAGCAATTGTTGGTTTTATTTTAGATTTTGAAATGTATATTGCCGACTCGTTTTTAAATCTAGTCTTTGGTTTGATCTGGTTATTAGGGATCAGTGCGGCATTTACGCTAATTAGCCAGATGGGCTTCTTTGCTTATTTAACGGTCCACCGATTTGGTTTGGGGCTCTTTAAGTCACATAAGCTCTGGAATGCTGTTCAGCTAATTTTGATCGCTTTTGTTATTTTTGATCTAATTTATTTCAGGTACATTGCTTTTGCTGAGGAAGGGCAAATGATCATTGGGTATATGGTGATGCCGCTTTTATTGTTAGCCTATAGTTTAATAGTGGCTTATTTAAAGGCAAAAGATACGAACCAAGGGGCCTTTGTTCCAGCATTATTCTTTATGGTTGTTGTAACAACAATTGAATGGGTGCCAGCATTAACCGTGAATGATCCTAAATGGCTATGGCTATACTTAACACCGTTGCTAGTAGCAAATACGTATCAAGTATTGATCTTACATCGACTTGCTAACCAGCAATCCAATTAAAAATAGAGGGGATTCCGATATTAGCGGAATCCCCTCTTTGACGATTTGTGGATCGAGAAGGTCGATCCACAGCACCCATATTTTTTATATCTCTTCATTGGTTGTTTCTGCATTCGCTATTAATTCTTCCACCGTTGTAAATGAAAATCCCTTTTCTTTTAATTGATCAATAATAATTGGCAATGCTTCATGAGTCTGTTTAACAGAATCCGACGCGTGAAATAAAATGACATCTCCTGGCTCCGTATTCGGCACAACCGCATCAATAATAGCGTCGGCACCCGGGTTTTGGTAATCATTTGATTGAACGCTCCAATGGACGATGCTATATCCAGCCCGGTCAGCTATTGTTAAAATTTCTTTATTAAAGCTTCCGTTAGGTGGACGTAGCAACGTTGGTCGTTCTCCTATTAATTCCTCAATGACAGCCGTACTTTTATTTATATCGTTTCTAACTTTATCTTGTTCCGATCCGACATAATCTATATAACGATAACCATGACTACCAATACTATACCCGCGTTTGTTTATTTCTTCGACAAGGTCAGGATAGCGTTCTGCCCACGAAGCAGAAATAAAAAAGTTAGCACGTTCTATTTTTTTATCGTCTAGTACATCAAGGATTGGGATTAACTGCTCTTCTCCCCAGCTAATATTAAATGTTAATGCTACTTCTTTTTATCTATTTCTGCTTTATAAAAGGCTTGAGGGCCGTCCGACGTTGAGAAAACACTAATTTGATTACGTTCGACAAATAATAAGCTTGCCGTAAAAAAAGCGACGAGTACAATTAACATGATATGTTTTATTTTTTTTGCGTTCACAATCCAGTAAATATTCACTTTCTATGCCCCCTCAATGTGGTTCGTTATCAACAATCTATTTTGAAACTGGACAAGATATGAATAAAATTGTGAAGAATAGAAAAGAATTTAAGGAGATTCATTTTTTACAGTAATTATAAATTATGTTGTTGATACAATAGTCGAGGTGGTCGTGTGTTAGGGTTTATGTTTAACGAGCAGGAGTTACAGGAAGTAGAGTATATGCTTAAGAGAGAGATGGAAGAGATCTTATTAGATTTATCTGATCCGCGAATTGATGACGTAGTAAAAATTGCGATGGAGGAAAAGTATCAAGTTATTTTTAATATTTATAAACGTTTTGTTCCTCCTAACGAAACATTAAAATATATATTGAGAAAAAACCGAAAGAACTTGCAATAATATTTTTTTGAAAAAGTATTGACTCTTTGTTGCTATCATGATAAATTATTATTCCAACCGATCAACATCATCTTTATTAAATTCTTGTAAATTTCTCATTGAAATATTATTGAAATTTAATTTGACAAGAAAGTTTGATCGTGTTATATTACTTAAGTCGTTAAGATAGCACTTTGAAAACTGAACAAAAGCCAAGCGAAAAAGAGAGAATTGTTGTTTCAAACAACGA
>NZ_BAXR01000011.1 GCF_001310635.1 Bacillus sp. JCM 19034
ACGAATTACAATAAAGGAAATCAGCCACAAGTTAAGCAGTCAAAACCTCTTCCTGAAAAAATTACGTTTCAAGAATCATTAACGGTTGGTGAGCTAGCTTCTAAATTACACAAAGAGCCTTCTGAAATTATAAAAAAATTAATGTTTTTAGGAGTTATGGCAACGATCAACCAGGAGCTTGATAAAGATACGATTGAATTAATTGGTGAAGATTATGGCGTAGAAGTAGAGGAAGAAATTGTTATTGATGAAACTGATTTTGAAAGTATGGTCGAAGAGGATAAAGAGGAAGACTTAAAAGAGAGACCACCTGTTGTAACGATAATGGGACATGTCGATCATGGTAAAACAACTTTACTAGATTCTATTCGTCATACGAAAGTAACCGAGGGTGAAGCAGGTGGGATCACGCAGCATATTGGTGCCTATCAGGTTGAATCAAATGGGAAGAAAATAACCTTTCTTGATACACCAGGACATGCGGCTTTTACAACAATGCGTGCTAGAGGAGCACAAGTAACAGACATTACGATCCTTGTTGTTGCTGCAGATGACGGTGTTATGCCGCAAACAAAAGAAGCAATTAGTCATGCCAAGGCTGCTGGTGTGCCGATTATTGTGGCTGTCAATAAAATTGATAAAGAAGCAGCGAATCCTGACCGTGTCATGCAAGAATTAACAGAATATGAACTTGTTCCAGAATCGTGGGGCGGGGATACGATTTTCGTTAATGTTTCTGCATTAACAGGAACAGGGATTGATGAACTTTTAGAAATGATCCTATTAGTTGCAGAAGTGGAAGAGTTAAAAGCAAATCCAAATAAGCTTGCTCGTGGAACGGTCATTGAAGCTGAGCTTGATAAAGGTCGTGGAGCGGTAGCTACATTGCTCGTGCAAGCAGGAACTTTAAATGTAGGCGATCCGATTGTCGTTGGTTCAAGCTTTGGTCGTGTCCGGGCAATGGTAAATGATTTAGGTCGCCGTGTGAAGCAAGTAGGGCCTTCAACCCCCGTTGAAATAACAGGTTTAAATGAAGTTCCACTGGCAGGAGACCAATTCCAAGCGTTTGAAGATGAGAGAAAAGCACGCCAAATTGGTGAAGTTCGAATGAGTCGTCAACGTGAAGCAAATTTGGCGTCTAGTTCTAGGGTGAGCCTCGACGATTTGTTTGATCAAATCCAACAAGGTGAAGTAAAAGAAATTAACATCATTATTAAAGCGGATGTTCAAGGTTCTGTAGAAGCAATGAGAGGTACACTTGAAAAAATCGAAGTCGATGGAGTAAGAGTGAAAATCATTCATACAGGAGTCGGAGCAATTAATGAATATGATGTTATGCTAGCGTCAGCTTCAAATGCGATCGTAATCGGCTTTAATGTTAGACCAGATGTTAATGCAAAACGTACGGCAGAAGCAGAAAAGGTCGATATTCGCTTACATCGAGTCATTTATAATGCAATTGATGAAATTGAAGCGGCTATGAAAGGCCTTTTGGATCCAGAATATGAAGAGAAGGTTATTGGCCAAGTTGAAGTTCGTACAACATTTAAAGTTTCTAAAGTTGGAACAATTGCTGGATCATATGTTACAGATGGGAAAATAACTAGAGATTCAACCGTTCGTCTTATTCGTGATGGAATTGTTATTTATGAAGGTGAGATTAATGCATTGAAACGATTTAAAGATGATGCAAAAGAAGTCTCTGCTGGTTATGAGTGTGGAATTACACTTGAGAATTTCAATGATATTAAAGAAGGCGACGTCATTGAAGCGTACGTCATGGAAGAAATCGAAAGATAATGGTTATTGGCTCGGTACGCTTTGAACTCTTGATTTATGATGCCCAATCATTAAAAGAAAAACGTTCAGTTTTAAAAAGTGTACGAACAAGATTACAGCAAAAATACAACCTATCGGTAGCAGAAATTGGCTATCAAGACGTTTGGCAGCGTGCGGAGCTCGCAATCGTTACTGTATCAAAGAACCAAACGATTTGCGAACGTGAGTTACAACGTGCATTGGCCTTTGTTGATGCTGAACCTGCTGTCGAACGGACGGTTACACGCTTTGAGTGGTTGTAGGCTAATTTAGGAGTGAATAACATGAGTAATGTTCGAGCACATCGTGTTGGTGAGCAAATAAAAAAAGAAATAAGTGAAATTATTATGAGGGAAGTAAAAGATCCTCGTGTTAAATTTGTCACTGTCACAGGTGTAGATGTTACAGGCGATTTGCAACAAGCAAAGGTGTTTATTACAACACTTGGAAATGATGAGGAGAAAGAAGCTACTCTCCAAGGGTTATCAAAAGCAAAAGGGTTTATTCGCTCTGAAATAGGCAAGAGAATCCGTTTACGCAAAACACCTGAGCTTTTATTTGAATTTGATGAGTCAATCGAATATGGAAATCGCATTGAAACATTGCTACAAGATGTAAATCGCAAAGACAATTAATGATCGGGAGGATAGAGGAGGATTCCATCTATCCTCCCTTTTAAGTTTGGAGGTGGTTACGTTGGAAAGAAACGGAATACTTGTATTACATAAGCCTAGAGGCTATACTTCACATGATTGTGTCATGAAAATTAGAAAGATTTTTCAAACAAAGAAAGTTGGGCATACAGGTACGCTTGACCCAGACGTTAATGGTGTTCTTCCAATTTGCATAGGCAAAGCAACAAAGGTCGTACAGTATATGTCAGGTTATGATAAGGAATATAATGGTGAAGTCACTCTTGGGTATTCCACAACAACAGAGGACAGAAGTGGTGAGCTGGTTGAAAAGAAGCCTGTTTTAGAATCATGGACAAAAGAAGAAATAAAGTCAATATTAAATGACTTTAAAGGTGACATTGTTCAAATTCCCCCGATGTATTCTGCTGTAAAAGTGAACGGAAAACGGTTATATGAATACGCCCGTGAAGGAAAAGTTATAGATCGACCAAAACGGAACGTATTTATTAAACGATTAGAACTGACTTCTAATATTGATGCAAGCAATGAGGTCGTTCGTTTTCGTTTTAATGTTTTATGTAGTAAAGGTACATATGTACGAACGTTGGCTGTGGATATTGGTAAACGATTAGGGTATCCAGCTCATATGTCTGATTTAGTTCGTGTAGGTGCAGGTCCCTATCAATTGGAGGATAGTATTACGTTTGAACAGTTAGAAGAACTGAAAAACAGAGGAGAGCTAGATTCTATATTGACCCCTTTTGAAACAGCAATCTCCCATTTTCCTAAGCACGTAGTCGATAGTCGAATTGAGACATCAGTAAAAAATGGTGCGGTTCTACCTTTTAATACACAATCAATACGATTTTCCATTTATAATCAAAGTGGAGAATGTTTAGCTATTTATAAAGAGCATCCAGATAAACAGGGGTTTTATAAACCTGAGAAAATGTTTTGGACAGGTGGTCAACCGCTATCTTGAAGAAAAGAGGTGGAAGGATGGAAACTATTTTTATAAAGCATCCGATTAGAGCGAGTAAATATAGAAGGCCGCAAGTATTTGCATTAGGTTATTTTGACGGCGTTCATAAAGGTCATCAACAAGTTATTGGTCAAGCCAAAAAGGAGGCTGTTTCATCAAATGTTCCCTTATCGGTTATGACTTTTCACCCTCACCCAATAGAAGTGTTGCGACCTTCTCAAAGCCCGTTGAAAGTCCTGACCCCATTAAAGGATAAAATTAAGTATTTAGAAGAATTAGGCGTCGATTATTTGTATGTCGTTGAATTTTCTTTGCCATTTTCAAAACTATCTCCTGAAGAGTTTGTTCATAACTATTTGTATTCTTTAGATGCTACACATGTGGTCGCTGGATTTGATTTTACATACGGTGCAATGGGAATGGGGAATATGGGGACGCTTGTGAATCATTCAAATGGACAGTTTGGTGTGACAACAGTAGAGAAATATAGCAAAAATAATGAGAAGGTCAGCTCAACTTTAATCAGAAAATTACTAACTGAAGGGAATGTCGAACAAGCTTCTGAGTTACTTTCACGGACTTTTTCGATTAAAGGAATTGTTAGTGGTGGTGAAAAAAGAGGTCGCCAAATAGGGTTTCCCACTGCAAATGTTGCAGCTGAGCCATATATCATACCGAAAGTTGGCGTCTATGCTGTAGAGTTCGTTGTTAATAACCAGACGTTTAAAGGGGTTTGTAACATCGGATATAAGCCAACTTTCCATGATAAACGCGATGTTGCATCAATAGAGGTTCATATTTTGAATTTCGATCAACAAATTTACGGGGAAGAAGTGGAGGTTTACTTTTTAAAAAGAATGAGAGATGAAAAGAAATTTAACAGTGTTGATGAGCTTATTCAACAAATAACAAAGGATAAGCAAACGGCAATAGAATTTTTCAATGGTTTAAAAAATCAATAATCATCTAAAAAACGAATACTTGCATTCTAGCTATAGAGAGGTTACAATATATCTGTACGAATGTACAATCCGTTTCTTGGCAATCCGATTCACCGACGGTTGCTAGGGGGCTGGAGATTAATGAGAAGGAGGTGATTAGGATGGCATTAACACAGGAGCGTAAAAATGAACTAATCGCTGAGTTCAAAACGCATGATACGGACACTGGTTCTCCAGAGGTTCAAGTAGCTATCCTAACTGAGCAAATCAACACATTAAATGAGCACTTACGTACTCATAAGAAAGATCACCATTCACGTCGTGGTCTTTTAAAGATGGTTGGTCAACGTCGTAATTTGTTAACTTACTTACGTAAGAAAGATGTTACACGTTATCGTAACCTAGTTGACAAGCTTGGTTTACGTCGATAGTTTTAGTCAGAAAGCGGGATTGCTCCCGCTTTTTTCTTAGTCTATCAGCTATTTGAATTTTACATAATGTCTTGAATGTGAGATTATCTCTTCCACGATTATAAAATAATTATTGGAAGGTTATAATAAAGTGTATTGATATTGGTGTACGAGAGGAGTACGCGTAAATGGAACAAACGAAACATGAATTTTCAATGAATTGGGCTGGACGACAATTAGTTATTGAAACAGGACAATTAGCAAAACAAGCCAATGGAGCTGTACTAGTAAGATATGGTGACTCAGCTGTTTTGTCAACAGCTACAGCTTCAAAAGAGCCAAAAGATTTACCTTTCTTCCCGCTAACAGTTAATTATGAAGAACGGTTATATGCAGCTGGAAAAATACCTGGGGGTTTTATTAAGCGAGAAGGCCGTCCAAGTGAACAGGCGATTTTAACAAGTCGATTAATAGATCGTCCTATCCGTCCGCTATTTCAGGATGGATTCCGTAACGAAGTTCAAGTGATCAGCATTGTTATGAGTTCTGATCCTAATGCTTCTTCTGAAATGGCTGCGATGATTGGTTCATCATTAGCACTGTCGGTATCTGATATTCCATTTGAAGGTCCGATTGCTGGTGTAACAATCGGTCGATTAGATGGGGAATTTATTATTAACCCTACTAGTGAGCAATTGGAGAAAAGCGACATTGATCTCGTTGTAGCAGGAACAAAAGATGCGATCAATATGGTTGAAGCAGGTGCGAAGGAAGTATCTGAGGAAGCTATGCTTGAGGCAATCATGTTTGGTCATGATGAAATTAAAAAGTTGATTGCTTTTCAGGAAGAGATCGTATCAGCAGTAGGCAAAGAAAAAATGGTAGTGGAACTAAAAACCGTTGATCCAGAGTTAGAACAAGAGGTTCGGTCAATTGCTGAAACAGATTTAAAAGAAGCTGTACAAGTTCAGGAAAAGCACGCTAGAGCAGATGCCATTGATGCAATTAATAATCGCGTATTGGAATCATTTGCAGATCGTGAAGATATTAAAATTGATGATGTGAAGGAAACGCTCCATAAGATCGTGAAAGAAGAAGTTCGTCGACTAATTACAGTTGAAAAGGTTCGCCCTGATGGTCGTCAAGTAGACGAAATAAGAGCTCTATCTTCACAAGTGAAGCTGTTGCCAAGAACACATGGGTCAGGATTGTTTACACGTGGACAAACACAAGCACTTAGTATTTGTACATTAGGACCACTTGGGGACGTTCAAATCCTAGACGGTCTTGGAATTGAAGAATCGAAGCGTTTTATGCATCATTATAATTTCCCACAATTTAGTGTAGGGGAAACAGGACCGATTCGTGCCCCAGGACGCCGTGAAATTGGACATGGAGCACTCGGTGAACGTGCACTTGAACCTGTTATCCCAAATGAGGACAAGTTCCCATACACAATCCGACTTGTATCTGAAGTGTTAGAATCGAATGGTTCAACTTCTCAAGCGAGTATTTGTGCGAGTACGTTAGCGATGATGGATGCTGGTGTTCCGATTAAAGCACCTGTAGCTGGAATCGCAATGGGACTCGTTAAACAGGACGAGCACGTAACTGTTTTAACTGATATTCAAGGAATGGAAGATGCACTAGGTGATATGGATTTTAAAGTTGCTGGAACAAAGGATGGCGTAACAGCACTACAAATGGACATTAAAATTGCCGGAATTAACCGTGAAATCCTTGAAGAGGCATTAGAACAAGCGAAAAAAGGTCGTCTCATTATTTTAGATAACATGCAAAGTGCAATAGGTGAATATCGTAAAGAATTATCAACTTATGCACCGAAAATTTTAACGATGCAAATTAATGCTGATAAAATACGCGATGTCATCGGTCCGAGCGGAAAAGTGATCAATCAGATCATTGAGGAAACGGGTGTTAAGATTGACATAGAGCAAGATGGAACAGTGTACATTTCATCGGTTGATATGGACATGAATCATAAGGCAAGAGCGATTATAGAAGATATCGTTCGTGAAGTTGAAGTGGGACAAACCTATTTAGGAAAGGTTAAACGAATTGAAAAATTTGGAGCTTTTGTTGAATTGTTCAAAGGCAAAGATGGGCTTGTCCATATTTCACAGCTTGCTGAGGAACGAGTTAATAAAGTTGAAGATGTCGTTAAAATTGGAGACGAAATACTCGTAAAAGTCACAGAAATTGATAACCAAGGCAGAGTGAATTTGTCACGGAAAGCAATACTTAAAGAACAAAAGCAAGATCAAAATTAAACGTTAATGGGGATTGGGAAGGGAAAAGCCTAGTCCCTTTTTGCGTTCTAACATGTCCCTCCTATGCATAAACTGCCAAAGAGGGAGGGCAAAGGGATGAATAAAAAAATCGTTCATATTTTTGCGTTTGCGTTTGTAGTCGTATTATCGTTTAGTATAGTTCAGAATCCATTTTCTTTTCATTATTTACATACATTGAAATACGAGAGTGAAGCAGTTATGAGTGAGCACGACCCATTATACGAGCAAATCGTCCAAGCAGCAACGGAATTAGAAGTGCCGCCAATTGATGCACGAATAGACCTGTTTGGAAAGCAGTACCTGGTTATAATGGCTTGAAAGTAAATATCGAACAATCATATGAGAAAATGAAAATTGATAACAAATTTGATAAACGAAAGCTTGTATTTGATGAAGTGTCGCCATCTGTTCATTTAGATGATCTACCTCCAACAGCAATTTATAAAGGCAATGAAGAAAAGCCTATGGTTGCCTTTTCAATTAATGTAGCATGGGGGGATGAATATTTACCAGATATGCTAAAAACGTTAAAAAAACACGATATATCTGTAACGTTTTTTTAGATGGTTCTTGGGTTAAAAAAAATCCACAATTAGCGAAAATGCTATTAGAAGAAGGTCATGAAATCGGAAATCATGCTTATTCTCATCCTGATATGAGTAAATTAACGATGGAGAGAATTAATGAAGAGTTAGACCGGACGAATAAAGCAATTGAAGCTGCTCTTGAAGTAACACCTAAATGGTTTGCTCCACCAAGCGGTAGCCATAATCAAGTAGTCGTTGATCGTGCTGCTCATTATGGAATGAAAACGGTTATGTGGTCAGTCGATACGATTGATTGGCGTAACCCTCCAGTTAATGATATGGTAGAGCGAGTGACAAATAAGTTACATCCAGGAGCTATGGTACTCATGCATCCAACTGAAGTGACTTCAGCTGGTTTAGAGCAAATGATATTAAATAGCAAGGAAAAAGGGTATAAAATTGGGACGGTATCTGAATTATTATCAGAAAAACGTGTCAACATAAATGCGATTGATGAAAATAGGGGGATAACGAGTGGTTACAACAATTAAATTAGACAACGGGGTTCGGATTGTTTCAGAACATATACCATCAGTACGTTCAATATCGGTCGGTATTTGGGTAGGTACAGGTTCAAGATTTGAAGAAGAGAGTGAGAATGGATTATCTCATTTTATTGAACATATGTTGTTTAAAGGAACGAAAACGAGAACAGCAACGGAAATAGCGGAAACATTTGATCGTATCGGGGGGCAAGTAAATGCTTTTACTTCAAAAGAGTATACTTGCTATTATGCAAAGGTGTTAGATACACACTCTAAAGTAGCTATTGATGTGTTATCGGACATGTTCTTTCATTCGGTATTTGAGGAAGAAGAATTAATAAAGGAAAAAAATGTTGTATACGAAGAAATTAAAATGGTTGATGATACTCCTGATGATATCGTTCATGATTTGTTGAGCGAAGCTAGCTATGGTCGGCACTCATTAGGTTATCCCATTTTAGGAACTGTTGATACATTGAACCGGTTCGGGCGTGAGCATTTGTTTGATTATATGGACCGATTTTATACAGGTGACTACATTGTCATTTCGGTTGCTGGAAATGTAACGAATGAAGTTATTGAACAATTAAAAGAAGTGTTTTCAAACGTGAAGAAAACGTCAAATAGGCCAACATTAACACAGCCAATCTTTACACCTAATCATGTTGTTCGAAAAAAGATACTGAACAAGCTCATTTATGTCTTGGCTATCCTGGTTTGCCTATTGGAGATGATCAAGTATATAGTTTAATTTTACTTAACAATTATTTAGGTGGAAGTATGAGTAGTCGCCTATTTCAGGAAATTAGAGAAAAACGTGGGTTGTGTTACTCTGTTTTTTCTTATCATTCCTCTTATTTCGATAACGGCTTATTGACGATCTATGCTGGTACAGGCCATCAGCAGTTACCTGATTTAGCCAATGCAATTCAAGATACTATTTTACGTGTGGCTGATAGAGGATTGTCTGAACAGGAATTATTAAATGGGAAAGAACAGCTAAAAGGGAATATGATGTTGAGCCTTGAAAGTACAAATAGTAGGATGAGTCGGAATGGAAAGAATGAGCTTTTACTAGGAACACATCGTTCTCTAGACGAAATCATTGAAGAAATCGATCGAGTAGACGTATCATCCGTCAATCAATTAGCTTCATCAATTTTAAAAAGTAAACCATCCATTTCTTTAATACAGCAAGGGGATACTGTTCCAGCCATTTTTCAATAGTTACAAAGCACTGGGAAAATTCGATGTTAATTTTTTCAGTGCTTTTGCGAGGGCTGGTCTTTTTTTTCTCCCATTCTCATATTGATGTAAAAACATTAATAAAGGAGGATGGAGATGAGATTAAGTGAAATTAGTAATAAGGAAATTATTGACTTTCAAAAGGGTGAACGGTTAGGAATTTTAGGACAAACGGATTTGCTAATTGATGAAGAAACTGGTGAGATATTAGCATTCGTCATTCCAACGATGAAATGGTTTGGCTTTGGTAAAAAGGATAAAGAATACACAGTGTATTGGCAGCAAATCAAAAAAATTGGTGAAGATATGATTATTATTGATTTAGAGCCCGAATAAAACTAGATAAATCAAGGTGATTTTAAAAGCTCGTCTAACGACGGGCTTTTTTATTGCCCGGAATAGCGGACGGTGAAGTTCACTACAGGCTAGTCTGACTAGAATGAGATGAGATTGTATAAAAGACGAAGCAATGGGATTTAAGGTGGCACACAATCGGAGAATTTATGAGTGCTTCCGACTAGAGAGAAGGAGTTTCAGATAGGATGTAAACGTGGTGCTTCTATTATTCTTATAAAGAGTTAATGCGATCGATTCACCTAATATCCTATAAGGTCATATGATGATTTTGTAACGATTATGTTCATCCTTTTCCTTGAAATGAACGTCCGAAAATTTGTAAAGCAGAGCTGTTTGTGAAAGGGGAACAGAAATCAATGTTAACGAATAAACATATTGTATTGCTAGGTGGAGACGCACGCCAAATTGAAATTATTCGCAAGCTATCTGGCTTAGATGCACAACTAACATTAGTCGGATTTGACCAATTGAATGATGGGTTTATTGGTGCAACGAAAGAAACGATCGATCAAGTAAACTGGGAAAAAGCAGATGCTATTATTTTACCGGTAAGTGGAATGAGTGTGGATGGACATATTGATACGATTTTCTCTAACGAGTCGATTCAATTTGATGAGTCATTTCTACGTGAAACACCACAACATTGTGTTGTATATACCGGGATAAGCAATGAACAGCTTGATAAACTAGTAGAAAATTTTGATCGTACATTAGTAAAGTTAATGGAACGGGATGATGTTGCAATTTATAATTCAATTCCTACAGCAGAAGGTACTGTAATGATGGCGATTCAACATACCGATATTACCATCCATAGTGCAAAGGTAGCAGTGTTAGGTTTAGGCAGAATAGGAATGACACTTGCTCGAACATTTGCCGCTTTAGGTGCAAACGTAAAGGTCGGTGCAAATGATCCTGCACAAATTGCCAGAATCACAGAAATGGTTTAGAGTCGTTCCATACAGATGATCTAGTAAGTCAAGTGAAGGATGTAGACCTTGTTGTTAATACTGTTCCACACCTTATTTTAACAGCTAAAGTGTTAACAGGAATGAAGCTGCATGCCCTTATTATTGATCTTGCTTCAAAACCAGGTGGTACAGATTTCCGATTTGCAGAGAAGCGAGGAATTAAAGCATTACTTGCTCCTGGTCTCCCAGGAATCGTCGCACCAAAGACTGCTGGTCAAATTCTTGCAGGGGTATTGAGTGATTTGTTGGCAGAGGAAAACGGTTAGAGGAGGTTTAAATATGGGATTAGAAGGAAAACATATAGGTTTTGGCATCTCAGCATCCCATTGTACGTATGAAGAAGTCATTCCGCAAATAGAGAAATTAAAAAATTTAGGTGCAAAAGTAACTGGATTTGTATCACATAACGTAAAGACAACAGATACAAAATTTGGAACAAGTGGATATTGGTTAAATGAAATTGAGAAAATGACTGGGGAGCCACTAGTTGATTCAATTGTTAAGGCAGAGCCATTCGGTCCTAAAACACCACTAGATTGTATGGTTATTGCTCCGATTACGGGAAATTCTACTAGTAAGCTTGCTAATGCACAGACCGATGGCCCTGTTTTAATGGGGGCGAAAGCGACACTTCGAAGTGGAAGACCTGTCGTATTAGGTATTTCCACGAATGACGCACTCGGGCTTAATGGGGTTAATATTATGAAATTAATGGCAACTAAAAACATTTATTTTATCCCTTTTGGTCAAGATGATCCTACTAATAAACCGAACTCACTTGTAGCAAGAATGGAAGCATTAGTTGATACTGTTGAGTCTGCACTAGCTGGGAAGCAATATCAACCTGTCTTAATCGAAAAGTTCAGAGATTAGGCAAATCGCGATGTTGCACAAACGCCAACAATCCCTTACAGTTTAATAGAGTAAAAAAATGAACGAAATGAGCTAGGATATGCTATAATCATTCCATCAATTCGTTATTAAATTGTATGTAAGTGAAGGGAGATTACAGAAATGTCAAAACAATTTCATGTAGCCGTTGTTGGTGCAACAGGTGCGGTAGGTCAACAAATGCTTAAAACGCTAGAGGAGCGGGATTTTCCAATTGCAAGCTTAAAATTGCTATCCTCTAAACGCTCGGCAGGGAAAGTAATAGCATTTAAAGGTCAGGAGTATACAGTTGAGGAAGCGACACCTGAATCATTTGAAGGAGTGCAAGTTGCTTTATTTAGTGCAGGTGGCTCTGTATCAAAAGCACTAGCACCTGAAGCCGTTAAAAGAGGTGCTATCGTCGTTGATAATACGAGTGCATTTAGAATGGACCCAGAAGTACCATTAGTTGTACCAGAAGTAAATGAAGCTGATTTACACGAACATAATGGGATTATTGCCAACCCTAACTGTTCAACCATCCAAATGGTTGTAGCACTTGAACCTGTTCGTCAAAAATATGGTTTAAAGAAAGTAGTCGTTTCCACATATCAAGCTGTTTCTGGAGCTGGACTTGAAGCAATTGAGGAAATGAAACAGCAAACAAAAGATATTTTAGAAGGCAAAGACTTTACACCTGAAGTTTTACCTGTAGGTGGGGATAAGAAACATTATCAAATTGCATTTAATGCGATTCCACAAATTGATTTATTCCAAGAAAATGGATATACGTTTGAAGAAATGAAAATGATGAATGAAACAAAAAAAATTATGCACATGGCAGACCTTGAAGTGGCTGCTACATGTGTCCGCCTCCCGGTTGAAACAGGACACTCAGAATCAGTTTACATTGAAACTGAAAAAGGAGGAGCAACAGTTCAAGAGGTTAAAGAATTGCTTGAACAATCTCCTGGAGTTACGTTACAGGATGATCCAGCTAATCAAGTGTACCCACTAGCTTCAGAATGTGTAGGGAAAAATGATGTATTTGTAGGACGTATTCGTAAAGATTTAGATCGTGATAATGGCTATCATATGTGGATTGTTTCTGATAACCTGCTAAAAGGAGCAGCATGGAACTCGGTTCAGATTGCTGAAAGTCTTATCAAGCTTAATCTTCTAAAATAATATATCTCTAAAAAAGAAGGTGTATTATGAAAGTCATCGTCCAGAAATTCGGTGGCACGTCAGTCCGAGATGATCTGAGTCGTAAACTGGCTTGTGACCATGTGAGTGAGGCTGTTACAAAAGGTTACAAAGTAATTGTTGTTGTATCTGCTATGGGTAGAAAGGGAGAGCCTTATGCTACGGATACTCTTTTAAGCTTGGTTGAAGCAAACCGATTAATGCCACGCGAGCAAGATTTACTTGTTTCGTGTGGCGAATTAATCTCGGCTGTTGTATTTACAGATTTATTGCTTTCACTAGGATTAAAAGTAACGGCTTTTTCCGGTGCTAAAGCAGGATTTAAAACGAATGACGAATTTACAAATGCTAAAATAACAGAAATGAATTGCGATCAATTACTGCAGCAGTTTGATCATGTTGATGTAGTTGTCGTAGCTGGTTTTCAAGGTCAAACAGAAGATGGCGATATTGCAACTTTAGGACGAGGTGGAAGTGATACGTCAGCAACCGCTCTTGGTGCAGCTGTAAACGCTGAATGGGTTGATATTTTCTCTGACGTAGAAGGAATCATGACTGCTGATCCGAAAATAGTAGAAACAGCTAAACCATTGGAAGTCATAACGTATGAAGAACTTTCTAATTTAGCATATCAAGGTGCGAAAGTAATACATCCAAGAGCTGTAGAAATAGCGATGCAAGCTCAAGTTCCTATCCATATCCGACCGACGTATTCGAAAGAAAAGGTACTACGGTTACATCCAAACTAACTATTCGCGACCGTCTTATTACGGGCATTGCTCATCGAAGTGGAGTATCACAAATTAAAGTGCTTGCCAAAGATGGCAAATTAAATTGGCAGGAAAATGTATTTAAAGCAATGGCCAAGGCACAAATTAGTGTTGACTTTATAAATATGAATCCACATGATGTTGTTTATACCGTAAAGGAGAATGAAGTCGATAAAGCAATAAAGGTTTTATCGGAAATTGATTGCACTCCAGAAGTGATGCGTCATTGTGCAAAAGTATCAGCAGTTGGTGCAGGCATGACAGGTGTGCCAGGAGTAACAGCACAAATGGTAAGTGCACTAACGAAGGAAAATATTCCAATTTTACAATCTGCTGATTCTCATACGACGATTTGGGTACTAATTAAAGAAAAAGATCTGTTACGTGCTGTAAATGCACTACATCAAATATTTCAACTCGATCAAGTGGAACATCAAGAAGGGGTGGGAGGATGATGGATCTTGGTAGAGTAGTGACTGCAATGGTGACCCCATTTGATGATCATGGAAACGTTGATTTTGATAAAGTGATCATACTTCTAGATCATCTTATCGAAAACGGCAGTGATGCTATTATTATTGCTGGTACAACAGGTGAATCACCGACATTGTCATTTGAGGAAAAAATTTCATTATTTCAATGTGCCGTTGACCATGCAGAAAGTCGTGTCCCGATTATTGCCAGTACAGGTACTAACAACACAAAAACATCGATTGATTTAACGATTGCTGCAAGTAAAATTGGTGTTCATGGCATTATGCTTGTCTCACCATATTATAATAAACCCTCGCAATTAGGTATTTATACGCATTTCAAAACAATAGCTTCAGAAACTAACTTACCCATCATGATCTATAACATTCCAGGTAGAACGAGTAGCCATGTTGAGGCTAGTACGATAATTGCACTTTCAAAAATAAAAAATATTAAAGCTATTAAAGAATCGAGTGGAAATTTAGAACTATTGGCAACGATTATTGAACAAACAGATGACCATTTTCAAGTATATACAGGTGATGATCCGTTAGCATTACCATCGGTTGCTATTGGAGCAAGAGGTGTCGTGTCCGTTTCATCACATATCATTGGTAAACAATTGAAAAAAATGTTAACGTATTATATGGATGGAAAAGTACTTGAGGCTGCACAATATCATCGACAGTTGCTTCCGATTATGAAATCACTATTTCTTGCACCAAATCCAGTTTGCATCAAATATGCGATTAGTCAAATGTTATTTAATGTAGGCACCACTCGTCTTCCTTTAGTACCAATAACTGCTTCTGAAAAAGAAAAGGTAGATGAACAAATCACCCGTATTAAAACGATTAATTAAACACGTTCGACATTTTGTTTAACGGGTTTACTTCAGAGGTGCAAACAAGTAAATATCAAATTAAAACGCACGGTATTTCAATAAGTAACTACCGTGCGTTTTTTGTTTTCAATTCAAGGTTTATTGCACTTTAGTTGATTTTCACATATAAAAAGCAAAATAAATCACATGGAAATATGTAAAATTAAAAGTGATTTACAGAAATCACAATAAGCTAGTGAAAATCATCCTATTTCAAAAAGGATGATTTTTTTGGGAATTAATTGGAATTTTGTGTTAAAGTGAAAATAGGATTATGAATACTCAATTCTTCAATAAACTGTCAGGATATTGATATAACAGATAAAACTATAAATATATAAATGTTTAAAAAGAAAGGGTGATAATTTGGATAGCAAAGCTTAGAATTAAGTACTAAAGGTATAGCCATACTTTCTTTGTGTACGGGGATATTTACTATCTTAGGGCTGATTTTTTTCAAGGAAGGGACTCTTATTAGCATAGTTGGGATAATGTTAGCTGTACTTAGCTTAAGAGAAACAAAGCAGAACGAACAATAAGGAAATAAATTAGCAATCGTGGGCATGGTTTCTAATTTTATAGGTTTTATAGTTTCGTTTATTTATCCGTATGGTCATAGTATCATTTACTCATAGTATTTACGAACAGCGGGTTCGAAGTGTCGACTGACTTTTGTTAAGTTGGTCTTTTTTGCGAATTAGCTTGTGATGATTACATATGAAAATATTTATGATATTTGTCAGTTTGCACCTCACAAGAAAACCCGTTAAAATTTTGTTGAATGTGTTTTTTCTGATTTAGATAGTAAACGAATTAGAGAGGCATCGCCTCCGGTTCTATTGGAAAGAACCGATAAATAGCAAAAGTTAACGTTTTTCTACATAGCTAATACTGACTTAATTGAATGGTTTATGTTACAAATCATTAAAAGACAGCCTTGTGTTTTAATTTGCTTTTCATGTATACTATGGATAGATGATTTGTTCGGATTTAGTAAATGGTTTCAATATAAAATGAACTGTGCGGATATAAGTAGGTCGTGACTTTATAAATTTTTGTTTTTATACAGTACATATGTTCGGTAGTGACTATTGGTTGATTAACCATTTACAAGCTATAATTTCTAAACAAGTTTTTAATATAGAGTATTGATGTAGGAGGAACTATCATTGACAAAAGAAAATAATGAAAAAGTACGTGTATTTGCCCTTGGAGGAGTCGGTGAAATCGGTAAAAACATGTACATAGTCGAAGTAGATGAGGATATTATTGTTATCGATGCTGGTTTAATGTTTCCTGACGATGATATGTTAGGGGTAGATATAGTCATTCCAGACGTAACATACCTTACTGAAAATGAGGAAAGAGTAAAGGCAATCATCTTAACACATGGGCATGAAGATCATATCGGAGGCCTTTCTTATGTATTAAAAAAATAAACGTACCTGTTTATGCGACAAAATTAACGTTAGGATTAGTTGAAGAAAAGCTAAAAGAAGCTGGGATACTAAAAGAT
The DNA here is from genome assembly GCF_001310635.1 of Bacillus sp. JCM 19034. Lineage (GTDB taxonomy): Bacteria > Bacillota > Bacilli > Bacillales > Bacillaceae_D > Halalkalibacter. The sequence continues at coordinate 16,463 of NZ_BAXR01000011.1, forward strand.
GTAAAATTGAACTTAATTGATTCTAATTCCGTTTTAACAATCGGCTCAACAGCTGTCACTTTCTTCCGAACAAACCACAGTATTCCTGATTCAGTCGGAATTTGTGTAGAAACCTCACAAGGTGCGGTGGTCCATACAGGCGACTTTAAGTTTGATCAAACACCAGTAGATGGAATGCATGCTGATATTGGCAAGATGGCGGCAATTGGTGAAAAGGGAGTTCTTTGTTTATTATCTGATAGCACAAACGCGGAACGTCCTGGTTCAACTAAATCAGAAACTGAAGTCGGACAAGGGATTGCTGAAGTTTTTGACCATGCAGAAGGAAGAATTATTGTAACAACTTTTGCATCTAATGTTCATCGGATTCAGCAAGTCGTTCAAGCAGCTATTACAACAAATCGTAAATTAGCTGTAGTTGGAAAAAGTATGCTAAAAGTTGTAAAAATCGCTTCAAAACTCGGTTATTTAGATATACCAAAGGATTTAGTCATTGAAGTTGAAGATGTGAACAAGTATAAGGATGAACAAGTCGCTATCTTAACAACCGGTAGTCAAGGCGAGCCAATGTCAGCACTTACACGAATGGTTAAAGGTGCACACCGACAAATTACAATTCAAGTTTCGGATACGGTCATTATTGCGGCTTCAGCTATACCTGGAAATGAAAAATCGGTTTCAAGCATTGTTGATCAGCTACACCGAATTGGGGCAGATGTCGTTTATGGTCAAGGAAAGGTTCATGCTTCTGGGCATGGGAGCCAGGACGAGCTAAAGCTAATGCTGAATTTAATGAGGCCATCTTTTTTGTCCCGATTCATGGTGAGTATAGAATGCAATACGCACATAAAGAGCTTGCCATTACGGTTGGAATGAATCCTGAAGACGTATTTTTAGTCGATAAAGGTGAGGTCGTTGAGTTTGTAAATGGCCAAGCTCGTGTATCAGGGAAAGTTCCTTCTGGTCACGTATTAATCGATGGATTAGGAGTTGGTGATGTCGGTAATATCGTGTTACGGGATCGACGACTGCTTTCTAAAGATGGCATTTTAGTTGTTGTTGTCACGTTAAATAAAAAGACAGGGGAATTTATTTCTGGTCCTAATATCATTTCACGAGGCTTTGTTTACGTTCGCGAATCAGAAAAGCTGTTGGAGGATGCAAATGAACTTGTTCGTTCCATTCTAGCTAAATGTGTAAGCGAAAACGTAAATGAATGGGCTTCCTTAAAAAGCAGCGTGAGAGATGGTTTGAGTCGTTTTCTATTTGAAAAGACGAAACGCAGACCTATGATTTTGCCAATTATTATGGAAGTTTAAGCAAAATGACTTTGTAGAGGATGCTCTGCAAAGTCATTTTTTATATTATATAAGGCAAGGATGCCGTCTTTTTCTTATGGGAAGCTCTTTCGCATAATATTTCTACTTAGTTGCATACTGAATGGTAGAAATACTAAGGAGGGAGTGGTCAATGATGCTAGGAACTAACGATAATAATCCTCAACAACCACAGCAAGAGCCACAGAAGGAGCCGAAAAGTGAATTAGTTGAAAAAATCCAAGAATTAGGTCAAACGAATGTACCAGATCTAGGGCAATCAAATGTTCATTGTATGACAATTGTTGGACAAATTGAAGGGCATATGCAGCTACCGCCACAAAATAAAACGACTAAATATGAGCATATTATTCCCCAACTTGTAGCGATTGAGCAAAATCCTAAGATTGAAGGGTTATTGCTCGTTTTAAATACAGTTGGAGGAGATGTTGAAGCTGGATTAGCGATATCGGAAATGGTTGCTTCTATGTCCAAGCCTACTGTAACTCTTGTGTTAGGAGGAGGACATTCAATAGGTGTGCCAATTGCAGTCGCATCAAAATACTCTTATATCGCTGAAACAGCAACAATGACCATTCATCCAGTAAGATTAACTGGACTTGTTATTGGTGTACCACAAACATTTGAATATTTAGACAAGATGCAAGATCGCGTCATTAATTTTGTAACGAAACACTCATCTATAACGGAAGAAAAGTTTAAAGAGCTCATGTTTCAAAAGGAAATTTAACACGAGATATCGGAACAAATGTTGTTGGAACTGATGCAGTTTCTTACGGTCTAATAAATGAGGTAGGGGGAATAGGGCAAGCATTAGCGAAGTTAAATGACTTAATTGAACATAATAAAAAGAACACGCCTGAGGGAGATGTTATACAATGATTTTGTATACAATGATGCCGCATGAATATATTTTTCCTACAGATCATGAAATGTTTCTCTCACAAAAAGTCATCCCATGTGAATCAGGTCAGCTCATTGTGGAACAAGTAAATCCGGATCAATATCGTATCGTTCGACTTATAAGCAGTAATGCAAATGCCTTTTTAAATGAAAAGTATACTCCAGGTACGATTATTCAAGCAAGTCCGCGAACTTAGTAGTGTAGTCCGCATTCTAGTTATGCTATAATGATGTTCATGTAAGGAAGGTTGAAGCAGTCAATTTTGACTGCTTCTTCTAGTATGTCTTTTATGTAAAGGGTGAATAAATTGGCAAGACGAAAGAAAAAACGAAAAACCGAGTTTAAATCACAACTTACATATGAACTCATCGGTCTCGGCTTATTAGTCATTGCCGTTGTTACATTTGCAAGATTAGGGACAGTAGGTGAGGTTTTTGTTCGCTTATTTCGCTTCTTTTTCGGTGAGTGGTTTGTACTACTGGCTATAGGTCTATTAGTTGTTGCACTATTTTTTATGGTCAAGCGTAAAGTACCACCGTTTTGGACGCGTCGTACAGCTGGTTTATATATTATTGCCGTTGCTTTTAGCTTGCTAGCTCATATTAGTCTGTTTAATCAGTTAAGTGGGAGAGAAGGCTTTGAAGATCAGTCTGTTATTAGGCAAACGTGGAGGCTATATTGGTTAGAAATGCGTGGACAAGCTCCGAATGAGGATCTTGGTGGAGGGATGATTGGAGCATTTTCATTTGCCATCAGTCACTTTTTATTTGCAGAAGCAGGAACCTATTTATTTGGATTCGTATTGATTATTGTAGGGATCATTTTACTAACAGGAAAGTCTGCTTCAAATTTATTGAATAAAGGTTTTAGGGCGATGTATACCTTTATATTAGATACGTTTCAAAGTTTAGCAGTAGAACTTAAACGAGCGTGGAAAGCTTTTACAAGACGCTTAAAGCAAGAAAAAGAAATATATAAAGAACGGAAAAAAGAATCAAAAGAAGGTAAAGAATCCATTCAAGTACAAGTTGAAAATGAATCACCTGTTCTCCAAGATTCTGAGCCTGAAATTGTTGATTTCACACAAAGAGCTTACCAAGATCATACTGGGGAAAATAAGGTGGAACAACGTGACCACGCAATCAAGGATGAAGCCTTAAAGACAGATGAGGGCAAGGTTAGTGGTGAGCTTAGTGGGAATTTAGTCACAGGGGAAGAAGTAAACAAAGACTACGAGCTCCCTGAATTAGAAATATTAAAATTGCCAAATAATCCAAGTCAGTTAAATGAAAAGAAACAGTTAGCAGCAAACGCAAAGAAATTGGAACAAACATTAGAAAGCTTTGGAGTGAAAGCAAAAGTATCAAAAGTTCATTTAGGACCAGCTGTAACAAAATATGAAGTATACCCAAGTGTTGGTGTAAAAGTAAGTCGTATCGTTAATCTTGCCGATGACCTAGCATTAGCCTTAGCTGCGAAAGATATTCGTATGGAAGCACCAATTCCCGGGAAATCAGCAATTGGAATTGAAGTGCCGAATCATGAAATTGCCGTTGTTACACTTCGTGAAGTGTTGGATTCAACTCAATCTCATCAAGAAGAAAATGTCTTAGCTGTTGGATTGGGACGGGATATATCAGGTAATCCTGTTTTAGCCCATTTAAATAAAATGCCCCATTTACTAGTTGCTGGTGCGACGGGAAGTGGAAAAAGTGTTTGTATTAATGGCATTATTGTTAGTTTATTATTGAAGGCAAAGCCACATGAAGTAAAGCTTATGATGATTGATCCGAAAATGGTTGAATTAAACGTCTATAACGGAATCCCGCATTTATTAACACCGGTAGTAACAGAACCAAAAAAAGCTTCTCAGGCATTAAAAAAAGTTGTTGCAGAAATGGAACGGCGTTATGATTTATTTTCACATACTGGAACTAGAAATATTGAAGGCTACAATGATTTAGTACGTAGTCAAAATGAGGAAGGTGATGCTAAGCAGCCTACCTTACCTTATATTGTTGTGATTGTCGACGAGTTAGCTGATTTAATGATGGTTGCTTCAGGTGATGTGGAGGATTCTATTGCGAGGTTAGCACAAATGGCTCGTGCATCTGGTATTCATATGATCATAGCCACTCAACGTCCTTCAGTCGACGTTATTACAGGTGTGATTAAAGCCAATATCCCTTCACGTATTGCGTTTGGTGTCTCTTCACAAACTGATTCTCGTACTATACTTGACTCAGGTGGAGCTGAGAAGCTATTAGGACGTGGAGATATGCTCTATTTACCAGTAGGAGCATCTAAACCGACGAGAATCCAAGGTGCCTTTTTATCAGACCAAGAAGTTGAAAATGTCGTGCAGTATGTGATTTCTCAGCAAAAGGCACAATATGAGGAAGAAATGATACCGAACGAAGAACCTATTATTGAAGAACGTGCAACAGATGAATTATATGACTCTGCGGTCGAGTTAGTAGTTGAAATGAATACGGCATCTGTTTCAATGCTACAGCGAAGGTTTAGAATAGGCTATACTCGTGCAGCACGTATAATCGATGAAATGGAAGCAAGAGGTGTCGTTGGGCCTTATGAAGGTAGCAAGCCACGAGAAGTTTTAATCAGTAAAAGAAATGATAATGAAGCTACATCGTAATGGGGAGAAGGAGTGACAAACTTGATTAAAGCAGATCAAAGACCCTTATATTTGCAGGTGATCGAACGTTTAAAAGAGGATATCGAGAATAATGTATATGAGGAAGGCGAAAAGCTGCCTTCTGAATTTGAATTTTCGAAAAATTTAGGGATTAGTCGAGCGACATTACGGGAAGCGTTACGTGTTTTAGAAGAAGAAGGAATTGTAATACGCCGTCATGGGGTTGGGACGTTTGTTCATTCAAAGCCATTATTTTCTGCTGGGATCGAAGAACTGCATAGTGTGACAGATATGATTATTAAGGCAAATATGAACCCGGGGACGATATATGTCTCTTCTGCTGTAAATGAGGCAACTGAGGAAGAGAGGAGGCACTTTAAGCAAGATGAATTAAAAGAAGTGTTATCTTTAGAACGCATTCGTACAGCGGATGGTGTTCCCGTTGTCTATTGTCTTGAAAAGGTGCCGTATCAATTAGTGAGAAATCATTCGATTCATGAAATTAAGTCAATTTTTAAGTTTTTAGAGAGTGTAGGTCATACGATTACGTACGCGGTAACGCACATAGAGCCAATTGGTTATGATGGCGAAATTTCTGAAATATTAGAGTGTGATCCTGAATCTACGTTACTCTTATTAAAACAAATGCACTATGATGAGAATGAAATACCTGTGCTTTATTCTTATAATTATTTTCGTGCAGATAAATTTAAATTCCACGTTGTAAGAAGTCGTGTAAAAGCATAACCTATGCATGATAGGAAAAGGAGATGATCAAATGCAACCTATAACTGAACAAGTTGAAAAGCAAGGCGGGTTAACGGTTCATATTATGCCTACTGAAAAATATAAAACCAATACGTTATTGCTATTAATCCGTGCCCCGTTAAATAAAGAATCAGTTGCAAAACGAGCTTTATTAGGACACGTCCTTCAAAATGGAACAAGTCAATCTCCATCAAGAAAGGCTTTAAGAGAACGCCTAGACCAGATGTATGGGGCAACATTAACAACTGATGTGCAAAAAAAGGAGAAGAGCATGTTATAACGTTTATGATCGATATTGCCAATGAGCGCTTTTTAAGTGATTCAACTCCATTGTTTACACAAGCATTGGCGTTATTAGCGGAAGTAGTTACCGATCCATTTTTGGAAAATGGTCTTTTCTCAGAACAAGTTGTAGAACAAGAAAAGCGTTCATTAAAGCAACGTATTCAATCTGTATACGACGATAAGATGCGATATGCTAATGTTCGTGTAACAGAGGAAATGTGTAAAGGTGAGCCATATGCATTAAGTGCATTCGGAACAGTAGAAGAAGTGGAAGCGATTACGGCAGAATCACTTTATGATTATTATGTGGAATTGCTGCAAACAAATGCTTTTGATCTCTACCTTGTAGGAGCATTAGACGAACAAGAAACATTTAAGAAAGTGAAAGAAGCCTTCCAATTGCCTGAGCGAAACCCAAATGTCAGACCAACAACAAAGAGTCCAGAGATAGATGAGGTGAAAGTAGTTCATGAAAACCAAGATGTGAAACAAGGGAAGCTTCATCTAGGTTTTCGAACGTACACAACATACGGTGAAGATGATTATGTAGCTGTTCAAGTATTTAATGGTCTTTTCGGTGGTTTCTCTCATTCAAAGTTATTTATTAACGTGCGTGAAAAGGAAAGCTTAGCTTATTACGCTGCTTCTCGGTTAGAGAGCCATAAAGGTATTATGATGGTCATGTCTGGTATTGAATTTACTAAATATGATCGTGCTGTTGAAATCATTAATGAGCAGCTCGAAGCAATGAGAAACGGTGATTTTTCAGAGCAAGAGCTTGAGCAAACGAAAGCAATGCTCAAAAACCAAATTTTAGAGACTGCCGATGTCGCAAGGGGACTTGTTGAGCTCCATTATCATCAAGTTATTAGTCGCTCAAAGCGTTCGTTACCAGATTGGTTAGAAAGTGTAGATCAAGTTACAAAAGAAGATGTTGTTAGAGCTGCGAAAAAAGTAAAGCTTGATACGATTTATTTCTTAAAAGGAAAGGAGGAAACTGCATGAAGCCTGTCATATTTTCACAAGTGGAAGAGACGCTTTATCATGAACAACTCGATAATGGCTTATCTATTTATGTTTTACCGAAAAGTGAATTTAATAAGACGTATGCAACGTTCACAACAAAATACGGTTCGATCGATAATCACTTCAAGCCAATTGGTGAGGAAAATAAGCTAAAAGTTCCTGATGGGATTGCCCATTTTCTTGAGCATAAAATGTTCGAGGATGAACATGGGGATGTTTTTCAGCAATTTAGCAAACAAGGTGCCTCTGCTAATGCCTTTACAAGCTTTACCCGCACAGCTTATTTGTTTTCAAGTACATTAAATGTAGAAGAAAATTTAGAAACACTTGTTGATTTCGTGCAGCACCCTTATTTTACGGAAGAAAGCGTTGAGAAGGAAAAAGGGATTATTAATCAAGAAATTACGATGTATGATGACAATCCTGATTGGCGGGCCTACTTCGGCGTCATTAGTAATATGTTTCATCAACATCCTGTAAAAATTGATATTGCTGGGACAATTGATTCTATTGCAACGATAACGAAGGATTTACTTTATACGTGCTATCAAACATTTTATCACCCGAGTAACATGCTTTTGTTCGTTGTCGGACCAGTTGACCCTGAGCAAATTATAGAGCAAGTGAAAACAAACCAGCAGAAAAAAGAATTTGCTAAACCTGAAGACATTAAGCGTTTCTTTGATCAAGAGCCCGATTCAGTAGCTAAAGATAAAGAAATTTTAACGATGTCTGTACAAACACCAAAATGCTTAATGGGCTTTAAGGATGTCGGGGTCGACAGACAAGGGAAAGAGTTGTTGAAAAGAGAATTAACAATATCGATTTTATTAGACCTCATGTTTGGTCAAAGCTCTGATCATTATCAACAACTATTTGCTGAAGGGCTAATTGATGACAGCTTCTCTTTTGATTATTCGGCTGAAAATGGGTTTGGTTTTTCTGTTATCGGCGGTGATACGAGTAAGCCAGACCAACTAGAAAAGCGAATAAAAGAGATGATTACAGCATTTAAAGAATCGTCTTTGTCAAAGGAACAAGTAAATCGGACGATAAAAAAGAAAATAGGTTCTTTTTTACGGTCACTAAACTCACCTGAATTTATTGCTAATCAATTTACTCGTTATCAATTTAACGACATGAATTTATTTGACGTCGTGACAACATTAGAAGAGGTTACAATTTCTGATTTAGAGCAAGTCTTACAAGAACATTTTGATTTTGGACGCTTTACTGTGTTTCAAGTCAAATCAGAGGGGTATCAAGAGTAGATGGAATCAATTTTAATAACTGGAGCTTCAGGGGGGATCGGTTCAGAAATTGCAAAAGAGCTGGCTTCCCCTAAAAGCTCTCTTTTTTTACAATATTTTCAGGGAGAACAAAAGATAAAAGAAATTAAGAGAATCTGTGAGGAAAAGGGAGCGAACGTGAAGACGATCCGAGCTGATTTATCAGTAAGCGACGGAGCACAGCAATTGATTAACTCTCTTGATATTGTTATTGATGGATTTCAAACGATTATACATAATGCAGGAATGAGCCAATTTCAACTATTTACGGAAACGGCGGATCATGATATGGAAGCATTAATAAATATTCATTTATTAAATCCAATGAAAGTGACACGTGCATTGCTACCAAGTATGATTCAAGCAAAAAAAGGAAACATAATTATGATTTCTTCCATTTGGGGTCAAACAGGTGCAGCGTGTGAGGTAACATATTCCGCAGCTAAAGGAGGAATGAATAGTTTTGTGAAAGCTTTAGCAAAAGAAGTTGCCCCAAGTGGGATCCAAGTAAATGGTGTGGCACCAGGAGCCATTGAGACAACGATGTTGAAAGATCAAGGAAATGAGCATCTTGACCAACTAATCGAAGAAATACCAGCTAATCGACTAGGAACACCTAAAGATATTAGTCAGCTTGTCGCTTTTCTTCATTCAAATCAGTCAAATTATATTAATGGACAAATCATTTCTGTGAATGGTGCATGGTACTGTTAGGAAAAACAAGAGCGTGTTTTTCATGTATATTCTTCATGAGAATAACAAAATATATTATTGAAGTTCATGAAGAAGGAGGGGTATTCATGTCCGTTCTCGATAACTGGGAGCAGTGGAAAGATTTTTTAGGTAATCGTCTCAATCAAGCAACTGAAGAGGGAATGTCTGAAAATGTTGTGTCGGATGTTGCCTACCAAGTTGGAGAATATTTAGCACAGCAAGTTGATCCAAAAAATGAGCAAGAGCGTGTATTAGCTGAATTATGGAAAGTTGCTGATGAAAATGAACAGCATGCAATTGCAAATATGATGGTTAAGCTTGTTCAAAATGAGGGTAATCAATAATTAAAATTAAAAGAAAAAGTGTTCCAAATGGAGCGCTTTTCTTTTTTAAACATGTATGAAATCAACATCTCATTTTTTCTCGAGTATTAGTTATAAAATACGACAAAGTTCTTTCATTTGTTATTAAAATCTATTATGATGAAAGTAAGTAACTACCAACTCGTGTAAAGGATGAAGGAAATGACAGTTAAGGAATGGTACATCGAATACGAAATACAGAAAAATCGCCCAGGTCTACTTGGTGATATTTCCTCATTACTTGGGATGTTGGAGATTAATATTGTTACGATCAACGGAGTAGAAAATAGAAGAAGAGGTATGCTGATTCGAAGCACTCATGATGATCAAGTGATTAGACTTGAATCAATAATACATACGATGGAAGATATCACATTGACGAAGGTTCGTGAGCCAAGAGTGCGAGATCGTCTTGCTATTAGGCATGGACGGTATATTGAACGTGATGCAGATGATAAGAAGATTTTTCGTTTTGTGCGTAATGAATTAGGTTTGTTAGTGGACTTTATGGCGGAGATGTTTAAACGCGAAGGTCACTTCCTCGTTGGTGTAAGAGGAATGCCACGAGTCGGGAAAACGGAATCAATAGTTGCTGCTAGTGTTTGTGCTAATAAGCGTTGGTCATTTATTTCTTCAACACTGTTGCGACAAACAGTTAGAAGTCAATTAGCTGAGGATGAATACACAGATGAGCATATATTTATAATTGATGGCATTGTCACGACGATGCGTTCAACGGAAAAGCACAAAACTCTTGTACGTGATATTATGAGATTACCTGCAGTAAAAGTTGTTGAACATCCTGATATTTTTGTTCGTGAGTCAGAGTATGAATTAGCTGACTTTGATTGTATTATTGAATTACGTAATGATGAAAACGAAGAAATTACATATGATATTGTTGAATCTGGCTTTTCCTCTTTCGATATTAGTTAAGTAGGTAGGTGTTAGGATTGTCTGAATTAGGCCAACATTTAAAGGAAACAAGAGAGCAAAAAAACATTTCGCTTGATGATTTGCAGCGAACGACGAAAATTCAGAAACGTTATTTGTCAGCGATTGAAGAGGGACAATATGATCGTTTGCCAGGTCAATTCTACGCAAGAGCGTTTATAAAAACGTATGCGGAAACGATTGGATTAGATCCTGAAGAGTTATTTGATCAATTTAAACATGAGCTGCCCAATCCGAGGCAGGAAACGGTGCAGGTACCAACACGTTCAAAGAGATCAAATGTTGCAAGACCAAAGAAACGCTCAAAATCTCAACCAGTTTTAACAACACTTCTTACGATTGTGATTCTAGCTATCATTGCAGTTGGTGCTATCATTATCATTCAAAATAATTCCGCTAAAGATGGTGCTGAACAGCCTGATAACAGCAGTAATGTAGAAGGAGAATTTCTTCAATCTGAAGAAGATGATGATAATGAAGTGCCTGAAAACAATCAATCAGATGATTCAGAAGAATCATCTGAAGAAGAGCCAGAACCAGAACCCGATCCAATTGATTTGACGTTTAAAGAGACACAAGGGATCACTTCTTACTATGAACTTTCTGGTGCTTCGTTTGATGATATACGCATTGAAATGATAGGCTCATCATACATTGACATTAAAAACGGCTTAGGGAAAACGTTATATATGTCGAATGAAGGCGAGGATATTGAATTTGATTATTCTGAAGAGGAAGAATTAATTTTTAATTTCGGTCGTTCAATTGATGTAGAGTTATATGTCCATGATCAGTTAGTTGAGTTTCCTTCTGATTCCATACATCAAAAAGTTCATATTACGGTTATTGAAAACGAAGAATAGTTGTCACTATATAGTGGCAGCTTTTTTTCTTTTAAAAGTCAAATGATAGGGAAAGAATTCGAATCATAAATCAGTGGTTAAATGATTTATGAATATGATACAATATGAATGATGTTTTAATCATAGTTGAAGAGAGGGACGATTTTGAATTTACCGAACAAAATTACGATTTCTCGTATATGCTTAATACCTATTTTTATGATCATATTATTAATGCCGCCACTACAAGAAGTATCATTTCTTGGAACAGAGATGGCACTTAATCATCTTTTAGCAGCACTCTTATTTATTTTAGCAGCTGCAACTGATTGGCTCGATGGTTATTATGCAAGGAAGCTAGCTCGTAACGAATTTAGGGAAATTTCTCGACCCGCTAGCTGACAAACTGTTAGTGACAGCAGCATTAATAGGTCTAGTTGAGTTACAGCTATTGCCGGCATGGATGGCAATTGTGATTATCAGTCGTGAATTTGCTGTAACAGGTATCCGTTTAATAGCTGCAGCAGATGGAGTTGTTATTGCTGCAAGCTCGTTAGGGAAATGGAAAACGGTCTCGCAAATTGTTGCGATAGCAGCGTTACTATTACATAACTGGCCGTTTCAACCAATATCTTTCCCTTTTGCCAGTATCGCTATTTGGACTGCGACTGTTTTAACACTACTATCTGGTTATGATTATTTTAAGAAAAATAAGCATGTACTAAAAGGCCAATAATAGGTGGTTATACGATGAATGCTGAAATTATATCTGTCGGCTCTGAATTGCTTTTAGGGCAAATCATTAATACAAATGCAGCATATCTTGCCAAAGAATGTGCTACTTTAGGAATAGATGTTTATTATCAAACAACTGTTGGTGATAATGAGAAGAGGTTGCGTGAAGCCATTGAACAGGCTCAAGGACGTGCGGATTTAATCATATTCACTGGGGGATTAGGGCCGACGAAAGATGATTTGACAAAAGAAACGGTCGCTTCAATTTTAGGAATGAAACTTGTTTACCATCAGCCGTCATTACAGAAAATTGTTGATTTTTTTGAAAAGCGACATATAAAAATGACTGATAATAATAAAAAACAAGCTCTTGTAATTGAAGGTAGTGATGTTTTATTTAATCATTATGGAATGGCACCAGGAATGCTCGTATCAGGTGAAAAACAGCAACGGTTTATTCTGCTACCTGGTCCACCTAAAGAGATGATTCCAATGTTTGAACAGGAGCTACGGCCACAATTCCTAAAAAGTGGCAATAACGACGTAATTGAATCACGTGTATTGCGATTTTTTGGTATTGGAGAGTCTCGATTAGAAACAGAGATTGAAGACTTAATTGAAAAACAAACAAATCCTACGATTGCCCCTTTAGCTGGGGATGGCGAGGTCACGTTACGTTTAACTGTGAAGCACGATAACGAACAAATACGTCAAGAGCGCTTAGACGAGGTGGAACAACAAATATTAAACCGTGTCGGGCTCTATTTTTATGGTTATGGTGATTCGTCAATTGTTGAGCAAACATTTTTGCAATTACAGGAAAAAAAATGTACGATAGCAACAGCGGAGAGTTTTACGGGTGGATTATTTGCAAATCAATTAAGTAGACAGCCTGGAGCTAGTCATGTACTAAAAGGTGGAATTGTTGCCTATGCAACACAATTAAAAAAAGATCTCTTACAAATTTCTAATCAATTAATTGAAAATGAGGGTGTTGTAAGTAGTGAATGTGCTAAAGAAATGGCACAAAAGGTTCAAAAAAAGTGTAATTCCGATATCGGAATTAGCTTCACAGGGGTGGCTGGGCCATCTTCTCAAGAAGGAAAACCAGTGGGAGAAGTGTACATAGGGATTGCCGGCTTAACAGAAGAAGTTATAGCCTATCAACTACACTTGCCAGGAGATAGAAATGATATTGTAAATAAAGCTGTAAAATATGGCTGTTTTTATTTGTTGAACGAATTGAAAAGGTGGAATAAAACAGAATGACAACGAATTTTAATGATTTTCAAATTTCAGAACCAATACAACGTGCGATCAAAGAGATGGGATTCGAAGAGCCTTCTCCAATACAGGAAAAGGCGATCCCTGTTATTCTTCAAGGTGGAGACGTCATTGGTCAAGCTCAAACAGGAACCGGAAAGACAGCAGCTTTCGGCATTCCGGTTGTTGATAAAGTGAAACAAGAACGTTACGTACAAGCCTTGATTTTAACTCCTACACGAGAATTAGCGATTCAAGTGTCAGGTGAATTACAAAAATTATCAGTTCATAAAAAGATTAGAACGCTGCCGATTTATGGTGGACAATCGATTGGACATCAAATTAAGGCATTGAAACAAGGTGTACAAGTGGTTATTGGCACTCCAGGGCGTATTTTAGATCATTTGCGACGCAACACACTGAAGTTAGATCAAGTTCATACGATTGTACTGGATGAGGCTGATGAAATGCTCGATATGGGATTTGTTGACGATATTGAAATGATTTTAAAACAAGTAAATCATAATCGCCAAACGTTACTGTTCTCAGCTACAATGCCTGTTGCGATACGTAAATTGACAAAACGTTATATGAATTCGCCTAAGACGGTTACGATTAATAAAGGAGAAGTGACCGCTCCATTAATTGACCAAATGTATTTTAAAGTGCTAGAGCGTAATAAAATTGACTCGTTATGCCGTATTATTGATAGTGAGGATATAGAACTAGGGATTCTGTTCTGTCGAACTAAAAAGGGAGTAGCGGAGCTTACAGAAGCCTTACAAGCAAGGGGATATTTAGCTGACGGCTTACACGGTGATCTTACACAGTCACAAAGAGACGCGGTAATGAAAAAGTTCCGTGATTCGTCAGTAGAGTTTTTAATTGCAACAGATGTTGCTGCGAGAGGAATAGACGTTGAAAATGTTTCACACGTCATCAATTACGATATTCCGCAAGATCCTGAAAGCTATGTACATCGAATTGGACGGACTGGACGTGCTGGAAAAAAAGGATTAGCGTTAACATTAGTAACACCTAGAGAGATGAAGCATTTACGTTCAATTGAAAAGGAAATTAAAATGACCATTCCTTCTCAAGATGTTCCGACAATTGAAGAGGTAGTCGAAAAGCAACAAAACTCATGGAAGAAATTAATTAGCGATCAAATTGCTGCTGGCGGGAAAGAAAATGAACTTTTTACACCGTTAGTTGAAGAAATCTTACAGGACCATCAAGCAGAATCAGTCATTGCTGCTCTATTGAAAATGAATTTCTCTAGTGATACGTCCCTTGAGGAGTCAGGTTATCAGTTTGGTGAGACTGGTGGAGCCAAGGGCATGGTAAGGTTCTTTATTAATGTTGGACGAAATATTCAATTAACTCCGAAAGTGTTAGTTGATGAGATCTCTGACTTAGTTGGAATACCTACAAAGTCAATTGGGAAAATTGATATTTTCGAGAACTTTACATTTGTTGAAGTGCCTGAAGATGTCGCACCATTTGTCTATGAAGCTTTGCGTTATTCACGCTTAAATGGTGCTAGAGTTAATCTGGAGCCAGCAAAACCTCGTCCAAAAAGAGACCGTAATACACCTTCACGCACGGAACGGTAGTTTCATTTGGAAAAAAGCGTCTAAATCGATGAACATGTCTTTTAGACGCTTTTCTTTTCCAACCTACCATTGCCACCTTATTTCAATCCTTTCTTTTACTCTCTTCTTTCAGTTTAAAAGGTATTTAAAATATTAAGCGAATAAATGTTCGTAAAAACTATTGGCAAAAGAAAGAAAACGAGTTATGATAGTAGTAGATTCTAGAATAAAGAGCAAAGATATTGTTTATATAGAGGAGAGATTAGATAATGAGTGATCGTAAAGCGGCTTTAGATATGGCGTTGCGCCAAATTGAGAAACAGTTTGGGAAAGGCTCGATTATGAAGCTTGGTGAGCAGGCAGAGCAAAGAGTTTCAACGATTTCCAGCGGTGCATTAGCATTGGATATTGCTTTAGGTGTTGGTGGTTATCCTAAAGGGCGTGTTATTGAAGTATATGGACCTGAATCGTCTGGTAAAACAACTGTCGCCCTTCATGCTATTGCAGAGATTCAACGGAACGGTGGGCAAGCCGCATTTATTGATGCTGAGCATGCACTCGACCCGGTATATGCACAGAAGTTAGGGGTAAATATCGATGAATTATTGCTCTCTCAACCTGATACAGGGGAACAGGCGTTAGAAATTGCCGAAGCACTTGTTCGAAGTGGTGCAGTGGATATGATTGTAATCGATAGTGTGGCTGCACTTGTTCCTAAAGCTGAAATTGAAGGTGAGATGGGAGATAGTCATGTCGGTTTACAAGCACGTTTAATGTCGCAAGCGTTACGTAAATTATCTGGTGCTATTAACAAATCTAAGACGATTGCGATATTTATTAACCAAATTCGTGAAAAAGTCGGTGTCATGTTCGGTAATCCTGAGACAACTCCTGGTGGTCGAGCGTTGAAATTCTATTCTTCTGTCAGACTTGAAGTTCGTCGAGCAGAAACACTTAAACAAGGAAACGATATGGTAGGAAATAAGACAAAAATTAAAATTGTCAAAAATAAGGTTGCACCTCCATTTAAGGTAGCAGAGGTTGATATTATGTATGGGGAAGGGATCTCTCGAGAAGGATCTATTTTGGATATGGCAGCCGAACTTGACATTGTACAAAAAAGTGGTGCTTGGTATTCATTTGAAGGAGAAAAGATGGGACAAGGTCGTGAAAATGCGAAGCAATTCCTAAAAGAAAATGCAGATTTAACAGAGACGATTGAAGGAATGATTCGCGATCATTATGGCATTAATGGCGAGGTACAAGTAGCTCCGCCTTCCGATGAGGAATTTGAAGAAGTGCCATTTGATTTAAAATAATCAGATGAAAAATGGGATTGCTGAAGGTATGTTAAGTCAATTATGACTGGGCATACCTTTTAATTCCTTTTTAAAAAAGTTGAGCAATATTGCACGACGCTTTTAAGAAAGGGAGATTGTGAAATGAAATTTTTATATGTAACAGACTCTCATATTCGTGGTACTACCCCAAAAAATAGACTAGATAGTTACGTAGATACATTAAAAACGAAGCTACAAGAAGTGATATCGATTGCTAATCAAGAATGTGTTGATCTCATTTTGCATGGTGGTGATGTATTTGATCGACCGGACTTATCTCCTAATGTTGTTGGGCAATTTGCGAGAATTTTCAAAAAATCTAATGCGCCTATTTACGTTGTTGCGGGCAATCATGACACGTTTGGGCATAACCCTGACACGTTATCTAGAACAATGCTAGGGTTAATGGATTCATTTGGTGTAATGACTGTTATTCATCCAGAAGAGCCACTAATGATACATGACGAAGAATGTGTCATCCAAATTAGCGGTCAACCGTACCATTATGATCTTGATCAGCGTGACCCTAAATTAGATTATTACCCTAAAAGAGCTGAACATGTCGACGTTGCCATACATATCGTTCATAGTATGCTCGTAGAAAAAGCACTACCAGAAGGAGTCGCTCATACGTTAATCGACCATATTTGGGGAACAACAGCGGACATTATCTTAACAGGACATTTCCACGGGGGATTTGGCATTAAAGAGAAAAACGGTAAATTCATTTGTAATCCAGGAGCACTAGCCAGGGTTAATAATCACTGGTCTGAAATAAACCGTAAACCTAAAGTGATCATTGGTGAAGTGAAGAATGGAAAGATTCAACTCTGTGAACAAACGCTTGAGAATGCTGAAGACGGAGATCAAGTTTTAGATCGTTCATTTTTAGAAAAGGCACTTCACCAAGAAGAAAAGCTGCATTCCTTTGTACAGCAAGTGAAAGAAGCTTCACAGTTTCAATCACTAAATATGGGTGATATTATTAAGGAAATTGCTTCATTACAAAATGTAGAAGAAAAGGTACGACAAGAAGCCTTACGGAGAATGACGTTGGTTGAAGAGAAGTGGAAGGATGGTCAATATGAATAACATCCGGTCAGTACATATTGAGAATTTTCAATCACATCTTGATACGTATATCGAGTTTGACAATGGCTTAAATATGATTGTTGGGCAATCAGATAGTGGGAAAACAGCGATTATTCGTGCGATTCGTTGGGCCTTATTTAACCAACCAAAAGGTACGGACTTCTTAAGGGTATCAGCTGATTTTGTCAGAGTAACTGTCACATTATCAAATGATACAATCATTTGCCGTGAACGAACCTCCTCCAAAAACCGTTATTCGATTAAACGTCCAGAACAAGATGATTTGATTTTAGAAGGGTTTGGTTTTTCTGTACCTCACGAGGTGTTGGAAGCTCATGGAATGGGGCATCTACGCGTCGATACTGACCGGGATTTAGCACTCCATGTTTCTCAGCAGCTAGACGGGCCTTTTTTACTTGAGGAAACGAGTTCAACTAGAGCGAAAGTACTTGGGCGAATTAGCGGAGCTCATTATTTGGATATGGCAATAAGGCAAACGTCAAGAGATGTATCGCAGCTTAATCAACGTGTCCGCCACGAAGAAGAGGCGATTGAGAAGCTTGAAAAGGAGCTTGAACCATATGCGAATGTTGACCAATTAAAAAAGGAGCTAGACAATGTTTCCCATAAAATAAGCGAAATTTCAATTCTAATAGAAAAAAAGCAACAGCTAGAACGTATTTCTAATTTAATGAAACAAATGACAGAAGAAGAAGTTGTACAAAGTAGAAATAAAAAGCTTGTCCAACATGTTCACGAGTGGGAAGCGGTCGTATCACAACTTGAAGTAAGTACAACAAAATATCAAGCTTTTGTTCGCTTACAAACTAGATATAATCAATTGCAAGATAGCATGGAGAAGTGCTTGCTCTGGATCGAAAAAACAAAAGATGTAATGAAAGCTAATGAAAATACTCACAGTCTAGATCGTATTTTGAAAAAAGCAAATCGTTTAATGCAACTCCAACAACTTTCTAAAAAAGTTAGTGAACAACATCAAAAACAAATACAATCAGTACAATTGACTTCATTTTTAAGTGAGATTGAGGATAACCTCGTTGATGAAATTAATCAGAAAAAGAGCAATTGAACGTTTTCAGTCGTTTTAAAATGAGGTTGGATACGAGAAATAATGAGATCAATAAAGTACACCAATTTATTTCGCAACTTCCAGAAATTGAGTTGATTTTGGATAATATAGCTATCATTGAAAATAGAACAAGTCAGCTGCAAAAATTAAAATCTACCCATTCATCATTGATAGAATACGAGCGGAGAATAAAAGAAGGAATTGCCTTCATTAAATCGCAAATGGAGGTAATTGAGACGTATGAACAAGAGAGAATGGAACTGCTTTTGAAAAAGGGAACGTGCCCAACCTGTGGCAAAAATATGAAAAATCTAGATCACCATCATTTTAATTAACGAAGGAGGACTTTTGTTTATGTCGATTGAACAACAGCTAACACAAATGAAACAAGCAATTGAAAAAGCAAAAGATATGAAATATCGAGCAGAAGCAAAATTAGAAGAATTAGAAAATCAAAAATCAAGGTTACTAGAGGAGCTCGAAGATTTAGGAGTAAAGCCTGAAGAACTTGATAGTGAAATCATGCGATTAGAGCAAACAATTGAGCAGACATTAAAGGAAACATGGGAATTAATCCCGAAAGAATTGATCGACCATGAACGTTAATGACGTGCATGAACGCTATTTGAGATTGCAGAATAAATACGAAGAAGCACGAACGAAATGGAATCGTCTTGATGAGCGTAGACGGTTACTAGAAGAGCAAATAGCAATCAAGAAAGCGGAACTAGATTCTTATTTTGAGGCGGTCGATACGTACGAGAAGGCACGGGTGCTGCTACAGCAGTCTGCTGAATACGCTCGGGAGCAAGCAAAGCAGCAAATTGAAACACTGGTGACGAACGCCCTTCAATATGTGTTCGGTCCGTTATTTTCATTCCAAATAGAAATCGATGAGCATGGTGCTAAGCCGATAGCAGAGTTTTATGTTGTATCAGAATACGAAGGGATAATAGTGAAAACAAAACCACAAGATGCACGCGGTGGCGGTGTTGTTGATATTGTAACTTTAGCCCTTCGCGTGGCATTGATTGAAACGATTCACCCTAAACGCGAGGGTCCTTTATTATTAGATGAACCAGGTAAACATGTTTCAGGAGAATATGTCTATGCTCTATATGAATTTTTAAAGTCACTAAGCACGATGTTTAATCGACAAATTATTATGATTACACACAATTATCATTTGGCACAATCAGGCGATCGAGCATATGAAGTTCAAATGAGGGATGGTGTTAGTGAGGTTTCAAACGTTGACTAGCTTGACAATGGTTAACTTGAGCTTTAAAATTAAGAAGAATGCGGTTATTACAACTTTTTTTTTCGATTAATCGCGATCATTTTATTTTATGTTTCATGATAGTATGAAATTTGACACCCAACAATTAGATAGCAAGAGGAGGTGAAAGAGTGAGTTTTGAGATAGATATAATCCTCTTCTCCGCTTTGCTTGTTGTCTCTGCAATCGTATTTGCAGTTGTTGGATATCTTGTTCGAAGATCCATTGCAGAAGCCAAAATTACTAGTGCGGAATTTGCGGCGAAACAAATTGTGGAAGATGCGAAACGTGATGCTGAAGCGAGTAAAAAAGAAGCCATCCTTGAAGTTAAGGATGAAGCTCATAAAATACGTACTGAAGCAGAACGTGAAGTTCGTGAACGCAGAAATGAGATTCAAAAACAAGAGAATCGTTTGGTTCAAAAAGAAGAGATTCTTGACCGGAAAAGTGAAACCTTAGATAAGAAAGAGGAATCTTTGGAAAAAAGGGAGGAATCTCTCACCAAAAAACAACGCCAAATTGAAGAGATGGAAAACAAAGTGGAGGAGATTCGGAAGCAACAACAATTAGAACTTGAACGTGTATCCGGATTAACCCGCGAAGAAGCTCGTGATGCTATTCGTCATGAGTTAGAGCAAGAGCTAGCTCACGAAACAGCTCATATGATTAAAGAACGAATGGTTGAAGCGAAGGATGAAGCCGATAAAAAAGCGAAGGACATTTTATCGTTAGCCATTCAACGTTGCTCAGCTGATCACGTTGCTGAATCAACTGTTTCGGTTGTTTCACTTCCTAATGATGAGATGAAAGGCCGTATTATTGGGCGTGAAGGCCGGAATATTCGTGCACTTGAAACGTTAACAGGAATTGATTTAATTATTGATGACACGCCAGAAGCAGTTATCTTATCTGGTTTTGATCCGATTAGAAGGGAAATTGCTCGAACTGCTCTTGAAAAGTTAGTACAGGATGGAAGAATTCATCCGGCACGTATTGAGGAAATGGTAGATAAATCTCGTCGTGAAGTGGATGAACTAATTCGAGAGTATGGAGAACAAACAACCTTTGAAATGGGAATTCATGGGTTACATCCTGATTTAATCAAAATTTTAGGTCGTTTAAAATTTAGAACGAGCTATGGTCAAAATGTGTTGAAGCATTCAATGGAGGTCGCCCATTTAGCTGGTTTAATGGCTTCAGAGCTTGGGGAAGATGTGAAGCTGGCTAAGCGAGCTGGATTGTTGCATGATATCGGGAAAGCGATTGACCATGAAGTAGAAGGAAGTCATGTAGAAATTGGAGTAGAGCTCGCGACGAAATATAAAGAGCATCCTACTGTCATTAATGCGATTGCTTCTCATCATGGAGATACGGCGTCTACTTCAATTATTTCGACATTAGTCGCTGCCGCTGATGCTTTATCTGCTGCTCGTCCGGGAGCTAGAAGGGAAACGCTTGAAACGTATATTCGTCGTCTCGAGAAGTTAGAGGAGATTTCGGAGTCGTTTGAAGGTGTCGAAAAAACGTACGCGATTCAAGCAGGACGTGAAGTAAGAATTCTCGTTCGTCCTGATGTCGTAGACGATGCCCTTGCCCATAAGTTAGCTCGTGATATTACGAAAAAAATTGAGGAAGAATTAGATTATCCAGGTCATATTCGGGTTACAGTCATTCGAGAGACGAGAGCAGTTGAATATGCTAAGTAAAGTGGCGACTTGTCGCCACTTTCTTTTATAGATTATTACATTTAGTTAGGAGTTTTTATGAGAATATTATTTATTGGTGATGTATACGGAGCACCGGGGCGGCAAATGATCCAAGAATATACGGCAAAGTTAAAAAAGCAATATAAGCCGACAATAACGATTATTAATGGAGAAAATGCAGCATCAGGTAAAGGGATTACGGAGAAAATTTATAAAGGTTTTTTAGATGCAGGTGCACAGGTCATTACGCTAGGGAATCATACGTGGGATAATCGGGGAATTTTCGAATTTATTGAAAATGCGAAACATATCGTACGCCCAGCAAATTATCCTGAAGGAACCCCTGGAAAAGGGTATACATTTCATCGCTATAATGATCTAGAAATTGCCGTTGTTAATTTAATGGGGAGAACATTTCTGCCCGCAATTGATTGTCCGTTTAAACGAGCAGATGAAATTATTCAGGAAGTTTCAAAAAGAACACCGTTTATTTTTGTCGACTTTCATGCTGAAGCGACAAGCGAAAAGCAAGCAATGGGTTGGTATTTAGACGGGAGGGTTAGTGCCGTTGTTGGTACTCATACTCATGTTCAAACAGCGGATGAGCGTATCTTAGAAAAAGGAACGGCCTATCTAACAGATGTTGGGATGACTGGACCATATGACGGTATTTTAGGTGTTGATCGTGAGGCTGTTCTTCAGAAATTTCTTACCCAATTACCTGTTCGTTTTGAAGTTGCTGAAGGAAGAAAGCAGTTAAGTGCAGTTGTCATTGATTTAGATGGTAAAACAGGATTGGCAAAAAATATAACCCGCATTCAAATTAATGATGACCAGCCTGTAAGTATGCATGACTAAAGTCTTTAATCAAAACGAATAGAGTTAATAAGAGTTGTACCGGCTTCACTTTCACTCACTGTTTAAGATAAATAATGCTTTTGGTACATCTCTAGCTTTGGGTATTTAGCGAAACCACATTTCTTCAAAAGGTGGTTTCTTTTTATTTTACAATTCGTTTTAGATGCAGTGGGAGTTGCTTGTTTGTCATATAATCTCATCAAATCTGATAGATTGGATATAAAAGAATATATCCTAAGTTAGTTTGTCACTTGTGATAAAAGATTGCAAGTCATCTTCTATTGGCAGCCTACTATTTGTTTTTAAGAAGGTATCCTTATATTCGCTCGTTTCGAATCGTTGCTGCTGTTTTTGAAAAATCGTGATGGTATTTTCAAATATTTTTGGAATATGATTTGCTTTGCTGAAATAAAATGAATTAGATATTGCATCTCGTATGCGTGGATGATCCCAACATACAGTCGTCATCATAAAAAACTAGGACCGATGGACAACCTAACGTATCGTTTAAGAGGAGGTACTCGAAATGGAAGTCTTAAAAGTTTCGGCAAAATCTACTCCAAATTCTGTAGCTGGTGCTCTAGCTGGTGTAATTCGAGAGAGGGGTGCTGCAGAGATTCAAGCTATTGGTGCAGGAGCCTTGAATCAGTCGATAAAAGCAATTGCGATCGCTCGTGGCTTTGTAGCACCTAGTGGAATTGAGCTAGTATGTATTCCTGCATTCACCGATATTGAAATAGAAGGTGAAGAACGGACAGCAATGAAATTAATTGTAGAACCGAGGTAGCAAAATATGTCACCGCAAATCTTGTAAAGTCACTTAACTATTGATCAGAGTTAAGGGCTTTTTTTTGAAAATCAATGAAGTATCGGATTCTTTTCAAAATTGAGACTCTTCTAACCTTGCATTATTTTCAAAAACAAACTATTATAAGGACGTTTAGTATCAAATTGAGCCAATATAAAAAATGAGTAAAGGTTATGTTACGATTATAATTAAATTATTGAAAACTGGAAAAGGTTTTGATGATTGATAGAGACAATGAGGAGTGGAGCAAGCGTGAGAGAGCAATTGTCATGGAAGGTTGGCGGACAGCAAGGGGAAGGTATCGAGAGTACTGGGGAAATTTTTGCTGCTGCTTTAAATCGTTTAGGATATTTTTTATATGGATATAGACATTTTTCTTCAAGAATTAAAGGTGGGCATACGAATAATAAAATTCGTGTCAGCACAACGCCTGTTCATTCAATTTCTGATGATTTGACGATTTTAGTTGCTTTTGATCAGGAAACGATTGATGTGAACATCCATGAATTGAGTAAGGACGGAATTATTTTAGCTGATGCTAAATTCAAGCCTGTCCTACCAAGTGACTATGAGGTTCGGTTAATTGTTATTCCATTTACGGAAATAGCAAAGGAATTAGGTACAACTTTAATGAAAAATATGGTTGCAGTAGGAGCGACTAGTGCGATCATTGGACTTCAAGCTGATGCGTATAAGAATGTCGTTGAAGATCTGTTCCTTCGTAAAGGAGAATCAGTCGTCGAGAAAAATATGGAAGCGATTCAAGCAGGGGCTAAATACGTCCGTGAAGAAGCAGAAGATGTACTACAAGGCTACCAGTTAGCAGCAGCAGACGGAAAAAACGTATGTTCATGATTGGTAATGATGCAATCGGTCTTGGTGCCATTGCAGCAGGTAGCCGATTCATGGCAGCTATCCAATTACACCGGCATCAGAAATTATGGAATATTTAATCAAGAAATTACCTCAATTTGGTGGAACAGTCATTCAGACTGAAGATGAAATAGCAGCATGTACGATGGCAATTGGTGCGAACTATGCTGGAGCTCGTGCATTTACAGCATCTGCCGGACCAGGTTTATCGCTTATGGCTGAAGCGATTGGTTTAGCAGGTATGACCGAACAGCCACTAGTCATTGTTGATACACAACGAGGGGGTCCGAGTACTGGTTTACCGACAAAGCAAGAGCAATCGGATTTAATGGCACTCCTCTATAGTACTCATGGCGATATTCCAAAGATCGTTATGGCTCCAAGTACGGTAGAAGAAGCATTTTATGATACAGTTGAAGCGTTTAATCTAGCGGAAGAATATCAATGCCCGGTCATTTTGGTAACTGATTTAGCATTATCATTAGGGAAGCAATCGGTTGAACCATTGGAGTATCATAAATTCGAAGTTCGTAGAGGAACGATTGAAACGGAAGAAACAATTTCTGAACGGGAAGATAAGTCTTATTATAAACGATATGAAGTAACAAAATCAGGTGTATCCAATCGTGTCTTACCTGGTACAAAAAATGGTATTCATCACGTTACGGGTGTTGAACACGATGAAACTGGAATGCCTTCAGAGCTTCCAGAAAATCGACAGCAACAAATGGATAAACGGCTGCGCAAACTTAATCAGTTAAGTGATCGTTTTAAACAACCGTTATTTATTGACAGTCGGTATGATGAGGCTGATTTACTTGTTATTGGTGTAAATTCAACACGAGGTACGATTCAAGAAGTACTTTCACGCTTAACGGTTGATCAGGTGAAGGCCAATCATGTTCAGGTTCGTTTATTGCATCCTTTTCCTAAGGAAGAGCTTGAAAAGGAAATGAAAAAAGCGAAAAAGGTCGTAGTTGTTGAGCATAATGCAACAGGGCAGCTTGCTTCTATTATTAAAATGAATGTTGCCAAAGCCAATATTGAAAGCATTCTGAAATATGACGGGAATCCGTTTCTACCTGACGAACTACATCAAGCATGCAAGGAGTTGGTTTAAATGGCTACATTTAAAGAGTTTCGTAATAAAGTAAAGCCGAACTGGTGTCCAGGCTGTGGCGATTTTTCAGTTCAAGCAGCGATTCAAAGAGCAGCAGGAAACATAGGATTAGAACCAGAAGACGTAGCAGTCGTATCTGGCATCGGCTGTTCTGGCCGAATATCGGGCTATATTCATTCCTACGGGTTTCATGGTGTGCATGGTCGAGCCCTTCCAATTGCTCAAGGTGTAAAAATGGCGAATCGAGATCTAACGGTAATTGCTTCAGGTGGAGATGGAGATGGATTTGCGATCGGTATGGGGCATACCATCCATGCGATCCGGAGAAATATTGATGTGACATATATTGTCATGGACAATCAAATTTACGGTTTGACGAAGGGGCAAACCTCTCCTAGAAGTGAAATGGGCTTTAAAACGAAAAGTACGCCAGGCGGATCGATTGAATCAGCACTTAACGTAATGGAAATGGCACTAACAGCGGGAGCAACGTTTGTTGCCCAAAGCTTTTCAAGTGACTTAAAAGGGTTAACAGCTTTAATTGAAGAAGGGATTAATCATAAAGGCTTTTCATTAATTAATGTATTTAGTCCGTGTGTCACGTTTAATAAAGTGAACACATATGAGTGGTTTAAAGAAAATTTAACTAAATTAAGCGATATAGACGGTTACGATCCAACGAATCGTATGAATGCGATGCAAACGTTAATGGAGCACAATGGTCTAGTAACTGGTTTGATTTATCAAAATAAAGAACAACCTTCTTATCAACAATTAATTCCAGGCTACGATGAGCAGCCTTTAGCGAAAAAAGATCTCACGTTGAATGAAGAGACCTTTCATGAATTAATAAAAGAATTTATGTAAGCGATAGTAGACGAAAAACGGCCTTTGCCGTTTTTCTTTTGATAGGAAACATATGAGGAGCACTTCCTTATTGTGTAGTGGAACTAAAGAAGTTATAATTACTTATTGTATGTTTGGTTTCTATTTGTTATACGTATGAAAGGAGAGCTAACATGAATGAAGAACAACGTTAGGTAAATCTACAGCTGATGAAAAAGGTGCTACGCAGGACTTAAAATCCTCTGGCAGTAGCCAAAAAGATTACAGCAAATATTTTGATTTTTCAAATGTAAAAGTTGTTTCTGAAGATGAAAATAAGAAAGTCATCCGTATTGATGGAAGAGATATATCAATCTTAGAGCAACCTGATTATCGTCAAGGGAAAAGAAGAGGAAAAGAAGATGTTCAAGTTATTCGTCCTGAAAGCTTAATTCCTGATAAAATGAAGGGAATAGGTGCAGGGAAGAAATTTCTCATCCGGACGTATGGTTGTCAAATGAATACACATGATTCAGAAAATATGGCGGGCTTGTTACTTGAAATGGGCTTTGAATCAACAGAAGTATCAGAAGAAGCAGATGTGATTTTGTTAAATACTTGTGCAATTCGTGAAAATGCTGAAAATAAAGTTTTTGGTGAAATTGGAAATCTAAAACCGCTAAAGTTAGAACGTCCAGAACTGATTATTGGTGTATGTGGCTGTATGTCGCAAGAAGAAAATGTTGTGAATAGAATTATGCAAAAGCATCAGCATATTGACTTAATTTTCGGTACACATAATATTCACCGCCTTCCACACTTGCTCCATGATGCGATATTAGGCAAAGAAATGGTCATAGAAGTTTGGTCAAAAGAGGGCGATATCGTTGAGAATATGCCACGTGCTCGTCAAGGAAAAACACAAGCATGGGTAAACATTATGTACGGCTGTGATAAATTCTGTACGTATTGTATTGTTCCATATACGCGTGGAAAAGAACGAAGTCGATTGCCAGAGGATATTATCGCTGAAGTTAGAGATTTGGCACGGCAAGGATATAAAGAAATTACGTTACTAGGGCAAAACGTTAATGCTTACGGTAAAGACTTAGATTTTGAATATGGACTTGGTCAATTAATGGATGAGATTCATAAAATTGATATTCCTCGTGTTCGATTTACAACGAGTCATCCGCGTGATTTTGACGATCATTTAATCCAAGTGCTATCAAAAGGTGGGAATTTAGTCGAGCATATACATCTACCAGTTCAACACGGTAGCTCAGCTATCCTAAAGTTAATGGCGAGAAAGTACACTCGACAACAGTATTTAGATTTGGCCCATAAAATTAAAATGGCGATTCCGAATGCTTCGTTTACGACAGATTTAATTGTCGGATTCCCAAATGAAACGGAAGAGCAGTTTGAAGAAACGTTATCGCTCGTTCGTGAAATTGAATTTGATAGTGCTTATACGTACATTTATTCACCACGTGAAGGGACGCCTGCGGCAAAAATGAAAGACAACGTCCCAATGGAAGTTAAGCGTGAACGATTAGCACGCTTAAATGCTTTAGTTAACGAGATTTCTGCTAAGAAAAATGTTGCGTATCAAGACAAAATAGTTGAGGTGCTTGTTGAAGGTGAAAGTAAGAAAAATCCGGATGTGCTAGCAGGCAGAACGCGTACGAATCGCCTTGTAAACTTTACAGGTCCAAAATCAGTTATCGGGGAAATCGTATATGTAAAGGTTACGGAAGCAAAAACATGGTCATTATCAGGTGAAATGGTCGAAATGGCGGAGGTGCAGTCATGACAACAAAATATTCTAGAGAAGAAATTCGTGATAAAGCAACAGAGTTAGCAAAGATGATGGCTGAAACGGAAGAAATTGATTTCTTTAAGCGTGCTGAAAAGCAAATTAATGAGCATGTAAAGGTACAAGAATTAATTGCTAAAATAAAAAAGCTTCAAAAAGAAGCGGTGAACTTGCAGCATTACGGTAAATCAGAAGCATTAAAAGAGGTTGAGGCTAAGATCGATATGTTACATGATGAGGTAGACCAAATACCACTTGTACAAGAATTTAAACAAAGTCAACTAGAAGTAAATGAATTGCTTCAAATGGTATCAAATACGATCTCTAAATCAGTAACAGATGAAATCATTACATCAATGGGCGGAGACCTTTTAAAGCGTAGAACGACGAAAAGTCCATTCGATAGCTGTCAATAAATCATAAGCTACTAATAACAGAGGATAACTCTCTGTGTTAGTAGCTTTTTTATTGTTCATTTGTAAGGGAGAGTAATCGAGGTCAACATTCAAGCATATAATGGCTTCATATGGAACACAGAAGATATCAAATGAGTAGTAAGTCGGCCAAAGGATTTAGCTCGATTCATTCTGCTGACTGAATGAATAATAAGGCGCTATCGTGTTTTTCTGATTTTTTGTACTAAAACAAGTGTTACACACATAATGTGTTAAAGATCATGCTTTGCTTTCATCTTGTAAGTTTCTATTGCACATTGGTCATTCGCCCTGCATAGGATGTCAGTGAAGCAATTGGCGGAGCGAATGAGGCAAGTAGCCGATACGAGCGACCGACAACTCGATACGATATGAGAAAGAGGAGGGTTTAGTTTCATGTCTCAGAATGAAAATGTGAATTATCGTGAAATTATAACAAAAGCGGTATGTGGAAAAGGTCGTAAGTTCTCAGAAGCAACTCATACGATTAGCCCTTCACACAAACCGTCTAGCATTCTTGGCTGCTGGATCATCAACCATAAATACACAGCTGAGAAGCAGGGTGACACTGTCGTTGTGCAAGGAAGCTATGATATTAATGTCTGGTACTCGTATAATCAAAATACGAAGACGGATGTTGCAACACAGACGGTTACCTATACGGATGAGATTGGTTTAAAAATGCGAGATGATCATGTTCTATCAAATCAAATGGATGTTATTGCTCGAGCGGTTCAACAGCCAAATACACTAGAAGCAACGATTGGAGAAGATGGTTCTAATGTAAATGTGCAAGTTGAAAGAGAGTTTGTCGTGGAATGTATCGGTGAAACGAAAGTCGCAGTTGCAGTAAATCCAAATGGGACGGTTGATGATTATCCAGTTGAAGATTATTCTGATCAAGTAAGTGATGAAGAATATGAACGTCTTGATCCGAATTTCCTTCATGGCGAGTTTGATAACTAAAGTGATCAAACAGGTAAAACGTTACCATAGCAAATTAAATATTGGTTTTAAGCAAGGAGCTACACATATTGCTTTTAGTGGTGAGTTAAAAAGGTGACAATTCTTTTCACTCACCTTTTTTATTTTTGTCTTCGTCATGCGAATGATCGCTCTACTATGCTATAATAAATACGTGATTATGGAACGGTGGAGGAGAAAGTATGGCACAAGTAACACCAATGATGAAGCAGTATTTAGACATTAAGGCACAGTATAAAGATGCCTTTTTATTTTTTAGACTTGGCGATTTCTATGAAATGTTTTATGAAGATGCCAAATTGGCTGCTAGGGAACTTGAAATTACGTTAACAGGTCGTGGACAAGGTGAGGAGCGAATTCCGATGTGTGGTGTTCCTTATCACTCCGCAGATTCTTATATTGTAAAATTAATAGAAAAAGGCTATAAAATAGCAATTTGTGAACAAGTAGAAGACCCGAAGCAAGCAAAAGGCGTTGTGAAAAGAGAAGTAGTCAAGCTTCTCACCCCTGGTACTGTTATGGATGGTCAAATCATTAAAGAAAAAGAGAATAATTTTATTATTGCGGTAACAGCTTTCAAAGACCATTCTTATGGGGTCGCACGTGCAGATTTAACGACTGGGGAAAGTGCGGTTACATTATTTAACGATGACGTTGATGAAGTTATTCATGAGATTCTAAATACAGGGACGAAGGAAGTTGTCGTATCATCAACGTTATCAGGGGTATTGAAAGAGAAGCTAGAGGAGCGGAAACAGTTTACGAAATCATTTGAGGATGAAGTTGAAATAAACGATGGGTACGAACACCTTTGTAAAAACTTACAATCTCAAAAACTCGTTCAATCATTTGGACGTCTTTTACAATATTTAATTCGTACACAAAAACGCTCATTAGATCATTTACAGCCTGTTATTTATTATCCTAGTAATTCTTATTTAAAGATGGATTCTCATACAAAACGAAATTTGGAATTAACTGAATCTTTACGTGAAAAGAAAAAAGCAGGATCACTTTTAGCTGTCATTGACCATACGGTAACGGCAATGGGGGGCAGGCTCTTGAAAAGCTGGGGTTGATCGCCCACTTGTTGATCAAATTAAAATTGAAGAACGTCTTCGTGTTGTGACAGCATTTAAAGATCACTTTTTTATTCGTGAGGAGCTGAGAGACGAGCTTCGGCACGTATATGATCTTGAACGATTAGCTGGTCGGATTGCCTATGGAAATGTAAATGCACGAGAGCTCGTTCAATTAAAGCGTTCCTTACAACGTATTCCTGCTATTAAAGAATATTGTTCAACAGTAGTAGCAGATAAAGTTGATGAATGGTTTAGTAACGATACAATAATAGAAGAGTTATTAAATCTATTAGAAAGTAGTCTTGTGGATGATCCACCAATCTCGGTAACCGACGGTGGGATGATTCAAGAGGGCTATCATCAAGAGCTGGATACATACAGGGATGCTAGTCGAAACGGAAAGCAATGGATTGCTGAATTAGAACAGAAGGAACGGCAACAGACGGGTATTAAGACATTAAAGGTCGGCTATAATCGTGTCTTCGGTTATTATATTGAAGTGACACGAGCAAACGTTCATTTACTAGAGGAAGGTAGATATGAGCGAAAGCAAACGTTGACGAATGCAGAAAGATTTATTACACCTGAGCTAAAAGAAAAAGAAGCACTAATATTAGAAGCAGAGGAGAAGCTTACTCAATTAGAATACGATTTGTTCGTCAATATCCGAGAGATGGCGAAATCATTTGTTGCAACGATTCAGTCATTGGCCCACTCGATTAGTGAGATTGACGTTCTATGCGGTTTCGCTCAAATAAGCGAAGAAGCCCAATATGTGAAACCAACCTTTTCAATGAGAAATGAAGTATTTATTCAATCAGGTCGCCACCCGGTTGTTGAGAAGATGATCAAAAAAGGGGAATATGTTGAAAATGATGTTCGATTAACAAATGGTCGCGAATTGTTATTAATTACTGGACCGAATATGGCTGGAAAAAGTACTTACATGCGTCAGCTAGCCCTTATAGTTGTGATGGCTCAAATAGGCTGCTATGTTCCTGCTAAAGCAGCTGAGCTACCGATTTTTGATCAAATTTTTACGAGAATTGGTGCAGCTGATGATTTAGCAAGTGGGCAAAGCACATTTATGGTTGAAATGCTTGAGACAAAATATGCCCTTACAAAAGCGACAGAAAATAGCCTTATTTTATTAGATGAAATTGGCCGCGGGACATCTACTTATGATGGTATGGCTCTAGCACAAGCAATCATTGAATTTATTCATGATACGATTCGTGCGAAAACATTATTTTCAACTCATTATCATGAATTAACCGAGCTTGAAAATACATTGCAGCATCTGCAAAATGTTCATGTTTCTGCGGTGGAAGAAAACGGAAAAGTTGTGTTCCTCCATAAGGTTGTTGATGGACAAGCTGACCGTAGCTATGGCATTTATGTCGCTGAGCTTGCTCAATTGCCACAAGAAGTAACAAATAGAGCTGATGAACTATTAAAACAGCTAGAGTCTTTTCCTAGTGAGCAGAAAAATCATACGATTAAGGAAAAAGTAGTCAGCCTGAGCAATTATCGTTATTTGAAGAGGAGAAATCCCCAATAAAAGAAACGAAACCGACAAAAACTGAGGAGCAATCTCAGCGGATGATGAAGGCGTTAGCTCAAAAGGATGTTTTAAATATGACTCCTCTTGAGGCGATTCAATTTGTTAATGAATTACAGAAGTTAGTGAAATAGAACGGAGGTGGACGTCGATGGCGAAAATTAGAAAGCTCGATGAGACATTATCAAATAAAATCGCTGCAGGAGAGGTTGTCGAACGTCCTGCTTCGATTGTGAAAGAATTAATTGAAAATTCGATTGATGCATATAGCACCTCGATTTTAATAGAAGCGGAGGAAGGTGGTCTTGCTTCCATTCGGATTGTCGATAACGGGGATGGAATGGAAGAAGAAGATGTGGAAACGGCTTTCTTTCGTCATGCTACGAGTAAGATTCAAAATGATCGTGACTTATTTCATATTGCAACATTAGGGTTTCGAGGTGAGGCATTACCTAGTATTGCCTCCGTCTCACACGTGACGTTGACGACTAGCACAGGTGAAGGAAAAGGAGTTGAAATAAAGGTAGAAGGAGGGAAGACCGTTTCTAAAAAGGCAGCACCTGCTCGTAAAGGAACCGATGTTACGGTCACAAACCTTTTTTATAATACACCAGCTAGATTGAAATATGTAAAAACGGTCCATACTGAAGCTGGAAACATTAGTGATGTTGTAAACCGTCTTGCACTAGCTCATCCGTCAATCGCTTTTCATTATCGTCATGATGGTAAAGAAGTGTTGCGAACAGCTGGAAATGGTGATGTTCGTCAAGTAGCAGCATCGATTTATGGAAGGCAAGTCGCAAAAAAGATGGTCGAAATTCATGGTGAATCGTTAGATTATGAATTATCCGGATGGATTGCAAAGCCAGAGGTTAACCGTGCATCCAGACAGTATATTTCGATCTTTATTAATGGCAGGTTCATTCGTAACTTTACATTAGCGAGAGCTATTTTGGATGGGTATCATACATTACTGCCAATCGGACGATATCCGATCGGGATTTTTTCAATTAAAATGGATCCGCAATTAATTGATGTGAACGTTCATCCAGCAAAGCTTGAAGTACGGTTAAGTAAGGAAGAGGAGCTTGCTGAGCTTTTAACGAATGTGATACGAAATGCATTCAAAAAAGAAACGTTAATACCAGAAGCGGATACTCGTCAAAGGACAACACTTACTTCAAAGGTTAAGGAAGAGCAGTTAAGCTTAGACTTTGAACAAACAAAACAAGAGGGAACCGATCATGAGTTGGATGTAACCCCTTTGTCATTTCACAATGAGAATCAACAAAAGCGTGAATCTAATCAAGACTTAGAGAATAGTGAGAAGATAAAACCAACTTCCACAAAAGTAGTGAAGGAAGTAGTTGTAGAAAACAGAGTAGAAGACGAGCAAGAATTTGTAGAAGAAAAGCAAGCCTCTCGTGTTCCTACATTATATCCAATTGGTCAAATGCATGGAACGTATATAGTTGCTCAAAATGATACAGGCATGTATTTAATTGATCAGCATGCTGCTCAGGAACGAATTAAATATGAATATTTCCGTGAAAAAGTCAGCCATGTCCCACGCCACCTTCAAGAGTTAATGGTACCAATGACGTTTGAATATACCGTAGGTGAAGCACAAATTATATCAGAGCATTTAGATCAATTGTGTGCAGTTGGAGTATTTATGGAGCCTTTTGGAGCACAGTCTTACGTAGTGAAGTCACATCCTAGCTGGTTCCCGAAAGGGCAAGAGGAAGAAACGATAAAAGAAATGATTGATTATTTGTTAGAACATAAATCAATTAATCTGGCTAAATTACGTGAAGAAGCAGCAATTTTAATGTCCTGTAAAGCAGCGATTAAAGCGAATCGGCATTTGCGTCAAGATGAAATGTTCGCTTTATTGGAATCATTGCGAAAAAGTAGTGACCCATTTACTTGCCCTCATGGCAGACCAATTATCGTTCATTTTTCAACGTATTCGATTGAAAAAATGTTTAAAAGGATTATGTAAGGGTAAAGGTGAGAATAATGTGATTATTACAACAGCTAGAAAACAAGTAGGTACACTAGCCGAACTAGTAAAAGTGATAAGTAATGATTTAAATGCGATTTCATTAACGCGTGACGATCGCTCAGTTGCAGCTCTAGTTCAAGAATTTGAAGATGATGTATTAGTTGTAGGAAAAGATCGATTAACCTTATATCCGAAAGATGGTGGCACACCTTTTTTCTATCATCCAAATTCAGCGATGTTTCGTGTGAAGCAATTTGTAGCAACCAGCTATGACCCATTAGTTGAGGCAGGGAAAATGGAGAAAGGGATGAGCGTGCTCGATTGCACGTTAGGTTTGGCAGCTGATGCACTAGTAGCGAAAATTGCTGTTGGAAAAGAAGGCCATGTAACAGGAGTGGAAGCGAATCAACTATTAGCTTACCTTGTCCGTTACGGACTACAGCAATGGACCGATGGACCAAAGCTTCTGTTACATGCGATGAAAGAAATCGAAGTGATTCATCAATCTCATCTTACGTATTTACAAAGCTGTGAAGATCAAAGTGTTGATGTCATTTATTTTGATCCGATGTTTGAGGCAGATCTTGATTCGAAGGGGATTGCAGGGTTAAAAAGCTTTGCTGTTTATGATGATTTAACAGATGAAGCTATTGAACAAGCGAAACGGGTCGCCCGAAAGCGGGTTGTTTTAAAAGATCATTATTTGAGTGAGCGATTTCACAAATTTCATTTTCAAGTTCAAAAGCGACAGCATGCCATGTTTCATTACGGTTTTATTGAAAAAAAAGGTTTGAAAAAGCAAAAATCAGGAGAAGATGATGAAAGATAAATTACTGGTGATCGTTGGACCAACAGCTGTAGGAAAAACAGCACTAAGTATTGAACTTGCTAAGCGGTATCATGGAGAAATTATAAGTGGCGATTCAATGCAAGTATATAAGGGTATGGACATCGGAACAGCTAAAGCGACTGTTGAGGAACAGCAAGGAATACCACATCATCTAATTGATATAAAGAATCCGACAGAGCCTTATTCTGTCGCTGATTTCCAATCTGCTGCGATGCCATTTATTACGACGATTAACAACAAGAAGAAGGTGCCGATCTTAGTCGGTGGAACAGGATTATACGTCAATGCTGTTATCCATCAATATGAACTACATAAAAAACAAGGGGATAATGATCTTCGTCATAAGCTTGAACAACTAGCCGTAGAAAACGGATCAATGCATGTGTATAAACTCCTACAAGAGGCTGATCCAGTCAGTGCTAAACAAATTCATCCGAATAATGTGAGAAGAGTGATTCGAGCACTTGAACTAACGAAAGTGACCGGTATCCCCTTTTCTGAGCAGCAAAAGGAAGAAGAAATGGAAAGTCCGTATGATCTAGTGTATCTAGCTTTAACGATGGATCGTGATCAATTGTACGAACGGATAAACAAACGAGTGGATTTAATGATGGAGCAAGGCTTATTGGAAGAGGTAACACGTTTGTATCGTCAAGGTATACAAAATTGCCAGTCTGTACAAGCAATCGGCTATAAAGAGCTGTATCAGTATTTAGATGGTGAGATCTCATTAGAAGCAGCCATTGATCTGTTAAAGAAAAATTCCCGACATTATGCCAAAAGACAGCTAACATGGTTTCGCAATAAAACGGATGCAACCTGGTTTGATATGTCAAATGGACTAAATTCTCATGTTTTTTTGGAAATTTGCCAATTCATTGAAGGAAACTGGCCACAAATGGCGAAATATAGAGATAGTCAATTAGAGGAGGAGTCCTGATGAAACAACAACCTGTCAATATTCAAGATCAATTTTTGAATCAACTACGTAAAGAAAATATCCCTGTTACAATTTTCTTAACGAATGGCTTTCAAATTCGTGGACTTGTGAAAGGGTTTGACAACTTTACTGTTATCGTCGAATCAGAAGGTAAACAACAGCTAGTATTTAAGCACGCCATTTCGACGTTTGCTCCACAGCGAAATGTTCAACTTAAATCTGAGACTGTGGAATAAGCAAAGCTTTAAGTGAAGGC
Source organism: Bacillus sp. JCM 19034 (assembly GCF_001310635.1). Lineage (GTDB taxonomy): Bacteria > Bacillota > Bacilli > Bacillales > Bacillaceae_D > Halalkalibacter. Next base: position 52,118 of record NZ_BAXR01000011.1, read on the forward strand.
TCGTCAAAAAGCAACTAGCTAGTGCCTACAGGCAGAGTTAGTTGCTTTTTTGTGCGTTACTTAAGGTGTTCGTTGTTTGAATAAACCGCTGCAACGATTGTTCAGATGTATAGCCGTTAGTTAACTTTAGTTGCTCGATTGATGCTTCAGTAACGAGCTTTCGAAGGATCGCCGTATTACGTAACGTTTGTGCTGAAATGCCCTTTCGTAGCCGTGCTCTTTTCACTTCTAGACGAAGCATTTTTTGTATCGCGATCATCGTTATTCGTTTCGGTGTTTGGTCAGCATAGGACCAATGATACGTTTTCCTTTGAAAATCAAAGGCAACAAAAAATGGGTCATGACTATGAAAGGCTGGTCGAACTGGCTCTGGGATCGTTTTAATATAATCAAAAAATAGAGATACAACTTGTTTAGAAAGAGGTACGGTTCGCTTTTCTCCTTTACTATCATATAAATGAAGCTGATTCAAATGAAAATGAACGTCTTTCATACTAAGCTTGGCTACTTCTTGTAGCGTTAGGCCATAATGTAAAAATAAACGTACGATACATTCATTACGAGCTTGATAATAAGGAAATGTTTCAGATTGCTTTTCAGACAACCCATATGTTGATTGCAACGAACGTAACAATTGATGTTCTTCCTTTATGGTGATCCATTCAGAAGGAGACAATGGTTCAACCGTTAACTCAGGTGGTTCTATAAGATTAATGGCTCTTAACTCTGTTTGTCCCCTATCTTTTTGAAATCGGGCAACCTGCTTTAAGACGGTATGAATCCGTTTAATCGTTCGAATATGATAACCTCTTTTAAATTGTAAATCGTAGAAAAAGAACTCTAATTCGTCCTTCGTTAAAGACCATCTTCCGTTACAATTCTGTTTGACCCATTTATGGAAGTCGAGTAAATCATACATATAGCGTTTAATGGTAGTTTCTTTTCTTCCTTTAAACGATAAATCGTTTAAGTAGGCTTGAATAATTAGAGGCAATGGTTCAATCATCATTTTCATCCTTTCTTTGAAAATTCGGCTCAAGTCTTTCTCTTAGTCTAGAAGTGCCTATTAAAAAAATCAATAGTGTTTCGCTCATATTAATGCTCTGATATCAGATGATTAGAGTTAATCTTCAAGTCATTCTTTTACAGGAATTTGAGTATGATGGAACAGAATAGGCGAATGTCTCATATAGTGTTATATAGATATAGTTGTGGTCTGTCGGTTTAACAGCAAAGGGGTGAAGGTGATGAATAACCCAACGTATGTGAGGAAGAAGGGACGAATAAATGTAGTATTAACAAAAAAGCAAGATGAGCTTGATGATGAACTACTCTTTCAACAGGAAGGATCGGAAATAGAGCATGATGTATTGGTAAGATTTGAAAAAGAGTTGGCCGAGTATGTAGGATTAGAAGAAATCAAACGTCTTGTGAAGGAAATTTATGCATGGTTATATATTAATGAGCGACGGGAAAAGGAAGGGCTTAAGGTGACGAAACAAGCCCTTCATATGATCTTTAAAGGCAATCCCGGTACAGGTAAAACGACTGTCGCTCGCTTGATTGCTTCTTTTTTGCATGAAATGGGGGTTCTTTCAAAAGGTCATTTTCTTGAAGTTGAGCGTGCGGATTTAGTCGGTGAATATATCGGTCATACTGCACAAAAAACTCGTGAAGTTTTGAAAAAGGCTCATGGAGGAGTTTTGTTCATTGATGAAGCTTATTCACTTGCACGTGGTGGTGAAAAGGATTTTGGAAAAGAAGCAATCGATACTCTTGTTAAGGCAATGGAGGATCACCAGCATGATTTTGTTTTAATATTAGCTGGCTATTCACGAGAAATGGACTATTTTTGTCACTTAATCCAGGGTTACCGTCACGATTTCCCATTGCAATTGATTTTCCTAATTATTCAACGAATCAATTAATGGAAATGGTTCGACGGATGTTACAGGAGCGTGAATATGTTTTAACAGATGATGCACAAAATCATATAAGAGATCACTTACAAAGGATTAGAAGTGAAAATCAAGGGACATTTAGCAATGGACGCTATATTCGTAATATGATCGAAGAAGCGATTCGAATTCAAGCAGTACGTCTTTTAAGAGACGAGACGTTCGATAAAGAATCACTTGTTACAATTAAACGATCTGATTTGCAGTTTCATACTTCTCATGTAAAGGTCACATAATAAAATAGTGGATGTGTCGATTGACGTTTGACACATCCACTTTCAATTTGGCCCAGTGACGTGATATGATGTAGAAGAATTTACGGAAAGGTGTGGCTCGTTTGGAAGAATTATTGAAACATGAGAAAGAACGGGTAATACTCATTGGTTGTCAAACAGACCAAGACGATGAGCATTTCCACTATTCAATGGAAGAGCTGAAGAAGTTAGTAGAGACAGCCCAAGGAACAGTTATTGCAACTATGACGCAAAAGCGTCAAAAGGTCGAACCTTCAACATATATCGGAAAAGGGAAAATAGATGAGTTACTTACGTTTCTTGAAGAAACAGAAGTTGATTTAATTGTATTTAATGATGAGCTGACACCGAGTCAAATACGCAATGTCCATACTCGGACGAAAAAAACCGTCATCGATCGAACACAGCTCATATTAGATATATTTGCTGCCCGTGCTCAATCAAGGGAAGGGAAGTTACAGGTTGAGCTAGCTCAGCTTTCTTATTTGTTGCCGCGCTTAGCAGGACAAGGACTAGCTTTATCGCGTCAAGGTGGTGGAATTGGAGCAAAAGGTCCGGGAGAAACGAAGCTAGAATCTGACCGTCGTCATATTCGGAGAAGAATGGACGAGATTAAGGCACAGCTTGAGGTAATCGTTGGTCACAGAGAACGTTACCGCAAGCGGAGAAAACGAAATGAGACGCTGCAAATAGCCATTGTTGGATATACAAATGCGGGGAAATCAACGTTGTTAAATCGTTTAGCAGATGCTGAAACATTTGAGGAAAATCAATTGTTTGCAACATTAGATCCGACGACTAGAAAGTGTTCATTACCAAACGGATTAACTGTTCTTCTCTCTGACACCGTTGGTTTCATACAAGACTTACCGACAACACTTATCGCGGCGTTTCGTTCGACTTTGGAAGAATTAGTAGAAGCTGATCTATTATTGCATGTTGTTGATTGTTCAAATCATGATTATGTTCAGCATGAAGTAACCGTCAAACAGTTAATTCAGGAACTCGGAGCACAACAAATCCCTGAGCTTGTCGTTTATAATAAAAGCGATCAAAAAATGGACGCATTTGTCCCAGCTTATCATGTAGACTCAATTGAAATTTCAGCGTTTGAACGTAACGATATTGAAGCGTTAAAAACGGCAATCGAAGAAAAGTTGATTGAACAAATGACACCATATAAAGTTTATATTGAGGCAAACGAAGGCAAGTTATTAGCGACATGCAAAAAGTCGTCAGTTGTTCAAAAGATTGAATGGGATGAGGAAAATGAGTTCTACAATGTAAACGGATTTGTATTAGCTGAAACGGCGATAGGTCAAGAGCTAATGAAACGAATGAAGGAAGAGGAAAATTAGTATGTTACAGTTAAAGCATCAAGACGAAATAAATCAATTAACGCAAGAGGTTGACCTCCAAATCGAACAGATTCACAAGGAAATTGAACAAATTGCCTTATTGAATCAAGCAAAGGTTATGAAAGCATTTAAAAAGCATCAAGTTTCTGATTTTCATTTTACGCCTTCAACAGGCTATGGATATGATGATGCCGGTCGTGATACATTAGAGCAAGTCTATGCAGAAGTTTTTGGCGGTGAGGCAGCTCTTGTACGGCCACAAATTATTTCCGGTACACACGCTATTGCGGTAGCTTTGTTTGGTGTTTTACGACCTGGTGATGAGTTGCTTTACATAACTGGTAAGCCATATGATACGCTTGAGGAAATTGTCGGAATCCGTGGTAATGGCAATGGTTCATTAAAGGAATTTCAAATTGACTATGATGCAATTCCGTTACGTTCTGATGGTTGGATTGACGAAGATGCAATCAAACAGGCAATTACACCAAGAACAAAGATGATTGGTATTCAGCGTTCTAAAGGGTATAGTGATCGGAGCTCTTTTACTATTGATGAGATTGAGAGAATGATTCGTTTTGTACGTGAGCTAAAAGCGGATCTAGTTGTGTTTATAGATAACTGCTACGGTGAATTTGTTGAGGCAAAGGAGCCAACAGATGTTGGAGCCGATTTAATAGCAGGCTCTTTGATCAAAAATCCTGGTGGTGGGATCGCAAAAACAGGCGGATATATTGTCGGTAAGAAAGAGCTTGTTGAATTAGCTTCTTATCGATTAGCTGCTCCGGGAATTGGAACGGAGGGTGGTGCAAGCTTATATAGTTTACTGGAAATGTATCAAGGCTTTTTCTTAGCACCACATGTTGTTTCGCAATCATTAAAAGGTGCTGTCTTTACCGCTTGTTTATTAGAAAAGTTAGGCATGAGCTCATCACCAAAATGGAATGAAAAACGAACGGATTTGATTCAATCAGTTCGCTTTCCAACATCTGAAAAAATGGTTGCCTTCTGCCAAGCGATTCAAGCTGCTTCTCCAATTAACGCCCATGTAGTACCGCAGCCGAGTCCGATGCCTGGTTATGAAGACGACGTCATAATGGCAGCAGGTACGTTTATTCAAGGGGCAAGTATCGAATTAACGGCAGATGGGCCGATACGAGAGCCATATATTGCCTACGTACAAGGTGGGTTAACTTACGAGCACGTGAAAATTGCCGTGTTACAAGCATTAGATTCGATCTTGTAAAAGGAACATTCGTTGACTTGTTTGCGACAATCTAGTAATATGAGAATGGATAACTATAGCAAAATTATATCAATTAGATCACAAATTGAGATTAATAAAGATAGTCAAATAAGCTAAGCTTATTTTTCTTAATACAATTATTTTGTTGAAAGGGGACTACATATTAATGGCAAAGTACACGAGAGAAGATATTTTGCAAATTGCTAAGGAAGATAATGTTCGATTTATTCGACTTCAGTTTAGCGATTTACTAGGTACGATTAAAAATGTTGAAATACCAGTAGACCAATTACCAAAGGCACTTGATAACAAAATGATGTTTGACGGTTCTTCCATTGAAGGGTTTGTACGGATTGAAGAATCGGATATGTATTTGTATCCTGATCTAGATACGTGGGTTATTTTCCCATGGACTCCTGAAAAAGGTCGAGTTGCCCGTCTCATTTGTGATGTGTATCAACCAGGTAATCCGGGCGAGGAACCACAACCGTTTGCAGGTGACCCGCGTGGCGTATTGAAGAAGGTTTTAAAAGAAGCAGAGAGAATGGGCTATACGAATTTTAATATTGGACCTGAGCCTGAATTTTTCCTATTCAAAAATGATGAAAACGGTGAGCCGACTTTAAACTTGAACGATAAAGGTGGTTACTTTGATTTAGCACCGACTGACTTAGGTGAGAACTGTCGTCGTGATATCGTGTTAGAGCTTGAAGATATGGGCTTTGACATTGAGGCATCACACCATGAAGTTGCGCCAGGACAGCATGAAATTGACTTCAAATACGCTGATGCACTTACAGCTTGTGATAATATTCAAACGTTCAAACTAGTTGTTAAAACGATTGCTCGTAAGCACGGCTTACATGCAACCTTTATGCCAAAGCCTTTATTTGGCGTTAATGGATCAGGGATGCATTGTAATATGTCGCTGTTTACAAAAGAGGGAAATGCCTTTTTTGATGAGTCTACAGAATCACAATTAAGTGAAACGGCTATGCAATTTTTAGCTGGTATTTTAGAGCATGCTGAAGCATTTACGGCGATTACCAACCCAATCGTAAATTCTTACAAGCGCTTAGTACCAGGTTATGAAGCTCCTGTATATGTAGCATGGTCAATGCGTAATCGTAGTCCGTTGATTCGCATTCCGTCATCACGCGGTGTTAGTACACGAATTGAAGTAAGAAGCCCAGACCCAGCCGCGAATCCATATTTAGCAATGGCAGCAATGCTTGCAGCAGGTCTTGATGGAATTAAAAAGAAGAAAACTCCACCACCTGCAACAGATCGAAATATTTATGTGATGAGTAAAGAAGAACGGATTGAGGAAGGAATTGCTGATCTTCCAGCTACTTTAAAAGAAGCGGTCGATAAGCTTATTCAGAATGATATTCTTGTACGGGCACTTGGCGAGCATATTATTGAAAATTTTGTGGAAGCAAAAGAAATCGAGTGGGATATGTTCCGCACGCAAGTCCATCAGTGGGAGCGCGATCAGTACTTAGAAGGTTATTAATATCACGAACCCTTGGAGCTAAAGGCTTTGAGGGTTTACTTTCATTTTTAGGAAGATAAGTACTTTTATTTAGATTGTGCTGTGTGATTTCGAAATTTGCTCAGAAGCGTTCTACAATTCGCTTGCTAAGACCTAGAATTAACATCATTCGTATCGTTTGCTGATTATTCGTTCCAAGGATCTCCTTGATAGCTTTCAATTCAATTGATTTTAGGATGTGTTTAATGAATTTTGATAAGACACATGTGTTATATCGTCTAATCTTCGAATCGAACGGTGTCTTTTCGAGGGAGAACTAATGGCTGTACGGATGGGGTGATGAATAAAAAACGAGAGCTATGAAACTCTCGTTAAAAAAGATGTTAATAGGAATTCTTAACCATACTTGCTCCAATAATGATTAATAAAATGAACAAGACAACAATCAAAGCAAAATTATTATCTTTTTTGTAACCATATCCTGCTACATCACTCATTCTAAATCCCCCTTTCGCTAGGATAATACAGCATATGTAAACAAAAAGATATGACTGTCTTATTAGCGGATAATATAAAAAAACGGTCAAATGAATTAAGGTCAAATGTTAGAGAGGGGTTGGCCAGGAAGTAGGTTAGGCGTTTGTCATCTAACCTTAAAATGTCTTAAATGAGCTCGAATCATGCTTGTCATGACATTAATCGTTGTACTTATCATAAAGGTAACCGAACTAAAAAAGGCCCAACCGTGAATGTTTGAATTCAGTATCTATGAGAACGATAATTATATTGGAGATATCGATATTTCATAAAAGATACGTGTAGAATAGAATCGTAGGAGGCGTCTGCTCCGCCCGTTATACGCTTGTCTTATAAAAAACCTCGACAGGCCCTGTAACTTGTAATTGCTTCGCACGACGCTTCTAGTAAATAGACACTTTAGCGTTGCTTTTTAAAATAACGTCTATTGATAAAATAGAGGAACAGGAGAATGACAATGATAAATGGTCCTTTTTGTCGTTGTAACATTTCTTCAACTCCTTCATTTAAACATATTTATACATATGTAATATTTACAAAGCTTGACGTACGATTAGCCTTCGCAAAAGTAGAATTAGGGGAATTCCATAGGAATCAACCGTTGTAGATAATAATAACTGTACTAGAGAGGAATTTTAGAATGAGTAAGAAAACCGTTATTCTTATTGCTTATGTAATAACACTGCTCTTCTTTTTAAGGAGTGTTGCACTAGTTCTTTTTGCAGAGGGTACTGGTGGTTATGGGATGATTATCTTATCTGCAGTTGTGATGACCATTTTATTAAGATGGTATTTAAAAGAGCGACGTAAATAATAATTAAAAATAAAAGAGCATCGAATGATGCTCAGGATGTGAGGGAGCTACATTGGTAGCTCCCAGCCTGTCGACAAAGTCTCGCAAAAGCGAGGCAGTCGACAGGCTTTTTTATTGCCAGGAAATCGTCCTCCGACCACGCTACCGGGATGGGGGCACGCTTTGGGCAGGAATCGGCCCTCCCATCCCGTCCGCTTTGTCTAGTGCCAAAAAGGAAATTGCATTCTTCTCAAATAAGAGATAGAAGTCCAATTTTTATCTATAATATAAGTAAAAAAAGGGACAGAAGTGGACAGACAATGATGTCAAAAAAGGTGGAAGATAAGCGGATGCAAATGGAGATGGTCTGGATTGAAAAGCTAGTTCCAAGAAGACCAGGACGTCCAAGTATCGATCCAGTTGTCTTAGTGAAAATGGTGTTTATTCAATATACCTTCGGTATTCGGTCGATTCTCCAGACGATCAAAGAGATTGAAACGAATGTGGCCTATCGTTGGTTTTTAGGTTTTGGATTTGTGCAAGCGATGCTTGTTTTTGCTGCCATGAACCTAAAAAAATTAGCCAACTGGCACTGGAGAAACACACATCCTCCAGTGTCACCAACAGAAAATAGAAGAAATAACGTTAAAACGCCTTTAAGAATCAACTCTCAAAGGCGTTTTGTCTACGGTCTGAGAGCTACATAGTAGGTAGCTCCTCTTAGATTATAAATATTTAATGATAAGGAAAAAGGGAACAAAATGGAGTACATTTTGTTCCCTTTTCTTCTAGCCTTACCGATACCAGCTAGCCCCTAGTATAATGAGAAGAATCACTAATACAACAATTAACGCAAACCCAAAACCACTTCCATAGCGGCGTGGTGGTGGTGGACAACAGTAACCACCATACCATGGTCTATAGTAGCCCATGTATAACACCACCTTTCATAAGGATATACTATACCTTATGTGTTAAATGGAAAAACGAGCTAGGTATGTGCGGAATATATGAAAAAAATTCGTTATATTTCTAATGGAAAAAGCATAGTTTAGGTAACAGATTGCGAGATTAATGTATTGTCCGGAAAAGGCCGACAACTTTACCTAAAACTTTGCAATCTTTTAAAATAATAGGCTCCATCGATGAGTTTTCTGGTTGTAAGCGGATATAATCCTTTTCTTTAAAAAACCTTTTTACCGTTGCTTCATCTTCTTCAGTCATAGCGACGATAATATCGCCATTATTAGCAGATTGCTGTTGACGGACGATGACCATATCACCATCATAAATACCTGCTTCTATCATACTTTCACCGACGACAGAAAGTGCATATGTATTATCACTAGTTGCTAGATGATCCGGTAACGGGATGTAATCCTCTACATTTTCAATGGCTGTAATTGGAAGACCCGCAGTGACTTTACCGATAACTGGTACATAATTAGTTGATCGTTCTTTAACGAAAGCTTCATTTGTTTCAAGGTCTAAAATTTCAATTGCTCTGGGCTTTGTAGGGTCACGGCGGATGATCCCTTTCTTTTCTAAGCGTGACAAATGCCCATGGACAGTAGAACTTGAGGCAAGGCCGACTGCTTCACCAATTTCACGAACGGAAGGTGGATAGCCTTTCTTTTTTACTTCTACTTTAATGAAATCTAAAATCTCTTGTTGTCGTTTTGATAGTTTCGACAATGATAGCACCTCATTTCTTCTTACCTATTTAACTAAATTGTACCATGCGAACATACGTAATGCAAACATTAGTTCTGAAAAAACGTTGACAAGAAACGTGTGTTCGTATTAATATAGTTTACGAACAAACATTCTCATAGGGGGCAATTATTATGTTTTTATTAAAACGTCTTTCAAAACAGGAATGGTTTATTGTGATTTGTGGTATTGTTGTTTTATTGTTTATGTACTCTACGGTTATTATTTCAGCATCTTCTACGACGGTAAATGAAGTAAGTGATAATTGGGATGAGCCACAAGAACAACATGAATTACTCGTTTTAGGTGAGGATGGGGATAAGTGAAGAAAGCGTTAATATATTGTAGGGTAAGCACCGATAAAAAGGAACAAGAGACTTCTTTAGAGAGACAAGCTAATGAGCTAAAAGCATTGGCTATTCATTATAATATGAATGTATTAGACGTGATAACAGAAAGAGCTAGTGGATTTGATATAGAACGAGAAGGGATTTTACAAGTATTAGACGTAATCAGTCAAAAAGAGATTGATGTGCTTCTAATCCAAGATGACACGAGGTTAGGAAGAGGACACGCGAAGACTGCTTTGCTTCATCATATAAGAAAGCGACAAGTAGCTATTTTTACGTTACAAGACCAAGGTACGATGTCTTTATCAGAGGCTGATGAAATGGTGTTAGATATTTTAGCGATAGTAGAAGAATACCAACGTAAATTACATAACAGCAAAATTAAACGTGGGATGAAAAAAGCGGTTGAAAATGGCTATCGTCCCGAACGAAATATTAAAAATCGTATGCATGGTGGACGTCAAAAAAAGGATGTTCCAATAGAAGAAATTGTCCGATTGCGAGATCGAAAGCTTACGTTTCATGAAATCGCTCTGACTCTTAAAGGTCTCGGTTACGATATTTCTAAAGCAACGGTCAATAGAAGGTATCAAGAATGGAAGAAGAGTCAAGTTTAAGCTAACTACTTGAAAGTATGTCAATTATTCGTGTAGAGTAGAATGTGTGTTTTAGAAAAAGGGGTGTTTGACATGCTTTCAAAAAAGCAAATTGATCGAATAAATGAATTATCTAAAAAAAGTAAATCAGTAGGATTGACGTCAAAAGAAGTGAAGGAGCAAAAGGAATTGCGAGAAGCTTATATTCAGACGTTTCGTCAATCATTTAAACAACAACTTCATCAAGTCAAGGTCGTTGATGAAAAAGGAAATGATGTAACTCCAAATGCATTAAAGGAAAGTAAGAAAAATAAAGGACAACTACATTAAATAAAGGGAAGGCTGTTGAATGATGTGCATCATCATTCAATAGCTTTTTTTCGTAAATTAACGTTGTAACATAAATCATGATTTCTATGTTTTTTCATAAAATCTCTTTACTTTTTAATTTGTTATATATTTAAGAACAAGTTATGTTAAACAAGTAAAACATTGATAAATAGTTTATGAAAATGTTAATATATTAACAGAAAACGCTTTTATTATTCAAATCTAATGAATAATGCTTGTGAAAATGTTGCAGAAAGTATATCATGATTACGTGAGTGAGTATTCTGTAAATTTAGGAAGGTAGGTTAAAGAAACAATGTCAAGACAAACCGAGTATTTAGCAATTAACACGATTCGTACACTTTCAATTGACAGTATTGAAAAGGCAAATTCTGGTCATCCAGGAATGCCGATGGGGGCTGCTCCAATGGCATTTAGCCTTTGGACAAACTTTATGAATCATAACCCTTCAAATCCTTCATGGGCTAACCGTGACCGTTTTGTATTATCTGCAGGACATGGTTCAATGTTATTGTACAGCCTTTTACACTTAACTGGTTACGATGTGTCATTAGATGATTTAAAGGAATTCCGTCAATGGGGAAGTAAAACACCAGGACACCCTGAATATGGGCATACACCAGGCGTTGAAGCAACAACTGGTCCACTTGGACAAGGTGTCGCGATGGCTGTAGGTATGGCAATGGCTGAACGCCACTTGGCAGACACTTACAATACAGATGACTACACAATCGTTGATCACTTTACATATTCGATTTGCGGTGATGGGGATTTAATGGAAGGTGTTTCCGCAGAAGCTGCTTCATTAGCAGGACACTTAAAATTAGGAAGACTTATCGTTCTTTATGATTCAAACGACATTTCACTTGATGGTGATTTACACTTATCGTTCTCTGAGAGCGTTGAGGATCGTTATAAAGCATACGGATGGCAAGTTATTCGTGTGGAAGATGGAAACGATCTTGATGAAATTAATCGTGCCATTGAAGAAGCGAAAAACGATGAGCGTCCAACATTGATTGAAGTAAAAACAACAATCGGTTTTGGGTCTCCAAATAAATCTGGTAAATCGGCTTCACACGGTTCTCCATTAGGAAAAGATGAAATCGCATTAACGAAAGCAGCTTATGAGTGGTCTTTCGAAGAAGAATTCCATGTTCCTGAAGAAGTAAAGGACTACTTTGCTGCGAAAAAGGCTGAAGGTGAAAAGAAAGAGCAGGAGTGGAATGGTCTTTTTGCTGAATATAAGAAAGCCAACCCTGAGCTTGCAGCACAATTTGAGCTAGCACAAAAAGGTGAGCTTCCTGAAGGATGGGATGCTGAGCTTCCGGTATATGAAGAAGGTTCAAGTACGGCGACTCGTGCATCTTCAGGTGAAACGTTAAATGCCATTGCCAAAAAAGTTCCTCATTTATTTGGAGGTTCTGCAGATTTAGCTGGATCTAACAAAACGTACATGAAGGATCTTGGAGACTATTCGCGTAACAATTATGCGGGCCGTAATATTTGGTTTGGTGTTCGAGAATTTGCGATGGGATCTGCTGTTAACGGTATGGCTTTACATGGTGGTGTTAAGGCATTCGGAGCAACATTCTTTGTATTCTCAGATTACTTGCGTCCAGCGATTCGCCTTGCTGCATTAATGAATCTTCCAGTTATATTTGTTTTCACACATGATAGTATTGCAGTTGGAGAAGATGGACCAACTCATGAGCCAGTCGAACAACTTGCTTCACTACGTGCAATGCCAGGACTTTCTGTTATCCGTCCTGGAGATGGAAATGAAACAGTAGCTGCATGGAAAGTAGCAGTGGAAAGCACAGATACTCCAACAGTCCTAGTGTTAACTCGTCAAAATTTAAAGACGTTAGCAGATACAAAAGAGCTTGCGTATGAAGGTGTGAAAAAAGGTGCTTATATTGCATCTAAATCTTCGCAAGCAGACGTAGACGCACTTCTATTAGCTTCTGGTTCTGAAGTTCCATTAGCAGTAGAAGCACAAGAATTACTTGAAAAAGATGGCATTCATGTAAATGTCGTAAGTATGCCTAGCTGGGATCGCTTTGAAAAGCAACCACAATCATATAAAGATGAAGTCATTTCACCAAATGTAAAAGTACGCCTTGGCTTAGAAATGGGCTCTTCATTAGGGTGGGCAAAATACGTTGGTGACAATGGAGATGTTATCGCCATTGACCAATTTGGTGCATCAGCTCCAGGAGAAAAGATTATGAAAGAATATGGATTCTCTGCTGAAAATGTAGTAGCGAAGCTTAAAGCATTATTACAAAAATAAGTATTTAAAAAAGCACTCTGAGTTATTATTCAGAGTGCTTTTTTCGTGTGCATCATTTCGACAAAACTAGTGGTCCTCTGCTTCAGGTTCAGACAACTATTTCACATGCTTTTTGTATACTGAAGAAAACATGAACGAGAGGGTGTCCATGAAATGAGACAATATGAATTATATATATTTGAGGAAAGTGTTGCTCAAGAGTATTATGGACAAGAATCAAAACTTTTTCATCTGTTTCTTGAATATGAAAACGCAGCACCGAAAAAAAAGGAAACGATTCGAAAACAAATAGAATACATTACAAAACCAATTCCTACCCTGTATATTCAGCAAAAAATAAAACAAGCCTTTAAACATTACAAAGGTTTTTCTTATTATAAGCATACGAACCTAATTGAATTAAAATCAGGGGGGAAAGCGGAGTTGATGATTGATAGCCAATCAATCTTTGTAACGGCAAATGGAACTCCTGAGGTAGAAATGATGTTTTTTGAAGTTTTGCGCAAATGTGTACCGACGTTTTTTGCTTTTAGTGTGGAAGATAACCGTTACGGTTGGTTGAAGCCGATACAGCCACTTAAACGTTCTCATCCATTATAAGTTTTTTTTATAAAGCCTTTTAAATCACCATGCATTAAGATATAATAGGTAAGGTATTTAGGCTAGAAGGAGGACGTTGGACGAATGATTTGGCATATCCTTGGTTATACACTTGCGGTTGTAGCAGGTATAGCAATTGGTTTTTTCATTGCACGTAAGACGATGATGTCTTATTTAAAGAAAAATCCACCTATCAATGAACAAATGCTTCGTGTCATGATGATGCAAATGGGTCAAAATCCATCGCAAAAGAAAATTAATCAAATGATGAAAGCCATGCAAAAGCAGCAAACTAAATAAGGACAGGCCTAGCTTAAACTAGATTTAAACGTTGTTGCTCTTAGATTATACATGACTTAATCATATTGCTTACTTTTTTTGTGGAATTATGACAAAATAAACCACTTTTCCTCCTGATGATTAACTAGAAAAGTGGTTTTTTTGTTGGATTGTTTTCTTTCTTCTATATATGAGGAAGCAAAAAAATGAGGAGGTCTTTATGACAATTGATAACGCTGTCATTAACGCTTTATACGCCAATGTAGTTTTGTCTATCATTATTCCCGTAACAGTTATCGTCTTTGCAAAAGTGAAATACAAAATATCTTTTAAAGTCTTATTAGTGGGGAGTATGACGTTTATCGTTTTTTCTCAGATTTTAGAAAATATCGTGCATGTTCTTTTAATCGGTATTGGGGAAAACCCGGTATCATCCTTTATCATGCAACCTTATATTTTTGCCGTTTACGGACCGTTAATGGCGGGGATATTTGAGGAGACAGGAAGGTTTCTTGTACTATCATACATATTGAAAAAATATAGAGATTGGAAAGATGGCTTTTCTTTTGGTATTGGGCACGGTGGAATAGAGGTATTTATTATTTTAGGGATTTCAAGTATTGGCATGATTGCTCTAACGACCTTAATTAATGAAGGTTCTATTGCAGATCCAATTCTAGTTGAACAGCTCTCAGGGCTTAGTATGGGAACTTCGTTATTAGGTGCTCTAGAAAGAGTATTTGCTATGTGCTTACATATTGCATTATCAATTTTAATCTTATATGGGATCAAAACTGCGAGAATTTCATTTCTGTTTTTAGCAATTGGTCTACACACTGTTTTTAATATTCCTGCAGGATTATATCAAGCAAATATTTTAACGAATATCCTATTAATAGAAGTAATCATAGGGATTTTTGCAATTCTGGCAGTGATATTTATTATTAAATCTAAAAGGTTATTTGAAATTAAATGACTTCAAGAATGATTGATAAGGTTTATCTATAGCTCCGATACTCTTACAATACAGTCTACTAGTCATGATCTCACTGGACATGCTTTAGCTCGTATGGTATATTTATTCATTGAAAAGAGATTATAATACGTTCAAGGGCTTTGCCTTATTAAAACCCGTTGCCAAAGTGATGAATGCAACAATTGAATTAACGATAATCAAGCACCTCTATTGTTCGAGGTGTTTTTCTACTTACAAGCATATCGGTTTTTACAAGGGAGGCTAACAGAGAATGTCAACAGTTGAAGTGAAAACCGTCCAGTTAGAAGAAATATCTTACACGGATGATTTAATTATTGACGTACGTTCCCCAAAGGAATATGCTGAATATCGAATTCCTAATGCTGTTAATATACCTTTATTTTCGAACGAAGAACGAGCGAAGGTAGGTACATATTATAAACAAAAAGGCAAAGAGGCAGCCGTCGATTTAGGTATGGAGCTTTTTGGACCAAAGGTTGCTTCCATCTTTCAAAAAGTGAAATCTTTAATTAAAGAGAACTCCAATCGCCGTGTCATTATTTATTGCTGGCGTGGTGGTATGAGAAGTAAAACCGTAACAGGGATGCTCGGGTTAGTTGGGATTAACAGCTATCAATTAGTCGGAGGGATTCGTACTTTTAGGCAGTATGTTCAACAGCAGCTTGAAAGGGAAGC
Organism: Bacillus sp. JCM 19034; assembly: GCF_001310635.1. Classification (GTDB taxonomy): domain Bacteria; phylum Bacillota; class Bacilli; order Bacillales; family Bacillaceae_D; genus Halalkalibacter. The sequence goes on from NZ_BAXR01000011.1 coordinate 67,616, forward strand.
TGAGCAAGAACGACGATTCATCGTTATTGAAGGACATACTGGGACGGGAAAAACCGAGCTTTTGCATAGATTAGCGAAGGAAGGATATCCAGTCCTTGATTTAGAAGGGCTTGCAGGCCATCGCGGCTCTATTTTTGGTCATATTGGTTTACAACCTCGAAGTCAAAAGCAATTTGAGTATGAGTTGATTAGTAGTCTTAATGAATTGAAGGGTGAGAAATATCTTATTATTGAAGGTGAAAGTAAAAGAATAGGACGAATTGTCTTACCATCGTTTATTTTAGATGGTAAAGAAACTGGTAGGCGGATTGAGCTACGTTATCCTTTTTGGTCAAGGGTAGAGCATATTTATCAAACGTATCAACCTGAGGAATACGAGGAACAAATAAAAGAAGCACTACAAAAATTATCGAAATTCATAACGAAGGAATTAAAAGAGGAAATAGATGTTCTTCTAACAGAAGAAAAATACAAGCTTTTGTTTGCTCGACTGTTAGAGCATTATTATGACCCTAAATATGAATATACTTCTAAAAAGTATAAAGGGGACGTGGATAGAATTGATTATGCTTCATTTGATGAAGGATATAAGAAATTAAAGGATTACATTAATCAATCTATCAGCTCCAAATCGTAAAATGAGAGGTAAGTGAGGTGAGCATCATGAATGAAATATATATTTGGCTGACTACGTTTGGGGCAATTGGCATGGCTATATTGGCACTTTTCATTAGATTAAAAGCGATAAAACATCCTGCAACGATAAAGAAAATTATTTTGCCACCACTTTTTATGTCGACAGGATTTATTATGTTTTTGTATGAACCAGCTCGACCAAGTACGCTTCAAGTGATGGAAGCTATCGCTGTAGGGCTAATCTTTTCTATTTTTCTAATTAAAACGTCAACATTTGAAATTCGGAATCAGCAAATTTATTTAAAACGTTCAAAAGCATTCGTATTCATATTAATGGGTTTACTTGTTATTCGCATAATATTTAAGCTTATCATCGGCGATTCGATTATTGTTGAGGAGCTTGCAGGCATGTTTTTCTTATTGGCATATGGAATGATTGTCCCTTGGAGGATTTCAATGCTCATGAAATATCGTAAGTTGGAGAAACAATTAAAGGCGGGGTTTGCGGTTACAGCTGAAACATAGAAAGAATTTGATTAGGGCACACAGATTACCACTAGGACATCTAATAAATATATCAAAATCTCATCATAGACACGTTCTATGATGAGATTTCTATTAGTTCTTTGTATGGGGTCATATCAATGTTTTTCTCTTTTAATTTTTTTATAAGAAATTTATGATCTCGTTTTGGTGTGGCTAATATGTAGCCTTTTATAATATAATCTTCCGTTAATTCATTAATTTGATCCTGAAGTGCTAATTCACCAATTTTTCCAGCGATTTTCCCTTTAGCTACATCCCGGAATAATTCTGGAACTGGTTCAACTAAATCATTGAGCAATGCCTTTTGCTCGTCATTCCAAAGGTGGAGAGTTTGTTCGATATAGTAATCTTGCCAATCTAAAATCGATTTTCCGTCTTCTTTCGGTAAACGTTTAAGAAATTTTCGAAACATGAAATAGCCACCTATAAACATCACCGTTATTAAAAAGATTGTCCAGCCGACAATAAACCACATAAAACCTTCATTAGGCATTCCATTCACCTCTACTTTTTCTCCTATATATCCTATCATATTCTTCCTTACCTTTGCGATAGAATGTTGTTCGATTCAGTGAATTTTTGATATGATGAATACTTGAGGTGAGAAAAATGCTTGTATTAATTTCCTATGCTATTCATTTATTATTTTCGGTCGTTTTCTTTCTATTAATTCCATTTGTTTGGTTACTAAAAGGAAGTTTATTAGAAGGGAACACGATAAATGTTAGAAAACTTTTGCGTTTTTATAAACCGGTTATCCTCATTGCCCATATTGGTATTATTACGTCTGTGATAACTGGATTTTATTTAGCTTCTAGTTGGCTTAACATTTGGTTTGCAGCTGTCGTATTTGTTTGGATTGCAATTAGTGCTTTTCTTGGAATGACAGCAAAATATCTCCGTTTAGTCCTTGAACAATTAGATGCAAATGATAACATAAAAGAAAATAAGTTTGTTAAGAAACTTAGCCGTTCAAGCCTACTGTTAACAGCTACAATTATTTTAATGTTTGCACTAAAAGTTTTGCAATACGTGTAATAATAGGATTCTTACAATAATGTTGGCAAGTTCGCTCATACTAAAATAATGAAGAAGACATTTTAGGAGGTTGTCAAAAATGATTATTGGTATTCCACGCGAAGTAAAGAATAATGAAAATCGTGTTGCAATGACACCTGCAAGCGTATCTGTGCTCGTCCAAGCGAATCACACTGTTATTGTTGAAAAAGGAGCAGGAGTTAGTAGTGGTTTTTAGATGAGCAATATGTTGACGCTGGTGCAGACATCATTGAGGAGGCTGCCTCTGTTTGGAATCAAGCTGAGATGATTGTCAAAGTGAAGGAACCATTACTATCTGAATATCACTATTTTCGTCCAGGATTGATTTTATTTACATATTTACATTTGGCCGCAGAGAGTGAGCTTGCGATAGCGTTAATGGATAATGACGTGACAGCCATTGCGTATGAAACAGTTCAGCTGGGAAATACGTTGCCTTTATTAACGCCGATGAGTGAAGTAGCAGGACGGATGGCAACACAAGTAGGTGCTCAATTTTTGGAAAAACCAAATGGTGGTACTGGCATTTTGCTTTCTGGTGTACCTGGTGTTAGTAGAGGTAAGGTGACGATTATTGGCGGTGGAATAGTTGGAACAAATGCGGCAAAAATCGCAATTGGTTTAGGTGCAGACGTAACAATTATTGATTTAAACCCTAATCGATTAAGAGAACTAGACGATTTATTTGGCTACCAAATTCAGACAATGATGTCGAATCCATTGAACATAGCTGAGTATGTCGCAAAGTCTGATTTAGTGATTGGTGCGGTACTCATACCAGGAGCACGGGCACCAAAACTAGTGAGTGAAGAAATGATTAAAGCAATGAGAGACGGCTCAGTTATAGTTGATGTCGCCATTGATCAAGGTGGAATTTTTGAAACGATTGATCGAGTGACAACACATGATCAGCCGACATATAAAAAGCACGGTGTCCTGCATTATGCGGTGGCAAATATGCCGGGAGCAGTGCCACGTACTTCTACGATCGCATTAACAAATGTAACACTTCCTTATATCTTACAAGTTGCCAATAATGGGGTGAAGGCAGCGATGCAGCGAAATCATGCGTTGTTGACAGGCTTAAATACGGCTCGTGGAATGATTACGTATAAAGCAATAGCAGACGACTTGCAGCTTACGTATAAACCTGCGGATGATATACTAAAATTATTATAATTAATTGGAGAGGATCGATATGGAGGTAAATGAAGCAAAGGTCATTTTGGTGCAATTACGTAGTGGGGAAATTACAGAATATCGGGTTAGTCGAAATGATTTCTTACTATTTCGAGAAATACTGTTAAAGCAAGATGATGCCATTGATTTTCGCGGAAACGCCCAACATGGTGGTGAAACGATTTATACGTACGAACCTAATTGGACAAAATAATAAACAAAAAGAGGTGACTATCAAAAAACCTCTTTTTGTTTTCGAAAGAAAGCTACCGTCTTAATTTAAAGGAGAGCACTGAGGAGGTAACAACTCACACAGTGCTTAAATAAAGACGCGTAAATGTTTATTTTTCGGGGAATTTATCGAATGGAAAATTGAAAGCCCCATTAACGAATTTCACTAGCAAATATACGCAGCTCCAACAATGATTAATAAAATAAACAAGACAACTAGAAGCGCAAATCCTCCGCCATAATGACTCATAATTTGAACCCTCCTTTATTGTTTTTTCCGTACAATATATGAGAGTAGAAGAAAATATGATTGGGTATTTGTTGAAGAATAAAAAGAAATCATGCTAAAAAAAATACTTATTTATAAGATGTCGTTCTGTATTCATTGGATAATAGATGATAAAATGTTTAGGAGGAGGTAATGATGATGACTACAAAATTACGATTAGGAGTTATAGGAGCCGGAAATATCGGTAATGTCCATTTACGGGTGTTTGATCGTCTTAAACATGACGTAGAATTGAAAGCGGTTACGGATGCGTTTTCAGAACTCGCTCAAAAAAGAGCTGAAGAGTATGGGATAGAGAAGGTATATGATACAGCTGAGGAGCTATTGGCTGATGAACAGTTAGATGCAATCGTCATTGCAGTACCTAATAAGTATCATGCCCCGCTGACCATACAAGCTTTAAATGCTGGTAAACATGTTATGTTAGAAAAGCCGATGGCAATGAATGTGCATGATGCGAAAGAAATTTTGCTAATGCAACGAAAAACAGGCAAGGTTGTTATGATCCCGCATCAAATGAGATGGGAATCGATCGCATTACAAGTGAAAGAGCAGATTAATCGTGGGGAACTGGGATCGATCTACCATACTAAAGCAGGCTGGTTTAGACGAAAAGGAATTCCAGGATGGGGAACGTGGTTTACACAAAAAGAAGAATCAGGTGGAGGTCCGTTAATTGATATAGGCGTTCATTTGTTAGATTTGTCTCTTTATTTAATGGGTAATCCTAAGCCGGTCTCAGTGTTCGGTTCTACATATGCAGAATTTGGTCCCAAAAAGAAAGGGATTGGTACATGGGGAAAGCCTAATTGGAATGGTGTTTATAATGTAGAAGATCTAGCTTCTGCTTTTATCAAAATGGAGGATGGAAGTACGTTGACGTTAGATGTGAGCTGGGCAGTCCATATGGATACAGACAGTCAGCCTTTTGTTCATTTATTAGGAAGTGAAGGTGGAGCATCCATTCGGGGGAATAAAGGGAAATTTTTATCAGAAAAGTTTAACCAAACCGTTGACGTGGATATAGAGCCGGCTGATGAGGAAGAGGGAGACCGTCTTCGAATGAGTCAGCATTTTGTGGAATGTATACGAGAAGGGAAAGAACCTATTTCTAACGCACTTACTGGATATACGAATAACCTGATATTGAGTGCGATCTATGAATCATCGCAAACAGGTCGCGAGGTTAAGTTAAATTGGGATATTGAAAAGGGGTAAATGATGAAAAAGGTGTAACAACTGCTGGTTTAGGAGATGTAGGTAGTATTGAAAGCTTTATTGGAAAAGCGGCTGTTTATCACTTTGATTCGATTGATGTCAGTGGTGCTAAGCTGGTTGAATGGGTTGAGGAAATCGGTTTAGAGGCAGCACAAAATCAATTAAAGCTTCACCAAGTAGAAATAGGAGCAATTGATCTATCGGTTGAATGGCGTCAAGGAGAAGAGGAATTTATTCGTGGATTGTCAGCATTTACTAAAGAAGTAGAAATTGCTTCACAGTTGGGCTGCCGTTCATGTGTTACTTATATATTGCCGTCAACTGATTTTCAAGCAGCAGCGTTTATGGCAAAAGTCATTCGGCGCTTACGCACATGTGCTGTGATACTAAATCAATATGATATGAAATTAGGCTTGAATTTGTTGGGCCACATCATCTTCGGACTGCATGGAAACACCCTTTTATTTGGACAGCCTCTGATACAATGGAATTAATCGAGACAATTGGTGAGCCCAATGTTGGGCTTTTAATCGATGCCTATCACTGCTATACGACAGGCATGAAATTTGAAGAATTAAATCAAATTCCTATTGAGCTTATTGTCCATGTCCATATTAATGATGCAAAAGCGATCCCTGTATCAGAAATATTGGATAATGATCGGTTATATCCAGGTGAAGGTGTTATCGACCTTGTCAGCTTTTTGAAGCAATTAAACGCTATCGGCTATAAAGGAGCTGTTACACAAGAGGTGTTAACTCAAAGTCCTCCAACAATTTCATCAGAGGAGCTTTGGAGGAAAACGGCCAACGCTTACCGCGAACTCTTTGAAAAAGCTGGATTATAGTTTGATAGGATATTACAAAAGCTCAATTTGCTTTTGTAATATCCTATTTTGTTTCATTCTATAGGAAAACTAGCATATTTTTATGCTAGTTTGTTGTATAATGGAATCGGTTTTATATACAGTAAGGAGATTATCAAATGAATTTTCTATTAATTGTTTTACCTGCCTTTTTAATATTTGCTGTTGGATTTATCGGTCAAAAAATGATCGGTTTCGATCCAAAACCGATTTCAGTATTAGCACTGTATTTAATGTCACCGTTTTTAGCATTTCGAACATTTTATATGAACCCTGTTACAATTGATTATTTTTATATTTTTGCCTTTTGTTTATTGCTTTGTCTCTCGTTAATTTTTATTTCATTTCTCGCAGGCAAAATGATGAAATCAACTGATTCACAAATATCTGCCTTTGTGTTAACAGGTGTTTTTATGAATAGTGGGAATTATGGTGTGCCTATTATTTTATTTGCTTACGGTGGGGTTGGTTTTGATGAAGCGGTAATTATGATGGTTATCCAGTCCTTTTTAATGAGTTCAATCGGTTTATATTTTGCGGCTAAAGGCAGTCGTGAAGGATTGTCGATGAAACAATCGTTAATCAGAGTGGCTCGTATGCCGATTATTTATGGAGCTTTACTTGGAGTTTTATTCCAATTGGTTAGCATCGACATTCCTGTTCAGTTGTATCAATCTATTGAGATGATCGCTGATGCAACGATCCCGACGATTATGATCGTTCTTGGCATGCAGTTAGCACTTATTAAACGTAAAGAAGTACCAATGCGAGAGTTAAGCTTTATCGTTATTATGCGTACAATTATATCACCAATTGTAGCATTAGCCATTATTTACATCCTGCAGATTGATCAACCGCTAGCAAGTGTATTAATTGTCCTATCAGCTATGCCATCTGCTGCAAATACGACAATGTTCGCCTTGCAATTTGATACGGAGCCTGATCTTGTTTCTTTTAGTACACTAGTAACAACAATTTTAAGTTTAATTACGATTCCGATTATGTTGATGTTAGTCAGTATGTAAAGGTTAGGATTGAAAAGTAGGAGGAGATACTATGGAATTAAAAGAAAATACTCGAATCTTATTAATAGGAGACAGTATTACCGATGCCGGGCGAAAGGAAGATGTTGACGCATTAGGTTGGGGTTATGTGAGATTGATACATGATTATCTGCTTTTATCATGCCAGGATAAGTCGGTGGAGGTAATAAATCGTGGTGTAGGTGGAGATCGTATCATTGATTTAGAAAAGCGTTGGCAGGAAGATGTCTTATTGCTTCAGCCGATTGGCTTTCTATTTCAATAGGGATCAATGATGTATGGCGTCAGCTTGACAACCCTGAAATGGAACAAGTATACCCAGATCGTTTCAAAGAGGTTTATATTCACTTATTGAATGAAGTAAAGGCAAAGACGAATGCCAAAATCATATTAATGGAGCCGACGATCATTGAAGAGGACGTAAATGCCAAAGGGAACCAATTACTTAAAGCATACGTCCAAGTCATTCATGAAATCTCTCAGCAATTTGAGGCAATTGTTGTGCCAACTCACCAATCATTTTGCCGTTATTTAGAAAACGAGAGCAAAAAGAAGTTAACGACTGATGGTGTGCATATGAACTCTTTGGGGAATCTACTTATGGCCCAAACATGGTTAGATGCAGTACTAAGCAATAAATAGTTGTGTGGCTGTCAAAAGGGCAAAAACAGTACCTTTTGACAGCCATATTCTTTTTAAGATGAAGTTATGATTAGACCTATTAAAAATCCAAATATTGATCCGAAAATGGTGAGCACGATGTATACATTTAATTTTAGCCAAGCTTTCTCCTTATAAAGCTGTATCGCTTCTACACTGAATGTTGAAAAGGTGGTAAATGCACCGAAAAAGCCAATCGCGATCATAAGATAGATAGGATCTTCCAGAGCCCCGATTGGTATTCTACCATATTGCAAACCGAAAAAGCTGCCAAGTCCGAATGAACCGAGTACATTCACAAGTAACATGGCAATAGGAAACGGTCGATTAGGAAAACACTTCATAATGAGTAGTCCTATCAAATAGCGACAAATTCCCCCGAGAGCACCTCCAAAACTTATAAAAAGCAGCTTCATCCTCGTTTCACCTCAAATCTTTTCTTTAGCCTTGCAGAATAATGGTTGCCTAGTAAATATCCGCATAAAGCTGCTAAAAGACCTCCTATTACTGATCCAATGATATAAAGAGCAGATTGAAAAATAGAAAATGTATCAAAAAGTATGTAAGCGTCAGCTGCTAAGGTCGACATCGTCGTAAATCCACCACAAAAACCAACTCCTAATCCAGCCTTTACCCACTCTTTAGGTACGAATACTAAAAACAACGCAGTTATAAAACCTAGTAGTCCACTTCCAACAATATTGACAATCAACGTTCCATAAGGATAATTTGGATTGACCGTAACTAGATGTAACGTATACCTGCTAATTGTTCCAATTACAGCACCAAATCCGACGGCACTGATGTTTTTCCAATGTAGGGACATGCATTCATCTCCTTCTATTTACCTCTTACATAGTTTATAGGAAAATTGTTTATGAAAACAAGAGATTCATAACTAACCTATTGACAGTTTGGAGCATGTCTACTAACATTGCATTATGAAATGGGTTTCATTATTGAAAAATAAACCAATTGGAGGCGTCACATATGAGAAAATTCTCATTAGACATCCACGATAATCCACTAAAAACGAGAGAAGATATTCAGTTAGCATATAAACAAATTCACCAGCCTTTATTAGAAAAATACAGTCCAGGCTTCGCACATCTTCATATCGGGAATACAGGTGTAGCATATCCATTTTCAACTGCAAAGATGGAAGGGTTTTCAAGATTGCTTTGGGGTATGGCACCGTTATTAGCTGGGGGAGGAGAATATGAGCATTGGAATGAAATCGTTCTACAAGGAGTTAAAAATGGGACAAATCCCGAACACGAGGAGTATTGGGGTAACATTCAAGATTATGATCAACGTATTGTAGAAATGGCCGCGTTCGGCTTAGCGTTAGCGATTACACCGGAGAAAATCTATGATCCGTTAGATAATCAAGAAAAAAGAAATTTGGTGAATTGGCTATCCCAAATACAAACGCATAAAGCACACGACTGCAATTGGCTTTTGTTTTCAGTTATTGTCAATCTTGGGTTAAAACGAGTTGGAAAATCGTATGATAAGGAGCAAATGAATCGTCATTTAGATCGCATTGAGGATTATTATCTTGGAAATGGCTGGTATTCAGATGGGGTAAATGCCCATTGTGATTACTACACATCTTTTGCGATTCATTATTATTGCTTGTTGTATGCGAAAATGATGGAGCAAGAAGATCCAACAAGATCAGAACGTTATAAGGATAGGGCGAAACAGTTTGCTAAAGATTTCATTTATTGGTTTTCAAAAGACGGCTCGGCTATTCCGTATGGACGTAGCTTGACCTATCGCTTTGCACAAGCTTCTTTTTGGAGTGCAATGGTCTTCGCTGAAGTTGAGGCGTTTCCAATGGGTGTCATGAAAGGATTAATTATGAGGCATTTACGTTGGTGGTTTAACAAGCCTATTTTTCTAGAAGATGGAGTGTTAAGTATCGGCTATACGTACCCAAACCAAGTGATGTCAGAGAATTACAATTCACCAGGTTCACCTTATTGGGGGCTGAAAATCTTTTTAATTTTAGCGTTAGATCAAAACCACCCATTTTGGAAGGCTGAGGAACAGCAGCTTCCGAAATTAGAAAGACATTTTGTTCAAAAGCCTGCCCATCTCGTTTTATGCCGCCAAGATCAAACGGGTCATGTTATCGCCTTTAATACAGGACACCAATCTTCAAATGGTCATACACATACGTCCGCTAAATATGAAAAATTTGCCTACTCTAATTATTTTGGTTTTAGTGTACCAAGAGCTGAGTGGGGGTTAGATCAAGGGGCGTTTGATTCAACTCTAGCAGTTTGTGAGCAGGATAACCTTTATCGTGTTAAAAGAAAAAGTGAAGAAATTCAACTAAATGAACGATATATTTATTCAAAATGGCGTCCGTGGGAAGATGTTGTGATCGAAACATGGATTGTTGTCGGAGCACCTTGGCATGTTCGTATTCATAAAATTAATAGTGCTAGGAAACTTGACGTTGCCGATGGAGGTTTTGCACTTGGAAAACCATCTGAGATGTATCAGGAAGATGAGATATTTATTGAGAATAATCATAATGGCATTTTCATCAAAAATAAGCTTGGAGCCTGTGGGATAAAAAATATTGATGGAAATGGCTGTTCAAAAGCGATTCATCCTAATGCGAATACGAACATAATGAATCCACGAACTGTTATTCCAACTGTAACAGCTCGTTTTGAAAAAGGGGCACACTTATTCATCAATGCTGTTTATGCAGAGCCGAAATCTCAAGGGGAAAATTGGCTTCAGGCACCAAATGTAAAAATAAACTCACACTCCGTATCTATATTTAGTGGTGAAAAGGAGGAGCTGTTACTTCATTTAAACTAAAAGAAAAAGCCTTAAAAGGTGTTAAAATTACAAGTTGTCCAAAAAAGCTAGTCTTTTAGGACAACTTTTTTATGCCAAAATCTCTTATGGAAATCAGTGTACGTTTGAAAACATTAAATATAAATAGTATGACATGGGAACATTACGTTCGTATAATAGTGGTAAATTATCTGTGATGAAAAAAGAAGATAAACAAACGGTAACCAGAGCTGATTTAAATATCGCTCCAAGTATAAAAAAAAAAACCAATAGCTGCTGAGATAATATCAGATGGTATTGTTAATAAAATAAATCTTTCGCGATTAAACTTGGATAAAAAAAGGCTCCAACAGCAGCTTTACGAGCAGGGAGTAAAAAATACGGATGAGGTTTTTTACGCAGAAATGGAGCAGGATGGAACGCTTCATATTGATAAAAGAGAGGACGATTTGAACAATTAGTGAGAGGAGTGGTTTTCACCTCTCACCGTTGTCTCGTTACTAAGGCAATCACTTTGACTATAAAGGTGTACCCAGAGCTTTTGAAGCCAAGTTCACATCATTTTGAAGTAATCGCTCTAAGTCATAAGATGGATAGTAGCTCTTACCATACATATAATGAAAAACCTTTGCATGAGTATCGATTGCACGATTTAAATGCTGTTTTAGAACATTTCTTAGAACTGGTGTAGCTGTTTCTGTAATAGCAATTGCGTAGTTCCGCACGCCTGTTTTAAAAAGAGCCAATAAATCACCAGCATAAAAGGGAAGCTGGTCCTCTCGTGTATGATCTTCATTCTCATCGGTCCTAGGTGCCATCGGATAAAACTCAAGAAGTTCACGAATATTTGTACTTAATCCATTAATAGCCTCGCTATATAATTGCTGTAATACAGGATCTGTTACTTCAGCATACACTTTTTTAAGTTTCATTAACCCAATTGATTGAAATGCTACTAATTCATGTATCTCTAGTGTTTCATGCCATGCTAAATGTTGTTCGTACATGTTTTTTCCATTTTTATTCCTCCTAAATAGATTCCCGATACTTTATTCATAATTGGATTTTTTGGAAAGTTGTCTTAACTTAAATTATTTAATAAGAAATAAACAATTAAAAACGCTTTGAGAGTAGGATCTCAAAGGCATTTTTAAAATGATTATGAATTGGGAGGATTAATTACGCTTATTTTTTTGGTTGTTTATTTTGTTGGTTTGACTGATTGTTTGTCATTGAATTAGCTGTTTTACTAATTGCTTGAGCTGTTTGATCAACTGCATTCATTGCAATGTTTTCAGTCGCTTGTATTGTATTTTGGGCAGCATCAAATACGACTCCAGCACCATTTTTAACTGTGCTAGCGATACCTTGTGTTGCGTTACCATTTTGGTTATTTTGGCCGTTTTGTTGCTGTTGATTATTTTGTTGCTGTTGATTATTTTGCTTGTTGTTCGTCATAATGTCACCTCCTAGTTCTAGAATGACTACTTTGCTCGTTTTTATACAAGACCTAGGGGATTAACATTATTTTGCTTTAATCTAACCAATTATTGCTTATTCCCCCTTGATTTATAAAACTTTCTAATAAGTTTACCCTTTAATTAACTTAATGAAGCTCAAAATATAAATGATATTAGGAAAGGAGGTTTTTAAAATGAAACACGTAGGTGCCTTAATCGTGAAAACGTTAATGGTTACGTTAGTTCTACTAGTCATAATGAGTTATATATACGGCTATCCTGCTGGTGACACATTCGGTTTATCTCTATTGATTGTCGGTATTAGTTACATTGTTGGGGACATGGGAATTTTGCGCGTTTCAAACAACGCGGTCGCAACACTTGCTGATTTAGGTTTAACAACAATCGCCATCTGGTTAATTGGTCCTCTTATATACGGATATGGCGTTCCGTTTTCGATCGCATTTATTTCTGCATTAATAATTGGGATCGGTGAATGGTTTTTCCATAAGTTTGTTGCTAATGGTATTTTACAGAAGGAGCCATCTCCACAAACTTAAAGGCTGTCGAAAGGAAATGAGGAAAAAAGTAACTTAGATTAAGAAAAATCTGAACGACGATTCAACATTCTACATTGGAAATTGAATACGTTCGGACTTTTTCATTTATTGACTTGGTTCACTTTTTGTTATTAGTAAGGGCTCCTAAGTATTTAGGTGCAGGAATGAAGAAGAAAAGGCCCCAAACATGCACCTATGAGCGGATAGGTGCATGGAATGAGGAAGAAAAGGGTCC
>NZ_BAXR01000012.1 GCF_001310635.1 Bacillus sp. JCM 19034
TTCAGTCTCAGCCTGCTCTAACGCTGGTTCAACAAAGCCACCACGTTCGACATATTCATTTACTAAAATGTATTTTTCTTTCATAAGGGAATTAATAGATGCAAGCAATAACGCTTCCTCTGTACTATCTGCCATCACTTTAATCCGTTCTTCTACTTCAGTCACTTGGAAAAATTGTAAAAAGAAAGTCATACAAAATAACATTAATATTAAAAGGAAAATACTTAGCAACTTTTGGCGAATCGTCATTTTCTGTAACAATTGTAGCAATAGTCCCGTCAATCGGTTCATTTTTCTCCCCCTGCCCGAATAGTCAATTAGTCTCATATAATTAATAGAATAATAGACCTACTCAATCCCTTCCATTAATTCCTCTTTAAGATTTGTTATTTTTTTTGTAAAGGCTAATTCAAAAACATGTACGCTAGTAAAAACTAGCCAAGGCAATAAATATGGTACTGATCATCATAGTACGATGATCAGTACCCTATTTCTCTTTTGCTGATGTCGGGATTTCAGATTCCTTTACTAAAGTGGGCCTTTTCTAAAGTAGCAAAAGCGTTAGTAACAGCACTGCCAATATCAGTCGTTGTCCTAAAATTATTTTAAATTAAATAAGAGCCCCAACGAAACAAAGCTTTGTTTCGTTGGGGCTCTCTACTATCTATTCACTGAGTTTTATCCCAGCTTCCCACTTTTATGTTTTTCTATAATTTAATTAGTTCATCCACTTTCACGGCTTGCCCTGTCTGTAATGAAATATTTCCAGCTATTCCTGTTAGGATTGATTTTGCACCATCAATATGGGAGGCAGCACGATTAAATTCGTCTTCACTAGGTTCACCGAAAATATCTTGTAGCAATAAAGGATCTCCTCCTCCATGGCCACCTTCACCTTCAACTACTTCTACTTCATATGGTTGACCGAACATCGGTAAAACAGTAATCGATTTCTCTTCTACTGCTCCTTCATCAGACTTTTCGCCGCCTGAATTAACATAGGATTGCTCTCTAACCTTTACTTCAATTCGTCCTTTGCTGCCATTAAAGGAAATTATAAAGCCTTCCCATGGTAAGTACGCATTTAATGAGTACGTTAAAATAGCTTTGTTTTTATAGCGGACAAGAACCCCAAGTGTATCTTCAATGTTAATGCCATCCCCGAATACACTTTGATCACGCTGATAACCATCCTCTTTTTCAGCATCTAAATACATTGCTTTTAAATGTTCATTTTCATCTAAATGAATCGCAAATGGGTCATTCTTAGCATATTCGCTACCATAAGCACGTTGGTAAAAATGATTAACACCACGTGCTTCAGCATTTTCTTTCCCATAAAAGCGTAACCCACCGTTTGCATACACTGTATCTGGTTCTGTTCCTAACCAAAAGTTAACAAGGTCAAAATGGTGAGTCGATTTATGAACGAGTAATCCTCCACTATTTCGTTTATCACGATGCCATCTCCGGAAATAATCTGCTCCATGCTGCGTATCAAGTGCCCACTCAAAATTAACCGAATACACTTCACCGATCACACCATCACGAATAAGCTCTCGAATTTTTGTATTATGTGGAGCATAACGGTAATTAAATGTCACCCGCACCTCTTTTCCTGTACGATTAACCGCATCAATAATTTCTTGACACTTCTCCGCATCAACGGTCATCGGCTTTTCCGTTATTACATTACAGCCTAGCTCCAATGCTTGAATAATATACGTATGGTGTGTGCGATCAACAGTCGTAACAATCACAAAATCTGGTTTTTCTTCTTTTATCATCTTTTCAAAGTCGCTGTTCAAATATGTTCTTACTTCAGGATGATCATATTTTTCTACTAATAGTTTATTAGCATAATTCATTCGCGTTTGATTGATATCACAAAACGCCACCAATTCACCTGTCTCCTTGAAATCTCTTGCCAATGACCCATAGAAAAATTCTGCTCTTCCACCAGTTCCGATTAATACATACTTTTTCTTCATTCTATCCATCTCCTTCGTAAATGTAACAACGTTGTTAGGTTCTGTTAATTTTATTCATCATCAACACTATTAAACTTCTAACTGAACAAATCGATCTAGACTATTTTTAAGACCTTCATTAAGCATTTCTTCAAGGTAGTTTGTTACCATTTCCTCTAAATGAGGTATTCTCGTTAAATCTTCCCCCCACACGTCAGCAGCTTGTAAGAGCGTAGCAACAACAGTCGAAATCTCTCCTCCATTGTCATAGTCTTGCCATACTCGGCTAAATAAAATTAAAACATCTTCATTTTCTTTCATCTTATATTCCATACCTGCCCGTATTCCGATTAGCCCATCGTCCTCTCTACGGATCGGTTTATAAAAGAGAAACAAGGCAGCCATTGAGTAGACAATCGCTTGTGGCAAATCTCCCTTTTCTTGAACAAAACGCTTCACAGTTGGTAATAATCGTGCTTTAAATTTGTTTACAGCATTTAACCCAATATCTAATAAATGATGATCATTATAAGGGTTTAAAAAGCGTTCTTTTACACTAGCTATAAAGGCTTCAATATCTTGTTCATCTCCATTAACAACCTGTTTAATTTCATGAAATGCAGTTTCCACAAATTGACGTGTTGTCTTCGTTTCCATTACGTCTTGAACGGTTTTCAAACCGAATAAGTGCCTACGGAGAACATCATTGTATGTGGACCATTTAACAGCCTTACTTTAATCTCACGAAATGGTGTAATATCGCCCCATTTTACGTTTAAGTTCCCTTCAGTTAAAGGCAACGTACGTTGAACGGATTCATCACCATCAATTACAAACAAATGGTAAGGCTCTCCCACCGTCAACCCATTGTCTACATACGCTAACCGCTTATGATATTCTTCTATTGAATCATGCGGGAATCCTGTTACAATCCGATCAACTAACGTATTACAAAACGTATTAGCTTCCTCTATCCATTTCGTAAATGCTTCTGGCAAATGCCACTCTCTAGCATGTTTAACGACGTATTCTTTTAACCTAATTCCGTTTTCTTCGATCAATTCACAAGGTATAATAATAAGTCCAGGTGCTGAACTTTCTCCTAATTGTTGAAACCGTTCATATAAGAACATTGTCAATTTTGCCGGATAGGTGTCGGGAATATCCGCTTCCTTAGGACGGTCTTGCACTACATACGTAATACCAGCTTCCGTTGTATTCGAAACAATGATCTCAAGCTCCTTTGAACGTGCAAGCTCTAAAGCCTTAGACCATTGATTATAAGCTAGTGAACGTGACACGGAAGAAATCACTTCACTAGTGTCCACTTTCTCTCCTTGATCAATGCCACGAAGGACAACTGTATATAGGAAATCCTGATCTTCTAAAAAGGCATCAGGTCGGCCATTTGGTGACGACTGATAAATGACTACTTTACCGTTAAACAGCTGCTGTTTATTAAGTTGATGAATTTGCCAATCAACAAATGCTCGCAAGAAGTTCCCTTTCCCAAATTGAAGCACCTTCTCTGGCAATTCACCAAGATCAACATACTCAGCACGCTGTGAGCTTTGATCTTCCATTAGCTTTTTCGTTAACTTATTCATCGTATCACACCCTTTGCTCTATAGAATCACACCATCTTTAAAAATAGATATTTCTTTAAAGCCATATTTCTCATTGTTTGCTTTTACTTCTCCTGATGCGAGTTTAATTATATAGTTGAAAAATTCATCCGTTAACTCCTCTTTATCCTTTCCTTCAACTAGCTGCCCTGCATTAAAGTCAATCCATCTTTTTTTCTTTTCATATAGTGCTGTATTTGTCGATATTTTCACAGTTGGGACAGGACCACCAAACGGCGTTCCACGACCAGTTGTAAAGAGAACGATATGGGCACCCGATGCCGCTAAGGCAGTTACGGAGACAAGGTCATTTCCCGGGCCCTCAAGCAACGTTAAACCGGATTCTTTCATTCTCCCTCCGTAATCAAGAACATCAACGACCGGAGCAAACCCGCCTTTTTGTACATTACCTAACGACTTCTCCTCTAACGTTGTAATACCACCCTTCTTATTACCAGGTGATGGATTTTCGTAAACGTTTTGATCATGTTTTAGAAAATATTCCTTAAATCCATTAACCATATCGACTACTTTTTGAAATACTTGTTCATCCTTCGCTCTCTCCATTAAAATTTGCTCTGCACCAAACAACTCTGGTGTTTCCGTTAAAACCGTTGATCCACCATATGCTATTAAACGATCCGAAAATGCACCTAAAAGCGGATTACCTGTAATTCCGGAAAAGCCATCAGAGCCTCCGCATTTCAAGCCTACTTTTAATTTTGATATTGAAACAGGCTGACGTTTAAAGGACTTAGCATATGCGACAAGCTCTTCCATCGCCTCTAAACCTTCTTCAATTTCATCATCAACCTTTTGTACTTCAATAAATTGAACTCGGTTTTCATCATAGTCCCCAAGCACTTCTTTAAAGAAATCAATGTAG
Source organism: Bacillus sp. JCM 19034 (assembly GCF_001310635.1). Taxonomy (GTDB): domain Bacteria; phylum Bacillota; class Bacilli; order Bacillales; family Bacillaceae_D; genus Halalkalibacter. The sequence continues at coordinate 4,482 of NZ_BAXR01000012.1, forward strand.
TTATTTTCACAGCCCAATCCCATAACTAATATTGCCGCAGCATTCGGATGATGAACTAAATTACTTAAAATTTTCTGTGTATGATGCAAATCATCACCCAATTGTGAACAGCCAAAAAGGTGCGGATAATGGTAAATGCCATCAATATTTTCTCCCCTATACAAATCATTGGCTGTCTTAGCAATCGTTTCACACGTTTTGTTAATACAACCGACCGTGTTTATCACCCAGATCTCATTACGAATTCCGATATCGCCATTTGCTCTAACGTACCCTTGAAATGTTCGATCTGTTTGCTTTTGGCCAAATTCAACCTTTTTCGGTTTATATTCATATGTGAGCGTCCCAGACAAATTTGTTTGAACATTATGTGTATGAACCCAATCGCCAACAGCAATATCTTCAGTCGCTTGACCGATTGGATAACCATACTTCACAACGTTCTCCCCTCGCTTTATCGGTCGAACAGCAATTTTATGCCCAGTTTCAACGGATTGTTTTAGCAAGATCTCTTCTTTACTGAAGGAAATACGAGCACCACTTGCGTAATTTTTCAAAGCGACAACAACGTTATCCTTCGTATGGACTTGCAAATAATCAGCAACAGCTGTCATGCGATATCCTCCTTATCTAAATACGCTTTATAATTGCTTTCCAAAAAATTGATTAGCATTATGGAAGCAAATATCTTCAACCATCCGCCCTAGTAATAGATAATCTTCTGGCACTTCACCTAATTCAACCCATTCCCCAAGAAGGTTGCAAAGAATCCGTCTGAAATATTCGTGACGTGTATAAGACAAAAAGCTTCTAGAATCCGTTAACATTCCGACAAATGTGCTTAATAATCCATGATTAGCAAGATCGGTCATCTGTCTGACCATTCCGACCTTTTGATCATTAAACCACCAACCTGAACCAAATTGCAGCTTCCCTCTTGCATCAGAGGATTGGAAATTCCCTATCGCTGTCGCAATCACTTCGTTATGAATAGGGTTCAAGTTATAAACAATCGTTTTCGGTAGCTGATCAGTTGAGTCTAATTCATTAAAGAATCCATTTAAGGAAGCCGCCATATTAAAGTCAAACATTGAGTCAAAGCCTGTATCAGGCCCCAGCTTTTTAAACATACGCTTATTATTATTACGGATCGCACCTAAATGAAGCTGCATCACCCAGCCTCTTTCGTGGTATTGCCTACCGAGAAAGACCATTGTATACGTTCGATATTTCTCTATTTCTTGATGTGATAACGCATTACCGCTCAAACGTTTTTCAAAGATTCCCTCAACCTCTTCTTTTGTAGCTAGTTCAAATGGTAGTGTTTGGATACCATGATCTGAAACGACACAACCTACTTCTGTGAACGCATCCATTCGTTTTTCTAAAGCCTGTAAGACGTCATCATATCGCCCAATCTGAATGTTCGCAGCGTTACCTAATTTCTCAATATAGCTCGCGAAGCCTTCCTGTTGAATTTCAATTGCTTTATCAGGACGAAACGTAGGTAATACAACAGTATCAACCTGATTGTTTGCAGCAATCTTCTTATGGTAAGTAAGATCATCTGTAGGATCATCTGTTGTACAAATACCTCGTACATTTGACTTCTTAATTATGCTTTGTGTCGTTAGTTCAGGCTGTTGCAGCTGACGATTCGTTTCTTCCCAAATCTGTGTACACGTTTGTTCATTTAATAATTCATCAATTCCAAAGTAACGCTTCAATTCAAGGTGGGTCCAATGATAAAGTGGGTTTCCTACTGTATAAGGTACTGTCTTTGCCCACTGCTGAAACTTCTCCTCATCCGAAGCCGAACCTGTCACGTATTGCTCATCAATTCCGAGCGTTCTCATCGCTCTCCATTTATAATGATCACCGTGTAGCCAAATTTCAGAAATCGTCGAAAATTGATGATTATCACTAATCTCCTGTGGACTTAAGTGACAATGAAAATCAAAAATAGGCATATCCGCTGCGTACTCGTGATACAGCTTTTTAGCTACCTTATTTTGCAGCATAAAATCATCATGAATAAATGGTTTCATTCGAGGTCCCCCTAAAATAATAACGTTGTTATTTTTAATCCTACATAATCCTTACATTGATAACCTATTACTTTATAAAACCATCATAATATGAATAAAGTAAATTGACAACGTTTTTCTTTTTAGAAATTCAATTGAATTTTTTATAGAGAATTGAAGTATCTTTAATTAATAGCAATGTGTTGAACCGTTGTACAAGGAATAGAAAAAGCGATTGATCCTACCTAAATCACTCAATTCCAGCATATATTCTTTATTAAAACTAAATTGACTACTTTTATTGCAAATCATTTTTAAACATTACGTAAATTATGTAAAAAAAGAGTAAATCTTGTTGCGATAGTCGGATCTTGTCGATATACTATCGTCGAATACTCATCCCAAAAGTATTCATTCGACAATATACTGAAAAGCACTTGGTACCCCATCCAAGTGCTTTTCTTTTTTATCATCACGTAATATGAATCCTTCTACTATTTCTTATATAATTTGATTCTTGCAAGTGGCAAGCGCTTAAGAGATAAACAAAAAATAAAAAAGAGAACAATCGAAAATAGTAATGCTACTAACGAAAAATTAATAAAAAACATGGTACAAAGTATAGCAAAAATGAAAAAGCTAATACTAGCAATCCAAACTTCTATTCTATAAATGCTTTTTCCATCTTCAATATACTCTTCTATCATCGTTTTAGTTAGATAGATCTCTTTTACTTCATCATAATAAAAATGTTTAGATATCACTCTACTTATCAAAATAGTTAACACTAATAAACATATATAGATAATGACAGATGTTGTATATGATATAGTAATATGAATATCTTGGATACTTCTGAGGATGGCGAGAGTAAAAAAGAAGCCGATCCAATATACCCATTGGTTACTTTTCTTATGAAAGGCTTTATAGGATTTTTCTTTATGTTCGTCAATAAGTATTGTGTAGCCTTGTTGATTATTTTTACTTTCTGAGTAAATCGGAATTATTTTCATTTCTATCACTCCATAGGTCATGCCACTCTACTTTTATATAATGCCTCAAAAGTTCGTTAGGATGTCACCACAAAACTATTTGGGTCTTGATTCAATCGTTCACTACTCTACACTAAACCTAAACGTTACGTCTTTTACCGTCTCATCAGCAATCAGTCTAAACCAGTACCTCCCCTCTACCGCCGGAATCTCTATGACACCACGAACATTATCATCGACTTCTTTTGACCATACCACATCATCATTTTCCTTGTTGTATAACTCAATGATGAAAGAGCCTTCCCCTACAAAAGCCTCATATCGTGATTGTACTACTAGATAGGGATCTGAAGAAGGAACGCCTATATAAAAGTCCGTATCAAATTCCCCTCGCAACATGCCTGCGGAAAGCTCGTATGCGTTATTATTTATTTGGCTCTAATTCAAATTAAGCACCAAATAACCACTTGAGCCGTAATAAACGGCATATAAAATGAACGCTATAGCAAAAATGATATTGAACAACACCAGCCCTATAAATCCACCTACGGATTTGCGATTAAAACGACTTTTCGACGCATGAACTAAGCCATTAAATAAGGTTTTAAAGAGTGCATGATTTACTCGAACGATTAGCGGAAACGAGATGCCCCAAACCACTAAGAAGTGCCAAGGCCACCCCACTATCATAAAAACAGATCCTATGAAAATATACGCCCAGTAAAAAAACTGTATATGAATATGTATAGTTTGTGCTCAATCAATGGCTTACCAAATAAAAACGTAAAAATTGCCATCATACCATCACTCTCCTATGATTAACTTATTCAATCGTTAAGAAGTACAGCTCACATACATTTCTTGTGAATGAACTGTACCTTTTAAAATACTAGTTTTCTTCAATCGCCTGATTCAATGCCCACGAACATTTTCTCGCCTGCCGTCTCCAAACCTTTGAAATACACCTCTTCAATGCGATCATGTTGGAAGAAAACATTGCTCTTATAAGAAATGTGCCCTTGAGGATACGGACAAGCTACATAATCATAGAGTTCCTCCCCCTCATCGACTTTCTTTTGTTTTCGTCCATAAATCATCACCGCATGCCCCAAAAAATCCACTCGTACTACTGTACCGATTGGGAGCAGTTCTTCACCTTTATCAATGACAATACTGTTGATTTCATTAGCCATAATGTATAGTACCTCCTAAGAATGATCTTTATTTTCCAGCTTTTTTAAAAATATCTCTTTTTTCTTCGGGTACACTTTTCGCATAAGGAAAAGTATCCATAGCTCAAAGAGGATAAGAGAACCTAATCCGAATACCGTAACAAACAGCATCAATGAAAGTGATATGTCTCCTGCTTCGATAAGCCACCCGGTCCATAGAATAAATAGCATCATAGATACCATAGCAACAGGAAAAGCTATGATAAAAGCAGCAAGTGCATTTTGCCACAACAGAGCTAAATAAATGGATCGTTTCCCCCATTTCTCCTCTTCCTTTATCTTCTTGTAAAAGAACGTTACCTCCGTTTTCCTATCTTTTAACGTCTCTATAAATATACGAACAATCTTCATAACAACACCAGACCTCCAGCTATTCGGTGAAACAAAAATGTGCGGGTTATTACTAATAGCCCCTCTAACTGTTTTGTCATATTTAATTTTTGAACACTACAACAATTAATCACTCATTTGGATTACACACTACAAAATAAGGATGAACAACCATTCGATTGCTCACCCTTTCCACCATTTATTCAATTACATCCATTGAGTAATTTGTAATATCCATAAAAACATTATCCATCGTTAATGATTCGTATAATTCTTCACCCTCTGATGTTAGGTCGAGAAAGAAAGGTAGGGCGTAATTCGGCTCAAGTACACCAAACTCCTCTTCGCTTAAATAAATTGGTGTATGATCGAAAACAAATTCTTCATCAATATTCCCTAAAGTTAATTCAAATGAAACGTTTGTGAGCGGTACATCTAAACGATTTATCGCTAAGAAGAATAAACTGCTTGCTCCGTCCGCAATGTATATATCTAATGGCACTACGCTAAAATCATTCGGAATACCCATTTCTGGCTCTGCTGTCACGAGTTGATTTATATCTGCATATAAAGGATGGTCTTCAATCGTTACACCAGTCTCTTGATCGACCTTATTTACATGTAATTGCAATGGTTCCATTTTTCCATCTAGCTCGACTTCAACCTCAGTCTTCACTTCCTCTTCTCCAATAAGCTCTTCCTCGCCTTCATTTTTGGAAGTATCTACGTCTTTCTCAACCTCTTCTTCCTCTTTTCCGACTACGTCTTCTTCCTCCATATTTGTATCAGACCCTTCGCCATCCTTGCTCACATCTTCAGATTGATTACACCCTACCAAGATCATTCCTATTAATAAAAGCATTATCAACCATTTACGTTTCATGATCATCTATAGCTCCTCTCTGATATCGTTATCGATCCCTACGCTCATTTCAATATACGTTTTATCCGAATGGGTTCTTTTATATTCCACAAATATAGGAGTTGCTTGCTCTAACCCATGATGATTCAATCGCTCTATTAACTCCCAATACTTCACTTGTGCTTGCTCATTTATATTCCCTTCAACACGTGTCATCAACATCGGGCTTACAGAAAAGTAGCTACGAAAACGCAAATAGTCTTCCGATTCTACGTTAAACTGATCTTCCTCTACCCCAAAAAATATTTCCGCTGTCATAATTTCCTCTGTTGGATCACTCATAATAGAGAAAAAACGGTCCCAGTTGAATGATAGTGATGTTTATCCAAGAACGCTTCGAAATCTTTAAAAGCAAGTTCAATTTCTTCCGGTACAAATTGATAATACTTCGATACAACATTTCGATAAGCAATTTTATGGTTATCTATCATATTTACTCGCCTCGCCCTTGTATCGGTACATATAAATCAATCATAAGATCGCCATACACTTCTAATAACACACAATAAAACGTCTCTTCTAACAAAATGCCTTGTTCATTCGCATACTCTCGAACTTTTTCATTAGCTGCATGAAAATCAACCTCTTCATTCGCTTGTCGCAATACTAGAGCATCCTCTATGCGAAATGTCGCTTCAAAACGAAAGTCAGGTTCATTCTCAAGCCGAACAGCTTCATTAATTGGCAAATAATATGTAAAATGTCCAAAAGATTCTTCACCTTCAGTAGGTGATACAGAAAAAAAGACAGGTCCTGTTTTATAAATCCCTTCTGTAAGCAATAGATCCTCCATCATAAAAAACCTTCCTGCCAATCCGTTCGTAGCTGTGTCTTTTCGTAAACTAATAAATTATCAAATTGAAGTGCACGTTTCTCGATTGTCATTTATACCACCCCTTCTATTCATCATTTAAAATAAGTCTTCTCGTCTTCCTTCGTTTCCTGTAGAGGTATTAACGTTAAATACTTACCATTTGATCTAAAATTAAAGCTTTTAAAGCGAAATTTACAATACAAAATGACGAGCTGTTCCGGAAGAATGAAAATCATTGTATAGAATATTAGCAACCCGATTGCAACAATAAACAAAACTTCATTATCCATAAAATCGATATTTCTCATCAAATATTGTACGCTAACCGCAACGCCTATACTTCCAGCCCCGATAGAAGCCATATTGATTCTTCCTTCGAACTTCCCTCGCAATTTATCACGCGAAGACCCTTTTCTATATTTCCCTTTCATCAGCAAAATGTAAAAACGTATACACGTTACGATAAACAAGATGCCCCCTAATGCTAACGTAATATAGATATACGACATGATATGTTCTATAATATAATCTTCTGGTAATTTTGCACCCATTGTTAACAAAGGCAAAATGTACATTGAAAAAGTTGCTAAGTTATGGGTCATGAAAATACTTAATATATACTGTGATTTTTGATGTTTTTTGTAAAAGTACGGAAATGAGTATACAATCGTTAATGCTACAATAATAACCGTTATCCAGAGATGAAATGCAACTAATATATCTGTAAAAGGTAATATAGAGTATTGGCCTATAAAAAAGCTTAAGAAAACCATCAGCGCTTGGCAAAATATACCGATAATCATAGCGCCACCTAAGGATACAGGTGCCTGCCTCCCCGATTCAAACGGTCCTCTGAGTACTAAAAAATCTTCCTCTTTAAGTTTTCCCAACAATTTAGATCACCTTTAAACATCGGTTTGATTATCCCGATATTTCCTTATCCAATGCATGTTACTGAATCCATCATTTTTTCTTTTCGTCTTCTTCCGTTTCCTGTAGGGGCATTAGTGTTAAATACTGGCCATTTGGTCTAAAATTAAAGCTTTTAAAGCGATATTTACAATACAAAATGACAAGCTGTTCCGGAAGAATGAAGATCATTGTATAAAATAGTAATAAACCAATTGCAACGATAAATAAATCTCCATACCCCATGAAATCAAAATTTCTCATCAAATATTGTACACTAACAGCAACACCTATACTTCCGGCTCCGATAGAAGTCATATTGATTTTCCCTTCGAACTTCCCTCGCAGTTTATCACGCGAAGACCCTTTTCTATATTTCCCTTTCATTAGCAACACATAAAAACGAATACATGTCACTATAAACAAGATCCCACCTATCCCCAATGTGATATAGATATACATCATGACATTTCTTGCATTAAAATCTTCAGGTAATGTTGCTCCTATTATGAGCAATGACAAAATGTACCATGAATATGTTATTAGATTATGGGTCATGAGAATACTTAATAAATATTGAGATTTCTGATATTTCCTGAAAAAGTATGGAAATGAATATAAGATTGTAAGTGCTACAATAATAAGTGTTACCCAAAGATGAATTGATACTAATTTATCTGTAAAAGGTAATATCGAATCCTCCCCTATATAATAACTTAAGAAAACCATTAACGCTTGACAAAAAGCACCGATAATCATAGCTCCACCCAAGGACACTGGTGCCTGCCTTCCTGATTCAAAAGGTCCTCTTAATACTAAAAAGTCCTTTTCTGATAATTTTCTAACCATAATAATTCCTCCAATTTAACGAAACCAACCTTTCACTCTATCCATTACTGACTTTCCAGACTTCCCTTTTCTGTTTAAAAGTGCATTAACCCCAATCCCTGCTACTATCCCAACTGCAGTTCCAACTCCCGGTATCGGTATTGCTACTGTTGCTGCAGCTATTATTCCAGCTTGTACGGCACCACCTACCGCCAAATCAACCGCAGTATCTTTCGCAACCCTTCCTGCTACGCTCCATCCTGACAATCCCTCTTCCTTCGCATCTACATAGTTTGTATAGGCACTTAAACCAGCACCAAACACTCCTGCGCCTTTTGCTATTTTGGATGCCGTATTGGTACTTTTCTTAAAAACGTCAGTAAATGAATCTAATGCTCCTTTAGCTGCGCCATCGAGACCAGCTTTTGCAATCTCTTTTGCGGCTCCAACTGGGGTTACCGTATTAGATCCTGCACCAAAATAACGTAATTCGGGATGCATATTTAATGCTTGTTGACCAGTATTCGTCCAGCCTGGTCTTCCTGGCCTTTGGTCAGCTGCTCTTAGTGGAGTTTGATTCGTTCTGGCTCTTGCTTGTTGTGACGCATTTAACGGTTTACCGTTTTTCGGTAAACGGTGATTCAAATCACGTCTTGCTCGGCCATCTGGCTTCACTCCTAGCTGCTCTAATGCATGTGCTGTCGCATTTATCCGATACCCAGTTCCAGTTGATGTTCTATGTTGAGATGTATTCAGTCCGCCATCTTTCCCTGCATTGTACATAGAAGCACTTGAAGTGGCCGTTCGTGATTGGCCTCCTACATCTGACCCTCTCTGTAACCAGAATTCATTTTCGGAAGCCCAATCTAACCCCTCTTTAAACCAGTTACTATTCTTTTGAACCGAACCTCTCTTTTCCTCAATCCTATTAATTAACGACTCTATCTCGACAATTATCGTGTTAATGTTGTTAATATCCTCTTTACCACTTCTAGCAAACTGACATAAGTTTCATCCAATTTCGTTGAACTTCGGTGGCGTCTTCTTGATGGTTGCTTACATTCGTTAAGCTTGGCGCTGTTGCATTTGTGATATCTGAGACACTTTGAATAATATCACTAATGGTTTTGGATACTTGTGATAACTGGTCGTAATCCTCATCCATTTTCGTTACTTGGTCTTCTAAATAATTGCTTTCAACTATAGCGGAATCGTCAGAATCAACATTCGCTTGAAAGTTATCGATATGGTTATCCGTAGTCGTTGATAAAGCTGTGAATAGATCTGCAAATGCTTGTAAAATGGCTTTGTGCAATTCATTAAAATACGCTTTTGCTTGGTCTGCCGTTTCACCTTGGAACGTATCCATTTGAATAATTTGATCAATACTTGCATTAATATCTTCTATACCATCTAATATGTTCATCGACTCATCATATTGCTTATCCGCAAATTGAGTAACCTCGGTTAGCTTTACTTTGTGACTCATCCTCATCTCCTCCTCCCTTAATATGGTAAAGGTTGTGGCCCTGTCGTTGAGTGGACATGTTGTTGTCTAGCTAACTGCTCGTCGTTTTCCCGCATAGCCTCACCTGTCTCTTTTAAAATATCGACGTCTACTTCGATTAATTGCTTATATTTTTTTAATAGTTGTAACGCCTCTGAAAATTTTTCTACATCATCTGTAAATGGCGAAATATTCGTTTGACTAAAGCTATTTACACTCATGTTTGTTTCCAATCCAGCTAATGAACTTTTTAAATTAGCCACATTGGCACGGAACACTTCAATGTTAATACTAACTTGTGATCCCATACGTTTCACCCCCCCTGTTTAGCACGTTCCCATCTAATTTGATTATCAATTGAATTTAATGTTTGCTGAAGATTAGTTATTTGTGATGATAGCGATTGTTCTCGTGCTTCAGCACGCCGAAGATCATCCTCCATTCGATCCTTTGCGTGATCGGCATTATTCATAAAGCTTGTAACAGTCGTTTGATATGATGAGTAACGGTTAGAGAACGTCGTTTCATTAGTCCCTCTCCATCTGCTTGAATGGATTGAGAGTCTGTCAATTTTCGACTTGGCCGATCTTACATCAGACAGAGCCGAATTCAAACTATTTAAAGCCGTTCGTAATCTCGTAACTTCATTGGACACAATTGAGCGCTGACCTCTTGTATGTTGGATTTGATTAGTTACTCGATTTCTTCTTGCTCGTAGTGTACTTAAATAACTCATTCGTTCAACCTCCTATTCAGAGATTTTTATTTTCATATTTTGATGATCCATCGCATAAAAGCACTCATACGGATTTGGATACTTTTCCTTCGCAATATAGGCTTGCTTAAATATATCTTGATCACTTAGCCTCATACTAATCAAACCAACAATAGATTGTGTACGAACGTACTTGGCAATCGGATCAAAGCTCATTCCTGTAAAGCTATAATCTCCAGCTAAAATAAAGTAGAGACCGAGCTTAGCCCCTTGTTCAAAGAACGTTGACATATCCTCAGAAGTGATCTCACTTCTTTGACAAAAATCTTCTAAATCAGATATAAGAATTAACCATTTAGGAGCACCCTCATACCCTTGATCAAGCCGGATTTTTATCTCACTTAATAAATCATTTCTCACTTTAAGCTGCTCATCTGTTTCGCAAATGTATGCGTTCATCTGTCCGCCTAACTCTGCTAACTCCTTATCACTCGAATCAATGAGCATAAGTTGATAATCACGAGAAAGTAAGGTCATGCTTTTCGCAATAGCACGATTCATTCTCCTTAAACCTTCTTTCCGGTCACTAACAACGACCAATTGCCCAAATTTCTGCGGATCAAAAGCTAAAGGCTGAACCTCCTCAAATTCCAAACCAAGAGGCAGCTGGTTCTGACTGACAAGCTCCTTCACTTTCTTACTTTGTTTAAATTGTTCAAAATCAAGAACCCCTTCAGGCATCATTGGAATCGGTTCTGGACGTTCTCCTTCCCAATGTTCATCCATCCGTTTGGCTGTCTCTTGAATGGAATCAATAATTTCTAACGCTTCTGTTCCTTCAGCAGGAAGCATCGCTTGGAATAAAGCAGGTTCTTCTAATTTCACTAGCCCTCGGCCAGGGATTTCCTCAATCTCTAAGTCTGTTCGACCGATAATCGAACGGGCTTCCGAGCTTTCAATAAGGAATAGCGGAATTTGTGTCTTAATGTTTGAAAGCAACGGAATTCGCATAGCCCCTTGTCGTCCAGCACTAATCGATAAATGAATACCGACACTTGAGCCTTCACGGGCAATTTGCGTAATGAGCCTCTCAAATTCTTCTGCGAAATCCGTATCTCTCACTGTATCGAAATTATCAATAACCAATAATATATTTGGTTCCACTTCTCCACTCGCCTTTTCATACATCGATAAATTGGCTACACCATATTGACTTAGGAGCTGCTTTCGTTCTTTCATGATTGTCGTTAACAGACGAATCAGCTTTCCGATCTTTTCGATTTCATCGACTAGGAATGTATCCGCAACATGAGGTAAATCCTTTAATGGCAGCAAGCCATTCGTTCCGAAATCAAGTAAATAAACGTGAAAATGTTCAGGATGATGCCCTCTTGCAAGATCCATCACAATTGTTTGTAGGAAAGTCGACTTTCCATATCCCGGACTCGCAAATACAGCGATATGACCATCCTTTGATAAGTCTAATGTTAATGGTTTCTGTGATTGAAGCTCAGGCTGATCAAGTAAACCAATTGTCACCCGTAATGGCTTCTTCTCTTCCTTCCAAGCTTCCTCAAATTCAATAGGGTGCAATGTTTTTGGTGTTAGCTGTTCAGGTAGCGGTGGTAACCATGGACGCGGCAATGGTGCAATATCCTCCGCTTTCGCATATTCATTAATATGATCAATTACGGCATCCAACTCAGTCGGTACCTTTTCAACTTGCTCTTTCTGACCTAAACCACTTAAATCTTCCGTTAAAATATCATACTGACCTAAATCATTTATTGCATAAATAGTCGTATCAACTAATTCATAGTCATCTTGGTCTGGAACGTAATCAGCACCGCTCCAAGCACTTTGGAACAATTCATAAATTTCGTTATTTCCCACTTGTAAATAGGCACGCCCTGGCAATGTAATTTCCGCTGCATCAGGGGTTTTTAATATTTCATTTGAATCACTTGCATTTTGCACTTTCAACGCAAGCTTAAATTTCGAGTTCGACCAAATTTGATCATCAACAACCCCACTCGGCTTTTGCGTCGCCAAAATTAGATGAATGCCAAGTGAACGTCCAATCCTTGCAGTAGAGACAAGCTCTTTCATAAAATCAGGCTGCTCTGATTTTAACTCAGCGAACTCATCAGAAATTAAAAATAAATGAGGCATTGGTTCTTCTACTTTTCCTTGCTTGTAAAGCTTCTGATATTGGTTAATATGATTGACATCATTTTCACCAAAAAGACGCTGCCTCTTTTGCAGCTCTGCTTTAATTGAAGCTAAGGCCCGCATTGATTGACTACGATCCAAGTTCGTAATCGTCCCAACTAAATGCGGTAGTTTCTTAAATAAATTCGCCATCCCTCCACCTTTATAGTCAATTAATAAAAAGGCAACCTCATATGGATGGAAGTTAACACTTAGGGATAAAATATAGGACTGTATAATTTCCGACTTACCTGACCCTGTCGTACCAGCAACAAGCCCGTGGGGACCATGTGCCTTTTCATGGAGGTTCAGCTGAACAATGTCATCTTTCCCACGTAATCCGAGTGGAACCGCTAAACTCTTGTATGTTTCATTTACCCGCCATCTAGTCGAAATGCTTAATTCCTCGACTCGTTCTACTCCATACATCTCAAGGAACGTCACACTTTCTGGAATCGAATTTTTTAAGCTTTGTAAATGATTGATCGGTGCGAGGGCACGAGACACTTCCTCCTTTTCAAAGGTTAATGGGAAGTGATCAGGAACAAAGGAGCGATTAACAAGCTCTCCTTCTTCTAAGATGATGTTGCCTGTCTTAGAATCTCTTATATCAATAACTGTCTTTACATGTTCAGGTAATGAGTGCATCACATCTTGAACGAACACGAGAGAAACACCTAGCTCACGTGGGTCCTCATTGAAAAACTCCATAATCGTATGATCTAGAATCAGCTTTTCGTCTGTAATGAGGACAACATAATGCGGAAAAAAGTACGTTTTTTCATTCGTTTTTCCTTTTTCATCAATTCACTTGCTTTCGTTCTTTCAATATTTGATACATGGAATACAGTACTTGATCTCGCGAACGCTCATGATAGACGAATCCTCTTACATTGACATCACGTATGCTTGCATGAGGAAGCCATCTCATCCAATTCCATTCCTCTTTTTCCTCTTCCGGGAATACCGTTATAAACTGAACATCATGATAGCTTTGAAATAGTGCGATTTGCATCACTAGCAACTGTAGCTGCTCTAAAACGAGGTGTCGTTGACCGATGTAACCAACAGGTCCCTTCATTAAAGATGCCACGACAGGTACGTTATGAAGATCTTCATGCTCATTCAAAAGTTCCCGTGCTTCATCAACTAATTCATCCTTTTCTTGAGTGAATTCTTCTTCATTGAAGTCAATCTCAAAGCTTCTCTCTGCCGTACCAAGCCCTGTACGATACTGAAGAAAATCATGATGAAACATCGTTTTCTCATAAATTCTTGCATCAACTCGTACTGCCATATCTCTAATTTGTTCAATATTTGGAAAGTGATATTGTAATGAGTGTCTTTGTTCCTCACTTATTCGATAAAGCTCTTTCGTTTTTCGGTGTAAATACTCTCTATAGCTCTCTAACCGTTCTTTCGTTTCTACCTTATATTGCTTAAGATTTTTAACATAATAAATGATTGCAATTAAAATGGTTGTGACCGTCATCGCAAGCATGACGACAATGTATATTCCTCGTGGCTGAAAGATCGTTAATAATACAAACGCCGCAATCATAACAAGTGGAGGGACAATCGTACGCCCTAGCTGCTCACTCGGTTTTGACGGTTTATATGGTGGTTTAGCAATCGTCTGTTTTTTTGTTGGTTCACGATAAATAACACGTGGAGAACGATGATAATCTGGATATTCCTCACTATAATACGTGTCACGTTCCACCAATTTCGCTAACTTGGAGGAGAGCTTCCCTTGATCACCAATAACCTCCATATCTTCAGCGTTTATCGTAATTATGAGCCCATCAACGTATATTTGATCCCCCGGTTCAATTGTTTGAACATGGTTCTTACATACATTATTATGATAAACATCACCATTATTAACTATTAATTGGAATAACTGATTTTCAGGCTGTCGTATGAGTGAAAAATCAGCCTTCGTTGATTGAAGCTGAATATCGTGATGTTCACTATTACCGTACGTCACAGTTGAAACACCAGCTAAATCATAAACAACGACTTCTTCCTCTTCTATAACAAGAAACTCAATTTCCGTAGATCCTACTGGTAAACGTACTCGTTGATAGGGCAACAGAGCTTCCCCATCAAGAACACAGGTTTCGCCATCCCAATTTAGGACAAATGATGTCGTTAAGCCCGTAAACGTTACCGTATCAGACCAATCGTCACTTACCGTAATTTCTTTTACTACACCTTCAGGTAAAAAGCATTTGTGTAGCTGCCTATCAAAAAGAATTAATAGTCTTGTTTGTGCCATGATTCTCTTCCTCTCTCAGTCAACCACGTTTGCGTGACTTACTAGATCACATTACGACGATTCTCTTCCTCTTATTCTTCGTCTTCATCTTCATCATCTTCATCCACTTCTGCTTCTTCATCTACTTCTTCATCTTGCTCTTGTTCGACGTCCTCTCCTTCTACTGTCTCTTCCTCTAGTGATTCCCCATCTGTAACCCCATCGTCCTCAACTTCCATGTAATCTTCCCGATAGCGATTCAATTCATCTTGCAATCTTCGTACTTCCTCATCACGCTCCGATCCACTTAATTGCGGGTCATTACGGACTTGTTCTAACTGCTTTATGAGTCCGTACATAATTAATTGTGGATCATCGATAAACATCGCCTTCTCAATTGACTCCTCAAAATTACCACGTCCATTTAAAATCCAATAGAGCAAATAATTCTCATCACTACGCAAGCTAACATTTCTCATTATCGCTTCTTTTTCTCGATTTGATAAACTCTCAACTTGGATATATGAATACGATAAAATATATTTTGTTCGATATGGCAATCGCTCAGGGTCTTCTCTGCGAAGCGTTGAAATAACCCCACTGTAATCAGAAGACAGGAATTCACCATGTGCCGTTAATAATTTATCCTGATAAGGATCTTTCACAAACATGTAATAAAACAACGGAACTGCCAAAACGATTGACAATGTGATCATAATAATCGATAGCTGCTTAAATAAGCGAAATCGTTTAATCGGTACGGTAGTCATTGTTTTTTCCACTTTTTGTTGTTCTTTGCGGTAGCACTTTTGAATATATGTAATTAATTCTTCTAAGCTATCTATCTCTTGAATATGCCTTTCAAACTCGGACTCTTTAACCTTTTTTAGCGAGCCATTGTACAAATCATCAAACGTATACTGCTTAGAAAATAAAGCGAGGATAAAACATTTATATTGTAGGAGAAATTCTTTTTCCTTACCCTCATAAGGTGGTAACAATTGACGAATCCCACGATACATGATTGATGGCATTAAATTGTCATCAAAAACGACATTATCAGGATGTAGAAAAACGTCGTCCTAGTTGATAAGTAAGGCTTTAGCTTTGCTAAATTCCAAAGCAACCGCAATTTCTCATTTCGTTTGAGATTCTTTATATCATTCCACTTCTTTTTTTCCTCTTTCACCTCAAACGTAAACCTAAAAAGATCCTCTTGCTCTTCTAACGAAACAGGCAAAAAGTATTCTGAAGGTGAAGTGATTAGTCCCATTTGTTGAATATCCTTTACCTTCGTTTGCGATTTTGCTAATTCTGTACTCCACTGTTCATCTTCTATTTGAAAATGAAGAGTGAGCGAATCCAACTGAATCTTTTTTTCCTTCATAACGTTTTACTCCTTCATCTTTTAAACAGGCCATGCACGCTAGCCTATAAGACTTGTAAAATATCACCATCTGTAATTGGATAATGACTTACGATATCATCATCCGTAATTAACAACTTTTTCGTTAACACTCTAATGGCGTATTGAGAAGAATCTGTCTGCTGGATATGTAGCGTATCGGAGACACTTAACAATAATTGCTTTGCCGTTACTTGAACTGGAATGCGCAGGTCATATACGCCTCCATCCCAATATTGAAAATCAATCGTTACATTAATATGTGTTGACTTTGCCATCATCGACTCTCCTAATCCATAACTTGTCGCATCATCATAAATACGAAGCCACCAACCAAAGTGACTAATCCTATAATGGAGAAAAGGAGGACGTTACTCGCGCCCTCACTAAACTCTTCTTCATTTATTCGACTATCAGATGATGGAGCCGTATAACTGTCTGTAAACAGAGATTCTAAAACATGTGCGACTGTTGTATCTGATTGACTTTCCATTTCAAAAATAGATTGTTGAATCTCCTCAAACCACTCTGCTTGTTCAAGTTGCTTTTTAACAATGGTCTCCTTCGTCTCTTCTCTGAACAATTCCGGAAAGGTCCTCTCGAGCTCGGTTTCCTTGTTCACCTGTTCCCCACCACGATTACCTCCACTTATTCGATCAAGATCCATGTTTAATCTTCCTCTTTCTGTATTACTGGACTCTTCATCAGCCTGTACCGCGAACGTTGGTAAGAATAAACTAACCATTAACAAACAGAATACAATTTTAACTAGCTTTTGAAACCTCTTCATCGTCCATCGCCTCACTTTTTGTTGAACGCTTGTACACTAACAAATTAAGCAGAATAGCTAGTAGACATAGTACAAATAATATAAAGAAGGTCGCTTGATAATTAATTGATTCATTAAAGGCACTAACTAACATATTTTCTACATATTGCAAAGGTGAATATGCACGTAAACCACTACTAGAAACGGAACCTAATGCTCTTGTAAAGAACAAATACATAGCAAATACCGTTAGTAACAAGAACATCCCTATCATGTTCAATTGCCGTATTAGATATGTCGCAAAGAGTAAGATCGTCACAACTATAATCGTTAACAGGAGTGTCCATAACATTAAATTTGACCCTTCCAACCCTAAAGTGTAACTAGATATAACTCCAATCGCTGCACCTTCAATGAGTCCGATACCAGCTGTAATGATCGTAATTGGTGTATTTTGCGAGAATATCGTTCTTTCCCCTTCAAATTCATCCTTATCTATACGACGACGTTGGTAATTAGTTGCAATCACATGTGCAGTAAAAAGGGCAACAATAAAGGCAGTTAACACAATAAAATACGGTGTGAATGTGTCATCAGCAACGATAACTCCATCATTTTTCGTTTGGACCGGACTAGATAAGAATTCTAATAGGTCCTCATTCTGTCTTTCACCAATTCGACTATTTGCCAGGACCTCAGTAAAGT
The DNA here is from genome assembly GCF_001310635.1 of Bacillus sp. JCM 19034. GTDB lineage: Bacteria > Bacillota > Bacilli > Bacillales > Bacillaceae_D > Halalkalibacter. The sequence continues at coordinate 22,108 of NZ_BAXR01000012.1, forward strand.
TCTCAACAAACTTTTCATCCTCTATTAATTTATCCGTCAGATTTGTAGAAAGCTCTTCTGCCTGGTTAATTAGGTTATTTCCACTTTCTTGGATGGTTGTTGCTTGATTATTAATTTCTTCAAACGTTTGATAAACATTCTCTGCCGAATAAAAATTGCTTTGTGCTTGATCAGCAAGAGATTCGCTTGTTGATAATAGTGGCATAAAATCAGAGCTTAATGCCATAATCGCCTGTTGTTCCTCATGATTAGCATCTAGCACATCAGATTTTTCATCAATTAGCGTCATGCTGCGGTCACGCCATTCCATAACATCCTCTAACACTTCAGTGAGGCTCTGATTCATCACCTGTGCCTCTTCTGTTGTAGAAACTAACTTTTCAATTAGTTGGTCCATTCGATCCTCTGCCTGGCTTGACATGCCATGATATAGTCTCACTTGCTCGTATAGCCGTGCGATTGGCTCTCGAATTTCCTGTGTGACACCAGATGTTACTCGTTCGACAACATAGTTCGTAATCAATGTATCTAATTCTTGAACATTGAAAAGATAGTATAAAGACGTCTCTGTTGCCAGTTCTGATAAGCGGTTCTCTACAAAGGAATCTCTTAAATCAGGTGAACTCATATTTAAACCAAAATAAACTTCGAACAAAGCTGCGAGTTTTTTATAGTCACTAATTGTATGCTCAGCTGCATGAATAAGAGCTTGCGTACCATCGTCTAAAAGCGGTGACATCACTTGATGATAAATATAATTATTAATGACCGTCACTTTTTCGATAATTGGTTCGGGTTCTTCCTCGCTACCATCATCATTACCATCATTACCATCATCATCGTTATTTTCCTCATCTAGCTGATCGGGCTCTTCTGAATCTTCAGATCCTCCCTTTTCTTCAGATTCCTTTTCCTCCTCTACACCCTCTTCATCAGGTTGGTCTTGGTCTTCTTCTCGTCTTTCTTTATCAGTATCTTCATCATCCTCACGGCCTCTATTCTCTTCTTCAACGTTTGTTCCGTCTTCCCCTGTCTGCTCTTCATTTAATTCCTTTTTATCAGTTCCTTCAGTAACCGTATTGGCAAGTAGAGGAGCAAGAGAAACCTCATACCCTGAATCTTCTTCTATATGATCCACATCTGTTATATCTTCTTGAAGCATTTCCCAGCTCCAAGATGCAGGTTGAAATACATCTATATCACTATTTGGATTTTTCAACTGCAGTTGGATGCGAACAGTAAAGACACCTTCGTCATTAGCTGGCAAGTTCACTTCACCGTTTTCTTTATACACATCCGTGTAATTCACTTCATCTGAATCAGGTAACGTTAACCACAATCTATTTAACTCATATTCATTCGGTATAGATAAAGTGAAGGTTTGCCCCGACTTTTCATTAGCCGGTAATTGAACAGAGTTGGTCATTACCACACCCGTTTCAGCTAAGCGGTTTTTAATTTCCTGAATTTGAATCGATAATAGATCACTATTGTCAAGTTCATCAGGTGTGAAACCATATTCGCGACTATATTTTCTTGCTGTCGCGATGACGTTTGTTAATTCTAATTCCATCTGTTCAGATAAGCCAGATTGATCAATATCTCGCATACGTAAGGATGGTAATTGATTAATATGTTTTTCAATCGTACGAAGCATATTGCCATCAGGCCGCCTAAATAACGAATTTAAGCTTGTTAACTCATTTTCAAACGCATTCGTAAAGATTCCTGACAATCTTTTTGATACGGTACTTTCCATATTCGATTGGAGCGTTTCTTCTAAATTCTTCTCCAAATGACTTACTTGCTCATTTGCTCGCTCAAAATATTCACGTAAAAGAGCAGCATCGGAAATAATCGTTGAACGATCTTCTTGGAGTTGGAACTGATTATTAATTCGCTCATTAGCACTAACAAGCTGATCGAGCTGTCTTTGGGTTTCCACATCATTGACCGTAGTATTAAATTGATTTAATGATTCATAAAACCCTTGTGATAAAGAATGGTTCGTTTCTGTTAAATTAGCTACATCATCAACATTTGATACAAAGCTTTGACCTAATTCTACTTCCTCCGTCAAACGATCCGTAAAGGACTCCAGTGTTTCCTCTAAACTACTAAAGCTTCCTTTTGATACATCTGTAAAGTCCTTGACTGTATTAAACTGGTTCGTAAAATTAGATAGTGGATTCGAAATATTACTATTATATGTATTTGTATATTTAGCCTGTTCATCAATAATATAGCTAATATGATCCTGAGCATCGTGTAAATTGCCAATCACACTAGCAAAATAAACATCAATGACTCGACGATTAAAGTCATTTAATATATCACTTGCTGCTCTTTCGGCCTCTGCTCGAATTTCATCATTTTCTGAAGCATTAATTTTATAGTTTAATGTAACGGGCTCTGGTGAAACGGCATCCATTGAGAGTGCCTTAGCAGAAAAATCGTTCGGGATGACAATCATCATGTCATATGTTTGCCTCTCCAGCCCACTTTCCGCTACACCTCGACTGACGACAAACCAGTCATGGTTTGAATCATGATCAACACTACGAACAAACGCATCTCCGAAAGCTAGTTGTTCATTATTAAAAATCGCACCTTCATCCTCATTAACTAATGCAATCGTCATTCGGTGTCCGGTATTAACATTATTTGTCTTCGTGACTTGGTTAAGTGCGATATAAGACAACCCAACAGATAGTACAAGAACTAATATAAGGAAGACGATTAACCGAATTTCTATTCTTTTCATCCTATTCTCTCCCACAGTTTCTTCGTAATTAAAAGATCTATAATCAATATAATGGCAAATAATTAAATGTTATTAAGAGTTACCCTTAATTGCCTTATCCTGGCAAAATTACTTCATAATGAGTATGAGCTACACAACATTTAGTCATGTAGCTCATACTCAGTCATGTAGCTCTAAGCTACTTACCTCGTTAGCCTTCTTATCTAAGACCAAAATTTGAGAAAGAGCCTCATCCTGTTGTGCAACAGCCTCAGCTGTTTTCTCTAACTGATGTTGAATTTCGAGAAGCAATTCAGCAAACGCTTCTGTACGTTTGCTTAAATCTCTAAATTGATCATCAAAGCGTTCAAACGCACGTCCTTCCCACTCACTTCTTAACTCATCTTGTAAGTTCGAAAGGTTTCCTAAAACTTGTGTAATTTGCTGTGACCCTTGTCCATAACGTTTAGCCTTTGCTTGTAGTTGATCAGGAGTCATTTTAATTTGGCCTGCCATGAATACTCATCTCCTTCTTTATGTTAATTAGGATAAAAGAAAGCTAAGGTAAAAGTAAGCATTTCTTTTCGCTTAGCCTATTTAATGGTAATGTTGGCAAACGACACATGTCAACAAGACTGGTAAACATTGAAAAAAATCATTAATTTGAACTGATACTCTAGTCATTACTCCTATGCTCTATCGCATATACATTCCTTTATACCCATACTTTTTCAGAATATAGACATATCATTTCTAGAAGTAGAGTGTACTTGTCGAAAAACACAATACGAGTCTATAATCTTCGTTTTTTAGGTGAATTATTTGTTTAATGCAGGAAGTATGATATATATTCTGTTACCTACTGTAAGTTCTATAGTCCTATTAACTATTTCTATTTAGAACCATTCGATACTTAAATTTCTCCCCGCAATAAAAAAACTAGTTATATAGAATCATTTTCTAGCTCCATTCATAAGATGGTATAATACTCTTTGACAGGGCTTACAATAAGTATTTTGAAAGTGAGGATACGAAAGATGTTCAGTTATTATCACAAACTTTCTTCTGAAGTATACGATCTTGATAAACCTATTGGCCATTCGTTTGGAGATGCTGAGTTTTATAGTGAGAGATTATCTACTTGTAAAGGAAACATCCTTGAACCAGGTGTCGGAACTGGGCGTATTCTAATTCCTCTTCTTGAGGAAGGCTTGAAAGTAGACGGCTTTGATGTGTCACAAGAGATGTTATCCATCTGCCGTCATAACTGTGAAACGAGAGGGCTTACCCCGACGCTATTTCAAGAGAGAATGGAGTCCTTTTCACTACCTACTATGTATGAAGCTATTATAGTACCTACAGGAACCTTCTTACTACTGCATAAACGAGAAGACTCTATTAAAGCTTTAAACAATTTCTATCAACATCTCTCTCATCAAGGTAAGCTCATATTAGATATTTTCTTACAAACTGACTTATCAATTGGATCTGTATCCACAAAAGCTTTGGAGACAAAGAATGGGGATTTGATTACGCTAGAACAAAAAAAGGTTGAGATTGATTATATTAACCAATACACTATCTCTCATAATCGCTATGAAAAATGGCAAAACGGTACACTCATTCAGACTGAATTAGAACGATTCCCACTTCGTTGGTATGGAGTTGAGGAATTTAAAATGATTCTTGAACAAATCGGGTTTAAAGATATTATCATCACAGCAGATTACAAGTTCGGACAATACCCCTCTAATTCTAGCCAGATCATTACGTTTGAGGCTACTGTGAATAAGAGCTAAATAAATAATCTCCCTCTAATGCGTCTAACGCCTAAGAGGGAGATGAAATCTTTTCTAATAATAGCTTGTTTAATTCACCTGATAATTAAGTCTTCCATCAACAAAGACTTTTTCAAGAATAGGAAGGCCATCCTTTTCAGAAATGATTAAAAGATCAGCTAACTTATTTTGTTCAATAGACCCTAAGTATTTATCGATTTGTAATGCTTTTGCCGGATTTAATGTTGCTAGCTTAACAATTTCAACGAAGTCAAATCCCTTATTTTTCAATAAAAACAAACCTTGTAACAAGGAGCTAGGGTAATAATCTGAGCACAACATATCCACAACTCCCTCCTCAATTGCATGAAGGGTGGAAAGGTTATCATTATGAGATCTTCCTAACAGTAAATTAGGAGCTCCCATTACAACGGATAATTGTCTTGATTTAGCCGCTTTTGCTATAGGCAAATTGATTGGGAACTCGCTAATTCGCCCCTTCCATTTTCCCATAATATCCAGTGTTTCTATTGATGAATCATCATGAGAAGCTACTGGTACACCCTTTTCAAACGCTAATTCGGCAAGCCATTCAAACTCTTCCATTTGAAATGAATCATTTCCTTTTAGTTCTTTCATATGCTGATTTGCTTGTTCTTTCGTATAATTTAAACGTTTCATTATTTTTTCTCTTTGTACGTCAATGTTCATCCAAGCTCCCTTTCCCGGTGTATGATCCATAAAGGAAAGCTGATCAATCATATTGTTTACTAATAGTTTTTCGACAGTACGTAATCCTTTCTTATTTCTCATTTCATAACGCAAATGGACTTTATGACGTAACAACGTAGCCTCTTTTCGATAATCATGTATGAACTCGATAACTTTCTCGAGGTTCTCATTCTGACGAATCCAATTCCCTTCAGCTAAGGAATAATACATGCTTAGAGAATGATACATCGTAGTTATTCCATGTCCTATTAATTGCCTTTCTAATTGGGTAAACGCGAACGGTAATGGCATTATACTTGTTGGCCTAGGCTCTACCTCTTGTTCAATCGCATCACTATGTGAGTCTATTAATCCAGGTAAGACCCACTTATTTGTCGCATCAATATCGAAAGGTTGCGGGTCGTTTACCGAACCAGATTGTATATTAACGATGGATCCATTCTTAATCGTAATCGTACCACCTACGAGTATTTCATTTGGAGTAACGATATTCCCATTAAAGATTCGTATCGTATTCATCACTTAACCACCATTCTACTCATATCTAAATGTGCTTACATAGAAAAGAAGTAGGGAACATCCTACCTCTCTTGATTCTTATATCACCTTTTTTCTAACCGTTGACGAAATTTGTTCAACCGTTATTACAACGATAAGGATGAGGATAATAATCATTAACGCCTCATCAAAGCGTCTTAATGTCATTGAAGTCGATAGTTCAACTCCTATCCCCCCTGCACCAACTAGTCCAAGAACAACAGCGGACCGAATTGCTTTTTCAATACTGAATAAACTTGTCCCAACAAACGATGGAAAACCAATTGGAATGATGGAACCCATAATGACGCCTAAACGTGAAGAGCCTGTAGATTCCAAAGCTTCCGATGGCCCCTTATCAATTTCTTCAATACGTTCAGAAAAAAAACGTGCACAAAAACCAATCGTATCAAGCGTAATCGTTAATATACCCGCTAACGGTCCAAGTCCGACCGAAATAACAAAAATAAGTGCCCATACTAAATCAGGAATCGTTCTTAAAGTTGAAACAATACCCTTTGTTATATAACTAACCATTGGATGAATCGTTGTATTTCTAGAAGCAAGAATAGCTATAGGCAAACTCAATATCACACCAAATACTGTTCCAACAAGAGCAATCTGAAAGGTTTCATACATTGCCACGGATATGGAACTTAGCCTGCTTGGATCTGGTGGAAAAGCACCCATTATAAATTTGAACATATTTCCGGACCCTGTAATCAGCCGCTCAAAAGAAACATCCCCTTGTTTTAATCCTGCAATAAAAAGAGCGAAAAAGGCAACCCATCCAACCCAAGCTAGGAGAGATGGCTTCTGAAAACGTGATGGCATATGTTCATAATATTTCTCTTGTTCTCTGTTTTTCATTTTTCTCCCTCCTCTGCTTGTCCGTTATCATGATTATAAAGATCGTTAAGTTCAGAAGGAGCAATTTCACCTACTGGTTTATCTATCACTTTCAATCCTTTTTTCAATGCTATAATTCTTTCACCATATTCAAGGGCAATATCCATTTGATGAAGGATGCAAATGACTGTTAATTTCCGTTCTCTCGTTACTTCCCATAGTAAATCCATCACTTCACGACCTGCCTTCGGATCTAAACTAGCAATAGGCTCATCCGCAAGAACCATTTCAGGCTTTTGCATTAGCATTCGGGCAATCGCCACTCGCTGTTGTTGCCCGCCAGATAATTGATCCGCTCGCCGCTTCGCTAGATGAGAAAGCCCAACACGTTCAAGGCAATACATTGCTTCCATCCTTAATTGCTTTGTCGCAAATGGAGCAAAGGTCTCAAAAGGAGTTCTTACACTCCCTAACGCACCGAATAATACATTTTGAAACACAGTTAAATTATGAATAAGATGAAAATGCTGAAAGACCATTCCGATCCTTTTACGTACCGGACGTAGTTGACGTTTATTTAATTTCGTTAAATCTTGATTGTTAAATAAAATCTTACCTTCTGTAGGTGATTCAAAACTGCTTATACAACGGAAAAGGGTCGATTTACCCGACCCATTGTGGCCCAGCAAAACAACCCCTTCACCGTTCTGTACATCAAAGTTGATATTATTTAATGCAGTTGTCCCATCCGAGAATGTTTTTTAACTCCTTGTACAGAAAGAGAAATCACAGAATTCCCTCCTATTCCAACTCTAGCCCAAGCACGCGATAGGCTTCACGCATTGAATCATAATCTGAATCTTGTGCTTCAACAAATCGTGCTTCTAAATATTTATCATTTTCACCAGTAATGGTAATTGACTCGATTATCTTATTCTGATTTTCAAGAATAGCCTCTTGAACAGCTTTCACAAAATCAGCAGGCAAATTGGGACCGACAACAAATACATCATTCGGTAATGGTGGTCCTTCGACTAATAAACGATATTTCCCTTCGCCATCTTCTTCAACAATTTGATGATAATCTTTAATACCAGTAGCTAGTACGTCAACTTCGTGGTTTTTAAATGCTTCAATTCGAGCTCCGTCTAATAGCTTAATATCAACATCACGATCCAAATCAAATCCAGCTTCAATTAAAATTTGGCTCGGTCCAATGTGACCACTTGTTGAACCAGCATCCTTCATAGCAATAGATGTGCCTTTAATATCTTCAAGAGTATGATAATCACTATCCTCATGAACGATAATCGCTGCACTGTATTCAGAACGCTCAATGCCGATAATTGGCTCTGCTTCTGGTACGACAGCCCTAATTTGTGCGTATTCAGATGGTCCAGCTAATAACATATCAACCTGATCATATTCTAGGGCAGTAGCACCGATAATACGGTCAGTTACAGCAAAGAATTCAACCTCTATATCAAGAACTTCTTCTAATGCATCTTTGAACGGACCAAATTCACGTTGTAATTCTTCCATTCCCTCAACGCCAGTATCTGCAAAGCGAATTTTGTCTGGCCAATCTTCTCTACTACCTGTTTCTTCACTAGAAGCATTATCTTCTTGCTCATTATCTTTCTCAGGTTCGTTAGAAGCTGACTCACCACAGGCTACTAATAAAAGAGCTACAAACATTAAGGCTAGAATTACTTTTATCTTTTTCATATGAGTCCCCCCGCGTAGGTGTATTTTTCTTACTTGTCCAAGTATAAGGGAGTAGTATTAACCGTATTTGGATATAAAGTAAAAGAGTTGTTAAGATTTTTTAAAGGTATTTTCCATTTAATCAATAATGAACGAAACCATTCCGCGTGCTAGTAACAAATGTTTAAACGATATAAACACATTAAAGCCCCTCACAAGCTAATTAACTTGCGAGAGGCTATGCTGCTTTTGCAATGACTACTTTTATTCAAGGACCATTAAATACCAGGGATCAAGATCTCCATATCCGATCCAGTTACTGTACTTTGAAATGGACCCTTTTGAGTTTAAATAATAGCTCAATTCTAACCTATAAATACACAAAGAGTAATGGAAAAGAGACTCTCACATCACTTGTGAAAGACCTCTAATCCGCTCTCGTAAAAGGTGTTATAGTTATATAGAAAAACAGTAGAAACCTAAAAACCCTTTTCAACTAACCATCTCATCAAACTTTCTTCTCTATTTTTCGGATTGTCATATTGCGGGTCGTATTTTCTCATTCTCTTCTCTGCAATTAGTTTTCCATCTACCATAAACAATACCCTTTCAGTTTTCGCTGCCACCTTTGCGTCATGGGTAACGAGCATAATTGTCGTCCCTTTTTTGTTAATCTCTGTAAGGATGGACATAACCTCTGCTGTTGATTTTGAATCCAATGCCCCTGTTGGTTCGTCTCCAAAGATAATATCTGGTTCATTGATCAATGCTCTACAAATAGCAACTCTTTGCAACTGTCCGCCAGAGCCTTGCGTAATAGAATGATCTGCAAGCTTTTCAATCCCCGTCATTTTCATTAGTTTCTTCGCTTTTTGATGGATCAAATATTTATCTGCATCTTTTGAAACTAGTGCAGGAAACATAACATTATCAATTAATGATAAATTTTTTAAGAGATTAATATCTTGAAAAATAAATCCCATGCTTTTCAGGCGAATGTTTGCCAATGTCTCTTCTTTTAGACGAGAAATTTCATTACCTTTAAATGCCACGCTTCCTGATGTGATTTTATCCATGCCACTTATATTATATAGCAGTGTTGATTTCCCACTTCCAGAAGGCCCCATCACTGATACGAATTCGCCCTCTTCAATCTCCAAGCTTATATCCTTTAAGATTTGTAGCGTATGTTGATTTCCTAATTTCACGTGTTTGTTCACATTTCTAGCTTCTACTATAAGGCTCATTTATCATACTCCCTTGCCAATTATTATAATCAACGTACATCCTCGATCAGCCTTCTAAAGCACATCTAACTTTTTAAAATGACTGATAAATCATCTGTAACAGCTACCTTACAGGATACATAGATTGTCATTCCAACTACTGCAATCAGTACCAACGGACATAGTAGCCAAGTCTGCCAGGCAACCGTAATCAATTCAATTTTGGCAGCTCCCATAGAGGACATCGCCATACTTACTATAACCCCACCTAAGTAATTGGAAGCTAGTACTCCGAAAATGATTCCTACTACTAATACCATCAACGTTCCTGCCATATATTGATGACGAATATTTTGTGAAGTTAGTCCGACACTTCGCATAATAGCAATCTGCGACATATCTTTTGATAATAACATGCGAAGGAATAAGGCCGTTATTAATACAATAATAATGACGGCAATGGCCATCCCTCCTATAACAATAATGCTCATTTGATCAATAATATTTCCAAGGGTTTGTTGTGTATAATCTTTGATATCATTGACTTGTGCAAAGTCATAGGTAGCCTGATAATCGTACATTTTTCTTTGTATATCCACACCCGGAGCAACATCTATGTTCACGATATACCAAAGAACGGCATCGTTATTAATACCAAGACTTGTATCCGCCTTAGCTGTTTTCCCTCCGTTTGTGATATCTTGATAGATTCCCGTTACTTTCAACGTTCTTTCTTGTCCGTTAGCCTTTACTATTACTTCATCTCCCACTCTCTTGTTTAATACGTCCTTTGATGCATTTGCATAAGATAGTGAGATCTCACCTTCATTCTCAGGAGCTCTTCCTTCTAGGTATTTTAATGGAAATACAGAAAAGTCTCCGATCTCAATATTTATATAATCCCAATTACCTTCAGCATTTTTGACCTGGTAAGAGCTTGTTATGAAGGCTGCGTACTTTTCAATGTCAGAATCATTTTGGAGCTCTTCCTGCAGCCTTTGAAAATCTTCTGTTATCATGTCCGTCAAGCGAAGGTCAATTCGCATGTCGGATTTTCCGATACCCATGTAAGTAGAAAATTCCGGTGAATTCATGGTGTTAAAGATAGTAAGAGGGAGGATGATAATAAATGTACATACAATATAAATGAAAAACAGCAACCTATATAATTTAGATCGTTTCCAAACATCCCTTAAGCCCATATAAATATTAGTGCTAAAAAACTTGTTCTTAAGCAGTGGCAAACTGTATTTTCGTTCCTTACCACGTTCCATAATAGCTGATCGCAAGGCTTCTACTGCGGAAATTTTATCAATTCTTTTCAACACTTTCTTGCAATATATTACAATCATGAAATAGATTACAAGTGGAGCAATAAGAGATAATACATATTTTAAATTTCCTGATAAATCTGAGGAGATGTAAAGCTTCATATTTCCGTTAAATAGATTTACTACCACAAAGGAAAGCAGATAGCCTAGTATACCAGCAATTATGGCCATGATTCTGTATTTATTAAGATATACCTTCTTTATATCCTTTTTGGATAAACCTATTGCTTTCATTACACCAATTTCTCTTAAATCTTCATCAATCGTTGCCAAAAACGTCATTCTAATACAAAGAGAAGCAATAATTATCAAGAGAAAACTGATAAGAATAATGACCATTGCCACCGCTGCATCTGACATTGCATTAAATAATAAGAAGATCATTCCTTCGACTGTTGGACCATTAGCCGGAAGCCCAGCTTCGATATAGGCAGTTTGTACGGCTTGGGAATCCCCATCTTCAGTTAGTTTAAATTCAATGAGATATTCTAGTTCCGTTGCCTGCATCTTGTACATTTCATCATAATCTTCCTGATTCAGAACAAATCGTTTCGAGGAAGTAAGAGAAGAGTTCATTTCATAATCTCTAGCATAATCTGAAATGACAAACTCCTTATAATATTCACCGCTTTTCACTCTAATCGTTTCGCCGATTTCTAAGTCATATTGCTGCATGAAGTAGATAGGAACGGCGACTTCTCCTGCTTTTACATTTAGCTTTTCGTTATTTAAATCTAATATAAAATCAAACTTTTCATTCTGAACTACAAATGAAATATCCTGTACCGTGCCAGCCATCGTTTGATTTTCACCAAAATGAATCTGACTTCCATCGACCGTTAAGAGAACCATCGTTTCCTGCATCGCGATATGTTCACGATGATCCTCAGTAAATTGATCAATTTTCTCCTGATCAAATTCTCCGGAATGCATTTGAGTAATATCGGCAGGGACTGCTCGTTCTTGTAATTCAGACATTGACTGAATGAGATTGGCGATGTTATTTGTCGCACTAGCTGCAAGGATAACAGCCAACGTCATACATACAAATACAGCAATCGTGACCATTTTGTTCCTTAAAAAATCGTTCTTCACCATTTTAAAAAACATTATTTTCCCCCTGGCTTTTGCATGCCTTCTTCGCAAAATTTCCTATTCATGAGATAATTGTTCTGATTGGTAACGACTACCTATACCTATTTGTGTTTCCATATCACGAATACCCTTTGATTTCGATACAAATAGTGCCGTAACAACGAGACCCATTCCGGCAAGAATGATTACTAACCCAATACCCCTTGTCTCACCTGTTCCTATCATTTTCCCAACAGTATCTGCAAGCACGCCTCCTTCTACAAGTGCTGGATTAAATACATAGTCTGCTAAAACCCCACCTAAAACGTACGCTGCTACAAATCCTAGCTGTGAAATTAAAGAAATAAGTCCCCATGCTCTGCCCTGCTTATCATTATCGATTGATTTTCTTATGAGAACATCGATACATGCATTGGCAAATGGCAACGATGCAAAAAACAAAAATCCAAATATAATAATGATTGGGATACTAGTAGTGGCACCAAACCCTGCCATCGTAATACCAGACACAATAAAGCTCATGATCATGACGTTCACATAGTTTTTCTTAATAAGGCCATTTCCAATAATAATACTTGACACCATCATCCCACAGGCAACGACTGTTTGGAGAATTCCTGTCGTTTTCTCATCGGCAAAGGATAAGATCATTGGTTTTGACAGTACTTGAATAATTCCCATGTAGAACATTAAAAATGAAACAAGCACAATTAATAGCATAACTCCTTTAGATTGGAGAATAATCAACCATCCTTCTTTTAATTCCTTGAAAAATTCAATTCTTTCTTACTCTGTGGTTTAACTGCAAGAGATTTCCTTATTGAGAAGATTGCAATGACTGTGACAATAAAAGTGAGTATATCGATGACGAGAATCACCTCCATACTGTAAAAGGCTAATATTAATCCACCTAAAATCGGTGAAATCAAAAACTTAGAAGAAGAGGCAACTCCCATCAATCCACTCGCTTTTGTATATTCCTCCTCTGTCAGTAAATCTGTAATGGTTGCTTTGTATGCTGGGTTTAACAATGCTGAAAAAACAGAACTAAATCCAATACACAGGCAGATTTGCCACACCTGAATTTCTCCAGAAAGCATAAGGCCTAATAGCACAAGTAGTGCACATCCCGAAACGATATCTCCGATCATCATGAGTAACCTTCGATCATATCGGTCTGCAAGAACTCCCGCAGCTGGTGCTAGTAAAATCATCGGTAAAAGGGCGGCCATTTCCACCATTGCGATATCCACCGCTGATTGTGTCATTAGCCACACATATACCCCAAGACCAAAAGCTGTCAATCCAGTACCAATATTAGATATCAATTCCCCAGTCCAGAGTACTAGAAATTTGTTAAATCCATTTTCTATTTTTAATTCATTCACTATGTAGTATCTCCTCTCAACAACTACTTTGTCCCATACCGTCTATTAAGAAGAAAAACTCCGTATTATTCATCACTATTGCTGCCAAACATCTCTATAATATACATAAAACTTCCGCTTTCAGCACCAAGCAATCTTTCTAAGTTATAAACAAACGCCTGTATGCGAGATAGTTGCTCATCGTTAGTCATCTCGACCATATCATCATCAAAAACGGTATTCAGATATATGACGACCATTTCCATGCACTCAAACGGAAATGGTGTGTTAAACAACCCTTGCTCAATCCCTTCACGGATGATATCTGTTAGTATTCTGGGAACGTTGTTAATGATGACCTTTTGTATCTTTTGATGCATTAATGCATTTTGCGGCTTATGAATGTGCTCTTTAATTTCTTTGCCGCTTTCCCCATCTACGTTTAGAGCCATGACCACACGAAAAATACGCTCGTGTATCGGGATACTCTTGTCTAAAGCAACTTCATTGGCCGCACTTAAAATCTGATTACTATAACGCTCAATTAGGCCATCCATAATCGCCTCTTTCGATTTGAAGTGATGATAGAGCGTGCCCCTTGCAATTCCGACTTTTTCAAGAATATCTTTTGTGCTCGTGCCATCAAAGCCTTTCTGAGCAAAAAGCTCTTCAGCTGCATCTAGTATTTCGTTTTTTCGGTCATCCGCTTCTTTGACAACTCTCATTATTACATCTCCTTGTAATTCTTCTTACATCACAGACCGACTGTCTGTCGGTATTAGAATATCATACCATATTAAATTGTCAATATGTTCGATCAAATTATTCATAAATTTTAAAAATGAATATGAATAAGGCGTCTCAAAAGCTTAGACACTAATGAAACGCAATCTAGGGGGATATGATAAAGTTGGGGAGAACATGAAAGAAGTATTAATAGATAGGTCTAGCTCCGGGTAAAAATGCTTACTTAGCTACTTTATACAAGAGCTCCCTCTGAACGTTAGGAATGACAATCTATCGAGTAACTCAGACAGTTCATAAAAGTTTGGACTAATGATGTTTTGGAGAAGGAAAAATTGTATTAAATCAGTAGCCTCTCAAACGTTCAGTGAACTCATGAGAAGTACCAATTTTTCACCTTATTTCAAGTCTTCTGTTTACTATAAATCTGGATTAGCCAAATGAATCCTAGTAGCAGGAGTAAGCTTGCTGCAAGAATATAAACCATTGATAACGGATTAAACTCCAACAAATAAAAGGCTACTAACGGTCCAAGAGCTGCTCCAATGTCAACAGCAATTGTATGTGCTGTGATTACCTTCACTCGGTGTGTTTGCGATGCTACCCCAGTTGCTAACGTATCTGTTATTGTCACAAAGCACGTTGATATAAATTGGAATAGAAGTAAAAGAACGAGTAATAGTAGCAGAGATTGTACATGGCCAAGTAGAAATAGCAAGATGCTGCCTATAAATAAAGGAATAAGCAGAATTTGTATTTTAGACGTTGACTGATCTAAACACTTTCCAATCCACGGTGCCACAAAGGGATCCCATCCCCACCGAATAGCTTGTATGACACCGGCCAATGTAGCCGCTCCTATCGTTACTTGTGCATAAGACCAGTCTGCTAGATAGCTTCTTTCAATTAGTGGACTTAATGTCGATGAAAACAAGCCAAATACAATGAATCCCATAGCTAGACTTGTTGTCAAAACAAGTGCTACACGTGATGTAAACCAGCTTGTACCCCCTTGGGTTTGTTTCTCTTCGATTGGCTCAGCAGCTTTGACCGGAACTAGTAGCCATACAAACGGAAAGGCGATTGCCGATAAGAGAGCAAACATACTTGTTACAAACGTAACTGACGTAATATCGACAAGGATCCCGCCCGCTAGCATGCCAACTAAGCCACCAATCCCCCACAGTCCATTATATAAACCGACAAACCTTCCTCTATTGTTATCATTCGCTGCTTCAATGACAGTTAAATAGCCGCCAAGACGAAGTAACGACCAAGCTACGCCCCATAATGAACGCATGAGGAAGAGAAGCCAAAAGTCATGGATGATGCCATATGACATTGTCGTCAAAGCAGCTAATCCTACCGCAATCAACACCCCAGTCCGTAGCTGAAAATGTTTATAAAATAGCCCGACTAACGGGTTTAAAGGAAGACGGACAAAGCGATTTACTGACAAAAGGACACCGATTTGCCATAGAGCGGTAAGACCAATATCTCCCCAGTATAAAGGAAGAACGATAAAGAGCATCGAATCGCCCATAACCGCCACTGCTGTTAGTAATGCAATTCCTATAACCTGTTTTTTTGGTGTGATCTTCATTGGTTAGCCAACCAATCATGTATTGCTAGATTGGCCTGAAATAATGCCTGTCTATGGTGATCAAACACCAGATAATCCTTACTTGGCTGCTCAGCTAGTACAAGGCTATTACTGAGTAAGAAAATACCTCCATACCCATACCCTTCCTCTTCTAGCCTTTTTGTTGATATCCATCCATGCATAACCCCCTCACAAACAACCTGCGTTCCATCAGGAAATGATACAACAATCGCACTGTGGAAAACAGCCTTTCGTTTACTAAGGGGAACTCCTTGTAATAACTCTATGATCTTTTTCGCACGATCATCATCTGTACCTTTTAAAAATCGAGCTGTCTTTACACCAGGAAATCCATCTAACGCTTCAACCGATAGTCCAGAATCCTCCCCAACAATAATCGATGTTGAATCGCCTCGCCTAATGGCCTCCACCTTCAAACGAGCATTTCCTCTAAATGTTGGTTCTGTTTCATCGATGTCCTCTATTTGGTTTGAGATTGCTGTTATAGGTAAACCAGTCCGTAGTAACCCTCTTTCCATCCATTCTCGTTTCACCTTGTTCCATGTTGCTATAACTACGTTCATCTGAACATCCCTCCTATCTCTATTGTAGTTTTCTAAAGGAGGAAAAAAAGTGTACAATAAAATAGAATCTTTTCCCCTTTTAAGGCAGGTGATATAAATGAAGGTGATTGATCATTATCATGTGTTAACGCAATCTCTAAAAGAAACGAACAAACCGATCCAAATTACACTTAAGCAGCTCTCAACGATTCTTCACTGTTCTATTCGAAATACAAAGATAATTTTAGCTAAAATGCAAACGCTAGGCTGGATTACTTGGCTCCCAGGGAGAGGCCGTGGAAATTATTCAACTATTTCACTAGATGCGGAGTTTGACTCGCTAGTTTTAGAGGAGGCGAGAAAATTATCATCCATTGATGATTCGATTGCATTCATTCAACAATACCAGCTAGCAGACGACGTACAACGGAACTTTATTTACTCGTTATTTTCAAATTTACAGCAAGGGGAAGAAACAAAGAACAGAGGAGAAAAAGATCGTCTTCTCTTTCCTTCTTATCGCCCCTTAGTGTTTCTTGATCCCTTTTATGTGAATCGTCGCTCAGAAAACCATGTGATGCGGCACATTTATAGCCAGTTAGTGGCCTATGATGAGGATAAGAAGTCTCACGAACCACATTTAGCTCATCACTATTGTCATCGTAACTTTACAGAGTGGACATTTTATTTACGAAAAGGGGTTACGTTTCATAATGGGAAAGAATTGACTGCATCTGATGTCTGTTACAGCTTTCTTAGACATAAACATTCCAGGTCAGCGTATTACTGGATTACTCATTGGATCGAGAATATCGCTAGTCTTGACCGATATACAGTACGATTCAACCTAAAAAAACCAGTTCCTCTCTTTCTTGATCTCGTCGCATCATTAGGTGGAAGCATCGTACCAGAAGGTTTTATGAATCAATCCGTTGGAACTGGTCCTTTTCAAGTACAGGAACAGTCAAACCACAAACTAACATTAGTTAATTTTTCAAATTATTTTTACCTGCGTCCCTTACTTGATGAGGTAACGATGTATTTTTTTCCTACTCTTTATGATAATCAACGTGGCACTCATTTCTCGGAATCTGTTAATTTCTATCATTATCCATATTCCGGTCCAAAAGCTGCCCAATTTAATCAGGATTCTGTGATCGATAAAGGAAGTAAGCTATTAACACTCAATATGAATAGAGAACGAATGAAAGATCCCTACTTACGGAAAGCGATCTACCTTGCATTAGATCCAGAACAATTAATAAAAGACTTAAATGGGAATCGATTTATACCTGCATCAAGGATGGATTCAAATTTGGAGAAGCTAGGCGATAAAAAGCTCAATAGAAATAAAGCCTCAGACTATTTAAAGCAAAGTCGATACAACGGAGAAACACTAGCCCTATATAGCTATACAGGAGCAGGAAATGAATTAGACGGAAAATGGATTCAAAAAAAGCTAGAGGAGTTAGGAATTTATTGCAGCCTACACATATATCCATACGAACAATTACAGCAGCTACCACTAAAAGAGCAATCTGATTTCCTACTTGGCGAACAACTCGCGGACGAAAGCAAAATCTACACTTATCTTTCTTCTTTAATTGGCAGTCACAGCCTTGCTTCCTATCATATGACAGATAATGTGAAGAAACAAATTGAAACATCATTTTTAGAAGCACGAAAAACAGAGGAGTGTATTGAGTCTTTCCAGTATATTGAGAAAAATTTAAGTCAGTCACATCATCTTATTTACTTATACCGGCTACAACAATTTGCTATTCACGAAGACCGCCTAGAGAATATCCATCTGAATGTGTTAGGATGGGTTGATTATACGAAGCTTTGGTATAGGGGCACTTTTGAAATATAAGGGGATAGGACATGAGGTAAAACTCTCACTTTATTGTTATATAAAGGTCTCGCTCGTGTTCTTGGACAATGCAAGACCTTTTTTAGTGTGTTTAACAACATACCAAAATCCTTTGTTAAATGAAGATGCCATTTTAAGCGAATAACTCCTAATTTAAATATTTTAAATAATGTCAACCTTCTCAATATCTTTAATAGACATATATGCGATAATGAGTCCAATAACTGCAAGAGCTGCTGGAATTGCTATAACATTAAATAAGGAAAATCCATTAAAGTTCGATCCTATTATACTAACTAGTAAAATCGTTGTTACAATTGTTGCCGGTACAGATTTTCTAATCATACCGAAGTAAAGTGGAATTAATCCTAGTCCTGCAGAAGATAATGCACTAAATAGTACCGTTACCACTTGCTCCGAAATAAACTTCATCGTTAGTGTGTCTGTAATGAAATGAGCAAAAGAATTTATTCCGTAAAAGGTAGCACTTATTATAAAGTTAGATAAAACAATGGCTAAAAACGTAAAGCTCGAAACGATGATAAGTTTAGCTAGGATGAACTTATGTCTCTTTATGGGATACATAAACATGAGATGCATTGTTTTATTTTTATATTCGTCAATGATCAACTCTGCAATGAGAACCCCAGAAAACACAATAAATGTTGTTCTTACCATCGTATCGATCAGCATGAACATCATTTCATAATTGTTAAAATAAGCATCGCCTTCTATCCTATCTATAATGGGTAAAAGACACGCTAATACGATTATAATGATATTTGCGATACACGCAGCTTTGACATAGCCAAACATTTTATGTTTTTTCATTTCTAATTTGAGTAATTTAAGCAATTTTGTCACCTCCATTAATTAAGGTTAAGAAGTAATCTTCTAAAGAATGTTTTTCACATTAATCGAGTTAATGGAAACGTTCTGTAAAATCAATGATTTTGAAACTTCATTTTGAGAAATTTGTGTTTCATATATTCTAATAATCGATTGGTCAATAATTTTGTAGTTTGAAATATTCAAGGAATCCTCTAAAACTAGGGCTGCTTTCTTACTATCGTTCGTACCAATTTCAATATAATTCGTATTTTTGTTTCTAATGTCCTCCATAGATACTTCTTCAACTAATCGCCCTTCACTAATAACACCAACCGTATCCGCAATCAATTCTATTTCTCCAAGGATATGACTTGATATAAGTAACGTTATTCCGTATTCTTTTGATAGCATTTGAAATAGGCTCCGTAACTCCTTGATACCAACAGGATCTAGTCCGTTTATCGGCTCATCAAGTATAAGTAGCTCAGGCTTAGTTATGATTGCTCTAGCAATCCCTAGCCTTTGCTTCATTCCGAGAGAAAAATCTTTTACTGCCCTATTATCAACATTTTTTAAATTTACTAAATCTAATGCCTGATCAATTGCTTTTTTATCATAATAGCCCATATACTCACAATGTAAATCTAAATTCTCTTTTGCGGTAAGCTTATCGTAAAACACAGGGTACTCAATAATACAACCAATTCGTTTCAACAACTCATATGAATGATTTGTTACTCGCTGACCAAACATATTGATTTCGCCACTTGTAGGCTTTACTAAATTCATGAGCATTTTCATAACCGTTGTTTTCCCTGCTCCATTTGGACCAAGAAACCCATAAATTTCCCCTTTCTTTACCTTCATATTGACATTTAATACGACTTCCTTTCCTTGAAATGCTTTTGTTAAGTGATTCGTTTGTAAAATGTATGTCATCTGATAACTCCTCTCTATTTTTCATATCTTCATGTTACTGAGGAGAACTTTCTTTTTTATTAATCAATTCTTACTTATTTCTTACGTTTTTTATTTAAATTAGTATGTAACTCGTTTAAGTTTAATCGTGAACATTGTTTTCTCAAACGGAATACTGGAGAGTGAAATTTCGCCACCTATTTCTTCTACTAATCGTTTGGTAATAGTCAACCCTAACCCGCTTCCTTGATATTGTTTATTTCTGGAGTCCTCAAGTGTATACATTCTATCAAATACTCGATCCTTATGACTGGCTTGAATGCCCTTTCCTCGATCCCAAATGTCAATGAAGATCGCTTCCTCATCGTATCGAACTTCAATACCAATGATGTTACCATCACTTCCATATCGAATGGCATTTGAAATAAGATTCTGTAAAATCCTATCAATCGCTGTTTCATTAGCAAATATGTAAAGTGGTTGGTCAGGTATAGAAACATCTACATCAAATCCTTTTGATGTTAACATATCATAAAAGGATAAGATGTTATTTCTACAAATTTCATTTATATCAAGACGGCAAATATGCATGTCCCTATCACCAGATTCTAATTTTGCTAAATCAAAAAATTTATTAATTAAATTCAACACTTCCTGTGATTTACGATTTACTTTCTCAAGCAGAGCTTTTCTTTCATTGTCAGATAGGCTTGAATCTTCCAGTACAATCTCAATACAGCCTAACACAACAGTTAAAGGCGTTTTAAGATCGTGCGAAATATTTGACAGCATTTTACGCATGGCTATCTCCGTTTTATTATAATTAGCAACAACCTTTTGATTATGTTCCAATAGACGATTCATCTCAATTAATAAAAGCTTCAAATTTGCATCATCTGTTTGTATAATCAGCTTTTCATCCGTTTTTTCTGTAAGAATTTGACTTAGCTTCTCTCGAACATATTGAAGGTCTGCTTGTTTTTTTCGAGCAGCTTTCACCTGTAGTAAAACGACTGTAAGTAAAATAAAAATAATGGAACCTAATAAAATATTCATATTAAAATTCTCCAAGCTTATAACCAATGCCCCATATCGTTTTAATGTACTGCGGATTAGAAGGGTCATCTTCAATCTTTTCTCGTAGCCGCCTCATGTGTACATTAATTACATTCTCATCCCTATAATAATCCTCTTTCCAAACAGATTGATAGATTTGCTCCTTTGTAAATACACGATTTGGTGAACTAATAAACATCTTTAAAATGAGAAATTCCTTCGATGTTAGCTTAACATCTCGATTTTCTTTCGTAACTAAATAATTATCTAAATCAACAGTTATCTTACCGATGTTAATGATCGTTGTTACTTCTTTTTCAACAGATTTGGAGTAGTTTTTAGCTCGTCGAATGGCAGCCTTCACTCTAGCTGTCAATTCAATCATAGAAAAGGGCTTCGTAATATAATCATCAGCTCCTAAGCCAAGACCTATCGCTTTATCCACCTCACTATCTTTTGCCGACATAATTAAGACAGGAATAACACTCTGTTCCCTTACGAACTGCAAAAAGTCCATTCCATTCCCCTTGGGCAACATTAGATCTAACAAAATTAAATCAAAGGCCTCAGCAGAAAAGTATTGTAGAGCAGCCTCGCCATCAAATGCTTGAATCACTTTGAAACCTTCCTTCATCATTTGACTCTTAACCATTTCACTAATTTCTAAATCATCTTCAACTAGCAATATTGAATTTGGCATCATTCTTCACCCCTATTAGAAAACCTAATAAGAATATACTTTCATACTTTTTATCACTTTTGCAAATTTTTTCTATCAATTGTAACTAAGAGGTAGTACACATTAGTGTTTAAATTTTGAAGATACTGAAAATGAAACAAGAAGAAGCGGGTAGAGCCAATTCGGCCATTACCCGCCCTAACGATATTTAATTAATTCTTAATGAATTACTTTAATAGTATCACTACCATAAAGAATTGTTCCATCTGCTAAATAGGCTGTTACTTCTACGTCAATATTACCGTTTAATCCTTCCATTGCTTGAATGATATCTTGTCTATCAAACTTTGCTTGCAAGCTATTATTCTTTTCCGATACACTTGTTGCCGTAATTGTAGAGTCATTCACTTTCAATTGAACATTATCTGTAACACCAACGTTGGCATCTGCTAAATCCATTATCACGTTAAAAGAATTAGCTTTTCCGTTAGATTTAAGATTCAGCGTTTTAGGTGTCACCTGAACATTCGTCTCTAATTTATCCACATAAATAGATGGCACCGGTGGCTCCTCCATATCATGGCCTATGAAAAAGCTCGGATGAGGTGGCTGATTATATGCAACATTTTGCCAAGCAATCGCTGTACGGTATTGTGGATCATGCATTAACGTATAGATTCTATGTTCTGTTACATCTGTTGTCGTATAAATACGCAACTCCGTATCATCTTCAGAAGGCCAAATCACTTCTTCACGCCAATCCCCGAACAAATCGGCTTGAAGTGCTGGGTTTCCTTTTGTCCAATTATTGGAACGAGTACCCTCTGGTACAAAAATCGTTTCTAATTCTTCCTTTTCCCAATTCCATTTATCGATTTTTCCAACCCCAGGTGGATTGTCTTCAGCGTTAAAATCGTGGTCTAATAATTCACGTAGTAAATCTCCATCCCACCAAATAGCAAAGTTTAACGACTTTGGTGCATTATTTGTGATTAGTTCACCTTCAACTGAATATAGACCACTAAGACCTTCTGAACCATCCCAACTATCCGAAGCCCAAAATTCTGCTCCATCATAACGCGGATCGATGTCCGCTATCATGCCACGTCCAACATCTGTTCCTGTATGTTCTCCAGCTAAAATCTCACCAGTTGCTGCATCACGCACTGCAAATCCATATGGAGCACTTGCCCATTCTTGAGTTGCAAAAATCTCCATACCAGGGCGATTCGGGTTAAATTTACCTACATGGAGTGCGTCCCCATGTCCCAAACCTGTTGTATAAAGTCCGGTACCATCATTATTGACAACCATCGCACCATAGACAATTTCATCCTTGCCATCTCCATCAACGTCGGCAATAGATAAGCTATGATTTCCTTGTCCAGCGTATCCTTCATTCCCAGGTTCATCACTGTCGAATACCCACCTCTTTGAAAGTTTGCCGTCTCTGAAGTCATAAGCAGCTAATACTGTTCGAGTATAATAACCTCGTGCCATTATCATACTTGGTCTCTCACCATCCAAATAAGCAACCCCAGCTAGAAAACGATCCACTCGGTTTCCATAGCAATCCCCCCAGTCACAAACATCTCCTCTAGGTGGGTAATAATCCACACGATCTAATTCCTTGCCAGTTTCACCATCAAAAATACTTAAATATTCTGGTCCTTCTAATATATATCCGCCTTCATTACGGTAATCTGCATTTGCGTCCCCAATAACAGCTCCTGTTCCATCCACAGTGCCGTCAGCAGTTTTCATCGCAACCTCAGCCTTACCGTCGCCATTAAAGTCATATACCAAAAACTGTGTATAATGAGCACCAGCTCTAATATTTTTTCCTAAGCCAATTCTCCATAGCAGTGTACCATCAAGTTTATAGGCATCTAGAAAAACTTCATCCGTAAAACCTGAGTGTGAATTGTCTTTCGCATTATTAGGCTCCCATTTCAATATAATTTCATATTGTCCGTCTCCATCCAAATCGCCAACGCTTGCGTCATTTGCATGATATTCAAGTGTTGGTGAAGGAATTAAGGTATCATCTACTTCATGGATTAATTCCCCATCTAGATACGTTTTTATGACCATACCAGATACTTCAACCTTAATGTCATACCAGCGATCCAATTCGATCGTACCAGAAACTTGTTCACCAATTGTTGATTTTGCACCTGATGCTGATTTTTCAATGGCATGCTGTGTATTTCCCCAGCCACCAAGATTTAGCCAATAATAATTTTCAGAATCCTGAACACCAAACAAAATCAACATACCTTCATCTCCGCCAGTTTTCCTGGCACGTAATTCAAGTGTGTAATTACTCCAATCAACGTCTCCAGCTACTGCACGAATATCCGTATCATTACTAGTTTGCTTGTACACACCGTCTTCTATTACCCATGTTTCACTGTTAGTACTCCATACGTCAGAGGAGTCTTCGCTAAAATCATCGGCAAACAATGTTTCCCCGTTGCTAGTGACTTTCACATCATCATACTCTACTTGCGTAGCCCATGAACCTAATCCGATTTTCCCGGAAATCTCCTCTGGGATATCGATCGGTTCCACTACCGATTCTACTTCTGGTTTTTGCAATGGAATACTCATATATTGCTCATTCCATACATCAACAGAATCCGATGGAGAAAGTTCTTTCCCATTCACAATGGCTTGTACAGAATAAGTGGAACTTTCATGACCCTCCTGATCGAGAAAGTTAGTACTTGATGTAATAGGAGATGAATTGATTTTTTCGTCATCACGATAAACATTAAAAGAAATATCTTCCGGATCGGTACCTAACATGCGCCATCCTACATAGATCCCTTCGTCGGTTTTAACCGCAACAACTCCTCGATCCAACTTTTCCATTTGTCTAAGTTGTTTTGTTTCTACTTTTGATCCTTCAGCCAAGGTAACATTTAATGGGAATAAAGAAACTAACATGACCATTACTGCTATCAATATTGTCATTCTTTTTGCCATAATCAAGTTCCTCACTTTCGAATAATTTTTAGAAACTTATCCAATGACGCTTCTCCTCCTATTCATAACCTCCCAATCTAGGAAAAAACGATTTTAGAAATCAATCCTTTGATGCATAACATATCACTTATTAACAGCCTCAAATTAAGCGCTTACAAAAAATAACTGGAATCAACATTTGACCCTTTTCTGTTCATTTGCTGGAAAACCAAAGCTGTTTCCCGAAACGGGTACATCGTTAGCAAAAATTCAATGCATGTACAACACAGTTAGAAAAAACGTTTGGTTTAATTAATTGGAACTTGAAACTGTACTAAAAAATAGGAATTTCCATAGAAGTTGAAGTCGTATAAAAGACCAGCAAAATCTAGTTGTAAATCGTATAATTTAATGAAACCGCATTCATTTTCTTTTGCATCTATCTATTTATAAAATTCACCTCCTCCTTCTCCGTTTATTTTGGATTATGGAATTCTTACGAGGTTATTTATAATAATAATCAAGTTAAACCCTTCAGTAAATTGAAAATATTGATAATCTCCCTTATTTTTGATAATCCAAAACCTCTTATCAACCATTCAAGGCCATTTTTAAAGGAAATAATCAAAATTAAAGGTTCTATGAAAAAGATTAATTGAACAATTAGAACGTCTATTAAAGGCATATTCAATGTTTAAAAAGAAAGCTACCTTTGTCGGGAATATAACCTTAAACAGTTACATCACAATTTAACTTCCATCTACCAAATCTAATATTCCATCGGTTGGAAGCACTAATGTTCCTCTATAATCTTTAGAATCAATTACAATAGTTTGAATCAATAACCAACAAGCAGTCAATTGGCAAATTTCCTCGCACAATACACTCTGCAATCCAAGTAAAAAACCACCCAATGTCTCTGCTCAAAAACTTGTGCCAACTCAACCGATACCTTTCTAAAAAATTCGTTTTTGTACCATATTAGTGATTTACCTTTGCGAATATCTAACATATCATTTTGTCCCCTGTGCAGTTTCATCTTAAAATATTTTTTCATTTCAGCTGAATATCTCGTTGATTATCCTTTATCTTAAATAGAAAAACTCCCGCAAGTCCTAAAACCCACGGAGAGTAATCATCGGCTCTCCTTTTTACTATTCATATGGATAGTCAGAAATGGCGACTCCTAATCGGATCGTTCAAGTTTAGATGGTTTTGGTTGTCCATGATTCTACGTCCCAAATATCTGTTACTACGTCTTGGTAAAAATCAGGTTCATGAGAGATAAGGACAATACTTCCCTTATACGATTTCAAAGCTCGTTTTAGCTCAGCTTTTGCATCTTTATCCAAATGGTTGGTTGGCTCATCAAAAACAAGGATATTGCTTTCTTCGTTAAGGAGCTTACATAACCGGACTTTCGCTTGCTCTCCACCACTTAATACGGATATTTTACTTTCAATATGTTTTCTAGTTAACCCACATCTCGCAAGAGCAGCGCGTACCTGTCCTTGGCTTAACTGAGGAAACGTATTCGATATTTCTTCGATGCACGTGTTTTGATTTTCCGTTTTCACTTCTTGTTCAAAATACCCAATATACTGATGTTCACCGCGTTCAAGTGAACCAGAAAGAGATTTTATTTCTCCGAGCATGCTACGAAGGAGTGTAGTCTTACCAATCCCATTCGCTCCAACTAATGCCACTTTTTGTCCACGCTCTATATAAAGATTTAACGGCTTTGATAGTGGCTCATCGTACCCAATGACAAATTCTTTCGTCTCAACAATTAATTTACCTGAGGTTCTTGCTTCTTTAAAGTTGAAATCAGGTTTTGGTCGTTCCTGTGCTATTTCAATAACATCCATTTTATCGAGTTTTTTCTGTCTCGACATGGCAAGGCTGCTGGTAGATGCCCTTGCCTTATTACGGGCTACAAAATCTTTTAAACTAGCAATTTCTGATTGTTGTCTCTTAAAGGCAGCTTCAACTTGTATTTTTTTAGCTTCATAGGCAATAAGGAAATGGTTGTAATCACCCACGTAGCGATTTAATTTCTGATTTTCTAAATGGTAGATCACATTTGCAACGCTATTAAGAAATGGAATATCATGAGAAATTAATAAAAAAGCATTATCGTATTCTTGCAGGTATTGACTTAACCACTGAATGTGTTGTTCGTCTAAATAGTTTGTAGGCTCATCTAAAAGAAGAATATCTGGTTTCTCAAGTAAAAGCTTGGCTAATAAAACCTTCGTTCGTTGCCCACCGCTTAAATCATGAACATCTTTTTCTAATCCTATACCATCAATTCCAAGACCACGTGCCACTTCTTCTACCTTAGAATCAATAATATAGAAATCATTATTTGTTAATATGTCTTGTAATGTACCAACTTCCTCTAACAACTTTTCCATTTCTTCAGGTGTAACGTCTGAAATCTTTTCATAAATGGTATTAATATTCGTTTCAACGTCAAAGAGATATTGAAAAGCCGTTTTTAATACGTCACGGATTGACATTCCCTTTTGTAAAACCGTATGTTGATCAAGATAACCGACTCGTTTATGCTTTGACCACTCTATTTTTCCATCGTCAGGCTGAAGTTGCCCTGTAATGATATTCATAAACGTCGATTTACCTTCGCCGTTTGCCCCAATTAAAGCTATATGTTCACCTTTTAACAAGCGGAAGGAAACATTATCAAAGATCGTACGATCGCCAAATCCGTGGTTTAGGTCTGTAACCGTTAATACACTCATATATTTAACCTCATTTAAATTTCATTTTATTTTGTTTTGTTTCGTTTAGTTTAGGAATATTATAAAATCGTTCATCTGATTGTTATAGTCCAATATTGAACTATAACACAGAAAATGGAATAGTTGAATGGAGTAAATTTGGAAACAAAGGGATGGTTCTCTTGTTTTCCCCACCCAATGCTTCTTGATTACAGAGAAATGCAGCATTAGGATCATTTCTTCCACTACATGAATGCCTTATTGTTGAACTCCCCCGCCTTAAAGGATATTTTTCATAAAAGCTATATTTATCCCTTCTATTTTCCTTCTTCATTCCTGTATTTTTAACTGTATAATAATCTTGTTAAATCCTTTAAAGGAGAATTTATATGAATCAGAAAGAATTGGAAGAAAAAATAATTGAAAACTACCAAGGTCAAGAAAAGATCATGATCGACGATCCAATACCACTCACACTCTTGTAGTAGTTTCAGACCACTTTAATCTAAAAAATGTTTACGAAGATAAACGGGTAAATAATATCCTGTATTATACAGGTATAGGCTAAATTGGAGTTCGGGTTTTAGAATGGAATCAAAACAAGACACTCCCACTAATAATAGTTGGGAGCTCCTATAACAATCCCAGAGGAGGTATTGGCAGAAACATATAATAAAAAGGAAAAGCAGGCAAATAAACTCTACGGCAATGAACTAAAAAAACGGGCTAAATTAGCATCCAAAAGCACTAGGGACCTAAAAAACAATTTGCTCGTCAGTGAAAACATAAATCTTCACATCTTCTTTTTGCCGCTTTACTTTGTGAGTAGGATTGCTTTTAATGACTTCACACTCAATCATATAATTTAATAATGCACGTATTCTCATGAGTTTCGTGTTAATCGTTCCTTCCTTATTTCCCTTTCCCCTGACACCCACAAAGGTTATTGCTTAATGTGGCTGTACTTCATATCTTCTACGTTTACTACTTCGTTCTCGATGTAATAACTCACAAATTCACCAAGCATCGTTTGATAATTTCTTATATTGACCTCAGTCGTGTTTTTAAAACGCCTGTCGTCTAAGAAATCTCGATATGTAAATTTCAACAACAAAAAGACTACCTCCTTAAAATTAGGAAGTAGTCATACTTTAGAAATAAATCATTTTCGTGACTAGTTCTCAGAATGGGCGAAAAATAGCTTTAACTATTTTTCAGATGCTTGGCTTAAAAGCCTTTACATCATGCCGCCCATTCCACCCATGCCGCCCATGTCAGGCATACCGCCACCAGCAGCACCTTCTTCTTCTGGCTTATCAGCGATAACAGCTTCTGTTGTTAAGAACATAGCTGATACACTTGCAGCGTGTTGAAGTGCAGAACGAGTTACTTTTGTAGGGTCAACGATTCCTGTTTCAACCATGTTTACCCATTCACCAGTAGCTGCGTTAAATCCGTTACCAGTAGGTTCGCCTTTAAGCTTTTCTACGATAACTGATCCTTCAAGACCAGCGTTGTGAGCGATTTGGCGAACTGGCTCTTCAAGTGCACGTAATACGATGTTAACACCTGTTGCTTCGTCACCTTCAGCATCGACTGCTTTAACAGCTTCAATAACATTAATTAGTGCCGTACCACCACCAGCTACGATACCTTCTTCAACTGCAGCACGTGTTGAGTTAAGAGCATCTTCAATGCGAAGCTTACGCTCTTTCATTTCAGTTTCAGTAGCAGCACCAACTTTAAGAACTGCAACACCGCCAGCTAATTTAGCTAAGCGCTCTTGAAGCTTTTCTTTATCGAATTCAGAAGTTGTTTCTTCGATTTGAGCTTTAATTTGGTTTACACGAGCACTAATTTCTGCTGAATCTCCAGCACCTTCAACGATTGTTGTATTTTCTTTTGTTACAACAACTTTTCCAGCACGACCTAATTGATCGATTGTTGCTGACTTAAGGTCTAAGCCAAGATCTTCTGTAATCACTTCACCGCCAGTAAGAGCTGCGATATCTTCAAGCATTGCTTTACGACGATCACCGAATCCAGGTGCTTTAACTGCTACTGCGTTAAATGTACCACGAAGCTTATTTACAACTAAAGTTGCTAGAGCTTCACCTTCTACATCTTCAGCAATGATTAAAATTGGCTTACCTTGTTGTACAACTTGCTCAAGAACTGGTAGAACTTCTTGAATATTAGTGATCTTCTTATCTGTAATAAGAATGTATGGATTATCAAGAACTGCTTCCATCTTATCAGAGTCTGTTACCATGTATGGAGATGCATATCCACGATCAAATTGCATACCTTCAACTACTTCAAGCTCTGTTGAGAATCCTTTAGACTCTTCAATTGTAATAACACCATCGTTTCCAACGCGTTCCATCGCTTCAGCAATGATGTTACCAACAGAATCATCAGCAGATGAAATTGCAGCAACTTGTGCGATAGACTCTCTGCCTTCAATTGGCTTAGAAATCTTCTTAAGCTCTTCTACAGCAGCATTCGTTGCTTTTTCAATTCCTTTACGGATAACCATTGGGTTTGCACCAGACGTTACATTTTTAAGTCCTTCACGAATCATTGATTGTGCAAGAACTGTTGCTGTTGTCGTACCATCCCAGCGATATCATTAGTTTTACTTGCAACTTCTGCAACAAGCTTAGCACCCATGTTTTCGAATGCATCTTCAAGCTCAATTTCTTTAGCAATTGTTACACCATCGTTTGTAATTAATGGTGAACCAAATTTCTTTTCAAGTACAACGTTACGTCCTTTTGGACCAAGTGTTACTTTAACCGCATCCGCTAGAGCATCTACACCTCTTAGCATTGCACGACGAGCATCTTCGCTAAATTTAATATCTTTTGCCATGATTTCAACCTCCTAATTTTTTTATATGTAGTTCTTGTTTCTTAACCGATGATAGCAAGAACGTCACTTTCTCTTAAGATAAGGTATTCTTTACCTTCATATTTCACTTCTGTTCCAGCATATTTTGAGAAGATAATGGAATCTCCTGTACTTACTTCAAGATCAATACGCTCACCGTTGTCTGTTACACGCCCAGTTCCAACAGCCACGACCTTTCCTTCTTGAGGCTTTTCCTTTGCAGAATCGGGAAGTACAATCCCACTCGCCGTTTTTTCCTCAGATTCAACTATTTCAATTACAATACGATCACCTAATGGTTTTAACAAGGAAAACACCCTCCTTCAAAATGTATATATTTTTTATTAGCACTCAACGTCACCGAGTGCTAACACAATTATTATAATAATCATATCTACTCTATTTTGCAAGTATTTCACCAAAAAAAATTTCGTCAATTTCACCTAAAGTTTTCCTATTATAGTCATATGTATGTACAACATCATTATCATTCCCTAGCTTATCTATGAATATTCTCTTAATAGATAATTCGCCATATTTTCAAATCTTCCTTGTACATACTTTTTACTTTGATATGATACAATATTAAAAGTTGCATTTTCGGCGAAACTTCAGAAAAAGGAGCTTAGCACATTGAATATACGTTATTGGTGGATAATTATTACATTTTTATTGATTCAATTCTCATTCCTACCTGGATTCTTTATTTTACGAAATTTTAATATCGATCCAAATCAGATCTTCGGCATGTGGAATGTCATTGCTTTTTCAATTGGGTTTATTGTGATGCTTCTCTTATTAAGAAAAGACATGCAAGAGAGACATTCCGTTAGTAATCGCTCATCTCGGGGTGACGCAATTATTTGGTCGTTAATCGGTATTTTTATGGCATTTGGTTCGCAATATGCTGCTGCCTTTATTCAAATGACGATCTTCGGGTTTGAACCAGGCTCTGAGAATACGGAAATGATTGTTGAATATGCAAAAGCCTTTCCGTTGTTTATTATCGTTGTTGCAGTACTTGGCCCTATCATAGAAGAAATTGTTTTCCGTCTTGTTATTTTTGGGTCACTATATAAACGTTTTAACTTTTGGATTGCAGGTCTTTTAAGTTCTCTTATATTCGCTGCTCTACATAACGATTTTGAGAATTTATTAGTCTACACAGCGATGGGACTTACTTTTGCCTTCCTCTATGTTAAAACAAAACGAATTATTGTCCCAATTATTGCCCATGTGGCCATTAACCTTTTTGTTGCTCTCGTTAATGTTGTATTTGCAGAACAAATTAATGACATGCTAGAAGAAATAGAACAACAACAAGAAGTTCAACAACAAGTATTACAATTTATTGGAGGATTATTATGAGAGCTTCACCTATTACAATGGCTATCGTTTATTTTGTCATTGGTGTTTTACTCGTTTTCTTTGCTATTCAACATGTGAATGCTGCCGGCTGGAACTTCTGGGCCTACTTAATAGTCGCTTTGCCACAATTGAATTTATGATTGCCTTTCGCTTCTATCGTTTACGAAAAGTAATCAAAAAAATCCAAGACCAAAACAAGAAGGATAAGTAAGAAAAAACATTATACATTTTTCCGACAAACTTGTACGCTGATCCTTTCTGTACAAAGAATTATGCCCTTAAAGGAAATTCTTCTCCTTTAAGGGCTCTTTTACATTTTATTACACTAACTCTTTTACTTTCCTAAAGCTTCATTGAAAGCTTGGTTTTCATGTAGGAGGTTTTTCTTAGGGAATTTAATTAAATTCCTTAAATAAGGTAACACCCAGCGGTCGCCCCCATATCGGCCTGCGTTCGCCCCTGCAGCCATTATAAACATTGCCACGATAATCATTAACGGGTTAGTAGAAACAGTTCCAGCGAACAAGAAAGACATATTCATGACAACACCGAAGAAAGCGGCTGCTGAAGTTAGAACTCCTAAAATTAATCCTAACCCAACTAGCACCTCACCCCAAGCGACAACAACACTAAATACATCTGCGTTCGGTATTGCAAAGTTCTCTAAGAAGGCAACATAAGCTGGATAGATCACTTCTTCCCCTTTCATAACAGGGTTAGCAACTGAACCTTGTAGAAAACCTCCTGCGTTGAACTCACCAATTACTTTTCCCCATCCAGAGCTTAACCAAGCCCATCCTAAATATAATCGCAAAAACACCATAATGATAGCAGCTACTTTACTTTCTCTTAAAAATTGTCCAAACATTTTTCATTCCTCCTTAATTATGCTCATTGTTTCACAAGTGATTGTGAATTATTTCACAATCTCTTTACAGTTATAGTATAAGCTGTTGAGTAAGATTTTGCTATATAAAATAACGATTGTTCAAACTTTGTTCAATATTTCACAAACTTTAACGTATCCTACCTTCTTATGAGGATAAAGGCAGAAAAGAAGCTTAGATTCAGTCCAAGCTTCTCCTTAATCAAGTTACTTATTCTCTTGTTCTCTTTCCTGCTCTGCCTTTAATACTTTACGATAAGTGATTTTCGAAACCCATATACTAAATTCATATAAAAGCAAAAGTGGTAATGTGACCATTAAATGTGATAATAATTCGGGTGGTGTAATAAAGCCGGCAACAACGAGTAACAGGAAATAAGCAAATTTCCGTACTTGCTTTAAAAAATCTGGTGTTAACAAACCGAGACGTGTAAAGAACATTACGACAACAGGCAGCTGGAATAGTATCCCAAATGGTAATGTTACTTGAAATAAAAATGAAAAATACTCATTAATACCATACTGCTCCGTAATCCCTAATCTTTCTGAGAGATTACTCATAAACTGGACTAAGAAAGGAAATAAAACGAAATAAGCAAACGAAATCCCTGTTAAAAGCAATAGAAAAGCAAATGGAATGTAAGCTAGCGTTGCTTTTTGCTCATTTTCATGTAATCCACTTAACAAACGCCCAAAGCTGGTACAAGATAACCGGAAAAGTTAAGATAAGCGCAGTAGCGAACGCAAACGTCATAAAGATCCGAATTGGATCAGTCATTTTAAAGGCATTCATCGGCAAATCCTGTGCAGTTGGCGTACTTTGTAAATACGTAATTAACGGAGTAGCTAAAAAGAAGCCGGCAATAAGAGCGATTATGAAGATGACGAGTGTAATGATAATTCTCCGTCTCAACTCCACAATATGATCCATTACCGACATGTCTCTTTGATTCATCTATATACCCTTCCTACTAGGCTTAGTCATTTTTTTTCTTATTATCATCTTCATCAGCAAGTCCCTTTGTCGCATTCTTAAACTCACGCAACGTATTTCCTGCTGCTTTTCCAAGCTCAGGTAACTTCTTCGGGCCAAAGATGAGCAAAGCGACTATCGCAATTAATACAATACTACCTGCACCTAATCCTCCCATAGGTACACCTCCTTGTCCATCCCATTATACAGGATAATGTTTTAAAAAATAAACCAATGCTTGTAATTCAACAGAAAGATCAATATGGTGCACGCGAACAGAACTTGGTACATCTAAACGTGCTGGTGTAAAGTTTAATATTCCCTGTATACCAATTTCAACTAACTGATCCGCCATTTTCTGTGCAACTGAAACTGGAACAGTCAAAATCGCGACAGAAATTTCGTTTGGATCAATGTTTTTCATTTCGTCAAGGTGGCGTATCGTTACACCGCCCACCTCAGTACCAATTTTTGAAGCGTCCACATCAAATGCCGTGACAATTTGTGTATTATTATTTTTAGAGAAATTATAATGTAAAAAAGCCGTACCTAAATTACCGACCCCAACTAACATAACCTTTGTTACCTCATCTTGATCTAGCGTCTTTCGGAAAAAGGACAGCAAGTAATTGACATTATAGCCATATCCCTTCTTACCAAGTGCACCAAAATAAGAAAAATCTCGACGAATCGTCGCAGAATCTACTTTCACAGCCTCACTTAATTCCGTTGACGAAACACGTTGTTTGCCTGATGATTGCAAATTTTCAAGAAAGCGGTAGTAAAGCGGGAGACGTTTTGCTGTTGCTTGCGGAATTTTTGTATGATCCGAATTCATTTCAAGCCTCCCTTTCATCATTCAAATTGTTACTTTGTTATTGTACACTATTTCACAATTGCTTGTCATTCGTTTGCAGCGTTGTTCAATAAGTTGTTGAAAGATTCATTCTACGTTACACTTATAATTGAAGCAATAAATCGTGTTCCTGCAAGATTTTAACCCTAAATAAAATGAAGCATGTGAACACATTCCTTATTAGATAAAAAGCTAATTATGATAGATGAGAGTAGGAATAGTTCAAATGATTATTTTACAATGCAACAACCTTACTAAATCATTCGGTGCCGAGCCGATATTATCAGCAATTAAACTAGAAATTCAAACAGGCGATCGGGTAGGTCTTGTTGGTCGAAATGGAGCAGGAAAATCAACATTACTTAAAATCATCGCCGGACAGCTATCATATGATAGTGGTGATCTAATGAAACCAAAAGGGGTCGAGATTGGTTATTTAGCTCAAGATACAGGGTTAGAATCACAATTATCGATATGGGACGAAATGTTATCTGTTTTTAAACCATTGCAACAACTAGAAAAGCAAATTCGTTCAATAGAGGAGAAAATGGCTAATCCAGAATATTTTGAAACCCCCTCCCTATACGATAAACTCCTTAAAGAATATGACGAAAAGCAGTTAGAATTTAAAGATAAGGGTGGTTTTCAATATGAATCTGATATTCGCAGCGTGTTAGCTGGAATGAATTTCGCAGAATTTGATTACTCAACGAAAATCTCCAACTTATCAGGAGGACAAAAGACTAGACTCGCACTTGCGAAGCTCCTCTTAACAAAACCTGACCTTCTCATATTGGATGAACCAACAAACCATTTAGATATTGAGACATTAACGTGGCTAGAAAATTACTTGTCTGGATACAAAGGAGCAATCTTAATTGTTTCCCATGACCGTTACTTTCTTGATCGAATCGTTACGCAAATCGTTGAAATTTCAAGAACTTATTCACGAAAATATACAGGCAACTATAGTGCGTATTTAGAGGAAAAAGCGAAGCAATATGAACTAGATTTAAAACAATTCGAAAGACAGCAAAGCGAAATCGCAAAGCTTGAGGATTTTGTTCAACGTAATCTCGCCCGTGCTTCTACGACCAAACGCGCTCAAAGTCGTAGAAAACAATTGGAGCGTATGGACAAGCTTGATCGTCCAACAGGTTCTGAAAAATCCGCTTCCTTCTCATTTGAGATCGAGCGCCAAAGCGGCAATGAAGTTCTTCGTGTTGATAATTTAACTGTTGCTTATAACGAAACGACTATCTTCAGTCAGCTTAAACTAGCTATTAATCGTGGAGAGAGTGTAGCATTAATTGGACCTAATGGAGCGGGAAAGTCTACATTACTAAAGGCGATTATTGGTAAACTCCTTAAGCAGCAAGGAACGATTCGACTTGGGAGTAATGTTAAGGTTGGCTATTATGACCAAGAACAAGCCAATTTGAAATCTAATAAACTCGTTCTCCAAGAATTGTGGGACGAACATCCTCTCCTCCCAGAAAAAGAGATTCGAACCGTCTTAGGCAACTTCTTATTTAGTGGTGATGATGTACTAAAGCCCGTTTCAACATTAAGTGGAGGCGAAAAAGCAAGACTTGCCTTAGCAAAGCTAATGATGGAGAAGGCTAATTTCCTTATTCTCGATGAGCCAACTAACCATCTTGATCTTGATGCAAAGGAAGTACTGGAAAATGCCTTAATCGATTACCCAGGAACGTTATTATTTGTATCTCATGATCGCTACTTCCTTAACCGCATAGCTACCCGGATGGCTGAATTAGAAAATGGTGTCATTACTGATTATCTAGGTGATTATGATTACTATGTTGAGAAAAAAGAGGAAACGAAGCAACGAGAACTTTTAATTGAACGAGATCAAAAGTCTCAAGAAGCCCTACCAGCACAAAAAGATAAACAAGCTTATGAGTTAGATAAAGAACAAAAGAAACGTGAACGCCAACGAACACGGCGAATTGCCGAAATTGAACGACAAATGGAAGAGACCGAGGCACTAATAGCAGCAAATGAAGAAGCTCTATGTGATCCAGAGATCTATTCAAATCACGAACGTGCTCAAGAAATTCAAGAACAAATTGACAACGGCAATGATCAACTCGAAGCTCTAATGGATGAATGGGAACAGCTTCAAGATTGACAAGGAAAAACGAAGCCACTACACGCGTACGGCTTCGTTTTTTTCCTTTCTAAATCCTGATTCTGTGATAACCAGTAGTAATGTGTTGAGACAACAGCAAACATTGATATCGCAGCTGCGACTACTCCTGAATCATTTAACACACATAAAGCTACAGATGCAACAACTCCAGTTTGTAAAAACAACCGCTTTTCCTCATCGGGAAGCTGGATTTGTTTAATCCACAAAATGATTACCACAAGTATATAACTTGTTACGAATAATTGAGTCCATTTAGAATGTCTAATTAATTTCATATTCATTTGTAGCTTTCGGACGATTGTATCAGTAATATAAATCCAATCTCCAGCAAATACCCTCTCAAATGCCATCCCAATATGAGTTTGCTCACCTTTTTGTAAAAAAACAATCCGAGCAAACCGACAGCAGCAAACAAACCGACAATAAGAATCAGCCTTTTTCGAATTCGTACGTTTAAGAATTTGATTATGAGAAAACTGAAGGCAATCGCACAAGACAGAGCAGCACCAGCATTCGTTCCAAGTGAATGATTTCCTAATAAGACAAAAGAAAATAGTGCTATCACTCCAATATAGATCAATACAAGGTAGCTCTTTTTCTTTAAAAGTGGGCTCAATAACATGATAACCGCAATCATAAAGACTCCTACATATTCATTACCAATTCCATAATACCTTGCCCCTATGATTGGATCATAGCCTAAAAAGGATCTATGCATAAGTGGTGTACCTAAATAAAGGTCAATCGCAATGATTGCTGCAGTCAAACCACCGATAATAGGAATTGGATTTTTGCTAAACCGTTCAAGAAACCATCCTGACAAAAAGGTGATAGCTGTTAATCCAATGACAAAACCGATGACACCTAAAGCCTTTACGATTGGCGTTAGCAATAAAAACCAGAAAGGTGATAGTAAGGATGCAAGTAACAACACACGATTCCAAGCTTGCCAAACCACTTTTCTCTTAGGCTTCATCCACCCGAAGATTGCCGAAACGATTAGGGCCATCACGAGTATCGTAACGTAAATGGAGATAACAGCGGCACGATGCTTATAAATAAGCACTATTTCTTCCACACGGTTGAGAACATTCTGTTTATCCACATGTTCATTTTCCACTATTTTAATTGGCTGTCCAATCCAATTCATATCAGGTGCACCATTAAAGGATTTAACCCAAGTTGGTAGTAAGTCGACACTTGAGACTAAATAGTTTTGTCTCGTTGTTTCTGATGTTAGTGTTCCTCCGTTCTGGCTGGACCAATAAAATAAAGGTGCCAACTGATACTTTAAGTCATAAGCTTCCTGATGCATCATCGGGGAAAAAAGCCAAACTTCATTCTCATCATTAACGACGGCTTTCACAAATTGACTTAGTGACTTTAAGGATCGATTCAACTGCTCAGTAAAGTGTGAACGTTCCATTTGCGGTTTCATTGAAAATAGCCGATGAAGGTCACCCCATTCAATGACCGTAAACGTTTGATTTCCCTCATATGTAGTCACTTTATCTATTAGATACGATTGATTCATCGACTTACTAAATGGAGCCTTTTGATCCTCTATAATCGGTGCTATCAGTTCTCCAGTTGTATAACCTTTCATATTCATCGTTAACATTGATGCATAACGAACTTGTTCTAGGTCGGTATCACTATTGCCATATACTTGTGTTTTTATATCATTATCCTCTAACCACTGACCGAAGAGCCCCGGAATCGCTTTGTAGCTTGTCTTTCGATTTTTATCAACAAGCCGGTGGAATAATGGATGGACTAAACAATTAGAGCACGAATGCCCAGATAATTGGTACATCCAATCATTCGCTTGATAACTATTTATATATTCGGTATCTTCATAGCTGTTCCAATCTTGTACACCTACCGCTTTTCTCCCCGCCCCTATTGTAACCATATTATTTAAATAGGAATAAGGACCTTCTGGTCGAACATTCATCGCCGCCATAGCTGCCTTCTCCCATAACTCTTCTTCCGTATCTATCAGGATATCCACTTCTAAAAACGAGAGGCCAGGAACAACGATAACGACAATATGATTTGCGTGCCCAACTGATTGTGTATATCCTGTGAGTGGTTGAAATAGTATTAACCAGATCAAACAAAGTACAAGCCATTTTCTCCACATAGCAACTCATCCCCAAGAAATTTCAAGATACTATCCACATTACTAACAGGTTTATCCACAGAAAAACTAAAGGTATATATAGGTTATTTTAACTTATACACATTATCCACAATTTTTGACAGAAAAATTAGTAACACAGTAACACTTACTATAATAGGGTTTTAGAGGCTTTTCCACATTATCCACATTTCATGTGTATAAGTTATCCCCTGCATCTAGTAGCATATATAAAAAACACTTACTGGAATTATCTTCTCCAGTAAGTGTTATCTTATACTAATTACCATTGTTCTAAATCAATGCCGGGATTGCCATTTAAATCATAGTCTGAAAATTGTTTTTTCTTTAATTTAATGTTTGCTGCAGCAGCAATCATTGCAGCATTATCTGTGCATAAATTCAATGGAGGAATGATCACATCGATATGATGCTGAGCCATTCCCTCTGTTAAAGCTGCTCTTAAACCTTTATTTGCTGCCACTCCACCGGCTAGCAGCACTTGTCTTACATCATATGCTAGTGCGGCTCGCTCTGTTTTATTAACTAATACATCAATCACACTTGCTTGAAAGCTTGCCGCCAAATCTTGTATCGGCAAATTTTCATTCCGCTGTTTATAATTGTGGACCGTGTTAATAACTGCTGATTTCAATCCACTAAAGCTAAAATCATACGAGTCAGTTTCTAACCATGCTCTCGGTAATGAAATAGTTGCTTCTCCTTCTTGAGCAAGACGATCAATATGTGGTCCACCTGGATAAGGCAACCCAA
Source organism: Bacillus sp. JCM 19034 (assembly GCF_001310635.1). GTDB lineage: Bacteria > Bacillota > Bacilli > Bacillales > Bacillaceae_D > Halalkalibacter. The sequence continues at coordinate 61,516 of NZ_BAXR01000012.1, forward strand.
TCGTACGAGCCACTTTATCATATGCTTCACCGACCGCATCATCACGTGTTTCTCCAATTATTTCAAATGAGCCGTATTCCTTTAAATAGACGAGCTCTGTATGTCCTCCAGAAACAACAAGAGCCAATGCAGGATACTGTAACGAATCCAATATAAGTTGGTTAGCATAAATATGACCTGCAATATGATGGACACCTATTAACGGTAACTGATGAGCAAATGCAATGGCCTTCGCTGCATGAACACCAATTAATAACGCTCCAACAAGCCCTGGCCCTTCTGTTACAGCAACAGCCGCTAAATCGTTAAAGGAAACATTTGCTTTATCCATCGCCTCTTCGATAATAATGGTAATTTGTTCAACATGATGCCTTGATGCAATTTCAGGAACAACTCCACCAAAACGCTTATGACTTTCTACTTGTGATGAAACGACATTACTTAATATATGACGTCCGTTTTTCACAACAGCTGCTGACGTTTCATCACAGCTTGTTTCAATTGCTAATATTAATTCATCCATCTTCATCTAATTCCACCCACATCACTAATGCGTCTTCCTGATTATCCGCATAATAGTTTTTCCTAATACCGCCTTTTTGGAAACCAACCTTCTTATATAATTGCTGAGCTACATAATTTGATACTCTTACTTCTAATGAAACCTTGCTAACACCTAAGTGGCGAAGAAAGGCAAGTACATAGCGCAATAGTTTTTCCCCATGTCCTTGCCCCCGATGACTCGAATGGATACCAAAGTTCGTAATTTGAGCCTCCTCCATAATAACCCACATCCCACAATAACCGAAAATATGCCCATCCTCTTCATAAACAATATAATGAGCAAATTGATTAGACGTAAGCTCTTGTAGGAAAATCGCTGGTTCCCACGGGGTGGTAAACGCATCTCGTTCCACTTTCATAACATCTTCAAGATCATCGACTGTCATAAATCTAAATGTATACTTTTCTTCTTGGTCAATCATTTCACTCGCTCTTTTCTTTCTGAGCCTGTATCCATTTCGCTTCCGCTTCAGCTAATTGAATATAATTTGGAGTTAATTCATGTACATCTTGATAAATCTCGATTTCCTTCCCTAAAAACGCTAATTCGGAAGGCCGTGGTAGCGTTAATGTCGCTGGGGCAAATACGACCTGATCTCCTAATACCTCTACAATCCCTTCACGGTGGAGCTCAGCATCTTGTCCAATAACCATAATCGATTGCTTGCGGTTAGACAATTCGCTTAGCCATTCATCTAGCATTACTAAACGGTCCTCTTTAACTGTCACACCGACCCCATTTTGAAACGAATATAAGCCGTATAGACTTGTCCCCGTCTTGCATCGACTAAAGGTACGATTTCTCCATGGAACAGTCGACCAGCTTGAGCCATTAAGGCTAAACTCGATACTCCTACAACGGGAATTTGTAATGACCATGCCAATGTTTTCGCTGTTGTCACTCCAATACGTACACCCGTATAAGAACCAGGACCATTTGCTACAACAACTCTGTCAAGTTGATTAGGCTGGATTCCTACTTCATTCATCAATTTAGTAATCGCAGGCATTAGACGTAATGAGTGATTTTTTTTATATTCGTTATCATTTCTCCACGGACGATATTGTCTTCTGTTACAGCGACCCCCATCACATATGAGGATGTATCAATTGCTAATATTCTTGTCATACTGAAAGCTCCTTACTTAACTCACTCGAACGCGGGCCTGTTCCTTCTATTGAAATGAGCCGCTCTGTTTCACCCATATAATCAATGGTGATCTTTAATCGGTCCTCTGGTAGTTGTGCTTCTATCATCGACGGCCATTCAATCACCGTCACACCGTCCCCATAAAAATAATCTTCAAAGCCGAGGTCTTCGAATTCATCTTCTAATCGGTAAGCATCGATATGATATAACGGAATTCTTCCCTTATATTGCTTCATAATTGTAAAGGTCGGGCTATTCACCATTCGTCTCACTCCCAGACCCTTGGCTAATCCCTTTGTAAAGCTTGTTTTGCCGGCACCTAAATCCCCTTCTAACGTAATAACATCTCCAGATTGTACAAGCTTTCCAAGCTTTTCTGCCAATTCACTCGTTTCTTCCGGTGCAACTGTTCGTGTTGACCATTTATCCATCAAACTTCACCCACGCTTTTGAAAATGGTTATACCCTTTTTTTTCAAGCTTTGTTAATTTCCCTTCTTCTTGCAAATAGACGCCTTCCCCTTCAAGAACATGTCCAATTTTCGTGATCGTCAATTCTTGTTCCATATATGCTTCCTTTACAATTTTAAAATCTTCTTCCCCTATCGTTCCTATTAAAATAAAGTCCTCTCCGCCAAAAAACGTATAGTTCAACTGCTTCTTACGTGAGTAGTGCAACATCGCTTTATCAATCGGAATAGACATTTCATCAATATGTATTTTAACCCCACTCGCTTCTGCTATTTCATTCGCTTCACTTGCCACGCCATCACTAACATCATTTAATGCTACTCTTGCACCGATACGACTTAAAATCCGGCCTTGTTTGACATGTGGAAGCGGTTCTTGATGTGCTCTAACCAGTTGTTTTTCATCTTCTGAAAAAACACCGTTCAGCCCTTTTTCAAACAATAAATCCAAACCAGCTGCTGAAAGCCCAGCACATCCAGTTAGAAATACGATATCTCCAGGCCGTGCTGTGTCCCGATATAATGCTCGATTCCGCTCCACTCTTCCGATTACAGTAACGGTTAATACAAGTGTGTCAGGTGTCGAAACGGTATCTCCCCCTATTAAATCCATCCCATATGTTCCAGCTAATTCTGACATCCCCTCATAAACCTGCTGAAGTTCTTCTTGATTCCAATCAGCTGAAGCAGCAACTGAAACAAGATAGTAGGTAGGAATTGCTCCCATCGCAGCAAGATCACTGACATTGACTGCTAATACTTTTTTGCCGATTTGATAAGGAGTTAATGTGTCACGGCGAAAATGCACGCCCTCTACCATCGTATCAACACAAATGACTTCTTCATATTGTTCGGAACCACGATAAACAGCCGCGTCATCTCCAATCCCTTTCACAAGTGAAGATTGTCCTGTTTTATGTGGGGTAATAGAGGCGATAAATTCAAATTCGTCTTTCATTATACCACTCCCATCAATTAGAAAAACACTAAGCGAGTTTGTAATAAAAGCATCGTGTGCATCCATTACAAAGGTTTGAATTTAAGCTTTAAAGTGGGGTTCTTTCAACAAAATGTGTATCGTGTACAACATTATTCATCGGATCTACATACTCCTCTGTGACTCCTAGCTAGTGTTCACTTCTGCGGAGAAGTATTACTTTCTTATACTTTTAAAAAAAGCCGAAACATATACGTTTCGGCTTTTTGCGGTATTGCGGGGGATGGATTTGAACCATCGACCTTCGGGTTATGAGCCCGACGAGCTACCAGACTGCTCCACCCCGCGTCGTTCTAAAGTAATTAGATGTTGCTTTTGCTTCGGTGAGGACATCTCCTCTTCTCGCTTTTCATTGATGCTATCATGCGTCGATGTTACTCGAAGCTTTTTCGACGATGTAGGGCTCGTTGCTCCACCCCGCGTCGTTCTAAAGTAATTAGATGTTGCTTTTGCTTCGGTGAGGACATCTCCTCTTCTCGCTTTTCATTGATGCTATCATGCGTCGATGTTACTCGACGTACATTTTGCTTTTCAAAATAGCCCGGCAACGTCCTACTCTCACAGGGGGAAGCCCCCAACTACCATCGGCGCTGAAGAGCTTAACGACCGTGTTCGGCATGGGAACGGGTGTGACCTCTTCGCTATCGCCACCAGACTATCTCTAACAAGCAATATCTAATATACCATGTGTATTTATTATTTGCAAGTGTTTTTCTTATTTAAATGATTTTTCTTAAATATTTATATTGCTAGTAAGTATTCGTAAGCAATCTAACCCCGTAATTCACCTCAAATTAAACAACCCATCGACAAGTGGGGGGAATCTTGCCGATGGATACAGCAGGTCTCACTAACACTTTATTCCAAACCTGCAAATGACGATTTCTTTAATAGGTTTACCGATTACTTTGGTTTTTATACATCGTGTAAGCAATTCTCCATTTCTGAGGTCTACCTTTGACAATATCCCATTGAAACACCTTTTTGCTACCCACCACTAACCGGTGGAATAAAGCTACAGTATCTCCCGCCTTCACTGTTACCTGTTCATTTGCAAATTCTTCATTAATAGCAACCATCGCACTCTCTATAGAGGGTAGTGCAAACTCGTTCGTTAGTTGTTCTTTTAGTTCCGACACTGTTATATTAGATCGTTCAATTGTTAATTCATGCTGACCACTTTCTTCTTGCAACTGAGCAAACAATAAAACCTTAATCATCCATTTCACCCCCACTAGGCTTACCTAAAGGATATGGCGTTTTCCCGGATTGATCGCCGATCCACTTTGTCCCATCATGCCAGTATTCCTTTTTCCAAATAGGAACCATTTCCTTAATTCGTTCCATCGCATATGCATTCGCCTCATATGCTGCCTTTCGGTGGGGTGTCGATACAGCAATAATTACAGCGATATCCGAAATTTCCAACAGACCAACACGATGTGAGATTGCAATCGTCGCCCCTGGCCATTTTTCTTCTACCTCTTGACCGATTTGTTGTAATTTCTTAACAGCCATCGATTCATAAGCTTGATATTCTAATTGTAACGTCTGTTTACCTTGTGTAAATTCCCTAACGGTCCCGATAAACGTTGCGATGGCTCCACATTCCCGGCGTGTTACCTTTGCGACTAACTCCTCTACAGAAAGTCGTTCTTTGCAAATTTCAAACATTTCCTGTCTCATGTTAGCCCCCTTACTTGATTGATAATATAAGATAGATATTGTTGTTCATTAGTTATTGAAAAAACAGGAACTGCTGCTTTAAACGGTTGTAGCCAAGTCACAACGGCAATCACATTTTTACAACGATCTAGCAGTTGACGGTCTTTTTCTTCCTTCACCAGCACAATCTTTGGAAAGGCTTCGTCTTTATATCCTTCTACTAATATCAAATTTGGGTCGAACCTTTCTATTAATTTGATCGTATTCGACAGCCTTTCAACATGCTTAGCTACATGGAGGATCATCTCTCCCCTCCTTCTACAGCTGTCAGCCTCGCTCCTGCTTTTAAATGCCTATCACTATCCTTACTGTTTACTGAAAAAAGAGGATCTCCTTGATGCCCATGATGCTTAATCGTTGCAACATTCCAGCCAAGTTCTTTCGTACATTGATTAATGACCTTTTCTATTAAAGTCGTTTTTCCACTATTAGAATACCCTACTATTTGTAAGACGCTACTATTTGCTTCCAAGGCCATTCACTTCCTATTTGATCCTCTATCAATAACACATCTACACTCATTCCACGTTCATATCCCCTCGTTCCACCTGGTAAGAGCATGAGAGCATCCGCTCCAGAAAGGAACTAACGATTCCTGACTTATCAATACCTGACGGCTCAACATACAAAGAGTCCTCATCGAATACAAGCTGTGATCGGACTAAACGCATAAATGGATTCGGCTTTGGGAAATCAACACGTAAGGTTGCCTTTACTCTTCTTAAATGAGGCTTCGCACTGAAGAAAGCTTTTCTTAGAATCGGACGAACAAATAACTCAAAACCGACGTAACAAGCAGAAGGATTGCCTGATAAACCGTATATTATTTTCCCTTGTGGCAATGTTGCTACTGTCGTTACACTGCCAGGTCTCATTGCAATTTTATTAAAGAGAATGTTTGCCTCAAGTTTTTTTAAAATGTCTGGTATATAATCAAAATCTCCTACTGAAACACCACCTGTTGTAATAAGCACATCAACCTTATCCAACGCCTGAGCGATCGCTTCATAACACATGTCAAACTGATCAGCCAATTTACCAAAATATATAGCTTCTCCACCCGCTCGTTTAATTTGTGCCATTACCATATGCGTATTGCTATTTCGGATTTTACCTGGTACTAGCTCTTCGTCGACATCAAGTAACTCACTTCCTGTGGCCATAACACCAACTTGCACTTTTTTTGCGACAGTAACTTCACTATAGCCAAACGTCGCTAGAAGTGCGACTATTCCAGGATTAATTTGTGTTCCTTTTTCAACTAATATGGTTCCTTTTTTTGTATCTTCACCTTGGAAAGAAATGTTTTCATGCTTTTTTACTTTCCTCTTTATCTCAATTTTATTATTTGGTCGTTCTGACACAAGTTCTAGCATAATAACTGCATCACAGCCTTTTGGAATCGGGGCCCCTGTCATGATCCGCACCGCTTGCTGTGACTGCACCACATCATCGAAAACAAATCCTGCTCCAATATGCCCGACAACATCAAATGAAACAGGTGCCTCATTGGATGCTTGACTTGTATCAGTCGAGCGAATCGCATATCCATCATACGGTGATCGGTCAAAGGAAGGTACATCATGTGTGGCAATTAAGTCCTCTGCTAAAAAACGCCCGATTGATTGATCGAGTTTGACACGTTCTGTTAACTTCTCTAATGAGAACTTCATGACTCTTTCTACAGCATCACTAACTTGAATCGGTGTTCGCCTCTCAACCAATCCACTCACTCCATTCTAATATACTTGGATTTGTGTATTTATAATGTCAAAATGTTATGATAATAATTGAATAGACTTATTCTAGCATAAAGAGACAACCATGATAAAGAGAGTGTGAGAAATATGGACGTTAACGGTTTGATTTTAGCCGGTGGAAAGTCTTCTCGCTATGGAAAAGCGAAAATGTTTGAATACTATAAAGGTAAACCATTTTATCAGCATTCAATCGATGCATTTAAAAAAGGGGGCGTACAAACGGTAACAATTGTGACAAATGCTAAACTAGCTAAACGTTTTCATATAAAAGACGAGCATACTTCTCTATTCATTGAAGACATTCCTTTCCAGGGTCCACTTTATGCCCTATATAATGCGATGACTGTGTACAACGAAGCTAAATGGTTTTTCATTTTACCTGCTGATACCCCCTTTGTAACAGCAGCATTCGTACGACGCTTACTCTCATATCGAAAGAAGGAGCCTTCAATCCTCTTGCCTGTTTCAAAAGAATATGATCAGCCACTACATAGCCTATATCCTATTTCTTGTTTACCGATCATCAAAAGGTTGGTCCTTATGGAACAAAGAAGCATGAAACCTTTACTTGAGCAATTCCCTGTTCAACGGATTTCCTTTGACTGTACGTACCGCGATTTTGTTAATATGAATACACAAGCTGAATGGAGTGAATACAACAATGAGTGAATTTTCCCATTGGAACGAAGAAGGAAGACCTAAAATGGTCGATATATCAAAAAAAGAGGAAACAAAACGAACAGCAGTAGCTCGCTGCCGCGTACATTTTAGTGAAGAGCTATACGAAGCGATCGTGCAGCAGCAACTGAAAAAAGGGGATCCAATTCAAGTCGCTCAAATTGCGGGAATTATGGCCACTAAAAAGACCGCTGATATTATCCCAATGTGTCACACGATTCCAATACAAGGCGTTGATTTTACATTTCAATACGAAGAAGCGGAGGAAGGTTATCAGCTTATCATAGAAGCCACTGTTTCCTGCAAAGGAAATACAGGTGTTGAAATGGAAGCACTAACAGCCGTATCCGCAGCCGCCCTTACCTTCTATGACATGTGTAAAGCAGTTGATAAAGCGATTATCATTAAAGAAACGAAACTAATTTCTAAAACTGGTGGGAAAAATGGCGATTTTAACTTAGAAAAACACGAAGCTGCAAAAAAGCTCAACCCATAACTGAAAGGGTTGAGCTTCTTCAAATAAATTTACTCGATCTCTACTGTGAACTGTTTCTTTAACATCGTGCTTTCTTGATCTGATGTTCGTACATATACAATGACTTCTACAGTAATGAGATCACCGACTTGTGCCTCACCCCATGTTTGTAAATACATATAGCCTGGGCCGATCTCTACATAAAGTGCTGACCAATCATCCATCTCTATCCAAGCATCAACGATATTGACATTGTTGTCACTTGCATCACTAATGAAATAGGAAAATTCCATTGCATCATCAAAACCCATTGTTATATCTTCGAGTTCAAAGTGGTACATTCCTAGATCATCTATTGCGACGAGAGCTCCATCAGTAGACTCGACCCCATTATAATCTACTGCTACAACGAGCAAATGCGTTGCTCCTTCAGGGATTTCAGTCATTTCAGCAAAATCAAATGTTGGGTCTAATTCAACTGATTGAGTTCGATAATATTGTCGTATTTCGCCAAACTGATCAGTCCAATACAGCCTATACCCTGCCACGTTTGTCTCATCTTGTGCACGTTCAAATGATAATTCAGCCCTGATATTTGCCCGATTATCGGATCTTGATCCTGTTTACTAAAATAAGCCGATTGCGGTGAATCTGGTGCTTCCGGAGGCTCAACTTGTACATTGATAGTTGTCGACAACACTCGTTCATTGGTGTCTTGATTCATCACATGAATTGTTAACTCAAACGACCCCGGCTCTCCGTATGCATCCATAATTATATACGAGCCGTAAATATCAAACATAACACCTAATTGTTCATCGTATTCTAGTTCAAACTGATAGCGTCCCTCTCCTGTAATAGGCTCGTCGTATTCATTGCGAAAGTACTCACTTAAATTGAATTCCATAGAAGAGTGTTCCATTAACGTTATATCAGGTAATGGATGCGACAAAAACGGTTGACTGTTGTCAACAAACGCGAAAAACTGACTTGAATCAGCTTCTCCCCATTCATTTTTAGCAAAGACAACGAATCCTCTCGCCCCTTCAGGTATTTTCGTATCTTCCTCAAACGTATACACTAATTCTGCGTCCTTCTCTATGATCACAAGCGGATCAGCAAGCTTTTGCTGGTTTCCATCAGCCCAATATAAGACATAAGCTGTAACATTTTGCTCATTGTCAGCACGGGTAAAGTAAACATCACCAGCTAAAAAGCCATGCAATGGACTACTGTCTTCAAAATGCAGTTCACCTGGTTTCACCTGTGGTCGTCCTTCAACAGTGACGTCAAATGTATGGTCAAATCGTTCACCATCTTGTTGAAGTGTGAAAACGATACTCACTTCACCATCTGCCTTTGGCACAAGCGATAAAAAGTATTCATGAATATGTGCCTCAACTACTTCACCGTTATCACTAATAGCTCCAAAAGAAATGATATCATAATAAGTAAACAAATCTGTCAAATCAATTTGTCGTTCTCCCTCACGCAAATAGACATATTGATTAGTCAAATGCAACAATTCCGTTGCCGTTGTATCCCAACGAGCCAACCTTTCCTGCTCCTCTAACTCTCGCTGTCTCTCTTCCTCGCGTTGTCGTTCTTCCTCACGCTGTCTCTCTTCCTCACGCTGCCTCTCTTCCTCACGCTGTCTCTCTTCCTCACGCTGCCTCTCTTCCTCACGCTGTCTCTCTTCCTCGCCCCTCGCGTTGTCGTTCTTCCTCACGCTGACGTTCTTCCTCACGTTGTCGTTCTTCCTCACGCTGTCGTTCTTCCTCACGTTGTTTTTCTTCCTCTGGCTGTTTTTCTTCCTCTGGCTGTTTTTCTGGTTGCGGTTGTAGTGGTTCTGGTCGCCTTGGTTCTTCTGGCTTTGATTGTGGTGGTTCTGGTCGCCTTGGTTCTTCTGGCTTTGATTGTAGTGGTTCTGGTCGCCTTGGTTCTTCTGGCTTTGATTGTGGTGGTTCTGGTCGCCTTGGTCTTTCACGTTCCTGCTGAAATCTGTTTCGTTCTTCTTCTGACAAACGATCAAGGTGTGATTGTAATGCCCGTTCTTGAACCTCCTGTGCTCTCTGTAGATTTTCTCTCTCTCGCTCTTCTTTCTGCTGTTGTATTCTGTCCATCAATTCTTGATTTCGATCTTGTACTTCTTGCCTTCGCTGTTGATCTCTTCTCTCTTGCTTGTGTGCTAGTGTTTCTTCTCGCTTATTATAAACGGGGTTAAACGGAGTTACTTCGTTAAAGTCGAGATCAATAATATTAGAGTTAACCCTTTTTATTTCATTAATCCAATCCTCTACTTGCTCACTTGAAACTATATTTTCATTAATCGCCCTAGCAACAAATTGCGAAACTAACTTATCTAGGTTCTCTTGAAGCAAGGTGATCGAATCAGAATCAAGTCCTAATTCATCTCGTAGACCTATATTTTCTTCTAACTCTTGAAGAAAGCTTCTATTTTCTTCATCAATTTGCTCTTTATTTCTAATTATAGCTTCAACAACATATGCATCGATCATGTCAATTAAACTATCAAAATCTATATCCCCATGGGCATAAATGCTCTCTTCATTTGCATTTGAATCAATGGTTAATCCTGAAATGGGTATATTCGTCTTTCCTCAAATGAAACATCTGCATTTGGTTGACGTACCCCTACAACACCTGAGAACGTCGTAACCCCTACTAAAAATGTATCGGGATCAATAAAAGTGGCAAAATACGTCCCTTCTGCGTAAACTGTATGACTTCCTAATTCAATTGAATAATCATCATGTTCTCCCATATGAAAGGCGAACCCACTAAGTTGCTTCATGCTAACATTTATTCTGTCATTGACTTTTTCAATACTCGTTAAAATAATTTCCGTATTAGCCCCTATCAAAACAGATTCATCTACGTTCACAATCATTTCAACTGACGAATTTGAACCAGTAATTATACGATCAGAAACCATAAGACTAGTATCGTCCGTTATTGAAATTTCTTCTTCTTCACGAATAAGAGTTACATCGCCAATCGTTCGTGTTAAGTATAGATCGTTAGTAGAAGATACCTCATCAACATCGTCAGGGCTTTCCGCAGCACGAACAGTATGTTCTTGCCCTTCTAACACTACCTCTACCTTACTTCCATCTTGAAAGTAAAATATTATGATGAAAAGAAAACTTATAATGGCTCCAATATATAGAATGGATCGTTTCTTCATAGGACACCTCCTTAAATAAATTTAATGATCAGTTAGAACTCTTTTTTAAGAAAAGATAGCGTATGCATCCCTTTCTCAAGCAAAACTATAATCTGTTAGGTATTTTTTCACTCCCTCTTTTTCTTTTTTTAGTAAAAATATAAAACTAGATAATAGATATGTGTATATTTTACTACATTATTTCGGGTAACGTATGTAACGAAAGTAATGGTTGAGAGAATCTTTGAGTTTGTCCGATATACGATATTCAATATCATGGCAGCACAGCGATAAAAAACTTTGCGAACATCATCACCTCTTTTGTACGGCTAGTCTGATTTTAGTCACTATGTTTCTATACATCTACTAATTGTTCTTGTATTCATAAACCAAAATTAGACTGGGACAAAAGATTTCAACGAAAGAAAAATCCGAACCATGATTCAAAATTCTAGCGTAGAATGTTGAATTCGTTCGGACTTTTTTATTTATTAGCTTTTTGAACATGAAGTTATTCGTCTTATCGTTGTTCATATTAGTTATGTTCCGGATTCTTCGAAAAATTAATCTATCTACTTTCATGGTGAATCTATCCACCTAATTGCTTCAAAAAAGATAGATGGAATTCTAGTGCTTGTTCCGATGGAAAGGCTCTACTAAAGTCTTCTATTCCTAAGTAACCAGTATAACCAACCTCTGTTAAATTACGTAATACTTGCTCCCAACAAATTACGCCTTGTTCTACCCGTTCCCACTCAACATGCCATCTCTGTTCATTCATGATCCATTTTGCATTTTTCACATGAACGTGAGCTAAATACTCACCAAGAAGCTGTAGTGCGAGTTTATGGTTCTCATAGCCTTCATGAACTAAATTACCGGGATCATATAATACGCCAATATGACTTGGATTACAACCCTCTACTAATCGTAAGGCTAACGAGGCACTGGGAGCAATTGTACCATGATGGGTTTCAATCAATCCTTTTACTCCATATTGTTTACAAAGCATTTCTGCCTCGCCAATATAATGGCGAGCCTCTTTAAATAAATCATGATAATGTTGACGACCATCAAAAGACGGTACACCTAATCGAATCATATCTGCTCCAAGCTTATTAGCAACTTTTAAGACATTCTCTGTTTCTTTTAAATCTCCACATCTTAAATAAGCATTAATACTTAATGTTGAAATTTGCAAGTTCATTGCATTTTGCCGTAGCTTACTAAGATCCTGGTCGGACATATCCGGTGTAATCGTACAACGGTTATTCCCCCAAAAGCTTGGTTCGGCTGACTTTAGCTCTGGATCCATACTTTTGTATCGCCATTCAACTGCCGTATAGCCTTGCTCGCTCATGTTCTTAAGCAATTCCTCTGGCGTCCAATCGGGGGTCATAACTGAAAAAATAGAATATTTCATTTTACCAATCCCAACCTTTACGTTAGTTTAAAAAGCTTTTTTTGTATTGTTCAGGTGTTTCACCAGTTAATTTTTTAAAAACTTTACTAAAGTGCGATGGATATTTAAACCCTAATTGGTAAGCGAGATCCGTTACACTAACATCCCCCTCAAGCATGAACTCAATTTTTGCTTGATTAATTCTCCGCTGATTCAAATAATTAAAAATCGTAATGCCTGTCACTTCCTTAAATACATTGGCAAGATAATATTTACTAACATGTAATTCGTCCACAATATGCTCTAATTGCAGATGCTCTGTATAATGTTCTTCAATATATGAGATAACACGCTGTACATGGTGTTCTTTCTGACTATAAATAAATGGGTCATCCTTTAAAAATTGTATACAAAACGGATACAAAAAGGCTAGCAAATCTAATAATTGTACTTCAAACCGGAACTGAGAAATAGAATTTCCCCCATGAAAATGATCATTCATTTTCCGCAGCAGCTCTTCAAATTTAATTTTATCGTGCCCACCTAAATGAATACGAATTGACTTCAATTCTGTAAAAGGCTCAAGTAAATCTTTTCTATTCATTGAATGTAATATTTGTTCGACGTAATATCGGTCAAAATGCATTGTTGTTCGAACATATTCTTCATGCTCAAACAGCTTAGGACGATGTAGCGTCATCCCATTCATTAATAGGACATCTCCTGGTTCTAGCACGTATATGCGATCACCAATTAAATAATTACAGCGTCCACTATGAAAATAAAAGATTTCATAGTCTGGATGTGAATGAAAAGGAATATCTACTTTTTCCTTTTGCAAATAACCGATATCAATATAATTTTGCATGGTAAGTAGCCTCCTTTTCATCACAACACATTACTCGACTTTTATTGCTTTATCTTGGGCTATTAAACAAAGCTCAGCAGCCTTAAATGCATGTTCTTGTGTCATAGCCTTTTCCGAACGATTTAAACAATCTTCTATTAATTGACCAAAGAAAGGAAACCCTACTTCCCCTTTCAGAGAAACATAACGCTCACCTTCACTATTTACTAAATACAGGTGGTCACTATCATTGCTTCGAGCGATATCGGTGTACTTCCGTAACTCAATATATCCTTTTGTCCCAAGAATAAAGGTTCGGCATCTCCCATGTACCTAATCCATCAGGGGTATGCCAATCAACTCTGAAATAATTAGTAGCACCATTATCACCAACTAACGTAGCATCACCATAATCCTCTAGCTCTGGATATTCTTTCGCACCATAATTTGCTACTTTACTATGCAACACTTGTGCATCTTTACAACCGGCATAATATAAAAATTGCTCAATTTGATGACTTCCGATGTCACAAAGAATTCCACCATAATATTGCTTTTGAAAAAACCAATCCGGTCTCATAGAGGCAGATAACCGATGTGGACCAAAGCCTGTCACTTGTATCACTCGCCCAATCTCTCCATTTTGTATTAACTGTCCAGCATAAACCGCACTTTCAACGTGAATACGCTCACTATAATAAACCATATATTTCTGACCAGTTCTCTTAACAGTCTCTTTCGCACGCACCAACTGCTCTAATGTTGTAAAAGGAGCTTTATCGGTAAAATAATCTTTCCCATGCTCCATCGTCCTAATACCAAGATCACAACGTAACGAAGGAATCGCTGCCCCTGCAACTAAATGAACGTCAGGGTCATTTAACACTTCTTCATCCGAAGATGCAGCCAAAACATCAGGAAACGCTTTCAAAAATGCTGCAACTTTTTGTTGATCACTATCATAAACGGACTTTAACGTCGCTCCAGCCTCAATGAGCCCATTACACATTCCATAAATATGACCATGATCCAAGCCGATTGCCGAAAATATAAATTCATTTTGCCCAACAACGGGAGCACTCTTACCTTTCGGTGCATAATTCATCCCATTTCGTCTACTCATAGCTATCGCCACCTTTTCTAATGAGTTCCATCGACATTTAACATTTTCATAGAATCTCTTTTAACAACGGTAGAGTTTTTGATTTTATCTTGTAAATGGTCATAATAAAGCTCTTCATCAAGTGGGAGCGACACCCAACTATCAGTCCATGTTGACAGTTGCATGGCATTGGACATAATTAAACCATTAATCCCTTCTACTCCTGGTGCAATTAATTTTTCACCGGTTAAAATCGCATCAACAAAGTTCTGGGTGATACCTTTATGACCAAGCTCTATCCCTACAACTGGGACTTCACATCTCCAACATTCAGGACTACCAAAGCCCCCTTGATATTGCTGATTAAAATCTCTCTCTGGAATGCGTAAACGCCAAAATGATAAACGATCATTCTCAACAACGATTTTCCCGCGATCGCCTGCAATTTCAAGACGGTTCGTCCCCGGTGCCTCTCCTGTTGTTGTAATAAAAACTCCCGTCGCTCCATTTTCATGTTCAACATAAGCGGTAACTTCGTCTTCTACTTCAATGTTACGATGTTTTCCAAAGTGACAGAAGGCACGGATTTTTGCTGGTACAAGCCCCGTTATCCATTGCCATAAATCAAGCTGATGAGGACACTGATTTATCAACACCCCTCCACCTTCACCTTTCCATGTTGCCCGCCAACTACTCGAATCGTAATAGCTTTGTGATCGATACCAGTTAGTAATAATCCAATTGACACGCTTGATCTCTCCAAGTTCTCCTGATTGAATCATATCACGGATCTTTATATATAGTGGATTTGTCCGTTGATTGTACATCATCGAAAAGACAACTTGTTTTTCTTGACTAAGTTCGTTCATTTCTCTCACTTGTTTCGTATATACACCTGCCGGCTTTTCACATAGCACATGCTTCTTGCATTCAAACGCCTTAACTGCTAATCTAGGATGATCATAATGTGGTGTTGCAATCAAGACAGCATCAATATCCTCCGCTGAAAAAAATGCATGTTCATCGTCATAAACGTTTACTTCTTTTAGATTTTCTTTCGACCATTGTCGTCGTGTTTCATTCACGTCATAAACCGCCCGTAGCTCTGCACCTTTTATTTCATTCCGATATAAACACATCGCATGAGCGGATCCCATTGACCCGATTCCAATAAGACCAATTCGAACCTTCTCCATCAACAGCACTCCTTTCATTTATTACTACAATCGTAATAAATGAAGACCTTTCTTACTTCCATATCGTTATTCAATTCGCCCAATGATTTATATATAATTGCTGTTTACAATGGAGAGTTTCGCATCATCAGTCTGTATTCTCTATAAAATCACAACAACTAGAAATATAATTGGCAATACGACAATTAATAAAACCGTATTAATAAACCAGCTTGAATTAGCTAAATCCTGATCTAAGTTAAAAAGCTGTGGAGGCACTAAAGAAGTAAATCCCGGAGGCATAGCAGCTAAAATTAGAATCGCTTTAAATGCGATCCCTTCATAATATTCTTTTAAACCTAGTAATAATGCGAGCAATGTTATACTAACAGGTACAATTATATATTTTATGCTTGCTACTGTTAAACTCTCTTTTAGAAAACCCTTAAGCTTTGATACTCTTAAATTGAATCCAGTTGGAACAACTAGCAAAATCGTAAAAATCGGTACTAATACACGATTTAAATCAGCATATAAATCTGGACGCTCAATTGGAGAAACGTTTAATGCTGCTCCTGTTACAATTGCGAAAATCGTTACGAGAAAAAACGGATTACGAATCACTCTCGCCCACATGGATTCTGATCTCGCTTCTTGCTTGCGATCACCAAATGATTGAGCGACGGGAAAACCCACTGCATAATAAATCAGATCCTCGAACAAACGAAAAAGAGCCACAAAAGCAAGGCTCGCCTCCCCTAAAAAGACAAAACAAAATAACGCTCCAAAACTCCCTAAATTCGTGAACGTACCAGATGCAAACATCGAACCTTGCTTTTTTCTATCTAGTTTTAAAAGCTTAGCAGTATATAAAGCTAATCCCCCACCAAGAGAAATTGCTAATGCTCCCAAAATCGGTATATAAATTAAACGAATGTCATCCATTTCGACAAACCAAAACGCCCCTAAAATAATAATAGGATTGACTAGCAATAATGCCGTCATCGTACATTGTTTTAAGATCGTATGCATTTTCTTCGGTGATTCTATCTGCCCCTTATCTAGTAAAGCCCTTAAAACTCTACCAAACAATAAACCGACAATAATAATAGCTAACGCAAATACAAAGTTCCTATCATGACGCTCTCCCTTAATGTTGACTATCAATTTGCTACTATTAAGGTAACATGGTTATAAGGGAAATGATAGAATGCCTAACACGAATTCATATATTATTAATAAAAAAAGCAGGTTTCACTCCTGCTTTTCTGTATACCTATAAGTTAAAAGTTTACTCTATTAAGTCATTGTCATCTAAATCTAATATCACTTCATCTAAAGGGGATTGATACAAATGCGGTACAATTTTTATGTAATTTGTATGTTCAGTCGGTGTATACCGTAAAATATAACTATACTGATACCAAGTTTCAGTAGCACCTCTCGCTTGATGTACATTTGAATTCAAAAAATCAAACAAAGGATCTAAGGAATTGCCCTCGGAATCGAACACTTCAAAACTTAAACTATTTTCATTTATTTCCTCTTTACTATTAATTCTAAATCTTAATTCTACCGCTAGAGGAGATACGTTAACATAATGAAAATGTACTAAACCTAGAGAATCAATTTCTTCTTTAAAAGCAATTTTATAAATGTTACTATCAACTTGTCTTACTATATGTTTCTCTGTTATATTATCACCTTCCTGGTAGCCAATTGTAACAAAGCTTTCATCATCGTTTGTATAATTTAGTGGTAACTTCCCTGTCATATAAACAATATAATTGTTGCTACCTTCATAAGAAATGTCATAACTAAATTCAAGTAATTGTATTTCTTCATTATTGAATATCAAATTTAAATCCTCACTATTCAACTCCTCATAATCTTCCTGTGAAAGAATAAAAGTGACATACAATTTACTACTATCCATTAAGGCACTTATAATTTCTGGCTGCTCAACTAAATCAATAATTTTCAAATCATCATTTTCTTCTAAAACTAAATGTTGATCTAATGCCTTCTTTATCCCAGCGTCACCTAAATAATTAAATACTGACCCTATGTAAGGAAGTTCCTGTAACTTCTGAGCCACGATCGGATGCGAACCAATGGCTAATACCATTGCCAGCATTAATAAAGGGACCAAAACCATTTTCTTTGGAAATGAGTACCCTCTCTTACTTACCTTTCTATATTCACATATCTCGTTCCATATCTTATTATAATCAGGTGTATGCTTTATCTTATGTTTTCTGATCATCTCTTCAATTTTCATCTAACTTCGCCTCCATAAATCGAGCAAATTTAATAGTGTCAGTTTTCTTTATGAATTCGAGACTTGACAGTTCCAACTGGTATTCCTAATGTTTTTGATATCTCCTCTACTTTCAATTGATGGACATAACGTAATATGATCGCTTCCCTTAACTTAGGAGATAACGTATTAATTAAACTAACTAATTCATCTCTAGTTTCATTGTTACTTATTTCTTTCTCAATATTTTGATTCGAGATTAGATGAGTTAAATTTTCAAACAAGTTAAGTCTATTCTTTTTTTTCAAGTAATTCTTTGAAGTGTTAACACTAATCTTTAATAACCAAGCCCTCATATTTTCGATACGAGTAATATCATTTTCAAAGGCTTTTATAAATACATCTTGAGTCAAATCCTCTGCATCTTGATAATTGTTAACCATATAAAACATGTTTTAAATACATCTTCTTTAAATTGTTCAAATATCTCTCTTTTTTCATCTTTTATCTCCTTTCCTTCTACATATATAACACTTAACTTCATAAAAACGTTCACTTAACTTCATAATAATTTTTACTTTTCTAATCGATATAAATTGCTTTCTTGTAAATCTTTAATTGTTTTTTCTCTTTACATATTCCTCATAAAATCATAATTTGCTAATTTTAAATATTTGTAATTTACTCATGCAAATTAAATACACTCGTAGTCTTCACGGAAAAGAGAAGCTCCATTGAAATTCACCAAAGAAACACAACACAACGTGTCCCCTAAGTTTAGACGAATGGTTTTGCTTCGTTAAATACTGTTCCCTAGCCCAACTTATTGCTTTCCTTTTTTGCACAT
>NZ_BAXR01000013.1 GCF_001310635.1 Bacillus sp. JCM 19034
CAATTTTTATTCAGATAATAGACTTAAACCTTGTAAGCCCTATACGATGTTTTAACCAATTCTTTAGTACGTACATTATCTTTAAAACCTATGCCCTCTATAATGTATTCTACCTCATGATATTAATCATAAAATTAACAGTCACCACCATTTCTATTATTCATTTCCTCCCTGCCTTTTAAATTTTTCGCAACTTTTTACGTACATTAAAACGATTACTATACGGGAACCGGAAATTCTGGTGTTGGGGTTTCTATGTTAATACAGAGGGCAGAAATAAGAAACATATAAGATTACATTAAAAATATAGTTGAAAGAAGACTACATAGGTTACCAGTTATCATTATACGAAGATCATTACCGATTTACGGTGAGAAAAATAAGAAGAAATAAAGAAATTCTTTAGAATGAGTGAATGTGGTGCAGGCGGGCCTCCCTCAATGAGCCTTTTAGGCCGAGGCCAGAGATACTTTCAGCCACAGAGTAAACCACCAGTTCATACTGGTGGTTTTGATTAGAATCGTGCTATTTATAGGTAAGATTCGATAACCTTTTTGAAATCTTGATTGACAATGGAATTAAATGATTTATTAATTAACACTTGTTTTTGGTCGTTTAATATAAGTACAGGATAATAATTCACAACTGAACTTCCTCTAACTTTTAATTTCTGATATTCGATATGGCTAATTTGTTCTTTTGGAATTGAGAGCTTCTGACCTTTTAAGTCAAAACAATCGTGTTTTCATAGATTGAAAATTTATCACTCCGTTTAAATAGTAGCAGGTATAATCCGATAAGTGTAAACACGCCTCCAATTACAATTAACGTCATTTTTGCATAGATAAAGTTTGCACCGATTAAGGAAATGATACCAATGAGAATAAATGCAATACCTGTTTTGTTGTTGTCAGTCTTACCAGCATACAAAAGTTCACCATAATTATTCAAATTTACCCCTCCTAATTATTTACATAGATATAATATTTTAATCCAATCCGTTAGATTATACCAGTACTAATAGTACCATTATCCAGATTCTCCTTGCATTGCATAGCTTTTCAAATTAAGTTTTTTATTTATGCTTTTGTCTATCTTTTGAACGGATATTTTTTGCAAACTCACTTGGTGTTAAGCCTGTATATTTACGAAATTGGCGGGTGAAATGGTTGTAATTTTGAAAGCTACTTCATGTGCTGCCTCAGAAGCATTCCGATTTGTATGTGCAAGGAGCAGGGTAGCCTGTTTAATTCGCATTCGGTTCAGTGCTTCGATAATGGACTCGCCAGTATTTTCCTTAAACAAATGGGCAAGTCTTGATGGAGATAGTCCAATGTTTTGGGCTAGCTCTTCGACTCGAATTGTCTCGTTCATTCGCTCAGCCAGTAAGTAAAGGGTTTCTTCTATGCGAGGATCAAATTCACTAGTATGCTGCTTGGCAAGTAACATAAGAATCTCTCTTAAGGCACTTACGCACAATTCATGCCAATAACTCCCTTGCTCCCTTGAGTCTGATAAAATTCGGCGGAACGCATAATAGATGCGTTCTCTCACTGCTTGTTGCTCAATATGTTGGATCGTCAGTGCATCAAGTGGTAGTAGACCTGTGTCCATGAATCCTTCCTTAAAATGTGCCCATACAAAATTCCAGCGTTCTCCTTTAGGTGTACCGTATCGATGAGGTGTTCCGGGTTTCAATAGTGTGATCTCACCGGTTCTTGTACGATGTTCTTGGCCTTCTATCTCGAAAAAACCCTCTCCAGCTAATGTGTACGTGATTAGCCAGTCATTCATCCCATTTGGTCGTACGGTGGAATAAATGTCGCGTTCGTCGAAATGACCAGCGATCACAACCCCGTGTGAGTGTCCGTCATAGTCGGATGGCCGATTAATCTCCATAATACACAACCTTTTCTATTGTTCTTATTAAATAATGGCGTGAGAGCTTTTCTTCCTAATAGTTTAGCTTAATAAAAGCAAGTGAACAAGTTGATTATAGCAGGATTGTATGTATTTTTAGCAAGATCGATCCTTCTTTAAACAAGTATTGGAACTATATAATGAAGAAGCATAGGAAATAACAAGAGCAGAATTAAAGGAGGGAAAAACTGTGGCTGAATATCAAGTGTTAACAAAGGAACAAAAGCAACAATTTGAAGAAGAAGGTTATGTCATTGTGAAAGGTCTGTTTACAGAGGAGCAACTAATGGAGATTACGAGTACCTTTGATGATATTAGCAATCAAGTAATTCCTGGGCATTTTGAGCCAGATCTTCAGAGAGACACAGAGGATCCGTTAAAGCGTTATCCAAGAGTTATGCATCCGCACCGATTTAATGAAACTGCCAAACGCTATATGCTACATCAACCGGTTATGAAGGTTCTTGCTGATTTGTATGAGGAAGAGGCGTTGGCAGCACAGAGTATGTTCTATTATAAGCCACCAGGTGCACGAGCAGGCACTTCACCAAGATAATTTTTACTTGAAGGTTGAGCCGGGCAATTGCATCGCTGCATGGACGGCAATCGATTCGGCTGATGAAGATAATGGAGGATTACTAGTTGTACCAAAGACGAGTGACTATGACATTGTTTGTCCTGAATTGTCTGATGCAAAGGAATCATTTACGACCCATTACGTAAAGCCACCGAAGGAAAAGAAACCTGTTCCGATCGTGATGGAAAAGGGCGATGTGCTCTTCTTTAATGGGAATCTAATTCACGGATCGTACCGCAATAAGACGAAAGATCGTTTTCGACGATCGTTCATCTGTCACTACGCAAACAGTTCAGCTACTCATATTGCCTCACATTATCGTCCGTTATTCCGTGCAGATGGAACCCCAGTGGATATGAAGACGAATCCCGATGGAGGTCCGTGTGGAGTTGAATATGATTCACCGTATGTCCATTAAATTTTTATACTAAGGCTTTTAGACGGATAATGTCGTGGTGGGGGAAGAAGCAAGGTGGAAATGGAAGGGTAGATTACTGAGACACGCTATGTTGGTATTCATGATTTGCTATTGGAAGGGAAAGAGACAGCATGCTCGCAGTCATACTTAAAAACCTTCCAAGAAATATAAGTATACGGTTGTTATTTTGACTGGGAATTGTAACGTAAAACAATGGTAACAAATATATTATTTGTTCAAGGGTTATGAAAATTTGAGTTATGTTGGTTATGGCTTGAATAGAGGAATCTGAACTAGATGAATTCAGTATAAATCTAAATGTTAAATAAAATCAAAGTGTCTAAAAAACGCTAACTTTCTCCACCAATGAGTGACACCTATCCAATACAGGTTGATGTAAGAAAACACATTAGAAGTGACTAATGTGTTTTCTATTTATAATTCATTCTTATTTATTTGCTCTATAAAAGAAGTTAAAACCCTATTAGTATTCAAGTCTTTACGTCTAACAAGATGCGTTTGCATAAGAAGATACTCTTTTGGAAGGGGGGTTGAGTTGTATTCTTTTGCTTGGGTTTCAGAAATCACTGATAAAGGAAGAACTGCTGAAGCCAACCCTGATTTCACACAATTTAATAAAGTATCTAAGGTGTTTACTTCTATAACGTTAGTTGGTTTATCGCCGGTACTATCTAACCATTCAACTAGAACCTTTCTAAATGGACACCCTTCAGGAAATACTGCCCAAGTCTTTGGTGTCTGTTCAGGTTTAACTCCTCTTTTAGTAATTAGACTAACGACATCTTGAATCGTATATTCGACTTCGATCAAATTGGATTTTGTTTGGCCTGTGATAAATGCCGCATCAAGCTTGTATTTCTGAATCATCTCTAATAATTTTGGTGATGTCCCAGTAATTAACGAAATCGATACATTAGGATGCTGTTTTTTGAAATCAGAAAGTATATTCATAAATTTATTTGAGGCAAGAGTCTCAACAACTCCAATTGCCAACTTCCCTTCAAAGTTCTCCGCATCTTGAACAGCTGCAACCGCTTCTTCAGCCCGTTTATTTATGGAGGCTGCATGCTCATAAAAAATGAATCCTCTTTCAGTTAAGCTAACTCCTTTTGGGTGTCTATTAAATAGAGTAACACCTAAATCAGACTCCAATTTTTTATACGATTGGTGACATTAGACTGTACATATCCTAGTTTGTCTGCCGCTTTAGAAACATTTCCCTCATCAGCTACTGTTAGAAAAACTTTTAAATCAGTTAACTCCATAATGAAACTCCTCATCATTATTATTGATCGATACATCATTTTTAATCATTTTATTAAATATCTAATCCTATGTAAACTTTAAATTGCAAGCAAATAAAAAACAGGAGTGATTAATTATGTCAAAGTACCCCAATTTATTTTCCGAATCTAAGATTGGTTCATTGGAGTTGTCAAATAGAACGGTAGTATCTCCAATGACTAGAACAAGTGCTGAACCGAACGGATTAGCTAATGAAAGAATGGCCCTATATTATTCACGCTTTGCAAGAGGTGGCTTTTCTTTAATAATTACTGAAGGTACTTATCCTGATTTGACACATGGGCAAGCGTATGAAAATCAACCCGGAATTGCAACGGAAGAGCAAGCTGCTGCTTGGAAACCAGTGGTAGATGCTGTTCACAAAGAAGGTGGGAAAATCTTTTTACAAATTCAACATGCAGGAGCACTAGTTCAGTACAATCGCTATAAGGACTATTCATTAGCACCGTCTGCTATTAAACCAAAGGGGAAAAACTTAAAGATCATGGGGGAAGTGGAGAATATTCGATTCCAAGAGAAATAAGTAAAAAAGAAATAGAGACAGTGATTGAGAGCTTTGCTAATGCTGCATTAAGAGCTAAAAATATTGGCTTTGATGGAATTGAAGTTCATGGGGCCAATGGGTATTTATTAGATCAATTTCATACGGACTATACAAATCTTCGCGAAGATGAATTTGGAGGGACACCTGAAAATCGTGTTCGGCTAAGTGTTTTAGTGTTAAAAGCAATTCGAAATAAAGTGGGCAACAATTTTGTTGTAGGTATCCGCGTTTCTCAAGGTAAAGTAAATGATTTCTATCATAAATGGAAAGGAGAAGAGGATGAAGCAAAAATCATCTTTGAGAATCTAGCCTCAGCTAGCCCAGATTATATACACACAACGGAGTTTCAAGCAGATAAACCAGCGTTTGGAGAAGATAGTCATACACTTGCATACCTTGCCAAAAAGTATGGAAAAATTCCTGTAGTTGCCAATGGGCAGTTAGGAGAGCCAGATACTGCAGAGAAAATGATTGGTAATGGAGAGACTGACTTTGTTGCACTAGGGACTAGTGCTTTGGCCAACCCTGATTGGCAAATAAAGTGAAAGATAATCAACCATTATTTAAGTTTGATCATCGTGTGTTTGATCCTATTGCTGTAATAAGAGATGAAGAAACTTATTAGATACTCGAATAAGGCATCCTTCTTTTCCTGTTATAATTCTTAAACAAGGATTAACTGATGCGATTTATCAGAAGATGTCTATAATTTATTGTCAAAGCCGGTGAAATTTACGTAAAGTATTAATTTCACCGGCTTTTTCATTTCTGAGAAGGGGTTTGTCCGAGCCTCGTTGTTTGTTTCTTAAAGAATACTATTCTATCCAAGACCGCTTTTTAGCTTAGTCGTATAAGCGATGAACCATGTGGTGGAAGAACAGTTTCAATTTCATCAATGCTACCTAGGTCTTGTTGCTTCCAAAGCTCTTTTCCTTGCTTTGGTTCGAATAAACCAAGTTGTTCTAATGAAACGTTGAGCGTTGCTTCGCTTTCACTTATATTAAATAATGCGACATATGTCTCATCTTGCTTCCCTTTTGCCGTCCAGACGACGTGGTCGTTTAAGCGATAAAGCAATCGGTTGCTGTGACTATGTTGATTAACATTAAGAACATCTTCGTTCGTTAACAAAGATAAGGTCCATTCATCGTTGTCACGGAGCTCTCCACCGAACATGAGCGGCGATTTGAAAATACTCCAAAGAGTCATCATTGTTTTTTGTTCGTCCTTTGTAAAACGTGTCCATCTGTCTCCGCCAGGACCATCAACAGATCGTAAACCTAAATGACCTAAAGGTAGCATGTCACAGTCTGGCCAACTTCCTGGAGCAACATGCTTTTCCCACACTTCACATCGTTCAAACATGTTATATAATAAATCCCATTGATCCCAAAAGTCATCCGTCATTCTCCACATGTTAGCGTTTTCTTTAAACGATTGGGCGTATTCAATTGGTGCAGGTCCAGGTGAGAGGCTTAAAACGATATCGCGCCCGCAATGATTAATAGCATTGTGGATTAATTCAATTTCCTTCAAATGAGTATCATATAATCTCGATGCAGCAATATCATCGACTTTAATAAAATCGACTCCCCATTGTGCGTATAATTCAAACAACGAATTGTAATAGGCTTGTGCACCTTCTTGAGATGGATCAATTCCATACATATCTGTATTCCATGGACAGATCGAATTAGGATGAGCAATATCCCTTGCTCGTTGATCTGAGCCTAAAATGGCTGTATTCGCATGAACTGCTTGTCTAGGAATTCCTCTCATAATATGAATACCAAACTTTAATCCAAGACTATGAATATAGTCTCCAAGCGGTTTAAATCCAGCACCGTTTATTGCAGATGGAAAGCGATTGACGGCCGGTAGCAACCTTGAATATTCATCCATTTCTAACGGAGCAAAGGCGTGATAACGAGAGGAATCTGCTGTTGGCTCATACCACTGAATATCGACTACAACATATTCCCAGCCAAATCGTTTTAAATGCTCTTGAATATAATCTGCGTTCCCTTTAACTTCTTCCTCTGTCACACTTGCACCATAGCAATCCCAACTATTCCAACCCATAGGGGGTGTAGGTGCAAAAGATTGATGTTTCATTAATTTCATGCGCAAAACCTCCATTTTTTTGGTGAAAAGAAATAAATACTTGCTATTTGAGAATCTATACCTTTATTATATAATAAAATATATATAGAAATATATTAATAAATAGATTAATTGAATTGTTTTGTAAGCGTTGTATTTGATATGTGATCATTGTTTTGAAAGGGCTTTATTTATTCATCCGAGATTTAAGAAATCGATGAGTTTGAGTTGACCACGGAATAGGAAGGAGAAATATCATGTTTAACTCTGAATGCTTTAAAGGAATTGATTTCTATAAGAAGAGTTGGGATTTGAAAGGTGCTTTGTGGGCACATGATCCCGTTATTAGTAAAGAAGGTGACAAATGGTATGTCTTTCATACAGGTAGGGGAATTGGGGTAAAATCCTCTGAGGACGGCATCCATTGGAAGCAGGAAAAACCGATCTTTTCATCGTTGCCAGAATGGAGCAAAGAGTATGTACCGGAAAAACAGAGGAGAGTATTTGGGCACCGGATATATCGTTTTATAATGGAGTGTACTATCTCTATTATTCGGTTTCGACGTTCGGGGAAAATACTTCAGCCATTGGGTTGGTTACAAATACAACATTAGATTCTGCCAACCAGACTTCGAATGGAAGGATCAAGGGTATGTGATTCACTCAACATCAGACGATAATTACAATGCGATTGATGCGAATTTAATTGTTGATGAACAGGGGCAGCCTTGGTTAAACTTTGGATCTTTTTGGGGAGGGATGCAGCTTATTCAATTAGATCCAAAAACAATGAAGCCAGCTGTTGACGCTGAACTGATTACGATTTCGACTAGAAGACTAGAACCGAATACGATTGAAGCTCCATTCATTGTCCATCGAGACGGTTACTACTATCAATTCGTATCGTTTGATTTTTGCTGTCGCGGGGTAGATAGTACATATAATATCGTCGTTGGTCGTTCAAAGGAGATTACTGGACCGTATGTAGATAAAGATGAAACGTCGATGATGGAAGGTGGAGGGACATTAGTAGACGCTGGTGATGAGCGTTGGATCGGACCTGGCCACTGTGCTGTTTATTTTTCAGGGGAATCTAGTATTCTTGTGAATCATGCGTATGATGCGGAGAATGAAGGAAAGCCAACCTTACAAATAAGGCCACTGTATTGGGATGAAAATGGATGGCCACACTTATAGGAAGATTTAAAACGCCTTGGGAGATTGACTCTTGAGGCGTTATATTGTATTACTGCTTTTTCATGTCTTCTGGAGTTAATCTTTTACCGTACACTTTACTTATGTTTTATTCTCTACCATGTTTGAAAGTGTTCGATACTTATTTACGGTGAAACGTTTCATATAAGACAATCGTAGAACATATTATTCTTACTTTTATTAACTTAAGCAGAAAGAGTGGTGTGAAATGTTGAAAAAATGATACTTTGTCTTTTCTCATTAACGTTATTTTTATCTGCTTGTTCAAATTCAGAAGGAACGAGTGAAAAAGTGATAACAGAGGAAGACGTAACAGCAGAATCGAATACAGAGGTAAGTGACCTGGAGCAGCTAATTGGCGAACATATTATAATGGAAGGCTCGTCAATTGAACTTCCTTTTGACGGTTTAGTTAGAGATGCTCATTTTTCAGAAGATGGCAGAGTGAAGTTATTTGTTACAAAAGATATGATCATTGTCATTGATGATACCGAAATTGTTCACGTATCGAAGGCAATTAGTGCCGATATTTTTTCAGATCCTACTGTTTCATTCGATGGTAAATATGCTGTTTGGCGACGAGACGCTGCTAAAGAAGATTACGCCATTGCCATATTCGATGTTGAAAACAGAACAATTGATTATGTAGAAAGTACGGATAAGTACGATGTATTTGGGGTGTACTTATATTTGCCTTTAATTGAAAAGGTAGAGGATGAATACTTCTTAGTGATGAACCACTATTTGTATGGATATGATGTGGCCATGGCTTTAAATGTGACGACGAAGGAAATGTACTCAAAAGAATATCCAGAAGACCAAGAAGTGTTAAGTAAATTGAAACAAGAACCTGTTTATTCGGGCGATGAAACGTATGTACCTATGGTAGAAAATTGGGCTAATGTGAATAACCTTAGTGGACAGGATTCTTCTTACTACGGATACTATGAATATTTTTTCGAAGCTGATTCTGAAGCAGAAATCATTGAACAAATCTATGCCGTTTATACACCTGAACCAAAGGTAATTGATCTCGAACTTGATAAGCATGGAATTGATTTATCCGATCAAACGAAACAAATAGACTTTAGAAACGATATAATAATTGCTGATAACGGAAGCTTTGTCTTCACACAATATGAACAAAATGAAGAAGAGGCTTATAAAATGTTTACATATTACATTGATTTAGCGAACACACCAGTCGAGCCAGTCCTTGTTCATGAAAGTGAATTTAATGAAGCAAAAAAGGATGTTTTCTATAATCATGATGCAAAAGGGATTTACATTGTGGAAAAAGGAAAGCTGAACTTTTTTGAATTAAACTAAAGCGAAACGATAGCTAGCACTAACAGGGGCATTCCTTCAATAAGGGATGCTCTTTCTATGCTACAACGAATTAAGGAATTAAATGTTAAAATGGATAAGTACGAACTAGTTTAAGTGAAAAACAGAGAGTGAGGGGAAGCATGAACATTGGTTTCGATTTAGACAATACGTTATTAAATATTAAAATGTGTGAACGGGAATCAATCTTAGAGGCACTCATCGAACATGAAATTCTAAAAACCCGAGAGGATAACAGGCAACAAGAGCTTCTACATACATACGAGAAAATGAGCAGTTATCATTGGGGGCAAATAGGAGAGAAATCTCCTTTCGAAGTTATACAACGTTCCATTTCCGACTTATTAAAGGATTATAGTGAATCGTTTGATGCATCACTTATAACGAAAAGCTATTGGGAATTCTTTTGTCGTTCTTCACAATTGGAACCAGGTGCAAGAGAAGTATTAGAGTCTTTATCAAAAAACATCGCCTGTTTTGTTTGACGAATGGGTACAGTGAGTCTCAAAGAGGGCGGTTGAAGGCAGCTAAGATAGAGCATTATTTTGAAGAAGTTTTCATATCTGAAGAAATAGGTGTTGCCAAGCCAAATCCAAAAGCGGTGGAAATTTGCCTAGAAAAATTAGACTTAAGCAAAGAAAAAACGATTTATATAGGAGATTCGATCATAAATGACTACCCCGCAGCAAACGGGGCAGGCATCCACTTCTACTACTATAACCCGACAAATAGTGAAACTAGCGAACGTAAGGGATTAACTCAAATTAGTTATCTACAAGATTTATTAGATATTCTTTGAAGCATGTGCGGCTAAGCTAATCAGAATGTGAATAGGCACCCAAAATAAAAGTGTCTTTTTTTCATTAGTGGGGTATATTTTACTAATTAAATAGATTACTATTATTCGCACAAGTAACTTAATAGTTAACTATGCTCGTGGATAAGACCATGTATCTATGTTAGGAGTTGTTTTTTCTTTGAAAAAGCCGATATCAATCATTCTTTCACTAATTGCTATTGTTATTTTAACGATGGGGATTTATCTTTTGATTATAACCATTCAAGAAATGGTATTTGTCCCTAACGACTATGTAATGTGGACATTTAACTACCCAACATCAAGATTGATTTTTATTTATGAACTATACCTATTAATTGGGTTTTTCTATATTTTATATAAGAAAGAATCTCAGAACAAAGGATCTGAAGCAAAAGACAGATTCATAAAAATGAATAGAAACTATATCTTTGCATTTATTGCAAGCAATATTGTCTTGTTTTACATCATTGTTTCTGCAGTTACTGTCATAACGAGCAACAAAATTATTGATTATTCATTTCTATATCCACAAGGACGTGAATTTAGTTACAAAGATGTAGTAAAGATTAGCACAGGAGTATATGGTGATAAATTCTACCTACCGTTTACACATTCAAAGGGTGAATTCTTTTATATTATTGAGTTAGCCGATGGTAAAAAAGTTCATTTAAATGAACTTGGGGGAGTTATGAATGATGAACATGTATTCTTTATCATAGAAGAGCTTGACCGTGAATTTGTAAATATGGGCATTCCTAAAGTTTCGAGTATGGAAAATTTTCAATATACTACCGAACATTTAGATGAAATTTATACAGATAAAATTCAGAGTATACTAGAAAATACAAATTAAAGAAATCATCTTTGATGTATCAAGGGAGGTTTAGCAATGATATTTGATAGGAGTGATAGTGTAATTATTCGTTCAATGATACAAAGTGACATAGAAAAGCTCGTAGTCGGATTTGCAGAACAAAATTGGCATAAACCTAAAGAGTTGTATGAGGGTTACTTTATACGACAAGAAAACAATGAACAGATTGTAATTGTTGCTGAAGTAAACAATCAAGCTGCAGGCTACGTAACTCTTTTACCATGTACTTCAACAGGGCCATTTGCATTTAAAAATATACCTGAAATCATTGATTTAAACGTCCTAATGAAATTTCAGAAAAATGGAATTGGAAACAAGTTAATGGATGTTGTAGAAAGAATAGCAAAAGAATATAGTGACAAAGTGTCTCTAGCTGTTGGTTTGCATAACGGGTATGGTGCTGCTCAAAAAATGTACGTTAAGCGAGGGTTTATCCCTGATGGTTCAGGTGTTTGGTATAAGGGAAAACAGCTGGAGCAATACGCTCAGTGTGCGAATGATGATGATTTACACCTATATTTATTAAAGTCTTTTTAATGAGAAATACGAGAATTAAGATCGTTAAAAGACGGTCTTTTTTTCATTTAACAAGAGTAGCAATATTCAATGTTAATATGATATATGCCACTATGGTTACTGTGAAAATAAGAAAAAATGATCTCGATACAACAGACTGTGCTACTGAATACGTAGATAAGATTCGACAATTGAAAGATCAGCGTATTTTGGTGGTTTTCAATGGGGCTTATTCATGGTAGTTATTATGGAATACGTATTGCCTAATTTATCTACTGGCGAACTAAATGTTAAGTGGATTAGTATCTTGATTTGGATGTTAGGAGGAGTATTTTTCGGCACTGCAATGTATTGGTTTTTCCTGTTGGCAGCTGCTGCGATTCTATTTTGGGTTAAACAATATCTATTGATAAGGTAAATTGCCTGTGGATTTATATAACCTAAAATTAGGATGTCACCTTTGATTATTAGAATGAGAAGAGTAGAGTCGTAACTGTTCCCGTTTATTCTCGTTTGCTTTCGCCTCATAAATAATGGCGTGGCAAATTTATCATTTGCCACACCATTCATTCTATTATCATTTCCCATTATTAAATTTGCTGTAGAGCAAGAACCCTGTCATTAAGCGTTAAAGCTTAGATGCAGGAAATTGTTATTCAAGTATAACTTTTTGATGAGTAAAACTTAGATAGCTTCCTTTTCTAAAACAACGCCTCTTTGTTTGTCATCTGATTCTGGCAGAGGTTGACTGCTCCGTTCGTCAAGAAGCCAAGGTAGATCAAGCCGAGTGCGATCCAGATGAACCCACCTATTAACGTAGGAAGATCTAATAAAAAGAGAAGCCAGGCAATAAAGGCTGCACCTATAAGTGGTGAAATGAGGTTAACAATGATTCCTTTAACAGAACGATTACGTTGCTGCTTATTCTTAACATACATCGTAATGACACATAAATTCACGAAGAAGAAAGCTGTTAGTGCTCCAAAGTTGACAAAACGCAGTGCCGCATCAATTGAGATGAAAATCGCTGATAACGTGATGACAGATGAAAAGAGGATATTTAGCACTGGTGTTTTAAATTTTGGATGGAGATAGCCAAAAAATTTCTTAGGTAACGTCGAATCACGACCCATGACATACAACAGTCGAGATACAGCTGTGACTGATGCCAGACCTTGCGTGAAAATCGCCGCAATGAGAACGATCATGAAAACAGAGCTTAACAAACTTCCTCCGACAATACTGACTAATTCTAGAGCAGCCGAGTCTGGGTTTTGATATGTAAAGTTAGGAACAATTAATTGAATAAAATAAGATGTGGTTACATGTAGAACACCAACGATTGCAATCATAATAAAGATGGCACGTGGGATCGTCTTCTTTGGGTTGACGGTTTCTTCTGATAAAGTCGTCATCGTATCAAACCCTAAAAAGGAGAAAATGACAACCGATGCACCAGCCAAAACGATCGAAAGAGACATGTCACTATTGATGAAAGGATCCATTGATAAAAGGGTTCCGCTTCCGGTTCCGTTGATTAAGCCATTAATCATAAATCCACAGAAAGATATAATAAAGATAATTTGTAATAAAACAAAGAAGCTACTAATGTTGGCTGAAGAATTAACGCCGACAATACTTATTAACGCTAAAAGGATCGTTAATCCGATAATCCACACATATGAAGGGACTTGTGGGAATTGGGTATTTAGGAAAATGCCAAATGTAATACAAGCAATAATCGGGGCAAATAGATAATTAAAGAGTAATACCCAACCGACGATAAAGCCAAGTTTGGAATTCATCGTTTTTTGACAAATGTATAAGCCGAGCCTGAGATCGGTATTTTCCTTGCCATCACTGCATAACTTGCTCCAGTAAATAGAACAGCGATAACCGCTATTGCGTAAGCGGGAGTTAAATAGCTACTAGAGCCCTCGTAGGCTACACCAAAAACGGAAAAATAGATCATTGGGGTATTCCATGCTAAACCTAGCATAACCACTTGAAACAAAGACAACGTTCTTTTTAAATGAGGTTGTTTTCTTTTCATTTTAACAGCTCCTTAAAGTGTCTAAATTATTCTGATATAGAAATTTGTTTATCTGCGAAATGATGAAATGAATATGTTGCTAATTTTTAGTGGAACAGATAAAAGATTCAACTAGTGTGTGATATAAACTGACATACTTTTTAAAGCTTAAAAATTAGCTAGATTGTGCCTTTAGAAATCTTTGTCAAGTTTTCTGACAAACTCCTTGTTGTTCGTTTTATTGTTTTTTATACTTCGGTTAAGTTAATAAAGGTTCTCACTAGCTGTTGAGGACAAATAAGCTTTCTAGGGTTCCGTTGATGTGTGATCAAGTCTGGTCCGAGAGAGAGCGGTACAGATATTCTGTATTACACGGAAGGATAAAAGCCTGGGAGATATCTCCTAGGCTTTTATCCTTTTTTATTTTAAAAACTTGAGGGGTTTGGTTATTTGGGGAAAAGCCGTTTTGTGGCTTTCAAATACAGAAAGGGAGGCAACGAATATGAGTTGGAAAAAAACGATTCCTGCGGGAGGAAAGTGGTCTGGTGTCATTAGTAAAGGTAAACACATTTGCTTTACTGCACTTGAGAAAGGGGCAAATTTATCGGTTTTGTTTTATAACCCGAAGGATTTAACGGAGCGTTATAATATGCCAGATACGTTGAAAGCACAGCATACGTCGCATTTAACTACAGGTCATGTTCTCATGAGTGATAATGGACGTGCGATTGCTAGTATCGTAGCGGATACACTTGGTTGGCATGATTCCATTTCTGGTTATACAACGAGAGAGTTGACGGACCAAAAATACGGAAAAACAACGTATCAAGAGCTGCGTAATGATTGGCATCGTAGTGGTCATGAGAATTTTTAATCGAGTTAGTCAGAAATGGATTAGGAAAACGAGATTTGGTGCCTAATGTAAATCTCTTTTCCAAAGTGTTCTGCGATGAAGCGGGCGATATGAATTTTGTGGTGGACCATTGTCAAAAAGGTGCAACGGTGACGCTTAGAACGGAGATGGATTTGTTAGTTGTTCTCTCCAATACTCCGAACCCGCTTGATCCAAAAACGACGTATCCGTCTGTTCCAGTTTCTATTGAGGTATCTAAAGCAAATGAAGTGAAAGAGGATGATTATTGTTTGAATTTCCGGCCTGAAAATCGTCGTGCATTTGAAAATACATGGGAATACGAAACACTAGTGAAATAAAGGAGGAATAAAGTATGGCTGTTTTTAATCGAGTTGAGAGTGAACGTAGAGCAGAAGAAGCGATTTATAGCAAAGTTATCCAAGCGGGCGATGGCTGGATGCATGAGTTAGAAACAGGGCAAGTATTGAGAATAGAAGATTTAGAGGGGAATCAAGCGGCTGACACGTTATTCTTTGATGCGGACAATCCGGATGACCACTATAGTGCAGTTGCAACGATTTCTCAGCAACAAAATATTTATTTATCAACAGGCTCAGTTCTCAGAGCAGAATCTGGTAAACCATTAATGACGATTGTCGCTGACACATGTGGGCGACATGATACATTAGGTGGGGCGTGTTCGGCTCAAAGTAATACTGTACGTTACGCCCATGACACGTTCCCTATGCACAATTGCCGTGATACGTTTATGCTGCAAATGGCTAAATACGATGGAGCATATGAAAAGCGTGATTTAGCACCTAATATTAACTTTTTTATGAATGTTCCTGTTACACCAGAGGGTGGACTTACATTTGCTGACGGAGTATCTGGTCCGAATCGTTACGTGGAAATGAAAGCAGAATGTCGCACAACGACGTTGATTAGTAATTGTCCACAGTTAAATAACCCTTGTAATGCTTATAATCCAACGCCAGTTCGTGTTCTTATATGGGAAAAGTAATCGTCAAATTCATATCAAACCATCATTGGAGGTTATCCTATGTTTAAGAAAGTGTTAATTGCAAATCGCGGTGCCATTGCTGTTCGAATTGAGCGAACATTAAGAAATATGGGAATCAAATCAGTTGCTGTTTATACGAAAGCGGATCAGGACAGTCTTCATGTCTACCATGCAGATGAAGCGGTCCTAATCGGTGAGGGCCCAGCAAAAGAAAGTTATCTTAATGCCGATCTCATTTTGGAAACAGCTGTACAAACGGGAGCTGAAGCGATTCATCCAGGTTACGGGTTTTTAAGTGAGAATGCTGATTTTGCACATGCCTGCCAAGAAAAGGGGATAGCTTTTATCGGACCGACGGGAGAGCAAATGGAGATGTTTGGGCTGAAGCATTCGGCTCGAGAACTTGCTATAAAAGCTGGAGTTCCATTATTACCAGGGACGAGCTTGCTGACGGAAGTAGACGAAGCATTGCAAGAAGCCAAAGCGATTGGTTATCCAGTTATACTTAAAAGTACAGCAGGTGGCGGCGGGATTGGTATGCGCATTTGCGAAGACGCAGATGCACTTAAACAAGCGTACGAAGGTGTCCGTCACCTTGCTGAAGTGAACTTTAATAATAGCGGACTATTTTTAGAAAAATATATTGCAAGAGCACGCCATGTGGAAGTGCAAATATTCGGTACTGCTTTAGGAGAGGTTGTCACATTAGGAGAGCGTGACTGTTCGATTCAGCGCCGTAACCAAAAGGTCATTGAGGAAAGTCCAGCCCCTCATCTATCAGATGAGGTCCGTCAAAAGATGTTTGCTGCATCAAAGCGTTTAGCTAAAGAGGTTGGCTATCGTAGTGCCGGAACAGTTGAGTATTTATATGACCCAAAAACAGAGGAGTTCTACTTCCTTGAAGTAAACACGAGACTACAAGTAGAGCATGGTGTTACGGAAGAGGTGATAGGGGTTGACCTTGTTGAATGGATGGTGAAAGAAGCAGCAAATGAATTGACAGATTTAGCATCACTTGTACGAAAGCCAGTCGGACATAGTATTCAAGCACGTATTTATGCAGAGGATTGTTTGCAAAACTTCCGTCCAAGTGCAGGTCAATTGGATCGCGTTGTGTTATCGGACAAAGCACGTGTGGAAACATGGTTACGCGACGGGGTAACGGTCACATCGCTTTATGATCCGATGCTGGCAAAAATCATCGTTCACGGTGAGAGCCGTGAAGAGGCGATAAACAAGCTGCATCAGGCATTAGAGGAAACACGGTTTTACGGAGTGACGACAAACCTCCAATATGTGCAGGCATTGTTAGAAGATGAGGCGTGTAGGAAGGGGCTTGTTTATACGCAAATGTTGAAAAACTTTGAGCCAGTGGAGGATGCTATCGAGGTTATAGACGGTGGCGTTCAAACGACAGTTCAAGACTTTCCTGGGCGTACGGGTCATTGGGATGTTGGCGTACCACCATGCGGACCAATGGACCCACTTTCATTCCGAGTTGGAAATAAGCTACTCGGAAACGATGATCATGCATCAGGTCTTGAGTTAACATTGCGTGGGGGCTCTTACAAATTTAGAAATGATATTTGGTTCTGTTTAACAGGTGCAGACATGCAGGCGGTATTAGATGAAGAAATCGTCCCGCTATATCAGCCGATTTTAGCGAGAAAAGGTCAAGTACTTAAATTCGGTGAAGCAAATACAGGGATGCGTAGTTATTTATTGGTTTCTGGGGGATTTGATATTCCGCTTACCCTTAATAGTGCATCTACATTTACATTAGGTGGCTTTGGAGGACATGGTGGTCGTGCTCTTCGTACTGGAGATGTATTGAACATTAACCGCGCTGGGGAACCGTTTGAGAAAAAAGAGCTAGACATTGCTTCTAGACCTGAAATGACAAACACTTGGACGATCGGAGTTATCCCTGGGCCACATTGTACCGAAGAATTTCTCCAACCAGATTATTTAACACAATTAACCGAAACAAGCTGGGAAGTCCATTTTAACAGTTCACGTACAGGTGTCCGTTTAATAGGACCTGCACCTAACTGGTCACGTGAGGATGGTGGGGATGCCGGCTTACACCCATCGAATATTCATGATAATGCATATGCGGTTGGAACACTTGATTTAACAGGAGATATGCCGATTTTACTTGGTCCAGACGGTCCGAGCTTAGGGGGGTTCGTTTGTCCGGTTACGACAGCATCGGCTGAATTTTGGAAGCTCGGTCAACTACACCCAGGTGATAAGATCCGTTTTGAACTGTTAACACTAGAAGATGCAAATGAACTACGCCAAGAACAGGAAAAGCAATTAAGAGCGATCGGGGAAGGAGAAAGGATCGATGCTCGCGTAGAAAGTGTGCGACCAGCAGTTAGAAAGGTCAATGCAAATGACCCGATCCTAGCACGAGAGGTTAAGAATAGACGATTCCCTATTACGATTCGTTGCTCTGGCGATGAATATCTCCTTGTCGAATATGGCGAAATGGAGCTTGATTTGTTGCTTCGCTTCCAAGCACACGTATTAATGGAGGCGATTAAAGAGAAAAGTGACATTCCGTATGTGGATTTAACACCAGGAATTCGTTCATTACAAGTTCATATTGATCCAACGAAGACAACTGTACAAGAGACCGCCGCGATAATTATGGAGCTTGATAGCCAATTGCCACCACTTGAAGAAATAGATGTCCCATCTCGTATTGTAAAGCTTCCATTATCGTGGGACGATCCAGCGACACAGCTTGCAACGGATCGTTATCAAAAAAATGTTCGTCCCGATGCACCATGGTGTCCGAGCAACTTGGAATTTATACGTCGCATTAACGGTTTGAACGATCTAGATGAAGTAAAGGATGTTGTATTTAATGCGAATTATTTAGTGATGGGCTTAGGCGATGTCTATTTAGGGGCACCAGTTGCGACTCCAATTGATCCGCGTCATCGGCTCGTGACAACAAAATACAACCCAGCACGCACGTGGACTCCGGAAAATGCGGTTGGAATTGGTGGAGCTTATATGTGTGTCTACGGGATGGAAGGCCCTGGGGGTTATCAATTTGTTGGTCGAACGATTCAAATGTGGAATAAGCTGCATTCAAATAAAAACTTTGAAGATGGAAAGCCGTGGCTGCTTCGGTTCTTTGATCAGATTCAGTTCTATCCGGTTGGAGATAAGGAGCTCCTTAAGCTTCGTGAAGATTTCCCGCGCGGTCGCTTTGATGTCGATATTACCGAAACGACATTTAAGCTTGGCGAGTACTTAGCTTATTTAAAGTCGATTGAAGAAGACATTGAAGTGTTCCGTAAGAAACAGCAGGATGCATTCAGAGCCGAGCGAGAAAGCTGGAAGTCAAAAGGACTTGCGGAGTACATCTCTGAGCAAGATACGGTTACTGATAGTGAAGAAGATGAGCTTCCTGAAGGAGTTATTGCTGTTCGTTGCTCTATGCCAGGGAGTATTTGGAAAGTAGTAGTTGAACCTAGTCAATTCGTGAAAAAAGGCGAGACCTTATTAATAGAAGAAAGTATGAAAATGGAGTTCCCGCAAACCGCAACATGTGACGGCTATATCGACAGTATTTATGTTAAGCCTGGTGATGAAGTTCATGCAGGTCAACTCATTGTTGGTATACGAGAAGAGAAAAAAGAGGCGGTGTCAACATCATGAACATACCAGAGCATTTAACGCTTGAATGGTTAAGAGATCAGTATATAAAAAAGGAGCTTACACCAAAAGAGGTTGTGCTAAAGATCATTGAGCGAGCAAATGCGGACGAGGAAATGAATATTTGGATTACACCTCCTTCCCTAAAATGGATAGCTCCTTACTTAGAAAGGTTGAACTCTCTTGAAATTGAGAGTTCACCGCTTTGGGGAATACCATTTGCGATCAAAGATAATATTGATTTAGCAGGCGTTCCGACAACAGCGGGCTGTCAAGAATATATGTATGAACCTCGTGAAGATGCGTCCGTTGTCTCACGATTACTTGCTGCTGGTGCAATTCCCATTGGAAAAACAAATCTTGATCAATTTGCAACAGGATTAGTCGGTACAAGAAGCCATATGGGGAAACTCATAATGCCCTACGTCCTGAACTGATTAGTGGAGGGTCAAGTTCTGGCTCAGCGGTTGCAGTTGCACGTGGTCAAGCTGTATTTAGCTTAGGAACCGATACAGCAGGCTCCGGTCGAATTCCAGCGTTGTTAAATAATCTTGTTGGATATAAGCCAAGTATTGGTGCTTGGTCAACAAAGGGAGTTGTGCCGGCTTGTGCAAGTTTGGATTGTGTAACTGTTTTTTCTCATTATTTTGAGGAAGCGATGATCGTTGATCGCGTTGCTCGCGGCATTGATGAGCAGGATCCATGGTCCAAGGAATTTCCGGTACCAAAAGCAACGGTTCCTAATCGGATTATGCTACCTAACAAATTGCCTCAATTTTATGGACCTTTTGCTGATAAATACCAAGAGGCATGGGAACGAACAGTGAAACAAATCGAGCATCTTGGTGTAAAGGTGGATTATGTGGATACCTCGTTCTTATTAGACGCCGCTTCGCTATTATATGATGGTCCGATGGTCGCAGAACGCTGGGCAGCTCTGGGGGAATTTGTTGATGAACATCCAGGTGTGACGTTTCCAGTAACAGAAGAGGTGCTTCGATCTGGTTCTGCAACGCACCATCATGCAGCAGCGGTTTACAAAGCACAGCATCAGCTTCAAGCTTATAAACTTCAAGCGAAGAAGCTACTTGAAAATGGTGTACTCATTCTCCCGACAGCAGGTGGCACATGGACACGTGAACAAGTACGCGAAAATCCAATTGAAACGAACAGTGAGATGGGGCGTTACACGAATCATTGTAATTTATTAGATATGTGTGCAGTGGCAATTCCTGCTGGCGAAGCTGATTCGAATCTACCATTTGGCATTACGATATTCGGTTTAGCAGCTGATGAAGACTTGATTTGTGGAGCAGCGAATCTCATCCAATTAAGTCGTGATTCAGAGGAAACAACGCTTATTGCTGTTTGTGGATTACATATGAAAGGGTTTCTTTTAGAGAAGCAAATGAAAGAATGCCGTGCTCGTTTTGTTCGTGAGGATAAATCAGCTCCTGTTTACCAATTTATTAAACTATCATTAGAGCCTGCAAAGCCTGGAATGATTAAAAAGCAGGATGGTAGCGGTGGAGCAATCGAGCTTGAAATTTGGGAAATGCCGCTTTCTGAGTTTGGTAAATTTGTAACGATGATTCCATCCCCACTTGCAATTGGTAAGGTCGAGCTAGCTGACGGTAGTGAGGTTCCTGGCTTTGTATGTGAGGCTTACGCCGCCGAAGGAGCTGAGGATATTACAAAGCTCGGGGGATGGCGTCGTTATCACGATACAATTTGAATAAAATACCTATATCTGATATTATGTAACTAACTTTAATGAATCGGAGGTGGGTAAGATGTTGAATCAAGCTGTTTTAGAGCACGGATTTTGGGTTGAATTCCTTTATTTAAACCGTGCCAAATTTGCTGCTGTAGTTGTTAACGGGATACGTATGCCCTTTTTTAGCAACTCAATAGCAAACTAAAACGGTGAAAAACATCTCTTTACCCACGTTAAAAAGGACGGTTGAAAGGAGAGCTATTTTCATGCTCTCCTTTTTTGTGTTTTATTACAGACCATGTGGAGATATGTCTTCCCATGGCTTTTTTTTGTATTTATAAGTGTAGTCGCTACATCTTTAAAAAGTCTTGCGGAGAGTGGGTTTCTACCCACAAGATGAGTAGCGAAGGCGCCATTGCCACATTTTTTAGAGTTTTTGAACACGCTCTATAAGGAGGATTCATTATGATTATATGTAGTGTAAATAAAATAGCCAAAATGTACGGAGGTAACTCCATTTTTGAAGATATTTCTTTTGAAATAAAAGAAAAAGAACGAGTTGGTCTAGTTGGTCGAAATGGTAGTGGGAAACAACGTTAATGAAAATGTTAGCTGGTGAAGAAACACCTGATATAGGAGAAATACACTGGAAGAAAGGGGCTAGCATAGGTTACTTAACACAGACCCGAGATTACGATGACCATACAACGCCAAAGGACGTATTTCGATCAGCCGTTACTCCTCTACTACAGATGGAAGAAAGGATGAAACAGTTAGAGACTGAAATGGAAGTTGAGCCAAATTCGGATATACTTCAAAAGCTATTGAATGAGTATGGCAATATTCAAGACCAATTTACGATGTATGGAGGGTATGAAATAGAAGCAAATATTGAAAACATCGCCCGAGGCTTAAATGTTCAGAACTTACTTGATCTGCTTTTCCCAATTGAGTGGCGGAGAGAGAACGAAGGTTGGATTAGGGCTGATGCTATTAAAACAGCCTGACCTGTTATTATTGGATGAGCCGACTAACCATTTAGATTTACCGGCAGTTGAATGGCTTGGTACTTTTTTACGAGAATATTCGGGGACCATTCTAGTCATTTCACATGATCGCTATTTTCTTGATGAGGTCATCAACAAGGTCATCGATTTAGAAGACGGAGAAGTAACGGTATACCATACTAATTTTACACGGTTTGTAAAAGAAAAAGAGGAGAGGCTTTTACTAGAATTTCAAGCTTATGAGGAACAGCAAAAGAAAATAAAAAAGATGAAAGAGGCGATCAAACGATTAAGAGATTGGGCGAATAGAGCCAATCCTCCAAATGCAGATTTGCATAGACGTGCAAGAAACATGGAAAGAGCATTAGAAAGAATGGAAAAGTTACAACGACCGATCTTGAATCGAAAGAAGATGAACCTAGAGATAGATTCCACAAACAGGAGTGGAAATGACGTGATCATGCTTACAAATGTTGCAAAACGTTTCGGTGATAAGGTGTTATTTGAGGAAGTAAATATACATCTATCCTATCAAGATCGAGCTGCCGTAATAGGAGAAAACGGGACAGGCAAAACAACTTTGCTAAAATTAATACTTCAAGAACTAAATCCAGATAAAGGAGAGGTGCGGGTAGGTAGCAATGTCAAAATCGGATACTTATCTCAAAACGCTTTCTCTACAATTAAAGAGGAAACGGTGATTGAAACGTTTAGAGATGAGGTTCATGTGTCAGAAGGAGAAGCAAGACGGATTTTAGCGAGGTTTATGTTTTATGGATACGACGTTTTTCAAAAGGTCTCTCAGCTAAGTGGGGGCGAGAAAATGAGGCTACGATTAGCCCAATTAATGTATCAAGATCTTAATTTGCTTATTTTAGATGAACCGACGAACCATTTAGATATTGAATCAAGAGAAGTGTTGGAAGAAGCTCTCGAAAATTTTCAAGGAAGCTTATTAACAGTCTCACATGATCGCTATTTTCTTAACAAGCTATTTGATAAGATTTATTGGATAGAAGATAAGAAGGCACATTGCTTTTGTGGAGACTATACGTGGGCGAAGGGAAAAATGGCTCAACAAAGAGAAAACTCCATTCGAGTAAATATAGTAAATAAGAAGGGGACAACCCGCAAACAAAAGGGAGGGATAACAAAAAAGAGTGTAGACAATGCAAGCTTGGAAAAGGACTTAGCTTCATTAGAGGAACGAATTATACAGTTAGACAAAAGGTTAATGGAAGTAGCAGATTTGGAATTAATACAACAGTTGTATAAAGATAAACAAGATTTAGAACAGAAATGGGAAGAAATTTGTGATCAGTTAGATAATTAAATGGAAAGTAGGATTGGTAGACATGGAAAATAAATCGGTTACGCAAATATGGGAGAGCTACAAAAAAGTAAACCCTCATGCTGCAAAAGAGTATGTTGCTTGGGCATTTGGAGATTCAAAGGAAATGGCTGATGAGCTTGCAAAGTTAGTAATAGAAGGAACAAAAACAGCGACCTCATCAAATTACACGTTATATGAATTGGAAAAGGAAGAATTGCCAAAAGTAGGCTTACTCAATATCATTCTTGATGGCGATGGAAAAGCTGTCGCAATTGCAGAAACAACCTCAGTCGAAGTTATACCTTTTGATCAAGTTACAGAAGAACACGCCTATTTGGAGGGGGAAGGTGACCGTTCATTACGTTATTGGCGTGATGTACACGAAGCCTTTTTCAAAAAGGAGTTTGAAGCGATCGATCAAGAGTTTGACTACAAAATTCCAGTTGTTTGTGAAAGATTCAAATTGGTGTATGCAAAAGAATAGTAGTGGGTTTTTGCTATTCTGATAATTGTTGCCATAGCAAAAACATAATGGACTTCTATAGCTGCAATATATGGTATAATTTTGTATAAATTAACAAATGTGGACAAAAGTCATGGTACAATGATCTATTTTAGGTGATGTTAACGGGAAGCTTTTATAAAACAACCAGTAATAAGAAAGTATTAATAAGATTATATGTAACAACGAGATAAATCTTTTTGAAAAGAGGGGGATGATTCCTCTCTTTTTTTCAAACGATAAAAACGG
The DNA here is from genome assembly GCF_001310635.1 of Bacillus sp. JCM 19034. Classification (GTDB taxonomy): domain Bacteria; phylum Bacillota; class Bacilli; order Bacillales; family Bacillaceae_D; genus Halalkalibacter. Next base: position 24,053 of record NZ_BAXR01000013.1, read on the forward strand.
AGGGACAATCGAATTTTGTTCATTTTATAGTCCTGTTTTCAACAAAGAGCTTTCAAGGGGGCTTCAATAGAAATGGAGCTGTCCTATTTAGTTCGAAAAATGAGACGTTCGCGTTAATTCGTACGTATATATACAAGTAATCAGTAGTTCAAAGGAAGGTGAAAAGCTTGGTGTTAGGATAGGGATTTTTAGAAGGCATAAAGAAAGTCAAAGAATTATTGAGGTGGTGTAACGATGGATACATATATAAAACAACCTGCAAGAAAAAAGTATAAAAAAGCGTATAAATCGAAGTCGCTTCCGGTATATCCTATATTTCAATCACAGGAGGTTGAGATTCGGGGACAAAGGTTTGTTATGGTTGGCCAATATCTCCTGCCACACTCGCCCTTTTTTTCTCGTTTTGATCTGTTAGATCAACAGCTTACGAGTATTAATCACGAAGCAGGGAAAGAGGTTTATGAGATTTTGGCTAGATTGCAGGTGATGCCTTTAATGCAAAAGCTAAAGGCTCCACTAGAAGCACAAAAAGGAATGGAGATAGAGAACATCCAAAATGAAATCGATGAGGTACTCGTTGGACATTCAAACATAACAAGAATGGTGCTCGCATTGGAACAATTGTCTGATTACGCAGTGTCCCTACGTGGGAAGCCGATTTTAGAAGAGTGTGATCATGAACCGTTTCAAGAAAAGTGGCAGGCATTTTGGACGCTATACGAAGAGAGAAGCAGTTATTTACGTCGGATGTCTCCACAGTTTGTAGAAAAAAAGAGTCTTTTCCAAGAGGCGACACAAGCTGAACAAAAATTGTTTTCTGCATTGCTAGAAGAAGCATGGGTTTTAAACCAACTGTTTACTTGTTTGGCTCCTTCTGAAGAGGCCCAATTCAATACGATTGATGAATTAATCGAATGGAGCTATAAGCTAGGACGGATTAATCCAGGAGATGAGCTAGATGTTGCTCTTACTAAGTTTGAATGGATTTCATATAAACCGTTAAAGCTGTTACTACTATTCTTTTATTGGATTGTAATGCCATTAATTCTGATTATCTTTGTCATTGAATTTACGTTTGAAGTTCTCTTGTTTCCCGCAATCGTTCTTTTTCTTTACCGCCCGATGTACAATCAATTTGTGAAGAGACTTCAATTACAGAAATCAGCGAAGGTGGAGCGTATCAATCAAGAGAGATTAAAAGAAATCGAATTTGATCAGCCAAATTTGAGTGAGCAAATGCCGAGCCCAGATACGAAATCAAGTAAAAAACAGGCGAGCCAGCAGGAAAGTAAAGAATTGTTTTCTGTTAATGGAACGGTGTTAAATTACGCGTTAATGGCTTTTTATTTTACATTTGCTAGTTTAATTCTTACGCTTTTTTTTGGGTTTACAAATGGTTGGGGGAACACAGAAACGAAAGTGACGCTTATTGTGACAATTATATTAGGGGTATTCAGCATTTGTCTTCCTTATCTGAGGCTTTCAGTAAGAAAAATTACGTTGCAGGATGATGGTTTACTGCTTGGTAAATTCAAGGTCTATGCCAAACTAATTAATGAGGTTATATGGGATAAAGAAAGTGGACAAATCACAATTAAGCACGCTGACCACGACGTAGATACGTCATTAATTATTAATAAAGCTATGCGGAAACAAACGGAAGAGGAATTAAGAAACTGGATAGACGTTGTTGACGTTCCTTATCGTGAAGGAAAAAAGAAGTGAAATGTAGGAAAAAGGTTCATTTGGGTACGCTCAAATTCACCTTTTCTTTTATAAGTACTGAGAAATTAAAGGATTATACTTAATTTAACGAAGCAAGAGAATAACAGAAACTTCCCCCATTCATAACCAATAGAATGCAAAAGTAGTATGCTGATTATTGAAAGTGAGGTAATGTAGAATGGATGTTTCATGGGGTTCAGTAATTTATCAAATCGTAGCGTTTGGACTAATGGTTTTATTTATAGTATCGTTCACACTTTTTATTAGAAGGTTACTTTTGAATTCAGCTGAAAAAAATAATCAGCTTAAAGAAATTGGCCGGAAATTAGATAAGATAATAGAAATATTGGAAAAGGATAAAAGATAATTGCGTCCTGAAATTTTCAATTATATGTGAAACTATACAATTAAAGTAACGGGTAGCACGTGTTCTCCGAACGAGACAGAATAGTAAATAATTTGATTTACAATACTTGTTAACGATGATATTATAATAAACAATATTAAAGGCAATGAAGAGAAGAGTAGATAAATAAATTCTTTACAGAGAACTCCAGTTGGCTGAAAAGGAGTAAGAAAATGTTTATTGAACCAAGTCTCTGAGCATTACATTGGAACCTAACAAGGGGATAGTGTAACAGGAGCTCCTGTTATAGAGCTAGGGTATAAGCACTTTAGTGTCGTACCTGATAAGATTAATATGGTGACATATTAATAAACTGGGGTGGCAACACGACGATAATCTCGTCCCCAAGACGAAAGTCTTGGGGATGGGATTTTTTTGTTGGTTAAAATGAACAATGTAGAGGAGGTTTATTAATGAATATCAGAAAATTAGCTGATCAATGGAAGTATCCATCAATTTTATTATTTGGTATAGGAATTTCAAATATTGGGGCATGGGTATATTTTCTTGCTTTAAATCTAATCGTTTTTAATATGACAGGTTCTCCCCTTGCAGTAGCAGTTCTTTATATTATTAAGCCTTTGGCTACGTTATTTACTAATTTATGGGGAGGGAGTGTCATTGACCGGATAAATAAAAAGCTTCTCATGGTTACTTTAGATATTATCCAGGGAACTCTTATTACTTGTTTAGCATTTTTCACTAATACATTGTGGATCATTTATTTACTCGTCTTTGTTATTAATATGGCTTCATCTTTATATGGTCCAACTTCGGTTAGTTATATTACTAGGTTAATTCCCACCGAACAAAGGAAACGGTTTAATTCTTTAAGAAGTTTACTTGATTCTGGTGCATTCATACTTGGTCCAGCGATTACAGGGGTGCTATTTATGATTGGTACACCTATTTACGCTATTTTTATTAATGCGATTGCTTTCTACTTTTCAGCTTTAGTCACCTTATTTATGCCGAATGTAGAAAAGCATCGAGTTAGCAAATCATCAAATCAGAGATTATCACTTAGCTTATTAAAGCAAGATTGGAAAGAGGTATTACAATTTAGCCGTCAGTTTTTGTATGTCATGACTGTTTATTTTCTATTTATTGCTTTCATTGTCATGCAAACGGCTATTGACTCACTAGAAGTAGCTTTCTCAAAAGAAGTTATTTCTTTATCAGATGGCGAATATGGCTTTCTTGTGAGCATTGCAGGTGCAGGAATTCTCGTAGGTTCTTTGATGAATGTCCTATTCACAAAAAATTCGCGGTTTCTTTACTCATTGGGATAGGATCAGTCATGGTATCAGTAGGATACATTATTTTTGCATTCTCTAATACTTTCTTGAGTGCATCCGTGGGGGTATTTATACTAGCATTTTCACTTGCCTTCGCAAACACTGGTTTTTACACATTTTATCAAAATAACATTCCAGTTGAAGTCATGGGGCGGGTAGGAAGTATTTACAATTTTGTAGAAGCTTTATTAATCATAGTGATAACTTTTATATTTGCTGTAGCCTCTCAATTAATATCCATTAAGTTTGTTGTTGTCTTTGGTGCAATTTCTATGTTCTTACTAACGATTGCAATATTGTTATTTAGTATTCAACCGTCAAAGAGTAAATACTACAGAGCTACTGTGGCAGAAGTGAAAGAAGTCATTTCATAACCATAGTAAGATGGCAAAAATAGAGAGAAAATTGGCAGATAAATATAGAACTAAATGTTGTGCTTAAGACATTGGAGCCTTAGTTAAATAAAACCATAGATTATTAATCGACGTATTGTTAAATTTTTACATACAGTATATTTTAGCCCCGTCCTAAATTTAGAACGGGGTTGCTTGGTTTATACATTATAGTATGTACATGTTTCTATTAGCTCTTACATTCACTGCCATTGCCGCAAGGCCTTCGTTTCCTACCTTTCTTTTCCTCGAATAGAAAAGGAAGCTTACCACCCTTCACTCAAACCTGTGGTCATATACGATAGCTTCTAAAATGCCCCTCGCCTTTTAAAAATCAGAATTGAAACGAAACAAAGGACAATAGCTGTCACAAGAATAATTAAAATATTGACTGTACTACTAATCAACACACCATTCATCTCGTAAATGACACCAAAGTCTAATTTATAGTTTTCTACAAAATCAATAGGAGCATCTTTAAATACGGTTTGTATGGAATCATTCATGATCACATCACGTAAAAGAACCGTTGTATGACTAATTGGGAAATACATGATAAGGTTTTGAGCAAATGTGGGTAAAAGTCCTAGAGGAACATACACGCCACATAAAAAACCAATTAGTGTACCAACAATCGTACTAAGTGTTGAAAACGCTCCTTGCGATTTCACAAATTGAATAATGAATAAATTGAACATGCTAGCGAGAAATACAGATAATAATAGAATGCCAATCATTTTATATAACACATGAAAACTGAACCAATTTCCACCTGTCGCTACTAAATATAATTGACTACCTAGCAAGGCAATGAACGTGAAAATGATACCAACAATAAATGCACTAAACACATAGCTTAATAATAGGGAAGGTCGTGAAATCGGTGCGGTTAAGAAGTCTGCCGTTACTTTTGTTTGTATATCTTGAACCATAACACTAAAAGCTCCAAGCGTCGCTGTTACAGCAACCATTGACAGTAGTCCAGCCACAAGCCACTCATTTACCATGATTTCTATCTCTGGAGTTACTCCTGTAACTTTCCCAATCGAATCAACTTGCATTTTTTGTAAAAATAAAGCGTATAATATGACAACAATGAGTATGGATAAAAGAGAGAAGAAGACAAGAGTCCGATCTCGGAAAAAGACTTTCAGATTCCGCTTAACTAAGCTAACTAGTGAGGTCAAGATTACCGCCTCCTTTTTCAATGATACGAATAAACACATCATCTAACGTATCTTTAATGACTTCAAAAGATGCTAAAAAAGGTTCAGCACTTTTTAGAATAGACAGTGCCTGTATCGTTCTCTCGACTTTAATCGTATAAATGTTTATTTTCTTAGAAAAAGATATCCCCATTTCGTGAAGCCACTGTTCTCCTATCACCTCATTGCTAAATTCTAATTTTAATTGGATGTAAGCGTATTTTGCTTTTAATTCATCAGGAGTTCCCTTTTCGATAATCTTTCCATTCTGTAAAACAACAACTTGATCAGCAACAGCTGCTTCTTCCATATAGTGAGTCGTTAAAATGACTGTCATATTGGATTCCTTCTGCATTTTCTTTATCGTTTCCCAAACAAATTTACGAATTTGAGGATCAAGACCTGTTGTTGGCTCATCCAAAAAGAGAATTTCAGGTTTATGAATTAAGGCACGTGCTATGTCTGCTCGACGCTTTGCCCACCCGATAATGCACCATACTTTTTATGTTGTATATCTTCTAACTGTAAATAACTAGAGACGAATTGATAATTCTCGGCTAGATCACCCTTACTTAAATGATAGATACGTCCACGATGGATAATGTTTTCATAGACCGTAAGTTTTGGATCAAGCAAACTTTGTTGGAAAACAACACCTATCGATTTACGTATTAGGTCATTATGTTCTTTTTGATCTAACGTAAAGTCTGTCATCTTAACCATTCCGCTTGATTTTTTAAGTAATGTACATAAAATCTCGATTGTCGTTGACTTCCCTGCACCATTAGTGCCTAAAAGTGCAAACATTTCTCCTTTATTAACGCGTAAGGAGATTCCCTTTAATGCTTCAACCGTTCCATAAGATTTCGTTAAGTTTTGAACCTCAATAGCGAGATGAGACATTAGACATTATTCCTCCTTTTTTGAATTTCATGGTTTATTTTTTTTAAATCTTTCTTTAAAAGGAGCATGAAAATGATCCAACTGATCAAATAGATAATAAAAATAGAAAGGAATAGACTTACAACAGTAGTTACATGAGACATGTCATACCATTCACCAAAATAGCCCGCGACAAACACAACGAATGTAATTGCTGATATATGTATAAATAACCTTAGAGCAAAATTTAAACGCTCAACATTAAAAATAATTGAAATCAACCCGATAACGATACCTAGAATAGCTGCTATCAACCACTGTTTAAAAAGCTCTTCCCCTGTTAGCGTAGCATTTGGGATCGCTAAAACGGTAAATGTCATTATCGTATATGAAGAACTTAGCCCAATTAGCAGCCCAATAATGGCAGATCTAAGGATGTTCATCATCTTAATTCCTCCCAATGCCTAAGCGGCTTTTTAATTCTTTTAAATATTTGCGACTGACATGTACAGATGATTCATCATCTAATATCACTTCAGTCGAACCTAGACGTCCCAATTGAATAGAAGTAATTTTATCAATATTAACAAGTGTTGATTTACTAACACGAACAAAATCTTGTGCAAGTATAGTCTCAAGCTCATACAATTTACGCTTCGATTCAAATTCATGTTCGGCTGTGTATAAATACACTTTCGTACCTTCTGCAAAAATGTAGTAGATGTCTTGAATTTTCACCAGATGAATATCCTGCTGCAAATAACCATCAATGGCATTCATTTGTGTTACCTGTAACTGCTTCATTAAACGTTCAATTTGTTCGTTGTACTCACTAGCACATATATGAACTTCAGTTTCCTCGAATTTATCATCGATTTGTAAATGAATCTTCATCGGTCCCACCTCTCCCAATCAAACTTTAACACATGAATATTATAAATTACCTTAACGTCTTATAAGTGGTGAAAAATTAAATATAAGAGGATTTTGAATTAAAATGAGATGAAATATTTACACCTTGATGGCATGGACATGATACAGGAATAATCGTTTGGTCGTAAAATTGATAGCGATTGACATGAAATACCAAGCAAGTATAAAATTTATAAATAATCTATGCACTATATTGATAAAATGAAAAGGGAGAAATCCTTTAATCATGCCCATGGGGTTAACTGATTTATTAATAGATAGGGGATCATATTTAAGTATATTCTAAACGACAACGGTTCAACTCTAGGTTATTAAACGTTATCAGGGATTGATATTATCATAGAGAACGTTCTGGCTTTTAAAGGCCAAAACAAAAGTGGGAAAGCTAGAGCCTTATAAAGATTGTCGTTTGTCAGAGAGGAAAGGGCAAAAGATTTAGCTTCTAAATGACAGTTGAGCAAATTGCTGGCCTCATGCATTACAAATGGTAACGATTTTGCCGACTTCGTTCACAAATCTAATACATGGCTTACTATTAAATTGAGGTGATTTTGTTGGGTTATAATGTGGAAATTGAACAAGTCAAAAGTATAGAAGAATACATTGATGACCTATCTGATCTTCTGATACAGGTAATAGAAGATGACGCATCGATTGGCTTTTTACCACCACTGCCATTTTCAGATGCTATAAAATATTGGAGGAACGTCTTAAGTCCAGAAGTGCATCTATTTGTTGCCAAAATAAACAACCGGGTAGTTGGAAGCGTACAATTACAGCTATGTTCTAAACAGAATGGTGTTCATAGAGCTGAGATTGCAAAGCTAATGACACACCCGCATTATCGACGTAATGGTATTGGTCGAGCATTAATGAACGAGGTTGAGGAACAAGCTAAGCAGGAGGCAGGTCTTTATTAGTTCTCGATACAAGAGAAGGAGACCCTTCTAATCTTCTATATTCTTCAATAGGTTATATTCATGCTGGTAAAATCCCTTATTATGCGAAATCGGCAAATGGAGAACTACATTCTACCGTTCTTTACTATAAATCTCTATAATGTGAGTATCTATAGGTGTGATTTCAAATAGGAGGTTTTTGATTACATTCAATTAGAAGCTACTAATAAATCGTAGTTACGGAAGGAATTATCATCCTTGTGTTAAATAGAAATGAATATTCTTCTTCAACTAACGAATAGCGTTAAAATCTTATGTAGTAGGTAATTTTAATATCAAATAAATTATTTCCTTGAGGAGGGTGATAATGAAATTGCTAACTATTTCTTTTGTGATCGTGATACTAATAGGTTTATTTTTTTTTATTTATGGATTACTGAAAAACTCCCAACTATTGATCCTCTTCGGTGTGATGGCCTTCTTAGCTCCAATATTTTACTTCATTGGTTGGACTCCCTTCATCCCTTTTGTTGCTCTGATTGCACTGTTAATTTCATATATTGGAAGGAAAAGAGATTAAAAGATATTATTTTATAAATGCCATTTCAAAAAAAAGGTTTATTTCATAATAGCTTTCTTTCTAATAGGTAGTATTACATTATTAATTGTTTCTTCAATTCTTGTTGTCTTTAAGAGTATACATTATGTCTTCATACCTTATCTGAATTACAGGATATACTAAACTTGATTTATCTGTGTTAATAGATGAGGCATTGTTTACAACCATATTTACTAGCTATTACTTTGGATTTGTTCTTTATAGTGGTATTCAACAGGGATGCTTTCTAATGAAATAATTATTCCACTAAGGAGAGATTGACCTTTTCTTTGATGTATAGAAGCAGAATAGTTAAAGAAGAAGTTATTTGATTTAAAATGGGAAAGTAACTTTACAGATTGTCTTTAGGAAGGTTTATAATGTTTAAGAAATATAATAGGGTTATGTGGCAGGCGTGCTTTTTCTATACAAATAAAAAGGGAATGAATGTTAAACTAAAGGAGCAAAAGAGTGGATAACAAAAACTAAGTTAAGAGGAGGAGCTCAAAGTGATTATATGGGTTAACGGAGCGTTTGGTTCGGGGAAGACACAAACTTCTTACGAATTACATAGAAGAATTCCCCAATCTTATATATATGACCCAGAAAACGTTGGTTATTTTATACGAAAAAATATTCCTAAAGAAATTAAGAAAGCCGATTTTCAAGATTATCCAATTTGGCGTGAAATAAATTACGCAATGTTGAAGCATATAAATTCTGAATATGGTGGAGTAATTATTGTTCCAATGACTATTGTAAATCGTAATTATTTTAAAGAGATTGTAGGCAAATTGAGAGATGACAATATCACTGTTAAGCATTTTGTTCTGTGGGCGTCAAAAGAGACATTAGAAAAGAGATTACGAAAACGTGGAGAACGAAGAAACTCTTGGGCTGCAAGTCAAATTGATAGATGTCTGCAAGGACTGCAAGATGATATATTTCACCAACGTATTGATACTAACAATATGACGATTGAAAGCGTGGTTGAAAGAATTGCATCTTTGTCAGATATAAATCTATTACCCGACAACAGAAACAAATTCAAAAAACGACTAGACCGAGTAAAAACTCAATTCAAACAAATTAGAATTTAAGTGTGTGTTCTTCAACTAAAGGGAGCCTATGTTGAATAAGAAATTAAGAAAGACAACAGATCAATTTGTTGCGTAGAAGGTGAATCGAAAACGGATAAACTACTTTTATTTAATGTTCGCTTTTTAGTACGTGCCTAATCATTTCTAAGCAACTCAATGCTAGCGTGGAATGATACAGGCAAAGTAATGATTTACTTAATAGTAGGTATATTATTTATTATTGAAAGAAAGTATATTTGGATTATATAAATATCGTAAACAGAAATTTCAACATTAAACATTAAGCCTAAAGGCATTCTTTGAAAAGTGCACTTTGTAAATCTTCCATTTGTACATTAATCTCAAATAATGCTTTACCAATCTGCTTGCTAACAACTGTCTCGATATTAGTAAGCAATCGTATGCTAATTTAATTTTTTCTAACCCATTCTTTTAATACGTGATTAAATTCTTGGGGCATTTGAACGGGCCAAATATGTTGAGCATCAGGAATCTTAGCTGTTTCAGCCCCTTGTATAATTTTGGGAGCAATCTTTAGAGACTGTAAAATACCACTCGATTCTTGATCACCTGCTACGAATAAAATCGGACGCTTAATTACAGCATAAGATTCATCCAAACGAAAATCCATAATTTCGTAACCAATTGCTTCATAATTCCCTCTTGTCAATAATTGATAGTTTCGAATGAATTCTTCCGTTTTATTTTCAGGTATTTGATAGTTTTCTTTAGCTAAGCGATAGAGATAGTTTGTGTTACCGAGCGACCGTTGAATGAAGCGTGATTGGATGGGCAAAAGAAACTTAAAAGGCATAGGCTTTACGGTAATTCCGCTGATAAAAGTACTTTTGACTTTTTGCGGATAATGTTTAGCGATTTCCAGAGCAACATGCCCCCCTAGGGAAATACCGACTATATGTGCTCTTTGATTGTCTATAACGTCTTCTGCAATCATTTGTGTTGTGGTAGTTAAATCAATCCAAGGAATATCTGCATTTTTGCCGTGTCCTGGTAAATCCACTAAGCAGATTTGGTAATCATTAAAGACAGCGATTTGCTGCCACCACATCCAAGAACTCGCTCCGATTCCATGAATGAAAATAATCATTTCTTTGTCACTGTCCCCATGAATCTCATATTCCATCTCGTCTTCTCCCATCATTTCCATTGTTCATCGTCTCGTTATCTGTCTGATCGACTAAAGTAGTGACAAGAAACAAAATAATTCTCTTTTTCATAAGTCATCATCAGGTGAATTCGACTTATAGAAGCTCTCGATTATCGGTAATATTTTGTCATATTTAGTCAAAGCTAATCCTTTACCTTCCTGACCAACCACGATTAAGCGATCACCCGCTGCAATTTCAAATAAATCTCGTGCCTCTTTAGGTATCACAATTTGACCGCGGTCCCCTACTTTTACATGACCAAAAATATGAGTGCCACAAGTGGTGGTATCTATATCCAATGGTTCTTTATCTACACTACTCACTAATTCATCAAGACTGATGCCATATAAATTTGCTAAAGACAGACAATGATAAATGCCAGGAGAAGCCTCGTCATTTTCCCACTTAGCAACACTTTGGCGTGAGACATTAATTCTATCCGCCACTTGCTCTTGACTTAAATGATGCTTTTTACGCCAGTTCATTAAATTCATTCCGATCAAATTTCTCACCTCACCTTCACTTATTTTACAACAGTTTCATCATAAATCTACCAATTATAGATAACATATGCAGTAACTATAGTTACCTAATTCAATTTCTTGGGCAAATAATAAAAAGGACCTACTCATGCATCTAATCGTAAGAAAATGAATGAGCAAAATCGTATGATGAGTTAGAGTCGGTCGTGAGAAAGTTTTCTAAGTATTCATGAATTAGTGAATTTAATCACTTAAAATAAAGGGTTCTTTTTTCGCAATGATTCTTTGTATTTTGATAAAAATTTATTGTGAAACGATAAATATATATGTTATTATCATAATAATGATAGATAAGTGAGGTGCTTTTAATGCAACGGGGAACAATACTTTTTTTAAGAATAGCTATTTATTTTATTGGGATTATTGTACTAACTTTACTTATATTTTGGTTGCCTAGGTTAGCAAACGATACTGCAGAAGTGTTTCCAGAATTTGCGTATTTACGATTTCCCGTGTTAATCGGTTTGTATGTAACAGGGATACCGTTTTACTTTGCTTTGTATAAGGCTTTGAAGCTTTTAACCTACATTGATGAAAACAATGCCTTCTCGGAATTGTCTGTAACTTCATTAAGATACATAAAATACTGTGCAATTACAATTAGTGTCTTATATGTAATTGGGGGTATCATCTTATTGTCACAAAATGCTTTACATCCTGGAATAGTTATTATCGTATTTACTATAATTTTTAGTTCTGTTGTTATAGCAGTTTTCACTATGGTTCTTCAGAAGTTGTTGAAAAGTGCTTTAGATATAAAATCAGAAAATGATTTAACGGTCTGAGGTGAAAACAGTGGCAATTATAATCAATATTGATGTGATATTGGCAAAAAGAAAAATGAGTGTGACAGAATTATCTGAGAAGGTTGGAATTACAATGGCTAACATATCTATTTTAAAAAATGGCAAGGCAAAAGCGATTCGATTATCTACTTTAGAATCCATTTGCAAGGCATTGGATTGTCAGCCGGGGGATATTCTTGAATATCGAAAGGATTAGACAATCAAGATCGGAAGCGAAGTGGATTCAGTACCTGTTTATGAAAGGAAAGTGTTAATCATTACAGTTTCAATAGTATTTCTAGTGATTGTAGGTGTCATTGCAGTTGCAATGTTTATTGCACCGGCGATTATAGCCATTAGAAAAAATGATAAGGGAAAACGTCCCTATAAGGTTTCTTATGTAGTAGTAGGACTATTGATTTTTCAATGGGTGTATTTCTTGACTGGAGGATACACTTTACTACCTGTGAATATTGCGAATTCATTGTTTGTACCTATATGGTTGGTGTTGTGTGTAGGGAGTGCAATCACAGCTATCGTTGAATTCAAAAACAACAAATTTTTTTCTATTCCCGTTGGAGGCTTAACAATCATTAGTTTTTTATTCAGTGTTCTTGCCTATGGCATAGGAGAAATGTGACTATATTTATTTTGGAAAAATGACAATGTGACACAATTATTGAAAAAGCCCTGTGCCTGAATCAGGAAAAAACTATTTAGGATAGAGGTGAAGTTATGAGGATAGTTAATATAGGTTTGCTATTACAGCTTATCTACGTATCATTTTACCTACTTCAAATGAGAGCAATTGTATTGCAAAAGTTTGGTATATATGTGGTTGCATATATCGAACTAGCCTTGACTATTGGTAGTTTAATTTTAGGTATAATAGCTTTAATACTTAGGATTTGGTCAAAACGGACAATGTTTGTAATTTCATTTGCTTTCTTACTGTGCCTATGGTTTTATGCGATATACTTGTTACCTGAATCTGATATTCCACCTGCCATTCCTTGGCTGTATTCAAATTAGGTTATTAGTCAATCGGGCGCAATTGTTGAATAAGATAAGAAAAATAAAAGATCTGCTAGTTGCACAGTCCTACGATACTATTCAAAAAAAGAATATTCAACAATCGGGCGTGTTTTGATCACTCTTTTTTTTCAAAACACGCTTCTTCTATTTGCTCTTTTGTCAAGTTTGTTAGAGTTAATTTAATAAAACTTTATTTCAAGGCTGCACCATGTGTTAGTATTCCAAAAAGCATGGTGAAAGCATCATGGACATAAAAAGAAGATGATCAAAAAGTTCTCTATATAATACATTATGGATTACGAGAAGTTGCAAAAATATTGGGTGTCAGTAGTGATGGTTTCAGAGGTGATCACTAATACGGACAAACACGGTCAACAAGAAAGTATGCTAGTCTCCTACTATAATACTATTCTTCCTCTAATTACATTTAAATAAGGATGTTATACCTATTTCAAAAGTAGACATTTTTCGACAGAATAAAAGAAAAAACTAAGGGAGAATGTCAGATGGCTAAGTTGAGCTTAAGAAATGTAAAAATCGGCTGGAAGTACGGAATTGTATTTATATTTCTCTTTATATTATTTGCACTTTCAGCCTTTATTGTTACAAAACAAATTCAAATCATAGGGGAAGAAATTGAAAGGGTCGAACGACGAGGAACAAGAGCTTTACAAATCGCAGAATTAGGTTCGTTGTCGAGCGAAAAGTTTATTAGATTTGCACGTTTTAGTTATGAAGGAAAAGCAGAATTCCTTGAGGAGTTTGAGGATAGAAGCACATATTTTATTATGCTAGAAGAAATGTTAAGAGAGAGTATGGTAGGAGTGGCAACAGAAGAGGAATTTGCTAACCTTGATGAAATAAAGAAGGCAGATCTAGAAATAAACAGTTTACTTAATAAAATTGAAGAAGCTGTAAATGCTGGAGATACGGAAGCAACTATGCTCTATTTAGAAGAAGGCTATGCACTACTAGAGCATAGTAATCAAGAAACTATGAAATTGATTCCGGCTTTGAACGAACAGCAAGCGGAGGCAATCTCAGATGCAATGCGTAGTAAAGAAGTGGCAACGACTGTACTAATAAGTGCAATAGTATTATCGATTATTATTGGTGGGATCCTTGTTTTCTTAATAAGTCGAATGGTTTCTAGACACTTAAATAGAGTCATTGATATAAGTCGTCAGGTTGCGGATGGAAATCTTAATGTGAATATGATTGAATATGATGGTAACGATGAAGTAAGCCAACTAGGTCAAGCAACGAATACGATGATTACCAATCTGCGTACAATTATTAGTCAAACGTCAAAGGTTTCTGAGACTGTGAACAGTCGTAGTGAAGAACTAAATCAAGCAGCAAATGAAGTGAATACTGGTACAGAGCAAGTGGCAAGTACGATGCAGGAATTAACTTCAGGTGCAGAAACACAGGCAAACAGTGCCGTGAATTTAACTTCGACCATGGAATCTTTCCTAGCAAAAATTGAGGAAGCGAATATAAATGGAGAGGTCGTATCTAAGTCTTCCACTGAAGTACTTGCTGTTACCAAAAATGGTGGTCAATTAATGGAGCAGTCTGTCCAACAAATGAACGTGATTGATCAAATTGTGAAGGATGCTGTACAAAAGGTAAAAGGGTTAGATTCACAAACACAGGAAATTTCTAAGCTTGTTGCCGTAATCAATGATATTGCAGGACAAACAAACCTCTTGGCATTAAATGCAGCGATTGAAGCAGCTCGTGCAGGAGAGCATGGAAAAGGATTTGCGGTTGTAGCTGATGAAGTTAGAAAGCTAGCAGAACAAGTAAGTGAATCAGTCTCAGATATTACAACCATTGTCTCCAATATTCAACTTGAATCAACTGCAGTGGCAACTTCCTTACAAGGTGGATATCAAGAAGTAGAAAAGGGCACTAGTCAAATTAAAACAACTGGAGAAACGTTCACAGAAATTAACCAATCCATTAAACAAATGGTTCAAAACATTGAAACGATCACTAATAACTTAACTAATATGACAGAACAAAGCGAAAAGATGAAAGAGGCGATTGAAGGAATCAGTGAAGTTTCAGAGGAAGCCGTCGCAGGAATTGAACAAACGGCAGCTTCTACCGAACAAACAAGTAGTTCAATGGAGGAAGTAGCAAAAAGCTCTGAGGAGTTATCAAAGCTAGCAGAAATATTGAATGAGCTAGTGCAGAAGTTTAAACTATAAGGAAATGGGAAATAGTGGATGATAATTGATTGAATAGAGTTTTAAATTCCTACAGGGGGAATAAGGAAGTCTAGAAATTGAAATAACGTTGAATCAGAGCTTCCTTTTTGAAGGGGAGCTCTTTTTTGATGTTGATTTGTGAAAGCAATCATCAGAGTGCATTCTTCAACAAGAGATACTTTTTCTTTATTGATCAAAAGGAAATGAAAGTTAAATGTGTAGAGATAATAAAGATCCATATGTCACTACAGGCAGGATCGCTCAGTTTTAAGTTGAATTAAATTATATATACAAAAAAAGAAAAGAATTGAGTGTATTGGTTGGCATTTTAAAATGACTAAACCCTAAACTGTTTTAAATGATGGTCAAGATGCTTGTAAATTCCTTTTCCCCATTGCTCGGAAGTAAGTTTGCCGAAAAAAGGGTGTGGATGAGTTGTACAATTCTTTGGCCCATTATTTTGAAATGTTATAATTTTTTGTTTCAGCTTTTCTCTTTCTGTTTCAAATTCTTTTTTCTCTGTAATTAAAATGGTCGGAATCGTGGACATATTGGGGGAATATGGCTTGTCATTATAAAAAATTGGTTTCACAAACTGTCCTATTAATATCCCTAACCAACCTCTTGAGGGAAAAGAATTTCCCATTGCAATGTCTTGGAACGATGAGCAATGAGCTAGCATTTGGGAGACATCCATTTTTCCCCATTGTGGTTTTGAATGGGGCTTAGTTTGTCGATACGGTTTAAAATTTCCATTGTATGCAAATAATTAAAAATATTCTTCATGAACGTAAATCCCCCTTTCTGATTTAGATTTTTTTAATTATACCAGCTCATTATTTTTTGATTTCTTTTCAATTGCTAATTTTCTAGTAATAGATAAACTTATTAAGTAGTAGAAGAAATTTTAAATTGTATAGATCCTATTAAACTTATGAATCAAGAAGGAAGTACAGCTAAGGAAGGTAAATTAGTTCAACGAATATGCTAAAGGAGTAATAGGATGAATGGGTTGATCACAATTCGTGGTAAAAAGCTATATGTCGAAACAGCAGGAAATGAAAACGCTCCAGTGCTATTATTCCTTCACGGAGGACCAGGTGAGGGTTGCTATTCACATTCATTTTACCAGAAGGAGCGATTGTCTAAGTCAGTTCGGTGGGTATCGTTCGACCAAAGAGGTGTTCTGCGGTCAGAGCCTTTAGTTAATGATGAAACCTTTCGTTTACAAGATATTATTGAAGATATAGAAGTGCTACGACAAAAACTAGGGATAGAGAAATGGGTTGTTTGGGGTCATTCATTTGGAGGGTATTTAGCAATCCTTTATACGCAAGCATATCCTTTATCCGTAGAAGCATTGATCTTTGAGAGTCCCTCATTTGATTTAGATTTATCCTTTCGCTCGTTGTTACATGGTGCTGCAAAAGTGTTTGTAACACTTGGTGATGATAATAATGCAATCAAATCATTACGGTATGCTAATGGCAGTTATTCTACTAATATAAAGGTTGATATGTTTTTGGAGTTAAGTCAAAAATTGGGTTCAAATAAGGATCATTTATATTTTCGAGAATACGAAAGTATTTATCCACAACTTGTAATTCCAAAAGAAATACAAGATTTACAAGAACAATCATTTATTCACTTAGATAAGTTAAAACAAGAAGGACTCATTTATGAATCTTTATTAACTAAGCTACCACATATAAATGTCCCAACACTACTTTTAACGGGAGCTTATGACCTCGTAACGTGTGAGAAACAAATAAATACCTATCTTGAAAAAGTCCCAAAAGGAGAGCTATACCAATTTGAAAATTCTGGTCATAATCCTAGTTGGGAAGAAGCAGATGCTTTTTCAGAAAAAATAGTAAATTATATGAAGAGATTGAATCAGTGACGAATTCATTACGAACTCCGAAAGATTCAACTTGCCGGTACCTTTGCTGTAAATAAATTCAACACATCGTCCTAGCTATACATTGTATCTTGTCATCTTCCCTCAACTTCATTTATTTTAACATGCCCACAACGACGGTTATTAAACCTTGTGATTAAAGACAAATAATAGTAATAAGTATGTCGGATGCTTTCAACAATTAAGGAAATTCTAAAACAGACTAAATAAAGGAGGGAAGATAACGTTGTCAACAACTACAGATGTTCTTTCAGTCAAAGATGCAATTAAATCACGTCACAGTATTCGTAAGTTTGTTCAAGAAACAATTTCAAAGGAAGATATCGAACGTATTTTTAAACTGGTACGTCTAGCACCTAGTGCATGGAACCTTCAACCGTGGAGATTCCATGTTATTATTGACAAGGATTTAAAAGAAAAGCTTAAGGATGCGGCTTACGGGCAACAACAAGTGTCTTCTGCCCCTGCGGTAATCCTCGTTACAAGTGATATGGAAGACGTGCTTGATAATATATCTGATACTGTCCACCCCGACCTGAGTGAAGAACGTCGCAAGGATGAAATCAACAATTTAACGTCGACGTTCCAAGAACAATCAGTGGAAGAACGGGGACAATGGGGGTTAACTCAAACGAATATTGCTTTAGGTTTTCTCCTTGTTACCTTAGAAGGACTTGGTTACTCAAGTGTACCGATGCTTGGCTTTGACCAAGATAAAGTAAGAAGTCTGTTAGGATTGCCTGATCATGTGCGATTCGCCGGAATGGTTCCTTTTGGTCATGCAGATGAGAAAGGGTATCCACATTTCCGTCATGAAGTGGATACGATCGTTCGTTTTCATTAAGTCGTTAAGGAAGGAAACGTTATTATCGTTTTCTTCCTCTTAATTGGTTACAATTACATACAAAGTAATTTATTATAGTTATAACTGCAAGCCCTCCTTAGCACAACAGGGCTAGTCATAGTTAAAATTAATAAGATAGTACTTACAGACCGGAACAAGAAAGCATATAAGAGTGAGATCACATTTAGGGATGGGAGTCTCGAGTAATTAATAAATATAAGGAATGAGAGATGTTAGTATGCAAGATACAAATAAATATCCATTGTTATCAGGAAATATTTCATTGGATCTAGTAAATACAGAGGTAGTAAGATGGGGACAACGATATGATTTATTAACGAATAACGAAGATGTCCTTGATTGGCTAAATGTGGTGAAGAAGGATCATGCCTTTTGGAATGAGCATTTGTTTAAATCTGTTCAGAATCGTGTAAACGAAGTAGCATCAAGTATTCTAGAATTGCGGAAGGTTATCAGAACAGAATTTGAAGCTATCGTAGAAACTCAGCTCATTTCAAAAGACTTTATTCATTTTTTAGAAAAGAACATTGAAAAAGCACCGATTACGTATAAATTGATTGATCATAAATTAATTCCTAATCCTATTGGAGAGATTGAGGATGTACTTATATCGTTGATTGCTCTTGATGTCTTAACTTTAATTGAAGCAAATAAACTGACTTATTTGAAGAGATGCCGAAATCCAGAGTGTGTCCTTTTATTTATAGATGTAAGTGGGAGACGTAAATGGTGTTCTATGAAAATATGTGGAAATCGCAAAAAAAGTGGCAAGGTTTCATCATCGAAAATTAAAAGATGACTAAAGAAAGAATTAACTATCACTATTTGCACACTATTACAATTTTTTGTTTTTCAGACAAAACAAAAGAAGCTAAATGCCCATTATTGCAACACCAACAACGGAAAGATAATTCTCGCTGAACGACATCTTATAAAAGATAAGCCAAGCGAATGAGGCTTTGTTTATTTTTTTCAAATTTTTTATAGATTTTTTGGCATTTAATGCTAAAATGAGAATTATTAAGTTCTTTGTTCAAAGATAAGAATGCATAAAAATTCGCAGGAGCAGGTGTGGGAAGAATCGAGGAAGCTGTGGGCAAATTCAAAGGAGAGCGACGGCTTCGCGTGAACCCCACTTTCAAAAAAATAAAACCATTGTAACGGCTCCACACGTCGCTTATAAGAAAAGACGCTTGTGTTTTTTTAAAACTAACTTGGTAGTAAAATTCTACTAGAGGATGGAGGGAAATATGCTATTGGAATTGAATAAAACTAGAAATGAATTGTCTGTAAAAGGAAAAAACGGGATGGGGTTTTTATTATCGGCTATTGTAATTTGGTCAATAATCACAATAATTTTCTTACAACCAATAGAAATACAACAAAAAAACATATTTATGCTTTGCTCAACAGGTTTAATGTTCCCATTATCAATCGCTATGTCTTCTTTAATAAAAGCAGAATGGACGTTTAAGAACATCCCATTAGGTGAACTTGGACTTTTTTTGAACCTAGCTCAGATTATCTATTTTCCAATACTCATCTGGGGAATGATAAAAAGTCCAACAGACGCAGTTATGTTTTTTGCAATTATTACAGGTGCTCACTTTTTTCCTTACGGGTGGTTTTATAACGCCAAGCCTTATTATATAATGGCACCAGTAATATCTGTGGTGATTTTAGCTTTAGGTATATTTTTAAATGGTGATCAACTATGGCTGATACCGCTTTCTATGGCTATTATTTTATTCATATTATTCTTTTTGAATTATTTAGATTATAAGAAAAAATCTTAATGATAATACTTTGCTAACGAGGGAGTTAGCTTAACAAGGGTTGAAAATATCAATAAAAACGCACAGATGTTAAAATCTGTGCGTTTTTGTATACCACTATAGTGTTAATTCGTTTGGAATTGGAATGCTTAATACACTGTTATTTAACTTGTGAATTCGCTTTTTTCCTTCCAAAACTAAACGTGTTAGATCTATAGTTGGTTCTTGTTGTTTTAACTAACTGTTAAATTTAACTTTGACAGGTTAGTTTTGTTTGTGTAGAATGAAGTGGGAGGGGATTACAATGGGGACTGAACCGGCAATCAATCGTGAAAGGTACTTTTTGAAAATGAAAGGAACAGGAAGAAGTCTATTACAAGTCAATGTAGGGGACTCTCTAACAGGCTTAGCTGGTGGATTTCTAACAATTGTTGCGTTACTTTACTTAACTAATATGACTTCTTCTTCATGGTTAATGGCTCCATTTGGTGCAAGCTGTGTGTTAGTGTTTGGGATTTGGAACTCACCATTATCACAACCACGAAATGTAATCGGTGGTCATTTCATTTCAACATTTATAGGTTTATTTATGTATCATCTATTTGGAAATGAACCATGGACCATTGCATTAGCAGTTGGTTTAGCGATTGCACTGATGATGTTAACGAAAACAACTCATCCGTCGGCTGGGGCAGATCCACTTGTTGTTATACTATGGGCATATAGTTGGAATTATTTATTATCTCCTGTTCAATTCGGCTCCATTATGATCGTGATTTTTGCATTGTAGTAACAGTTTTATCCAACATTTTGGGAATAATTAGGAGGGAATGTAATGGAACATTATCTTTTCAAGCAATTGCAATTTGTTCGTGAAAATACACTCAGTCAAGTTGCAGGTATGAAAGAAGCAGAATCACGATTCATACCAAAAGGTTTTAATAATAATGTTAAATGGAATTTAGGACATGTGTATGTGGTAAACGAAAAGTTCTGTTTCGAACTTGCGGGAGGAGAAGCTCATTTACACAATGAATTTGTGACATTGTTTGGTACTGGTACAATGCCGACTGAATGGGGAAATCAAGAGTTGCCCACGATCGATGAATTAATTCAATTACTAAGCAATCAATTAAACAGAACTGAGCAGTATTTAGAAGGTCGGTTAGATGATGAAATACAGCCCTACACGACATCTACAGGTCTCACGCTATCAACAGTGAAAGAATTAATTAGCTTTTGTCTATATCATGAAGGAATGCATTTTGATGCAATTAAATCAATTAATAGAATGATTCAAAATAAATAAAGCTCGTTCTAATTTGGTTGAATTGAGTAGGAATTGTCGTTCGGCAGTTCTTATTCTTTTTGAATATGGAACCATACTTCATGACCATGAAAAATTCATTGCTAAGAGAGCTGAGCTAATGGTTGAACTAAAAGAGCTTTGATATGATACGAAGCAACGAAAGACCTTTATAAAATAAGAGATCAGTTAATTCCTTCGCCATTCACAACTAATGACAAGCGTTTCCTTTTCTTTATAGGCTTTAACCTCGCCATTCATTTTTTCCATTAAGCTTTTTACGATAGACAAGCCCAAACCAGCGTGATGAGTAGAACGTGCCTGGTCCGCCATATAAAACCGATCAAATAGCAGCTCCACCTCTTGTTCCTTCAAATTCGGAGCATCATTTTTAATGATGAACAACATCTTCTCATCCTCGTCTATTAGCTCAATCGTAATGTTATCTTCGGCATACGTCATCGCATTAGAGATTAGGTTCTCTAAAATTCTAGTAATCGCCAGTCGATCTGCACAAATCCAAACATCATGATCAGGCATTTGAACGGTTGGTTCAATCTGTTTGTGATCGATGCGGTCATAAAAACCAAAAAGTGTCTCAATCATTACGTTTCTAACATTGATTCGCTCTTGGTTCAATTGATAATCCGCTGATTCGATGACGGACAGTTCAAAGAAACTGTGAAGCAATGATTCTAATGTTTTTGCCCGTTTTAAGGCAACCGATAAATGGGCTTGTCGTTCCTTTTGCTCGATTTCATCAGCTTGTGCCAGCTGTAAATAGCCAATGATGCTCGTCAATGGAGTGCGTAAGTCATGGGACATTGTGGAAATTGCTGTTTTTAGTTCGTTTTCTGTTCGTTGTTTGTTTGCTTTGATCGTTTTGAGTGTATCAATCACGTTGTTCGTTTCTTCCGCTAATGCCTCTAGTTCGGAGTCGATCAATGACATGCTAAGTTTCTTATTTGTTTCGTTGTTGTTATAAGCAATAAGTTGAGCAGTCATTGCTTTTATTTGTGTTTTTAACGAGCGTAGACGTATGAAAGTGAATAGGACTGTTGCTATTAAAATAGTAATAATGATCCAGCTATACATCTACGCTCATTCCTTTACTTTAATTCTTTTCTTTCAAATAGAGTGACACCCACGGTTGATGAAGCCACTATTGTTATTAAGCTACCTAATATCCCTTTTGTGATTTCCCACGTAGTTTGTGGTAGTTCCGCAACTGCAACCAATTGATAAAAGAACGTCAATTGATATAAATCAGCCATAAACGGATTGTTTCTAGCTGAAAAAACAAGGACTATCCATAAGCCACCGACGACGACAATGGATAACGTGATCGTTTTTCCGCTTTCCTCAACTAGGAAGGCAAGCAAGGCAATAATAGAACAATAGCCTATCACATGCACAAGATAGAGCCAAAACGTTCTGATCATATCCAATATTCCTTCACTACCAGCCCAAAAGCTGAAGAGAAGAGACATACCGACCGTAATTAGTAGTGAATAAACGGTTAAGATGATAATGATCCCACTAGTAAAGGTGATCCATTTAGCTGTATAAATATATAATCGTTCGTTTCCACATACAATGGCATTTTTGAAGGCACCAGAACGATAGTCATTTGAGATGAAGAAACCAGCTAACACGCTTATGATCACAAGCAAGAGCACTGGATTATTCCATAATGTCGAGTAAAAGGATTCCATTCCTGACATATGAAAATGCTGGTCCGGAGTTGCTTGCATAATGGAAAAACCGTCATAAATTTCAACATACAGCACGTTATGAGTAGCGAGGATAAATAGCGTTACTAAACTGATTGCTACTACAATAGATAATCCAATTAGGATTTGAAATGTCCGATTTTTTCTTAGTTTGACGAATTCTGCTTTGATTAAATTATACACGGTTGACACCCCCAATTAACCGTGTATAGTACGTTTCTAAATCATCACCAGCTGGTGTGAACTCCTCAATCACCAATCCGGCTTTCACCAAAACTGTGGAGACGAGTTGGGGTTCTTCGGTAAATTGATACAGCTTTAGTATCCCTTCACTGTGAACTTCAAATTTTGTCGTCTTTAATTTTGTTTCTAGAACGGTTGATGCTAGTTTTGGATTATTGACTTTTATTCTAATATGTTTCTTGCATTTTTCATGTAATTCGTTAAGGCTTAATTGTTCGATCAGTTGCCCTTGATGGATAATGCCAAAACGGGTTGCCAGCATGGAAAGTTCGCTTAAAATATGACTGGAAATTAAAATGGTCAATCCATACTCTTTGTTCAATTTCAACAACAAGTTGCGGATATCCTGTATGCCTGTCGGATCTAAGCCATTGGTGGGTTCATCTAATATAAGAAATTCAGGATCACCGAGCATCGCTCCTGCGATTGCTAGTCGTTGTTTCATACCTAATGAAAAGTTCTCAACTTTTTTAGTTCCTGTATGTTCTAAACCTACTAGCTTCAGAATTTTTACAATAGATGCTTTGCCTGGAATCCCTTTTTGTAAACGCAGCACCTCTAGGTTGTCAGTAGCAGACATATGATCGTAAAGGGCAGGGGTTTCGATGATCGCCCCCATTCGTTTACGAGCCTTAACTTTTTTGCGTTCATCAGCAGAACCAAATAACGTGAACGTCCCTTTTGATGGAAAACTTAATCCCGCAATGATACGAAGTAGTGTTGTTTTTCCTGCTCCATTTTGTCCGATAAAGCCGTAAATATCACCTTGATCGATGGTGAGGGTAACATTATCGAGAGCAAGATTTTTTTTGAAAGTTTTTGAAATGTGATTCATTTGCAAAACGGGTGTATGCATGCCATCATTCGCCTCCTTAAATTGTCCCTGGTACTAATCGTAAAGGCGAGTTGTGAATAAAATCTTAAGTGTATTCTTAAGAAAACCTTAATTTTTGAGGCGATATCCCATCCCCCAAACCGTTTCTATGTATACTTCGTTAGGGTTGGCTTGGGCAAGCTTCGATCTTAAATGACTCATGTGAACATTGACGATATTTTCATCCCCATAATAAGCTTCTTTCCAAACACTCTCATAAAGGTTTGCTTTCGAGTAAATCTTCTCAGGGCTGGAGAGAAGAAGAACTAAAATCGCGTATTCTCTAGCCGTTAATTTCAACGGTGATCCGTTGACAAGTACCGTTCTTCTATTAAGATCGATGATGATATCTTTATACGTTAATTCTTTTTTTTGTAAGATCCCTTGAGTTCGTTGCTTTCGTCTTAACTGAACATGAATACGTGCAGATACTTCGTTGACATCAAAAGGTTTCGTAATGTAATCGTCTGCTCCAAACTGCAAGCAATCGATTTTGGATTGTTGCTCACCCTTTGCAGAAATAATGATAATCGGTACAGCACTTTTTTGAACGATCTCGGTGAGTACGTCTTCTCCAGATTTTCCTGGGAGCATTAAGTCTAAGAGTACTAGATCCCAGTTTTGTTTTTCGATATATAGCATGGCTTCTGTACCTGAATAAGCTGGTTGTGCGAAACAATTAAGCTTACGAATAATATTACATAATAGTTGATTAATATCTTCATCATCTTCTACGATTAAAATATTTGCCTCTTCGCTCATATTTTCACCTTCATTTAGGGTATTATTAACTTAATAGTAAATGTAAATGGTAGAAAAGTCCAAAGGAGAAGCAGCAATTTCTAATCACATAAACCATGTTCAATTAGTGAAAACATCAGTTTACTTAGCAACTTATAAATTGTATAGTGTTTGTATTTACTTTGATGAGGTGAGGAGACAGTGAAAATTCTACTTGTAGAAGATGACCGAACAATTGCTTCAGGACTGGAATATTCATTAAACAGGATCAATTTGAGACGATCCTTTGTTATGAGGCCACTTGTGCAACTAAAATCATTCATGATCAGTTACATATGATTGATTTATGTTTGTTTGATCTATCACTGCCGGGTGGTAGTGGGTATGAGTTATGCAAATTAGTAAAGGACACTAGTGATATTCCTGTCATTTTTTGACAGCGATAGATGATGAAGTGAATGTTGTCATGGGTCTAGATATGGGTGCAGATGATTATATAACGAAGCCATTTCGGGTGAGGGAACTATTGTCAAGAATTCGTACGGTGTTACGGCGCTATAAAAAACAACCTCAACCGAAAACGACCATTGATATTGAACAGATTCAAATCAATACATTAGAAGGAAAAGTGTATAAACATGGAAAGGAAGTGCTCGTTACGGCGTTGGAGTATCGACTTCTTCTAATCTTCGCAGCTCATATCGGCCAAGTGTTGACGAGAACGCAGCTATTGGAACGAATTTGGGATGTGGCAGGGGACTTCGTAAACGATAATACCTTAACCGTTTACATTAAACGGCTACGTGAGAAGTTGGAGGACAATCCGCAAAAACCTACGATTATTAAAACCGTCCGTGGGCTAGGGTATAAGGTAGGTGAGTAGCAATGTTACGCAACCGTGAAATAAAAGCACTCCTCATCGCAATGGGAGCCTTTAGCATCCTTTCTATCTGTTTCGCCTTGATGCTACCTCAATTGGCTATCATAGTCGTTGTTATTCTATCGATCGTTCTCATTGCGATCACACTTCTTTTTACAAGATGGCGATATAAAGAACTACAAAAACTGTCGGGATATTTACGGAAAATAAGCGGAGGTGATTTCACTCTAGATGTTCGTGATAACGAAGAAGGAGAGCTCAGTATATTAAAAAATGATATATACAAAGTAACGCTTATGTTATCAGAGCATAGCACTAGTCTCAACCATGATAAACTGATGTTGACGGAGGCGATCTCTGATATTTCTCATCAGCTAAAAACACCTGTCACCTCAATGACGGTTATGGCTGACTTGTTGCAAACTTCAGGTCTGTCGGAACAGAAGCGTAAGGAGTTCACTAGAAATATAAGTGTGCAATTGGAGCGGATTGAATGGTTAGTCTCCTCGTTATTAAAGCTTTCTAAAATCGATGCAGGAACGATTCAATTTAAACGCCATCCGATTGTTGTCAAAGATCTTATTGAGAAATCTCTAGAGCCGCTTTTGATCCCAATGGACATTAAGCAACAGTCTCTAACGATTGTGGGAGAGGAAGATGTTCGCTTTGTTGGCGATTTAAACTGGACGTCTGAAGCACTTATTAATATCGTAAAAAACTGCGTCGAGCATACGCCTGAAGGAGGAGAGCTAACGATTACCTATTCAGAAAATCCGTTATTTACAGAAATCGTTTTTGCTGACAATGGGAAAGGCATTGCGAAAGAAGAACTTCCCTATATTTTCAAACGGTTCTATAAGGGGAAAAATGCTGGCGAAGAAAGCGTGGGTATTGGTCTTGCATTAGCAGAGAAAATTATTACAAGCCAGCAAGGTACTATAGATGTCACAAGCGTTGTAGGAAAAGGAACAGAATTTAAAATCAAGTTTTATAAGCAGGTCGTCTAGAAAAAGCGAATATGACTAAACTGTCATAATTTTAGTCACTGGATAGTCATTTTAGGCAGATATAGTAAGACTATCAAAGAAAAACTTGGAGGTTCTCACATGGAAATCTTAAAAATAGAAAATCTGTCTAAAATTTATGGGAAAGGTGACACCACTGTAAAAGCTCTAGATGATGTTTCATTTAGTGTAAAAAAAGGCGAGTTTGTCGCAATCATCGGCCCTCGGGTTCTGGTAAATCGACATTACTTCATTTATTAGGTGGAGTTGATCGACCATCAAAAGGAAAAGTATTTGTTGATAACACAGATATTTACGAATTGAATGAAACACAGCTTGCCATTTTCCGCAGACGTCAAATCGGTTTAATTTATCAATTTTATAATCTGATCCCAATCTTAACAGTAGAGGAAAACATCACATTACCTCTTCTTTTAGATGAGCATAAGGTTGATCAAAAACAATTCAACGATATTGTGAGGGTTCTCAATTTGGAACAACGGTTAACACATCTACCGAATCAGCTCTCAGGAGGGCAGCAGCAACGAGTATCAATTGGGCGTGCACTGATTAGTAACCCAGCTATTATACTAGCTGATGAGCCGACAGGGAACCTTGATAGTACTAATAGTACTGAAATTATGGACTTGTTAAAAATGTTTAACAAAACCTTTAACCAGACATTGATTGTGATTACTCACGATGAGCAAATTGCCCTTCAAGCCGACAGAGTTATTGCAATTGAAGATGGAAAAATCGCCAAGGACGAGGTGATTCGTCCGTGAACATCATTCAAAAGCTCACAATCAGGCACCTAAAGGAAAATAAAAAAAGAGCGCTAGTAACTATTATTGGTACAGTCATTTCCGTTGCGATGATTACAGCCGTTGCAACCCTCACTCTTTCCTTTCTTGATCTGATGCAGCGTCAAACGATAGCGGATCAAGGAGAATGGCATGTTAGCTATCATTATGTAAGTAAGGAGCAGGCTGAAGCAATTAAGAATGATGATAGGACAAAGGAATTTATTCTCTCGGGAGACCGCGGATATGCCTATTTAGAAGGAAGTCAAAATCAAAATAAGCCTTATATTTTTATTAGAGAATATAATGATGGAGGATTTGAGAATTTCCCGATAACGTTAAAAGAGGCAGGTTGCCCAATAATCCGAATGAGATCGTCATAACTGAGGAAATCATTACGAAAGCCAAAGTAGATTATGAAATAGGTGATCACTTATCACTAGCCGTTGGTCAGAGAGTGTTTTCTAATGGGGAAGCAGACGGTCCAATCACACAACAGTATGCACTACGAGTTGAAGGAGATGAGATACAAGAAACGATCGAACAAACTGCAAAAGAAACGTATGAAGTGGTGGGAATTATTGAACGTCCTAGGTGGGAGCCAACATGGGCACCTGGATATACAGCGATTACGTATACGGATGAGACATTGATTTCTGGGACGAACCCTGTAAGTGCATCTGTGATTTTAGATAAAGTGAATCGGTCACTATACAGCGATTCAGAACAAACAGCAAGTCGAATTGGATTAGATGATGAATTTATTAGTTATAATAATGAGCTACTTCGTTATTATGGATTATCAAATCATGACAACTTACGAGCTACGATGTATTCACTGGCGGCAATCATTATGTCTGTAATTATCGTAGGCTCTGTCGCATTAATTTACAATGCTTTTGCAATCTCCGTATCTGAGAGAGCAAGACATTTAGGGATGCTTTCAAGTGTTGGAGCGACAAAGAGACAAAAGAGAAATTCAGTCTTTTTTGAAGGAGCTATTATTGGTGCCATCAGTATTCCAATAGGTATCATAGCTGGTTTAGTAGGGATTAATGTTACTTTTTGGTTTATAAATCAATTGCTTCATGATGCATTAAATTCCTCTGTAGAGCTAACAACAGTCGTCACACCATTGTCGATTCTACTTGCGGTCTTCGTATCAGCGTTGACGATTTTTATCTCGACCTATTTACCAGCGAGAAAAGCGTCAAAAATATCAGCCATTGATGCGATTAGACAAACAACGGATATTAAGCTAACTGGTAAAGCCGTCAAAACGTCTAAGCTTGTTAGGAAGCTATTTGGAATAGAAGCAGAAATCGGTATAAAAAATGTTAAACGAAACAAACGCAAGTATCAAATTACTGTATTTTCGTTAGTTGTCAGTATTATGTTATTTTTAGCGGTTTCCTTTTTTACGGATGCATTACAAAAATCAATTCATATGTCTCAAGTAAATCTAAATTATGATATCGAACTCTCATTAAATCGAGAGTTAGATGAGCAGCTCGTAAGTTCTATTACGAGTCTAGAAAGTGTTACAGATCACTCAATCATAAAGAGAGTTTCGTTATATGCCATGGTTGACGAATCTAAAATGGCAGAACCGTTAAAGGAACTAGCGAAAAGTTATCCAGATATGTTAGAGCAAGGACGATATCCGTATTATGTACATGTGCACGCTTTAGATGATGAGAGCTTAGATCGCTATGCAGAGAAAGTAGGGGTTCAAGCTTCAGTACTGTTTGATCAGGACCGATTTTCAGCTATCGTCCTTGGAAAAGTGCAATATGAGGATGTAGGAGAAAAGAAAATTGTAGAAGTGCAATCCATTCAGGCATCAGAAGGGAGAGCGTAGATTTATATTACGATGATTGGGAACAGGAGAAGAAGGATTATGTAACAGCGATTACGATTGAAGCAATGACAGATCATGTTCCTATGGGAGTGACAACAAATAGCATATTAGGTGATCTTACGATTTTTGTTTCCGAAAATGTATTCAGTGAGCTACTAGGTTTAGATGATAGAGTACAACCAGGTAATTATATTTACTTGGGGAGCTCAGACCCTTTGAAAACACAAGAAGAGCTTGAGGCATTAGATGAAAATAATATGTATATTTATAACCTATACCAGTCTCGCCAACAAAGCGAACAATTAGTGATGCTCATGTCTGTGTTTGTGTATGGATTTATCGTATTAATTACCGTCATCTCCATTGCCAACATCTTTAACACGATCTCAACAAGCATTTCTTTACGAAAAAGAGAGTTTGCTATGCTGAAGTCGGTTGGAATGACACCAAAATCATTTACGAGAATGATTAATTATGAAAGTGTTTATTATGGCGTGAAATCGTTGCTGTATGCCTGCCGTTAAGTGTAGGAATTATGTATCTCATGCATCGATCTATGACGACTACTTTTAATTATCCTTTCGAACTTCCGTGGATGAGCATTCTATATGTGATTATTGCTGTATTTATTATCGTCAGCTCCGCAATGCTGTACTCAATATCGAAAGTAAGGAAGGATAATATTATTGAAACTTTGAAGCAAGAGAATATTTAGGCAGATGGCGTTTTCATTAGAGCAAAGGTACAAGATACCTTGCTCTTTTTTTTATGGTATTTCGCGGAATTGATGAGATAAAAGATCTGCAGAAGAATAATACGCTGTTTGCTCCTTTTGTTACATCGTCCATTTTTATAGATCTCTAGCATCAAATTCGATTAACACACCAGTTACTGTTAATAATATCTATATATAACTAAATAAAATTAATAAAGTTTATTAATTAAATTGGACAAGCACGTTTATAGAAATGTAATACAAGTGATGTGTCAAGAAGGGGCAAAATAGAAGTTTCTCTCTGGTTTTTGGTAAATATTTTACTTGTTCCTATAATAATCTTGAACAAATGCGTTCTAAGTGGTTAACTTAGTGTTAATCAGAATATTAAGATAGTTTACTAATTAATGGTTTGAATAAAAAATCATAAAGAGAGGTGAGGTACTTGGGAAATCTAGTAAATTTATTAAATAGTCAAAAGATGAACTTAATTGTCAGTCTTCCAGCTAATTCTATGGATCACGTGAAGGCAGCTGCTGAGGGTGGTGCAGATGTAATAAAGGTTCATATGAATGTGGAACATCGAGCTAGTGGGAATTCGTTTGGCAGTTTTGATGATAATGAAGGATTTTTCCAAGAAATGAATGGATATTTTTCAGGAATTACAGGAGTTGTTCCTGGAGATAGCCTTGATAAAGTAAAGCAACCGGATATTGTAAGCTTAAAAAAGATCGGTTTTGATTTCGTCTCAATCTATTCACATACGGCTCCTGCCTGGCTCCTAGAAGATCACTCCTTAGATAAAATGATTGCAATATCTAACAAATATACAGACTACGAACTTCACTCTTTCAATGCAGCGAATATACAAATAGTTGAAACCTCTATAATGAACCCAGATGACTATGGTACATCTTTAAGCATCCAGGATATACTCCATTACCAATATTTATTATCTAAAGTAAACGGTCCAATTGTTATCCCAACACAAAAGAAAATCACTCTTCAAGATTTAACAACTTTATATAAAATCGGTGTTCATGGTTTTATGATAGGTGCTGTTGTTACAGGGAAAACCGCCGATCAACTTTATGAAGCAACGAAAGCCTATAAGGAAGAAATAGAACGATTAAGGAGGTGATTTAAGTGGCTTTAAAGGAACAATTTGACGTAGTAGTTGCAGGAGGTGGACCTTCTGGAATTACAGCAGCCATTGCTTCGGCACGAATGGGTGCTAAAACTCTTCTAGTAGAAAAATATGGGTTCCTTGGAGGGATGGCTACCAATGCATTAGTAGGACCCCTGCAAACGTTTCATGCCGGTAATAAACAAATTGTTAAAGGGATCGGGGAGGAAGTGATTCAACGTTTAAAGGAAATAGGGGGAACACCAGGTCATGTGCGAGATATGATCGGCTTTGTCCCAACGATTACTCCTGTAGATGTAGAAAAGCTAAAATACATTTTTCAAGAAATGGTAGAAGAAAGCGGAGTGTATTTGCAACTGCACACCGTAGTGACTGGAGTTGATTTGGATAAAGAAGGAGTGAAAGCGCTTCAATTATATAATAAGTCAGGACAATTTAAAGTTAAGTCAAAGACCTATATTGATTGTACAGGTGATGGAGATGTAGTAGCCATGTCAGGGGTTCCATTTGAAAAAGGTAGATTAAAAGACGGCTTGGCACAGCCGATGAGCATGATGTTTCGCATGGGTAAGGTGAATATAGATAAAATCAGAGACTACATGAAACGATCCAGAGGATTCGTTTTAGCGGAAGATTGGGAGACGTTCCCGATAGTGCTGTATCCGGCTTTTTTAGCTTAATTAAAAGGGCAAAAGCTGATGGTCGCTTTAATGTTGACCGGGACAGGGTATTACTATTTGAGCTTCCAACAGAAGGAGAAGTTTCCGTTAATATGACAAGAGTTATTCGTTATGATGCCACAGATGGTCAGGCATTAAGTAAAGCGGAAGTTATTGCGAGAAAACAGGTGATGGAGGTGGTGGAATTCCTCCAAAATGATGTCCCTGGTTTCGAAGAAGCGATTCTAATCAATTGCGGTACACAAATTGGTGTTAGAGAGTCTAGAAGAATCATTGGGGAATATGTCCTAACAGGGGAAGATGTGGTCTCAGGAGCAAAATTTGAAGATGTGATTGCTTTAGGATCTTATCCAATTGATATACATGCCCCTGACGGAAATGAAATTAATGTCATTAAAATGAAACCGGGAACCATTTATGATATCCCTTATCGTTCTATTCTGAATAAAAAAGTACCGAATTTATTAGTTGCGGGGAGATGTTTATCGGCAACACACGAGGCGTTAGCATCGGCAAGGGTTACTCCAACTGCTATGCTTATAGGCCAGGCGGCAGGTACAGCAGCTGCAATTGCTGCAAAGGAAGAAACGCTACCCCGAAATATTTCCATTAACCACTTGCAACATAATTTAAGAAATCAAGGATGCTATTTATCGGAAAACGAAATTAAGGGGAGTTAACAATGTTAAAAAAGGGTGGAGATCAAAGCTTTGTAAGGATTCACAATCAGAATTTAATATTACAAGAAATTTTGAAGAATAAACAAATTTCACGTGCAGATCTTGCTAAAAGTTTAAACATTAGTGCTCCAAGTATTTCTAGTAATGTTGAACCATTACTTCGTACAGGTATTCTCCATGAACGAGGGCTCGGGAAATCTTCTTCCGGAAGAAAGCCTATTATGCTCCAATTTAATTTTAAATATGGGTACATTTTAGGGATAGACCTTAGCAAAGGAAGAATAGTAAGTGCACTTAGTGATCTATCTGGTAAACCAGAGAGAATTACAAAAGGGGAAAGGACAAAAAATGTTGTAGGCTATGATTTGATTTCAATGATTGAAGAGCATATTCACAACGTTTTAATAGCAGAGGGAGTAGAGCTATCGTCAATCCTAGCTATTGCCATTGCATCCCCAGGTATCTTAATGAATCATAGACATATCCGATTAGAACCAGACCAAATTAATTGGCAGGATGTAGACCCCTCCCACGTACTGCAGGAGCGATTAAAAGTGCCAGTTGTACTAGAAAATGATATTAACTTGGCTACATTGGCTGAATACCAAAGTTTAAAGAAATATGAACAAACAGATAATATGGTTTTTATTAGCATTGGCAGAGGGCTTGGTTCAGGACTGATCATACGTGGAGAACTATACAAGGGTTCTTTTGGTGGAGCAGGAGAAGTGGCACTAATGTCTTCTTCACTGAAAGATCACAGTCTTCAATACTATGAAACCATTCTTTCTTTAGAATCCTTAAGAAAAGAAATCTTGGGAGCTAGAACGAATAGCTCTACCTCTATTCAAATAGAGGATGATGAAAAGCTTCTGGAGTATGTTCTAGAACTACTCTCAATAGGGGATCCAGCTATTCACGTTTGTATGGACAACATATCTAGGCATATTGGGGTATTAATTTCCAACGTTTCTGCCATCTTTAATCCCCAGTTAGTCGTAATTGGGGGTGAGTTAATGACATTATCAAATTATTTATTTCCAAAAATAAAGAATGAAGTGTATCGTAATTATCCTTTTCCAATTGAATTGAAGGTTTCTGAAGAAGTGGAGCATGTGTGTCTTTATGGTTGTCTTGCGATAGCTAAGGAACAAGCAATTGGGAAGTTAATTCATTAGGACAAAAACATTGAAAGGGGGAGATTAAGGAAGAAACTAAAGAAGAATGGTTTGGTTGTTGCCATTAGGAAAAAGGGAAATCAAAGGGGGATGAAAAAGTGAAAAAGTGGATTGTTAGCTTGCTAGTCATATTGATGATAGTTGTTTTAGCAGCATGTGGAGGTCAAGACACTTCTGGCGATGGGGATGCGGAGTTAACGATATGGGTGGCAGGGAATAGTAACCAAATTCAAGAGACTTTTCGTGCCATCATTGATGATTTTAATGAACAATATGAGTCGGAAGGAATTAAAGCCGATATTCAATTTGAACCTTGGGGTGAATTAGATCAAAAGCTTAGTACATCATTGGCCGGTGGAGTTGGTCCTGACGTATTTATGCACGGTGCTGCAGCGGCTGCAGGATTTGCCGATGGTAATCAAATCGAGCCGTTAAACGACTATTTTGATGACTGGGGAGATTTCTCAGCCTACAATCCTGGTTATGTTGAGGCAGGGGGGTCGATGAAGAGTATTATGTTCTTCCGATCCAAGGGGCAAACCGAATGATGTTTTATAGAGAAGATTTATTCCAGGAAGCTGGAGTAGACGTACCTGAAACGTTAGATGAGCTTCTTGAAATAAGTGAAGCTTTAGTTGAAAAAGATGGATCTCGTTTCATAAGAGCCGCAACGACACTTCCTACAGAAGGTAATGATTTACAACAGGTTTGGAGTGCCTTTCTTTGGTCCAATGGAGGCGATATCTTAAATGATGATTATACAGAAGCGGTTATTAATTCAGAAGCAGCTATCAAAGCAATCGAATTCTATAAAGACTTCTTTGAGAGAGACTTAACACCTATTGCAGGAATGGGTGGTGAAGGAGATCAACATCCGTTAGGTACTGGTGAGGTGGCCTTTACTTTTGACGGGGTGTGGGCAATAGAACAAATACAAACCTATACTCCTGATGCATATGAGCATATTCAAGTGACAGCACCTCCTAAAGGTTTAGAAGGAACGACGACACTTGTTGGTTCATCGGGATTCTTCATGAACGCCAATTCAAATCATAAGGATGAAGCCTGGAAACTCATGTCGTTCATTGGCCAACAGGACAATATTGAAAAAGTATCTTCTGAGCTTAAGTTTTTACCTGTACGGTTAGATGTGGCAGATGCTGATTTTGTACAAGAGGATCGACTTTTTGCTGATTTTGTACAGCTAACAACAGAAGTGGATGGTAAAGCGAACCCTAATGTGCCACGGTGGACAGCCATTCGTGATATTTTAGTAGCAAATATCGAAAAGGCGATTTATGGTCAACTTACACCGGAGGAAGCTGTTGAAAATGCAGAAAAGGAAATAAATGAAGAAATTAATCGCTAGCCATGCCTTTTTGTTTGAGGGTGATAATGTACCTTCACCCTCATTCTTACACAATTCATTTTATAGGGTGTGATGTCGAAAATGACGAATAATAATCCAAATGTACAAATTACTGACAATTCCTCTCTGAAAAAGAAGACCTACTTTCAACGAAAGAAAGAGTTTTGGGCGAGTAAACAAAATCGCAAGAGAGCTATTGTAGGCTACACCTTTATCGCACCAGCTTACCTGTTATTTTTTGTATTTTTGTTTATCCCAGTAATATGGGCATTTTATTTAAGCTTTACAAGTTATACGATTTTTACACCAGGAGAGTTTGTTGGGATAGATAATTATACGAGACTTGTCAATGATAATACGTTTCGTACTGCTCTTTGGAATACTACCTATTACGCTTTAATGGTTATCCCCTTAAACATAGTTATCTCCTTGTGCCTTGCACTATTAGTAAACAGAAAAATGAGGGGGATGAATTTCTTTCGAGCGGCGTACTATGTGCCAGTCGTTACTTCGATTATTGCAGCATCAATGATTTGGATGTGGCTTTATGATTCAAATAATGGGCTTATCAATTATGTTCTAATCCAATTAGGTTTTAATCCAAAAAGCTGGTTAAATGATCCTGACCTTGCTCTACCAGCCTTAGCATTAATGCGAATATGGAAAGGGGTTGGCTGGAATATGGTCATATTTTTAGCGGGGCTCCAGTCGATACCTAAAACGTTGTATGAGGCAGCAGCTATCGAAGGGGCAGGACGTTGGAAGAGCTTTTGAATATAACTTGGCCACTATTAGCTCCGACTACTTTTTTCGTCTTTGTTATGGCGACAATTAGTACCTTTCAAACCTTCGGTGAAATTTATGCGATGACATCGGGAGGACCAGTCGGATCTACAACTACTCTCGTCTATTTAATCTTTGTTTATGGATTTGAGAGGTATGAAATGGGTTATGCTGCGGCTATTGCTTTTGTTTTGTTCTTTATCATACTTGCATTGACTTTAATCAATATGTTCATCACACAAAAGAAGGTTAACTATGATCTATAAGGAGGGCAAGCATGTATAGAAATAATAAAGAATTCAAAAAAATGATAAAAAATCTATGGATATTTTTGCTCATGTCTGCAATTGCGATCATCATGCTCTGGCCCTTTATTTGGATGATAGTAACGTCTTTTAAACCAAATACAGAAATGTTTTCGTATCCACCAACTATTATTCCAAATGAAATTGTGTTTGATCATT
The DNA here is from genome assembly GCF_001310635.1 of Bacillus sp. JCM 19034. Taxonomy (GTDB): domain Bacteria; phylum Bacillota; class Bacilli; order Bacillales; family Bacillaceae_D; genus Halalkalibacter. The sequence continues at coordinate 60,263 of NZ_BAXR01000013.1, forward strand.
ATGTAGCAGCGTGGAAGGCGGCTCCATGGGAAAGGTTCTTTTTTAATACAGCGTTTGTTGCAGGTGTGATTACTATTTCCTCCTTGTTTTTATGTGCATTAACTGGCTATGCCTTTGCTAGGTTAGAGTTTCCAGGTAGAAACCTTTTATTTCTACTTTTATTAGCTTCCATGATGATTCCATTTGAAGTGATGCTCATTCCCCTGTATTTAATTATTGTTAATTTTCCTTTTACAGGTGGTAACGGCTTTTGGGGTGGTGGAACAGGATTATTAAATACCTATAGTGCCTTAATTGTACCGAGGCTGTTATTTCCATTTGGTGTCTTTCTCATGAGACAGTTCTTCATGACTTTACCAAAAAGCTTGGAGGATGCAGCACGGATAGACGGTTGTTCAGAGTTTGGTATCTTTTGGCGAGTGATGTTCCCATTAATTAAACCAGCATCTGCCACTCTAGTAGTTTTTGTGTTTTCAATGATGTGGGACGATTTCTTCTGGCCATTAATCGTGATCAATGATCAAAGCTTAATGCCAGTACAGCTAGGACTACAAAGCTTCCAAACATCGCAATATACAACGGACTGGGGGCCGCTGATGGCCGCAACGGTATGGGTATCGCTACCGATAATTATTGTCTTTATTTTCGCTCAAAAATACTTTATGAACATTAACATTAGTTCTGATAAGTAAGGGAGGTAGGATATGATGAAGAAAGTTGCAATCTTGCCTTTAGACAATCGTCCTTGTTGCTATGATTTTACCGAAACCTTTGGGAAATGGGGGGCTGTTGAGCTCGTACAGCCGCCTAAGGATATAATTGGAGGATTTACTTATTTCGGTGATACAAGCAAAATAATCAATTGGCTTTTGCAGGTTGCTCCTAAGGTAGACGGAATGATTCTTTCTATCGACCAGCTAGCTTATGGAGGTCTAATTCCATCAAGGATCATGGAACGGGATATGGAAGAATGTATGAGCATAATAGGGGTAGTCAAGGAAATACGTGAAAAGTATCCACATGTAGTCATCTATGCTGTTAATGTGTTAATGAGAATTTCCATCACGACGAAGAACAAGATCTTCACTCAATATTGGAAGCAGGTGTTCCGTTACTCTCAGCTTTATGACCGATTACATCGTTTAAAGGAGACGGAGGTAGCAGAGGAGCTTAAGCGTTTAGAGGAAGATATCCCTTCTGAGGTACTTCAAGAATATTTACAGGCAAGAAATAGAAACCATCAAATGAACCTGTTGATGATTGACTGGATAGCAGATGGTACACTGGATTTCTTAGCAATCACCCAGGAAGATGCAAGTGCAGTTGGAATGCATCTAATGGAGCAAAAGAGTCTTGTAAAAAAAGTTTATGATATGAATATTCAACGGAAAGTATTAGTATATCCAGGGGCAGATGAGGCTACTCAAACCCTATTAGCAAGAATGGTCCAATATTTTGAAAAGGAGAAGGTGAAAATCTATCCGAAATATGGATCGACCTCTGGGAAGTTATTGGTTGCTAAGTTTGAGGATCGACCTGTGGAAGAGAGTGTTATCAGTCATATAACGGCTGCAGGGGCAGTGGTGGTAGACGATTCATCAGAAGCTGATCTTATCTTGTATGTGAATACACCAGTGAGTGGAGAGAAGGATGGAAATAACGCTTCAGAAGAAAAAGCACACTTTAGCTCCCGTCATAACTTACTTTATTTCATCGAGTCAATTGAATTTGATCTTCAAAAGGGAAAAAGCGTGAGTGTGGCTGATATTAGTTTTCCTAATGCGTCTGATATGGAGCTCGTTCAATTGCTATTAACGGAGAATATCTTTTTCTCCCTTAATGCGTATGCGGGTTGGAATACCGCAGGAAATACGTTAGGAACGTGCATTTCCCAATCAATTATTTCTATTCTAACCTATAAGAAGCTAGGGGAACAAAAAGTGATAGAGGAGCAACATCATTCCTTTATGATGGAACGGTTGATGGATGAGTGGGCCTACCAGGCAAACGTTAGAGGGAAAGTAAATACGGACATAACTAAACGTTTAAAAATAGATGGAACAAATCTAGAGGATAAGTATGAGGAAGTTAATAAGCAGGTTAAGGAAGAGCTGAAACCTTACTTTTCTAAGGTTATTAGTTATCTCCCAAAAGAGAGTAGAGAGAAGAATGTCTGGAGACTAGCCGTGTGCGAGCTTCCGTGGAATCGAACATTTGAGGTTAGGATAAAGGTGTCAAAGGGCAGCTAGAGGCTGGATGCTATTCCATGAAGCTAGTAGATAGAGAAAATATGCCCCTCTTATATCAACATAACTCGTTAGATATGATGGAGGAGGAAAAATATGAAGGAAAAAAGGGAAAACTACTTGTTTTATAAGCAACAGCGCATTAAGGTAAATCGTTTAGATAAGAATCTTGAAATTTCCTTAGAATCACTTGATAAAAAAGAGATTCACTCTTTACTAAAAAGCTATATTTTCCAAACTTCTATTCATCTTTCTTCTGATATGGATATGGAAGAGAAATATTACTATTTAATGAGCTTTTTCATTTCTTTTATCCAAAAAAAGGGTTGGCTTGTTCATGAAGTCCTCTATCATAAAGACCTTTATCAGGTAGATAAGAAAGAAATTAATAATCATCAACACTTATTAGTGCAATTTGAAGAGATAAGTGAGCAAATTCTCGAGCATATTAAAAAGAAGGAACAGCCGCAAAATAAGCTCATTCAACAGGTGATGTTCCTTGTAGAGGAGCGGATTTATGATGATATTTCATTGAAGGATGCGGCCGAAAGCATTTATGTTAATTCCTCTTATTTAAGTCGTTTATTTAGTAAGGAGATGGGCATGTCCTTTTCGTATTATGTGATGGAGAGAAAAATGCTGATGGCAAAGGTGATGCTGCAAAATGGTGATAAGATCTCTGATGTTTCTCGTCAGCTAGCATATAAAGATGTAAGTTACTTTACAAAGGTATTTAGAAGATACTGGGGCATTACTCCGAGAGGGATGTTGACAACTATGAAAGCAGAAAGATTAAAAGTCGGTATACGTTATTGATGTGATGAGTTACAAGTGGAGGGGTTAGAATCGTGTTTGTTAAAGACAACAAGCAAGAGCTAAGAGAGAATATAGAGATAATTAGACGTTATTGTGATTTGTATTTTAAAGGGTGACTCCCATCTTCGCGGGGTCACCTTTATGCTATTAAATTTTGGTTACAAAGGAAAGTGATAAAGGCTCTTTGGTGAAATATAGTGGGTCTACACCATTTTAATCCTAAGGCTTAGTGAGACTTGCATGTATATAACTTCGGTGTGGTCTAAAGTAGAATTTTTTATAAAAATCGATTAAAATCGTCCAGTCAATTCCCATTTCCTTGATTCCTTCTTTTTGAAGTAGTCTCAATGTTTCAATCATGAAGAATGTCCCAATTCCTGTTCCGCGATATTTCTTGTGTATTCCCACGGGTCCTAACCCACCAATGTTCGGATTATCGTCTTTTTCCCAATAAACACTAGGAATCCAAAAGGAATCCCCCTTCGAATGTACATGAGCGAAGCCAATTAGAATGTCATTATGAAAAAGTCCAACTAATGTTGTGATATCTTTTTCATAGATTAAGCTCCATTCTGTTTCTTTATATCTTCTAGTGCTGTAGTTTTCTATCATATGTTGCAATAGTTCTCCTTGATGCTTTGGGAGTAATCGTTTCACTACATATGTCTCGGTCATTGGTGGGGTGGCATAACAATGTTTACTAATGTCACAACGTAGGTCATAGGCTTTACCATCTAGTGTAAATCCTTGCTTTTGGAAAAATGCCTGTGCAGCCGTCAATTTACTCGGAATACCAGGGAAAAAGTGGTGAGGATCAGACCCTACTAGGACGTTCGTCTTTTCATTTTTTAAAGCATGCTTTAGCATATCCGTACCATGTCCCTTCCGTTGGTAGTTAGGGTGAACAACCAAACAGGACAGCCATAGAGATTGAGGATGATGAAGGACTTGATAAGGATCGGACTTTGCAACTAGATAACCAATCAATTTATTATCTTCTATTACTAGGCAAGAACGCGACAAGTCCAAATACAATGGATGAAAGACATTTCGTGCAAATAATGCTTCGGAAAGGGGAAATAGTTCTCCCATCGTCTTATTCCATAGCTCTACCATTTCTTGTATAGAAGCTCTACCTTGCCATTCTTTCCATGAATATATGTTAGCTGTCATAGTTTTGCCTCTTCCTGTTTAATATCGTAACAGGCGTATTCCCTTTAGGTAACACTTTTCCCTCTATGACCATTTTTACTGCTTGTATGACGTGTGAGGTATTACTGAAGCTAGCTATATAGGTCACATCTTTATAAGGAATGTCGTTTATAATTTGTGGATTCCATAAAGATACAACGATCATTTCATTAGTTTTATTGTTTATGTTCTCTATTAGGCTCGCCCATTCTGTTTTTAAATGGCGCCGTTCATTGATAAATAATATGACTAGTTCGTTTTCACTTAATTCATTATAAATGGCAGCAATATCGTTCAAGGTAGGCTCACTATTCTCTAATGCTATTAATTGATAGTGAGCTTCTGTAAAGATAGCAGGACAGGGATTTTTTCGGTATCCGATATAATTTTCGTCATTGAGTGTTTTCTGATAAATGACTGTACTTCTATCAAATGAAAGCGGAAGTAGCTTTCTATTGTCTTGAACGACCGTTATTCCTTCACAAGCTATTTTTTCCAAAATGCTTTGAGTAGAATGATTATTACAATGGGCTAAAATTTCTTCCTTTGTAGAACTATAATCTGGCTCTACCCATTTATCCTTATACTTTAAGCTTCTTTTAAATGCTGTCTCGATTATGGTAGGATCTAATTCTCCTTGTTCAACAGCATTTACGGCGGCATCTATCATTTGAAATTGTGTTTCTTCCTCTTCACCACAAGCAAGAATTAGATCGGCACCAGCTTGTAATGCTAGAACCGTTCCCTTTTCTCTTCCATAAAAATGAGAGATAGCTTCCATTTCCATGGAATCAGTAATAATTAGTCCTTCATATCCTAGCTGTTTTCGTAAAATCTCCGTTAGGAATACTTTGCTAAGGGTTGCTGGTTGATTAGGATCAACTTGTGGGTAGACAATATGAGCGGTCATAATAGACTCTAACCCGTGTTTGATTGCTTCCTGAAACGGAACGAACTCAAATGCTTCTAGCTCTGATATTGTTTTGTTAATGGTAGGAAGGCTCAAATGGGAATCGAGCTCTGTATCACCATGTCCTGGAAAGTGCTTGCCGCAGGCATTATTTTAGCATTATGAAGCCCCTGAATAGCTTGAATTCCCATCTCTGTTACTAATTCTTTAGCTTCTCCAAAAGATCGAGCACCAATGACGGGGTTCTCGGGGTTATTATTTATATCAAGAACAGGGCTGAAATTCATATTAAATCCGATTTTCTTTAGCTGAAGTCCCATATGGTAATGGGCATTATAGGCGTTTTGTGGATTATTGGTTGCACCAAGAAGCATATTCCCAGGAGACACGGCTGTTCCTTCCCATAAATAAGAAATCCCCCCTCCTTCTTGGTCAATAGAAATCCAAAGGGGAGGTCGACCCACTTTTTTCGCGTATAACTGGATGTCTCGAATAAATGAAATAACATTTGATAACTGACGCAAGTTTCTTTGAAAAAGAATAACGCCACCAACATTGTAATGCTTTATAGCTCTTTTCAAGGAATCATCTAATTCATCATTTTGAACAGCGATGATAAATAGCTGCCCAACTTTCTCCTTCAGTGAATAGGAAGTGTCCATAATACGCCTCCTTACTTTTATTTATCCTTCTAAATCCATTTTCTCGAAGTATTAATCATCACACAACCGTATCGAAAAGATCTCAAAAAATAATACAAAGAAAAGTCATGAAATTACTAAGCATATTGCTTTTTTACGTACATTAGTAAAGCCTGTGATGAGTGTATGTTCATCACAGGCATACATAGTCCCAACCATTAATAGTTAAGTTTCAATTTAATATGAGTTACATCAACTAAATTGTCTTCATGTGTACCTGTAGTAGGCTCAGGGTCGACCCATGTCTTTCCACCATCAAAGGAGAACTGGAAATGTGTTGATTGACCTTTGACTGGTTTAACAGGTATCGAATCTCTATTGGCATTTTCCGATAGTTTATCGTGGTTCGTAACGAGCTTTGGTTTAATGTAATTGCTAAATAAAGGTGCGACTGCTTCATAATGTGGATCATAGGCTAATCCATTTTCATCAAAGTAAGTTGGGTCATAAAGTCTATCAGGAGTTGCTCCGTAATGCCCGACAATCATGTATTGCGGACGATCTAAGTAGTTTAGATCAAGGAAATATTTAGAATAAATCACATGGTTAGCAGGTACAATTTGGAATCCGCCCATTAGTTCGATGTCCCACGTGAATCCAGCGTACGGAGATACTGAAAGGTCTAATACCCCTCCATGATTTGCACGTACATAACCGGCTTTTGCATATTCAGAACCACCGAAACGCCCTGTCCCTTCTACTCTCTGTAAAACAGTGGCAATTGGCTTTGAAAATCCATTTTCATAATGCAAGCTGATCTCTCCACCAACTTCATTTTCAAAAATAATGTAGGAGGCTGTTCCGTGGTCTGTATACGGTTTATATACTCGATTTTCAAATTTTCGGGAGCTGAATGTATGTCATTATGAACATAAAATTCATCAATAGAAACCCAATCGCCCTCATCGTTTAAATATTTAACAGGGGAGCCAACATAAGCAGAGGACATTCCTCCGAATAATCCTTCCCCACCTGGGATATCAGTAGCAATTCTTCCTGGATGTGGTCCATTACCAGCTTTAAAGTACTCTCGATCTGGAAGAAGAGAAATGAGACGTGGCTTCCAGACAGTATCTCTGCCTAACTGTGCTTGCTCTGGGTCGTAGTAATCGTCTGGAGCTACTCGTAAATGCATAGCATTCACGGCCGCCGCTGTTACATTACCAGCACTGCCATCAATGGCACGAGAGAATTGGGCAGCCCAAAATCCATCGTTAGCCTGATAAGTACTGTCCGCAGGAACTACGACGTTTCCTAAATGAGTAATTGTACCATTAGGATCCTGACGATAAATCTCACCCCCTTGGCTATTTTCCACATAAATACTGTACTGCAGACTATAATTTGCGTTGTTTTCTTCGATCACCTCTGGAGGAATGCTAGACTTTATGAAATTAGAACTAGCAAAAACCGACGACGCAACAAGCATGAATACACCTAGTAAAAACAAAGATTTCTTTATCATATGACTACCTCCCCTATATCGATTTATAGAAAGTATATAGAAGATTTTTCGTCGAATGTTAAGACGAGGAGGATAAGTCATGAAAGTACTGAAGAAGGAAATGAAAATACAATGGGAAACAAGTTTTAGATAAGTATTAATAATGAATCTACTTTAGCCATCAAAGCTCTATGGTGTATTAATTACTGTCTGTGAGAGTGCAAAAGTAATGATTAACTTACTTAAGAAATCATGATATTTAACAAGACTTTTTATGAAATCTTATATTCAATAGAAAATACTAGAGTTATTTGTTATAGAAGCCTCTTAAACTAAAATAGTATCTACAGTTGACATAGAAAGTTTTCAGCTTGAAAATGAGCAATATGAATAAAGTGAAGATCGTGTTGATTCGTAAAATTTTTAGTATCAGTGTACTATAGAGTACAATGATCACCATAAAAAATTTACAAAAGATGATAAAATATAACTAATGATAAAATAAAACAGCTTTAAAAGGATGAAAATATGAAAATCTCACCAACTACTCTAAAATTCAATTAATTGTTCGGGGTAGTAATGAACAATTTGTAGTTCCTGCCTATCATAAATTTGAACTTAAGAAGTAAATAAAAGTAAGGGGTTTAACATGGCACCAAAAAATAAATTCACGAAAGAACAAATTATTGATTGTGCCTTTCATATTGCGAAAAGTGAAGGGCTCAATAGTATAACGATTAGAAAAGTAGCAGAAAAATTAGGAAGCTCGATCGCTCCGATATATGTAAACTTTGATCATGTAGAGGAGCTTAAAAAAGAAGTGATAAGGAAGCTTGTAACAGTAAGCCACGAACTATTAGCTGAGCAAAACTCAGGAAGTCCTTTTCTAGATCTCGGTATGGCCAGTCTCGTAGCAGCAGAAAAGTACCCTGCATTATTTACCGATTTTATCGTACATTCGAACAGTTACTTAGAGGAGTACGAGGGAGAAATGGAGCAAGAGGTTCTGGCAAGGATAAAAGACGATCAAGATTTACAAGGATTAAATCAAGAAGAGGCAATGACTATATTTCTGAAAATGAAGATCTTTCAAACTGGGTTATCGATTATGGTAAGTAACGATTTGTTGCCGAAGGGGCTTAGTGAAGAGCAGGTTATCGGGTTGTTAGAAAGTACAGGTGATGATTTCATAACTGCAGCACGCTTCCGAAAAGAAAACAAGAATGAATGAAATAGTGATGGGACGTACTTAGTTTTGTACGTTCCTTTTTGATCCTAATATTCAAGTTTGTATATAATATATTTATAACAATTGATATATATCATGTGATATACTATTTTTAGATGACTTATAATTTATAAATGGTAATTGAAACGAATGAGGGGGATTCCAATGAAAAATGATCAGCTACATGATAGCATTGAAAAATCATTTCGGAAGCAAGTTCAAAATGATAAAAAGCTAAAGAGCGGGTTTTTACTCGTCCATTCAGAACAGAATGGACTACACTTACATGTAGCAGAAGGGATGAAGCTGAAGCAGCCAGCTTATATGGCAAGTGTTGGGAAACTCTTTACATCCGTTCTAATTAGTATGTTATATGAAAAAGGACTATTGTCCTTTGAAGACAGGATTACGAGCTATTTAGATCGTTCATTGGTTGAAGACCTCCATTTGTTCAAGGGAAAAGATTACACGAATGATATTCAAATTAAACATTTATTAAATCAAACCTCAGGTTTACCTGATAACTTTCGTCCTTTGCTAGAAAAAGTGTTGAGCGATCCTCAATTCAGCTTAAGTACGGAGGAGGCTATTCATTGGTCAAAGGATCATAGAAAGCCTCATTTTCCCCCGGGTGAAGGTTTAACTATACGGACACAAACTATCATCTTCTTGGTTTTATTATAGAAAACGTGACTGGAACACCTTTTCATGAAGCATTAAAACAATACATTTACGAACCTCTTCAAATGCTAAATTCTTCTATGTTACACTATTCCAAGCCATTAGACCCTACTACAGAGGATTTGGCAGACTTCTATGCAGATCATAACAAATTGAATCAATATCAAGGCTATGCATCCCTTGATTATTCTGGGGGTGGAGTGGTCTCTACTGGAGAAGATTTATTGAAGTTCATGAGGGCATTAACAGCGTATCAGTTAGTAAAACAGGAAACACTCGAAAAAATGATGAAGGATAAAGTAAAGTATGAACTTGGAATTGATTATGGTTATGGTGTAATGCAATTTAAACATGTTCCTCTGCTCATGCCCAAAAAATTTACAATTTGGGGACATGCAGGAGCTACAGGAGCTTTCATGTTTTATCAGCCAACATTAGATGCTTATATGATCGGCACGTTTAATGATTTTTCATACGAAAAAAAAGCGGTTAGGTTTATGCTTATGAAGGTTATTAGTCAACTAGCTAAATATAAAGAGAGATAACAGTATCGGCACACCGATGTTGTCTGAAATTCTTGAGAAATATGAAACAACAATAAAAAAGATATGAGAGAATGGATGTAGTAAGGGGGGATAATATGAAGAAAATACTACTAATTGGTTCGGGAGGGTCAGGGAAATCAACACTCGCAAGAAAATTAGGTGAAAAGTTAGGAATAGATGTCTATCACCTTGATGCGTTATTTTGGAGACCTAATTGGGAGGGTGTCCCTAAAGATGAACAAAGAAAAGTCCAGAAAGAATTAGTAAAAAAGAAGAGTGGATTATTGATGGGAATTATGGGGAACTATGGATATAAGACTTAAGGCAGCAGATACTGTTATTTTTCTTGATATTCATAGAACCATTTGTGTATATCGTGCATTTAAAAGAATGTTGCGATATCGAAATAAAACAAGACCGGATATGGCAGAAGGTTGCGAAGAAAGATTTGATTTAGATTTTCTCAAATGGATATGGAACTACCCTAAAACTAAAAGACCAGGAATCCTAAATAAACTTAAAACAATTATCTACTGAAAAGAAAATCATTGTATTAAAGTCGCCAAAAGAAGTACAAAAATTCATAGTAGAACTTCATTAACAAAGGCTTGGATCATTTAATCCAGGTCTTTTATCATGTTAATTTTGGTATTTCAACCGATATTTAGTGCACGAATTACAATGAGATTTGGTATGTTTACTTCACATTATCTGAACTACATATTTATTATTAAATTTATTATGTACGAAGCACTCATAACATTTATTTTAAATCTTTTTCCACATAATTTACATTTGGTGGGTTAAATTAACTTCGAAATACAAAATTACATGTATGGAGGGAATTCAGAATGTTTCAGAATCAATCAAGCTCTGCTTCATTGTCGACGCAACTTCAAAGTATGCTTCCCCAAATGCAACAAATGGAACAGGAGCATGCCCAACAATTAAGACAAATCAGTCACCAATTACAACAAATTGGACAACATGAACAACATGCTGGCCAAATGATTCAACAGCTGTCTCAAATGTGCAACCAGCTTATTCAAGAAAATCAACGTTTAAACAATATTCAATTAGGTGCCTTAAGACAACCTAATCAACAACAAACTACTCATTATCAATAAAAAATAGGGTGGTCCATACTTAGGAGGCACTCGAGATGTACGACAAAGTGATTACGTATACGACAGTTAGGGCTAAGCAAGAGAAGTACTATGTGAAAGAACTTTTCAAAAACCCAATACTTCACCGAGAAATCCATGGCGATCAAGTCTACATACCACTAAATAAGGAAAGATTTTGGCGGGTATAGATTGATTGGGGGCTAGAGAGTCGTTAGATGACGTTTGATGTTTAGTCTTTCATTATGTAAAGCCTTTTTTCTGTGAATTCAATCATCTGCCTTTTATGCGGATTATTTAGGAGGGATCTAACTATGACAAACTTTAATCAATCACCGTTTCAACCGGACTTCACCAAATTTGGAGG
>NZ_BAXR01000014.1 GCF_001310635.1 Bacillus sp. JCM 19034
ATGCGTATAAAAGGGAAAGCACAAGGGCCGGCTGGAACAACAGTGAACAAGTTTACATAATCTTAAAATTATGATCTCCTAACCTTTGATAAAATTTAAGAATACAGTCATGTTAGGAGTGTTATAAATGCCTACATCAAAATTAGAGAAACATGCTATAGTAACTGAAGGCTATTGGTATGAGCCGGTAGAATACGATATTTCAAATCAGAAGCTTCTTGCACAATTTAATGGAAATATTGGAATATCTAAATATTCGATTGCAGGAGAATGGGCAATTTTAAAAGATGATAGCTGGTTTTCTGTATGGTCAGTTAACGGTAAACGATTATCAAATAAGGCACGGAAAAAAGTGAAAACGATCGGTAGAATGATGGAGATTGAGTACGATTCATATGAAGAATTGGATAAAGTAAATGTATGGGCTTATCACTATTGCTCCGATGAAAATGCCCTTTATATACAAGTTAATTTTCAAAATAAAGGCGATGAACCAGCACAAGTCTTTTTGAGGCATGGTATGTTTTTAAATATTGAAAGCTATATATCATCTAGTATTAGAAATAATGGGAGATTTGAAAAAGAACCAATGCAACATTCATGGAATAAGCAAAATACGATATGGGAAGCTACGCTTGGTGAGGATTATGCTGTGCATTTAGCAACAAGTCATTCTGCAGTACAAATTGAACAAGAAGATATAAGAATGGTTTTAGATTATAACGATTACGTTCCACCAAAAGAAACGATATCAATAACTATTGCAATCTCCGGTGGTTCAAAACCAATAACTAGTGATAAATTGATTGGAAAATCGGATCGAGCTTATAAACAAGCAATGGACTATGTCCAATGGTTAAAGGATCGCTTTATTTCGGAGCATCCTATACTAAATTCAATGTTTGTATCTTGTTTAAATGCAGCAACTTCTTCATACAAGGAATGCAGTGATTCTTTTAAAGCATTTTATGCTGGTGTTCATTATCAAAGCCCTTCGAGAACATATTTTAGAGATGGTTATTGGACGATTCTTCCTCTCCTACCTTTTAAACCGGACTGGGTAAAACGTGAGATTTTGACTTTGGCCCATGGGATTGGCGAAGATGGTTCTTGTCCGAGTGCAGTTGTATATAACAATAGAAAGAATAGATTTGAGGCGTTTTGGCCAGATCATTATGATTCACCTTCCTTCTTTGTAATGATGGTCCACGATTATTTAGCATGGACACATGATCAGGATATTTTACATATACGAATGAATGAAAAGACAATTTTACAGTTAGTAGCCTTATGTGTAATGAAATTAGACATCCATACTGATAGAGATAGCCATCAACTAGTAAAGCCGAATAATCGGCGTGATTGGTGCGACAATGTTGTTCGTCAAGGATCAGTGACATATGATCAGCTACTCAACATTCAAGCTCGTTCTTGTTATGCGGAAATACTTAGATTTATAGGGCAAGATCAGGAAGCTGAGGATAAGCAAGAACAAACAAATGAGATGATTTGTTCTTTAAAAAAACTCCTATGGACAGAAGAAGGATATGTGAATTACATCAACACGAGTAACGATCACTTAAGCGAGGAAAATATTTCGATCGAACAAGCTCTTGCTGTTTTATTTAACATCGGATCAGAGCAAGAACATAACGTTCTTTTAGATAAAATGACAGAACATTTAGAGACTAAAAATAATGAGCAGCAGCCTTATGGCGATTGGGGTGTTATGTCCGTTTATCCAGCTTATAGTCATGCCCACCACCTTATTGAAAAATCATCATATCCTTTTCGTTACCATAATGGGAGTGATTGGCCATATTTGAGTGGAGTTTATGCTTGGGCAAAACTGAAGAAGAATCGTGATGATTGGCAATACCCCTTAACTCGTTGGTTTACATATAGTTTAGAACAAAGTTGGCTAACACCAGTTGAATATTATGATCCTATTTTCGGGAAAGGGTCTAATTTGCAGGGCTGGAGTGCAATGCTGCAGCAGCTATTCTTTATGGAGGATTAGGATTACAGGTAAAGTTAAATGAAGAGATGCAATGGAAAGCACCTTCATGGGAGATACGGTCGTTAATGGTATAAACTTTCGCGGCAAAACGTATCAATATGTTGCAGAGAATGGAACGGCAGTAATGAATGAGCTTTAATAGGGAGTATATTAATTGAGAAAAGGCAGACGTATTCTGCCTTTTTTTAAATGTCATTTTTAAAAGAGCCTGTAAATGCTTGCTGTTGAATTTGATCATTATATGTTGATGGGTCATTTAACAGAGGAACAGCAGGGCAAAAAAGTATCATTGCTGGAAAATAATCAATCATATATCGTTATAAATATACTTATGAATAGACAGGGAGGGTTAGTCAAAAAAAGCATTTGACCAATGATTGAACTTAATCTTCCAGATCGAATAGAAACTGACTTTTACATAACAGCCATTCTAGTGTAGTATAATAGAAAGAAAGGGCTTACAAGTCCAGATTTCGTATAAAATCGGGGGAATTGAGTTGATTAAAAAATTCAAACGTTCTCAAAAAATAGGTATGGTTGGAAAAGTCAGTATTTTAGGAAAAATTTTGTGCTCATACTTTTCATTACATTTATTCCTGGACTTATGAGTGGAATAGGTATTTACTGGTTCGGAGTAAATGAAGTGGAAGAATCACTAAAGGAAATGCATACAGACCAAATTCTCGAACGGGCTAAAAATATTGATGATCAGTTTGATTACCTAGAGAAATCACTATCTCACTGGGCTTACGACCCACGCTTTAATTCCTCACTACTTAATTTAAATTATGTTATAGAATTTCAAGAGACGAGAGATATTGTTCAAACATTGCTCGTTTTGCAAGGATCACATCCATTGATTGACCATGTGGAACTATTTGTTGATTCTACTGAACCTGTATTATTTAATCCGCATTATAATGTGTTGGAAGAGAATGATTATAATTTTTATTATGACATTTTAAAGAGTAATAAAAATATTAACTGGAATCGACTTAACGATCTTCCAGACGAATCAAGTATTGAAGACCCACAGCCACTAGTCTTGATTCATAGCATCCCTGGCAATAGTAACGATCCATTTGGCTCGATTGTGGTGACATTAGATCGGAAAAAAATTGCTGATCTAATAAAAACATTAACACCATACAATGAAGGGGCAACGTTTTTATTAAATGAAGAAAATAATCTACTAGTATTTGAAAATAGTACAGAGCAATCACAGTTTGTTCGTGATTTAAGACAAGAAATAGTCGAACGAGCAAACTCTGAGACAGAAGGGTCTTTTGTTTATCACTATCATGATGTAGCTTATTCTGTATCTTATGGAACGATGGGACGAGTAAATGCAGAATGGACATATGTATCTGCAGCACCGATGTCTTCTATTACGACTCCGATTGTTACAATTTCAAAGGTGATTATTTCGATAAGTCTTTTTGGTTTAGTGTTAGCATTGATTTTATCTTGGCTTGCATCAAGAACGATTTATAGTCCAGTTGCGAAGCTAGTAAAAGTTTTGGTAAATGATTCAAAATGGACACATCAAGATGATGAATTTAAAGTTATTGAAAATCAATTTAATGAGCTGTTAACAGAAAGTCAATCATTAGAACAACGTTTAAGCACACAATTACCACAGCTAAAGAATAATTTCTTATTACAATTAATTCAAGGTTATTTATATCATTATAAAGAAGATGAATTAAAGGAAAGAATGGTCAATTATGGTTGGGAGTTAGATGATCATCAGTTTATTGTTATGGATATTCAAGTACTAGGTTTAAATGAAAACAAAAAATCATCAATGAAGCAGGATGAGAGCTTATTGGCCTTTGCATTAACAAATATTTCTGAAGAGTTATCAGAAGAATACTTTGAGCAGTATAGCGTCATACATTTTTATGATTTGTCTGCAGTTTTACTGATTGTTTACCCTGAGAACGAGGATATGAGAACAAAGTTTGACGAATTCTCAGAACAAGCTATTCATGTGCTCAATCGTGTTCTTAAAAGACAAATTACAATTACGATCAGTAAGCCTTCAGATAGTATAAAGCGGATTCCTTACTTATTTGAAGATGTGAAAAAAGGTAAGCGTTATCGTAATTTTGATAAGGAGAATCAAGTCATTGATCTTCAAACGCTAGAAACAAATGACAGCCTTGATCAAATTCACTATCCATTTGAGATTGAAAAGGAAATATTACAAGCAATTCGAATGGGGCAGGTTAATGAATCAGAAAAGCTTATCCATGATTTTATTAAAGAGATGAAGGTGAAAGGGACGAAAGAGATTAATATTAAGCCGTGTATTATTCAGCTATTTGGTAGTATACAGCATGAAATATTACATTCAGGTATTCATCCCTATGATATTTTCCAGGGGAAAAATATGTATGAAGAAGTGAACCGAATTGGACATCCAGAGCAAATGGTCCAGTGGTTAACATATGATGTGATCTCACCATTTATTAAAGCATTAGAAGGCAAGGTTAATATTGAAATGAAACAGCTTGTCGAAGAAGTGTGTTCGTATATTAAATCTCGTTATATGGAGGATATTTCATTAGAGAGCTGTGCAGAAGAAGTCAATACAAATCCTTATACGTTAAGTAAAGCTTTTAAAAAAGTTATCGGCGTTAATTTTATTGATTATGTAACGAAGCTAAGAATCGAAAAGGCAAAAGAACTACTTTTAAATACAAATATGAAAATAAATGATATAGCTGAAGAAGTCGGCTATCGTCATAGCTATTTTAATCGTATCTTTAAAAAACATATCGGCATTCCACCAAGCCAATATCGCAAACAGCGGAGCAATGATGCGATTTAAGAGATTTCAGACCAAAATAAGGGGGGAGTGCAATGAATCAAAGCTCTTTAACTGGATTTATCACGTATTTTTATCGATTTGGTGATTATTTTCTAGTTCTGCTATACGTCAATTTATTATGGATTTGTTTTACGTTACTTGGTGGGATTATTCTCGGATGGGCACCAAGTACAACGGCGATGTTTTCTGTTCTTAGAAAAAAAATTATGGAGAAAGATGAACCAATCTTCAAGCAATATTGGCAAGTGTACCGCCAGGAATTCTTAAGATCAAATGGGTTAGGTATAATTGCCATCACAGCTGCTTTTATATTAGCTGTAAACATTCAATATTTTGCTGTGGAAACAGCGTGGTTATTTATTGCTGTACGTTATTTGATGATTGCTTTAATAATTATTGTCAGTATTATGCTCATGTATGTGTTTCCTTTAATGGCTCATTATGAAACGACTTTACATCATCATTTAAAAAATTCACTATTTCTTATGATCTATCAGCCGATTCGAACGATTGTAACGATTGGTTTATGTTTACTTGTTGTACAAATACTAACGTTATTTCCTGTCTTCATTCCGTTCTTTGGAGTTAGTTTACTAGCTTTTGTTATTATGCTGACGACTTATTTTACATTTCGTCATGTAGAGAAACGACAAGAAGAAATTAGAGAAAGCTTAGAGGAGCAGGAAGTGTAAATGTGAGGATAGAAGCGTGATTTATTAAGGATGGTTTATCCAACTAATTAAGTCATGCTTTTTTATATATTGAATTTGAAATGTGTCAAGATTTGATGATTGTGCAAAAAAGTAGTAGGAAACAAAAAAGTGCAAAGAAAGGGCTTACAAACATTGAATCCCACGGCTTTTTCCAGCTTAACTAGCTATCTGAACAAAAATTGAATATTGTTGGAAAAATGTAAGCGTTTTATATTTTAGATAAGCCGAAGAGCAAATAGGAATAACTGTTCGCTCTTAACAGGTTTAATATTTGTAATCATAAGGAGGAACGAAATGAAAAAATCATTACGTTTATTAGGACCATTTTTCGCAATTATTATGTTAGTAGCACTTATTGGCTGTAGTAATGATGCAAGTCAACCAAGTAATGATTCATCAGATTCAGGAGAAGGTTCGTCTGAAGATCTTTCAGATGAAAGAATGGAAGTAACGATTATGACGACATCTTTTGCTCCAGACCCAGTTGATAATTCAAGTCCAGCATTACAAGCAATTGAAGAATATACAAACATGGATATTAACCTACAATATGTAGCAAATGCCAATTACGAAGACCGTTTTAATGTAACGTTAGCATCCGGTGAGCTTCCTCATATTATGATGGCAACTAAATCAGCAAGTTTCATTAATGCGGCAAGAGACGGTGCGTTTTGGGATATTACAGACTATTTAGATGAATATGACAATTTAAGTCAAGCAAATGATATTGTTTTAAACAACATTTCAGTTGATGGTCGTATTTACGGTGTGTACCGTTCAAGACCACTTGGGAGAAATGCAGTAACGATTAATAAAGAATGGTTAGATAATTTAGGATTAGATATTCCAGAAACAATTGATGATTTCTATGAAGTATTGAGAGCGTTTACGTACGATGATCCGAACCAATCAGGCCAAGATGATACGTATGGAATGGTCGTATCTGAATGGCACGGTCCATGGGATGTTATGCAATTATGGTTTGGTGCACCAAATGCATGGGGATTTGATGAGGATGGTCAATTAAAGCCAACCTTTATGTTCGACGAATATCGAGAAGCGTTAGAATTTTTTAAGAAAATTTATGATGAAGGTTTAGTAAACGAAGACTTTGCTGTTATGGATTCAGGTCAATGGTTTGATCCTATTGTGAATGGTACAGCTGGGGTTGCCATTGATGTGGCTGACCAAGCGAATCGTTTACAAAATCGCATTAAAGAAGGCTATACAGATGATGAAATTACGTTAGATATTTTTGGTGGAGTTGAAGGTCCTGATGGCTTAAGGTTAATGCCAACACCTGGATATGCTGGCATGTTAGCGATTTCAACGACAGCTGTTAAAACAGAAGATGAACTACGACGAGTATTACAGTTCTTAAATGATTTAAATGATGAAGTACCGCAGAACCTTTCATACAACGGTGTCGAAGGTATTCACCATGAAATTATTGATGGCGAATTAGTGTTGACATCTCAACAAGATGGCGGAGAGCTATTTGATAAAGAAGTAATGGATTTAAACCAATTCCAAATGGCGATTCCTGAAGAAAGATTTATGAAAGGTCCGCAAACGGCATTACAGCAAAAAGCAGATCAAATCATGGAAGAAAACTTAGAATATGTAATACCTAACCCTGCGGAACCGTTAGTTTCTCCTACTTATACAGAAAGAGGAACTCAATTAGATAACATTATGGAAGATGCTCGTATTATGTATATCGTAGGACAAATTGATGAAGCTGGTATAGATGAAGCAATTGAATTATGGTTGAATTCTGGTGGTACAGAGTACATTGAGGAAATTAATGAAGCTTATCAAATTGCTCAAGATGCACAGTCGTAAGTAAACTTAAAAAGCAGGAGGTAATTCCTCCTGCTTTTCTTGAAAAAGGAGTGAATGTATTATTCGAGGGTATAGAAAATGATGATCAAAGGCTTCATTGATACCCTACTTTCAAGTGAATGTGCTCAGCACTGCTTCTAAGAAAGGAGAAAGAAATGGCTAAAGTTACCGTAAATCAATCGACACAAGTTGAGCAAATACCGATACGTAAATTAACTGTAACAGAAAGACTTATAAAAGATAAATGGATTTATTTCCTATTACTCCCTGGTCTAATATGGTTCATATTATTTAAGTATGTTCCAATGTGGGGAACGCTTATTGCATTTCAAAACTATTCGCCGTTTCTAGGTTTTTGGGGAAGTGAATGGGTTGGATTCACTCATTTTGAAAGGTTATTCCAGAACCCGGACTTTTATAGAATATTAGAAAACACCCTTATATTAGCATTTTTTGAAATTGTCTTTGTGTTCCCGGCACCGATTATTTTAGCACTCATGCTAAATGAAATTCGCTTTAATCCTTATAAACGAACGATTCAAACGTTAATTTATTTACCAAATTTCTTATCTTGGGTTATCGTAGCTAGTTTAACTTATGTGTTCTTTACAACAAGTGGTGGAATTGTCAATGTTATCGTTGAGAATATCACTGGTAGTACGATCTTCTTCTTGGGAGACCCAGACTGGTTCCGTCCGATGATTGTTGCCCAACAAATTTGGAAAGGTGCGGGCTTTGGAACAATCATTTTCTTAGCGGCATTAGCAACGTTAGTAAGGAGCAATATGAAGCGGCAATTGTTGATGGTGCCGGGCGTTTTAGACGAATGTGGCACGTTACGTTACCAGCGATTAGACATGTTATCGTCATTTTACTTATTTTAAATATGGGGAATTTCCTTGATCAAGGATTCCAACAAATATATTTAATGACAAACTCATTAAACCGTTCAGTTGCTGATGTATTTGATGTGTACATTTATTTCTCTGGTATTACACAAGGTGCGTTTAGTCATAGTACCGCAGTTGGTTTATTTAAAGGGGTTGTTGGAATTATTTTAATTTTAACAACGAGATATATTGCCAAGAGATTAAAACAAGAAACGCTATTTTAAATGTCTAGCTTAGAAATGGAGGGAAAGTGGTTATGAAGTCACATAACACACCATTAGGAAGAGTATTTGATGTGTTTAATCATATCATTTTAGCACTTATTGCGCTTGCCATGATTGTCCCATTTCTTTATGTTATAGCCGGTTCTTTTGCAACCGAGGCTGAGTTAGCAAGTAGACCGTTTTTCATAATACCTGAGACGTTTACGCTTAGTGCGTATGAGTATATATTTTCAACAGCTACTTTCGTTCGAAGTATTGGTGTATCGGTCTTAATTACAGTTTTAGGGACAGTCGTGAGTTTAGCTTTAACGTTAACGATGGGATATGCTCTTTCAAAAGTATACATCATCGGCCATAAAGTTTTTCTTTACTTAGTCATATTCACAATTATTTTCCAAGGCGGGATGATCCCAACGTATATTTTAGTAAGAGATTTAGGATTATTAGATTCTCTTTGGGCTTTAATTCTACCAATTGCGATGAATCCAATGTGGTTGATTATCGTCATTTCCTTTTTCCGCACGTTACCACGGGAGTTGGAGGAATCAGCAAGAATTGATGGCTGTACAGATATCGGTGTATTTTGGAAAATTGCCCTTCCGCTATCGAAACCAATCATTGCTACATTTACGTTGTTTTATGCCGTTCAATATTGGGGTGACTACTTTAATGCACTTCTTTATATTTCGGATTCGGCGAAATACCCAGTTATGCTGTTGTTACAAAACATTATGACGATGGCTGATATGCGCTTCGGTGAAGTTGATGCACTCGTTCAAGCACCTGATGAATCGTTGAAGCTAGCTGTTATCGTTGTTGCGACATTGCCAATTATGTTTGTTTATCCGTTTTTACAAAAGCACTTTGCTAAAGGGATGTTATTAGGTTCTGTTAAAGGATAAAAATGATTTAGAATAAGCTAGTGAAGGAACTTCGTCTAATGAAGAGTGTGATAGATTATAAGTTCGTTGTAGGAGTGATATAAAGTGGAGAGCTATATTCATTTGAATGAGAGCATATATGCGAAATTTAATAGTAGAATAGAAGACACTTTGACGACGATCACAAATCGTTATATTGGCAGTAATCCACCGCATCCAATGGTTTACCGGGCATTTAGCAAAGATAGTCTCACTAGGTTAAAGGATTACCGCTATGATTTTCATTTTGCCGACAGGTTTCCTCATTGCGAGAATGGACAGTACATTTATGCTTGGGGGAAGCTATGGCAGGAAGAAGAGACCGAATTAATGTTTGCGATAAATTGCTATGGGCCTGTACAGCTTTATTTGAATGGGGAATTAGTGTATCGTTCGTCAATCGTCGAAGAGTTAGACCCTAAGCTTAGACGTGGCTTTCGTTTTACGTTACAAAAAGGCTGGAACCATTTTGTGTTACGCTTTGAAAAAACAACATCTGGAATTGGTGGCATATTTGGTACTGGTTCTTTTAAAAGGCATCCTATGCATTTTCTTTCGCCAACAAAGGAACGAGAAGGGCAAGAAGGCTGGATTTTTACAGAGCCATTGGACCAACCGTTACAATCCTTGCCTGAAGAAGGAAAAGAGTCTGAATTAGATGTAACGTGGCTTCCATTAGTAGAATGGAAGGATGAAGATAGGCTGCAAATGGCACGATTGTTTGGCGAAGGACTCGAACAATCAGCCTATGCTTGGACAACATTAACCGTTCCACATACGAGTGAACAAGACATAAGGATAAAAGGGTATTCGCGAGGCTCGATTGACATTTCGGTCAATAATCAAGTCGTCTTTTGTGCTAATGATTCAACTGAGATCGATCTCTCATTACGTTTACCTTACGGTGAGCATGAGTTGATCGTAAAAAGTACGTCTACGTGTGAGAATTGGGGATTTGAGCTTGAGCCTATTCAGGAACATATTGAATTTAAACTCCCTTACCCTGTAAAAGGTGCAAGCGGAAGGTGGCTATATATCGGGATCTTTGATGATAATGAACAAATAGATCTTACAGCTGCAAAACGGATGGATACATTAATAGAAAGTAAGAATGGTCCTACATTTTGGCGGTTAGATCAACCAAATATGTGGGTTAGACCTACTTAGAAAACCGTTTATATGGGAAGTGGGATTATCCATTAGGGGTGACGTTATATGGCCTCA
This sequence comes from Bacillus sp. JCM 19034, assembly GCF_001310635.1. Classification (GTDB taxonomy): domain Bacteria; phylum Bacillota; class Bacilli; order Bacillales; family Bacillaceae_D; genus Halalkalibacter. The sequence continues at coordinate 10,673 of NZ_BAXR01000014.1, forward strand.
TTCAAACTGGGAAAGCATTAGGACGAAACGATATTGTTGATTATGCCTTAAATCATATTGAAGCGAGTACGTCATTGTATTCTTATTCTCTGTGGGATAAAGAACAGTACGGAGCAGCTGGAGTGAATAATCAGCTTTCTGCGATAGATAGTTTAGATGACTGTGGATCATTTGGCTCCACGATGTTACTCGCAACGGAAACTAGAGAGATTCGAGAAGCGTCGATCATTGCAGATGATATTGCTGATTATATAACGAATGTACAGGATCGGCTGTCAAATGGGACCCTTTATCGTCGATTCGGTAGTGTTGATTTTATGAAGGATACGATATGGTGTGATGACTTGTATATGAGTACACCGTTTTTATGTCGTTATTATAAAAAGACAGGGGATCTTTCATATGTAGAAGACGCGGCAGAACAGTTTCTTCATTATAAAAATCTCATGTATATACCAGAATTCAAAATTATGTCCCATGTTTATGATTTCAAGTTTGATACAGCAACAAATGTGCCGTGGGGCCGAGGTAACGGCTGGGTCTTATTTTCTCTTTCAGAATTACTAGAAGTATTACCAGAAGATCATGCGAAACGCCCTGAGTTAATGAGCTTTTTTAAGGAGCTATGTGAAGGCTTTTTACACTTACAAGGAGAAAATGGGCTTTGGCATCAAGTGCTAACGGATCCAAGTTCATATGAGGAGACGTCATGTACATCAATGTTCATTTATGGGTTTTCTAGAGGAGTTCGATTCGGCTGGTTAGACGATCAAAAGCAATATATCAACGCAGCTCTTAAAGGCTGGAAAGGGATGACTAGTCGAGCAATTGACCAATATGGAAACGTCTATGGTGTATGTCAAGGATCTGGCTATGCATTCACGACGAGCTATTATCGTGACGATTTGACGTGGATATTAAATGATACTCACGGAATCGGGATCGTGTTGTTAGCTGGAATCGAAGTTCTAAAGTTGGAAAAAGCGTTACAAGAACAAGAGGAAGCATTTGTTGACCTGTAAAAGGTGCAAAAAAGAGGTGACTTATGGAGTCTAGTTTACATCAATCATTTCTGAATCCTGCAAATGAATTTACACCGATACCGTTTTGGTTTTGGAATGATCAGCTAACAAATGAAGAAATCATTAGACAAATACACGAGTTTGCTGCCAAAGGTGTGAACGGCTTTGTCCTACACCCGCGAATTGGAATTCCAAAAGAAATCGGCTATTTGTCAGATGAATTTATGGAGTTTGTACGAGTGGCAGTTGCCGAAGCAAATAAACTTGATATGTCGGTTATTTTGTATGATGAGGCAATGTATCCGTCTGGATCAGCGAAAGGAAAGGTAGTTGAGCGTAATCCGGCATTTGCTAGTCGTGGCTTAATGGTAGTTGAGCAAACTTGTAAAGACGATCAAGAAGAGTATGACATTACATTAAAGAAAGAGGAAACGCTGATTGCTGTATTTGCAGCAAAAAGAATAGATCAGTCTACACTAGAGCCTGACTCATTACAAGAATTGAGCTTTTCTAAAGGATATGTGCAGTTTCAGCCACCTGACGATGCACAATGGGTGATAGTAGCTTTTATTGAAACTAATACAGATGGGACGATTAGAGGTATTCATTTTGGCGAAGATGATGGTGAGGAGCATGCACCACCTTCTGCTGATCTGTTAAATCCAGAAGCAGTAAAAGCTTATATTGAAATTACTCACGACCGTTATTATGATGTCCTTCAGGATTACTTTGGTAATACGGTAATGGCGATGTTTACCGATGAGCCGATATGCTTGGACGGAATGCAAAAGCTGGCTTAAAGCCGTGGACAGGTGGCTCATTCACTTGGTATGAGCAGCAAGGTGGAAAGAAGAGCGACCTACCCGCATTATGGTTTGATATAGGCCGGGAGACGGAAGCGATTCGCAAGCGTTATGAGCAAGCTGTTTATAGACGACTATCAACGGTCTATTATCGCCAATTAAGCCAATGGTGTGAACAGCATGGGATTGCCTTAACAGGCCATCCAGCCGAAAGTGATGATATTGGTTTGCTTGAGCATTTTCAAATTCCCGGTCAAGATGTCGTTTGGCGCTGGGTGGCACCAGAGGAAGAGAAAGGGTTAACTGGACGACATTCGACTGCAGGGAAATGTTCTGCAGATGCAGCGAGACATCGAGGGAGAAGGAGAAATGCCGATGAAGTACTAGGTGTTTGCGGTAAAAATGGCAGTTGGGATCTACCGCCCGGTGATATGAAATGGTATTTCGATTGGCTATTTGTCAGAGGTGTCAATCTAATCATCCCACATGCGTTTTATTATTCGATTGATGGGAAAAGACGTAGTCATGAGCGACCGCCAGATGTCGGGTTGCATAGTAGCTGGTGGCCATACTATCAATTATTTAGTCAATATATAAAACGGCTAAGCTGGTTGTTGACTGATAGTGTTAATACGACGAAAGTAGCTGTCCTTTGTCAAGAGAATCATTTGCCATGGGAATTGGTAAAACCACTTTTTGAACAGCAAATCGAGTTTAATTATTTTGAAGAGGCGCTTCTCCATTCTTCTGCCAAAATTAAGAATGGCCTGATTCATATAGAAAAACAATCGTACTCGACGGTCGTTATAGAAGCAGGTTTGCTGCTCTCTAATGAGACGATTACTCGATTAAATGAACTCATCACTCAAGGTGGGTCGGTGTTTATCGTCGGAAAAAGTACAAATGTTCTAGAAGCAGCTATTACTATTCAGCAAACAGAAGACCTTATAGAACATTTAATAGAACGTGGACATAAAACGGCTCAATTGACTCCACAAAGTGCAAACATTCGTATAAGCCATATGAAAAAGGAGGGCACAAGCTTCTATTTGATCGTTAATGAAGGTGAAGAAGTATATGATGGTCACATAACATTGTCTGAACGAGGAGCGGTTGAACGATGGGACGCATGGACTGGTGGCATCAAGGAGCTTGGAAATGTAGCTGAGTTCCCATTAACATTACAGCGACGTGAAAGTTTGGTTGTTATGGTTGATCCGAGTAAAGAGCAGCCTGTAAAGGTGAATGGGCAAAAAGAAACCAGACTTAACGAGATAATGATACTTGAGCAAGAATGGAGTATAACAGGAGAACGGATTCAAAAGAGGACGTCGAACTTGCAATCGTGGACGGAATGGCCCGAATTGGCATTTTATTCAGGGTCTGTTATATACACGGCTACATTTGAATTAAATAATAAGATTCAAAAGGCAGTCATAGATTTTGGCGAAGTTCATGAAATAGTGGAGCTTTCCGTTAACGGTCAAAAGGTTGGAGTGAAGCTATGGGCTCCTTATACGTTTGAAGTAGATAGTATGTTGCAGCAAGGCATAAATAAGATAGAGTTGAAAGTAACAAATAGTAAGGCAAATGAAATGGATCAGATCGCCTTACACTCAGGGTTAATTGGGCCAGTTAAGGTTTTAGGAGATTGTGAGTAATGAGTACTTATTTGAGTAGACGTTAATCCAAGAGGTTAACGTCTATTTTTGTTACTAGAATTACGTATTATCGATAAGTAAGTGAATATAAAATAGCGACAAATGAATTGTCTTTAAATGTATTTTGGCAAAAATGATGGAATTAAACTCGTCTGGATGAGCATTTTTAATATAATAACTTTGCTTTCGTCTTTTGTTGTCTCATCCCTGCAAAAGTAGCATTGGAAAGCTTCACTTTGTCATTGATATTGTAAACTAATTCGAGGTTGGCAATGATAGCACCAGCTAAGCCATAAGAAATTGATTGTGATGCGTTCATATTCATTTTCCCTGGTTGATCATCTAATGCAATTAACAGTAGCTTTTCTGCAAGAGCTAGCATGTCACAAACCTCCTTATTTGTCCTATCTATATTTACGCTTCTCATAGCAAAAGAGGTTCAAATAGGATAGGCACAATCGTTTATTTAGTTGAATAAACTACGGTATGAAAATCGCTTTGTTAACCGATAATGGGTATGAGGTGATAAGATGGTACAATTAAAGGTGAACTATATTAATCCTTGTAAATGTAGCATATGTAAGCAATGGTGTGTGGAACGTGTAACCTTTGATACGGTTTCGATCTGTGAGGATTGTGAAAGAATGATGGTTCAAACAGATAGTACTGATAAGGAATATGATCATTATATTCAGGAGCTAAGTGAAACATTGAAAAAAATTTAACCCAACTATGGTACATTATAGTTGGGTTAAAATTATTTTAGTAAGCGTGGGTGAAGGAAAAATGGAACATTCAACACCATTAATTCAGGCGATTAGAGAGCATATTAACCAACACTCCCATTCATTGCATGTGCCAGGTCATAAGAATGGTCAAATCTTCTTATCAGACTTACAAGCTGACTTCAAATCGGTATTACCATATGATGTGACAGAGCTTACTGGTCTGGATGACCTTCATGCCCCAACTGGGCCTATTGCCAAAGCACAACAGAAGGCGGCTGATTATTACCAAATGGGGGAAACTCATTTTCTTGTCGGTGGTTCAACGGTTGGCAACATCGCGATGATCTATGGTTTATTCGAGCGAGGAGATCAAATCCTTTTACAGCGAAATAGTCATAAATCACTTTTTCATGCTTGTGAAATAGCTGGTGTGAGGCCTATATTAATGACACCGGAGTTTGATATCAATACAGGTCAATATGTTGGTGTTACAGCTGAATTGATCCAACACGCAGTCGAGCGTTTTCCGCAAGTTAAAGGTGTTATTTTAACCTATCCAAATTACTTCGGGGTCAGTGTGGATATTCGTGCAGTGATTGAAGAGGCGAAAAAATTCCGATTAACGGTTTTAGTAGATGAGGCACATGGTGCTCATTTTTCAGTGAGTAAACAGCTTCCACCATCATCCTGTGAACTCGGGGCAGATGTAGTCGTGCAATCAGCACATAAAATGTTACCAGCATTAACAATGAGCTCATTTTTACATATAAGTAAGCACCTTCCTCGTAGAAAGGCACATAGAATAAAAGAGGCATTAACGATGTTCCAGTCAAGTAGTCCGTCTTATTTATTACTCGCGTCACTTGACGGGGCACGAGAGTTTGCAGAATGTGTCACGGAAGAACAAATGACTGAAATAGTAGCAGGAATTGAAGCTTGGAAACGAGAATTATCTACAATTAAACAAATAGAAGTAATCGAATGGGACAATCAAAGCTATCAATCTGATCCGTTAAAAGTTACAATTAGATCAAGAACAAAATTATCAGGCTTCCAATTACAAGATATTATGATGGAGTGCGGGCTTTATCCTGAGTTAGCAACTGATACAGATGTATTGCTCGTATTCGGGTTAACCCCACTGTCCGTAGGTGCTTCTGCTATAGGGAGATTAAAAGAAAAGCTAGCGAGCTACTCAGTGATCGCTCATACGAAGCCATTCCATTTACCGGTGTGGATGCCTGAAACGAAGCTGACTGAAATGGTGCTAGATCGCCAAAATGAACAGCTACTTCAAAAAAGAATTCCATTAAAAGAAGCGTGCGGGTATATTTCGTTAGAGTCAGTCATTCCATATCCTCCGGGCATTCCAGTGTTAGTACGCGGAGAAGTGATTCAGCAAGGGACCATTGACTATATACAACAATTAAAAGAGGCGGGAGCTCGTTTTCAAGGTAATGAGCAAGCTGTTGATGTTTTAGTAGTAGATTCGGAGGAAATAAAATGAGTAAAGGATTGTTTATAACAGTAGAAGGTGGCGAAGGTGCGGGTAAGACGACGGTATTGGATCGCCTTGAAGAGGAGCTTATCGGTCGCGGCTACGATATTTTGAGAACGCGTGAACCTGGTGGGATACCGATTGCAGAGCGAATTCGTGAGGTTCTGTTAAATCCAGAGCATAAGGACATGGATAGTCGAACTGAGGCACTCCTTTATGCAGCTGCAAGACGACAGCACTTAGTTGAAAAGGTTATTCCAGCACTAGAAGCAGGTCAGGTTGTACTATGTGATCGCTTTATTGATAGTAGCTTGGCTTATCAAGGGTATGCACGTGGCATAGGTATTGATGAGATTCAGTCAATTAATGATTTTGCAATTGATGCTTTATGCCGGACTTAACCCTTCTATTTGATGTTGACCCAGATATTGGCTTGGCACGGATTGCCGCGAATCAAACACGGGAAAATAATCGTCTTGATCAAGAAAAGAAGAGCTTTCATGACCGTGTTCGTCAAGGCTACGAGCTATTGTTAAAGCAATATCCCGATCGGATAAAGAAAATGAATGCGAATGAAGATGTTGATACTGTTTATAGAAGAGCACTGAATGAGGTGGAAGCTTTAGTCTTAACTTATTTTAATGAGTAAGGGAGCTGAGGAGAATGAAATTAATTATGGCCGTCGTACAGGATAAAGATAGTGTGAAGTTATCAGATGCACTTGTAAAAGCCGATTACCGAGCAACGAAGCTTGCAAGTACAGGTGGATTCTTAAAGGCTGGCAATACGACTTTTTTAATTGGAACTGAAGATGAGAAAGTGAAAGATGTTATGCGAATTATTAAAGAGAACTGTCAAAGCCGAGAACAGCTCGTGGCACCTATTTCACCGATGGGTGGGAATGCCGATTCGTATGTGCCATATCCTGTTGAGGTTCAAGTTGGTGGGGCGACTGTATTTGTTTTGCCTGTTGAACAGTTTGAGCAATTTTAAGGTGATTTGGAATGAATACATGGAACAAATTAGCGGAACTTCAACCGAGAGTTATTGATATCCTCATTCGTACATTAAATAAGAAGCGATTAGCTCATGCGTATCTTTTTGAGGGAAGTAGGGGAACAGGAAAAAAGAAGGTAGCTCTTCAATTGGCGAAGAGCTTCTTTTGCGAGAATATACAAGAAGCAGAGCCGTGTCAAACGTGTTCCTCATGCAGGCGAATTGAGAGCGGAAATCATCCAGATGTACATATTATTTCACCAGAAGGACAATCAATTAAAAAGCACCAAATTGAGCATTTGCAAAAGGAATTTGCCTACCGTGGTGTCGAATCAATTAAAAAGGTATATATTGTCGAGGATGCCGATAAGATGACTGCAAGTGCTGCTAACAGTATTTTGAAGTTTTTAGAGGAACCGAACGGGGCGACATTAGCCATTCTTATGACAGAGCAAGGAAAAAACATTTTACCTACTATCCAATCGAGAAGTCAGTTGCTTAGTTTTGCCCCACTAGCAAGGGACCCGTTTATTCATCTTATTGTAAATGAAGGGATATCTAAGACGAATGCCCATTTGCTGGCTAGCTTAACAACAAGTTTTGAGCAGGTGAAGGTGTTTGTCGAAGATGATTGGATTGCACAAGCACGAAGCGTAGTGATACAATTGATGGAAGAGCTTTACGATCGCCCGTCACAGCTTCTTTTTACGATTCAGGAAAAGTGGTTGGGAACGTTCAAAGAAAAAGCTCAGCAAGAAATAGGACTAGATATGCTCCTATTATGGTTTAGAGACCTATTGTTTGCCAAGGTTGGCAATTTAGATACGATCTCTTTCATTGACCAAGTGGATTTGTTAAAAAAGCAGGCACTTCAGAGCTCGCAAGACAAGATTAGCAACCATATGGCGGCTGTGCTTACAGCGAAGAAGCAGCTACAGGCGAATGTGAATCCTCAGTTGGTGATGGAGAAGTTAATGCTTTCAATACAGGAGGGATAGAAGATTGCATCAAGTTGTAGGTGTACGCTTTAAAAAGGCAGGCAAAATCTATTATTTCTCTCCAGGTACGTTTCAGTTAGAAAAGAATGAAGACGTCATCGTTGAAACCTCTCGCGGGATTGAGTTTGGACGAGTTGTAATTGGAACGAAAACTGTGGGTGAGAATGATGTCGTTCTACCGTTAAAGCAAGTTATCCGGGTTGCTACAGACAAGGATAAGCTTGTGGTAGAAGAGAATCAAGAGGCGGCCAAAAATGCGTTTCTTGTTTGTGCAAAAAAAATTCATGAGCATCAGCTTGATATGAAGCTTGTCGATGTTGAGTATACATTTGATCGTAATAAGGTATTATTTTATTTTACCGCTGATGGTCGAATTGATTTTCGTGAGTTAGTAAAGGACTTAGCATCTATTTTTCGAACGCGGATTGAATTAAGACAAATCGGAGTTCGTGATGAAGCGAAGATGTTAGGTGGGATAGGACCTTGTGGCCGTGTTTTATGCTGTTCATCTTTTTTAGGAGATTTTGAACCTGTTTCTATTAAAATGGCCAAAGACCAAAATTTATCGTTAAATCCAGCGAAGATATCTGGCTTGTGTGGCCGTCTCATGTGTTGCTTAAAATATGAAAATGACATATATGAAGAAGCAAAGCAGAAGTTACCGGATGTCGGTAAAGTGATTCGTACACCACAAGGAAAAGGAAAAGTAACGGGGTTAAATTTACTTGAGCATCTTATTCAGGTTGAATTAGCTGACGGTGGAACGGTAGAATACACATTAGAAGAATTAACGGAGAAACCAGTAGAAGCCACAGAATAGTGGGGTGAGGTACAGCGTGGATAAAAAGGCAGTTTTTACGCAAGTGAGTCAATTGGAAGAGCGTCTTGGTGAATTGCATCATGAGCTTAGAGGATTGAAGGAACAACTAGCCTATTTAATTGAAGAAAATCATTATTTGCAAATGGAAAACGAAAAGCTTCGCGAACGGCTCGATGTCCAAGATGATGATGTAGAGAAAAAATCTGGAGATATGCAAAAAAAGAAGGCTTTTGTTGGTGAAGGTTATGATAATTTAGCAAGGCTCTATCAAGAAGGATTCCACGTATGTAATACCCACTATGGTAGCATTCGCGCTGAAGGTGAGGATTGCTTATTCTGTCTTTCTTTTCTACATCAGAAATAATGAATGTGAGTACTTAAAAGGTTAGGGATTTACCTTTTAAGGGTCTTTTCTATAACTATTTAAAGGAATCATAGAAAACGCGGTTGATCGAGAGAGAAATTAAACTCGTGTTTTTTTGAAGAATGGAGATAGCGATGAAAGTAGAGTTAATAGATGGTGAGCGCGTAGATCGAATTGCTGGCACGAGCCTACAAATTATTCAAAGTAAAGACGTTTTTTCTTTTTCAATAGATGCCATTTTGCTGGCCCGTTTTGTCCATGTGCCGATTCAAAAAGGGCGAATTCTTGATTTATGTTCAGGAAATGGCGTTATTCCGTTAGCACTATCGACGCGAACGGAAGCTGACATTGTTGGTGTAGAGATTCAAAAGCGACTTGCAAATATGGCACAACGCTCATTTGAGTTGAATCGATTAGAACATCGACTTTCGATCATTTGTGATAATATTGTTAATGTTCAATTAAAAGGGACTTATGATGTGGTGACATGTAATCCACCTTATTTTCAAACGGAAGCGATAGAAAATCGAAATATGAATGAATATGTGGCAATTGCCGTCACGAATTACATTGCACGTTAGCGGATGTCGTCCGTGTAGGGAGTAGGTATGTAAAGTATGGAGGCAGGATGGCTTTGGTTCACCGACCAGAGCGATTAACGGATGTGATGAACGAAATGAGAGCGAATCGAATTGAACCAAAGCGAATTCAATTTGTTCATCCTAACAAGAGTAAGGAAGCAAATATCGTGCTTGTTGAAGGTCGTAAAGAAGGGAAGTCAGGTGTCATTTGTTTGCCGCCTATTTTTGTATACAATGAAGATGGAACGTATAGTGAGTCCTTTCTAGAAATATATGAAGGAGAATTTCGGACAAAGGTGGAGGTATAAATGAAACAGCAAAAGAGCTTTGTTCATGATGTGGGAGTAGGGAGTCTTTATTTAGTACCTACTCCAATTGGAAATTTAGAGGATATGACGTTTCGTGCCGTCCGTCTCTTAAAAGAGGCGGATCTCATTGCGGCGGAAGATACGAGACAAACGAAAAAGCTTTGTCATTATTTTGACATATCGACACCTTTAGTGAGTTATCATGAGCATAATCGTAAGGAAGCGGGTACTAAGCTTATAAGTGAAATGAAGAATGGAAAAACAATTGCTTTAGTAAGCGATGCGGGGATGCCGGCCATTTCCGACCCAGGCGAGGAACTTGTTCGTGATGCAATTGCAGAAGAGATTTATGTGATCCCTTTACCTGGAGCAAATGCTGCTTTAATGAGTTTAGTTGGTTCAGGATTGTCAACTTCCTCCTTTCAATTTGTCGGCTTCTTGCCTCGTCAAGATAAACGGAAAAAGGAAGAACTCGAGAAGCTTGTGCATTTAGAAGCTACTTTATTATTTTATGAATCACCACATAGGCTTAAATCAACCTTGAAAACAATGCGAGACGTATTAGGTAATCGTCATGTAAGTTTATGTCGAGAGCTAACAAAGAAATTCGAAGAGTATATAAGAGGATCATTAGATGACATGTTACAATGGGTGGAAACAGGACAAGTGAAAGGGGAATTTTGTCTAGTTGTTGAAGGGTTCCACGGTGAGGTTCAAGCTGAAGAGTGGTGGGGGTCGTTTTCCATAAATGAGCATATTGATTATTATATTGCCAAAGGATTAACTTCGAAGGAAGCAATTAAGAAAGTAGCAGTAGAACGAAAGCAGCCGAAGCGTGAAATTTATGCGAGCTACCATCAAACGAATGAATAAGTGCAGAAAAAGGCCTCAAAAGAAGTTCTCTTTTGAGGCATGGTTGTTCGTTAAATTAGGCTTATTGCCCTTTTGCTGCTGCTAAGTATTCTTGTAAATCTTTTAAGATTTCTTCTGCACCTTGTGGGCTTAAGATAATTTTACCATTTGCAATTGATAAGTTATCATCAGATACTTCACCTGTAATTTGGCAAGTCATGTTCGGCTTGTATTTCTTTAAAATAATACGGTCATGGTCAACGTAAATTTCTAAAGCATCCTTTTCAGCAATATCAAGTGTACGACGTAATTCAATCGGAATAACGACACGTCCTAGCTCGTCAACTTTACGTACAATTCCTGTAGATTTCATAATATATGTCCCCTCTCAAAATGTTTGTATTTTTAGTAGTTTATTAGTCATTATTCGACATAATTCTGCCTTTTTTTAGAGTACCAGTGTTTCCAAAACAAGTCAATTACTTTTTTACAAATTTTTAATATTTTTATCGTAATTGACAATGAATATCATTGAGAAATAGCGATTCCTTAAAGGGGGGCTGTAAAATTTATGCTTGAGATTAATCAAGGTTTATTAGAAAAGTTACAAGATGTTAATCGCCATTTGGAAGAAACGTATTCATTTTTAAGGAAAGAAAATGAGATTATTCGACAAAAACTAACGACAATTCAGACCGATTATCGACAAGTTCGTCAAATGTCAGCAGCAGCATTAAAAGACTGGTTAAAAGGTAAGGATTTGGCTGCAGTTGATGGATCGGTTAATCAAACGAAAGGTGAATATCCGCACGTCCTTTATTTCTTTCAAGCGTTAGCGAAGACGACAACAGGTTATCAATGTACGGCATCAGAAATCTATACCCCATTAATGGAAAAAGAAACAAAGGACGACCAATCAATAAGTCAATTACGTTCTCATAAGCTTGCAAAGCATGAACTTGAGGTAGCATATCAACTAATCGAGGAGAAAGATTTGCGACTAGTACTTATGGATGGTGCCTATACCATTATCGAATTGACGCACCTGATGAGTGGGAGCGGCTACGACAAAAGGCTTTGGAGCGGGATGTTCTATTAGTTGGTGTATCTGAAGAAATTACGACAGAAAATTTAGTTAAGCTTACTGAATTTGCTTCTTATAAACGTTATTCACATACATATGACCGCGATTTGTTATTTGGGGTGTTGCAACCTGGTGAATGGTTGTATATCAAAGAGCTGCAGCATAAAGCAGGATTACAATCTGTATGGGCACGATTTAGTTCTGATCCCGCGATTACTGGTTTTGATTTATTAGAAGAGCAGGAAAATGAGCGTGATACCATTGCCGAGGTACTTTATACGTTAACACCTCAGGATGGACGTGGTATTCCGTTATGGCTAGATATGATTGACCACGAAGTTCGAGTAACAGATCAATTTGTCAATGCAATGGTTGATCAATATATTCACCCAGAATTAAAGCAACGGTTTTTCACGAAAAAACGATCAAATCGACCATATTAGGAGGAGTTTATATGCAAATTGTCGGTGTAACGACACAGCATGAAGTGTATGTTGCTTCAAAAACACATAAATTTCGGATGAATGAAATGCTCGTTGTCGAAGATGATTCGCTTTACCAGCCCAAAGGTGAGGTTGTTGAGACTTTTTCCTATAACCGCTATATTCCGATGGGATTTGATAAAGGAATTGCCGATGATCAAGTGTTAAAAACATTAGAGCAAATTGGTTATGATATTGGTGCAGATGATATTCATTTAGCAAAGGTTCGTTTGTTCGAAGAGGCGATTCAACCGATTCAAACAGGGGCACAAGTTCGTCATCCTCACTTTTCAGAAATCGAGCATTTGCTTGTGAAGGCAAAACCGAAGGATGGACTAGTACTCGGAGAAGTAAAATCAACTGATTTTATTGTCGAATCGTTACCATCATCTTTGACCAATTTATTATCAATCCATGATCATGATGGATTACGCATGCAAAACGGCGTACCGTTTATTTTTGACATTCGTTCGATGCAACAATACCCACATATTGGCGTATTTGGTGGTTCAGGGTCTGGTAAGTCATTTGGATTACGCGTAATGTTAGAGGAATTAATGAAGCTTCATATACCAAGTCTCGTTTTTGACCCCCATTTTGAAATGAATTTCGCTGCAAAGGCGGAAGGAGTAGATGGACAAAGCTATGAACAAGGTTTTACAGTTGTACAAATAGGAAAAGATGTTGGTGTCGACTTTTCAGCGTTAACAACACGTGATGTCGAGCGCTTATTAGCAGCTGCAGGTTCACTCACAGAATCGATGGTGAACGTTATTCAGTCCATTCATAAACGGAAGGATAGTTATCAGTCATTTAGTGATAGAGTTGCTCATTTGTCTGAAGCACTTGAATTAGGGAAGCAAAAGGTCGAAGGGCTACTACATGACGGTGGAATGTCACGAGAGGAAATTGAACGTTATCAATTATTTAAACGACTTCTAGACCAATACGGAAGTTTACCGCTTGCCTCCATTAAAGGGATTCAATGGCGTGTAAATCGTTTGCACCAAGCTGGCTTGTTTCAGCAAAATATTCGTGCCATTGAAGAGGGAATGCATGCAGGTAAGCTGATTGTTGTACAAGGTGCTGTCTGGTTGCTACAAGTGTTTTCTAGTTATGTGATAGGGGCATTGTACGGGAAAAGACGAGCCTACCGCGACGCAAAGCTACAACATATGCAAGGAGAGTTTTTCCCTCCGTTTTTAGTCGTAACCGACGAAGCACATAACTTTGCTCCTAAAGGGTTTGATGCACCAGCCAAATCTGTTTTAAAGGAAATTGCTCAAGAAGGACGTAAATACGGGGTGTTTCTGATTTTTGCTACACAAAGGCCGACACTACTTGATGAAACAATTACGGCCCAGTTAAATACTAAGTTTGTTTTTCGAACCGTTCGTGGAACAGATATTCAAACGATTAAGGAGGAAACAGATTTAACAGCGGAGGAAGGGAAGCGTCTCCCTTATTTACGCTCTGGAGATGCCTTTGTTTCATCGGCGATTATGGGGAGGACGATGGCGATTAGAATTCGTATGGCTCATTCTACGAGTCCTCATACACTTAATCCGTTTGATGAGCTCAAAGAAATGAACGTTAAAGGGATTGAAGGGATTGTGGAAGCGTTAGAAGAGCACTTACCGTTTGCCGAGATGGATTTAATGAATTTACTTTCACAATTAAATAAGAAGGCAAAGAAAAGCTGGGATATAAAAAAGTGGAAAGAGGAGCTTTTGCGTCTAAGTGAAGAGGGTTATATTAAAAAAGAAAAAACACCTTTTGCAACGATGTATACACGTTCTTGACGATGCTGCTTAATTTCGGTATATTTTGGTTATACTATGAAAAAACATGATATCGAATTGTCCGATGAAGGGAAGAGTACATCACGTTTGTCTATTGGTAGCAAAGGCTATGCAGAGAGCTGGGGGAGCTGAGAACCAGTATAGATGATGGATGGAAGATGGTCCAAAGAGGACTGATGTGTGAATGCTAGAGCATAAGCACATGACGTAACTGGCGTTAACAGTGGAGTTTGTGATAACTTCGTAAGTCCTTTTTCTGTGAAGAAAGAGGAGAATTAGGGTGGTACCACGTGAGCAATGCTCTCGTCCCGTTGTGGATGAGGGCTTTTTTTATGCAAAAAAAGGAGGAAATGATTGTTATGTCAAAAAACAATACGTTTTATTTAACGACCCCAATTTATTATCCGAGTGATAAGCTACACATTGGTCATGCTTATACAACCGTAGCAGGTGACGCGATGGCGAGGTACAAGCGTTTAAGAGGCTATGATGTCCGATATTTAACAGGAACTGATGAACATGGACAAAAAATTGAAACGAAGGCAAAGGAGAAAGGATTAACACCACAGCAATTCACGGATGAAATTGTTAAAGGAATTCAAGCACTTTGGAAGAAGCTTGATATCTCTTATGATGATTTTATTCGTACGACAGAGGTTCGTCATAAACAGGTTGTAGAGCAAATCTTCGAACGCCTCATAGATCAAGGTGATATTTACTTAGATGAATATGAAGGCTGGTATTCAATTCCTGATGAGACGTTTTATACGGAATTGCAGTTAGTTGATCCAGTTACAGACGAGGATGGGAACATTATTGGTGGAAAAAGCCCAGATAGTGGCCATCCTGTCGAAAAAGTTCGAGAACAGTCATATTTCTTTCGAATGAGTAAATATGCAGATCGCCTTTTAAAGTTTTACGAAGAAAATCCTGATTTTATTCAACCAGAATCCCGCAAAAATGAAATGATTAACAATTTCATAAAGCCGGGACTCGAAGATTTAGCTGTATCACGGACGTCTTTTACATGGGGTGTTAAAGTTCCAAGAAACCCTAAGCACGTTGTCTATGTTTGGATTGATGCATTATCGAATTATATTACTGCTTTAGGTTACGGACACAAAGACCAAAGCTTATACGAAAAGTATTGGCCAGCAAATGTTCATATTGTTGGAAAGGAAATTGTTCGTTTCCACACCATTTATTGGCCAATTATGTTAATGGCACTAGATTTGCCATTACCGGAAAAAGTGTTTGGTCATGGCTGGTTATTAATGAAAGATGGGAAGATGTCCAAGTCAAAAGGTAATGTCGTTGATCCAGTTCCACTAATTGATCGTTATGGCTTGGACGCTCTTCGTTACTATTTATTACGTGAAGTGCCATTTGGCTCTGATGGGGTATTTACACCAGAAGGGTTTATTGAACGGGTAAATTATGACTTGGCCAATGATTTAGGGAATTTATTGAATCGTACAGTAGCGATGATTCATAAATATTTTGATGGAGAAATACCTGCATACAAAAAGGATGCAACACCGTTTGATAGCTCGCTACTTGAATTGGTTGAATCAACGATAACAAAAGTAGAAAATGCACTTGAGGATATGGAGTTTTCTATTGCACTGTCAGCCATTTGGCAATTGATAAGTCGAACCAATAAATATATTGATGAAACACAGCCTTGGATGATGGCCAAGGAAGAGGATAGAAGAGAAGAGCTTGGATCGGTTATGTACCATTTAGCGGAGTCATTACGGATTATTTCTATTATGTTACAGCCGTTTATGACTGAAGCACCTAAAAAAATGTGGAAGCAGCTTAATATTCGTCAAGAGGAAACAGGATGGGATACGATTCACTCCTTTGCACAGCTTTCTAGTGGAGTTAAGGTTGAAAAAGGAGAGCCCATCTTCCCACGTCTAGATGTAGAAGAAGAGGTAGGTCATATTGTTAAATTGATGGGTGGTACTCTGAAGGTAGAAGAAGAGGTTAAAGAAATTGAAGATGAAAATGAAATAACGATCGAAGACTTTTCGAAAGTAGAATTAAAAGTTGCAGAAGTAATAAAGGCGGAAAAAGTAGACGGTGCGGATCGCTTATTGAAAATTCAGCTCGATGTAGGGAGTGAACAGCGTCAAGTAGTATCTGGCATTGCAAAATTTTATACCCCGGAGGAGCTAGTAGGTAAAAAAGTGATATGTGTGACGAATTTGAAGCCTGTTAAATTACGAGGTGAACTATCACAAGGGATGATCTTAGCAGGAACAAAAGGAAAGAAGCTTCAATTAGCTACCATTGATGGAAACTTGCCGAATGGGGCGAAAGTGAAATAAGTTAGGCTGGTCATAAGCAGCACACGATATAAGTATAAGGCATGATACTCCACATGAAGAAATGTTACATTCATGTGGAGTTAAACCTATATAAATCTCTGGTTAGGAAAAGGAGAAGAAGATGTTATTTGACACACACGTACATTTAAATGCAGATCAATTTCAAGATGATTTAGAGGTCGTAATTGATCGTGCCAAAGCAGCTGGTGTTCAAAATATGGTCGTTGTTGGTTTTGATGAATTGACCATTAAACGAGCGATTGAGCTAGTTGAGACATACGAATGGATGTATGCTGCTGTTGGGTGGCATCCTGTTGACGCAATTGATATGACAGATGAGCACCTGCAATGGCTTGAACATTTAGCCTCCCATCCGAAAGTAGTTGCGTTAGGTGAAATGGGCCTTGACTATCATTGGGATAAGTCGCCAAAGGAAGTACAAAAGGAAGTATTTCGCAAACAAATAGCGTTGGCGAAAAAAGTCGAATTACCTATTATTATCCATAACAGAGAAGCGGACCAAGACATTGTAGATATATTAAGAGAAGAGAACGCATCAGAAGTAGGGGGTATTATGCACTGTTTTGGCGGGAGCATCGAAATAGCCCAACAATGTATCGATATGAATTTTTATATATCATTAGGTGGGCCTGTTACTTTTAAAAATGCAAAACGGCCTAAACAAGTCGCTAAAGCTATTTCGTTAGATCGACTATTAATCGAAACCGATTGCCCGTATTTAGCTCCTCACCCAAACCGTGGGAAACGAAATGAACCTGCTTATGTTCGTCTAGTTGCTGAGCAAATTGCCGAGTTAAAGGAAGTTGATTTGGAGGAAATTATGAAGGCGACAACAGCAAATGCAAAAAAAATTTTCAACATTTAATTTCGGTATTTAATGGGATTATATGTAATTATATGTCAAATAAACAACCGTTTCGAAGTAGTTCTACACCTTGTTGTTATTGCATAAATTGGACTTGTCGATAAGTTTTTGTTTTCTTTTGAGGCGTCTTAATAGATAATGGAGAAGATGTGTCATTCAAAAACAATCAGTTGACAAAGAGGAGGTACTGTGTTTATAATTCGATCGATACCAAAGAGGAGGGCATAACATGGATTTAAACAGGATTAAGTTTCTTCCCAAGAAGCTTTTAGGGAAGAAAACAATCATATCCTCGGTTTGTCTAGTACTCTTCGTTAGTTTGATCACATACGCTGTGTATGAGACAACAAAGGCTTCAGTTACCGTATTAATTGATGGGGAAGAAACGGTTGTTGAGACACATGCTAATACAGTTGCCGATCTGTTCGAAGAGTATGAGTGGAAAGTCCAATCATATGATTATATTGAACCTAGTGTTGATACAGAGATAGAGAACGGAATGACAGTTAGCTGGGAGCAAGCGAAGCAAGTCTTCACAATGATTGATGGTCAAGAGGAGACCGTTTGGACGACGTCAAAAACGGTAGAAGAGCTAATAACCGAGTTGGAAATTGAGTATAAAGAGCATGATGTGGTTGAACCTGAATTAAGTGCTACGATTGAAGAACATATGGAGCTAATCTATGAATCTTCTTTTTTAGTCGAGCTGATTAGTGATGGTGAGCAACAAGAGATATGGACAACTTCGACGACTGTCGCTGACTTTTTAGAGAGAGAAGAATTAGAGCTTAACGAACTAGATCGTGTCGAGCCAGATTTAGAAGAACGACTAGAAGAGGAAACGTCAATTCAAGTCGTACGTGTAGAAAAAGTCACCGATGTGGTGGAAGAAACGATTGACTTTGCTACTGTTACTCGTAAAGATGATGACTTGCTTGCTGGTAAAGAGGAAGTCGTCCAGAGTGGAGAGAAAGGTAAAATCGAAAAGCATTATGAGGTTATCCTTGAAGATGGTGAAGAGGTATCTCGTGAACTCGTCAAAGAGGAAACGGTAAAGGAAAGCTCCGATCGTATTGTTGCTGTTGGAACGAAAGAACCAGCTCCGACAACATCAAGAGGTCATGATCCGGTTCAAACATCGAATAATAGTAGTAATAGCAGCAGTAGTAACGAAAGTAGCTCTTCTGCTTCAGGTGGAACAACAATGACAGTTCAATCGACAGCATACACTGCTAACTGTAGTGGTTGTAGTGGTGTAACAGCAACTGGAATCAATTTAAATGAAAACCGAAATATGAAGGTTATTGCTGTTGACCCAAATGTCATTCCGCTTGGCTCCAAAGTACATGTAGAAGGCTATGGTACAGCCATTGCTGGTGACACAGGTGGGGCTATTGTTGGGAATAAAATTGATGTTCATATGCCAACAACAGCAGATGCGAAAAACTGGGGTAATAGAACGGTTGAGATAACGATTTTAGACTAATGATTTAAACACAGAGTTGCATTGTGACTCTGTGTTTTTTGTTATATGATAAAGGATAAATTAATAGGTGTTATATTAGTTAAGTCATCAGGTAAAGAGTGTTGGATTAACTCTTTACGGTTAGCGGGAAACCGTTAAACTCTGACACTTAATGTTAAAAAACGACCCCGAGGCTTTTACGAAAAAAAGGAAGCTTGGGGGAACGAACAAATAATGGAGAGATAAATGGATGCAAGAAACGAACGACCGAAGATAACAGAAATAATCGTAGTAGAAGGAAAAGATGATACAGTAGCAATTAAACGCGCTGTTGATGCGGATACAATTGAAACGAATGGCTCAGCAGTTGATGATCGTGTGCTAGCAAAGGTGAAATTGGCTCAAGAGAGGAGAGGGGTTATTGTATTTACGGATCCTGATTTTCCTGGAGAACGAATCCGGACAATTATTCGTCAACATGTTCCTGAGTGTAAGCATGCATTTTTACCGAAGTCAGAGGCACTTGCAAAACGAAAAGGAAGCGTAGGGGTAGAGCATGCCTCACCAATAGCGATACGTGAGGCATTGAAGCATGCTCATACTGAGAAGCGATTAAAAGACGTATTGATCCCATTAAACGACCTTATCGATGCGGGTTTAATTGCTGGAGTGAACGCAAGGAAAAGAAGGGAACAGTTAGGAGAACTTCTTCACATTGGTTATGCTAATGGTAAGCAGCTGCAAAAACGTTTACAAAATGTTTCGAATTTCAAAAATGGAATTTATAGCAGCAATGGAGAAAGTATTTAAGGAGGAACAACGTTGATAAAAGATATAGCCACTCCGGCTCGTACAAAAGGAATTTTAAGTAAATATGGATTTGAATTCAAAAAAGCTTAGGTCAAAATTTTTTAATTGATTTAAATATATTGCGTAATATTGTTAGTCAGGCAGAGTTAACAGTTGATTCAGGAGTGATTGAAATTGGTCCGGGAATCGGTGCGTTAACCGAACAGCTTGCTAAGCAAGCTAAACGGGTTGTGTCGTTTGAAATTGATCAAAGGCTGTTACCTGTATTAGATGATACTCTTGCTCCATATTCAAATATTACGATTGTTCATGCAGACGTTTTAAAAGTTGATTTACATCATTATATTGAAAGTCACTTTCAAGGAATGGAAGATATTATGGTAGTCGCCAATTTACCTTATTACGTGACGACACCTATTTTAATGAAATTATTAGAAGAGAAGTTACCGATACGTGGCATTGTCGTTATGATTCAATCAGAAGTTGCAGATCGGATTGCAGCAAAGCCTGGTTCAAAAGACTATGGCTCTTTATCGATAGCCGCTCAATATTATGCTAAAGCTGAGAAGGTGATGACTGTTCCAGGCTCGGTTTTTATTCCTCAGCCACGCGTTGATTCAGCAGTATTAAGGCTAACGCTTAGAGATAAACCACCTGTTAGCGTCATTGATGAAGCTTTCTTCTTCCGAGTGTTTCATGCCTCATTTGCCAATAGGCGGAAAACGTTATTAAATAATTTAACGCATAATTTATTTAGTAAAGCGGAAAAAGAGGAGATTGAGTATGCGTTATCTGATGTAGAAATAGATCCACGAAGACGTGGCGAAACGTTGTCATTGGAGGAGTTTGCATCTCTTAGTAATGCTCTTTACAAAAGGGTGTTGGACTAGCACTTTCCATATTACCTTGACATAGGGTAAGTGGAGAGGAGGCGTCTATATGAAGCTTAATAAGGGAGATCTTGTGACCCGCCTATCCTATGGCCATGATTTATTGTTTAGGGTATCTGAAATCCATTCAGAACTAGTGGAGCTCGTAGGTGAAGATATGCGCTTATTAGCGGATGCACCGATAGAAGATCTTGTCCTCGTTTCTGAAAAAGAGCGTGCGGAAATGAGCCAGAAGTCTCGAGAAGTTGAAGACTACTCTTATCAACTCTTTCGTCAGGATGCAAAGCTTTTAAAGCAACGTGGAGAATATGAAGTGACATCTGGTTACAAAAGTGACATAGATTTTTTTGAGTTACGTGGGCGAGTTTTGCATATTGATGGCGATAGCTTTACTTAAAAAAGTGCACGGCTTTATATGAAAAGCTTGGAGTTCCTGTTTACGGGGTGCATGCGCATGAGAAGGAAATGCCTGAACAAATAGGATCTCTAATTGAAATGGTGAAACCGGACATCATTGTTGTAACAGGCCATGATGCGTATTTAAAATCGAAGGGCAATATGCGAGATATTCGCTCTTATCGGAATACGAAATATTTTGCGGAGTGTGTCCGAATTGCACGGAATTATACATGGCATCGTGATGACTTGGTGATTTTTGCTGGTGCATGTCAGTCCCACTTTGAAACGCTTATCAAAGCAGGAGCTAATTTTGCCAGTTCTCCTGAACGAGTTAACATTCATGCGTTAGATCCAGTTTATATTGCTTCTCGTGTGAGTTTAACATCTTTCAGGGATCATATTCATTTAAGCGATGTGTTAAGAAATACCATTACAGGGGAGAAAGGATTAGGTGGAATTGAAACGAAAGGTGTCATGCGGCGTGGGATGCCTTTAAAAGAAGAATATGATCGTCTATAAAGGAAAGTAGTGTCTCAAAGGGTCAAGGCCTTTTTGAGACCTTTTTATTTTAAATGGAGAAGAGTAGTAGCATTCTAAAAGAAGTAAATGGGAAAAGCCATTTAGTTAATTTATACATAATTTTTCAATTTTTTTGACATACTATGCTCAGATATGAAACTTTTGTGAAACAAATGCAGGTAAAAGCATTGACAGGTAAGTTATACACTTGTTATAATTTTACGTTTACTTGACTTATGGGAGTGGGTATGGTAGTATAAATATACAGTGAGGTGGGTGTTCGAATGCCAAAATCGTTAATTGAGATTAAGCGTACATTAGATGCAAATATCGGGAAGCGAATTACCATTAAATCGAATGGTGGTCGTAAAAAGACGTCAGAGCGTTCAGGCTTGCTTGAAGAGACATACCCTTCTGTTTTTATTGTGAAGTTAGATGAAGAACAAAATGCGTTTGAGAGGGTTTCTTATAGCTATGCCGATATCTTGACGGAATCAGTAGAATTGCTGCTATGTGAAGAGGGCTCAGAGTTCACGGCTTTAAAGGCATAACAAATTCATGACAAAAAGATGCTTACTTAATGGATAGATTAGGTGAGCATCTTTTTGTGTACAATGACACATAATAACGGTACACCTATTAGATCATAGGTGTCATTAGATCTTCTGAATAAGGAGTTGGAAAGGCATGAGCAGACGTAGAGGAGTCATGTCAGATCAGTTAAAAGAAGAGCTTGCCAAGGAGCTAGGCTTTTATGATACGGTCCAAAAAGAAGGATGGGGTGGCATAAGAGCAAGAGATGCAGGAAATATGGTAAAGCGAGCGATAGAATTAGCTGAACAACAACTTGCCCAGAAGAAATAACAGAAAAATTTATCGCCTTTAGAGAGCGTTAGCACTCTAAAGGCATTTCCCTTTTTAAGACAGTTGACTAAAGGGGGAACTTATACGAAGATATAGAGAAGATATTATAAGAGGGGGTGAATACAGATGATTGTTGAATCGTTTCAAGACATTATTCCACTATTGCTGTCGATGAGCATTCTGTTAACAGTTGCTAGTTATAAAGTGCTTCAATATATGGAGCGGTCTGTCATTATAAAGCAGCGAATGTTAACGAAAAGAAGTTTTTATTTGTGTGATGGATTCGTACCAAAACAGCTGGATTCGTTTGGTCCAAAACAGCGTCTTCAAGTTTGGCTAACTTGTTTTGTGAAACGAAAAGAATCACCAGAAGATGATGGCGATTATACAGCCTCTTCGTTTAAAAATGTATTAAAACGAGGAGGACAAAAATGGAACAGTTATCTGTATTCACACGTTTTAAAGGGAAAGGCATTTTATTATTCATCGGGTTCGTACTGATCTTAAGTGGGTGTCAGGCGGCGACAGAACCGATTAATGCAGAATCTACTGGCTTTTTCAATCATTATGTTATTTACCCTTTGTCATATTTAATAAAGTCAATAGCAACGCTATTTGGTGGGAATTATGGTTTGTCGATAATATTAGTCACACTTATCGTCCGATTAGTTTTGATGCCCTTATGTTAAAGCAATCTAAGAATCAGCTTGCCATGCGTGAAAAGATGAATGTTATACAGCCTGAATTAAAGGAGTTACAAGAAAAGTATAAAGATAAAAAGAGCCCAGAAGAGCAACAGCAATACCAAAAAGAAATGCTTGAATTATATACGAAACATCAATTTAATCCGATTGCCTCAATGGGTTGTTTACCGATGCTCATTCAGTTCCCAATTTTAATCGGTTTATATTATGCGATAATGCGAACACCTGAAATTGCAGAGCATTCGTTTTTATGGTTCAATTTAGGGGAAACGGATATGGTTTTACCGCTGCTAGCGGCATTCGTTTATTTTGTGCAATTTAAAGTTTCACAAATAGGTATTGATACGAAGCAGCAAAAGCAATTAGCGATCATAGGGTATATTAGCCTATTCTAATGGGATTCTTTTCTTTTACTGTACCGGCAGCACTTCCACTTTATTGGACGGTCGGTGGTTTGTTCCTAATCGTACAAACACTTCTTTCGAAGGCCATTTACAAATCAAAACCAGTGAACAAGAATAATGAAATAGTTAGTGAGAAATAGAAGGGGAATCCGGGTTAACACAAAAATCATGTGTTGATCCGGATTTTTTATAGTAGAAACGAGTGATAAATTTAGAAGGAACAAAACGGAAATAGCAGATTTCGTGAAAAGTCACTTTCGTGTTTTTCTTATAAAAATCATAATGCTGTGGTATGATGTTTAGACTAGTGATAAAATAGCGTAAGCAAAAGGAAATATAGAAGGTGACTAGATTGAAATGTTCGGTGAAAGCTCCTGCAAAAATTAATTTATCGCTTGATGCGGTAAAAAACGTGATGATGGTTATCATGAAGTAGAAATGATTATGACAATGGTTGATTTAGCCGATCGTATTGATTTAGAGTTAACGGAAAATGGGCGTATAACTGTCGAAGTGTCGGAAGGATTTGTTCCAAATGACCATCGAAACCTAGCGTATAAGGCAGCTGAATTATTAAAAGAACGTTTTGCGGTTAGTCAAGGTGTTAATATATACATAACTAAATGTATTCCGGTAGCTGCGGGGTTGGCAGGTGGAAGTAGTGATGCTGCTGCAACGTTAAAAGGTCTAAATCAATTATGGAAATTAGGTTTAAGTACAGATGAATTAGCTATATTAGGTGCAGAGATCGGTTCGGATGTCTCATTTTGCGTATATGGTGGGACAGCTTTAGCAACTGGTCGAGGTGAAGTTATTAAAGCGATTCCATCTCCGCCGTCATGTTGGGTTATTTTGGCCAAACCGCCTATTGGGGTATCGACTGCAGATGTGTATAAACGTTTGGATTTGCGTCAGATTAAGCACGCACCAACAGAGAATATGCTTGAGGCGATTGAGCAACAGGACTTTAAAGCCATTTGCCATAATCTGCATAATGTATTAGAATCGGTTACATTAGACATGTATCCGGAGGTTAAAAGAATTAAAGAACAGATGGCACGTTTTGGTGCAGACGGCGTATTGATGAGTGGGAGTGGACCAACTGTCTTTGGGCTTGTGGAACATGAATCACGTATGCATCGAATTTATAATGGACTGCGCGGTTTTTGTAATGATGTCTATGCTGTTCGCTTAATTCGTTCAACGAACTCTTGCTAAAAGCCGTATAAAAGTGTTATGTTATATTAAAAATATTCGGTTTTGTGGAGGTAGCATGAAAAAAATAAAGCGCAGTGGACGTTTGGTTGATATGACTTATTTTTTACTGCAACACCCACATGAGGTCATATCCCTTACTCATTTTTCAGAACGATATCAGTCTGCAAAGTCTTCAATCAGTGAGGACTTGGTCATAGTCAAGGAGATATTCGAAGAAGAAGGTTACGGCTCATTATTAACGATATCTGGAGCAAGTGGTGGAGTGAAGTTTATTCCGCGTATTGATGTCAATCAAGCTGAGTTACTTGTTGATGAAGTGATTCAATCGTTAGCTGTTCCTGAACGGATATTACCTGGTGGTTATTTGTATATGATGGATTTATTAGGGAACCCGACGTTTATGCAGCGTGTTGGTCGTATATTCGCCTCTATTTTAGCTACTGAGAAGATTGACGCTGTCTTAACGGTCGCAACAAAGGGGATTCCACTTGCATATGCAGTTGGGCAACAGTTAAATGTTCCGGTCAGTATCGTTCGCCGTGATCATTTAGTAACAGAAGGATCAATGGTTAGTATCAATTATGTGTCAGGATCATCGAAACGGATTCAAACGATGACCCTTGCTCGTAGAAGCTTAGCTCCAGGATCTAGAGTCCTTATTGTTGATGACTTTATGAAAGCAGGCGGTACAATTCGTGGGATGATGGATTTATTGGAGGAGTTCCAAGCAGAGCTAGTCGGTATTGGTGTTTTAGTGGAAACAGTAGGAGTGGAAGAACGATTAATTGATGAATATATGTCAATTACTCGCTTATCAGAAGTAAATGTACGCGATAAGTCTATAAACGTAGAACGTGGGAACGTTTTAGGATTATTAAAGGAAATAGAGGAGGAATAATAGATGAAAACGATTTATACACCGAATGCACAGATGCGATTGGACCTTATTCACAGGGGGTAGTCGTTAATAATATGTTCTATAGTTCAGGACAAATTCCGCTAACAGCAGATGGAGACCTGATTTCAGGTACGGTTGAAGAGCAAACTCATCAAGTTTTCAAAAATTTGCAAGCTGTTCTACAAGAAGCAGGGGCCTCATTAGAAACCGTTGTTAAAGCAACCGTCTTTATTAAAGATATGAATGATTTTCCATTGATTAATGAAGTGTATGGACAATATTTCAATACTCATAAGCCGGCACGTTCGTGTGTCGAAGTTGCAAGGCTGCCAAAGGATGTGCTTGTTGAAATTGAAGTAATCGCATTAGTAAAATAGGTTCTGATGTTTAAGAAGGTAATTATTTACCTTCTTTTTTTGATCTTTTAGAGTTAACGGTACAACGCTTATATTAACAACCTTGTAAAAAATAAAAAAAAATTAGAAAAAAAGAAGGAAATCCCATTTTTTTAGAGAATTTGTCTTAGTATGAATTACTATTCTTATAGGTGGTGACTGAAATGCAAGTAACAGATGTGAGATTACGTCGGGTTAATACGGACGGACGAATGCGTGCTATTGCTTCTATAACAATTGATCATGAGTTTGTTGTTCATGATATTCGTGTTATTGATGGTAATAACGGGCTGTTTGTTGCAATGCCAAGCAAGAGAACTCCAGATGGCGAATTTCGAGATATTGCCCACCCAATTTCTTCTCAAACGAGAGAAAAGATTCAAACAGCCGTTTTAAATGAATACGAAAAGGCTGGAGATGCAGAAGAAGTGGAATTTGAAGAAGCAGGAGCTTCTTAAAAAATGGTAGAATAAGCGAAACCACTATGATTCATAGTGGTTTTTTGCATGTTTTTTTGAACAGAAGTTTCCAAATTTTCATAGCATATTTGTGAAGGTTCTTGATAACTTCTTGAAATACCCTTAGTTTTAGAGTATATTCGTAAGGGAAAATGGAAGATCTGGAGGGAAACCATGAGCAATCGTTACGCGGTTATTTTAGCAGCGGGGCAAGGCACACGAATGAAGTCGAAATTATATAAGGTGTTACATCCTGTTTGCGGAAAGCCAATGGTTCAACATGTCGTTGATCAAGTCTCAGCTTTGGGCGTACAAGAGCAAATAGCCGTTGTTGGCTTTGGAGCTGAAGTCGTAAAAGAGCAATTAGGGACTAAGGTTACTTATGTCGTGCAAGAGCAGCAGTTAGGTACGGGTCATGCAGTTATGCAGGCAGCTAGTCTTCTAGAAGATAAAGAGGGAGTTACTCTTGTACTTTGTGGAGATACCCCATTGCTAACATCGGAAACACTGCATCAGTTATTAGAATGTCATGAACATGAAAATGCGAAAGTAACAGTTTTAACAGCCGAAGCAGAAGATCCAACTGGATATGGGCGGATTATTCGTAATGGAGAAGGGCTTGTTGAACGAATTGTTGAGCAAAAAGATGCTACAGAGGCTGAACTTTCTGTACAAGAAATCAATACAGGAACGTATTGCTTCGATAATGTATTACTGTTTGAAGCTTTAAAACAGGTCGGTAATGATAACGCCCAAGGTGAATATTACTTACCCGATGTGATTGAAATTGCAAAAAAGAAAGGCGAAACGGTAGCTGCTTACCAAACAGCTTCTTTTGAGGAAACGTTAGGTGTAAATGATCGGGTTGCATTATCTCAAGCTGAAACTGTAATGAGAAAGCGGATAAATGAATACTGGATGAGACAAGGGGTAACGATTATTGACCCAGAAAATACGTATATTTCTGCTAGTGCAAAGATTGGGCAGGATACAATTATTTATCCTGGCACACACTTATTAGGGGAAGTAAATGTTGGTGATGATTGTATAATTGGACCTAATACAGAATTGAAAGATAGCTCGATAGCCGAAGGAACGGTCATTCGTCAATCAGTTGTTCATGATAGCGAGGTTGGTAAAGTCGTTTCCATCGGGCCTTTTGCTCATATTCGTCCGCAATCAAGCATTGGGGATGATGTTCGAATTGGGAATTTTGTTGAAATAAAGAAGTCGACTCTTGGGCAAGGAAGCAAAGCTTCGCACTTAAGCTACATAGGGGATGCAACTGTTGGATCGAATGTAAACTTTAGTTGTGGTGCTGTAACTGTAAATTATGATGGGAAGAATAAGTTTAAAACGGTGATTGAAGATGGTGCATTTATCGGCTGTAATGCGAACCTAATTGCACCTGTGAAAGTTGGGAAACAAGCATTAGTGGCTGCCGGGTCCACCATTACGGATGATGTCCCAGAGGCTTCGCTTTCTATCGCACGTTCTAGACAAACGAATAAAGAAGACTATTTCAACGAGAATAATAGATAAAATAGACATTGCGGAGGGAAAAAAGATGCCCAAATACGGCGATCCACGGTTAAAAATATTTACTCTTAATTCAAATCCAGATTTAGCACACCAAATTACAAAGCACATTGGAGTTCCAATGGGTAACTGCTCTGTTACACGTTTTAGTGATGGTGAAGTACAAATTAATATTGAAGAGAGTATTCGTGGGTGTGATGTTTATTTAATTCAATCAACTTCAGCACCTGCGAATGAACACATTATGGAATTACTAATTATGATTGATGCATTGAAACGGGCATCAGCAAGAACGATTAATTTAGTATTACCGTACTATGGTTATGCACGCCAAGACCGGAAAGCGCGTGCAAGAGAGCCGATTACATCTAAATTAGTAGCTAATTTAATGCAAACAGCGGGTGCAACAAGAGTTTTGACATTGGATTTACATGCGACCCAAATTCAAGGCTTCTTTGACATTCCGGTTGATCAATTGGTAGGGGTGCCAATTTTAGCTGATTACTTCCAAAAGAAAAATCTTGAGGATCTAGTGATTGTTTCACCAGACCATGGTGGTGTTGTTCGTGCTCGTAAGCTGGCCGACCGTCTGAAAGCACCTATTGCGATTATCGATAAGCGTCGTCCTAAGCCAAATGTGTCTGAGGTTATGAATATTGTTGGTCATATTGAAGGTAAAACGGCCATTATTATTGATGATATTATTGATACAGCAGGAACGATTACCCTTGCTGCTAATGCACTAGTTGAATCTGGAGCAAAAGAAGTATATGCTTGCTGTACTCATCCAGTTTTATCAGGTCCAGCGATGGAACGCATTAATAATTCAAAAATCAAAGAGCTTGTTGTTACGAATTCTATTCCTCTTTCCGATGAAAAAAGAAGTGAAAAGGTAACGGAGCTTTCTGTAGCAGCCTTACTTGGGGAAGCAATTATTCGTGTTCATGAACATGCTTCTGTAAGTAAGCTATTTGATTAATAAGAACGGGTTTGAAATAGTGTATTCAGGGAAACCATGATATAGAAACATCTAAAACGATAGTAGAGGTGGTTTTAATCATGGCAACCGTTTTACAAGCAAATCCGAGAGGAGATTTAAGAGGTTCTACTACGAGGAAAATTCGCAAAGATGGTTATGTGCCTGCTGTCATATATGGTAGCAAGACAAAAAGCAAACCAGTATTGGTTGAAAGAGTAGAACTCGTAAAAACGATTCGGGATGTAGGTAAGAACGGACTATTTTCCTTGAATATTGAAGGAGAATCGAACCATCAAGTGATGGTTTATGATATTCAGATTGAACCGTTGAAAAATGATTATCTACATGTGGATTTTTTTGAAGTAGATATGGAATCTGAAATTGTTACAGATGTAGCGGTTCGATTAGAGGGAGAGGCTCCTGGAGAGAAAGAGGGCGGAGTTGTTTCCCATTTATTATATGACTTATCAGTAAGATGTTTACCAGGAGAAATCCCTGAGGAAGTTGTTGTCAATATTTCCAACCTAGCAATCGGTGATTCGATTCAAGTAGCGGATATACGTTCTTCTATAAATGTTGAAATTGCTAATGATGATGAAGAAACGATTGTGACTGTGCAGGCAGCAGCGGCAGAGGTTGAGCCTGAGGGAACAGAGGTAGAAGCGGATAACGAACCTGAAGCTACGAATGATCATCCAGAAGCAGAATAACGGTTTAAATGATGTATATAGCCTATAATGAGATTTACTCATTATGGGCTCTTTTACAGTTACATGTAAGGGGCTAAACAGAATGTGGAGCTAAAAACTCCATATGTCATTGTAAGGGAGAGAATGGCCTTGAAATTAATTGTTGGACTTGGAAATCCAGGTGGAAAGTATGATGGTACTCGCCATAATGTAGGCTTTGATTGTATTGACTATTGTGCTAATATGCTTGATATTGAACTAAATCAATTAAAATTTAAAAGTATTTTTGGTACGGGCATAGTGAATGGAGAAAAGGTAATCCTTTTAAAGCCGCTAACATATATGAATTTATCAGGAGAAGCCATTCGTATGATAAGTGATTATTATAAACTATCTGTTGAAGATTTAGTTGTTATTTATGATGATATGGATTTACCTCCGGGAAAAATTAGATTACGCCAAAAAGGAAGTGCTGGAGGACACAATGGTATTAAATCAATAATCCAACATTTAGGCACGAAAGAGTTTAATCGAATTCGCATCGGAATTAATAGACCAGATCCCGGTGAGGCTGTGGTAGATTATGTTTTAGGACATTATAAGCCAGATGAAAGGCCAGCTATGGAAGCTGCCGTCAAGCTAGCGGCAGAGGCAGTAGAGGCATGGACTGAGGTACCTTTTTTACAAGTGATGAATCGTTATAATTAAATATAGGAAGAAATGATAAATGCGTTTTAAAAGAAAAAGATAACATATATGAATGTAAGACGATAGCCAACATGTGTATACTAAAGAAGCTGCTAAACATGATTTATCGAACGTATAGAAGTTGCCTAAATTCCTCATACTACATAGTAAGTATGTGTGAAGGGGGCGGTGTTGTTGGCGATACATTATCAATGTCGTCATTGTCAAGCAAAGGTAGGTACAATTGAAGAGTCGATTGATGCACAGCGTTTAGGTTTTAATACGCTTACTAGCCACGAACGAACTGAAATGGTTTCTTATTTAGATAATGGTGATATTCATGTAAAAGTGATCTGTGATGATTGCCATGAAGCACTTCTTCGTAATCCTGACTTGTATGAAGTAGATCATGTCATACAATAAATTGGAAAAAGATGTATAAGGCTTCGAAGGTATCTCAAAAGAATGGCGTGCCCTTTTGAGATGCCTTCCTTTTACTAGTGTAAGCTGGAAGATATTGTTTCCTCTTTTTGCATCATCTTATTCTATGGAAGGAAGTTTCATTAAGGGGACGAATACAAAAGAAACAGCATTCATACATATATTATCATGTTGAACGTGTTATAACAGGGGGAGAAACATGAAAGGTTTGCAACAGCATTTTCGGACAAATGAAGAAATACAGGCGATTGCATCAATGATTGAAGCTGGGGTGAGGGAGCAGTTAATTACTGGACTCACTGGATCAGCACGAGCATTGTTTGTCTCGTCTTTATATTCAGAAACAGCACGACCGCTTTTAGTCGTAACACATAATTTATATCAAGCACAAAAGCTTTATGAGGATTTTATTGAATTTCTAAATGAGGACCAAGTCCTTTTATATCCAGTCAATGAGTTGATTTCTGCAGAAATTGCGATTGCAAGTCCAGAAATGAAAGCGCAACGCATTGAAGTGTTAAATCGACTTGTTCAATCTTTTAATGGAATTGTTATCGCCCCAATAGCTGGTTTACGAAGACAATTACCACCTAAGCATGTATGGGAGCTTCATCAAATTGAATTAAAGACAGGGGCAGATATCGGTGAAACAACAGAGTTAATCGAGAAGCTAGTAACGATGGGATTTCAACGAGTAGATATGGTGTCATCACCTGGGGAAGTAAGCGTACGTGGTGGTATTATCGACCTGTACCCACTAACAGTTTCAGATCCAATTCGTATTGAGCTATTTGATACGGAAATCGAATCGATTCGCAGCTTTCAAATAGAGACACAGCGTTCGGCAGAAGAAATGGATAGCGTACTTATAACACCTGTTCAAGAAGTTTTGTTGCGTAATGTTGATTATAAGCGAGCGGAGGAACAATTAAGGGAACGTTTATCAGCAACCCTAAAGAAGGTAAAATCAAATGAAACAAAAGAAAAGTTAACACAAAATGTATCGTTTGAAATTAGTCAATTAAAACAATTAGGATCCTTTCAAGGGATGTATAAATATATGTCTCTGTATTATGAGGATGAGTATTCTCTATTATCATACTTGTCGGAAAACACGTGCATTGTATTTGATGAGTTGTCACGAATTAAAGAAACAGCTGATCATTTAGATCAAGAGGAGGCTCAATGGAGCACAGCGTTATTAGAACAAGGAGAGATGGTTCATGACGTTCGGATGTCCCTGCCTGTTTTTGAGGAAATTAGACAGAAACGCTTCTCTTCCATTTATTTATCACTATTTTTGAAACATGTGCCTTCGACAAATCCAGAAAATGTACTTTCTATTACATGTAAATCGATGCAGGAGTTTCATGGACAGCTGTCACTTTTAAAGTCTGAAGTTGGACGTTGGCAGAAACAAAAACAAGCGATTGTTTTTTAGCAAGTTCATTAGACCGAGCCAAACGATTACTGCTGCAGCTAGAGGAAGAAGGAATAGATGGTCAGGTCGTAGAGGGTCAGACACCACTTCTATCAGGTAAAGTTCATATATTTGTCGGTGCACTGCATAAAGGATTTGAGCTCCCTAAAAGTAAGCTAGTAGTAGTAACTGAAGAAGAGGTTTTTACGAAAAAAACGGTAAAACGACAGCAGCGTAAAAGTAAGCTTTCCAATGCTGAACGAATAAAAAGCTATTCTGAACTAAAAGTTGGCGACTTAATCGTCCATACAAACCATGGTATTGGAAAATACTTAGGTGTTGAAACTTTAGAAATTAATGGACTTCATAAAGACTACCTTCATTTGCGTTATGCAGGAAATGATAAGCTCTATGTACCGGTCGAGCAAATTGATCAAGTGCAGAAGTATGTTGGATCAGAGGAGAAGGACCCAAAATTATATGCGTTAGGCGGTAATGACTGGAAAAAGGTTAAAAGAAAGGTCCAATCGTCCGTCGAGGATATTGCCGATGATTTAATTAAGTTATATGCTGAACGCCAAGCGAGTAAAGGGTATGCTTTTTCGAAAGATACTGAAGATCAAAGGGCGTTTGAAGCATCGTTTCCTTATCAAGAAACAGAGGATCAGATTAGGGCTGTAGAAGAAATTAAGGCAGATATGGAAAAAGAACGGCCAATGGATCGTCTTCTATGTGGTGATGTTGGTTATGGGAAGACAGAGGTAGCAATTCGTGCCGCGTTTAAAGCCATTATGGATGAAAAACAGGTGGCGATTTTAGTTCCGACAACCATTCTTGCCCAGCAACATTATGAGACGATTAAGGAACGCTTTGCTGATTATCCAATTAACATTGGTGTGCTAAGTCGTTTCCGTTCACGTAAGGAGCAAAACGAGACGTTAAAAGGGTTAAAGGCTGGTACCGTTGATTTAATTGTCGGGACACATCGCCTTTTATCAAAAGATGTAGAGTATAAAGATTTAGGGTTGCTCATTGTCGATGAAGAGCAACGTTTTGGTGTTACACACAAAGAGAAAATAAAGAAGTTAAAGGCTAATATCGATGTGTTGACGTTAACAGCCACTCCGATTCCACGGACGTTACATATGTCGATGCTAGGGGTTCGTGATTTATCAGTAATTGAAACGCCTCCGGAGAATCGTTTTCCTGTCCAAACATACGTTGTAGAGTACAATGGAGCCTTATACGAGAAGCGATTGAACGAGAACTATCTCGCGGCGGTCAAGTTTATTTTTTATATAATCGTGTAGATGATATAGAGCGGATGACAGAGCAGATTTCTATGCTCGTTCCTGATGCACGTGTTAGCTACGCTCATGGACAAATGAATGAGCGAGAGTTAGAGACAATTATGCTTGATTTCCTCGAAGGAAATAGTGATGTTCTTGTAACAACAACGATTATTGAAACAGGTGTTGATATTCCAAATGTAAATACGCTCATTATTTATAATGCTGATAAAATGGGCTTGTCCCAACTTTACCAGATTCGTGGACGAGTGGGACGCTCTAATCGGGTTGCTTATGCGTATTTTACGTATCAACGGGATAAAGTATTGACAGAAGTAGCAGAAAAGCGATTACAAGCCATTAAGGAATTTACGGAATTAGGATCCGGGTTTAAAATTGCGATGCGTGATTTATCGATTCGTGGGGCAGGGAATTTGCTAGGTGCTCAACAGCATGGCTTCATCGAATCTGTTGGTTTTGACCTTTATTCGCAAATGCTAAAAGAGGCCATTGATGAACGAAAAGGGGATAAGCCAAAGGAGAAACCGTTCTCAGTAGAGCTAGATGTAAAAATTGATGCGTACATTCCGGAGACGTTTATTCAAGATGCAAAGCAAAAGATTGAAATTTATAAACGGTTTAAAGGTGCCGAAACAATTGAAGATATTGATGATTTAAAAAAGGAAATTTTTGATCGCTTTGGTAAATGCCCTAAGCAGGTTGATTTCTTATTAAGGTTAACGAGACTAAAGCTACTCGCCAATCAATTAAAAATTGAAAAAATTACTGAGCAAAAGGATCAAATTGTCATGATGTTGTCTCAAGAGAAGACAGGTCATACCGATCCTGCTAAATTAATGGAGCTTCTGATGCCTATGGGTAGAGAAGTGAACATTGGTTCAAGTAATAATCAGATAAAATGTACGATCAAACGAAGTTATTAACAGATGATGTAATTTTGGAACGGATGGAAAAATCATTGCTCTGATTCCAAAGGCCAGTAAGACTTTACAATCAAATGCATGACATGTTGAAAATGACTAAGTTGAAATAAATAGATAATTGGTGAATAGTTCTTTTTTTACGAAAGATACTATAGTTAAGAAAGGAAATGGATATTTTCTTGCATATCATCAAGTGAATACATCATTAGAAAGAGAGGCTATACAATTATGAAAGCTACAGGTATCGTTCGTCGTATTGATGATTTAGGTCGAGTTGTTATACCAAAAGAAATTAGACGGACCTTCGTATTCGAGAAGGTGATCCGTTGGAGATCTTCGTCGACCGTGATGGGGAAGTTATTTTAAAGAAGTATTCGCCAATATCCGAGCTTGGGGACTTCGCAAAGGAATACGCAGAAGCCCTTTATGATAGTTTAAATCAAATTGTGTTAATTGCAGATCGAGATACGTTTATTGCAATGGCAGGGGCATCTAAGAAGGAGTTTCTAAATAAAGCAGTTGGTCAAATTGTTGAATCCGTTATGGATGGGCGTAAAACAGATGTTACTACAACAGAGGGTGAATATAACATTGTAAGTGATCATGACGAAGAATTAAAAGGGTATGTTGCAACACCGATAATTGCAAATGGCGATCCAATCGGAGCTGTAATTATTCTTAGTCGTGATGAAAATTTGAACGGAGCAATGGAGCAAAAGCTTGCAGAAACAGCAGCAGGATTCCTAGCTCGGCAAATGGAACAATAAGTGAAGAAAATAAAAAGTCGTTGCAAAAAAAAGTATTTCTTTTTTGCAACGCTTTTTTTCTAATTAGCAATCAACATTGTTCTATAAACAAATGGAAGTGCATCTGAGGTTGAAAAGCCCGCATTTTTTC
The DNA here is from genome assembly GCF_001310635.1 of Bacillus sp. JCM 19034. GTDB lineage: Bacteria > Bacillota > Bacilli > Bacillales > Bacillaceae_D > Halalkalibacter. The sequence continues at coordinate 45,803 of NZ_BAXR01000014.1, forward strand.
TTTTGCTGTTTTGCTGTTCTTTCAGTATGATAGTACGAGATGAAAGAAGTGAGGAGAATTAAAGGTGGAAGAACAACAGCGTGTTATGAAAGGGCTGGCACTTGTCTCGATGGCTGCGTTAGTCGCAAAAATGTTGAGTGCCATTTACCGAGTCCCTTATCAAAATTTAGCTGGAGATATTGGTTTTTATGTGTATCAGCAAATATATCCATTGTATGGTTTTGTCATGGTATTATCGATGTATGGATTACCGATTGCTTTATCAAATAAACGAGTGGAATTGATTCAACTCGGAAAGAATACGGAAGCAAAGCAGGTTACGAGTTTATTTTTTTATAGTTTATTGGTTATTATTGTCATCCTCTGGTCAGCTATTTATGCTCAAGCGGATTCAATTGCTATATTTATGGGAGACGCTTCGTTAAAAGAGCCAATTAAAGCAATGAGCTTTATTTTATTCTTTATTCCGTTTTTAAGTGTTGGTCGCGGATATGCTCAAAGTGAAGGTGAATTAGCATCAACAGCTGTTTCTCATATTGGTGAGCAATTGACTCGTGTAAGTTGTATTATTGGTTTGACCGTTTATTTTGTATTTAAAGGAGCAAATGCTTACGAAATAGGAGCAGGTGCTGCCTACGGATCCTGGATTGGAGCTGCAATTGGAGCTTTTTTGCTTGTAGTTATGACAAAAGGTCGTTGGTTAAATGAAGCTGTTTATATAAGTTGGCGTCATATCCCTTTCAAGCAGATTATGATTTTATGTCTAGCACTAGTGAAGAATAGCTTTTTTATTTGTATAAGTGCTCTTGTTTTAATTTTATTTCAGCTAGTCGACGCATTATCACTTGTTCGATTGTTAGAGTTCTCAGGCATGGAGCAAACGCAAGCATACATTGAAAAAGGGGTGTATGATCGCGGTCAGCCACTTATTCAAGTCGGAGCGGTATTAACGACAACGTTTACGCTCGCTTTAGTCCCGCTAATAACAAAAGCCGTGACAATAGGAAATAATAACGAGGCACATGAACATCAACACACTGCTTTTCGGTTAACGTTATTAATTGCAGGTGCAGCTACGATCGGGTTGTTCGTTATTATGACTGAGACGAATCATATGTTATTTACAGATAGCAATGGCTCTGATGTTTTAAGAATTTTAGCTCTTGTCGTCATGTTACAATCGTTATTTGTCACAATGGCTGCTATTTTTCAAGGGTATTCCTTAAGCGAAATACCTGTAAAAGCAGTATTATATGGCTTAATAGTAAAAGTAGGAGGCCACTTAATATTTGTTCCTCAGTTTGGAATAACTGCTGCAGCATGGTCGACTATCGCTGGATTTGTCTTTATGGTTTGCTATTTATTGTATAATGGGTATAAAAGGCGAGTCCTCTCGTTAGGAAGTCGCCATTCTTATCGGGCTATTCTATTTGTTTTAACGTGTTTACTGATTATATGCTTTCTGTTTAAACAGACACTCCTTTTATTTTTTCAGACATCAAGTCGATTAACCGATGCGATGATCGCTGCTTCAACCTCATTGGTTGGAATCGGTGTTATCATTGTTTTGATGATCGTTTTTCCTATTTTTAATGAAAGTGAATGGGAGAAAGTGCCATTTCTACATAAATTGCGAGTATTTCTTATGAAAAGAAGGTGAAGAAAATGAAAAAAGTGACAGTGATCGGTTTAGGTGCGGGCGATCTTGACCAAATGCCATTAGGTCTTTATCGCTATATTAAAACGCAAGATAAGCTGCTCGTACGTACGAAGAACCATCCTGCTATTAATGATTTGGAAAAAGAAGGGGTGAAATTCGACTCGTTTGACCATTTGTATGAAGAGCATGATGACTTTGCAGCCGTTTATGAGGCGATTGTTGAACAAATAAAAAAGCAACCAAGTGAAGAAGTTGTTTATGCTGTTCCTGGACATCCTTTTGTAGCAGAAAAAACGGTACAATTATTAAAAGAAGATGATGATGTGACGCTACGGGTGTTAGGAGGGCAAAGCTTTCTAGATGAAATGTACACGGCTTTACAAATTGATCCGATAGAAGGTTGTCAAATTGTGGATGGTACGAATATGAATCGGGATGAACTACAATTGACACATCATATGATCATTGTACAAGTGTACGATGCCTTTATTGCATCGGAAGTGAAACTAACATTAATGGAGCGCTTACCGGATGATTATGAAATCAAGGTGGTAACGGCTGCTGGTTCAAAAGATGAAGTCATTCAAACCATTCCGTTATATGAGTTAGATCACGACTTATCATTGTCAAATTTAACGGCCGTTTATGTTCCACCTGTTCGAGATGAAAAACTATTGTACAGTGAATTTACAACATTGCGTCAAGTCATTGCACAACTGCGCGGGCCGGGAGGTTGTCCTTGGGATCAAAAGCAAACGCATTCCTCATTAAAAAGGTATTTATTAGAAGAGGCGTATGAGGTATTAGAGGCAATTGATGAAGAAGATGATCAACATTTAGTTGAAGAATTAGGTGATGTCCTCTTACAGGTGATGCTTCATGCCCAAATAGGTGAAGACGAGGCTATTTTTCAATTGATGAGGTTATTCGTACGCTAACGGAAAAATGATTCGTCGCCACCCGCATGTGTTCAGTGATATTGAAGTAAGCAACAGTGATGATGTTGTCACAAATTGGGATGAAATCAAACGACAAGAAAAGGGCAAAGACGAGTCAGATGAGCTTTTGCTCGATTCGGTTCCTAAAGGCCTACCCGCGTTGATTGAATCAAGGAAGCTGCAAAAGCAAGCAGCAAAGGTCGGTTTTGATTGGGATGCTGCAGCCCCAATATTCGTCAAGCTACAAGAGGAGATAGGGGAGTTTTTGCAGGAAGTGAAATATGATCGAACTAAAGAAATGAGACAAGAACTGGGCGATATTTTATTTGTTCTTGCCAATTTGGCAAGATTTTATGATATTGATGCGGAAGAAGCTTTATTAGGGGCTAATCAGAAGTTTAGAAGACGTTTCAATTATATCGATGAAACAACGAAAAGGCGTGGGCTATCCATGAGTGAGCTTTCATTAGAAGAGTTAGATGAGATCTGGGATGAAGCAAAACAATTAGAGAAAGAAGGGGAATCATATGAGGCTAGATAAATATCTTAAAGTGTCAAGAATAATAAAAAGAAGAACGTTAGCAAAGGAAGTTTGTGAGCAAGGGCGAATTACGATTAACGGTCAAGTAGCCAAAGCAGGTTCAGCAGTTAAGCCTGGTGATACACTTGTCATTCGCTTTGGACAGAAACTAGTGACGGTCGAAGTCAACGATGTTCAAGACGTTGTTCGTAAAGAACAGGCTGGAATGCTCTATACGATTGTAAAGGAAGAACCCATTTCATAACGAATATTAATAAGTGGTTAGGAGCTTGTTCTAAATAAAATCCATCATTCATACATTTTGAGTAAGAGTGAATGGAGGAGGAATGAGCATGGATAATCAATATGAATATGGAACACCGATGGGTAGAAAAAGAGAAACCAATGATCACGATATTCGCTTAATTGGGAGAAAACAACTCGATATAACTGGTGTGAAGCAAGTTGAGAGCTTTGATAATGAAGAGTTTTTACTTGAAACGGTGATGGGCTTTCTATCTGTTCGCGGTCAAAATTTGCATATGAAAAATTTAAATGTCGATCAAGGGATTGTATCTATAGAAGGGAAAATATACGACCTAATTTATTTAGATCAAAGTCAGCAAGACAAAACTAAAGGATTATTTGGGAAGTTGTTCAAGTGAGTGTAACCGTTCAATTATATACAATCCTATCAATGGTCGGGATGGGACTTTATATAGGTATGGCAATCGATACGTATCATCGGTTGTTAAAGAGTAGAGCCGTTCATTACTGGTTAATGGTGATCAATGACGTTTTATTTTGGATTGTTCAAGCATGTATTGTGTTTTATGTACTTTTACATGTCAACAACGGAGAAGTTCGTTTCGCCATTTTTTTAGCACTGCTATGTGGGTTTGCTGCTTACCAAGCAATATTTCAACGAATTTACTTAAAATGTCTAGAATATATAGTTATGAAACTAATCGCGTTGTATCGGTTTATCATACGACTAATCGTTGCACTATTTATACATCCGGCAAAGTATCTCTTGAAAGTCCTATATACCTTATGTATGATGATATTATCAGCTATTGTAGCTTGTTTACATGGTATATGGAAATGTATTTCCTGGATCGCCAAGCTGTTGTTTAAATGGACAGGTCTTGCGAATCTAGCAAATAAAATAGAAGAGCTTTTGAAAAAAATTAAAGGGTTTTTCCGCTTTAACAAGAACAAAGATGAATAGGTAAAAAGGGAGGGAATAGGATGGTCACAAATCGAATGTCTAGAGTAAGAGAATTAGATAAACAATATATTCAACAAAAAGAACGGGAAATGGAATTCGCAGCTAAAAAACGTCGTGGTCTTATTCGTCGTCTGATCGTTATTGGTATAATAGCAATCGCACTTTTAGGCTTTGGTAGCGTGACGATCTATTCCCAAATGGCAATCGTTGAGGATAAGAAACAAGAAAAGGCTGAATTAGAAACGAATTTAGCTGAATTAAAGCAGGAAGAAGTAATGTTACTGCAAGAAGTGGAAAACTATCAAGATGTATATTACATAGCAGAAATTGCTCGACGTGATTATTATTTAACGATGCCAGGAGAAACATTGTTTAAAATACCTAACATATCAATAGATTGACACATTTTTTTCGATTCGAGTATAATGTAATTAAATGAATATTTTTTGATTTCTTAAGGAGGATCTATTTTTCATGTCAATCGAAGCAGGCAGCAAGTTACAAGGCAAGGTTACCGGTATTACACATTTTGGAGCATTTGTAGAGCTACCCGATGGTTCCACAGGCCTTGTCCATATTAGCGAAGTCGCTGATAATTATGTGAAGGACATTAATGAGTTTTTAAAAGTTGGAGATGAAGTGACAGTAAAGGTTGTAAATGTTGAGAAGGACGGAAAGATTGGTTTATCTATTCGTAAAGCACAGGATCGTCCAGAGCGACCGGCAAACAGCGAACGTCCGACTCGTTCTAGTCAGCAAAGACCGCCACGACCACAAGGTGGAGGGCCACGTCCACAAGGCGGAAGCAGAGGCGGAAGTCAGCGTCAAAATCAATCGCGACCTACTACTTTGTCTTTTGAAGATAAGATGAGCCGGTTCTTAAAAGATAGTGAAGAGCGTATCTCTACCTTGAAACGTCAGACAGAATCAAAACGTGGAGGTCGAGGTGCACGAAGAGGATAACTTGCTGCTAAAGCTCATATCATAAAGATAAACACCGAGGAAGTATTCTCGGTGTTTTGTTGTTTTGATTAAAAGGAAGGATGCTAGGAATCAAAGAAACAAGAGCTTCTCATATTGAAAACAAAATATTGACTTCACAAAATGGTTGTAGTATATTATTACTTGTCGTGATTAAAGCTAATACATATGGCGGTGTAGCTCAGCTGGCTAGAGCGTACGGTTCATACCCGTGAGGTCGGGGGTTCGATCCCCTCCGCCGCTACTAATGAAAGAAGACTATCTCTTTAATGAGGTAGTCTTCTTTGTTTTTGTATGTTAATTCGGGATAGTAACCCTTCCGACTAATTAGATAACAACGATAAGAAAGTATATCTAATGAAGCGTATGAAGGTGTACTGTTTCAAGCAAAACGTGGCAACGTTTCATTTATGATAATTTTCTTTCCCCATCATGTTCAATAATCTCCTAAATTTGGAGCTTTTCTTTGCAGATGGAGGCAGTAGTTTTGGTAAGCGTACCTATTTAAGCCGAATTAAGTCGAACACTTTTTATAGATTGGCTCTTCATTTTGACAAAAACTGTGAGAAAGGCTCGCTATAATGAAACCACGATTCTAGATGAGGTGGTGGAAGTAAGTATGAAAAAAGAAGTAGTCTTAGGACAAGCTCAACTAGTTGGTGGGCAATTTTTAAAGCAGTCAAAAGCGTGGATGCGATCCGTTTTATTTCAGTATGGATTCCTAATTGGAGTTGTAGGTTTCTTGCTTGGGCGTGCGATGATTTTAGCTGAACTAGCCCCATTTGCCCTTCCTTACTTAGCGGCCATTTACATATTAAAGAGGGAACGTGCTGGATTAGCTGCTGTTACTCTCGTGTTAGGAGCACTATCAAGCTATCATGGACAAGCATTTTTCATTGTTATCGCAATATTTATCTATTTCTTGATTTATAAAATTGTTTCACGATATGTGCCTGATTCAACAAAATCTCTACCTTATATGGTGTTTGGGGCAAGTATGCTAACGAGAATCGGTATGGTTTTTATAGTGGAAGGTAGTGTAAGTCAATATGTTTTGATGATGTCGACAGTTGAAGCTGGATTAAGTTTTATTTTGACGATGATTTTCCTGCAAAGTGTCCCTTTAATTACCGAAAGACGCTTTCAACAACCATTACGCAATGAGGAAATCGTTTGTTTAATTATATTATTAGCATCGGTGATGACAGGAACCGTTGGTTGGGCGTTATATGACGTGACCGTTGAGCACGTGTTAGCAAGATATCTCGTCCTTGTATTCGCATTTGTCGGTGGGGCTGCGATTGGTTCGACCGTTGGTGTTGTGACGGGTCTTATTTTGAGCTTAGCGAGTGTGGCGAGCCTCTATCAAATGAGTTTGTTAGCCTTTTCAGGTTTATTAGGAGGTTTATTGAAGGAAGGAAAACGTTTAGGTGTTAGTCTCGGGCTTCTCGTTGGGACATTGTTAATTGGCTTATACGGTGATGGTGCTTCTCTGTTATCAGTGACGTTAGTAGAATCCTGTGTGCGATCCTGATTTTCTTACTAACACCTAAAGGGGTCATTTATTACTTGGCTCGATATATCCCCGGGACTGTAGAGCATTCAAAGGAACAGCAACAATATTTACGAAAATTGCGGGATATAACTGCTGGACGAGTTGAACAATTTTCGTCGTTATTTCAAACATTATCAAATAGCTTTCAAGCATCAGACCGGGTATCAAATGAAGAGGATGAAGAAAGAGAGATGGATTATTTATTAAGTAATGTCACAGAAAAAACGTGCCAGACATGCTTTAAAAAAGAACGATGCTGGGTGAAGAACTTTAATAAAACATATGACTCCATGCAACGAATGATGACTGAAATGGAAAATCAAGGTGAAATAAGAGATCAAGTATTAATGGCAGAATGGAAGCGCCATTGTATAAAACCAGAAAAAGTGATGCATGCAATAGACCAGGAACAGCAGCAATTTCAAGCAAATAAAAAATTGAAAAAACAAGTAATGGAAAGCAGAAGACTTGTAGCTGATCAATTATTAGGGGTCTCTAGAGTAATGGGAGATTTCGCAAAAGAAATTCAACGTGAGAAAGAAGCACATTTCGATCAAGAGGAGCAAATGGTAGAGGCACTACGGAGTGTAGGCTTAGAAGTCGGTCATATCGATATATTTAGTTTGGAAAAAGGCCATACAGAAATTGAGATGAGTGTTGCCAATCAAGGTGAAGGTCATTGCGAGAAGATTATTGCACCGATGATTTCTGATTTATTAAAGGAAACAATTATCGTCAAGAAAGAGGAGAGTGGTTTTTATCCTAACGGTTATAGTCATGTTTCGTTTGCATCAGCTAAACAATTTGTTGTTGATACAGGTGTTGCCCACGTTGCTAAAGGGGGGGCTTGGGTGTCGGGGGATAGCTATTCGACGATTGAGCTCGATACAGGGAAATATGCGATTGCCATTAGTGATGGAATGGGTAATGGAGAACGTGCACATCTTGAAAGTAATGAGACACTACAACTTCTACAGGAAGTATTACAATCGGGAATAGAAGAAACGGTTGCGATTAAATCAGTTAATTCCGTCCTATCATTACGAACAACAGATGAAGTATTTTCAACATTAGACTTAGCGATGATTGACCTCCAAAATGCGAAAACACGCTTCTTGAAAATAGGCTCCATACCAAGTTTTATTAAACGAGGTGAGAGCATTATAAAAATAGAAGCTAGTAACTTACCAATGGGTGTCTTTCAAGAATTTGATGTAGATGTTGTTAATGAACAGCTAAAGCCAGGAGATGTTGTCATTATGATGAGCGATGGAATCTATGATGCACCAAAACAAATTGAAAATAAAGAAATGTGGATGAAGCGTATGATCGGGGAAATTAATACAACGAACCCGCAAGAGGTAGCCGATTTAATATTAGAACGAATTATTCGTCAAGGACAAGGGGATATTGAGGATGATATGACTGTGATTGTTGCAAAAGTTGAGCGAAACACACCGAAATGGTCTGCTATTCCAATGTATAAATCTCCGCACCTTTTTAGAAGACAAACGCAAAAAGCCGCATTATCTTAACAATCATGCTTAGTGTTACTCTAAGTTTCGTTCGACATTATCCGTATGAACGTATAAAACCTTTTAAGCTAGTGAATGATGTTACTATTCAAAGCTTGGAGGGGATTTAGATGAGTAAAGGAACATTAAGGCAAATTCTATTACTGACGGATGGACATTCTAATAATGGCGAAGATCCAGTTGCAATCGCCGCATTAGCTAAAGAACAAGGAGTAACTGTCAACGTTGTCGGAATAATAGATGACAATCATTTAAGTGAAAAAGGGATTGAAGAAGTTGAGGCGATTGCCATGGCAGGTAATGGAGTTAGCCAGATCGTCTATGCAAAGCAATTACCTCAGACCGTACAAATGGTAACACGAAAAGCAATGACACAGACGATTCATGGTGTCGTTAATAAGGAGCTTTCGCAAATACTAGGTGACCAGACAGATATGGAAGATTTACCACCAAATAAACGAGGGGAAGTAATGGAAGTTGTTGATGAGTTAGGTGAAACAATGAATCTTGAAGTCCTTCTATTAGTCGATACAAGTGCTAGTATGAAAAATAAACTTCCAATGGTTCATGAAGCATTAACAGATCTATCGATTAGTTTAACTTCTAGAATGGGAGCAAATCGATTTGCTGTGTATGCCTTTCCTGGAAAGCGGAAAAGTATCGATAAGCTGTTAGATTGGTCACCTCAGCTCCAATCATTATCAAGTCTATTTCAAAAAATATCATCAGGTGGGATGACACCGACAGGTCCAGCATTAAAGGAGGCACTGAGTAAATTTTCGAAAGCAGGTTCAAAAAGGAGTCTGATTGCTAGTGAAGATGAACTATTCAAAGAATCGGGGATGTAGACTAGCTGTTGGTGAAAAATTTCTCGGGAAATGGCACCATAATCCGTATAAAATTATCCGTAAATTAGGAGAAGGAGCAAACGGGACGGTTTACTTAGCAGAATCAAAAAATGGACAAGTGGCACTGAAGGTTGGATTCGATCAAATGTCGATAACATCAGAAGTGAATGTGTTAAAACATTTTTCGAAGGTTCAAAGCCAAAAGCTTGGACCTTCTTTGTTTGATGTTGATGATTTAATGTATGAAAACAGAACATATCCGTTTTATGCAATGGAATACTTAAAAGGACCGGGCTTATTAGAATTTATGCAAACAAGAGGAATTGAGTGGCTCGGTCTTTTAGTTGTACAACTTCTAGGTGACCTTGACCGATTACATCGCTCTGGTTGGGTTTTTGGTGATTTGAAACCAGATAACATGATTGTTGTCGGTCCGCCTGCAAGAATACGGTTGCTAGATGTCGGAGGAGTAACATTAGTTGGACGTTCGATAAAAGAGTTTACTGAGTTTTACGATCGAGGTTATTGGGGCTTAGGGACGAGAAAAGCAGAGCCTAGTTATGATTTATTTGCTGTTGCGATGATTATGTTAAACTGCGTGTATCCGAAACGTTTCGAAAAACAAGGAGATAAACCATTCTTACTGTTAAAGCAGCAGATTGAACGAAAACAAGTTTTAGCTCCATTTAAGCAAGTATTATTAAAAGCTTTGCAAGGAAAATATGAAAAGGCTAGTGTGATGAAAGAAGAGCTATTAAAAGCATTATCAAGCGGTCTGGAATATGAGAAAGTAAAAAAGCCCCCAAGACAAGCAACGAAGAAGCGAACTTCAAAAAGGAAAGAAGCAAAGAAAAGTCATACTAACGATAATAAGGAGAAAAAGCAAAGTTACTTTGTGGAAATCTTTTTGCTTTCCTCTTTTCTTCTACTACTTTATGTCCTATACTTATTTGGACAAATGATGTAAAGGAAATCCCGCGACTTTTATGCTTGGCTGAAAGATACCACTTTCAACCAAGCTAACCCTCTATAAAACTCGGAACGAGGCATTACAGTATATCGCAAGCTTTTTATATCGTTCGTGTAAAATCATAGATGTTTCTTAATAATGAGGTGAGTTTATTGATGGAAGCAGCTGTGTTAGCTTTTATAAAGAAACATCAATTAATAAGAAAAATGCAAACCGTATGGGTCGCAGTATCAGGTGGGCCTGATTCAATGGCACTTCTACATTTATTATGGGTGAACCGTGAGCAATTGAATATTGATGTGCGGGCATGTCATGTTCATCACCAGCTTCGTGGAAAGGAAGCGGATGAGGATGCAGCTTTTATTAAAGAGTTTTGCCAACAACGCTCTATAGAACTTGTCGAGAAAAAGGTGAATGTCAAACAATACGCCTTAGAACAGAGAGTGAGTACTCAAATGGCAGCACGCCACTTGCGTTACCAATGGTTTAATGAATTAGTTCAGAAAATGAAAGGAAGTGTTGTGGCAACTGGGCACCATGGCGATGATCAGATTGAAACGCTGTTAATGAAAATGGTACGAGGAAGCTACGCTTTGAGCCCATATGGAATCTTACCTAAAAGGAGAATAGGGGAATTAGAGATCATTCGCCCTTTTCTTGGAATAACAAAAGCCGAAATTGAGCATTATTGTAATGAAGCTTTCATTACACCGAGAAGGGATTCAAGTAATAAATCTAGAACCTATACAAGGAATCGGTTTAGGGAAGACCTACTACCGCATATGAAAAGGGAAAATCATAACGTTCATTTGCATATGCAGCGGCAAAGTGAATGGGCGCATGAAGATGAGGCTTTTTTATGGAAATTAGCTGAAGAGAAACTACCTTCCATAATTGTTCAAAAAAATGAACAAATCGTTACAATTTCACGCAGTGCATTTGTAGATGAGAACATGCCTTTACAAAGGAGAATGATTCATCTAATATTAAATTATCTCTACGGGAAATATTCTCCATTGGTCACATCTATACATATTGAGCAAGTGATTCACATGATTCAACGTGAAGATCCTGGCGGAGAGCATTATTTGCCTCATTCTTTTTTATTTCAACGCGACTATGATCGTTGTTATTTTATGAAGCAGGCGATGAATAAACAAGCTAATCAATCATATATTCTATCTGTACCTGGTTTTGTGCAGATTGATGAATGGTCTATTCAGGCTCGTATAACAGAGGAAGATCACCAGGAGGCAAGTGATCAAATGATACTCGACTTCGAGCAAGTCATTTTACCTCTTTCTATTCGCTATCGGCTTCCAAATGACCGAATGAACTGCCGTGGGATGGATGGTACGAAGAAAGTGACGCGTTTGTTTATTGATCGAAAAATTCCTAAGAAAGAGAGAGAGACGTGGCCGATTGTTGTTGATGGTGCTGGAACGATTTTATGGGTGCCATTTTTGCATCGATCAAAGGTAGCAAATGCTCATTCTCATACGAAGGAACGTCTCATTTTGACCTGTAAAACAGAGCGATAGTATTTGTCTGTAGATTTGATAGTCACTTAGGAGGTTTATGGAACTTGATGAAAGACGAAATTAAAGAGGTATTGATATCAGAGGAACAAATTCAAAGTAAATGCCTTGAATTAGGTAGAAAAATAACGGAAGAATATGAAGGTCGCTTTCCGCTCGTTATTGGAGTGCTGAAAGGAGCACTTCCGTTTATGGCTGATTTAACGAAACGAATTGATACCCACCTTGAAATGGATTTTATGGATGTGTCAAGCTATGGTAAAGGTACGGTTTCTTCTGGAGAAGTAAAGATTATTAAGGATCTCGATACTTCTGTTGAAGGTCGTGATGTCTTAATTGTCGAAGATATTATTGATAGTGGCTTAACACTTAGTTACTTAGTTGAGCTTTTTCACTATCGTAAAGCTAAATCAGTAAAGGTTGTCACGCTGCTTGATAAACCAGACGGAAGAAAGGTTGATCTTATCCCAGACATAACTGGCTTCACAGTACCAGATGCCTTCGTTGTTGGCTATGGATTAGATTATGCAGAGAAATATCGCAACCTTCCTTACATTGGGGTATTAAAGCCGGAGATTTATGAGAGTTAACATTTGTGATCAAATGAACAGTTGTGGTACGATAATTGAAGTCTTATTGTCGTGGGAGGAGGTTAAGAATGAATCGGATTTTTCGTAATACGATTTTTTATCTACTAATATTTCTTGTCATAATTGGAATTGTGAATGCATTTAATTCCGATCAATCTGAAACAAAGCCTGTAACATATACAGAATTAAGAGAACGAGTCGAGCAACGTCAAGTAAGTGAGATGACGGTTAAGCCAGCTCGTCAAGTATATTTAGTTCGTGGTCAATTTACCGATCAGCAAGAAGGTGAATATTTCGAAACGAACTTATTAGTTAGTGAAGAAACAGCACAGTTTTTAACGGAAGCGGTTGGACCTGATGGAAATCCGCTTGTTGTAGAAATTGAAGGTGCTGACGAGACAAGTGGCTGGGTAACATTCTTTACATCAATTATTCCTTTCATTATTATTTTCATTTTATTCTTCTTCTTATTAAGCCAAGCTCAAGGCGGCGGTAGTCGTGTAATGAACTTTGGTAAGAGTAAAGCTAAGATGGTTAGTGATGAAAAGAAAAAAGCTAAATTTAAAGATGTTGCCGGAGCTGATGAAGAGAAGCAAGAGCTTGTTGAAGTTGTTGAGTTTTTGAAAGACCCACGGAAGTTCTCCGCTATTGGTGCACGTATTCCAAAAGGGGTTCTTCTAGTTGGACCACCGGGTACTGGTAAAACGTTACTTGCACGTGCTGTAGCAGGTGAAGCAGGTGTACCATTCTTCTCGATCAGTGGTTCAGATTTCGTTGAAATGTTCGTTGGTGTCGGTGCATCACGTGTTCGTGATTTATTCGAAAATGCGAAGAAAAACGCACCATGTATTATCTTTATTGATGAGATTGATGCCGTTGGACGTCAGCGTGGGGCTGGTTTAGGTGGGGGTCACGATGAGCGTGAGCAAACATTAAACCAATTGCTAGTTGAAATGGACGGTTTCAGTGCCAATGAAGGAATTATTATTATTGCTGCGACAAACCGTGCTGATATTTTAGATCCAGCATTATTACGTCCGGGTCGATTTGACCGTCAAATTCAAGTAAATCGTCCAGATGTCAAAGGCCGTGAAGAGGTTCTAAAAGTTCATGCCCGCAACAAGCCGTTAAATGATGATGTTAACCTTAATTCAATTGCAGCGAGAACACCTGGCTTTTCTGGAGCAGATCTTGAAAACTTATTAAATGAAGCAGCACTTGTAGCTGCCCGCAATGATCAAACTAAGATTAGTATGATCCATATTGAAGAAGCGATTGACCGAGTTATTGCAGGTCCAGCGAAGAAGAGTCGTGTAATTTCAAAGAAAGAAAAGAATATTGTTGCTTGGCATGAAGCAGGTCATACGGTTGTTGGAGTCAAGCTTGAAAATGCTGATATGGTCCATAAGGTAACGATCGTCCCACGTGGTATGGCTGGTGGATATGCCGTTATGCTACCAAAAGAAGACCGTTATTTTATGACCAAACCAGAGCTATTGGATAAAATTATCGGTTTGCTCGGAGGACGAGTAGCTGAGGAAGTTCAATTTGGTGAAGTAAGTACTGGTGCACATAATGATTTCCAACGTGCTACTGCAATTGCTAGAAAGATGGTTACAGAATACGGTATGAGTGAAAAGCTCGGTCCGATGCAATTTGGATCAAATTCCGGTGGGCAAGTATTTCTAGGTCGTGATATTCAAAATGAGCAAAATTATAGTGAGGCCTTTGCCCATGAAATTGATTTAGAGGTTCAACGTATTATTAAGGAATGCTATGAGCGTTGTCGTCAAATCTTAACTGAGAATAAAGCAAGTCTAGATCTTGTAGCAGAAACGTTACTTGAAATCGAGACACTTGATGCTGAACAAATTAAATCGTTAATTAACGAAGGTAAGCTGCCAGATGATCATCATATGAATCGCCATAATCAAAAAGGCGAGGAAAGCAATGGTGACGTGAAGGTAAATATCCAAACAAAACAAGAAGATCAAGTAGATCTAACCGAGGACAAAGATTCAGCACCAAAAAAAGATGAATAATCTTTGCTAAAAAAGACGAATAGGGTGTCTCATAAGGTCAAACCTTATGGGGCACTTTTTTTCGATGTATTTGCGGTCATGTAGGGGGTTTTCGTTTGATTGTAATGATTGATGTAGGAAATTCGAACATTGTGATAGGAGGATATGAAGACAACGAATTAAAATATACTTGGCGTATAGCAACGAGTAGAGAGAAGACAGAAGATGAATACGCAATGATCATTAAAGCGTTATTTGAACAAGAACAACTTCGCCTTACTATGGTTGAAGGTATGATTATTTCGTCCGTTGTCCCACCTATTATGTATACATTGGAATTAATGTGTACGAAGTATTTTCACCAAAAACCGTTAATAATAGGACCGGGTATTAAAACCGGCTTGAACATTAAATATGATAACCCAAAAGAAGTTGGAGCTGATCGTATTGTTAACGCTGTTGCTGGTATAAGCTTATATGGTGCTCCATTAATTATCGTAGATTTTGGTACGGCCACGACCTTTTGTTATATTAATGAATATAAGCAATATATGGGAGGAGCCATTGTACCGGGGCTATCGATATCAGCAGAGGCATTGTATATGAGAGCAGCAAAGTTACCACGAATTGAGTTGTCGAAGCCTGAGCAAGTGATCGGTAAAAATACAGTACATGCTATGCAATCAGGTATTTATTATGGTTATGTTAGTCAAGTTGATGGTATGGTAAGGCGAATGAAGGCTACGGCTGAAACGAATCCAACTGTAATCGCTACAGGAGGTTTGGCAGAATTAATATTTAAAGAAACAGAAACGATCGATTTCGTTGATCCATACTTGACATTAAAAGGGTTAAAAATAATTTATGATAAGAACAAAAAAGGTAGGCGAGAACAATGAGTGATTATTTAATAAAAGCAACAGCGTTTGATGGTAAAGTACGGGCATATTCGTTAGTAGCAACGGACATGGTCAATGAAGCCGTACGACGTCAAGGAACATGGCCGACTGCTTCAGCTGCTTTGGGACGTACGATGATGGCAGGTACGATGATGGCAATGATGTTAAAAGGTAATGAAAAGATGACCATTAAGGTAGAAGGAAATGGCCCGATTGGAGCATCATTGTTGATGCTAATGCTAAAGGGGAAACTAGAGGATATGTAACAAATCCACAAGTTCATTTTGATCTAAACGAACATGGTAAATTGGATGTT
This sequence comes from Bacillus sp. JCM 19034, assembly GCF_001310635.1. Lineage (GTDB taxonomy): Bacteria > Bacillota > Bacilli > Bacillales > Bacillaceae_D > Halalkalibacter. Next base: position 61,405 of record NZ_BAXR01000014.1, read on the forward strand.
GCACGAGCTGTTGGGACAGAGGGTTACTTGTCTGTAGTGAAAGATTTAGGGTTAAAAGAGCATTTTACGGGAAGTGTTCCAATCGTATCTGGTGAGTTAGGTGAAGATTTTACGTATTATTTTGCATCTTCAGAACAAACACCTTCCTCTGTTGGTGTTGGAGTTTTAGTTAACCCTGACAATACCATACTTGCTGCCGGTGGCTTCATTATTCAACTTATGCCAGGAGCCGACGATACAATTATCGAAAAAATAGAAAAGCGTCTATCGACGATTCCACCTATTTCCAAGTTAATTGAGCGAGGTATGTCTCCTGAGGAAATCATACATTCGTTATTAGGTGAAGAAAATGTAAAAATGTTGGAGAAGTCACCTATTACCTTTAAATGCTACTGCTCGAAGGAACGGATTGAAAATGCCATTATTAGTTTAGGTGCCGATGAAATTAAGAGTATGATTGAAGAAGATCATGGTGCAGAAACTAGATGTCATTTTTGTAATGAAGTTTATACTTTTTCAGAAGAAGAGTTAAAGGTACTACTCGCACAAGTTAAATAAATATAAATTTTAAAACGTTTGGATTGACACTTTAATGGCTGTTTGGTACTATTAATTTAACAAAACCAATAAATTTACTAGGAATTAAAGGGGGAACTATTTCCATGAAGGTTGTTCAATCGATTACTGATTTAATTGGTCAAACTCCGTTAGTGAAATTAAACCGTCTCGTTACTGATAAGCATGCAGATGTCTATTTAAAGCTTGAATATATGAATCCAGGAAGCTCAGTTAAGGATCGTATCGCACTTGCGATGATTGAAGCTGCAGAAAAAGCTGGAAAATTAACAGCGGATACGGTTATTGTTGAGCCGACTAGTGGAAATACTGGGATTGGCCTAGCAATGGTTGCTGCTGCTAAAGGTTATAAAACAAAGCTTGTTATGCCTGAAACAATGAGTATGGAGCGTCGTAATTTATTGCGTGCTTACGGTGCTGAGCTCGTATTAACTCCAGGACCAGAAGGTATGGGTGGAGCGATTCGTAAGGCGACTGAGCTTGCTCAAGAAGAAGGCCACTTTATGCCTCAGCAATTTGAAAATGAAGCTAACCCAGAAATTCATCGTAATACAACAGGTAAAGAATTACTTGAACAAGTAGATGGCCAAATTGACGGATTTGTATCAGGGATAGGTACAGGTGGTACAATTACAGGTGCGGGTGGATTTTTAAAAGAGCACTATCCTAACCTACACATTGCCGCAGTTGAGCCTGCTGATTCTCCAATTCTTTCAGGTGGAAATCCAGGACCGCATAAAATCCAAGGTATCGGAGCAGGTTTCGTACCGAAAATTTTAGATACAGATGTTTATGATGAGGTTATTCAAGTAACGAATGATCAAGCGTTTGAATATGCCGTCGTGCGGCACGTGAGGAAGGAATTCTTGGTGGAATTTCATCAGGAGCGGCAATTTATGCTGCGCTTCAGTTAGCTGAAAAGCTTGGAGCAGGTAAAAAGGTTGTTGCCATCATACCATCAAACGGTGAGCGTTACTTAAGTACTCCGTTATATCAATTCGAAGACTAAGAAAAGGCAGCAAATAAAAGATATCGGAATGCATTCAATGCTTCCGGTATCTTTTTTTAAAAGGAAATTGAATCAAGGAACTTTTCTAAAAAGCCGCTAGATATCGTACGACAGAATGGAAGCTGTCTTTTCATTATCTCTATTCTCATGTAGAATAGACGAAAGGAAATGAGTAGAGGTGAGATGGGTGTCCAATCAAGTGAAGAGGCTCAAAAAAGCAAAGTCTTTTCTTCTTCATGAAAAGAAATGGTATCAGCGTTACACAGAGCTTGCTAGTGCTCACCCGCATCATGTTTTGCTTGAAAGTGGGCGAGGTGGTCGCTATAGCATCATGGGGTTACATCCTTTTGCTGTCATAAACGGAAAAGGAAGAACATTAACCATTGAAGATCAAAGTGGTGTAAAGGAGAAGCAAGGTGCTTTGTTGGACCTTTTTCAGGAGGTGCTAGCACCATACTGTGAACCAACCATTCCTGAGCTACCGCCTTTTCAAGGTGGGGCAATAGGCTATCTTAGCTACGACATCGTCCGTGAGATAGAACGTTTACCGATTGAAGCGGAAGATGATCTTCGTTTACCAGATCTATATTTTATGCTCTTTGATGATGTGTTTATATATGATCACGATAAGAAGACAATGTGGGTGATTGTACATGGACAAAAGGATGAAGTCGAGAAGTTAGAGAAACGTCTACAAATGTATGAACAGCAATGGACAATGAATGGTAAAGATAAACAGCATAATTCATTGAAATTAGGCGACAGTTTAGGGAAGGTTCAGTCATCTTTATCAGAAGAAGCCTTCTGCAAGGCTGTGAAGCATATTCAGGATTATATTGCTGCCGGTGATGTGTTTCAAGTTAATTTATCAGTTCGCCAACAAAAGCCATTAAATGTACCACCTTTTGAGGTGTATAGTCGGCTTAGGAAGCTGAACCCGTCTCCTTATATGAGTTATTTACACACACCTGACTTTCAATTTGTTAGTGCTTCACCAGAGCTGTTAGTCAAAAAGATTGGAAATCAGCTTTCGACAAGGCCGATTGCTGGAACAAGGTCGCGTGGGAAAGATGAACAAGAAGATCGAGAATTGGCAGGTACATTGATAAATAATGAAAAGGAACGAGCAGAGCATGTGATGCTCGTTGATCTGGAGCGAAATGACTTAGGGAGAGTTTCTGCTTATGGTACCGTTGAAGTGGATGAATTAATGGTTATTGAAAAATATTCACATGTTCAGCATATTGTTTCGAATGTGAAGGGAACATTAGCAGATGGGAATACGTTGTATGATGTCATTCGTGCGACGTTCCCTGGTGGTACGATAACGGGTGCTCCGAAAGTTCGGACGATGGAAATTATTGAGGAATTAGAACCAGTTCGGCGCTCCATTTATACAGGGTCCATTGGGTGGATCGGTTTTGATGAAAATATGGAATTGAATATTGCCATACGAACGATGATTTGTAAAGATGGACAGGCTTATGTACAGGCGGGAGCAGGTATTGTGATTGATTCGGTACCAGAGAATGAATATAAAGAGTCATTAAAGAAGGCAAGAGCACTTTGGAAAGCATTAGAAATGAGTGAAGACGAGTTGAGAGCAAATACAGTTCAGATGAGTTGAGGAGGAAATAAAATGATTTTAATGATTGATAACTACGATTCGTTTACGTATAACCTTGTTCAGTATTTAGGAGAAATGGGCCATGAGCTTATTGTAAAGCGTAATGACCAAATTACAATTGAAGAAATTAAAGAGCTTTCACCGGATTATTTAATGATTTCACCTGGCCCTTGTAGTCCAAATGAAGCTGGTATTAGTCTTGAGGCTATCTCAACCTTTGCAGGGGAAATTCCGATTTTTGGCGTCTGCCTCGGGCATCAATCAATTGCCCAAGTATTTGGTGGAGATGTTGTACGTACGGATCGGTTAATGCATGGAAAGACTTCGGACATTTTGCACAAGGGTGAAACCGTATTTAAAGGTTTAACAAGTCCGCTAACTGCTACAAGGTATCATTCACTAATCGTAAAAAAAGAAACGCTGCCTGACTGTTTTGATATAACGGCTGAAACAGAAGAAGGGGAGATTATGGCGATTCGCCATAAGGAATTACCTGTGGAAGGTGTACAATTTCATCCCGAATCAATTATGACTGATCAAGGGAAAACGATGCTACGAAACTTTATTGAAACATATGGCAAGGAGAATTGACGTGTTCATCTACGTTAACGGAGAATTTGTCAACCAAGAAGAGGCAAGAATATCACCATACGATCATGGTTTCTTATATGGCCTCGGTTTATTTGAGACGTTTGCTGTTGTAGATGGTCATCCATTTTTGCTGGATGACCATTTTCGACGTTTGCATAGTGGACTTTCTGATTTACAAATACAATGGACATACTCACGATCAGATGTGATGAATGTAGTACAGGAGCTATTAGATCGAAATGACCTAACAAATGCTTATGTGCGTTGGAATGTTTCAGCTGGGAATGAGGATGTAGCTTGTATACGGGGGTATATAGTAAGCCATCTACTATTGTATTTGTAAAGCCGTTACCAAAACGTCCAAATGAAAAAGAAAGCACAATTTCTTCAGATAAGAAGAAATACACCTGAAGGTTCTAGAAGATTAAAATCACATCATTACTTAAATAACCTTTTAGCAAAGAGAGAGCTTGGAGATCGTGCAAACGTAGAAGGGATATTTTTGACAGAACAGGGCTATGTAGCCGAAGGAATTGTTTCAAATGTATTTTGGATTAAAAACAAAATCGTTTTCACCCCCGATTTGGATACAGGAATTTTAAACGGGATTACTAGACAGTTTGTGTTGCAACAATTAACGGAATGGGGCATACCGTGTGAAATTGGTTTTTTCCGTCCAGCTGATGTTATAGAAGCGGATGAGGTTTTTATGACAAATTCAATTCAAGAGGTAGTTCCACTTTATTTTGAAGATGATGTGAAAAGTACGGCGATCGTGACAAGATTACAAGCGTCCTTTGAAAAATACCGGACGTGTTTATGGAGCTGTGACGAGTTGAATAGAGGGTGATATCAATGGAAAAGTGGCAAAATAAATTAAAAACAAAAACCTTAATTATGGGGATTTTAAATGTGACCCCAGATTCATTCTCTGATGGAGGTCGTTATCATAACGAGGAATTAGCTATCACTCAAGCAAAGCGAATGGTAGCAGAGGGTGCCGATATCATTGATATTGGTGGTGAATCAACGAGGCCTGGAGCGACATTTGTTGAAGCAGAGCAAGAGCTAGAGCGAGTGTTGCCGATTATAAGAGCCGTGGCTAATGAAGTTGATGTCCCCATTTCAATCGATACGTACAAGGCCGCAGTGGCGAGAGAAGCCATTAATGCCGGAGCAACAATTATAAATGATGTGTGGGGAGCAAAATGGGATAAGGATATTGCCCATGTAGCTGCAGAGTATGATGTTCCGATCGTCTTAACACATAATCGAAAAAATGCTCAATATCGAAATTTATTGAAAGATATTGTTGCTGATTTACAAGAAAGCATTTCTCTTTGTAAACAGGCAGGTATTAGAGAAGAAAACCTTATATTAGATCCAGGAATTGGTTTTGCAAAAACGTATGAGGAAAATATGGAGGTCATGCGTCATTTAGAAGATATTGTTGCAATAGGCTATCCTGTTTTATTAGGAACATCGAGAAAGTCGATTATTGCAAAAACATTAAACCTTCCAGTCGATGAACGAATGGAAGGGACGGGGGCTACCGTTTGTTATGGTGTTATGAAAGGCTGTTCTATTATGCGTGTTCACGATGTGAAGGAAATGGCCAGAATGACAGCGATGATGGATGGTTTAATAAGGAAGGGTGAATCATAGTTTGGATCGAATCTACTTAAATGAGCTACTGTTTTATGGTTACCATGGCGTCTTTCCTGAAGAACAAAAATTAGGACAACGCTACATAGTTGATGTAGTGATGGCGCTGGATCTAAAAAAAGCAGGCCAAACAGATGAATTGGATTATACGATTGATTATGGTGATGCTTACAAACGGATACAATCAATTGTGGAAGGAAAGCCTTTTAAATTAATTGAGGTTGTCGCTGAAAAAATCGCCGAAGAGTTATTACAGTCGTACTCGATTCTTCATGAATGTACGGTTAAGGTCACGAAACCTAATCCACCGATTGACGGACAATACAAATCCGTTGCTGTTGAAGTAACGAGGGGCACAAATGAAACATACAGCATACATTGCATTAGGCTCTAACATTGGAGAACGTCACTTATATTTGGAGAAAGCGATTATACTACTTAATAAAGAGGAAGAAATTAAAGTGTACAAGCAATCATCCATTTATGAAACCGACCCAGTAGGTTATGAAGATCAACAACGTTTTTTAAATATGGTAGTAGAAATTCAGACAAGCTTAACAAGTGAACAATTATTGGAAAAAACACAGCAGATCGAAAGAAGTTGTGGTCGAACAAGAGAAATTAAATGGGGACCTCGTACAATAGATCTTGACATTCTGCTCTATGACCAAGAAAATATGGAGATGGAGCATTTAATGATTCCTCATCCTAGGATGTGGGAACGTGCTTTCGTGTTGGAGCCGTTGAAAGAAATAGCACCAGCTTTTTATATTGCTGATAAAGGTAAGACTGTAAGTGAACTTTATAATGAATTACCAGAAAAAGAAGGTGTGAAAGTATGGAAGGTAACTGTGGTCGACGAATCCGTGCGTTTCGAAAGTTAAAGGGCTATACACAACAACGGTTTGCTGAAAAGGTAGGTTTATCATTATCCGTACTTGGTGAGATAGAGCGCGAGAGTCGCTACCCAACAGAGGAGCAGCTTGAACGGATTGCAGCAACATTAGGAGTTGCTATAGATGAAGTGAAGGGGGAAATTTAGGAGGTGAAAGCTTGTTACAAATAGGTTCTATTAAAATGAAAAACCAGGTCGTACTAGCACCAATGGCAGGTGTTTGTAACCCGGCATTTCGTTTAATTGCAAAAGAGTTCGGTGCTGGCTTAGTTTGTGCCGAATGGTGAGTGATAAGGCGATCTTGCATAAGAATGAGAGATCATTAAGTATGTTATATGTTGATGAACGCGAGAAGCCGTTGAGCTTACAAATTTTCGGTGGTGAAAAAGAGACTCTCGTCGAGGCGGCAAAGTTCGTTGATCAAAATACAAATGCTGATATTATCGATATTAATATGGGTTGTCCAGTTCCAAAGATTACGAAATGTGATGCAGGGGCTAAATGGCTATTAGATCCTAACAAGATTTATGAAATGGTTGCAGCAACTGTTGATGCTGTGAAGAAGCCTGTAACCGTTAAAATGAGAATGGGTTGGGATGAAGATCATATTTATGCCGTTGAAAACGCACAAGCAGTAGAACGTGCAGGGGGAAGTGCCATTGCATTGCATGGACGAACACGTGTCCAAATGTACGAAGGTGTGGCAAATTGGGATATTATTAAAGAAGTTAAAGAAGCGATATCAATTCCTGTCATCGGAAATGGGGATGTGAAAACACCTGAGGATGCTAAGCGTATGCTTGATGAGACTGGTGTTGATGGTGTTATGATTGGACGAGCAGCTTTGGGTAATCCATGGATGCTGTATCAAACGATTAATTATTTAGAGCATGGAGTAACACCTAATGAGCCGACACCGAGAGAGAAGATCGATGTTTGTATGCTGCATTTAGATCGGTTAATCGCATTAAAAGGAGAAAATGTTGCAGTACGTGAAATGCGTAAGCATGCTGCATGGTATTTAAAAGGAATGCAAGGTAGTGGTCGTATTCGTGATCAAATTAATCAGTTTGCAACGAGAGAAGATGTTTTTGAAACGCTATATGGATATATTGAACAACTTGAGGAGCAGATGGCCGAGAAGTCAAGTGCTGTTTGACTTTTCTCGTACTCTTCACTATAATTCGTTTGTGATAAGTATACTGCCAGTGTTTGTCACTGGCAGTTTTTCTACATAGAATCGGACTTATGAGCATGATAAAAATGTAAGGAGTGAAGCAAATGTCTCAGGAGCTTGAATTAAATGAATTATTAACGGTAAGACGCGATAAGCTAAAGCAATTACAAGAAAAAGGGATTGACCCTTTTGGTGAAAAGTTTGAACGTAGTCATACAGCTAAGAAAATGAATGAACAGTTCGGTGTATTAGATAAGGAAACGTTAGATGAACAGGCAAATGAAGTAATTCTTGCTGGGAGAATTATGACAAAGCGTGGTAAAGGGAAAGCTGGTTTTGCTCATATTCAAGATTTAACAGGACAAGTACAAATTTATGTTCGTAAAGATGCAGTTGGTGATGATGCGTATGATTTATTTAATACGATTGATATCGGTGATATTGTTGGAGTTAAAGGAACGGCGTTTAAAACAAAGGTTGGGGAACTATCGATAAAAGTACAAAGTTTTACATTGCTTTCTAAATCCTTACGTCCATTACCAGACAAATTCCACGGCTTAAAAGATATCGAACAACGCTATCGTCAACGTTACGTTGATTTAATCGTAAATCCGGAAGTTCGCGATACGTTTGTTATGCGTAGTCGTATTTTACAATCTATGCGTCGCTATTTAGATTCAAACGGCTATCTAGAAGTAGAGACACCAACTATGCATTCTATTGCAGGAGGAGCATCAGCTCGTCCGTTCGTCACTCATCATAATGCGTTAGACATGACACTATATATGAGAATTGCAATCGAACTTCACTTAAAACGACTTATTGTCGGTGGGTTAGAAAAGGTTTATGAAATTGGTCGAGTGTTTCGTAATGAAGGTGTATCAACAAGACATAATCCAGAATTTACGATGATTGAGTTATATGAAGCTTATGCTGATTATCATGATATTATGGAACTAACTGAAAACCTCGTAGCTCATATTGCACAAGATGTTTTAGGCACAACTAAGATTACGTATGGAGATCATGAAGTTGATCTAACTCCTAAGTGGAAAAGAATTCATATGGTCGATGCTATTAAAGAGAAGACAGGCGTAGACTTTTGGCAGCAAATGAGTGACGAAGAAGCACGTAAAATTGCTAAAGAACACAATGTACATGTGAAAGAGACAATGACGTTTGGACATGTCGTAAATGAATTTTTTGAACAATTTGTTGAGGAAGGACTTATTCAACCTACATTTGTCTATGGTCATCCAGTTGCGATTTCGCCATTAGCAAAGAAAAATGCTGATGACGAACGATTCACGGATCGATTTGAATTATTTATCGTTGGTCGAGAACACGCTAATGCATTTACAGAATTAAATGATCCAATTGATCAAAGACAACGCTTTGAACAACAATTAGTTGAACGTGAGCAAGGAGATGACGAAGCTCATATGATGGATGAAGATTTTGTTGAGGCGTTAGAATATGGTATGCCACCAACTGGCGGGCTCGGTATCGGGATTGACCGTTTAGTTATGCTTCTAACTAATTCCCCATCGATTCGTGATGTATTATTATTCCCACAAATGAGACATAGAGAGCAATCTGAATAAAATAATGTTGCTAGGTTCCTTGAATAGGGGAACCTAGCAATACCAAATTTTATCTTATAACTTTTTTAAAAAGTACTTGCATAATACAGTCGAATAATGTTATATTATTTCTTGTCGCTAAGACGTTAAAAAAATATCAAAAAAAAGATTTGACAAACAAATTTGAATTTGATATGATAATAAAGTCGCTGTTAAACGAAAAGCGATTGAAAATAGCAC
>NZ_BAXR01000015.1 GCF_001310635.1 Bacillus sp. JCM 19034
TCTTCATGAGCTTCCTTATATTCTTTTCTCGCACCCATGAAATATCCCGGAAAGCCAAAGGCTGAATTTCCGGTCAAGGACTCTTCCGTTTGACGTTGAAAAGACAGAGGTGCTGTTTCCAAATAGACGACAGACCTTTCACCAAAAACAATCTTAATCCGTTTGACAAATTCTGAATCCCCAGCAAAGCGGACGCTATCCCAATAACCAATTTTTTCTACAATTTCTTTACGTCTAAACATAAATGAGGACATGTTTGCAAATGTGTAAATACCTGGCTTACCACGACGATAAAAGGTTAACTGATTCGTCGTTCTTGCCTGGTTAGAGAAATTAGCAATAATGGACTGATTTGCTTCCAGATGTTCAACCTGAGTTTTATCTTCTCAGGGTGTGACCAATCATCCGCATCATTAATAGTGACATAATCACCTGTTGCTATTTGTAGGGCAACATTTCGTGCTACATATGCTCCTCCATTCTCTGGAGTACTCAAGCATTTAACCCGCTCATCTTGCTTAACATATTTCATAATGACTTCTTTCGTATGATCCGTGCTACAATCATCAACAACAAGAATTTCAAGGTTACTCCAAGTTTGCTGTAGCATCGCTTCTATTGACGTACCAACTGTATCTGCGGAATTATACGCTGGTATAATGACTGATACTTTTGCTTTTTTGTCAGTAGAATGGCTAGGAGGCTAGTTAAACGGTCGTAGAGAGTTTTATGATCCTCACCTGCAAATGTTATTGGCGAAAGGTGATACATCGCATACATTTCATTTAACAACTGCTCCTTCTCCTTAACATCCCCAGATAAACTAACGAGACCAAGGTAAAGGTCAACATGTTGAGAGTGCTTTAACTCTGCCTCTAACAATTGGTAAGCTTGAATTGTGTTACCTAACCGTTGATAGCACTCAGCTTGTAAAATCTTTGCTCGACGAATAGCACCATTGTCTTTCTCACCATCCAATGCAATTTCAAGGTAATAAAGGCATTGCTCAGCACCGTCTTTACAATATTGATTGACATACCAAACAGCTAGCTCCCACGCTGCATATTTCTTTAAAAAATGATCCTCTTCGATAAGTAACTTTAAATCATCTACAGCTTTCTCACTAAACCCTAGTTCGTATAAGCGATATTTCATTCGTTCAATTTTACGGATTTGTGCACGTTTCTTACCTGGGTTCATCAGCCTTTTTAACGTCTCTTTTTGCTTTTCAGTAAGCATGTTCGCTAGCTTTTCTTTTTGACTTACGCTTAAAAATTGATATAAAAACCAATCAACCGATGATATAACTCCTTTTTTCACCAATCGTAACACTACTTATCACCGCCGTTGTCCGCTTTATCCTTTATTTTTCAATCTTTCACGCTTTTTTTGAATACTCTCTTGATACAGCTCTACCGCCTTTTCAGGTTCTCCATCGTAGCGAATTTGTCCTCTCTCCATCCAAATTGCTCGCGTACACAATTGTCTTGTTAAGGACATACTATGTGTCACAATAATCACTGCTTTTGCTTTTTCCATCATATCCTGAATACGTTCACTAGCTTTTTGTTGAAAAGCGATATCACCTGTTGATAGAGCCTCATCGATAATAAATATATCAGGTTGAAGTGTGGCTGCGATACTAAAACCTAAACGTGCCTTCATCCCACTTGAGTAATTTTTGACAGGTTTATCGATCGCTTTCTCTAATCCGGAAAATTTCACTATTTCAGGATAGTCGTTTTCTACTTTCGTTCGGTTAATTCCAAGTAACATTCCATTCAAGTAGATATTATCAGTTCCTGTTAATTGTTCATTGAATCCCGCTCCATAGCTTAACAGAGAAGTTGTTTCACCATTTAGCTGTAAAGAACCTTCCTCTGGACGAAGGATCCTGTTAACACCTTTGTCAGCGTACTTTTCCCAGCACCATTATGACCGATGATCCCAACAACTTCTCCTTCTTTTATTTCAAAGCTAATATCTTTCAATGCCCAAAATGGTTTTTTATTCAGTTGGAAAGAAACCGCGATTTTTTCTGCTTTTATAATAGCCTGATCCACAATCGCAGTAGCTGTTTTTTCAAGCTCTAGTTTCTCCCGCTTTTTCCTTTTCCGTGCTGGTATTGATTTTTTATATTGTTCAACCACTTCAGTAGGATCACCAACAGCTCGAATAACACCTTTATCTAACCAAATTAAACGATCACAATTCCTTTTGGCATACTTCAAGCTATGTGTTACTAAAATAACCATTTTCGCTTTTTGAACAAGCTCACGCATTTTCTGAGCTGCTTTTTGGCTAAATTCGCGATCTCCTGTATTTAGAGCTTCATCTAAAATTAACACTTCAGGCTCCATATGTGACGCCACACTAAAGCCAAGTCTTGCTTTCATTCCACTAGAATAATATTTCATCGGCTGATCTAAGAAATCTCCTAAATCGGCAAATTGTTGAATTTCATCTATATATTCAGCTATTTTTTCTTTATCGATTCCGAGCATCATTCCATTTAGATAGACATTTTCACGACCTGTTAGCTCCTTTTTAAAGCCCATCCCTAACGAGAATAAGGCCGTGACGCTCCCATCAACAGCAATGGAACCTTCATCCGGCTGCAAAATACCTGAAATTAATTTACATAACGTTGTTTTCCCTGAACCATTTGATCCAATAACCCCTAAAACTTCACCTTTATAGCCTTGAAAATCAATATGCTTCATCGGCCAAACGAACTTTTCCTTTGTTTCTGATTCCTTTCTCTTAAATATATTAATCATTTTTGATTTATAATCATCTCGTTTACCAACAGGGAAACATACACCGAGATTTTCAGCTCGAATCACTACTTCTCGGTTCTGGTCAGTTAAGATGTTATCTTTATACATAGTAACTCCTTTACAATGCTTTAATTATTTTATGTTCGTTTCGACTATAGTGATAGAGCATACCAAAGCTGACCATTAATGAAACAACAGCAATGATCATTAATGCAACTAAATCGGGAGTGGAGTGATACATTAGAACATCCCGATAGCTATTTACTAGGATTGCAACTGGATTATAGTCAACAATCCAGCTAAATGATGTACCACTTAAACGGCCCATCCAAATAATCGGTGATGCATAAAACATAACTCTCGTTACGTGAGTTAAGACATAATCAATATCGCGAATAAAGACATTAAAGTAAGCTAACATTAAGCCTATCGCAATTAAAAAGAGTAATTGTGCAACGATAATAAATGGCAGATAAACAACTTGCCATCCTGGTATTGTCCCGCTAAAGATTAGAAAAATCGCAATAACTATTAATCCAAACCCAAAATTGAAAAGCTGTGAGAACGTGAATGCAAATGGGAAAATAGACTTTGGCAAATAGACTTGATTAATAATAGAAGAATATTTCGTGATTGATTTTGCCGATGAATTCACTGTTGTACTTATCCAACGCCAAGAGATTAATCCGATTGCTAAATAAACAAGATATTCACGAGGGTCATCACCAGCTCTCCCTAATACAATTGCAACAAGAAAAAAATAAACAGCCACATTTAATAATGGATCTAATAACCACCAAAAATAACCTAAATAGCTATTACGGTGTTCAGCCTTTAATCCAGATTTAACTAAATATATTAATAAATCTTTACGCTTTAAAAGTTCATTGATATAATTTTTCATTCTTCAAACTACACCGCCTACGATAAATTAAAACTATAACTAAAACGTTAACCACTCACCTAGCATACTTCACAAGCTTAAACACAACATAATGCCCAAAATACCACAAGCTCTTTACTAAGTTCAATCCTTCAATTTCTCGATACACTCGCCAATTTTGCTTAGCCATTTTTATTTTGTTGCTTGAAACGGACTGACGACCGACACGGTATAAAGCTAAAGGCTCCTTCAAGCCGTATGCGGTAAAGCCACGTTTACATATATGGAGCCAAAGAACATAATCCTGCCGTGATCGAATATCGACCATTTCTACCGCTCCAACTTTTTCTTTATCTAATAAAACGGTTAAACATCCTACTACATTATGCTTCAATAGATCTTCATACGTTGCTTCCTCTGGTACATCAACGAGCTTGCCCGTCTCGTTACCTTCAAGATCGATGACATGATATTGAGTAAATGAAAAAGCAACATTACGTTCCTTCATAAATTGAAGCTGTCTTTCCAACTTTTCAGGAAGCCATTTATCATCGCTATCTAAAAAGGCTAAATATCGTCCACTTGCCGCTTGAATCGCCGTATTACGCGTAATCGCCGGCCCTTGGTTTTTATCGAGCTGTATGAAGCGAATGCGCGGCTCGCGTGCTGCGTAGGATTGAACAATCTCAACCGTTCGATCAGTAGAACAATCGTCAACGATCAGCATTTCCCAATTTTCATACGTTTGTGCTAGAACGGATTCAATTGTTTCAGCAATGTACGCTTCGGCGTTATAAGCCGGCGTAATAATCGAGACTGTAGACATCTTTTCACCCTCTTCTACTGGTGAGAAGGGGCTAGCTTACGATACCACGCAATTAGCTTTTCCTGTTCCTTCTCCCAATTTAATTCGTTTAGAACGGCTTGTCGACCATTTTCGCCCATTTTTTCGCTTCTTCACGATTTGTCCGTAAAAACTCAATTGCTTCATATACTGCATCTGGATCATTTGGATCGATCGCTAGTCCACACTTATATTTTTTAACGAATGCCTCCCACACCGGGAAGTTTGAACAGAGAATAGGCAATCCATGACTCATATATTCAAAGAACTTCGTTAATTCCTTACGCATATAATGTGGATCATACGGAAATAGTGCAATGCCAGCAATCCAAGGTTTCTCTACATATGCTTGATCAATTTCCGCTTTCGGTACATAGCTCTCAATACCGTTAATGACAATTTGTGCTTTTTTATCTTTAGCTTCGACATACATTTGCTCAGCTAAACCTTGTGCACATTTCCCATAAAACCGAACGGTCACAGCTGGATGATAGGTAGGAATTCGTGCCTGCGTAAGTGCACCTCTCGTCTCTGAAAGATTCCCAGTATAAATCAACTCATCACTTGCTTGATCCATCTTCCGTTCTGCAGAAATTTGTTCTTGATCAAGAATTGGATAATTTAACAGGCACACACCTCTTTTATATTTCTCTTGATAATATTTTTCTGCCAAAAGAAGCTCCAGCTTCCGTGAAAAAAAGGACTCCATCATGCGATACCCTTTTGCCAATACCCTTTGCAAGAGCTTCGGTAAATATTCCTTTTGTAAAATACTTGTTTCATAATCCTCATGTATATCATAAATGACGACATTATGTTTCTTTTTTAAAAGCCAAGCTACGGGTAAAAGCTCTGGGTCATGAATCGTATAAAAATCAGCATGTACCTTTTTTGCTTTTCGATACGCATCAATCGTTGATAAAAACATCCGTTTGAGGCGATTTGTTTGTTTTTTTAGCGAGATGAGGTTCACATTAGTTTCCCCAATCACCTCTTTTGCATTTGGAGCAATGAATGTAACATCGTATCCAGCCTTTTGCAATGACTGACATTGCTTATAATAAATCCGCGGATCGAGCGGATGATGTACAGTTGTTATATGGACGACCTTTTGTTTTTGTCCCAAAGCGACCTCACACCTTTTTTCGCTTTAACGTTTGTAAAAATAATGTCTCATATTGGGCGACTATTTTCTTCGCATCAAAATGAGCGGCTCGTTCAATCCCTTTTACGCGAACTTGTTCCATCTCTTCTTGGTTATATGATAAAACCATTTGCATTTTCTCTGCCACTTCTCTTACATCAGCAACTTTACACAATTGACCGTATTTGCCGTGATTGAGCACTTCCCTTGGACCTGACAGACAGTCTGTTGCGACGACAGGAGTTCCAGTTGCTAATGCTTCAGCAATGACATGACTAAAGCCTTCATGAATCGATGTCAAAACAAAGAGATCGGATTTCGCAAAATAGAGATACGGATTTGACTGAAAACCGAGGAAGTGAACACGGTCTGCAATCTCTAATTGATTCGTTAATGACACTAAGCTCTCTTTTAATGGACCTTCACCTAGTAAAATAAGCTGACATTTTATCGTTTCGTTCACTTTGGCAAAAGCTTTCAAAAGTGTTTCTTGATCCTTTTGTTTCACTAACCGACCTGCTGTAACGATCACTTTATCGGCTGTTTCAAATAGTGCTTCATGTTCAGGATCTAACTTCCCTTGGTCGATCTTCGTTTCAATCATTTGCAAGTCAACAGGATTGTAGATGACTTCAATATCGCTAGGTTTCACTTTATAACGTCGAACTAAATTCCGTTTAACCCCTTCTGATAGTGAGACAATCTGGTGAGCCAGCTTGTAAATCATACCAAAGCCAAGGAGCTGGATATTTTCTTTCACACTGCCGCCTAAGTTATCGGCTTCCCGAATAATATTAACGGCTTTTCTACGTGCTAAACGATTGGCAATAATCGCAATCGTGTTCACACGTGGGATCGTACTAAAAACAATGTCAATCTCTTCTTCCTGAATAATCTCCTTAAGCCTTCCAATTGAACGACTTAAGCGTGCTGTCTCCAATTTAATAAACGTAATATCCTTCTTTAATTCACGCTCGTATGAACCGTTCATATTAAGCGTAACCAAATATGGAATAAAGCGTTCACGATCAACATTATTCATAATATTTAATAACGTTCGTGCCGCTCCGCCTCCACCCATTTGATAGATAAAAAAGAGGATTTTCACTTTCTTCACCATAAGGTACCGACCTTTCTCCTTTACGGTAAACACTAAACATACAAACCAATAATCGATTATACCATATTCTCTTTGAGGAAGTCGCTTAACTTTCGCTCATTACAAAGAGTGACACAACATTTTGTTTTTATTCCACAGTTCCAACTTAATTAACTTGTTTAATTATTTAAAACGGTTGCTCTCAAAGATAGAAAGATGTTTAATAGAGTTGAAAGACTTCCAACGATTAACATTGTTTGGAATAGAGAGATCAACTCATACTTATGGTAAGATGGATAACAAATATAAAAATGTATTTTTTTAAGAGGTGACTGTAATGAAAGTTCGTAAAGCCATTATTCCAGCCGCGGGTCTTGGCACTCGCTTTTTACCTGCAACGAAAGCTCAACCGAAAGAAATGCTTCCAATTGTTGATAAACCAACAATCCAATATATTGTGGAAGAAGCAGTAGCTGCCGGAATTGAAGATATTATGATTGTTAGTGGACGTGGAAAACGAGCGATTGAGGACCACTTCGATAAATCGTACGAGCTTGAGGAGACATTAGCTCAAAAAGAAAAATTTGCTATGTTAGAAGAAGTTCAAGCGATCTCGAATATCGCCAACATTCATTATATTCGACAAAAGGAACCGAAAGGACTAGGTCATGCCATCGCTTGTGCGAGCCGCTTTATTGGTGACGAACCTTTTGCGGTGTTATTAGGGGATGATATCGTTGAATCTGATACTCCATGCTTAAAGCAGCTAATCGACGTGTACAATCGCTACCACTCCTCTGTTGTAGGTGTTCAACCAGTTGCTGATGCTGACGTTTCAAAATATGGGATTATTGCACCAAAAGGTACGGAAATCGAAGAGCATGTCCTTCATGTTGAAACGTTAGTTGAAAAGCCTAAACCAGCAGAGGCTCCATCGAACTTGGCCATTATGGGACGTTACGTGTTGCGCCCAGAAATCTTTGATATTTTAGCAAATCTTGAGCCTGGTGCCGGAAATGAAATTCAATTAACGGATGCTCTTGTTAAGCTAAATCAACAACAGGCTGTCTTAGCTTGTGAATTTACTGGAAAGCGATATGACGTTGGCGATAAGCTTGGCTTTATTCAAGCAACGATTGATTTTGCCCTTAACCGTAACGATCTACGTGATGATGTTTTGAAATATATTGAAAAGAAAGCAAATGAAAACCTAGTAAAATAAGAAAAACACGGAATAATTGCTTATTCTTTAATGAACAGAGACAGCGTCAAAGCAACGCTGTCTCCTTTATTTATACCCTAATGGATTCATTTGTTGCCATTTCCATGCATCTTGGCACATTTCCTCTAACCCTTTTTCCGCTTGCCAATTAAGCTGTTTATACGCTTTGGTCGGATCAGCATAACAGATGGCAATATCACCAGGTCTGCGTTCACTTACTACGTAGGGAATAGTTTGCTCTGTTACTTTTTCAAACGCCTGAATCATTTCCAAGACGCTATAACCATTTCCAGTTCCTAAATTGTATGCATCAATTCCAGCTTCTTGTTCAATCTTTTGCAACGCCTTCACATGTCCTCTCGCTAAATCAACAACATGTATGTAATCACGTACCCCTGTCCCATCTTTTGTCGGGTAGTCGTCACCAAAAACAGTGAGGTGTTCTAACTTTCCAATCGCAACCTGTGTAATATATGGAATTAAATTATTCGGAATCCCACTCGGATCTTCGCCAATTAATCCACTTTTATGTGCTCCAACCGGGTTAAAATAACGAAGCAAAGCAATTGACCAATCTGGCTTTGAACAATAAAGGTCACGTAGCATTTCTTCTATTACAATCTTTGTTCTTCCATATGGATTTGTTGCTCCTAACGGTGATGTTTCATCTAAAGGTACTTCTTCCGATACTCCATATACAGTTGCCGATGAACTAAAGACGAGCTTTTTCACACCATATTTTTGCATGACTTCACATAAATAAATCGTTCCTGTTACATTTTGATGATAATAATGTAGCGGTATTTCTACCGATTCTCCAACAGCCTTCAGACCCGCCAAATGAATAACTGCTTCAATTTTATATTTTGCAAATACGCTCTCTAATTGGTCGCGATCAAGCAAATCAATTTGTTCAAAGTAACAAGTTTTTCCAGTGATTTGCTCCACTCTTCTAATCGATTCATAATGACTATTAGCTAAATTATCAACTACTACTACCTCATAACCTGCTTCAAGTAGTTCTAGGCATGTATGACTACCAATGTAACCTGCTCCACCCGTTACAAGAATCATTGACTCTCACTCCTTTATCGTTACTATACCATAGCGACACTCTTTCAACATCATTCACTCTTTTTCTCTAAGGACTGTTCCTTTATTTAAGCGATTTTATTATAATGAACATATGTCTTAATGCAAATTCTACTTTTATAACCATTTTTCATCATCCTCAATTTGGAAAGAAGGTGTTTTTCATGTCTAAAAAAGTGCTCATTTCAATGATTAGTTTTGTCCTAATTATCAGTGTAGCAGGGCTACTTCTGTTTCCATTCGAATCTAGTGGGAAAATTGAAGAACTAGAGCGGGAGGCCAATTACTCCTTTGATCAAGCACACTATGATGAGAGCATAGAATTATATAAAGAAATTCTAGCTATTGATCCGTTACATATTAACGCGCGTGTTGGATTAGCACATAGCTATATAGGGATTGCCAGGCTCGATTTAGCCGAGCAAACACTCCGAGAAGGAATTGATTTGCAATCAGAAGTCTCTATCTTTTATACACATCTCGTTGACCTATTTTTGAGTCAATCAAAAATAAACGATGCTATCGCAATATTGGAACTCGGTATTGAGCAAGCGGATCAAACAGAATTCCAAGACACTTACGACCAATTTATGGCTGATATTTACATTCACATTGAACGCCCCTTCATTCAGTTAGATCACAGGCGTCCTATTCAACTCGTATGGTCAGATGGTGAGGAACGCATGATTCCACTTGATGCTGAATGGACTTCTCAAAATGAAGAGATTGCAAAAGTTGTAGAGGACGACCTCGGTTTAGAAGTTAAAGGCTCTAGCATCGGCACTACAACAATTGTCGCTACAACTGGGTCGATTGAACGTGAACTCGAAATTGAAATAAAAGAGCAAGTCGTTGAAGACATTAAATGGGATAATATTGATGATGAGCCAACTGTTGCAGTGAATGACGAGCTTGAGCTTTCTATTTCGGCTTATGACGCTAATGACAACCCTATGGAAGTTGAACCCGATTGGTCATTAGAAAAAGGGTTTGGTACAATAGAAGAGTCTGAGATTAATAACGAATTGATTCAGTTTATTGCCGATGAAGAAGGGATTGAAACGATCCACACAACGATCGATGGTTTAACATCATCTATTAATATTCGAATTTCTGGTGAAAATCATACGATCTTATCTGACACAATAGGAGAAGGACACGTTACGATTTTCCCAGAACAAGACACGTATGAACCTGGCACTCTTATTACTGTTGAAGCTTTGCCTGCTCAAGGTTGGTCTTTTGTCAGATGGGAAGGGGATTTAGATGGCACATCGACTAGTCATGACCTTACAGTTGAAGACAACTTGTCCATTACAGCCGTTTTTGCACGTGACACTGACGAATATCAATTAGCTTTGTCAAAGTCAGGCTCGGGCACCGTAACTCAAGACAAATCTGGTTCAACTTTCTCACCTAATGAAACAGTTACGATACATGCAACCCCTGACTCTGGCTGGGAATTTGTTCATTGGACTGGATCATTAGAAAGCACAAATGCATCTTTAACGATTGACATGAATGAGGATCTATCATTACGAGCAGTTTTTAGACAAATTGATCAAGGAAGAACAGATCATATTAACACAAATGATAGTAATACAACTAATAACAGTTCATCTAGTAACAATACAAGCTCGCAATCAAATAATGTTCCAAACAACAAGAACGAGAAACCAGTGAATTCTCCACCTCCAACAGATGATGAAGAACCAGCTAATGATGCTAATAATGAGCAATACAATAGCGAAAAAGTAAATGAACAGGCAACACCCGAGACAGTCCAATTATCTGTTGGAAGACGAGGTGAAGGAATTGTTCTATCAAATCGCTCACAACATGGAATAGAAAAAGGCTCCACTGTTACACTTGAAGCACGTGCTAGTAGTAATTGGGAGTTTAGCCATTGGGAAGGAGATGCTTCAGGCACAAACCAAGTCTTGACAGTAACGATGAATCAAGCAAAATCAATTACAGCAGTCTTTATTGAAAAAGGTGTTACTGAGGAACCAGAACCACCAGAAAACGAAGAGGGATAATTCTTACGAAAAAGAAGGGCGGAAAATTTGCTTTGAAACAACGTTAATTACTAGTACGATCGTTTTAGCGATCATCATTATTATTGGTGGACATTATTACTACCAGCAAAAACTACAAGCTATCGCTGAAGAGGCTCAGCAAATCGATGTTGACATCATCGATAATGAGGAGGATAAAGATAAAGAACCTACTGTCAGTGATGACGATGCAAGTACGGAACTCCCATCCGCTACCGGTATGCTCAATGAGTGGATTGAGCAATACGGTACGGATGGTTCGCTTGAGATCGTTGCATTCGGATCTACTTCCATAACCCATGAAGACGTTGATTTATCATGGCCTTATGTACTAACCGATTTATTACAAAGTACTGCCGGTAATATTGATGTTAATATGCATGTTGTAGATGTCGATAGATTAAATACGTTTGAAATAGCCGAGAGTGATTATATTGATGAAGTGATTAGCCTTCGTCCAGAAGTACTTTTGATTGAACCATTTCTCTTAAATGATAATGGTGTCTTGATGAAAGAGGATTCAATTGAAATGTTAAGAAGAATTCTTTCACATTTAGAGCCGGAGTTAGCAGAGACTGAAATCATCCTACTTCCAGGGAACCCATTATTTGGAGCTGGCTATTACTTAGAACAAACTCAAGCTTTAGAGCAATTTGCCAATGATGAAGATTATATTTACGCTGATCATTGGTTTGCATGGCCTTCAACTGATGATTCTGAGTTAAATAATCTTATTGAAAATGCCAGACCGAATGAGCAAGGGCATCACGTTTGCAGAAGCGTTATATGAAGTATTTACCAAATAAAAAGGTTACATAAGCTAGCACGGAGGAGAAATCACCCTCCGTGTTTTTTTATAATAGTGCTTTTAACACCTTAACCCATCCAAATATTGATAGCCATAACGGAACGCTTAATATCGAACCCCATAGTAAGCCTTTAATAATATTATGATCTTCCGTCATAAACGCTCTCCTTCTTTTTTTTAAAAAGTATGATCATTTGGAGAGCTGCTTATACTTAATTCCGACATGTTAGCTAACATTTTGACATATTTACCCATAAAAATAATCCAAGAACATATTCTCGGACTTTTTTTGATCACCTATCTAAGACAGACGTGAAATGGATTGTTCACATAAATCAATCATTTCTGCTAAATAATCTTGTTCTCTTAATGGTGTCCATGGAATTTCAATTCCTCTTCCTGGAGCAAATGCCTTACCGTAACATTGATCATTTTCATTCGTTGAAATGTATATATCCCAGCTCCATCGCTCCGCTTGATGTTTAGTTGGGGTGCTATCTATTTCAGCTAAATAATACTTATTTTGACCAAAGGCCATTTTCATGACTACCACTCCTTCTCACTTAACTTTAATCAGTTCCTTTACTAATATGTATATACTACGACTTTTATGAGTGATTGTCCTTTTTAATGTAAGAAATCCTTTCAATTTTTTTCCTATATCCTCTTTTCTAAAAACAATTGACATTCTTGCAGAAAAGTGATAGTTTGATAAGGTCTTTCATGTATTAGTGATTTAATAAACTAAAGGATTTTTGGAGTGATCATTTATGAATGCCGTTTTAATTGCTGTTTTAATCATGCTCATATTAAGTTTATCGAGAGTCCATGTCGTACTCGCACTAGCAATTGGTGCGTTAGTAGGTGGTCTAGTAGGTGGCTTAGGCTTTGAGCATACAATATCAACGTTTAATGATGGATTAGGTGGTGGAGCAACGGTTGCTTTAAGCTATGCTCTTCTAGGTGCTTTTGCAGTAGCAATTGCTCGAACAGGACTACCAGACGTAATGGTTCAGTTTGTTATACGCCTAGTCGGAAAAAACAACGATTCGCGAAAAGCCGCTTTATCAAAAGCACTAATATTTTTTATTTTAACAATCGTAGCTTGCTTTTCACAAAATGTCGTACCTATTCATATTGCATTTATCCCAATTTTAATTCCACCAATTTTGCAAATTTTAAATGAATTAGGTGTTGACCGTCGGGCAATTGCAACAATATTAACGTTTGGATTAACAGCACCTTATATTTTCTTGCCGTACGGGTTTGGGAAGATTTTCCACGAAATCATCGCCGATAATATGAATGAAAATGAATTAACCGTCACATTATCTGATATTCCAACAGCAATGGCTTTACCGACACTAGGCTCGTTCTTGGACTTTTGGTCGCACTTCTGATCACATACCGCAAGAAACGTCAATACGAAAGTAAGCCGGTATTAGGTGTTTCAGATACAAAACAGCAATATACAGTTTGGTCCGTTTATGCTGCTGGTGCTGCGATTATCATCACGTTAATCATCCAAAGTGTTTTTGAATCAATGATTATTGCTGCTTTATCTGGTTTAATTGTTCTGTTTGCTTCTCGTTCTTTAAAGTGGAAAGAAGCGGATGGTGTCGTCACAGAGGGGATGAAGATGATGGCATTCATCGGGTTTGTGATGCTAACAGCCTCAGGTTTTGCTGCAGTCATACGTGAGACTGGTCATGTTGATTTACTTGTCAATCAAGCAACCACTATTATTGGGGATAATCGAGCTGCAGCAGCCTTTCTCATGCTAATTATCGGGTTATTTATTACGATGGGAATCGGGTCTTCTTTTGCGACAATTCCGATTATCGCTACTTTATTCGTCCCATTAGGTGTAGCCGCTGGTTTTTCTCCATTAGCGATTATCGCTCTAATCGGTACAGCTGGTGCCTTAGGCGATGCAGGAGCTCCAGCCTCTGACAGTACACTTGGGCCAACCGCGGGACTTAATGCTGACGGACAGCATAATCATATTTGGGATACTTGTGTACCTACTTTTTTACATTTTAATATCCCTCTTTTCATATTTGGTTGGCTAGCAGCAATGGTTTTATAAGAACCAGTCACTGTTAGAAATTACACATGGAAATTTTCATACTCATATTAGATTGCAAAACAAGCACAGTCAGAAAAAACTGACTGTGCTTGTTTTATATTATCATTTATTCAACTGTTATTGTTGTTGATACGTCAATTTCCAATGTATCACCTTGCTCCAATTCGATTGAAATCCCTTCATTTGTGAGAGTATTTTGGCTCTTTGACACCCCATCTGGACCTTTAATGATTAAATTGCCAGTTTGGTCACCGTCTGCATGTGCAAAATAATGACCTGCAGGGATGTCTGCCCCTATAATATAGTAACCTTGATCAAGTGTTAGCGAATCGTCAAGACCTACAGCAATCTCCTCTTGAACTTCCTCTTCTATATTATCATTGTTATCACCATCAGGTTCCTCATTCACATCCAAATCAATGTTATTCTCTTCTAACTCTTGGCGTAATTGCTCAATCTCAGCATTTAGTTGATCATATTCAAGTACTAACTCTTCATGCTTTTCCTGTAACTCCTTATATTCCGATTCTAGTTGGCTATAATCATTCTCATTGCTTTCTTGACTACAGCCTACTATAGTAAAGGCCAATGCACTGTATAAGAAAATCCACTTTTTCATCTATACCACTCCTCGTTGTATTGTAAGAATACTCGGTGCACTAATCTTAGTATTTTAAAAAGAACAGGACGTATCCAGTACTCCTCTACAAATAATGAACGTATTGAGCGATTCACCCTATAACCGCAACCTGAAGCCGTTAATTTTTAAAACTCTTAGCTAAGTATATGACGCGTAGCCATTCTTTATTTAAATATACGTCTACTGGAGTTCTCATAGTCATTAAGCTAAATCAACATTATGATAGACTTGCTTTACATCCTCCAAATCCTCTAATACATCAATTAGCTTCTCAAATTGCTCTTGATCTTCGTTTGTTAGCGTAACTTCACTTTGCGGAAGCATCGTTAATTCAGCAACAGTAAATTCTGTCACACCAGCTTGCTTGAAAGCTTCTTGAACAGCATGAAATTGTTCTGGCTCTGCATAAACAATGACTGAATCATCCTCTGCAAATAAATCTCTTACTTCAACATCCGCCTCCATTAATAGCTCCAAAACGTCCTCTTCACTTTTTTGCTCTACACCGATAACGGCCGTTGCATCGAACATGTAAGCAACTGAACCACTAACCCCCATATTCCCACCGTTTTTTCCAAAAGCAGCACGAACTTCTGAAGCTGTTCGATTCACATTATTCGTTAGTGCATCAACTATAATCATTGAGCCATTCGGACCAAATCCTTCGTAACGTAGCTCATCATAGCTTTCTTCACTACCTCCCTTTGCCTTTTCAATCGCTCGATCAATAATTGCTTTAGGTACGTTATACGTTTTCGCCCTCTCTAATACAACTTTCAATGCTTGATTTAATTCGGGATCTGGCTCACCTTGCTTAGCCACTACATATATCTCCCGACCGAACTTTGCATATATACGACTCGTATTTGCGTCCTTAGACGCCTTCTTTTCTTTAATGTTATTCCACTTACGCCCCATACTATCCACTCACCTTTTCTTCAATTCTCAATTCTAACTCATTACCTTTATTATAACGTACAAACATTATTAGAATCGAGCCTTAATCCTTAACGAATTTATCTCGTAGTATACTCGTTTCTTCCACATTTGTCCCGTAGCAGATCATACGAAGATAAATCAATATACTTCGTTCATAGTAGATATTAGATATTTACTCATATTCGATGTAATACGTTCAACAGCAAAATATCTAAATAATTACTATCGCTGCGTAGGAGATTCTTATTAACCATCCAGCTAAGGTATAAAACAACTAGTTCTTTAGTCTCATTTTTTAAAAATATATTCCCTCTGCATCTTTTTTCCTAGTATACTAAATAATGTTGTGAATTGTTTACTAAATTCTGCTCTGGCTAATACAAAAATATAACAAAGGTAATGTGATAAATAATAATAGGGAGGCTAAAAAGGATGTACTTAACACCGGAACAAATGGCTCAAAGGAAACAACGGAAAAAAATGTTGATAACATACATTATTGTCCCATTGATTGCCGTTGCGATAGGTGCAGGTGTAACCGTACTATCAAGCATGCTGTAATAAAAAACTAGTGTCCCAATAGTATGGACACTAGTTTTTTATTCCTCAATTTCTAATAGATCTTCTTCCTTATTCTCATTGACATTCTTAGTAATGCGTTTCCAAATAACAATCGAGATAATCGATAATACGATTATACTTAATACTGTTAACGGCAGTATCGCAATAATAATGAAATTCAACTGATTTGTTTGTGGAATAAGGCCATTAGAATAAACGTTTGTATTATGCAAAAATAGTATAAAGAAAGGAACAAACGCCAGCGAAGTAAGTCCTAAGTTACCAAACAAAGCATAGCTCTCAAAACGGCTATGGAAGTACAAGCTCGCTATTAAAAATAATACAATTAATAAGACTGGAGCTAGATAAGCTAAAAAGGAATAGTCCCCATGAATCATACTATTTCTAGCGACAAAATAAAGCCAGATAATATTGAGCACCATACAACTATTTACGATATACGTAACGTAAGTTGAGTATTTATTTAATGAAAATTTCTTTGATTCCGTTTTCAATTCAAATTCTTGATTCCCTTCATCCAGTTCATCCATTTCGTCTTGTTGATTTTCTATTTTCACTAGATTATAATTCAACCCGCAAGAAGGACAAAAATTAGCTTCCTCTTCCTTATTTGCTCCACAAGTCGGACAAAAATTAATGACCATATTCATACCTCACACTATAATTATTCACTTTTGCTACTTTTCTTCATTCTATTATACTATATAATGATACATATTGATTAACAGAAGGAAAAAATATACTAAATAGTAAGAAAGTTGGATGTATTCCCAATAATAAGTGAGGAGTGATCATCATATGAACCTATTAAACATTCATCACGTTGCAATTATTTGCTCAAACTATGAGGTATCTAAACGCTTTTATACAGAAATCCTCGGTTTAACAATTATCAATGAAACATATCGAAAAGAACGAGAATCATATAAACTTGATTTATCCGTAAATGACCTTGTTCAGATCGAACTTTTCTCCTTTCCAAACAGTCCTAGACGACTCAGTTACCCTGAGGCACAAGGATTACGTCACCTTGCTTTTTCCGTTAACGATATTAACGAAGCTGCGGCTGAACTTAAGGCAAAAGGAGTTGATGTTGAACCGATTCGCATAGACGAATCAACTGGTAAACGTTTTACTTTTTTCCATGATCCTGATCTACTGCCTATTGAATTATATGAACGTTAATTCTCACGTCTAATATGACAAAAAAGCTTGTATGAAAGCCATTTGCTTTCATACAAGCTTAGATTAAGTCGTTTGTGGTGATACCTGCTTATTTCCACTAGACCTCTTTCTTATGATTTGACCTATAATTAAAACAGCAAATAGTACTATCCCTATGAGATCAGTCCAAATCGAACCGTGGATTAACACGAGTGCTGTAACGAAAGCAAGTAGCCTTTCGATTAGTAGCAATCGAACAAATAAATAATTTTGGATGAACATAACAAATGCCATAATCCCTACAATTGCCGTTATAATATGTTGGGAAATCTCCAACCAGCTATACATACCTGCTTCCTCAGGCAATAAAAGGATTGCCGTATTCATGACAAATACAAACGGTAGAAGCAAGGCCCCTGAATCAAATTTAAAGCCTTGAACACCCGTACGTATCGGTTCTGACTTTGCGATTCCTGATACGGCGTAAGCCGGTAGATTAATAGGCGGTGTATCATCTGCCAAAATACCATAATAGAGGACAAAAAGATGTGCGGCCATAATCGGTACACCCAATTGTACAAGTGCTGGTGCAACCATAGCTGCTAAGATTACATAGGTGGCTGTCGTCGGTAAACCTAATCCTAAAATTAAACAGGCGATTAACGTGAAAATTAAAGCAAATATTAAATGCTCTCCAGCAAAGTTAACAATAATTGTTGGTAATTTGGCAGAAAGCCCTGTTAAATTTATGACTCCGATTAATATACCTGCAGTTGCACACGCTACAACTACTGTCAATGAGTTTCGAGCAGCTACTTCTAAGCCAGATATAAGCTCTCTAACACCAAAACGAATAGGTGCTGATTGTACTTTAAAGAAACGCTGCATTAAAACGACAAGCAATGCGACAGCTAAACCAATTGCTACCATTACAGCTATTTCTAAACGCCATGAAAAAAAGAAGTGTAACGCAAATGCAATTAAAGCTACAATCCCCGCAACAAGCATTCCAGCTCCAAACTGTTCTCGTAGGCGATGAGTAAAGCTCGCCAAAACGAGTAATAATACGATTGCAAAAAAGGCAGCATTTGGAACGGTATTACCTTGAATGAGGAAATAGACGAGTACTATAACAGGCAAGATTAAATATCCATGCTGTATTAACGTTTTTCTTCCTGATACAAGTGCTTCCTTAGGTAGACCTGTTATGTTATTTTTTGAAGCTTCTAAATGAACCATAAACAAAATTGCTATATAGCTTAAAATCGCTGGGATAGCTGCTGACTTAATAATTTCAGCATAAGAATACGGTGTATACTCAATCATTAAAAAAGCAGCTGCCCCCATAATAGGCGGTAATAATTGTCCACTTGATGAAGCTGCCACTTCTATTCCACCTGCAACTTGAGGCTTAAATCCAACTTTTTTCATTAGCGGGATCGTGAAGGTTCCCGTTGTTACGGCATTGGCAACTGAACTTCCTGATATCGAACCGAGCATACCTGAAGAAACAACGGCAGCTTTTGCAGGCCCTCCTTTATATTTCCCAAAAGCTCTCAAGGCAAGGTCAATAAACATCTTACCTGCTCCTGTAGCTTCTAGTATTGCTCCAAACAAAATAAAGATGAATACATATGTCGCTGACACCGATAACGGTGTACTAAAAATTCCAGATGTTGTGTAGCCCATTTCATAAATAAATTGTTGAAAATCAGCTCTCGTATGACGAAATGGTGGGCTAAGAAAGCCACCTATGAAGAAATACGTTATAAAAATAGCGGCGATGATCACAAGTGGCTTACCGACTACTCGTCGTGTTGCTTCTAACACTAAAAGCAGCAGCATAATGCCTACTAGTAAATCAATGATCGTCATTCTCCCTGATAATATAGATGGAGACGTTTGATTTGCATACAAATAATAACCAACGAAAACGGCGATTCCGGCAATGACAAAATCATATGACGCAATTTTCTTCTGGTTTAACCCTTTTTTTATTGGGAAAATCAAAAATACTAGTGCTAAACCTAGCGTTAAATGGATAATCATATGTGAGCGAGTTCCCACACCTGGCATTAAACCAAATCCAGCTGTGTAAAGATGATAAACTGACATCACCACAGCAATCACTAATATGAGCAGAGCCATCCAACCACGAACACTTCGATCACTTCCAGCAAGCTCATTCACTTGTTTATCCATGTTTTTATCCAGCTCATACTCGATTCTCTTTTTATTCTTTTTCAAATGGTCCCCTCCTCTCTAGTAACGAACAATTCGGATTCGAAGCTTATGACCTGCAAACAAGGTTAAATCTAATGAATCGTCCTTATAGTAGAAATAATGAGAAAAGCGATCAGATGGTAGAATCGTTAACTGCTCCACATCACGCTCTTCTTGTAATACATAAAAGCCATCGATAAACAAAAGCTTGTCTTTTTTTCATAGGGAATCCCAGCCCCAAATGACTGAACCCTACTTTCTGTTGCAACCATGACTCCTTCATCATTCATTTGGTAGTATTCTTGTACAGGTGTTAGCGAAACAGAATGAAGATACTCGTGATAAAATGTTTCGCCAGCTTGTATCGGAGCTTCCCAAATCACTTGCTGTTCTTTCTCATCGTATATTTGTAAGTAATGTTCTTTTCTCATAAGTACTAAGATAAGTAAGCTGAGAATGATAAACAAAAAGGCAGCGCCAAAACGCCTAGCCTTTTTGTTATGAGTATCACTCTTATTGCTCATCGAAATATTTCTGTGCTCCAGGATGAACCGTAATTGACATACCGTCAAGGCTGAATCTAGTGTTATATTCTCACCTTGTTGATGTGCATTGCTAAATTGATCTAGGTTTTCAAACATTGCCTTTGTTATGTCATATACTAAATCTTCATCCAGCTCTTCTGACACAACGAGCATCGCCATTACTGCAGCAGTTGTCGTATCTCCATCTGTTCCATAAACGTCACTTTCAACAACATAATCAGTATAGTATGGATATTCATTTGCTAGTTCAGCTAGCTTTTCAGTGCTTATTTCAACAAGACGAATATCTTTCGTTGCCTTCAAGGCTTCTACTGCACCTGTTGGCAGCCCTGCTGTGATGAAGGCAGCATCAATGTTCCCATCCTGAATATTTCCCGCTGCTGTTCCAAAGTCCATATATCTTCCGAAATGTCATCATATGTTATCCCATGAATATCTAGAATTTGCTTCGCATTTGCTTCTGCTCCAGAACCTAAATCCCCAACAGCAACCCTTTTACCTGCTAAGTCCTCAACTGTTTCGATCCCACTGTCAGCAGAAGTAATGATTTGGATGACTTCTGGATACAGCGTAGCTATTCCATGAAAACCGCTTAAAGCTCCTTCTTCTTCAAACATATTCGATCCTTCACTTGCATAATAAGCAATATCATTTTGCACTAACGCCATTTGTGCATCACCATCTACTAAACCATTAATATTTACAACTGATGCACCAGAAGTTACCGACTCTGCATTAACACCTTCGACATGTTCATTAATAATGTTGTTAGCAAGTGCTGCACCTAATGGAAAATAGGTTCCTTGTTCTCCACCTGTCATAATCGTCACATCCTCGACGTCTGAACCACAAGCAGCAAGTACAAAAAGTAGCACTGCTCCAATTATCATTCCTATTCTTTTCACCATTCATCATCCCCCTAAGATCTTTTTTCTAAAAGTAAAGTAGCTTGTTGATACAATATATAGGCATACTAAAAATTTATGACAAGTTTAACACGCTTATTCTATTGGTACAAGTAATGTGATAGATAATGTAGCAGTAAAATATTGCTACCTCTCTATGCTAATGAATGGAAACAGGAAAAATCATGTACATAACTAGAATGGCTAAAAACAGTTACTTCTCCTTCGCGAAATCGTTTAACAAAAAAAACCATTCATTCCCCACCTATTGCAAGAAATAAATAGCTATAGCCTTTCATAATATATAATTAAATTAGTCAACTCAGCTTCTTTAATTCTAAGCCCCATATCTTAATATAATAGCCGCCATAATCATCTTTTAGCAATTTGATTCCGACTAAACTGAAAGGAGTCCATACACCTTCAAACGTACATGTGGCAATACTATCACCTCCTAAACATTTTCAGCCGCTTTCTCTAATTCAAAGGTAACACTGTTCTTTACTAAGAACAACGGGATACATTTGACTTCTTTTGTCGAATACACATGTCTAAGCGGGTTTTACCTATACTATAATTTAGATTTACAGTAGGCTTACACTTTTAAAAACGTAAAAAAGCGATGAAATGAATGGTCCTTCCTCATTTCATCGCTTCGAACTTCTTTAACTAAGTGCACGGAATCGATAACCAACCCGTTTAACGGTCTCAATATAGATTGGTTCTGAACGGTTAGGTTCAATTTTCCTCCTCAATTTACTTACATATGTATCAATTATGCGTTCATCCTCTGAATCACATATTTCTAACAATTCTTTACGTGACAATACTTTTCCTTTATGCTCGTAAAAGAAGAGCAGGAGTTTCATTTCTCGTTCACTCAAGTCAGATTGCCTATCCTCTACTACGACTTTATAGCTTTCTGGATAAATTTCTAAATCACCTAGAGAAAGCACATTCTTTTGTTCAGTTTCAAACTTTTTTTACTTTGCAACAATGAGCTCGACGAATATTTGCCTTTAAGCGGGCTACTAGTACTCGCTCATTAATAGGTAATACAATATAATCATCAGCACCTAATTCATACGTTATCACAGCATCATAATCGTCTTGTGACGAGGTTAGCAGGACAATCGGTACGTTGATATCGTGCATCCTAAATTGTTGACATAAAAAGCCACCTGTTTCATCATATGAATCTTGCATGATTATAATTAAACTAATATCTTTTACCGTCGCATGACTTAGTGCCTTATCGAGCGTTCGATCATGATAAAATTTGTAATTCGGAAAGTGCTTCTTTAATATGTTGATGATAATATCATTTCTGTCTAATAAAACGATCGTTTCTTTCATTAAGTGGCCTTCCTAACTATCCCATTTCATCTTTCTTTACATGATACTAGTCCATTATTAAGAAATTATTAAGTAATAATTAATTTTAAGTGATTTTTTCAATGGGATACGTTTTTCACCATAAAATCTGTTGGCTAACGATGTTTTTTCGAAATTAATTAGAAACCGGCTTTCGATCAATCACCACCTCTTCATAATTAATCCTTCTATATATATATTTTATTGTTCAATTCCTACTAAACAATTCCCTATAATCTACCATTCGTCTTGATTTTAATGTATACTATTCTACAAAATGACCTAAAATCGCCTAAATTTTTAAGTAGCACGTAGAAGTCACAATAACACTGAGTTCTATTCAGTGATTACATAAAATTCATGTCTTTATAGCATTCAAACGTCAACATAAGTAAAATCACTTTTTTAGGAGGTTATCTAATGTCAGAGCAAAACAATGACCAAAAACCATTAGAAGATGAAGAAAAGCACTCCACGAGCACTAAAACTCAAGTTAAAAAAGCTCAAGGGGAAAACACTTCAAATGACGAGACTGTAAATTCTACTCACTCCAAGCAAAATGTGTATTTGGATCAGAGTAAGGAAATTAGTAAACAATATTTTTCATTCGCCCTATCTGTCTTAAAGCAGCCCTTTCATTATTCCGCTACATTAGGACAAAAACAGATGGTGAATGGACTTATTTCAATGATTCTTTACTCGCTTTTATTACCAATGTATATATATATTATTGGCTACTCACTTCCTTTCTTTGATACCGTTTTAAAACCAGCTTTCGCTACCATGATCTTATTCTTGCTATTATCAGTGATTATCTTAGGTGTAACAAAATTAATGAAAATCGAAACCAATTTCAAAACGATCGTAACACGCTTCGGTTCCTTCATAACGATTTCAACAATTCTTTTAGTTGTCGCAAATATATTAGCTTTACTTTCTATTATAACTTTTAGTATTTTACTAATTTCTTGTGCTTTGCTAGGTTACTTTATTGCGATTGCGACAACAATGTTCTCATTTCATGAAAAGGATAGAAAAGGTATTGATACGTTTTACGCCATTGCCATTATCTACATCGCTATTGGCTTCATTTCATATCTAGTTGGTGAAAGCATGGTAAATCAATTACTTAATTTAAACTACCTATTTTAAAATGAAACATATATCAACTAGTTAAAGGGACTAAATATGGATTCAGGCATCAAGCTATATCATATATAAAAAAGTGGCCCCGAGAAACAAATCTTTGTTCTCCGGAGCCTCTTTTATTTTTATTCATGGATTTTCGTAACATTCGCTTTTCCTTTATTTCTCATCCAAAAATTTAGCCTGCAGCTTTTCAATCTCACATTCTGTTAAACCAACAGCATTCATTACATAGTCAATTACACTTTCGTAATTTTCTTCTATTTTTGCAAAAAACGCTTGAATGTATTCTGTCCGTGCTTCAATCATAGCCTCTAATACATCGGAGTTAATACTTTCGATATATTTATTTCTGTTTGAACTTAACCCTATCTTTAAACGATCTAAGGAACGATTCGTTAGCAAGTAATCTTCTAAAATAACCTCACGGGGAACTCCTAATACACTTAAGATAAGTGCTGCCATTACTCCTGTGCGGTCTTTACCAGCCATACAATGAAATAGTACAGCCCCATTGTTTTCTTCTAATAGGACATCGAATACTTGGCGAAACGCATTAGTATGAGCTATAAACTTTTCATTTAAATCCTTCAATAACTCGCCAGGCTTACTGTATTTAATAAGTTCTTCTGTTAAATCAAGAACTTGACGATACTCACCTTCGCTTCCAATAACAGGGACGTGATGCCATTTGATGAAAGGCATCTCCGGTGTTGGAAAATGCATGAGCTCATCCTTATCTCGCAAGTCACAAATTGATGAAACGCCTAATTGATTCAGTTTCAGCTGGTCCTTTTGGCTAAGCTCATCTAATTTCCCTGAGCGAAATAGCTTCCCCCATTTCACTCTTTTTCCATCCGTTGTTTCATATCCACCTAAATCACGAAAGTTAAATGTCCCTTCAAATTCAATAATTCTGTTATCCCCTTGTTTTGTAGATAGACCCTTCACTTAACCACCACCATTACGTATGTTTTAACTTCATCTTCAATCGATTCGAGATAAATTCAACACTAAATACCATTACAAAAATAACAATAGCGACAAAAAACGCTTGATCGAACTTATATAAACGCATTGCATGCATAAGTTCCCAACCGATCCCTCCTGCCCCAACAGCACCTAAAATCGTTGATTCCGAAATATCACCTTCAAAGCGTAAAATACACCAAGCAAGCAATGCTGTCATGACCGTTGGGATCACACCTTGAACAATAATCGCAAACCAATTTGCCCCCGTTGCTTGCATAGCCTCAATGACACCTTTATCGACTTCCTCGATCGACTGTGCAAATACTTTAATCAACATCCCGATCGATCCAATCATAATGGCTAAAATCCCCGGAAATGGCCCCATTCCAACTGCCACAATGAAAATTAATGCCCAAATTAAAGTTGGAATCGCCCGTACTAAAGAAGCAAATCCTTTTAGTAACCAAGAAACTGTTGGATGTGGAGTTAGGTTTTCAGCCGCTGGAAAAGCTAGTGCAAAACCAATGATTATTGCCAATACACATCCAACAACTGCAACTTGAAACGATTCCAATGCAGCAGCCAATACCTCTCTCCAATACGTGAAATCAGGAGGAACCATGACCGTTAACGTTTGAAGAAATGTCCAAACCCCTGTAACAAGTCGACCATAGTCAATGTTTAATTGACTAAGCGAGAAGAAAAAGAATAGTATCGTAAATATAAACACATACAGCATAAAGCGATTATTCTTCTCTAATTTTCTCTGACGCTGAGGTGACTGTTGTGTAACGATATCTCCCCTCATATAATCCGCTCCCTAATTTGATTTGTAATCCATTCAGTCAATAATACAATGGCTAAAATTAATATAATCCCCATACAAACTTCTCCATACTGAAATAATTTAATATTTGATTGGATAACAAAACCTAAACCACCTCCACCAACCATCCCAATAATGGTTGAGGCACGTACGTTAATTTCAAGCATATACAACGACCAACCAAAGAACCCTGGCAAAAATTGTGGAATAACACCCTGTGCTATCGCCTGAAAATAATTCGCTCCCGTTGCTTTTACCGCTTCTAATTGACCCATATCAATCTCCTCAAGTACTTCTGCAAAAGCACGTGTTAAAGCTCCAACTGAGACGATAACAAGGGAAAGAGTTCCGACCAACACACCAAGACCAAAAGAAGCTGTTAATAAAATCGCCCAAATAAACACAGGAATATTACGAAATAACGAACTAAATCCACGCATGAAAATTTGCACGGCTGGATGAGGGATGTTGTTGCTGCTGCTAAAAAAGCCAAGCAAGCTGCAATCAACGCCCCAATCACCATTGCGACAAAGCTCATATAAATTGTATCAAGGGCCGGACTAATTAATTTTGTTAGCACCGAAAAGTCTGGAGGAAATAAATCATTTATGATAAATAATATAGCCTGAGATGATCCTGAAAAAAGAGCTGGAATTGAAAACTTTGTCTCATAGGCTGACCAGACCGTCAATAATACTAGGCAATCACAAAACCCCAAAGGAGCATTTTTTTATTCCGCCTAACTTCAAGAAGGTGTTCCTGTTTCACGAGGCCTTTTCCTCCTTCTTTTCCTTACTACCACGGTAAATTTGCTCAACGATCGCATCAGTCAATTCAGCTGGTGGTCCATCAAATACTTTTTCTCCTTTATTTATCCCGATAATACGAGTGGCATATTTCTTTGCCACATCAACTTGATGGAGATTACAAAGACAAGCTATTCCTTCCTCTTTGCAAATCGAATAAAGTTGATCCATAACAACCTCTGAGGAAACAGGGTCAAGACTGGCAATTGGCTCATCAGCTAATATTAAATCTGGCTTTTGAGCAATAGCACGAGCGATCCCTACGCGTTGCTGCTGCCCACCACTTAACTCATCGGCTCGCTTGTATACTTGTTCACCTAAGCCAACTCTTTCTAGCAAACGAATAGCCTCATCACGGTCCTCTTTAGAAAAAAGGCTGAGCACAGCTTTAAATGTATTCATATAGCCTAAACGCCCATGAAGTACGTTACGTAAGACAGATGAACGTTCAATCAAATTAAAGCGTTGGAAAATCATCCTACTTCTCGACGGTGTTTTTTAAGCTGTCCTGAATTCGCTCTAACAATATCTCGTCCCTTAAAGTTAATTTCTCCTCCCGTCGGCTGAACAAGACGGTTAATAGACCGTAAAAGTGTACTCTTCCCGGCACCACTTGGACCGATAATCACGATAAATTCTCCATTTTGTACTTCAAAGTTTATATCCTTTAACGCTGTCGTACCGTCTTGATACACCTTTGATAAACGATTCACCTGTAACAATGCCATAATTGAATCTCCTCCTATTCGAGCATTTCCTCTGGGGACATGTCTAATAATTCTGCAGTTTCACGAATTACATCATAGTCACTATCTTCAACAGGGAAATATCCTTTATATCCCATTACTTCAAAATACTCTGGATTCTTTTCATGGTAAGAAAGAGCAAATTCTTTGATTGCTTCAACCAAATCTTCAGGTAAGCCTTCACGATATGCTAGCGGTCCTCCAGGAATCGGATCAGTGGTTTGAATAATTCGCACATCATCAGCATCAAATAAGCCAGATTCTGCAAACATCGGTACACAAAATTCACAAACAGCCGCACCAGCAGCATCCCCATTTGCAATCGCTAAAATTGATTTATCATGACCTCCAGAATAAGCAACACTACTGAAATAGCTTTCGATTTCATCATTATTAATTCCTAATTGAGATATCATGGACGCTCTCGGGAATAAATGACCAGATGTAGAAGCTGGGTCAACAAACAAGAAGTCTTCTCCCTCTAATTCCTCTAATGTTTGAACTGGAGAATCTGCTGGCACAATAATGACACTATGATACATCGCTGATTCTTCACTTTCCCCCATAATCGCTATTGGTTTTGCTTTACTTCGTTCAACTGCAATAATGTATCCAAATGGGCCAAAATTTGTAATATCAATTTGTTCGGCTCTCATTGCCTCAATCATCATGTTATAGTCTTGTCCTTCGAAGAATTCAACCTCAATCCCTAATTCTTCAGCTAAATCATCTGCGAAGGCACTTGAAGTTCGTGCTAAATTGTTATCATCTTCCGTTGCCATCATGCCCATTTTTAATGTTGTCGGCCACCCATTTTCATTCACATCTTCATTACTTGACTCTTGCGAACACGCCCCAACGACACTAAGCACTAGTAACAATACCCCAACAAAAATTGCCTTTTTCATTTTTTTCTCCACCATCCTATTTTTTATGAATACAAGGTTGTATACAACCTTGTATGTAACTCAGAATAACAGGATATTGTAAATATTCTATAAATAGCTTGTACAAAAAGTGTAAAGATTCTGTGAAATAGTGAGTAACTATATTTGTCGGGCTGCTGTAGAAGGTTCCCCTTTGGTTGAAAATCCCCAATTCATTTGGTTTACCTTTCCTTTATAAAATGAAACGAATCTGTGAAAATGAATCACTTTAAATATAATCCTTAAAGAATAATGCTCAGTCTATTTACAAAGAAACGGAAGGAACGCTATGATAGAGAATAACGCTATATCGTAACTGAATAGAAGTAGAAAGTTGGAGATTGATATGCAACCACTTGAAGAAAAAGCATTTGAATTTTTAAAAGAGCAATTAATCCACGGTGAATACTTACCAGGAACACTACTATCAGAGAATGAAATAGCGAATTCTCTCAATATGAGTCGTACTCCTGTCAGAGCAGCGATTTCTCGATTAGAACGTGAAGGTTTTCTAGAAACGGTAAAAAATCGTGGGATATTAGTGCGCGATATTTCTTATAAAGAATTCCTTGAAATCAATCAGGTTATCTATTCATTTCAATATTACTTGTTCCATTTACAAAAACCCGAAAAACTAGATATTGATGTTAAAGGACTTGAGTATCACTTATCAGAGCAACAAAAATGCACAGAGAATAATGATTATTTAGGTTATGCTAAGCATTCTGCTTTATTTTTACGGACAATGATTTCTGGGACAAATAATCAAGAGATGCTTAAAATCATCGATGGCTTTTTTGATCGAATCATTCGTTTTGCAATCGTTAATTATATTCGCACACCTCACCATAGTCATTATTCAGCTAATGAGACGAATCAAAAGCTTTTAGAAGCTTTGACGAATGAAGATTATGATCAAATTAAAGCATACTTACATATTTATTTTGAAAAGATAAAAAAACGCTTTAGCTAATCTAATAGACTAAAAACACGAAAAGTCCGCTATGCAACGGACCTTCGTGTTTTTTCTAGGTTTATATAAGAGAAGAAATGGAAAGTAAGATATGCTAATATTAAATAGATACGTAACTACATTATAAAAAGAATGAACAGACACCAATTATATTACGTACAGGAGTGATTTTTTGAACAGACCCCTTTTATTTCTATCGCTCTTATTCACTACCGTCTTCATAAGTGGTTGTGTTAAGGCCGAGTATCATTTAATCATACATGAGGATGGTTCGGCAGAGGTAGAGCTTTTTACAGGTATAAGTGAAATGATGGCAGGTTTTATGGAGAACGAAGACTTTTATGATCAACAGCTCATAGAAGACGGCTATACGCTTACCGAAGAGGCGAGAAATGGCTATAGTGGTATGAAAGCTAC
Organism: Bacillus sp. JCM 19034; assembly: GCF_001310635.1. GTDB lineage: Bacteria > Bacillota > Bacilli > Bacillales > Bacillaceae_D > Halalkalibacter. The sequence goes on from NZ_BAXR01000015.1 coordinate 29,203, forward strand.
TAAACTCTTTTCTTCATTAAATGATGTTGAACTGCCCATTTCTGATGAAGAAGATCCAATGACAATACATGTTCAAGAGAAAATCTTTAGCAAGCAATTAAACCTTTTTCTAGAATGGTCCGGACGTGACCTTACAGAACAGCAGCAATCCTATCATCCATTATTAGAAGGCATTGACGAAACAATGGCTGAATCCTTTGATTTAAGCTTTAAAGTGACTTTACCCGAGTCAGTTAAAATGCAGGATCATAATGCGAGTAGAATAGAAGAGAATACGTATATTTGGGATTTATCCTTACTCACTGATCAAACGATTGCATTAAATAGTGAACTCCCTAAACCTATTCCCTATCTATATATTACTGTAGCTATCGCAATTGTTATAGTTCTATTCATAATCGTTTTAGTTATTAGAAAGCGGGAACAAAAGTAAGAATATTCCATTTCCTATTAATTACGATCATCGTCGTTAGGGTCATTAGACAACCTGTCTATCAACTTATCATCCTTAAACGAAATTGTGCTAATATGATTTGAGCGTTTCGGTCTGCTAGATCAACAAGTAGGAGGTTATCTCCAGTGGAAAAAATCGCGATTGTCACCGGTTCATCGAGCGGATTCGGTCTTTACATCTGCATTGAACTTGCAAAGGCTGGTTTTACTGTAATTGCAACAATGCGAGATTTGTCTAAGAAACACGTCATATCCAATTTGAACAATGAACCTTTGATTCAACGACGAATTCGTATCGTTCAGCTTGACGTCACCGACCCACAGTCGATTCAAACATTTCAATCTTACATACAATCGTTACCATCAATCGACCTTTTAGTAAACAATGCAGGATTTGCTCAGGCTGGGTTTGTAGAAGAGGTCAACATGAATAGCTATCGAAAACAATTCGAAACGAACGTCTATGGTACGATCTCAATCACTCAAGCTGTGATTCCATATATGAGGGTAAATCAAAGTGGGACTATTATTATCATGAGCAGTGTTAGTGGGTGCATCGGATTTCCCGGCTTATCAGCATACGTATCCTCGAAACATGCGTTAGAAGGCTTCGCAGAAAGTCTTCGTCTAGAGCTTGCACCATTTCACGTGAATGTAGCTCTCATTGAACCAGGTTCCTATCAAACGAATATTTGGAAGGTTGGGCTTACAAATATAAAGGGAAACGAGCATTCGCCATACAAGACTATGCTCTCTTCCCTTCAAGAGCATGTAAAAGAGGCATCTCCTACATACGGACATCCAAAAGAAGTCGCTCAGCTCATCGTCAAGCTTGCACAAAAGAAAAAAGTAAAACAGCTTCGCTATCCAATTGGAAAAGGTGTTCGTATCCAATTACTATTTAAAAAGTTTATCCCGTGGCCATTGTGGCAAAAGCTTGTACTAAATCGGATTCGCATGAAAAATAATAAGATCTAACCTTTTATCATGGAAAACCCACCAGTCTGTCTGTCGACAACGTCTCGCAACAACGAGACGGTCGACAGGCTTTTTTGTATAGAGATTTGTCACGATACAGTACTTCGAACCCACTCCCGAGATGGGGGGTGCTTTGGGCAGGAGGGCGTTGAACTAACCAACACTCCGGTGGATTTCATCCTGCCTTTTTCTCCTACAGGATTCGGCCCTCCCAACAGATAGACAAAATAACGTAAAAACACCTTTGAGAATCAACTTCTCAAAGGCGTTTGGTCTACGGTCTTCCCACCCGTTAAGATAGCGTTTAATGGGTGGAAGTCTCTTGAATGACGAAATTGTTCATAGTCATACTGATTGACTGTTACCATCGGTTACGATGTATTTCGGAATGTTATTTTATTGTATCGGGATCGGGATAATCGATACCTTTTACATCTACAGTCACTTTTTTCATCTGTTGCTCTTCTATCGGTCGATTGTGAGCACCTGTTTCAACTGAAACAATCTCGTCAACAACATCCATCCCGCTAATCACCTTACCAAATCCCGCATAATCACCATCAAGATGAGGTGAATCATCAACTACTATAAAAAACTGCGATCCCGCCGAGTCAAAAGGCTCTGATCGAGCCATGGAAATCACCCCACGCTCATGAGCAAGTTCATTCTCAAAGCCATTTGAGGAGAATTCTCCTTTGATAGAATACCCAGGTCCACCTATCCCAACACCTTCAGGATCTCCACCTTGAATCATAAATCCAGGAATCACTCGATGGAAGATTAAATCATTATAAAAGCCTTCTTCCACTAACGAAATGTAGTTTGCAACTGTATTCGGTGCAACCTCTGGATATAACTCTATTTTTATTTCTCCACCATCCTCCATTTCAATCGTCACGACTGGATTATTTTCATTAGTTGGCTCAAAGCCTTCACTACCACTACTATCAATTGGTTGACCGTTCGTCCCACAGGCAACTAAAAATAACAAACAAAAGGTCATCGTATATATTATCGCTTTCATTCAATTCACACTCCACTCTATTTCTTTTCTAGAATAGTATACAACGAAATCACCTTTTATCAATAATGCCAAAGGTACTGAGTAGAAATTATCCACTCTAATTAAGTCTAAATTAGGTAGATTTTAAGACAAAAGCCACCAGACGAGAGCTATTTAAAGAGCGTCTCCTTATGGTGGCTTTCCCTTTATTACAATTTAAATTTCTTTACTGAATCTTGTAAATCTTGAGCTAGCTTAGATAACTCACCTGAACTTTGTGCCATTTCTTCCATTGAACTGCTTGTTTGCTGTGAAGAGGCAGTTGTTTGTTCAATGCCTGCTGCTGACTCTTCCGAAATTGAAGCAATCTCCTCAATCGAAGAATGAATCGTTTGACTGTCTTTTTCCATTTCTGATAAACCTAACGTAATATTTCCGATCCGTTTTACCATTGTTGTGATTGATTCATTAATATCGGCAAAGGTTTCTTCCGTTAATTCAATTTGTGTTTTTCCTTTTTCAACTTCTTCATATCCGTCCTGTAGCGATTGTACGACATTGTTTGATTCTTGTTGAATGCTGCTAACGATGTTCGTAATGTCAGAAATCGATGTTGTCACTTGCTCAGCTAGCTTTCTTACTTCATCTGCCACGACAGCGAAGCCTTTTCCATGTTCTCCTGCACGTGCTGCCTCAATTGCTGCATTTAATGCTAATAGATTTGTCTGTTCTGCAATATCATGAATAACTGAAACGAGTCGGGAAATATCTTGCGTTTGTTGATCAAGTCCCTGCACTTTTTTCACTGCCCCGTTAACCATCTGATCAATATTTATCATTTGTCCAACGGAATCCTTCATTCGTTGACTGCCTTCCGTTGCCAACTGAATCACATTTTGAGACGACTGAGAGACTTCTTGTCCATGTCTATTTGCTTCTTTCACCTTTTTAACAAATTCATCAATACCACCAGCTATTTCAGTCGAGTGATTCGCTTGGGAATCAGCACCAGACGAAAGCTCTTGCATCGTTACAGCAATCTGTTCAGCCCCTTGCTTCACTTCATCAGCTGATTGGGTTAACTCTTCACTTTGAGCAGATACCGTTTCAGATACGGTTGAAATTTGAGTAAGGAGTGAACGCATATGATCTGTCATGTCATTTGTAGCATCAACAAGTTGACCTACTTCATCTTTAGAAGTTGCCTGTAGCTTTTCTTGGCTTAAGTCACCTGCTGCTATTTCTTTCATACGAGTTGAGACCATACTTACTGATTTTGAAATATTCTGAGCAATTAATACCGCAATCACGATGCCGATAATAATAGCAACGATCGCAATCACCAAAAAGGCAACTAGTATTAGTTCTCCCGTTTCTACCATTTCTTCACCAGTCTCAATAATAGATTCAGATCTTAACTCAGATACCTCTTGAAATCCATCCATTAACACTTCCGCTATCGGTCTTGCCTCATTTCTCAACCGTTCGATAGCTTCTTCTACATTCCCTCGATCATACTCAGCAAAAATTTCATTTTCAACAAGTTGTCGCCATTCAATTGAACGTTGGACCAAATATTCTGTTTGCTGTATATCACTATGCTCTAGTACATATTCTTGATATTCAATACTTTCTTGAGTGAGTCTTGCAAAATGCTCCTTATAATGCTCATCACCATATAGTAAGTAAGCCCTAGAAAGACCAATACGGTCTGCTAAGTTAAAAGCAAGTTGTTCTTCTGCCATTAAAAGGGGCAATTCTTCTTCTACAATATTAGACGTTTTTTGATTATAGTCAGTAATATTTAGTAAACTGACTACTGTTAAAAGTGCCGTCAAAAATAGTACGGAAAGAAATCCTGTTAAAATTTTTGCTCTTAAAGACTTAAATGATAAAATAGAAAAAAGCTTTTTCACAATCCCCACTCCTGTAATAAGTATTTGTTATTAGTGCCCTCACATTCAATATAACACAAAAGTCATAGTTGAAAGTACATATTTAGACACTAATAGACAAAATTTTCTGTAGGAACCCTAAATAACTAGAACTAAAGTCTTGGAAATTTAAGTAGTTTGTCGTTTCATTTATCTTCCCTTCGTCCATACGAATCTTTATGCAGAATAAAAAGGAGATACCCATATCCTAATGAGCATCTCCACTTATTATCAAACTAACCTTTTTTCATCTCTGCTAACCAATACCTAATCCGCTTTGGAATTTCCTCATATACTTCTTCCCAAGGGCGAAATAGATCGTTTTTTAATTCAAAATAGTCAAATTGCATCGTAGGAGTAAAGCGAAATCGTTGCATATAATGACGAATTAATTGATCCGTTTCAAGGTTTGTTTCGAGAATATCTTGATAGAAAAACGGGATCGTCAAACCGTCCACTCCTGCCTCAGCATCTGTACAAGCAAATAGATTCGGTATCAAATGAAATAACTCTGCATCTGGGAGAAACGCATGTTTTCCCGGCTGGGAATATAGTCTAACATGTGTTTTTTCAATTAAATTACGACGATCTGGGAAAAGACCTTTGAAAAACCGCCCATGAAAGCTTGCCTCACAATCTAGTACAGAGCCATCTTTACCAACATATACCCATACATGCTCAAGCTCATATAAATGCTGAATATCAAAATCCCAGTAAATAGCATATTCAATAATATGATCAAGCTCTTTTTCACAAAAAGAAAATTTTCGTTTAAAAGAAGGAGATCGCCCCCCTTTTTCTATTACCGTCACACCTACCATACAAGGAAAGAAAGGTTCATGTTTATCAAAAAAATGTGCGGGGCATACGTTTGTATATGCTGAAGGTTCATTCACTAACACCTCTAATCTATTATGAAAAATCCTCTACTAAATTTCGTGCCCATTTGTTAGAACGGTAACGAAAATAGCCAAAGATTGATTTTGTAATTTCTTCTAAAGCAAACATAAAATAAACGACTTCAATTGACCAATGGAACACATAGGCTCCTAAAAAGACGAGCGGAAGGGCAATAAACCACGTCGTACATAAAACAAGTTTCATTGAAAAAACATTATCTCCACCAGAGCGAAACACCCCAACAATCCAAAGATGGTTTAAGAAATACATCGTTAATACAATACCTTGAATATAGAGGACATTTTTAAACTTTTGTTGCACTTCAGGCTTAATTCTGTAAATAAATTCACAATCATTGGATTTAATAGAATGATAAGTATGCTCACGACAATCGCCGAATAAATCGCCAGCCTTGTAAAGCTCCTTGCACTTGTAATGGCTTCGGCAGGGTCATCAGAACTTAGCTTTCTTCCGATCATAACCCTTGCAGCATAGGAGAACCCGGAAATACCCATAAGGAAATATTGATTAAAAATACGAGCTAATTGAAATGTTGCTAGTGCGACAATGCCCATATGACCAAATGCAACGGCATAGAGCATATTGCCAAACGACCAAATTCCTTCATGAAGCACGAGCGGATAAATCGTTTTATAAATCCGCTTGCTAAATGACCAATTAAATGAAAAGAGCTGTTTCAAATGAGCATTCACATAATAGCGTCGCCCATAAACAAAGCCTAAGACAAGTAATAAACTAATAACCGTCGATAATAAAGTCGCAATCGCAGCTCCCATTACTTCATATGCCGGGAACCAACCGACCCCATATATAAGTAAGTAATTAAACAACGTATTAAAGCCCATTCCGATACAACCGAATATAACATTCACTTTTATTTTTCCAATTGCACCGAGGGCATGTCCATATGTATCTTTTATAGCATTTAACACAAAGACAAAGACGATTACACTCACATATTGCATTCCATAAGCCATTCCTTGTTCGTCCTTAATAAATAATGACAATAATGGCTCTTTAAATACGGTCACAAGAACGAATGCGAAGAGGGAAAACAACAGACTTGTCGTTAACATTAACCCCATCGTTCGATAAACGTTATTCATTTGATTAACGCCGTAAAACTGTGTAATAAAAGCTGACATTCCATACGTAGCCGACAACACCATACCGAGCACAAAGCTGAACTGACTAGCCGCTGCGACCGAAGCAACGGCTACTTCACCTAGTCCGGTTATCATTAATGTATCAATAAAAGAAAAGGAATTGCTAATGAGCATATGCAATACAAAAGGTACTACTAGTAACGTGACTTCTCGTTTAAATTTCATATGCCTTTTTACTTCACATCGGCCTTTTTCTGTTGTTTCGTAACCTTTTCATTTAAATGTTCAACAAGTGTAAGCAGTTGCTTCGCTTCATGAATCGTGTAATCTGGCTGCTCCATTTCGTTAGCTGGTTCCTTCGGGTAACGAGGTGACCAATCAAGAAATATACTCGTTATCCCAAGGTGATTTGCCCCAAGAATATCACGACTTAAATTATTTCCAACCATGACAACCCGATAGCAATCCTCCATGGATAAATCAAGTGCACCTAAAGCCGCTTTGAACATTTTTGCATCAGGTTTACGCACTTTAATCGTTTCAGAGTAGATCATTGCCTCAAAGCAATCATAGATGCGATGATCTGTCAGCATATTTTTAAACGATTGAGCTAACCCGTCCGCCACAAGAGCTAAACGGTAGCCTCGTTCTGCTAGCTCCTTAACGACTTTATCGGCATTTGGAATCACGTCTGCTTTTATTACAACCTCATTCTCATCACGTATCTCTGTTGACTCGTCGATAATCGTATCGCCGCAATCCATAAATATAATTAACTCTTTTTCCACTTTATTCACATTCCTTCCTGTTAAAATACACCTTGAAGCTCAAGCTCTTTTGCGTAATGACATGATACGTAATGACCTTCTTTAACTTCTGTTAACTGTGGAGCCACTTCCTGACATTTCTCTGTTCGATAGGCACAACGTGGTGGAAATGACAACCACTAGGACGATTAGATGGATTAGGTACCTCCCTGTTAAAACCTTACGTGTTGGTATTACATCAGGATCTGCTTTCGGTACTGCAGATAATAACGCTTCAGTATAAGGATGTTTCGGTCTAGCGTAGAGCTCATTTGTATTTGCGAGCTCAATGATTTCCCCTAAGTACATCACTGCCACACGATCAGATATATGTTCTACGACAGACAAATCATGCGAAATGAATACATACGTCACATGAAACTCTTCCTGTAAATCCTTTAATAGATTAATAATTTGTGCTTGAATGGAAACATCTAACGCTGACACCGCTTCATCACAGACAATCACCTTAGGATCCGTTACTAGAGCACGAGCAATCCCTATTCGTTGCCTTTGTCCCCCTGAAAAGGAATGGGGGTAACGCTTTAAATAACTTATATTTAATCCTGTCTTTTGTGCGATACTCTTAACCTTTTCCTCAATCTCCTTTTTGCTATAACGTTTCGTTACTCTAAGTGGTTCACTAATAATATCAAATACGGTCATTCTCGGATTTAATGATGAATAAGGATCTTGAAAGATCATTTGAATATCAGGACGAACTTCTTTATATGCACGTCTCTTTAACGTAAGAAAGTCTACCTTTTCTGATTCGTCCTTATAATAGTAAACATGGCCTTCTGAAGCTTCGATTCCTCGAACAATACAGCGTCCAAGCGTCGTTTTGCCACAGCCTGATTCTCCAACTAGACTAAGAGTTTCGCCTTTTTTAACTGTAAATGAAATATTTGATACGGCCTTCACCACTTGCGATGACTTCTTTTCCTTAAACTCTTTTGACAAATTCTCAATCTCAAGAATCGGCTCACTCAACAAGTTCAGCCTCCTTTCTCAATCGTTCTTCTTCATATAAAAAACAGGCAACGCGATGACTATCATTCACATGTATCGTCTTTACATCTTGTTGATTACAAACACCTTCGATTCGATCTTGGCACCGTTCATAGAACCCACAGCCAGGCGTTAAATTAATCGGCACTGGAACCGTTCCATCAATTGACAACAGCTTTTTCTTACGGCTCCCGATCACAGGAATAGATTCAATCAACCCTTTTGTGTAAGGATGCTTCGGTCTTTTAAACAGATCATGAACCGTTCCGTGCTCAACAATTTTCCCTAAATACATAACGGCAACCTCATCACACATTTCTGCAACGATCCCAAGATCATGTGTGATAAACAAAATAGACATTCCGAACTCTTTTTGCAAATCCTTCATCAATTCCAACACCTGAGCTTGAATGGTTACATCGAGTGCCGTTGTTGGCTCATCAGCAATTAATATTTCCGGGTTACAACTCAATGCCATCGCAATCATCGCCCGCTGTCGCATCCCTCCTGAGAATTCATGCGGATATTGATGGAACCTCTTTTCCGCATCAGAAATGCCTACTTTCTCAAGCATACGAAGAGTCCATTCCTTAGCTTTCTTCTTATCCTTTGTCTGATGAAGCAATACTGCCTCCATAACTTGATTGCCTATCGTATAAAGAGGTGAAAATGCTGTCATTGGCTCTTGGAAAATCATTGATATTCTTTTCCCACGTATTGAACGCATCACTGGCCCGTTTCGCTTTAAGGATAAGAGATCTAAAGGCTCCTTTTCATTTTCTTGCTGCAATAACACTTCTCCACTCGTTTGAAATTCTTTCGGATTTAACCCTATAATCGCCTTACTCGTTACACTTTTCCCACACCCTGATTCTCCAACAATCCCCAACGTCTTACCTTTCATTAATGAAAAGTCAATCCCTCTAACCGCCTGAAGAAGACCGTTATCTGTTTCAAATTGAATCTGCAAATTTCTAACTTGTAAAAATGCTTCCTGTTCTTGTGTCATCTACTCCTGCTCCTTTCATCACTTATAAGGGTCGGCTGCATCTCTCAACCATCTCCTAAGAAGTTAAATGCGAGTACTGTTAAAATGACAAACGCTAAAGGAATCAACTTCCAAGGGTACAGGGCAACATTTTCAATTTGCTGTGCTTCTTGTAGCAACACACCCCAGCTAGTTGCTGGTGCCTGCATTCCCAATCCTAAAAAGCTCAAAGCCGTCTCACCGAGAATCATTCCAGGTATAGCTAATGTTGCTGCCACAACGAGATAACTCATGAAACCTGGAATTAAATGAGTCAAAATAATTTTGAAATTACCCACACCAGCTAGTTTAGCTGCCATGACATAATCTTCATTTTTCAATGAAACAAATTTACTACGTACAACACGTGCAAGCCCTGTCCATTCTAAAAAAGCCATTATAATCGTAATGTAGAGAAACATTTGCACAACTGGTACTCGTGGTGGAATAGCTGCCGATAACGCCATCCAAAGCGGCAACGTTGGAAATGAACGGATAATCTCAATTGAACGTTGAATGATAGAATCGATCACTCCTCCAAAATAACCCGATACCCCGCCAATGATAACACCAAGAACAAAGCTAATCGCAACTCCAACAAGAGGAATTGACAAGGAAATTTGGCTGCCTAATATAATTCGAGAAAACAAATCACGCCCTGTCCCATCGGTTCCAAATAAGAAAATTTGTCCTGGAGCTTCAACTCCAAATAAACGAAGATTCGTTTCAAATAAACCGAGGAAGCGGTACGTTTCCCCACTTACTAAAAATTGAATCGGATATTTCACAGACGTATCCTCGACGATCACATTTCTTAACGTCTCAGGGTCTCGTGAAGACGTTAATCCATAAACAAATGGACGCAAATGGAAGGTTCCGTCTTCATCAAAAAAGTGAATTTGTGTTGGTGGTGCATTCATATACTCACTGTCGTAGCTTTGTAGGCCATATGGGGCAATAAACTGACCAAATAGAGCCGCACCATATAACGTAAAAAGTATGATCAAGCTAATACGAGCTAGCTTATGTTTTTTTAGCTTTTTAAAAATTAAACTCCACTGAGAGTCAATATGCACGGAATCCATTTGCTTTTTTCGTCTCCACATAAAAGGCTTACGTTTCACTTGATTCGGTATGTGTGTATTCATATACTACATTCCTTTTCTTTCCATACGGATTCTTGGATCTAACCAAGCTAATAATATATCTGAAATCAATGTCCCGATTACGGTGAAAATAGCCATAAAGAATAACCATGTTCCCGCTAAATACATATCTTGACCTAATAAAGCACGGTGCATAACCGGTCCTTGTGTCGGTAAGTTTAAGACGATCGCTGTTATCGTTGATCCAGTAAAAATTGCTGTTAGTGACCATCCAATCGTACTAATAATTGGATTCAACGCTGCTCTTGTCGGATATTTCCTAAGAGCTTTGGCCTCCGATAACCCTTTTGCTCGAGCAGTTAGAACATTGGGTTTGTTCATTTCATCTAGCATTTGACCACGCATGACACGAATTAATTCACAAGTGCTCGCTGTACCTATCACGACAATCGGAATGATTAAATGCTTTAACATATCAAGTACTTTTGCAATACTCCATGGTTGATCGACGAAATCTTGTGATTGAAGACCGAGCATCGGATCACCGAAATAAACAAACGATAAGTACATTAAAATAATGGCAAGTAAAAAGTTCGGTGTCGCCATTCCGATAAAACCAATTGTCGTAAAAACGTAATCCCCTAATGAGTATTGCTTAATCGCACTATAGATCCCGATTGGAATGGCAACAAAGTACGTAAACAGCAATGACGCAACTGAAACGACAATCGTCATCCCCATATGCTGTTGAATCACTTCCGATACCGGCCGGTTATAACTCATCGAATGGCCAAAGTCACCTCTCGTTATAATCCCGCCCATCCATTTACCGTATTGAACATACCAAGGATCATTCAAACCATACGATTCCCGTAATTGTTCAAGTTGTGCTGAATCAATTGCATCACCTTCTTGCTCCATTTGCATGGCATAATTACTAACAAAGTCTCCAGGAGGCAATTGAATGATAAAGAAAACAATCAACGATATGACAAAAACAACTGGAATCATTAAGAGCGTGCGACGAATAATGTAACGAATCATAAATTGAACCTCTTTTCTTAAAACGCTAATTGCCTTTAGTAAAAGAAACAAACGTAGATTTTAAGGAGAGAGTAAGAGAAGGCTACCTCTCTTACTCTATTTAAAATTAATCTTGCTTTATGAAGAACTGTGCTGGCTTGGCATGTCCAAATCCACGAAACTCATCACTATCAACAATGCCATCTGGAATATTTCTCATATCGTTACTCACAACAACTAACGATGGTGTTGGACCTGTATAACCGATGACCCATTGATTTTCTTGATGAAGTTTAATAATTTCATCACTCCAATAATCAACATCCTCTGTTGTTGTCGATGAGGTTAAGTTCCCCCAGTACTCTAGAAGTTTTGCCACATCCCCTTCAGGCTTGACACCTTCTTCACCGCCTGATGAATTATATAAACCATAATGGCCGAACCATGGTGTAATAACTCGTAATGGAACGAGTTCATCCGGGCGATAAGCAACTTTTACAACACTCACATCTTGTGTTGTTGCTGGAATTTTATTATCATACTTAAGATCAAAGAAACGACCTTGATCTGCAATAACGATATCTGTCTTAATACCAATTTCTTCATAGTACATCTTTAATAGCTCTTGTAGTGTTCCGACTTGCGTCTCACCACGAGTTTCTTGGTAAATTTCGAGGCGTAGATCTGATCCATCGGCAAATGTTCTAAACTCTTCTTTGTCATCCCAAACAAGGCCAATTTCGTCTAGTAATTCATTGGCACGATCGACATCATACTCAACCCACTGATCTTTCCAGCCTTCTTGATAGTTTGGCAGAGTGTCAGGAACAGAAGCTTGTTGCGGTTCTCCTAGTCCGAGAGTTAAAATTTCAGACAACTCATGACGATCAACAGCAACTGATAACGCTTCACGGAAACGTTTATCCTGGAACAGCTCACGTAATTGAGGGTCTTCTACTGTTTGATTTAGCTGTAAGCCTGTACTTGACCAAGATGGCCCATACCATTGTAGAATACGGTAATCACCGCGTTCCTCATTCTCTTTTAACACCGTAAAATCATTAAACCCAAATATTCTCAAATTAATATTACCTGCCAATGTTTCAAGGAGATAATGACTTTCATCTTGCATATGATCTAATACAATCGCATCTAAGTACGGTAATTGATTCCCTTCTGAATCTGTTTTGAAGTAGTAAGGGTTACGTTCCATAATAAAACGATCACTATACGGATCATTACTTGCTACCCATGGACGTAGCGTTGGTCTTTCAGGGAATAACCAGAAATAATAGCCTGTCCACTCTCCAAACGAATCAAGGTCGTTATAGCCCCATTCTTTGGCTATTTCTAACGCTTCTTCCTCTCCAATAATTCCAGGTAGAATTTCCTCATAAAAATGAGCTGGTGCAAAAAACCACTTGTTATCAATAGCTAGACGTTCTAGAAATAAAACACTCGGATACGCATGAGTTACTTTTACTGTATAATCATCAACCTTCGTTACCTCAGCTCGAACACGTTCCCCAGTTTCTGGATTTACAGAGTAATAGCAATCATACAACGCCTTTCCAAACGTCTCAGGAATTAACATATGCTCCCAATAAAAAATGACATCATCTGCTGTAAATGGCTCTCCATCCGACCAGCGCATTCCTTCACGTAAATAGATCGTATATTCCGTCGCATCTTCATTAACATCATAGCCTTTTGCTACGTTCGGTTCGATCCCATCTCCATCCTCTTGGAAGCGAAATAGTGCTTCTTCTGTGATCTTTCCGATTCCCCACTTATCATCAGGACCCGCCCAAGGATAGATCCACTCTCCACCATACTGACCTATTTCTTCATAAACATCTTCAATCATAATATCTTCAGCTATTGGCATACGTTCGTGAACCGGTTCGAGCTCTCCGTTTTCGACTAACTCAGCTAACATTGGGGCTTCTGTCAAACCGGTTTGATTGAGGTCGACATTATCCGAATTTGGACTATCCTCATTATCCTTTTCAGATGAAACCTCTTCATTTCCTCCACTACAACCGACAAGCAACAAAGCAAATAATAGGACACCTATAGTAGCTTTCCAATTCATAAATAAGTTCTCTCCCTTAAAAGATTATTCTTTTCTCCTATCCTCTGATGTTCTACTTAGATGTACATGATTGACGTTCATGTAAATCGATTTTGACGGTTATTCGTTTTATCATATCTCGGTTCTCTAGCTTTTCTAATAAAAGATTCGTTGCTTCCATCCCTAACGTGACGCCATTTAGTGTCATTGTCGTTAACGCTGGTTGGAGTTCATCTGAATACATTGAACCATCACTGAAGGCCATAACAGATAAATCATTTGGAATCGATTTCCCTAACTCTTTACATGCACGATAAACACCTAAAGCTACCTTATCGTTGTCCGTAATGATCGCACTTAGTTGCGGTTGATGTTGCAGTACGTTATGAACAATATGAGAGCCGTATTCAATTGAGTTCATCGATTCATCGCGATATTCAACGTAATCATACTCTTCACTTAAACCACATTGTTGAAGAGCAAATCGATAACCTTCTTCACGATCAATACTTACGGTTCTTCGCTTTGGTGCATTGCAAAAAAGAATATGGCGGTGTCCTAATCCAAGTAAATATTCCGTCGCTTGCTGAGCAGCGGGGAAGTTATTGTTGTCAACAGAAGGTAATAATTCCTCGTACTGCTTCGGAGGCCTTCCAACAATGACCATTGGAATTTGATATTCCATAAATTCTTCAATCCGTTGATCATCAACTGAAGGATTTAATATAATTTCTCCATCAGTTGGATCAGAGGAAATGTTAACAACTTGTTCCTTGTAATCACTAGATAAAGTATTAATAAGCAGGCGATAGTCATTTAGGTAACATTGTTGAAGTACACCGTTAATGAAAGATAAATGAAAAGGATTAAATTTCACCTTTTCACCGATCATATTTAAACCAATGATTCTTGTCTGTTTAATTGCTAAGCTTCTAGCAACAAAATTCGGTCGATAATTTAACTCCTTTGCTACCTCTAATACGCGTTTTCTCACCTCCTCACTAATTGGACGCTTTTGACTAAAAACATTCGACACTGTGCTCTTTGAAACTCCAGCAACTTTTGCAACATCGTTAATCGTTGGCATAAATCATCACCTTTCGTGTTACTTCGCTTTTATATTAAACCGGTTTTATTAATCCTCAATAAACGAGTTGTTAAAAAATGTTAAGAATATGTTGATATCCGTTTTACAATTTTATATATTATTTCAATAAAAGGAATTGCAACTCATGAAAACTCTATCTGTCTTCCTGACTATTAGTGGAGATTTTACGTATTTTGTCATCGTTTTACTGACATGAAATACGATATTAAATGAACATAAAACATTTATTTCCTGGGAAACATGTCGAAAGAATGTGGAATGTTGGTATATTGGTTTTCTAATTTATCCATAGACTCCCGCTTCCCCCGCTACCTATAAAGAAAAGGAAGGGCGATAAATACATCCTGTAATGGCAACTAAAGGCATGATATAAAAAAGAGTTACGAAAGAAGGAGTCGTGCAAGCAAGCATTGGGGTGTCATTGTAAATTAAGTGGGATTTTAATTGAAGGATGTCTATCGGAAGTGGTAATCTCTTATCAGGAAAACCTAAATAGTGAATAAAAGAAAAGGTAGAAGGACACTTACTTATAAACGATGTGCCTTAAAGGTACATACACCTTTAAGGCACAATGATTATATATTTGTAAAATACATGGCACTCTCAAGCATTGGACTACAATCTAAATGATTCGAATCACTTAAGCCGATTTCAAATATAAAGTCTGAATCAACGACAAAAGGCTTGACCATTTTCCAATCTATTTTCCCTTTCCCGAGTGGTAAAGAGTCATGAATGACCCCCATACTATCTACAACATGATAATAGCGTGCATAATACGCATGTTCTCTTAGATGGGTATTCAGTCGTTCATTTGATCCTTTTAAGGCAATGAATGAATGGCTAATATCTATCGTTAATGGTAAATGTAACGGTTCGATAATTTCTTCTAACAAATATGGATTCTCAGCAGAAAATATACCTGCAATCGTATCTTCCCACAAGAAGCAAGAGGAATGAATAGACAGGATATCTTCAATTCGTTTCCGAACCGATATTCGTTTCTTTTCATCTTCAATTCCTTTTGAACTTTCAGAACTAGCATAATGGCAGTGAATCACACATTTCACTTTCATTTGTTCACATATTCTTGCTAGTACACTTGAAGACCAATCATAAAAATAGCGTCTCTCCTTATCATTACTTATTATATCTAAGTATTGCCCCTTATATTTAGACGGATGGTGAAGATAGACACGAATCCCTTTAGCTTGAAGAATTTCAATCGTTTCTATAATACGTTCAGGTCGATACATATCCTCTTCATTTAAATGTAGCTCTATTATTTCTGGATTGTATTTAAGACGATTGGTGAGATGTTCCTTTTTCAATCCTGATTTTAAACGAACCCATTTCATACATTTCTCCACTCCATTTCATTTTCTAAATATAATGAATACTTTTTGTAGACGAGCAACACATTTTTCCCTAAATAATTCAATATTTCCAATGGATAACAAGTCCTATTTCATATATGATTAAAGACGTATAGAAGAAACATTAATTTTTGACAGGGAGAGGCGACATGAATTTTGACATACCTTACCTCTTATTCTTAATAGCATCATCATTCATTTTTATAATATTAATTATATTTGCTCTTAGTAACCGTCACGTTAACGGTGCTTTTACTTATGCCTTGTTAATTAGCTGTGCGTTCATATGGTTAATCGGCTATACGCTTGAGATTATTGTAGATTCTTATCAAGTAAAAGTATTCTGGAAAAATGTCACTATAGTCGGTGTTTATGGTTCTGTTCTATGTTATTTTATTTTTGCTTTACAATATAGTGAGCAAAAATGGAGAGATCGGAAATTTCTTTCTATTATGAGTCTCCCTATTATTGTAGCATTGTTTCTTATTTGGACGAATGACTGGCATAACCTTTTTCATACGAATGTTCAGATTAGCCAAGTTGCTTCACTGTCTACAATAAAGTATGAACGGACTTTATTAAACCTTTTATTTATGATGTATGCCTTCATACTTGTTTTTATCAGTTTCTATATTCTTTTTCGAGTTTATAAACGGACACTGGCACCATTCAACCGCCAGTATAGCATTTTAATGGTCGGTTTTGCTATTCCCGTTGTTACGATGCTCTTTGATCTATTGAACGTTCGCCCATTGACACCATTTAGCACAACGTCAGTCATCCTCGTTATTAGTGGACTATTCGTTGCATGGGGTCTGTTTCGTCAACAAGCTCTTTATATTTGGCCGATCGCCCGTGATCAATTAGTTGAAAATATGAAGGCAGGAGTAATCGTTACGGACATTACGGGGAAGCTGATTGACCGAAACCCTGCTGCAATTGAAATAGCTTATCAAGATTTTAACCACTTTAACCTTGAACCAATTGAGCTAGGGCAAAACTGGTATGAACGTATCAAACAATATCCACAATGGAATAAAAGCTATTCGAGTGAAAGAGAGGTTCAAATCGAAATTTCACCTGATTCAAGAGTTTACTATGAAGTATCCATTTCACCTTTAAAAAATAACAAAGGTCAACTAATCGGACATTTAACGATCTTAATAGATATTACATCTAGAAAATGGACCGAGAAACGTTTATTCATCCAGGCAACAACTGATTATTTAACTAAAGTACACAACCGTCGACACTTTTTTGAATTATCGAGAAAGACATTTGCCACTTCTTTAGAGGAGCATAAACCACTTTCACTGTTAATGATTGATATTGACTTTTTTAAATCCATCAATGATACGTACGGTCATACCGTCGGAGACCGCGTATTACAAGAATTCGCCATTGTCTGTAAAGGTCTGCTTAAGGAAGAACATATTTTTGGTCGAATAGGTGGAGAAGAATTTGCCATTACGTTGCCTAATACTTCATTAAAGCAAGCTCTTCAGCTTGCTAAAGTAATTCAACAAACATTTTCTATTACAGAATTAGTAATAGAAAATGGCAGTAGCATTTCACTTACGGTTAGCATCGGGGTGGCATCAAAATCTGATTATCAATCATTTGATGATCTCTTCCTAGTAGCAGATCAATACCTTTACGATGCGAAAGAAGAACGGAACACGATCAAGTCACATTCTAAATGATGCATAACGACCTCACCAGAAACAAATAGTAAAATGAATACTATTAAGGAGGTTATAGAATGGATCCTAATCGTGCTCAACAAATTACATCATCTGATACGATGATTCCTGTTATGTATAATGGACAACAAATTTATATCGAACATGTTGACCGTAGTAACGGTAAAGCAACTATTCATCCACTCGACAATCCTGAGCAAAAACAAAGTGTATCGATTGACGAATTAACAGAAGCATAGGATTCATAAAGCATGGCACAAAAAGAGGAGATGCCATAGAGGACATCCCTTTTAGACCGTAGACAAAACGCCTTTGAGAAATTAAGTCTCAAAGGCGTTTCTACACGATAAACATAAGATTACGTCTGTATTAGTTTGAATAGTAAATTGGTGAACCTGGACCTAAGTCAATGCCAAGGGTCATCCAAACAATTAACATGATCACCCATACAATTGAAAAGACAATTGAGTAAGGCAACATTGTCGAAATCAAAGTTCCAATTCCAACTTTTTTATCATACTTTTGTGCAAATGCAATCACGATTGCGAAGTATGGCATTAATGGGGAGATAATATTTGTAGTTGAATCAGCTATACGATAAGCAATCACCGTTAATTCTGGTGAATACCCTACCCCCATCATCATTGGTACAAACACTGGTGCCATAATCGCCCATTTTGCTGTTGCACTTCCAATGAAAATGTTAATAATACCGGCAACTATAATGAACGTCAGAATAAGCGGAATACCAGTAAATCCAGTAGTCTCCAAAAATTCAGCACCTTTAATCGCTAAAATTTGACCAAGGTTTGTTTCATTAAAGTAAGCGACAAATTGGCCAGCAGCAAATGCTAATACGATATACGCACCCATCGTCGCCATCGTATCTGATAATTGAATGGCAACATCTTTATCATCTTTAATCGATTTTGTTAACTTACCATATACGAAACCCGGAATAAAGAACATGATTAAAATCACTGGTACGAGTGATGAGAAGAACGGTGAGCTAATGATAGCACCCTCTTCACCACGCATTGGTCCCCATTCAGGTACAATTAAAAGGGCTAACGCCGCACAAGTTACAACAAATGCGATAAATGCACCCCATAAACCTTTCTTTTCTTCCGTTTTTAAGTAGTCAACTCTTTCCTCTACTCGGCCTGTAAACGTTCCTAAACGTGGTTCAACAAGCTTTTCGGTTACAAACGTTCCTGCGATCGTCAACACAAATACAGAAGCAATCATAAAGTACCAATTCATTGCATAATTCATCGTTTCTGCATAAATAGGATCCAACGTTGCAGCAGCTTCCTGAGCCAATGAACCTAACAAAGGATCAAGTGACGTTAATAATAGATTGGCACTATATCCTGCTGATACTCCTGCAAAAGCCGCCGCTAGACCAGCTAAAGGATGGCGGCCTAACCCTGCAAATAACACTGCTCCAAGTGGAGTCAGCACGACATATCCAGCATCCGCTGCCATGCTAGACATAATTCCAGCGAATACAAGTGCTGCTGTTATAAGCTGCTTTGGAACGGATGTAACAAGTCCACGTAACATAGCACTAATTAAGCCCGAACGTTCTGCAATCCCAATACCGAGCATTGTAACGAGTACCGTTCCTAACGGTGCAAAGCCAGTAAAGTTATCAACTGCACTTGTGAAGATGTACGAAATCCCATCCGCACTAAGTAAATTTTTTACTTCTATTATTTCCCCTTGATTAAGAGGATCTTGTACTTGTAAGCCAAATGCCGAAAAAATAGCCGATAATGCTACAATCGCTAATGCAAAATAAAAAAACAATGTAACAGGATGTGGAAGTTTATTACCGACTACCTCTACCGTATCTAACAACCGAAGTACAAGGCCTTGCTTCTTCGGTTTACTCATTTGGATACTCCTTCCATCTACGAAATATTCTGATAATTACTTTACTGAAATACTATACAATAATAATAAATTGTTTGCATTTTGTAAAGAATGTAAACGATTATACAGAATAGAAGGAGTTTTTCCTACTTTGTAAAGATTACTAATTTTCAAAATAGTATATTAGTATGCAAGTGTGCGACCAAATGATGCAATAAAAAAGGACACTGAAAAAGTCCTGCTTTTCAATGACCCCTTTCTAAATGCTTTTTTAACTATATGTTTTCACTTCTTCAAACGTTGATCGCTCAATTGTATAATCAGTATGTGTTAAGACAACCTCATCCCCTACTGCTACTTTTGTGCTGTAACTACTATGCACATTTAAAAGTTGACCATTCACATCTATGGAATAATGAATTTCCTTACCTTGGAACATGACATTTCGAACAATCCCTTTTAATCCACTCCCTGTTTTCATTAATTGAAATTGTTCTGGTCGGACTGGTAAGACATCGTGCTTTTTCATTTCAGCAGTTACATCTGAGGTAATCCATAATACTTGATCGTCATGAGCTGGTTTAAAAGCATCTCCCAGCCATTTTCCTTTAATCAGATTCGCTTTCCCAACAAAGGTTGCAACAAATGGCGTTCTCGGACGCATATAAACCTCTTCTGGAGATCCAGCTTGCTCCACTTGTCCATCCTTCATTACAACAATTTTATCAGCCATAGCTAACGCTTCTGCTTGATCATGTGTTACATAAACAATCGATGTCTTCATCATACGATGTATCGTTTGTATTTCCTTTCGAAGCTCCATTCTTAATTCAGCATCTAAACTACTAAGTGGTTCATCCATTAAAAGAAGTGCTGGCTTTGGTGCAAGTGCACGCGCAATCGCCACACGTTGTTTTTGCCCACCAGATAGCTCATTTGGCATTCGTTCAGCGTAGTTCTCCAACCCAACAAGTCGTAACATCTCCATGACTCGCTGATCATTATTACGCTTTAAGTCATTGTCTACATAACGATGATGCTTTAATGGAAATCGAACTTGCTCTTTCACTTTCAAATGCGGCCACAATGCAAAGGATTGAAAGACCATGCCAATATTCCGTTTTTCAGGACGAACAATTTTTCCTGCATGAGCGACTATTTCATTATTCATTTTAACTTCTCCAGATGTTGGCGAATCAAATCCAGCTAACAAGCGAAGCATCGTCGTTTTCCCACATCCTGACGGACCGACAATCGCTACAAATTCGCCATCTCCAATCGTCAAATTAACAGAAGATAACGCAGTCGTTTTGCCAAATTCTTTTGTTATATTCGATAATACTGTGCTCATCGTTGTACCACCTTTCGTTCATACAGCTTTTGCAATCCTAATAGTAGCCCTGTTAAACTTAGCATCGTTAATACAACAACTGTTGAAAATGCCGTTGAATATGTCGTATAACCAGATTGCTCAAAGTTAAAGATCATTAAACCAATCGTTTCAGAACCACTTGACCATAGAAGGGCTGAAACCGTTAATTCTGTTAGTGTCGTTAATATGACTAGAAATGCACCACTTAACAAACCAGGTAGTAACAGAGGGAGCATAATAAAGCGCCACTTCGCCCAAAACGATGCACCTGAGACATGGGCTGCCTCTTCCATTGAAGGGGCAATCTGGGACATCGCAGTCATACTTCCACGGACTTGTAAAATCATAAATCTAGTAACATAGGCAATAAACAAAATCCAAATGCTCCCGTAAATACCTGGGTTCCATCCTGGTAAAGGCTGCATCCAAGCTAAAATCATCGCCAGTGCGAGTACCATTCCCGGTAAAGCATATGGTAGTCCAACGGCTAGCTCCATCACTCTACTCACTGCCGTCTTTTTTCGTAAGCGATAATAAGCAATGGCAGTACCAGCAATTAAACAAATGACACCTGTGCCAAGAGCAAGCTTCAAACTATTGACCACTGCTCCACGCACTTTATCATTTTCGAGTAAAATAAAGCGATAATGATCAAGCGTGATATTTTCCAATGAAAATGACAACCCATATGCTCGAATAAGTGACGTTCCAACCATTGAAAAAAGCGGAACAATGCTTATGATAATTAAAAAGCTCCACAGAAAACCTTCCACAAATGGTCGTGCTTTTCCTAATGAAAAACGGGGCTTGTTATCTATTTCACTGTTCTCACCTTCTTTAGATCTACGCAGCAAAAGCCATTGAAACAACGTCCCAAGTAATGCGATAACACCTAAGATCACAGAAAAAGTTGCCGCACGAGCAAATGCACTCGGACCAAAGCCGACAATTTCTTGATAAATAACCGTACTTAACACAGAAATATTAGCAGGAATCCCTAAAAAAGCCGGTATACCAAAATTATCTAAATTTGCTAAAAAGGCCAATAACCCGCCACTAGCTATACCAGGTAATGCAAGTGGTAACGTCACCTTGCGAAATACAATCCAGCCACTTCCACCTGAGGAACGAACAGCCCACTCTAAATCACGAGGAATACGCCTTAATACACTCATTGTTAATAAAAACACAAGTGGGTAATGTGATAAACCTAGGACTAGAATAATACCGAAGTGACTATATAAATTAAACGGCTGTAGCTGTCCAGGTAAGACGTCTAACATATTCGCAACCATTCCATTATTACTTAGAAATTGCGTCCATGATAACGTAATAATATAAGAAGGTATTATAAAAGGAAGCAAAACAAAGACATGCAACAACTTTTTAGCACGAACGTCACTATAGGCAACTAGCCATGCTAACGACACGCCAAGTCCTACTGATAGGATCGTTGAACCAGTCACAATAATCCCTGTATTTTGTAATATTCTCCACGTTCTAGCTTCCTGCAATACTGTTGTATAGTTCGATAAAATATGCCCTTCCTCTACAGAAAAACTGAGGCCAATGAGCTTGATAATTGGCCAAACAAATAGGAACAAGACTACAACTAAAGAAAGAAGTGACCATAACCAATTCCTTTTACCTATAAAGGAGAAGGAAGACCCTAAAGGGAGCCTTCCTTGTACCGTTTGATTCATGCTCGAACACCTCAATTATTCTCCAAAGATATCAACAAACTTTTGCTTATCTTCCTCTCTTGTAGAAAGTAAGTCAGCTACATCAGAACTTAAAACGTTCATCTCATCAATTGTCTTCAAGCCTTCAGGTGCAGCAATTCCCTCGCGGATAGGTGTATAACCAATATCGGCTGCTAGCTGTTGCCCTTGCTCAGATAAGACAAAATCGACAAATGCTTTTGAAGCTTCTTCATTATCAGTTCCACTCATTATTCCGATTGGCTCTGTAATAACTGGCACACCTTCTTCAGGATAGATCAAATCAACTGGGGAACCTTCCTCTTTTGCACGAGCGACGATAAAGTCAACGACGATTCCATACGATTGCTCACCACCAGCGACAGCTTGAAGTACCGCTCCATTCCCTTGCACAACCGTTACGTCTCGTTCATTAAGTTCTTCAAAGAAATCCCAACCAAAATCAGTTTGCCTAGAGAATACACCAACGTTATATGCTGCTGCACCTGAGTATAGAGGACTTGGCATAATGACCTCACCATTAGCCTCCTCTTCAGTTACAACTTTCCATGAAGACGGAAGGTCTGTTACATCATTTGTATTAACAGCCAATACCGTTGCCATGACTTTTGTTCCTGCGTACATATGGTCAGCGTCAATAAATTCATCAGGAATATGGGCAAATTCTGGTGATTCATATTGTAATAACAACTCTTGATCTTTTAATGATTCAAATGTCACTGCATCGGCCACTAAAAGCACATCTGCTTGAATATCTCCTGCCTGTTGTTCCGCTAAAATTTTGCTAATTACTTCCTCTGTACCAGAACGGAAAATTGACACTTCAACATCCGGATATAGTTCATTAAATTCTTTTACAAGCTGTTCTGCATCAGCATCTGGCTGTGACGTATAAAATTGAATCTCTCCGGAAACCTCTGTGTTAGCCTCGTTTTCTATATCATTTTGTTCACCATCACCCACAGAATCATTGTCAGACTGACTATCCTCTGCCCCACAAGCTGCTAAAACAAATACCACCATCACTACAATTGTCGTTAACCATTTCTTCATTTTACTGTTTCCTCCTTTATATCTTTGTTCATCGCCGTTTTTAACCAACGTTCGAATTTTCGTAAATGCTTCAGTTGACTAACCTTCCCTTCAAGAGGTGTTACTGTTATATAACCCGCTTTAAGTTTAGCGTAGTCTCCTTCATCATTAAATTCACTCAACTGTTGCAACCGATCCTTTAGCCAGTAATACACATTCCCATATGGATCATTGAGACCAACATAGCGATAACGTGCAACCGATAAATCAAGCGGAGCAACAGCAATCCCTTGACAATATTCCTTTTTCACATAAGGTAAATTCACATTTACAAAAACTCCACTCGGTATTTCATTTGCAAGAAGTGGCTCTATCACTTGGTACAATAAACGCTTTGGAATTTGGAAATTGAGATCTTTCACCTCCAAACGATCTAGTGAGACAGCAATGGCCGGGATTTCATATAAAGCTGCCTCTGCAGCTGCTGCCATTGTTCCAGAATAATAGACGTCTCTCCCTAAATTAGGCCCGATGTTAATACCTGATACAACTACATCTGGTGGCTCTTTCATTAAGACATCCATTCCAAGCTTCACACAATCGGCTGGCGTTCCATTTACAGCCCAAGCTTGTACGTTTTCTCCGAACAATGTAACTGGAGAAGCTTTTAAAGGCTGTCGTAATGTGATAGAGTGACTAATTGCACTCCTTTCCTGATCTGGCATACGACGTAAATGTCTCCAAAGTGTTGGAGAACTTCAACTAACGCAGCCACCCCAGGAGCAAAAATTCCATCGTCATTTGTTACTAGAAACCTCAACTTATCACTTCCTCCACATTCTTTTCTATAAATGCCTCCATATACTGAACGTGCTTTTTTAATAGTGTACAATCTTCACTAGTATCATAGCCTTCAAGGACAACAGGTAGCTCGACACCTTTTATAAGAGTAAGAAATGGCTCAAGGTCTAGATCTCCTTCTCCTAACGCCACATGGTAGATAGAGGCTGTTGAATCACTTAAATGAATTTTATTTACCCTTATCATTTGTTGAAACTCTTCCACAATATTTTTATTTAATGCAATATGGGCTGCATCAAATGTCGTTTGTACATGCTCTGAGCGATTGAAAATAAAAGGGGTCATTTGCTGAGCTGATGTGACGAATTCCTTTTTTTCATTTTCCATCAGCTCAAGAGACAACGTAATCCCATAAGTAGCAGCAGCTTCCTCTAAGACATCTAAGCTTTCCTCTAACATTCGAATGTGCCATAGCGTCCAATCCTTCGATAACGTTCGTTTTCCTGGATGAACCGTTACATTCGTTGCACCAATTGAAGCAGCTAACGCAAAGGAGCGAATGACCTCATCAATCGACTGTTTTCGAATTCCCTCATTTAATGAACAAATATTTAAATCCCAGCTTGCAGCGTGAAAGCTCACTTCAAGGTTGTACTTTTTTAATACTCGTTTAATATCACGAACATTCATTTTGCTATGCCAAATTTGCTCTGCCCATAGTTCAATTCCGTCAAGGCTTTCATGCGAAACCATTGCTCCGATATCATGAATGCACTTCCCCCAAAGTAACGTCGAAGATGCATATAACTTCACTTCCTCACCTCTTCCTCTAGCTGTGCAAAGACCCATTCCAATTGCTTCTCGTTATAATCAACAGAACCAATCGGGTAAGGACTACGTGACTGGTAGCCATGAAAGTCACTACCGACACTAACTAACAACTGATTGCGCTTCGCTAGCTCCAACCACTTATTTGTATCATGATCGTTATGTTGAGAATAGTAGACTTCAATGCCGTTAAGTCCAGCTTCTAGTAAATCACTCAATGAAAACTCCCAATCATATATACCAGGATGAGCGAGAAATGACTTGCCACCACATTCATGAATAAGTTCAATCGCTTCCTCTGCTGAAAGACCTTCTCGATTAATAAAAGCTTTTCTCCCTTTTTTCAGCAACGTTTCATACGCGTGCTTTGAAGAAGAAAAGTAGCCATTTGCCACTAATTCATCTGCAATATGCGTACGAACTATGACTTGTCCACTAGCACGTTTCCAGCAATTCTCCCACTCAATTTCATATCCCAGTTCTTTTAGTTGAGAGACAATTCGTTGTGACCATTCAAGCCTCTCTTCTTTTCTCCACTTGACATATTTAAGTAGCTTCGGATGTTCTACATCTAAACCATAGCCGAGAATATGAAGCTCTCCTTGCTTTCCATCTGTATTAAATTCAATACCTGATAGCAGCTTGATTTGTTTATTAGCTGCAGCCTTTTCTGCTTCACGAAAACCAGAGATTTCATCATGATCAGTGATTGCTAAAACAGAAACGCCAAGACGCTCGGCCTCACAAACTACTTCACTTGGCTCATCTTTCCATCTGAGTGTGTACTATGCATATGTAAATCAATTCGCAACCAATCACATCCCTCCGTCTCTTCTATTACTATCGTACATAAGAAACATCAAGTAAGAATGAAGAAGAATTAACTGTTGTGTAAAAGAATTGTAAATTCATACATTTGTAAAGATAAGGTAAATTAACAGTTTAATTAAGTTAAATCAACGCTTATAAATGATGTTTCAAGCGATTAAATATGAACGTAATATTAAGAATTAATCATTCATTTACATTACTAAAAAGGTTGCTCTTTACATTTTGCTATTCTATATGTCAATTCACGTTAATGTCCCCCTACCATCTCCTCTTCTTTCCCGTTATAATGACAGTAGCAGAACCAAAAAAAGAGGAGTAAGAAATGAAAATCAACAAAAATGATCAAAAGAAATTAGAAGCAGCCTTACATCAATTAGAAATTGATCTCGCAAAAAGTGAACAAAAGATCCAGAAAAAATATGCTCGAATTCAAGCTCCTTTCACATTACAAGAAGCGTTATCCAGCTTGACAAAAGATGAGCTTAGCGATATACGACGTTTGTTCAATGTCCCGCGAGCAAGCCAGTTAAAAAAAGCAGAGCTAGTCGACACTTTAGTTGATTATATCCCTGTGAAAATAGAAGAACGTTTGAAAAATTGGGACAAGGAACGATTGGATTACCTCATACAAGCATGCAACAATAACGGCGTCCTTACACTCGAGCAGCTTGAGTTGGATATCGAAAAGGAAGTCTATTTCGCCTCTACTGGATTTTTCTTCATGTGCCACTTAGATGGACAGCATGTTATCGCTATTCCTACGGATCTTATTGAACCGTTAAAGAAACTAGCTGAGCAAGAAGATATTCAAACTATGAGCAAACTAAATACAGAAATAATAAAGCTAACACATGGATTGTGCTATTACTATGGTGTATTACCAATGGATAAAATCAACCAACTGTTAAGCCGCTATGCCCCGATTACCGATTACGGGCACTATTTTCGAGTGATACATGAGGCAATCGACTATTACGAGAAAATTCAATCAGTCCATCAAGGCTTTTCTCATTATTTAGTCGATAATATAGAGGAAGTATTACAACAGCAAAAAAGTAGAGTCGGGTTAGATTATTACCCGTTTACTAAGGAAGAGCTCTTACAGGCAGGAGAACCTAATTATGTAGAAAAGAATCTGCACTATCAACAGATGGTCTCTCTGCTGATCCGTCACTTCGAGTTAAATGAAGAGGAAGCCGATATGATGGTCGAGGAAATTACGATCGCGGCAAAGAACGGAATTACACCAAATGAAATGATATCGAAACTATCAAATGAACTAGAGATACAAAGTGAAGCTGATATTCATAAACTTGCACATACACTCATAGAGTTAATGAATCATACACGCGTATGGTTCCTAAAAGGCTACACATCCGTTGAATTACGACCAAATCCAGGTCCAAAGAAACCGAAGCCAAACAACGTAATAAGCTTTCAAACAGGGAAAAAAATTGGCCGAAACGAACTGTGCCCTTGCGGTAGTGGGAAGAAATATAAGAAGTGTTGCGGATACTAGGTTATCCTAGGATATTTTGGTGTTTCATTAGGACTTATAAGGTCTTTTTGAAACACCTATGTTATTTCAACTTCCCTAAACGTAAAAAGCGATCCACCATCATAGCCGTTTCCTTCTGATGATGAATGTCCTTATGTCCATATGGAAGTGTAGCAAAATCGGTTAATTCAGGGAAATAGACAGATTCAACTTCAACACGACCATCATTATGTTGTCTAAGAAAGCGACCTAATAGTAAATTGCTTTTATCTCCGGCAATCGCCGCCATTTCGATATTATCATCGTTTTTTAATTGATAGCTCTTGATTCGTTTCTTCGTTATTGATCTAACCGTTTTATAGATATTCGTGTATAGCTTCACCTTATCAGCAAGCATAGCCAGCCTATTACCTTGATTCGGAGTTGCAATTAAAACACAACGTCCTATTTTATGCACTTGTTCACTATCAGTTATTAGCTTGCGAATCACAAGGCCACCTGTACTATGACCGACAAGGTGTACCTTTTGACCATCAGAAATATCCATTTCATTCAACAATTCATCTAACAACCACGTTGCATCCTCTACATCTTGAAACGTAAGAGGCAAATCTGGCAATATACAATCATAGCCAAATTCTTCTAAATAACGTTGTAGTGGCTTCATATCATCTGAGCGTTTATTGAAGCCATGTATTAATATGACGTTAATCGCTACCTACTCCTTTAAGTTGTTTCTACAATTTCAGCCATTGCTCTTACTGGAAACGTTCCGACACCTTTCAATTTAGGAGGCAAAGCGTAAAAAGAAAACGGACGATCCTCAATTAAATGAAGCTTACACAAATGCTCTACTATCAGGATTTCTTCTCCTAACAATTTTGTATGCACGGGGCGGCTTTTTCCTGATGTATCATCGATATTGACAGAATCAATTCCGACTAATGCTACTTTTTTCTCTGCTAAATAGCGTGCCGCACCCTCAGTTAAAAAGGATGATCCTCAAAATACTGATCTGTATTCCAATGCCGATCCCAGCATGTATGTATTAATACCGCCTTCCCTTTTACATCGATGTTGAAAAAGAAAGATTCATCAATGGCTTTCTCATGTTCCTTAACGTGAATAAGCACACCTTCCAAACCGGCCATTTTCTCAATAGCTGTTTCTGATAAATCTTTTCCCCCTTCGTAACGATGAAAGGGAACATCAACATAAGTCCCCGTATTGGAAACCATCTCAATCTTCCCAATTTGAAATTCAGTACCCGCTTCGTAATGCTGCTTTGACTCCTCGCGACTCAAGTAATCGCAAATAATCGGTGCCGGTAATCCTTTATATGTCACAATCCCATTTTCAATCGTATGGCTTAAATCAATGTACGTTTTTATCATATCAATCTTCTCCTCTACGTATACAATTTAGAAAAAGTGTCCTATTGCCATGTACTCCCTATTAAGCGATTACTAGTCATCTACTATCATATACGATAGCTAGAGGGATTCGATTCAAAAATTGATTCAGCTTTATGCTATCAAATATGTCGTGAAATAAAAAAGATGAACGATGTTTTACCATGTTCATCCTTTATTATGTCTGGTTAACCTGTCGAGCAGCGTTCAACCTGCTCATCAAGCTTCTGTAAATTTCCTACTACACTTTTTGAAACTCGTTGCAGCATATTCATCGATTTAGCACGATTATGTTCAAATTGATAGTGGACATCATCGAAGACAATCTCTGACTCTCTAATAAGTGCTCGTGCTGCATAGTTATATAAGTAGACATTTTGGTAGTCTTCATCACGAAACAATACCGAATCCACATAGGGTCGTAGCTTATCAACAAGAGTCGGATAATTGGCTTGTAAAAGTGATAATCCATTTCGAATCCCTTGAACCGTATCAATAAAATCATCTAACTGTTCCCGTGCACTATTCACAGCCGATACGACACGGCTCTCATAATTGAAGAAGGTTTGCAGAGCAGTATCAGCAAGCTCGACCTTTCTCCATAACCTCGAATCTTCTCTAATCGCAAACTGAATTGATTGGGCACCTAAAATAATAGCTCCCAATACAAAATCGATCGCCCCAACGAGTCCTACCACGATTGGATATGTTTTATTTTTAAACAACGTGAGTGCCGCATCTCGATGGAATTCCTTTATTTTCATATAATGAAGCATATAAGGAGAGTCCTCTATTTCCACAATGTTCATTGATGGGTTAGAACTTGTTATATCTAATGCCCCCCTTTTTGAACGGCATCTGACACGTTCTGATCAACATATTCAAACTTTTCAGCCACTTGACTAACTTGAACGCGAAACTCCTTCGCTTGTGTTAAGACGGTATCATGATTTCTACCCACTAATTGGTGATGAGCCGCTAATTCATCCACTACGACATCCAAAAAGGCATTTTGTCCGCCTTTTAATAAATCTTCTAACCCATCCATTACTAAATCACGTACAAACGTAGACAGTTCATCAACCTTAGTCTCTAAATCATGGAGGTAGTTTCTAACAGGAGAAAACAGACTGGCAACATCAATCTTCGTATTAAAAAGGGATTCTATCAATTCCATCGGAGGGGAATTTAAGATGGTATCAAGGGATGAACAACGTGCTTCAGCTAGATCAAGTAGTGTATGTAAACTCTGGATGACCTTCTTAAGTTCATTGTGAGGTTGATGTATGTTTATGAGTAGTCTTCTATCGGCTAGCTGCTCAAATAAATCGAGAAACGCCTCTCTTAATTTATTCATACGGGTATGCTTTTGCATCTTTTGATAGTCAACAATATCCATCGCGTGACCAAGGTAGGTTTGTGCTAACGTTAGCCGCTCTATGACTGCAGGCTCTAACCCTTCACTTAACTGAAATAATTCCTGATAATTAATCTCTATTCGTTCCGAACGCTGACCATATAACGGCTGTCCCGTCCAAATACTAGTAACAATGTGACGGTCAGCATCCATATAAATATGACCGTAGCCCGGCTTACCATATTCACCAATTGTCACTGTTTCTACATGGCGGTTGTCTTCCTTTAGATAACCAGTATGATTGGCACAAGCTGTGCCCAGCCAGGAACCCCCTGGTGAATTTCAACATGTTCCCCAGGCACCTGATTAGCAATCTTCCCCGCCCGAAGAGCAGCCGTAAGAATGTCATGTTCTGTAAGATAGTTCGTGATATTCGGATGAACCACTCCATCCTCTATCATACCTGAAGGAAGAGGAGCTGGATTTAACGTGACGGCACGCATATGAGGAAACGCGAGACCTGCAGCATTAGCAACACCACCTCCAAGCGAATTGCCCGCTAACGATTCCACTTCGATTCCGAGCTCCCGCTGAACCATCTCCACATACTCAATCCCCGCCTCAAGCTGTGCAGGCGTTGGCTCTGTCAAAAGCTGAATGTTCGTCTTCACATCCTGCATACCGTACTTGCTTTCGACGTCCGTGCCGACGAAAACGACGGTGTATTCGCCTGTTGCAAGGTTTTGAACGGTTAGAGCATCGAGGCCGGTGGGGTGCTCGTATTCGGTGTGGATGACTTCGAATTCTGCCTTATCAATATGAAATATAGTATCTGGTTCATAATGTAAATATGCGTGCAATCCACCCATTTGAACTAGAGCACTATCGGTTGTTTGATCTATTTTTAATCCATTACTCAAAGCTAACACTCCCTTATAGCTCTCTATTTTCTAATAATCTTATTAGGATTACCACGCCGTAAATAATTCTGATTACTTCCTGTCGCTGTACGCTTTATTATGTTGTTATCACGTAATGTAAAGGAAAAAGCCGCACGTGGTAAGCCATCCATCGTTTCTAAATCATCTACAACCATGTCAAAAATAGCTTCATCTGGTTCTGTCCCAGGTTCTTTCATGTATAAATTAATTGAAATAGATAAATCCTCGGCTTCATAACTCTCTACATCAAAATGTTCTCTTAATTCCTCTTTCGTAATATCGGGATTATCGAAATAAAGCTGATTTATCTTATCTAACTCATCCATCGTCATCGGTTGAACAAAAAAGTGCGGCGTTGTATACCCCGTCGCTTTCACATTATTTACCGCTTCCTGCCGTAGCCCTACTACTGGGTATTCCTTCGTTAATCCAACTAAATACTCCTCTAACGCTTTAAATTCATCCTCCATAATCATCGCCAACAGTCCACCAAAGAGGCTTTGTTCGACTTGACCACTCTCTGTCCAAACATCCTCTGCCCGAACTCGCTTATTTTCTGTATCAATTGGTATAACCGCGAACGTATGAAAATGAGGCTCCCCAACGGATTCAACAAACACCGTCGCTCCGCCTGATGCCCCTACGGCATTATGAACAATGACTTCCGTTTTATATTCTTTTCGGAAAAACTCTTGCACTGCTTCTTCAATTTCCGGAAACAATTCTTGGGCCAGTTCATTCGTCGCTTGCCCCCCGCGAAGACGATACTCTTCTCCTGTGTAATCATTGACGCTCATCAACGTACGTTCTGCATGTTCTTCTTCCGAAATCTCTCCAAACATCGATAAACAACCTCCTAAACTGATCGTACTTACTAACAGGAACATTACGAAAATTAGACGCTTCATCTTGAATCTCCCTCCTAATGAGGTCTACAAGCTATAAATCTTTTTACAGACACTAGTGTACCTTACAGGAAGGAAACTTTTAACACTATCTCTTGATTTTCTCAAAAACAGGCATTATTGATTAGGTCTAGAGAATGAGACAAGGGGACACTTTAAAGTGAAGGATGTTGGTAACATTAAATCTCAATCTTGAACAGTTAGGGCATCGAGGCGGTGGGGGGTTGTATTCGGTGTGAATAACTCGAATTTCCATTCCTTCTATTGAAAATTGAGAAGGCAATCTGTGATTTAAATAGGCGTGCAAACCGCCCAATTGTACAAGTTCCATATGCGTTGTATGAATTGATTTAAACCACTCTTCCTACCTAACTTCTAATCTCGAACAATTTTATTTGGATTATTGCGTCTAAGATAATTCTGATCATTCCCTGTGCCGGTACGTTTAATAACATTATTATCTCGCAATAGAACAGCATAAGCCCCACGTGGGATACCTTCCATCGTTTCTAAATCGTTTACTACCATATCGAAAATTTCTCCATCCGGTCCATACCGGGTTCACTCATATATAATTCTATTGTTATAGATAAATCCTCAGCCTTATAGGTCTCAGTATTAAAATGAGTTCGCAGCTCTTCCTTCGTAATATTTGGGTTATCTAAATATAGTTGATTTATCTCTTCCAACTCATCCATCGTCAATGGTTGGACAAAAAGATGTGGGGTTGTATACCCAGAAGCTACTACATTGTTTATAGCCTCTTGTCTCATTCCAACAACCGGATATTCCTTCATTAACTCTACTAAGTAGTCTTCTAACGCTTTAAATTCATCTTCCATGATCATTGCCAATAGACCACCAAAAAGACTTTGTTCGACTTGTCTTTCCTCTGTCCAAACATCCTCTGCCCGAACTCGCTTGTTTTCTGTATCAATTGGTATAACCGCAAACGTATGAAAATGTGGTTCTCCAACCGATTCAACAAACACCGTCGCTCCACCTGATGCCCCTACGACATTATGAACAATGACTTCCGTTTTGTATTCTTTTCGGAAAAACTCTTGCACTGCTTCTTCGATTTCCGGAAACAATTCTTGAGCCAATTCATTCGTCGCCTGTCCCCCGCGAAGACGATACTCTTCTCCTGTGTAATCATTGACGCTCATCAACGTACGTTCTGCATGTTCTTCTTCCGAAATCTCTCCAAACATCGAGAAGCAACCACCTAAACTGATTGTACTTATTAACATAAGCATAACTAAACTTAGACGTTTCATCTTGATTCTCCCTCCTAATGAGGTCTACATGCTATAAGTCTTTTAATGACACTAGTGTACCTTACAGACAGGAAACTTTTAACACTATATCTTGATTTTTTCTAAGACAGGCATTATTGATTAGGTCTAGAGAACGAGACAAGGGGACACTTTAAAATGAGGAAGTTATCTCACTTATTATTCTAACGAAGGTTTTTAAAAGCTCCGTTTCTTTTTATTTTTGAACCGTTAGGGAATTGCAAAGTGAGGTCATTTGCGGTGGGAAAGATGGTATATAAACATCTAACTTCTCTATATTTTATTAATGAGGAAACGCGAGACCTGCAGCATCAGCAACACCAGTCTCCACATATTCAATCCCCGCCTCAAGCTGAGCAGGCGTTGGCTAGTCACAAGCTGAATATTCGTCTTCACATCCTGCATACCGTACTTGCTCTCGACATCCGTGCCGACGAAAACGACGGTGTATTCGCCTGTTGCAAGGTTTTGAACGGTTAGGGCATCGAGGCCGGTGAGGTGGTTGTATTCGGTGTCAATTACTTCAAACTCCTTACTATCAATTTTAAAATATGAACCTCTATCATATTCTAAATAGGCATGTAACCCACTCAGTTGCACAAGCTCCATATCAGTCGTACCATTTATTTCAATCTGTTGACTCACTAATCTCACTCCTCTCATATCTAATCTCGAATTATTTTATTAGGCCCAGCACGACTAATATCATTTTGATCATTACCTGTCCCTGTACGCTTTATAATATTGTTATCGCGTAATATAAAGGTGTAACCGCCGCGTGGGATTCCATCAAGTACTTCTAAGTCCGAGACTACCTTTTCGTATATCTCATGATCTGGCTGTAATTCAGGCTCACTCATATATAAGTTAATTACAATAGCTAGTGCTTTTGCCTCGTACTTTTCAGTATCAAACTGCTCTCTCAATTCTTCTTTCGTAATATCAGGATTATCGAAATAAAGCTGATTGATTTCTTCTAACTCATCCATCGTCAACGGTTGGACAAAAAAGTGCGGTGTTGTATATCCTGTCGCTTTCACATTATTTACCGCTTCCTGCCGTAACCCTACTACTGGGTACTCCTTCGTTAATCCAACTAAATACTCCTCTAACGCTTTAAATTCATCCTCCATAACCATCGCCAACAGTCCACCAAAGAGGCTTTGTTCGACTTGACCACTCTCTGTCCAAACATCCTCTGCCCGTACTCGCTTGTTTTCTGTATCTATCGGAATAACCGCAAACGTATGAAAATGTGGTTCTCCAACCGATTCAACAAACACCGTCGCTCCGCCTGATGCCCCTACGGCATTATGAACAATGACTTCCGTTTTATATTCTTTTCGGAAAAACTCTTGCACTGCTTCTTCAATTTCCGGAAACAATTCTTGAGCCAGTTCATTCGTCGCTTTTCCCCCGCGAAGACGATATTCTTCTCCTGTGTAATCATTGACGCTCATCAACGTTCGTGCCGCATGTTCTTCTTCCGAATCTCTCCAAACATCGATACACAACCACTTAAACTAATCGTACTTACTAACAAGAGCATGACTAAACTTAGACGCTTCATCTAGATTCTCCCTCCTAATGAGGTCTACAAGCTATAAGTCTTTTACAGACACTAGTGTAACTTACAGACAGGAAACTTTTAACACTATCTCTTGATTTTCTCAAAAACAGGCATTATTGATTAGGTCTGGAGAATGAGGCATAGAGATACTTCAGAAAAGGAGGAATGGTTATACTTTCGACTTTCATTCTGACAAAGTTTATTACGAGCTCAGTAGTTTCACGCGGGGAATTAGCCATAGTTGTATAATTCACTTTTCTATACCATATATTAGTTGCAGTTCGGTTACTTATAGTTGATTTCTCTTTTTGAAAAACCTCCAGAATACTCTGGAGGCTGCTACAATAGATTTTTTACATCCGTTTTTTCAACCATTTTAATGCCAAGTCCACCCATACTTGACAGTCTTGATTTACATGAACCGGGTCATTCTCAGTTGTTTCATCACTTAGCGATAAACCGTGGACACCGCTTTCAAACACGTGAAGCTCATATGGTATCCTTTTCTTCGCTAACGCAGTCGCAAAGTGTAGTGAATTTTGTGCATAGACTAAATCATCGTCGGCTGTATGCCATAGAAAGGTTGGTGGAGTCGCTTCTGTAACAAAATTAACGGGACTTATATTGTTCAGCTCTTCTAAAGAAGGCATCTCTTTTCCAAATACAGCATGATTAGAAGACTTCCATACTTCGTGCTTCCATTGGGCTTCTTCCTTTTCTGCTTCTTCCTTCATTAATATATAATCTAAGACAGCATAACCAAGAATAAGTGCATTTGGCCTCAACTGTTCACTTTCAACTGATAGTTCTTCACTCAAGAATGATTCGTGCCAATGTACACCCAAACTTGCTGCTAGATGACCTCCTGCTGAAAACCCGCATATAACAATTTGATTTGGATTAACATCCCATTCATCAGCATGCTCTCTGACAGTAGAAACCGCTTTTGCTAAATCAAACAACGCTTGTGGTAATACAGGCTCCTCTCTACCTTTTTGATTAGAATCTGAAGCAAATGTTTTATAATAAGTTGTATATCGTAGGACAAACGTTTGATACCCAGCCGTCATAAACCGAAGTGCAACAGGCTCTGCCTCGCGGTCAGATGTACCCATATAAGCACCGCCAGGACAAATAATAACAGCTGGTTTTTTCTATTAGGCTTTAGCTCCTCTGAGCGCTCCCATACATATGTGAATAATTTCGCTTCATTTTCATCGTTCCATAGCAATGCTTTTTTATGAATCATCGTTAATTCCTCCTCTGTTCGATTCATTTCTTACTATGTTACTTCTTCGACATTATTCAATTAATACCTTTATAAGTATTTCATAAGATATTCCAAGCGCAACCTTCTGCACACTTTTCTACCTTCCTACACTCCTGTGTCTTCAACCTTCCTCTTCACAACGATCGCTCGCTTTGCTTTTAACACAATCACCATCAACACAGCAAGCTCTGCAACCATGCCAAGTGATTGTGCCATGGCCCCAATCATCCCATTCCAAGTCGGTGCGAAAGCGGTCATGCCTGCAACTACTATAAAAGTGATTACTAAATTCATTGATTGAGAGATAACCATGCTATTGGTTTGGTTTCGGATCATTAATATTCCGTTACAGAAATCGATAAATGGGAAAACAAGTGCCATAATCAGAAATACCTTTAACGTATCAAGTGTAGCTAGCATCAACCGTTCATTCGCTCCAAGCAAGTGTTCAACAACAAAGCTTCCAATTGGAGTAAAGCAAAACAAAGCTAATAATAACGTTGGTATAAAGCCGACTAACAAAGTAAATTGCCGTACCTTTTTAGGGTGATCTTTATAAAACGTTAGAACAATCTGATGAACATAACTAAAGAAGCTTAAAAACAATTGAGTAACGCTTAATGCAAGAGCATAAGCAGCGATCGCCAACTCAATCTCGGCTGTTCTTCCTAAAAAGATGTTAATAAGCGGCCCTACCATGACGATAATAAGCGACGATATAATGAGAGGATAATAGAATCGAAACACTTGTGACTTTCGCTCAACATGATGGGTCGGGTCCTTCTTGATCATTTTCTTAACTAAGACACGTCCTTCAATGAAACTAACAGCACTTTCAATCATCATCCCAAATAAAAATATATAGGCACCCGTTTTGGCATTAATATAACCGGTATGGATGAAAACGAGTGAGAGCAAATACATTCCGATCAAACGGATAATCATCCAATTGTCAACCATTTCGTTTGCCGGTTAAATATAATCACACCTTGAAACAGGCAGCGTATCGCTGAAAAGAATGTAACAATGATCAGGATTTGATACACTTCAACAATTTGTCCGATCATCGCTTGCTCCGCCCCAAATATATGTTCAAAAATCCAAGGACCTATTGGTGTGTAAGCAATTGTAGCCGAAAATAACATTAAGGTCGCTACAACATAAACTGCAACCATTGCCATTGCTTGAAACGATACACGATCACGAACTAATGCTGAACACGCATTACGTAAAAGAACACCGAGCCGTTCCATAATGGAGAATAAGCTCATTGCAATCACGTAGCTAGCAATAATCACTTCCGCATCAGTCGCTCTTGTTAACGTTCCATTAATAATAATATGAGATAACGTCACCAACACAGCCGACAATCCGAGCGGAACAAAAAAGGCAAGAATCTTCGTCGTCTTTAATGTCTCTTCATTCTGTATAAAAGGAATCGCCTTCTTTCTAATGATCTAAAATTGTTTTCCTTCTATTATGACACATAGGGAGAATCTAAAAAAGACCTGTCGACCTTTTAAATAAGTTCCCCATATTCAATATCAACCAACACGAAAAGCCACTAAAAAGGCTATAAATCAACCTTCTAGTGGCATGTGTTTCATTTATAATATCCCCTATTAACCAGATGGCAAAACTCATTTTTTGAACGTAGCTGTCCAGTAATAACTTGCTACATGAAACCTATAGTAGATATATTTCCTGCTTCATAAGGCTTCCCCCCGCAAGAAAAGTCTCCCCCTTTTATCTACGGAAAAATACAAACGGGCAATTTATTTATAAGTTGCCTCCACTTTTCTTTTTTGAACGTAGGAAACCATTTCTCTAACTAAGATCTCAGCATTTGCCTGTGGATCGTGACCAGATTCTCTATTATGGACAAACTCTAGTAGTTTCTTTAAATGATCCTCAGTTAATTTCATTGGTACATGTCTCCTTTTACTTAGCCTTTACTAATTAGAAATTACCCTAATTTTCAGGAGACAAAACGTAACGATCTGATTGCTCGAAAAGACAAGGATGTTCACCTTTATTCTTTTACTCGCATTAATCTCATACTGTTCAACGCGACGAGTATCGTAGCACCCATATCTGATACAATCGCTATCCATAAAGTTAACCAGCCTGGTATAACTAATAATAACGCGGCAAATTTAATCGCTATTGCAAATGTGATATTTGCCTTAATGATAGTTAAAGCTTTTCGACTTAACTTTATAGTAAATGGGAGCTTTCGCAAATCATCGCCCATCAAAGCAACATCTGCTGTCTCTAATGCCGTATCTGTACCAGCGCCACCCATAGCAATCCCGATTGAAGAAGCAGCTAGAGCCGGGGCGTCATTGACACCGTCACCTATCATCGCTACTTTTCCATATTTCGCTTTCAACTTTTTAATGAAATGGAGCTTTTTCCTCTGGCATCAGCTCTGCTTCAACGTCGGTAACTCCAACTTGACGTGCAATCGCCTCAGCTGTAGCCTCGTTATCACCTGTCAGCATCACACTTTCCTTCAAGCCTAATTCATGTAACGTTTGAACCACTTCTTTACTTGAATCTCGAACTTCATCAGCAACAGCGATAATAGCTAGAATAGCCGAATCTGTACCAACAAGCATGACAGTCTTTCCTTGCTGCTGTAAAGATCGGATTTCTCCGTCAAGCTGTTTGTTCAATCGATCATGAAAAAGCTTCGAGCTACCAATAAAGTACGTAACGCCTTTAATTACGCCGCTAATTCCTTTACCAGTAAGCGATACGAAATCTTCAACTTCTACGTCAGAATAGGGGACCGCTTCTGTTTCTGCCTTTTTCATAATTGCCGAAGCAAGGGGATGCTGGGAACGATGCTCCAACGCCGCTATTATAGACAGCAACTCTTTAGCTGCCATTTGTTCTTCTAACACACGATAATCGGTAACAGTTGGCACTCCTTTTGTTAACGTTCCGGTCTTATCAAACGCTATTGCTTTTAATCCACCCAATTCTTCAAGATAAATTCCACCTTTTATTAAAACTCCCTTTTTCGCGGCATTTCCTATAGCTGATACAATTGAAATGGGTGTTGAAATGACTAAAGCACATGGACAACCTACTACCAAAACCGCTAACCCTTGATAAACCCACGTTTCCCAGCTAGCAGAGAACAACAATGGTGGTACAAGTGCCACTAAAGCAGCGATTACCATAATAATCGGAGTGTAGTACTTAGCAAATCGATCAACGAATGCTTGGGCTGGAGCACGCTCACCTTGAGCCTCCTCAACAAGATGAATAATTTTCGCTATTGTTGTATCTTCTACTAATTTTGTTATCGTAACTTCTAATAGACCTTCTTCATTTAACGTCCCTGCAAATACTTCATCATCAATCGTTTTCTCCACAGGTATTGATTCACCTGTAATCGCCGCTTGATTAACAGTGGAATGGCCATGAGTGACAACACCATCCATTGCTATTTTTTCCCCCGGTTTGACGATCATAATATCTCCGACTTGAATGTCATTTACGTGTACGCGTAATTCTTGGCCATCTCGTCTAACTAAAGCTTCTTTCGGTGAAATATTCATCAAGGAGCGAATCGAGTTTCTTGCTCGATCCATGGAAAAGCGTTCAAGCTCTTCACTAATTGCAAACAGAATCACAACAATAGCAACTTCTCCCCATTCGCCTATAATGGCACCACCTATTACCGCTACAGTCATTAGTGTTTTCATGTCAAATTCAAAGCGGACTAAATTTCGCAAGCCCACCTTAAGTAAGGATAATCCCCCGACAAGGATTGATGCTAGAAATAATAAAATCGTTACAAGATTGCTCTCACCATTCACAAAAAGTGAGACGTACCCTAATGCGAGAAAGGCAACCGCGAATAGAACTGTTCGATATTTGTTATAAAACGGTACCTTGAGTTCAGCTTCGCCTTCATTCATTTGAGAGGAAGTATTACTTTTCTTTTCAGGATACACCTTTAGATTTTCAAAAGAGCCTGCTTTTTCTAATTCTTTTACTGATGCATTACCGGATACAGTTATTTTCGAAGCCCCGAAATTCACCTTGGCATCTTCCACACCTGGTAGTCCTTTTACATTGCGTTCAAACTTCCCTGCACAATTGGCACACGTGAACCCTTCTACACGAAATACGCTCTTATTTTCTTTTGTATTTAATTCAGCCACGTTGATCAACTTCTTTCCCGTGAATGATCGCGGTTGTAACTAGCATTTTGACATGATCATCATCTAACGAATAGAAAACTAATTTCCCTTCTTTTCGACTATTCGCAATCCCTAATTGCCGAAGATGCCGTAAATGATGTGATGCCGTAGCCGTTGATGCATTGATGATGTTTGCTACGTCACATACACATAACTCCTCTTCTTGAACTAGTGCATAAACAATTTTTAATCTAGTTTCATCAGCCATCGCTTTAAATATTTTTGTAGCAACCGCCAAATTCTCTTTATCTACAATTGATCGAACACGATCCACCTTTTCTTCGTCATAAGAGAAAATTTCACATACATCTTGTGATTGATTTGTTTGATTTCCCATTCTCCCACCTCATTCAAATGGTTATTTGATTATATCTTCATTCTAATACCTATTTGAATAAAGGTCAATCAAATAATCATTTGATTGATACACTAATTTATGTAGAGCACTAGCTCCTGTAGAATTAGTGATTGCTGGAATGTAAGGAGGTCAAAATTAGCGAGACTGGTGGAAGTTGTAGCATGAAACGAGTAACGATCTTTCCATGCGAAAATAGCATAGAATTCGGTCATTTATGTTGCTATTCTCACTTTGGTGCAGGGTTCAT
>NZ_BAXR01000016.1 GCF_001310635.1 Bacillus sp. JCM 19034
CGTACGGTGACGTTCCAAGCAACGATTGAAATGAATCAATCAGGAAACACGATTGAAAACGTAGCAACAGTTGAGGCTGGTAATGTGGAGACACCAGGAACTCCAACTGAGTCGATCACGGTGGAAAAAGAACAAACACCTCCACCAAAGGAACCAGAGGATAAGCAACCAGAACCAAAGCCAGAACCAAAACCAGAGCAACAACCCGAACCTGAACCAGAACAAAATCCAGAAGAAAAACCACAAACTGAAAATACAGAAGTAACAGATGAATCAATACGAACTGAAGAGACATTACCAAGTACAGCAACGAACAACTTTAATCTCTTCTTATTAGGATTTGTATTGTTGATAGCTGGTGCTGGTATATGGTTTTGGAGAAGGAAAACGGTAAGAATAGAATAAAACAAAGGTGGCTTTTCCCTAACATGTAGGGGAAAGCCACTTGTTTTTTCTTGTATCAATTTAATATGTTTGATGAGTTTCATGTAAACGATTTTATTTAGTGGACTAATGAAATATAAAATTTACAATAATTAATAATTGCATAAAGGTATAGTTACTGTTACGATAAGGAAGCGAGATTTTAGTTAGGGAGGTAACTAATGAAAAAACGTGATATCAATAACAGTGTTGGTTACCATATTGGCATTGCAGCTCATCTAATTCAAAATCGTTATAATGAAAAATTAGCAAAAGTTGATTTAACGGTGGCTCAATCTAAAGTTTTATTTTTACTAGTAGAGCATGGTCCACAAATACAAGTAGAATTGCAAAACCGACTATATATTAAAGGATCAACAATGAACGGTTTAGTGGAAACGATGGAGAAAAAGGGATTTATAGAAAGACGTGCAAGCACAAGTGATAAGCGATCCAAAGTGATTCATTTAACAGATAAGGGGCGTAAGGCTGATCAAGTTTTTTGGGAGGAGCTAACGTCTCTCGAAAAAGAGTTCTTAGATGGTTTTGTTGAAGAAGAAAAAGCACTCCTTACAGTCTGGTTAAAACGTATAAAAGATAATTTAACAATAGAAGACAAAGTGGAAAGAGAGGATGAGAAGTATGGATCAGAAGATGCAAAGTGAACGACTTGGAACGGAGAGCATACCAACGTTGCTGCGGAATTTATCGATTCCAGCAATGATTGGGATGTTTGTTATGGCCTTTTACAATGTCGTTGATACGATATTTATTTCGTACGGTGTCGGAATTGACGCTGTCGCAGGGGTAACAATTGCTTTTCCGCTTATGATGATTATCATGGCAGTTGCTGGTGCTCTTGGGATTGGTGGAGCATCTGTCATTTCACGGAGATTGGGAGAGAGACGTGAAGGGGAAGCTAATCAAGTATTTGGAACAGTGATTAGTGTTGTATTAATTGTGAGTGTAATCGGAACAGTCGGTGCCTTTACCTTTCTAGAGCCACTTCTTTTATTATTTGGGGCAACACCCGATATTTTACCTTATGCTATGGACTATATGTTCCCGATATTATTAGGTACAATCTTTTTCTCATTCTCTTTTGCGACAAATAATATCGTTCGTTCTGAAGGAAATGCTCATTTTGCGATGATGACAATGATTATTCCAGCGGTATTAAATATTGTTTTAGACCCAATCTTCATTTTTGGATTAAACATGGGAGTAGCGGGTGCGGCGTGGGCAACAGTTATTTCACAAGCGGCTGTGTCATTCGTCTTGTTGCATTATTATTTAACAGGAAAAAGCTCGCTATCATTAACTTTGAATGATTTAATTGTACGTTGGAATATCCTAAAGGAAGTAACGGCTGTTGGAATGCCAGCATTTGTTCAGCAAGCGTCAGGTAGTATTATGATGATCGCGATTAATACGATGCTTATCCAGCACGGGGGAGACCTTTATCTAGGTATTTTTGGATTGGTTCAACGAATCATTATGTTTGCCGCAATGCCGTTAATAGGCGTTATGCAAGGAATGATGCCGATTGTTGGATATAATTATGGTGCTCGTAAGTTTGAGCGTATGCGTGAAACAATTTGGCTTACTTTAAAAGTCGTAACGATTGCTGCATTAGTTATTAGTGCTTTGCTTCTAATTATGCCAGCATTATTTTTGCGAATCTTTTCCAATGATCCAGTTGTTCTTGAAGAAGGTGCTTATGCGATGCGTATTATGTTTATCTTGTTCGCGATTGTTGGGGTTCAAATTGTTAGTGGTGGATTGTATCAAGCACTCGGTAAAGCAAGGCCAGCAATGGTGTTGTCATTATCACGGCAAATTATTTTTCTTATCCCACTCGTTCTCATTTTACCGCAATTCTTCGGTTTAACAGGCGTATGGATCGCCTTCCCTGTTTCTGATTTGTTATCAACGATTTTAGCAGTATATCTGCTGTATCGTGATCGAGATACGATTTTAGTAAAAGGGAAAAATGAGGATTCTGATCAAGGTGGGGAGCCAGACGTAGCTGTTTCCTCTAGTGTTTAATAAGAAATGATCTCTTACATGAGGTGTGTGAAAGGATTATCTCCCTTTTCACACCTTTTTTGATTGATCGAATAGTCTTAAATGATTTAGTATAATAGAAGCAAGATAGAACAGGCGGGGGGAACTAGATGAAACAACAATGGCTAGAAAGATATGAGCGGATTCTTGAATGGGTGAAAAAAGCGGGTGACGAGCAAGTAAAAAGAATGGATCAGCCATTAAAAATTGAGCAAAAATCAGCCAATATTGATTTAGTGACTGAAATGGACGTATGGACGGATGAGTTTTTTCAGGAGAACATTCAACAGCATTTTCCTGATGATGCTATTTTATCTGAGGAAACAGGAGTTTCCAAAGGGAATTCAGGATTTGAATGGGTTGTAGATCCAATTGATGGAACGACAAATTATGCTCATCGGTTTCCACTATTC
Source organism: Bacillus sp. JCM 19034 (assembly GCF_001310635.1). Taxonomy (GTDB): domain Bacteria; phylum Bacillota; class Bacilli; order Bacillales; family Bacillaceae_D; genus Halalkalibacter. The sequence goes on from NZ_BAXR01000016.1 coordinate 2,904, forward strand.
TCAATTTCGGTTGCTGTGAAATACAAAGGGGAAACGGTAATTGGTGTTGTATATGCTCCAAAGCTAGGTGAATGCTATACGGCGATTAAAGGAGAAGGAGCTTATCTCAATCAAGAAAAAATCGTTGTTTCAAAGCGAACAGAGTTAACGGAATCGGTTATTGCAACAGGCTTTCCGTATGATCGAGCGACAGATTCACTTAATAATGTAGAGCAGTTTAATTCGGTCATCTTACATGTTGGCGGAATCCGGAGAACGGGCAGTGCGGCTTTGGATCTGTGCCAAGTTGCGGCAGGGCGCTTTGAAGGCTACTGGGAGTATAAAATTAATCCGTGGGACTTTGAAGCAGGAGTGCTTATTGTGGAAGAAGCGGGTGGAGCCATTTTGAAAAAACAACTAGAAAAAGGCTTCTTTGTTCTAGCAGGTAATGAAGAGGTACTCAATCAAATTAGAATGTTAATTAAGGAATAGGTTTGTTCCTTAAGTTGGAAGGTAGCAGTCCTTGCTACTTTGTCTAAGTTTGAAGTAAAATGGGAAATATATTCTTAACGAAGTGAAAAGAGGGTTTTAAAATGAGTAAACCGTCAATATATGGGTTAACAATTGAGCAATTAACTGATTGGTTAATTGAGCACGGGCATAAAAAATTCCGTGCACAGCAAGTGTGGGATTGGCTCTATCGAAAGCGAGTCAAGGACTTTTCAGAAATGACTAATGTCAATAACGACTGTTTACAGGTGCTAGAAGAGCACTTTCATATACAAACACTAGAGGAACATGTGAAGCAAGAGTCAAAAGATGGCACGGTTAAATTCCTTTTTCGTCTGCAGGACGGTAATTTAATTGAAACGGTCTTAATGACACATAAATATGGGTATTCCGTTTGTGTCACAACACAAGTTGGCTGTAATATCGGCTGTAGCTTTTGTGCGAGTGGATTGTTAAAGAAGAGCCGTGATTTATCGAGCGGCGAAATTGTTGAGCAGATTATGAATGTTCAGCATCATCTCGATGCAGTTGGTAAGGAAGAACGTGTTAGTCATATCGTTGTAATGGGGATTGGTGAGCCATTTGATAACTTTGACAACTTAATTGATTTCTTAGATGTCGTTAAGGATCATAAAGGTTTAGCCATTGGTGCTAGACATATTACGGTGTCAACGAGTGGGCTTGCTGATAAAATCAAGAAGTTTGCTGATGTCCATTCACAAGTTAATTTGGCAATCTCTTTGCATGCACCGAATAATGAGCTTCGTTCGCAAATCATGAAGCTTAATAAGGCAATCCCAATAGAGAAGCTAATGGATGCAATTGATTATTATTTAGAGAAGACGAATCGTCGTATTACGTTTGAGTACATTTTACTAAAGGATGTTAACGATAAGAAGGAGCATGCACTTGAGTTGGCTGAATTAATCGCTGATAAACGTAAGCTCTCTTATGTGAATTTGATTCCTTATAACCCAGTTGATGAGCATGGGCAGTATCAGCGTAGTACAAATGAAGCGATACGTACCTTCTTTGACACGTTAAAGAAAAAAGGGATTAACTGTGGTGTTCGGCTTGAGCACGGAACAGATATTGATGCAGCTTGTGGACAGCTTAGAAGTAAGCAAATAAAAAAAGCACAGTAAAATGATAGGCAGTGTATTAAAGGATATGCTTATCAAGACCTAAAATAAATGAAAGGACATAACATTATAGACTAATATGTTATGTCCTTTCTAATTCAGCTAACACTACCTTTACCTTAATAAGAAACGTTCCCCATTAAAGTATTTAATACAAGTTAGATACGTAAATTCCTTCTTGTTCATAGATAGAAAAGGGGAATAATTCTAATATTTCAGGATAATTATCTAGTAGTTTATGCTTGTTTGTATAAAAATGTATAAAATTCTTTTGATTTATAATATATACTTCATCTCTATCTGTTCATTTAACATCAATTTTCATCGGCCTCTCCTATAATAAACTAGTTTACAGTTTCCTCAATGGACGAGTAATTCCTTTAATACGCCCTGTCTAATAATACTTTAATCTCTTTAACATAAACTGCAACCCCAGTAATTTGAACATCAAATGATTCACTTTTTTTTGAAATCTGTACTACAACCCGACCGTCTTTTTCAATTTCTTGACCTTGCTCAACTATAAAGTTCAAAGGATCTTTAAAATTGTTATGTATATATTTTGCATAATAAGCACCCATGACCCCTGAAGCAGTACCAGTTACAGCATCTTCAATTGTTCCTGAATAGGGTGAAGAGAAGTGTCGAGCGTGCATATCAGCATTAGAATCATACGTTTCCAGGCAAAAAGGATGAACAGATGATTTTGGCATATCCTTAAAAATATCGGGAAACTGCTTATTATTCGGTACCATACTTTGAAAAGCAGCAAGTTGTTTTATCGGTATTAGCAGTGTCCAAGTGCCCGTACTTCCATAAAGTATCGGTAAATCTGCATGAAGGTCTGATTCTTTTAACCCTATGGAGTTTGCTAAAGCTTCTTTTGAACCAGCAAATTCTTTAAAATGGGGAGAAGCCTGTTTCATTGTTATATATATTTCACTATCTACAGATTCGTTAATTTTAATCGGTAGAATTCCAGCGTTTGTTTCAATTGTTAACTCTTTTTTATCTCCTAGAAGCCCTTTACTTTTTAAAGCATAAACAGTTGCCATTGTTGCATGACCGCATAAATCCATTTCATGACCAGGTGTAAAAAATCGTATTCTGAGGTCTGCTACATCGGATTTAATAGGAAAAGCAGTTTCATTAAAGCCAACTTCAAAAGCAATTTCTTGCATTTCTTCATCAGTTAATTCATCATCATTTAACACTACCCCCGCAGGATTTCCCTTATCAGGTTCTTTACTAAATGCATCATAATGATAAACTGTTATCGATTTCATATCCCATTCCCCCCCTAAGTCCAAATCTGGATTTTAAATTTACCATAAGGATAAATATTCCTATATTTTTATTATGAACAAAGTATACTTTTACAACAACATTGTTTTAATGTTTTTATTTGTAATAAAAAAAGGGATAAACAGTATTACAGTACACTATCATGAGAGTGAATGTTTTGACATTTTCTCATAGAATCACGCGACTTTAGTCGTGTAAAGAAGGGAAATTCGCGTTTTCTGCACAAAAGCTTTTGAATAGATGGTAAAATAGGTTTTATGTGGGTTTTGGTAATTATTTTTATTTTTGGAGGTTGATTCTTAATGAAAGCTGCTTTTTCGAAGCCTAAAAGATTTGGTGAAATATTGGATCTAATATTTACGATAACGAAAACAAAATTTAAAGATCTATTTATGATAATGCTAGTTTTACTAGGTCCATTATTTGCATTCCAAGCGGTGATTCAACTTATTTTCGGAGTAAACTTCTTCCGTGAAATTGAAACTCAAGGTTCGTGGTTAGATCAATTTATAGAAAGTATTGAAGCGGGAGTAGTGTACGATCCAACAGCTAACTACACCATGCTTAATGCTTGGTTAGTACTTATTAGCTTTGTAAGTTTAATTTTCTATGTTGTTGCACAAACAGCTGTCGTTATTCTCATTAAACGAATTCGTGAGCAAAAGGATTATACAGTTGGGGAAGTTATAAAAGAAGCATTTCGAAGATTTTGGCCAGTAGTAGGGGGAACAATTCTCTTTTTCCTTATTGTATTTGGTTTAATAATTGTACCTACTTTTGTTCTATCTATGATCTCTGCGTTTTTAATACTTGCTAACGAAACCATTGGACCTTTTATTGCTTTTATCGTTGTAATGGGGTATATCGTATTTGCTATCTATTTAATCATTCGCTGGAGTTTCTACTTTAGTGCAATTGTAATCGATAAAGAAACACCTGGTTTGACACGCAGTTGGCGATTAACGAAAAAAAGGGTTTGGTCATTATTTGGTTTATATATTGTTCTTTCTCTCATTATCGGAATTCTATCTACGTCAGTTGAATTAGGTGCTGTGTTGCTGTTAGGGAATAGTGTCCTACATTCCATGATTGTCAATTTGTCACTTTTAATATCGACTTTAATCTTTTCAGTAAGCTATGCAGTTATTTATTATGATCTAAAAATTCGAAATGATGCTGACGATTTGAAGGAATTACTTGATGACTATGTAACGAAGGACTAGTATGTATGGAAAGTGAGGTGAGGGTATGGCGCAAGCTAGAGAGCGTCTTGCTGAAATATTAGAGGGCCAAGAGTATACGGTCTATTATGAAGACAATCGCGGGTTTTTGGAGCGAACCATTGAACGTATTTGGATTGAATTTATTAATTTTATTGCAGATATGTTACCTAATCTTTCACCATCAAGTCAGTCAGCTAACTACGTCGTTATCGTGCTCGTCTTACTTGGTGCAGCGGCACTCATTGTAATATTCCTTCTATTGGTACGTTACTATAGTCAAAAGCGCCGTTATCGCAATTTATCACCATTTCAAACTGAAGATGCAATGAAATGGTCGTCAAATATGCACTTTGAGGAGATGAAGGTTCAAGAGAGAAAAGGTGACTACACTAGTGCATTACGTCATTTGTTTTTAGGGCTTCTGCTTTATTTCCATGATATTTCATGGCTTGAGGCGAGGATTTGGAAGACGAATTGGGAATATGTCGAAGAGTTAAAAAAAGTGAATCGAGAAACCGCGGCACTTTTCCATGATGTTGCTCTAATATTTGACCGTGTCACCTACGGAAAGTTGACCGTTGAACAGGAACAATTTGAGAAATATAAAGAAATGGTCATGTCGTGGTTACATTCGTATAACGAAAAACAGAGAGAGGAGGAATGAGGTAGCTTTGGATAAGCAGAAAACGAGTAAAAAAGCATGGGTTTGGCTCCCAATATTACTAATAATCTTTTTTGTGAGTAGTTTCATTGCGATTGGTCAGCCACCTCGTGAATATCCAGCTTTTCTTTCCCATTCTCCCTCTCCGACTGGAGTTAAGGCACTATATACATATTTAGATGAAGAACTTGAGGCAGTAAAACGGTGGACGCATTCTCCAGATATGCTGACAACGGTTGGAGGGGATCAGGTTCTAGTAATGATTGAACCATCCTTTATCCCATCGTCTGCTGAAATGAATGAGTATGAGGAGTTTATGGCAGCTGGTAATACGATTATGCTTTTTAGTGAAAACCCAGCAGGGATGTTCGGATTAAGATATGACCCACTCACGTATCTTCCTGAAGATGAGCCGATTCATAGCAAGAATGAGGAGTTTTATGCTGACTTTAGATCTCCAATCAGATTAGTGGCTTCAGAGGAAGATGAGATTTTACTTGAGGATGATCAAGGCGTGATTGCTTTTAAACGTCAAGTGGGTGATGGCTACTTAATGGTCATTAACGAAGCAGGTTGGCTAGTTAATCAATATATTTTAGATGAAGATCATATTCCTCTTATTTTATTTTTGCTAGATGAGGCAGAGTCTGCCTCAGTATTGTTTGATGATTATGTCCATGGTGCAGAAAATGCAACGAGTATGCTATCTACCTACTGAGTGGTTCCGGATATTGATGTTACAGTTATTGTTATTTACTTTATTGTGGCTCCTCTATAAAGGGAAAAGGTTTGGTCCAGTTCTCGCAGTGAGGGAGGAAACAGTACGCTTTAGTGATGAGGCTCTGTACTCATTAGCAGCTTGGTTTATGCGAACGAAGAGTTATCATCAGGCGTTACGGACACAGGCAGAGTATCTGCGTGTACGCTTGCAGGAAAAGTGGGCAATTTCTTTGTCCAAGGAATGGATTGATATTAAGGATGAGCTGGCTCATAAATTAAAGGGGTTCAGTGATGATGAAGTGCGTAAGTCTATAGATCAATTACACGCCGTATTAAAAAAGGAAAAAATAAGTCAGCAAGAATATTTATATTGGTCGAAAAAACTTAATCAAATTCAGGAAGGTGTGGAGAAACGGTGAGAGCAGAACTTAAAACGTTGTTAGATTCATATGAGCAAACGATACTTGGTCAAAGTCAAAATATTAAGCTATTACTTGCCTCTGTATTAACAGGTGGGCATGTGCTTTTAGAAGGTGTACCGGGAACGGGGAAAACGCAAATGGTTCGTACACTTGCAAAGTTAATCGGTGGTGATTTTCACCGAATTCAATTTACGCCTGACTTACTTCCAAGTGATATTACCGGCAGTACGATATACAATATGAAGGACGGTCAATTTCAAACGTTAAAGGGGCCGATCTTCACGAATATTTTGTTGGCTGATGAAATAAATCGTACACCAGCAAAAACGCAGGCAGCTTTACTAGAAGCGATGGAAGAGAAGCAAGTTACGATTCAAGGTGAAACATACAAATTATCAGACGTTTTCTTCGTTGTTGCCACGCAGAACCCTGTTGAATACGAAGGAACGTATCCATTACCTGAAGCACAGCAGGATCGTTTTCTGTTTAAACTATTAATAGATTTTCCTACAGCTGAAGAAGAAAAACGTGTGTTAAAGCAAGTAATTGAGAAAAAGATGAATGCCTCTGACGTTGATCAAGTATTGTCAATCGAAACCTTTCTAGCAATTCGCCAAGAGATTGAACAAGTCACAATAAGCGATGAGGTGTACGCTTATATGGTGGAGCTTGTTCGTAAAACACGTGAATCCGATGCGTTACGCTTTGGTGCAAGTACTCGTGCCGCTATTTCAATCGGAAAAGCCTCACAAGCTTGGGCATATTTATCTGGTCGCGATTACGTTTCACCAGATGATATTAAAATCGTAGTGAAGCCAGCATTGAGACATCGAATTCAACTATCTCCGCATATAGAATTGGAGGGAGCGACTGTTGATCAAATTATTAACGAGCTTGTTGGGTCGATTCCTGTTCCGCGATAGAGGGATTTTGCCGACAAAACGGCTGCTCTTACTATTTACAGTTATATCAACGGTTCTTTTGATTATGAGTATATTGGGCGTACCGTGGGAATGGTTAATCATTGCAAATGGTTGTCTATTAGGTGCAAGTCTTTTGGACTTATTATACTCACCAAGTCGAAAGGAATTAACGTTTAGTCGTGAGTTACCGAAGGAATTAGAAAGAGGAATTGAATATGAAGGGAAAGTAAAGATAGCCAATCATTCTAGCTATCCAATTTCTCTACAGATTATAGATGATTTACCGCAGTCGTTTGCACGTCCTTTTCCATTGTTCGCAAACGCGAATCCAACTGTAGAAACAACCGTGCATTATCAAACAAAAGCACCTGTTCGCGGTCGATATCATATGAAAAAGCTGTATATTCGCTACCGCAGTCGTCTCGGTTTATGGGATAAACAAACGTCTCAGGATATTGTCGAGGAAGTAAAGGTAATCCCAGATTTAACGGATACGAGACATTATCTTGAAAATGCACAACAGTTTCTCGTACATGAAGGGAAAGACATTCTTAAACGAAAAAGTGATGTCGGTGAGTTTGCACAAATACGTAAATATGTCATCGGTGATGACCCAAGAAAAATCAATTGGCGTCAGACCGCTAAGTTACAAGAATTAATGACAAATGAATTTGAACCTGAGCATGGGAAACATGTTACGATACTAATTGATTGTGGCCGTATGATGGGAGCAGAACTAAAAAAGGGGAACCGTCTGGAACGTTCTCTTGAGTCAGCAATAACGGTGGCAGCTGCTTCTTTGCAAAAAGGTGACCAAGTTTCCGTACTCGTTTTTTCAAATGGCGTAAAAGTATATGTCCCTCCAGCAAAAGGGATGGCACATTTACAAACAATTTTACAGGCAATTTACCATGTGCAGGTTGATCCTGTTGAATCAAATTATGGTGAAGTTTTACGCTATTTAGAAACAGTTCAAAAAAAGCGTAATTTGTTGATGCTATTCAGTGATGTACGGACTTTTCTTCATGAAGAAAGTGCACTTGTCTATTTGAAGCGATTGAGGCAACGGCATTTGTTCTTTATGATCGGTGTAGAAGACGAAACGTTGCAGGCGAGAGTGGCTGATGAGCCAGTGGAATTAAAGACGGCTGTTGTAAAGTCAATGGCAATGCAGCAACTTCTTGTGAAAAGCGTGAAAAAGCGAAGTGGGAAAAGCAGGGCTTACATATGATTGAAGCGAAGGAAGAGCGGTTAGCTGTTGCAGCAGTTTCAACCTACTTTGATGTAATGAATCGAGGTTTGCTATAAATAAGGTTGAAAAAGAAGTAGTCTTTAAACCGCGAAGGTATCGTACTACTTCTTTTCTTTTTAGTTAATGCTAATTAAGAAAGCTTTCGCTCCTTTTTTACTAGTAATGCTTTGCCAATTAAAACGTATAATACTAAGCCAATAACCGTTACAAAGGCAATCGCATATTTTGCTTCAAGTGAAATACTAGATGGCGTTATAAAGCTTCAATAATTCCAGCGATTACAAATAAAGGTATTGTACCTAGTAGAAGTTGAACAGAACGTTTCGCGTTCTCCTTTAACTGATAGCCGCGTGAATAGTCTCCGGGTACAAATAATCTATACCCCATTAAAAGACCAGCACCACCGGCGATAAAGATAGCTGTTAATTCGATCATCCCATGTGGCACGATAAATGCCCAAAATTCGTAGCTGTTGCCATAATGCCAAAAAAGAGCTGCGATTGCACCGATAATAATGCCGTTATAAATTAATATGTAGACCGTCAAAATACCAAATGTGATTCCACCTGCAAAAGCTAAAAAGGCGACTTGGATGTTGTTGACCATAATTTCCGCAGACATGATGGGGGCGTTTACTGCACCTTCTGCAGCCCCAACCTGTGTCGGGTCAAACGCCTTCGCAATTTGGGCAGGCAAAACAGTATATAAGTGAAGTTCATCTTGCAAAACAGCAAAAAAACCACCAATTCCTCCTAATGTAAATAGTATCATTGCAATGATGACACATTTCCATTGATCAAATAGCAATTGCACAAATTTAGTACTGAAAAAGTAGTGTATTTGCTTTAAACTTGAAGTCTGATCACGATATAGTAGGTTATGTGCTTTTGATACAAGTCCATTTAAGTAGGCTGTTACATCTTCATTAGGAAAATACGTTTGGCTATATGAAAGATGCTGAGTCACTTTTTGGTATGTACGATGAAAGTGATGAATCTTATCACCATCTGCTCTATTTTTCTTTCTTTGAATCGTAGAGATAAGCTGCTCCAACTCTTTCCAGTCAGAACGGTGTTGCTTAGCAAATTGTTTTCTATTCATTGGAAACATCACCTTCTTTATTTAAAACTAACATCTACTATATTATAGTAATAATGGTAAAATAGAAACCGCAGAAGCGAAATTTTTTTTAGGATTTATCCCTAAGATGAGGAGGTTATTGTATGAATCAGGAAAATGTCAATGTGAAAACACCTGAATTTGTATCGTTACAATTTCAATCAGCTGGACTTGGTAGTCGAGCTACCGCTTTTATTATTGATCAGATTATCGTAACAATTGTATACATATTATTTTTGGTTGCGACCGTCTTTACAATTGATGCATTTGCCGAAGTATTTGAAGAGGCACCGTGGGTGTTGTTTGCTATATTTATCGTCATGACGCTCGTAATTAATTGGGGCTATTTCTTCTTGTTTGAATACTTTGGAAATGGACGTACGATTGGAAAGAAGATGATTGGGATTCGTGTGATTCAAGAAAATGGCCATAGCATTACGTTGTTATCTAGCTTTATTCGAAATTTATTAAGAATCATCGACCAGCTACCAAGTGCTTATTTGTTAGGATCCTACTTATTTTCTTTCATTCGAAAAATAAACGTTTAGGTGATTTAGCAGCGGGAACCATTGTTGTACATGAACGTCAAGCCCGGAAAAAGAAGAAAAGGGCTGTAGGAATAGAAAGAGAGATTGAAGAAAGAGGGATTACAAAAGATGATTGGAAGTTAGATGAGTGGACGATAAAGAGCTATAGTGAAAAAGATTGGAAGCTCATTAAAGCATATACTGATCGTTATCTACAAATTCCAATACATGAACGTGAACTGTTCACAAGAAAAGTTGCAGGAGTATTAATTGAAAAGACTGGAATACGCGTAGATATAAATAGCTCAACCACCGAGCTTGAGAAAAAACTGTTTGCTCTTTATTTGCATTTAAAAGATGAATGGGAATTTGAGTAAAAAAAGGTTGACATTGATGATTGGATAATACTACAATACAATATACAAATTTTTCAAAGGGAGGGTTACAAAATGAATAACATGTCTCGTCAATACAACGAAAATCGATATCAAAGTAGCCCCCAACCGTTCAAATAAAAGTAATGTATTTAGTTGGTGTGGTTACGTCTATAGCTGCACCCTATCTATATTGTTATAGCTTTTAATAGATACCGTGCATTCGTGTGCGGTATTTTTTGTTTTTTCAATAAACTGACATAAGGAAATGAGGAGGGAAAATCTTATGTTTACGATTTTATATAAACTTGGCTGGTTTTTCAAAAAGTATTGGAAGCGTTATACCGTTGCTATTATGTTATTAATTATCGCTAGTATACTTGATGTTATCCCGCCTAAAATTATTGAATTAGCGATTGATGATATCCAATTTCGCCAGTTAACACCAGAGCGTTTGCGGGAGCTATTATTATTTTATGGTGGCTTGATCATTGCTAGTTATCTCATTACATACGTTTGGATGTATCAGCTATTTGGTGGGGCGTTTGTACTTGAGCGATTGCTGCGATTCCGTTTAATGCGTCATTTTTTAGCAATGACACCTCGTTTTTTTGAAAAAAATCGTACCGGTGATTTAATGGCTCGTGCGACAAATGATTTAAAAGCGGTTTCCGTAACAGCTGGGTTTGGTGTTTTAACCCTTATTGACTCTACTGTATTCATGCTCATTATTATTGGGGTGATGGGTTTTACAATTAGTTGGAAATTAACGCTTGTGGCACTCATTCCTTTACCACTTATGGCATTGGCTATCCGTTACTTTGGGAAAATGATCCATCAACGATTTATGGCTGCCCAAGGGGCTTTTGGAGAATTAAATGATCAAGTATTAGAATCAGTCTCAGGGGTGCGTGTCATTCGGGCTTATGTCCAGGAACGTGCTGATGAAAAGCGATTCCAACAGCAAACTGAAAAGGTGTATTTAAAAAATATCGAGGTTGCTCGTGTTGATTCGCTTTTTGAGCCAACGACGAAAATATTAGTTGGTTTTAGCTACGTTATCGGTATTGGCTATGGAGCATATCTCGTATTTCAGCAAGTCATTACACTTGGACAGCTTGTAAGCTTTAATATTTATTTAGGAATGCTCATCTGGCCGATGTTTGCAATCGGTGAGCTTATTAACATTTTACAGCGTGGAAATGCGTCGTTAGATCGTGTAAATGAAACGCTTAGCTATGAACCAGATGTAAAAGATGGCGAAAATCTTAAAGATGTAAAAGCACCTGATGTTATTCAATTTTCGCATGTTAGCTTTCGTTATCCTTCTGCTAAACGTAACCAATTGAACGATATTACGTTAACGGTTGAAAGAGGTCAGACGATAGGCGTTGTAGGTAAGACAGGGAGCGGGAAATCGACCTTCATTAAACAACTATTGCGTGAATATCCACTTGGTGAAGGGAAAATTGAAGTATCAGGAATTCCGCTCGAGCAGATTCCGTTAGACCGACTTCTTTCGTGGATTAGTTATGTACCACAAGAGCAAATCCTTTTTTCAAGGACGATCCGTGAGAACGTTATGGTTGGAAAAGAGGAAGTAAGTGAGGCAGAAATCAATGAGGCGTTACATTTGGCCGTGTTTGATCAAGTTCATCAGTTGCCAAATGGACTGGAGACGTTAGTAGGTGAAAATGGTGTCTCCCTTTCCGGTGGACAGAAGCAACGCCTGTCGATCGCAAGGGCCCTAATTCAAGATCCTGAAATCCTTCTGCTAGATGATGCGATGTCTGCTGTTGATGGAAAGACAGAAGCAAAAATGATTGAAAATATACGCTCCGTACGGCAGGGCAAGACGACATTTATAACGACGCATCGTTTATCTGCTGTCAGGCATGCTGATTGGATTATCGTTTTAGATGATGGTCAAATTATCGAAGAGGGTACACATGATCAATTATTGGGTCTTAACGGTTGGTATAAAGAGCAATATGATCGTCAACAAACAGATGATTCATATGGGGAGGTAGGATAATGAAGGGACAAAAAGCAGGAAGGCGACTTATCAAGTATGCATTAACCTTTAAAAGGACGATTATGATCGCATTAATCTTGCTAGCTGTAGCTGTAACAGCTGAGCTCATCGGTCCTTTTATTGCAAAAAAGGTCATTGATGATCACATTATGGGAATTGAGGATCAATGGTTTGAAGTGATGGAGGAAACAGGGCAGAGCATTCTCTATGAAGGGAGCTTTTACAAGCGTGGAGCTTATTTAAACAATGAAGACGAGATAGGTGATAATAAACTACAGCTCGTACAAGTGGGACGATCCTTCTATGCTATCAATGATCATCTAGCGTTTGATGGAGAACGAATCGTAGAGGGAAGTCTCGTGACAATACGTAGTGGCGATCAGCAAGTAAGCTACGAAGCAGAGCAGCTTCCTACGTCAACTTTAATTCAATTTTATCAGCCAGAGGTTAGACCAATTGTTGTATTGTTGGGCTTATATGTGGCTTTGCTCATTTTTGCAGCTTTCTTTCAATACGGACAATCACTATTATTGCAAAAGGCAGCAAACCGAATTATCCAAAAAATGCGGACGGATGTATTTGAACATATTGGGCGGTTGCCGATTACGTATTTTGATAATCAGCCTGCAGGTCGTATCGTTTCAAGGGTAACAAACGATACGGAAGCAATCCGTGAGTTATATGTGAAGGTATTAGCTTCATTTTTTACAAGTGGGATTTATATGATCGGAATCTTTATTGCATTGTTTATTTTAGATGTGCATTTAGCTTTAATTACATTAGTGGTTGTACCAATCATAGTGCTATGGGTTATCATCTATCGTCGATTTGCGGCAAAATATAATTATTTAATTCGGACAAAGATTAGTGAAATAAATGGGATGATTAATGAAACAATTCAAGGAATGCCGATTATTCGTGCGTTTCGACGCCAAAAGCAAACGACAGCAGAATTTGAAGAGTTGAACAATGAGCATTTCACATATGAAAAAAAGCTATTAAGCTTAAATTCTCTTACATCACACAACTTAGTGAATGTGCTGCGAAACGGGACGTTAGTTGCACTCATTTGGTATTTTGGCGGGCAGTCGATAACAGCAGAAGGAATCATTTCAATTGGCTTGTTGTATGCTTTTGTTGATTATTTAAATCGATTATTTCAGCCTGTTACCGATATTGTTAATCAGCTTGCCCAGCTTGAGCAAGCCCGTGTTGCATCAACTCGTGTATTTGAGCTATTAGATGAAACAGGAGAATGTGTGTCTGATGTTGAATGTCCTCGTTATCAAGGTCATGTCCGCTTTGAGGATGTTAGCTTTTCGTATGACGGTAAAAAGGATGTTCTAAAAAACATCAGCTTTGAAGCAAAACAGGGTGAAACGGTTGCGTTGGTCGGTCATACAGGCTCGGGGAAAAGCTCAATAATGAATTTACTGTTCCGCTATTATGATATAAAACGTGGGACGATCACAATTGACGGGCGTGATATTCAAACGATGGCGAAGCAGCAGCTACGACAGCATATGGGCATTGTTTTGCAAGATCCCTTTCTATTCTCGGGAACAATCGCATCCAATGTTAGTTTGGATAACCCTGCGATTTCTAGAGAAAGAGTTATACAGGCTTTAAAGGAAGTTGGTGCTGATCGATTTATAGAACAATTACCGGACGGCTATAATGAGCCAGTTTTAGAAAAGGGTAGTACGTTATCAGCTGGACAAAGGCAGCTTATTTCTTTTGCTCGTGCCCTTGCCTATGATCCTGCTATTCTCATTTTAGATGAAGCTACGGCAAATATTGATACAGAAACCGAGGCCCTTATTCAACAAGCATTACAGGTCGTCAAAGAAGGACGAACGACGTTTATAATCGCTCATCGTCTTTCAACGATTCGCCAAGCTGATCAAATCCTTGTTCTCGATCAAGGGGAAATTGTGGAACGAGGGCGTCATGATGAGTTGTTAGAGTTGAAGGGGAAATACTACCAAATGTATCAAATGCAGCATAATACGGAACAAAAGGTTGTTTTATAGTGAGGAGGAAAGAAGAGTGTCGCTGAAAGAGAAGCTACAAGCATATTTGTTAGATCGTCTTTCTTTCTCAACGATGACGTATCGACCGTTTACCGATGATATGCGTACTCATTTTGAGGGTGTATACAATCAGCTATGCAAAGGTGAATACAAGAGGTATAGTGGCCCGTATCCGTTACACCTCTTATTACACTATTTGATTACGGAAAAAGAGCTGCTCGTACACGGTTCGAACCTTTCGGATATTACAACCTTTGAACCAAGGAGGCAAACGTTATTTAACGGCAAACCTGTCACCGCCGTTTTTGCCTCATCTGATGGAATATGGTCCTTGTTCTTTGCCGTCGTCAACCGTTTGGAGTACGAAGGCTCTTTAAAAAATCTTTGTATACTCATTGGAGATAAGCGTTATTATTATTTTTCTCTTAATCGCGATTGGTCAGGTCCTTTATGGAGAGAGGGAACGATTTATTTGCTTCCGCGTTGTTCCTTCACTCAAGGAGGAGCAAAGGCAGAATGGGTATCAACTGTTGAAGTAGAGCCGATTGTAAAGCTGAACGTTTCACCTGAAGATTTTATTTTTCGTAATCAGGTAAAAAGGCACAATGAGCAGGAGCCTCATTGGCGAGCAGTAGTGAAAGGCTTGTTTCTAGCCAGGTCATAAGGTCGTATTATATAATAATTTTGATTGGGGGGTGATATCATATGGCGAAAATGTTTCAGCATCCGCCAGAGTTTGTAACATCTCACGCAAAGCCTATTATTAGTAAGGCGATACTTTGTGTGAGAAGAAGTAGCTTATCGCCAAATTCTCATTTCTGATAATTGGCTTTGCCCCTTATAAAATGAAAAAACTTTTACTTAGATAAGGAGCTGCCAGAAATGACAAATCAAACAGATAAAGATCTAGCTTTTTTAAGAAATGACCAATATAACTTTATTAAATTCCAAATAAAAAACGTTCTTCATGCATATGCGACAACGAAGGATAAAAACGTTCTAAACGCACTCAAGTCTCATTCATTAAATGAAATTATGAGTAAGGTGCCAGAGATTAATCTCGGCCAAAAGGAACGCATAAGTAAAATTCTTGATATTGAAGAAGAGAAACAAGCAGAACGTTTTTGACTGAGCTAAAAAAAGCTGTCATTCCATTTAAACACGTGACAGAAAAGACAATCACTAAATTATTCCCAAAAGCGAAGAAGCTAAAAGCACCATCACTTGAAACGATTGATTTTAAGAATTTATCTTATTTAGGATGGTACGATATTCGCTCTGAAAAGAAATTTCTTATTATAGATGACAATCGGAAGTTAATCGGAGTCGAGGGAACGTTTAATAAGGGCAAAAAGGGAATATGTTCATTATGTAATGGGCATGAAGAGATTGGTTTATTTATGACGACAGTGAAGTCAGGTAAAGAAACGTATACGAATAGAGGAAATTACATCTGTACGGATAGCCAAAGGTGTAATGAAAATATCATGACGCTTGATAAATTAACTCAGTTTGTTGCAAATTTGAAAAAATAATTTCTCAGCCTAAGGCAATATGAGATACATGGACCTGATTAATAACGCACCACATGAAAGAACCGACTTTCATGTGGTGCGAAAAATGCGTGCTGTTTTTCATATTTTAGTCTTCCATTGCCCCTAATGTTAACTTATAATTATATGAGGTTAACATTAGGGGGTTTTTAATATGTTCTGGCAACAGATTTCTGAAAAAATTATAAACGGTTATGTATTAACTAAAGAAGAAGCGTTATCAATTGTCAAAGCACCTGATAAGGAAGTCATATCACTCGTAAATGAGGCGTATCGCATACGTCATTATTATTACGGAAATAAAGTGAAACTGAACATGATTCTAAATGCGAAAAGTGGCCTCTGTCCAGAGGATTGTGGCTATTGTGCACAATCATTTAAAGCAGAAACGAATTGCGATACGTATGCACTTGTTGATGAAGGGACGATTATTGAAGGAGCAAAAACTGCTGCAGCTGGTCAAATTGGGACGTATTGTATCGTGATGAGTGGTAGGCGTCCAACTAATCGCGAAGTTGATCGAATTTCTGGAGCGGTTGAAGAGATTAAAAGAGATCATCCACAATTAAAAATATGTGCCTGTTTAGGTCTAGCTACAGAAGAGCAGACAGTCAAGCTTAAAGAAAGCGGCGTTGATCGTTATAATCATAATCTTAATACGAGTCAACGATACCATAGTGAGGTAGTGACAACACATACATACCAACAGCGAATTGAAACGTTAGATACGATGAAAAAACACGGTATTTCCCCATGCTCTGGAGTGATTTGCGGAATGGGAGAATCAGATGAGGATATTGTTGATATGGCTTTTGCGTTGAGAGAGATTGGTGCTGATAGCATTCCGGTTAACTTCCTTCATGCGATTGAAGGGACGAAATTTGCTAATAAAGATGAACTAACACCAATGAAGTGCTTGAAGATATTAGCACTCTTCCGTTTGGTCAATCCGACGAAGGAAATCCGCATATCAGGGGGACGTGAGGTGAATCTACGTTCTTTACAGTCAATGGGGCTAATGATTGCAAACTCAATCTTTGTTGGAGATTACTTAACAACGAAAGGGCAGCCGAACGAAGCTGATTATGATATGATTCGTGATCTCGGGTTTGAGATTGAGGAGAATGCGTTTGAGCGTGATACGAGTGTGGTGGAGGCAGATGTAACCTGTGGGACATAGAAAATCCTCTACTCCTATACCGCTAACAGAGTTGCTAGCAAACGTAAAGCCCTTGTAGGTCATCGACCTACAAGGGTTATTTGAATTTAAATCATTTTCTCAGGCCGTACATATTCCTCATACTGCTCTGCAGTTAAAAGTCCGCTTTTTACAGCAGCCTCCTTTAAGCTGAGACCTTCTGCATGGGCAAGCTTGGCGATTTCAGCAGCGTTATCGTAGCCGATATGTGTGTTAAGGGCCGTGACAAGCATTAATGATTGCTCTAGTAATTGTCTAATTTTATCTTTATTAGGTTCTAATCCGACTAGGCATTTGTCATGGAATGAGCGGAGACCGTCACTTAATAATTGTATCGACTGTAGCATATTATAAGCAATGACTGGCTTAAAGACATTTAGTTGAAAGTTACCTTGACTTTGTGCAAAGCCAATTGTCGCATCATTCCCCATTACTTGGCAGGCAATCATTGTTAATGCCTCACTTTGAGTTGGATTGACCTTTCCGGGCATGATTGAACTTCCCGGCTCATTTGCCGGAATCGTAAGCTCACCTATTCCAGAACGAGGCCCACTAGCTAACCACCTTATGTCATTGGCGATCTTCATAAGATCTGCTGCCAACGCCTTTAATGCTCCATGTGTAAAAGTAAGCTCATCGTGGCTAGTTAAGGCGTGGAATTTATTCGTTGCTGTTCGGAACGGATACCCTGTTATCGCAGAAATCTGTTCTGTAACTTTATCACCGAACGTTGAATGAGAATTGATTCCAGTTCCAACAGCGGTCCCGCCGATGGCAAGCTCTAACAAGCAATACGCACTAGTTTTAATCATATGCTCCCCTTTTTCAAGCATCCGATGCCAGCCACTAATTTCTTGTCCTAACGTTAATGGAGTGGCATCCTGTAGGTGTGTTCGGCCAATTTTTATAATTGATTCAAAGGATTTGGCTTTTTTGTACAATGTCTTCTTAAACATTTGAATGTGCGGCAATAATTCCTGCTGTATTTTAGTATAGATTGCGATATGCATCGCGGTCGGAAAGGTGTCGTTCGAGCTTTGCGAACAATTAACATCATCGTTCGCGTGGATTGTTTCTTCTATTCCTTGTCGTCTTAATAATTGATTTCCACAAAAAGTGATTACTTCGTTGACGTTCATATTCGTTTGTGTTCCACTGCCTGTTTGCCACACTTTTAATGGGAAATGTCGATCAAGTTTACCTGATCGGATGTTAGCCGTCACTTCACAAATCGCTTCCAGTTTGGCTTTGGATAATAAACCAAGCGAATGATTTGTTCGTGCTGCACTTTCTTTAATGATTGCATAAGCATAAATAAGCTCAATTGGCATCTTTTCAGTGCCAATATGAAAGTTTTGTAAACTTCTTTCTGTCTGGGCTTGCCAATAGTTATCTGCATGTACAGAGATTTCTCCAATGCTATCCTTTTCAATTCGATTATTCATAAGAAAACCTCCTTAAAAAATTGTTATTCGTATATAAGTAAAAGAATAAATAGAAGACCAATCTAAGAATTTTTTTAGTGCCTCTTTCTACGTAGTCATTATGGTATACTATGTATAAGTTGTACGTATAACAAGATGCGAAGTGAGGGATTATTATGATTTGGGAAAATACATTAGCGACTAATTTACAGTGGTCGGCTGAAATTTCTAATTTAGAAGCAAAACAAAAGGTTGCAGAAAAAGTGGCAGAGCGTGTTAAAGATGGAGACGTGATCGGTGTTGGATCTGGTTCGACTGCTTTTTTAGCGTTACAAGCAATTAGTAAAAAAGTGAAAGAAAAGAATTTAAACGTTGTAGGGATTCCGACATCTCAAGAGGTTTCAATGGCATGTTCAACATTAGGCTTGCCGACAACAACACTTTTAAATGCACGTCCCGATTGGTCATTTGATGGTGCTGATGAAGTAGATCCAAAAAGAGCTTAATCAAAGGTCGTGGGGGAGCAATGTTTGCTGAGAAACTTGTCATAAAGTCATGTTCGGAAAATTACATATTAGTTGATCAGTCTAAATTTGTATCAAGGCTCGGAGAAAAATTTCCTGTTCCAGTTGAAGTTGATCCACGCGCACTTCATTTAGTTGAAACAGAGCTAACTTTGTTAAATGCAGAAGATATCCAACTACGAATGGCTGTTGGTAAAGATGGTCCAATTATTACCGAAGCGGGAAATTTAATTCTAGATGTACGCTTTAACGAGATTCCTGAAACATTTGAGCGTGATATTAAAGCAATACCAGGTGTTGTCGAAACAGGTTTATTTATCGGATATCCGATTGAAGTATTAACGACGTAAGGATGAAAAGGTATGAGATCGAAAAAGCTCTCATACCTTTACGTTTATTGAGTCTTGACCTCTTGCAAAGCTGCGACTTCCTGAGCAAGGTCCTCCCTGAGTAGCTCGTAGGCAGCATCATTATCAACATTTGCTGCTTGTTGAACGGAATGCTCCGCTCGTTCTAGTGAGTTTTGAGCTTGTTCAATCAATTCTGGACTAGGGTGTGATTGTGCTTGTCTGATTGCATGATGGGCATGCTCAATCGACTGTTGGGCTTGAGCAATTGGATTTTGTGTTTGTGTACTTGAAATGTTATTTTTCATCAAGATCACTCCTTTTTGTAACAGGTCATTTGTTACTATACGTTATTTCTCAATATCTATACGAACAGAGTGAGAAGCAGGAGGAATGGACAGTGAAAACGTATCAAACATTTATCCTTGATATTGATGGCACGTTAATTAGAGGTGATGAAGTTTTGCCTGGTGCAAAAGAGCTTCTCATTCTTTTACGTCAACAACAGAAACAGATCATTTTAGCGACAAACAATCCAGCGGATTCACACTTACAAATTTTTGAGCGTCTTATGAAAATGGGACTTCTAATTAACAAGCACGAGATCGTAACACCAATTGATGCCATTAATGATTTTTAGAAGCAGAAGAAAAGGTTGAGACAGTATTTACATTAGCTAATCGTCAAATAAAAGATAAAATTGTTTCATTAGGTTGGCAGGCCAAAAGTTTAGATGAATTAAAAAAGGGCGAAGATATTTCTCATGTATTAGTGGCAATGAGTCAGGAAATAACATATGCACATTTTGCGAAAGCTTTACAATCGCTCGATGCTGGAGCCTCCTTAGTTGGCTTGAATGCAGACTTATATTGTCCAATAAAAGAGGGGAGAGCACCAGATACCGGCTCACTGTTAGCAGTACTTGAGCGTCCGACTGGAATGAAAGCGATGACGATGGGGAACCTACTAATTGGATGATTACGGCAATAAAACGTAAGAATCAGCATGCATTAGCCGAGACAGTCATCATTGGTGATTCACCATATACGGATATTCGAATGGGCAATAGAATGGGGATAGATACCATTTTATTACATTCAGGAGTAAGTTCATACGAGAATAACGAAAAGCCTGATGAAGCAACGTTTACATGTCAAAGTTTACTAGATGTACGTAATGTACTTAGATGGGCTTAAAGCCGCAATGTAGAAGGTGTGTCAATAAAGACACGCCTTTTTAACTGTTCTATAAAGTTCACGAGTATGTGCTTTCGGCTCGCAATTGGTTCTGTAATTTCTCTAGTCGGCTAGCTAGTATCCGGAACCTCGCTTTATCACGGTTATCGAGTGCTTCGTTAATTTGATTTTTTAATAATGTTAGTTCTATGAGTGCGTCAACTTCATTAATATCTTGTTTAAATTGTTTGTAGCGTTTAAAGGAATCTCGTCTAGGTGTTTCAACGAGTTGAACGTAACGTTGATTCGACTGTTTACCATAGAAGTGTAGAATTAGGTAAATTTTATGTGAAGGGTTAGCCAACAAATCACCAAGTGCCTTTGAGACATCTTCTGTCTTCTGGTTATGGTAATAATAAATAAAACCAACCTCATCAGAGCTAGTGCTTGAAATGACAATCGTACGTTCACGTGGTTGTATAGATTCAGTGAATGTAACATTTTCCAAAATGTGATGCTTATTAATGATATTCTCTAGTAACATTCGTGCATCCTTATGTTTAAGCTGGTGTTGAGTAAGAAACCATTTTAGGAAGTTTCTTTTTTCCGAAGCTGATATCCAATTCATAGAACCCCACCTTACTTAAAATCTTTAATACTATCATAACATGTTCTAATGGATGTTTGAAAAAGACGTTAACATCTCCTTCTTCGTTTGAATAATGTAAAGCAATGGAGGGAGGCGTTGATCTTGAAGATACGACAAGCAACTGAATATGAACAAGCTAGAATTAAAGAGTTAGCGGCAAAAGTTCAAGAAGAGGCGACAGTCGGTTATTTACCAGCAGATCATCATATGCTAACGAATGGGTTTGGACCGTGCGAGTATTGGGTAATTGATCATAATCAAATTTGTGGCTGGATTGTGTTCGGTGAGACGATTGCCCCTTTTAAGCACGTACGTAGTGGAATGATTTTTGAGCTATTTGTATTACCTACTAGTCGTAACAAAGGCTACGGGTCGTTGTTAATGAGCTTTGCAATAGAAGAGCTCCGCCAACGTGGATATGAAACCGTACATTTGAATGTGTTTGCAAACAATCAAGCAAAGAATTTATATAATAGAATGGGATTTAAAGAAGTATCGACCATTATGGAGATGGAATTATCGTAGTAAGGTCGTGTAGTCTAAGTTGTGACGTTAACAGTTATTGTAACATTTCCTTTCTTACGCCCTGTATCAACATATTCATGAGCTTTGGCCATTTGATCAAAAGAATAATTTCTGTCGATAATCGGTTTTATTTTTTTTGTCTCAATCAGGCTTTTAAGGAATGATAAATCGTCTTCTTTTATTTTGGGGAGACGATTATTGTTTAGAAATACACCATTTTTTAATAAAATACGTTTGCATTGCAAGTAGTTAGATTTCATAACGGCATCATAGACGATATCGTATGTATATTCACTTTTGGTAAAGTCCTCTTTCGTATAATCAATGACTCTGTCGGCACCAATTGATTTTACGAGTTCGAAGTTTTGTTTGCTACATACCGCTGTGACTTCAGCTCCGTAGTATTTCGCAAGTTGAATAGCAAACGTCCCTAGACTACCAGACGCACCATTAATTAATATTTTTTGTCCTTTATGGACCTTGGCTTTTTGGAGGTTTTTTAAAGCAGTAAGTCCACCAGAAGGGACTGCTGCAGCTTCTTCATAAGATAAGTTGTTAGGAATAATGGCGATAAGCCTTTGCTTTCTCGACTTCCATCCTTCACTCTTTCAGGTAGACATATATATTCGGCATATCCTCCGAATTTAAATCCAGTTAATGCAAATATACTGTCTCCTTTTTTAAATGATGTGACATTTTTTCCTACAGCTTCAACCATACCAGAGATTTCGATCCCTAGCATTAAATCTTTCTTAGGTTTGAATAAACCGAACATAATCCTTACTAAAAACGGATCGGCCTTTCTAATTCGAGTATCACCAACGTGGGCAGTGGTTGCAAATACTTTTATTAAAACCTCATTGTCTTTCGGTTTCGGTTTTTCTACTTCTTTTATTTGGAGCACTTCTGGTGAACCGTATTTTGTACAAATGACTGCTTTCATAATGAATCCTCCTATTTTCAGAAAAAGTTAAGCCGTGCTTTTGCTCGTTATTTTTATGAAAGCAGCATGTGTTATGTTCGAGCAAATTGTTTTTAAGGAAAGATGCTTACGTATGATTATTAATCTTATTCATTTTATTATACTTTTAGCTTTTTAGAGTGTCGATAATATTTACGATTTTTTTAGGATTGGCGGATTATTAGTAAACATGCTCTTTTAAGGTGATGTTAATTTTGTATGGGTGTAACAACAAACTTTATCAGGAGAAGTTAAATGACCGTTTTTTGAAGCTATAACAAAAACAGATGTTGATTTTATATTTGAGGAAAGCTTCTAGCAAGAGAATCTACCTCTATTAATCAACTTTATTAAGTTGTTTATATGTAATGAAGCTGTTCTATGGTTATAGGTGTGTATTCAATGAGGATTTCGGTTCTATACGAAACTTCACAATTTAATAAAAATAAAAAGGAAATGAAGCTAAACTGTCGTAATAAAGTACGATTGCGTTTATTAAGTAGTTATATTTCAAGAATAAAATATAAAAGTGAGGTAATAAATAATGAGCTTAAAAGTAGCGATTGTCGGGACTGGTGGTTTTAGCCGTATGCATGCGAAGATATTGGAAGCCATGAATGGGGTACTAGTTAGTGCGTTTTGTGGGACGAGTATAGAAAAGGCGGGACAAGTTGCGAATGAATTTAATGCAAACGGTTACGATAATGTTGATGTTATGCTTGATACGGAAGAAGTTGACGCTCTTTATATTTGTGTCCCTCCCTATGCTCATGGAAAGGTTGAGCAGGCGGCAATTGATCGGAATATTCCTTTTCTCGTTGAAAAGCCACTAGGTGTGAGCGATGAAGAGCCACGCCGTCTCGTCGAACAAATAAAACGAGACAACTTAATAACGTCAGTTGGCTATCATTTCCGTTATCAGAACTCGGTTCAACAAATGAAGCGGGTACTACAAGGTGAGAGAGTGGGGATGTTGATCGGCAAATGGATGGGGAGTATGCCGGAAGTAGCGTGGTGGCGTGATCAAAAGCGATCCGGAGGTCAGTTTATAGAACAAACAACTCATATAGTGGACTTAGTAAGGTATGTCATTGGTGAAGTAACGGATGTATATGCGTCCTATGCAACGACATCAATTCAAAAAAAATATGACGGTGTCTCCGTAGCGGATGTCGGTGCAGTTACACTAACCTTAGAGAATGGTGCTGTTGCCTCTATTAATAATACGTGCGTATTGCCTGGACATGTATCGGAAGTCGGACTTTCTGTTTATACGAGTAACGGTTTACTTGAGTGGAATCCTGAACGGGTGTCGGTCAAGCTTGGAAATGAAGAGACTGACTATGACAATGAGGTTAATCCATATGAACGTGAGAGTACAGCCTTTCTCCATGCTGTACAAACAGGAGATCGATCGAAAATTCTCTCTAGCTATGAAGATGCATATCAAACATTTAAAGTCACGGAAGCAGCACTACGATCAGCAAAGAGTGGTGAACGAGTTGGTATTAGAGAAACTTAAAGCCTAAAAGCGTACGATGCTAAGGAAGTTTGTTTCCGGCTTTTTTCTTATTGTACCATATATTATTTTACGGTAAGATGGTGCTTGCAAGTATTTCACGAGAAAGAGATGGATGAAATGAGTAAACGGTTATTTATGCCTGCTGAATGGGAAGCTCATGAGCGGACATTCATTTCATGGCCAGTAAAGGAATCAATGGTGTATCCTGAGGATTATGAGAAGGTTGTAGCTGGATACAGCGAAATTATTGAAGCGATAGCTGAATTTGAGCCAGTAACAATACTAGCTGTTCCAGATGAGCAAGAGCAAGTACGGGCACGTTTTCAACATGAGCAAGTTGATGTCGTTGCTATTGATCACAATGATGCCTGGTTACGTGATAATGGTCCGACATTTGTTCGTGATGAACATCGTAACGTATTGGCGGTAAATTGGAAATTTAATGCGTGGGGTGAGAAATACACTCCTTATGATTTAGATGAGCAAGTCGCAGCCCGTTTGATTGATCATTTTCAACTTGAGAAGATCGATGTTCCCCTTGTTATGGAAGGCGGATCATTCCATGTTGATGGTCAAGGGACTTTGTTAACAACGGAAGAATGCTTACTTAATGAAAATCGAAATCCGCATTTAAATAAAGAAGAGATTGAACGTTTCGTAAAGGACGTCTTAGGAATAGAGAAAGTGATTTGGTTGAAGAGGGCTTATGCGGTGATGAAACTGACGGCCATATTGATAATATCGCTTGCTTTGCATCTCCCGGGAAAGTAATTATCCAAGTATGCTCGGATAAAGCAGATGAAAATTACGAAATTACGCAAGAGAATTTAGCAATTTTAAAAAGCGAACGTGATGCAAAAGGAAGAAAGCTTGACATCATTGAAATTGAACAACCGCCGTCCGCATATATTGGAGATCAGCGTTTAACATTAAGCTATGTGAACTTTTATTTTGTAAATGGCGGGATTATATTACCTATATTTGGCGGCGATGCTAAAGAAACAGATCAAGCCGCAATTAAAGTATTACAAAGAACATTTCCAAATCGAACGATTCGTACCGTTAATGGATTAGCGATTATTAAAGAAGGCGGTAACGTTCACTGTATGACCCAACAAATGATTAAGGGGTGATTGACGTTGAGGAAAGTAGTTGTTGCAGCAACGCAAATGAGCTGTTCTGATCATATTCAAACGAATATTGAAAAAGCAGAACGACTTGTTAGAAAAGCGGCAGAGCAAGGTGCACAAATTATCCTCCTACAAGAGTTGTTTGAAACACCATACTTTTGCCAAAAGGAAAAAATCGAATATTATCAACTAGCGACAACCATTGAACAAAACAAAGCGATTCAGCATTTTAAACAAATTGCGAGTGAGCTTAAGGTTGTTTTACCAATAAGCTTTTATGAACGCAAAAACAATGCCCGCTACAATTCGTTAGTTGTTATTGATGCCGATGGACGTTTATTGGATACGTATAGAAAAAGTCATATTCCAGATGGACCAGGCTATGAGGAGAAATTTTATTTTAACCAAGGTGATACCGGCTTTAAAGTGTGGGATACGGCATATGCTAAAATTGGTGTTGGTATTTGCTGGGACCAATGGTTTCCTGAAGCGGCAAGAAGCATGGTGTTAATGGGTGCAGAACTATTATTATACCCTACAGCAATTGGATCAGAGCCATATGATTCATCAATCGACTCAAAGGATCATTGGCAAACGTGTATGCTTGGACATGCAGCTTGTAACATAGTTCCAGTCATTGCATCTAATCGAATTGGTGTCGAAACCGAAGAGGATTCATCGATTACGTTTTACGGATCTTCCTTTATCGCTAGTCCGCAAGGGAAGAAGTTGCAGGAAGCAAATCGTACAGATGAAGCTATCTTAATAGAAGAGTTTAATTTAGATGAATTGGATCTAATGCGAGCAGAGTGGGGGTTATTCCGTGATCGCCGTCCTGAACTTTACCGCGTTATTAGCAGTTCTGATGGAGAGTTACAAGTAAAATAAGGCTAAGCCTATTAGTGAGTGGCCGCAGTAAAGGGCTATCTTTTTACTAATAGGCTTTTTTATTTTGGTGACTATCGTCATAGAAATTTAAGCTAGCCCTATAATGCTCGGCTGAAAAATGAAGGAAATAGACCAATTGTTCGTTTTCATTACTATTTAAAATTTTTTAGGTTGATTGAATATTGACTAGGAATTAGGTACTATTGAATTATATTCATAAAGGGAATGGAGGTACATTCATGAATAGTAAACAATTATTTCCCTTTTCAATAGGACATTATGTTATTTTAGCACTATTAATTATATTGACTTTCTTATTAAAGTTATACAGTGCTCCCTTTATGTTAGGTGTCTCTATTAGCTTTTCAAGTGTTGGTTTTTTCTTAATTTTAAGATTATATGGTATACATAAAACGATTATTTCCGCGGTAATAATTCATTTTATTCTAGTTTTCTTTTTTCAAACGCCATTATTCGAGATTGTTTTTATTATAGAATTGATTTGTGTAAGTGCTCTAGCAATGATTATGAAGCGTGGAAATCTAGTTGTATGGGACCTCATCTTTTGGGTAGTAGTTGGAGCTCCGCTATCTCTATTATTAGATTATTTGTTATATACACCTCATATTGAAAACGCTTTCCATTTCCAAACGCTGATAGAGTTCACAAATGGTTTATTCAACGCGTTACTTGCTGACGTTCTATTAGCCTATATCCCTTTTCATAAATGGATTTCTAATCGACGTGATCAACGTAGAGGGGAAATATATATTCATCAAATTCTCTTTCACTTTATGATCACGATGGTTATTGTTCCGTTTATCTTAATTGTTGGGATTACCAATTTCCAATCCCATCAATTAGAAAAGGATCAAGTAAAACATGCGGCTATTAGTACGATCAATAGCTTTGATTTAGAGTTGCTAAATTGGCGACAAGATGATTTAAAAAAGTTACAGCTACATGGAGTCCTCCAAAGAGGTTATCTAGAAGATATGATCCATAAATATGCGGGAGAAGAGTGGTATCATGTTGCCATAGTTGATCGGCAAAACGAAGTCGTTATAGCAAGTGATATTACTTCTAGGAAAATGATCGCATTAGAACATATCGAAGGTAGGTATGTTGAAAATGAGCTATCAACTCGTTTTTATCGGTTTTTGCCTGATGATTATACAAATGAATTAGTCGGATGGGGAAATGGGTATTACATTTATGGGCGGGACCTAAGTGTCGGCCAATTGTCAGCACTTGTTATATTTCCTATTTCTTATTTTCAGCAAAGAATGTTTGACGCTTATATTGCCCAATTTCAAACGTTTATCGTTTTTGTCATGATTGCAATGGTAGTTGTATATATTTTAAATCGAATACTCATTGATCGTTTTAACAATCTAGCTGCTACGACAACAGGATTACCAAAAAAACTAAAACAAAAAAGCAACATCCAATGGCCGAATAGTAGAATATATGAAATTCATTCACTCGTGCGTAATTTTAAACATATGTCTAAGAAGCTAGTTTCTATGTTCAATGAAAAAGAAGAGATGAATGAACAGTTAAAGGAACAAGCGGAAAAGTTGAAAGCATCAGAAAAAACATTGCATCAATATGCTTACTATGACATGTTAACAGGTTTGCCAAATAGGCTTCAATTCCAACTCTCAATAAAGAAAATAATTGAAACGAATAAAAATGATCGTTTTGCCGTTATATTTGTTGATTTAAATCAATTTAAACAAATTAATGATACGTTAGGACATGCTGCCGGAGATGAACTATTATTTAGAGTTGCGAAACGATTAGAATATCTAGCATCAACTCATGTTCAAGTGTACCGATTAGGAGGAGATGAATTTACGATAGTAGTCCACCCTGTCAAAGGTGGTGAGCTAAAAGAACTATCTAATCAGCTTGAGAGAGTATTTATAGAACCGATAGAAGTAAAGGATATGCCTTTATATGTAAGTGCAAGTATCGGTGTCAGTATGTATCCTGATCATGGACAAGACATGGATACAATTGTCAAGTTTGCTGATATGGCGATGTATAGCTCAAAGGACCAAGGTGGTACAACGATGCGTTTCTTTGATGAAAGTATGAAAGCAACATTTGAAGAAAGAATGTTAATTGAAAATGGATTAAGGGATGCATTGCGTCACGAACAATTAGAGCTATATTATCAACCGAAAGTATCAACAAATACAGAGAAAATCACCAGCTTTGAAGTGTTGATGCGTTGGACGCACCCGACTCTTGGATCGGTACCACCGAATAAGTTCATAACGATAGCAGAAGAAGTTGGGATCATTTACGAAATTGATCAATGGGGATTACTTAATGCGTGTTTAAAGGCAAAGGAAATCGAAAGAAAAACAAATATACCGATTTCAGTATCAGTAAATATATCTGCAAAGCACTTTCATCAAGAGCGAATTCTAACAATATTAAAAGAGACTCTAGTAGAAACAGGGCTCGACCCATCAAGGTTGAAAATTGAGATTACAGAAAGTGTGTTTAACCAAAACACAACTGGTATTATTTCAATAATGGATCAAATTCAACAGCTTGGTGTTAAGGTTTCAATTGATGACTTTGGAATAGGTTATTCTTCTTTAAATCAACTACTGCATTTACCAATTAATGAGGTTAAGTTAGATCGTCAATTTATAACAGGAATTGAGAGGGATGAAAAGAAAGCAGCTGTCGTAAAAATGATTATTGAACTCGCACAAACATTACAATTAAATGTTGTTGCTGAAGGAGTAGAAACAGAGGAAGAGAGTTTGTTATTACGTAAAATAGGTTGTCATGAATTACAAGGCTATTATTATAGTAAGCCGATGTCGGAAAACCAGCTAATCGAATACCTTGTTGAACATAAGCATTCTTTAATAAGTGAGGGAACTTAATGAGGAAATTAATGATTAGATTAGTCGTTGTACTTTTCTGTTGTGGTTGCCACGATAGCGATGATAAACTTGCAACTAACGATGTAACGGGGGATCTAGATTTAGAAGAATGGAAAACCGAAGATGTTCAATTAACGATGTGGTCGTTTTACGACAGTGGATGGGAGTATTCAATCAACGATTTTCGAAAAGAGTATCCTAATGTTTCAATCGAAGTGAAAGAATTTCCATACGATCAATATGAAGATGTTTATTTTCAGGCACTATTTAACGGGTATGGTCCAGATATAATGGTCTTTAGTAGTGCACACTTTTCTAACTTTATTGACATAGGAGGTTTAGAAAATTTGTTAGAGCCTCCTTATAACTTGGCTAGTTATGAGCAGAGCATTCCTGAATCACTATGGCAATTAGGTCAATCGTTCGATCGAGAGAAAATGATCGGTATCCCGTTTTCGACCTCGCCAGTCGTAACATTTTACCGGCCAGACCTTCTTGAGCCATACGGATACCCTACGGAACCAGAAGAGCTTGCTGAATATATGTCAGATGCAACAAATTGGTTAGAGATGGCGAGGACGTTAAAGCAAGATGATAAATGGATGATACAATGGATAACAGAAATAGCCGAATTAACGGGGCGCCAATCTGGGTTATTTGATCATAATATGAATTTTCTAAGAAACAATGATGATGTAAAGGAGTCTTTGGAGTTAGCCAAAATAGTGAATCGAGAGGGGCTGAGCCCAGGCTTTAATCTATATGACGAAAATGGTCAACAAGCTTTGCGAGAGGATCGTTTTGCTATGTTTTACCAAGGTACATGGGGAGAAGAGCAGATTAAAGGAATTGCTCCAGAGCAAAATGGATTGTGGAGAGTAACAAGATTACCACTCGATTTACATGTTTGGGATAACGGTAACATTGTCGCGATTCCAGCAGCTAGCGAACATAAAGAAGCAGCATGGGCATACATTGAGCACCTAGTGTTTGAACATTCTATGTATGGATCATATGGTTCTGTCCCGGCTTATATTCCAGCTCGTACATCTCCTGAAACACTGGAGCAAAAAAGTGAGTTCTTTGGAGGTCAAGAAGTTCAGAAACTTTATCATTCAGTGATGGAAAAAACAGTTGAACCTCGCTTAACCCCAGTTGATCAACAAGTAGAAGAAATTTGGCACGAATATATGATTCAAGGTGTTGTTTGGGATATGGATAGTGATGACATCATAGATAAAATAATGTCGCGGATTGATGAGGAGCTAAACCAAGAAATTGCTATCTTAAAGGATTATATGAAAGAGGATTAAGAAAGCTACTCGTTCAAGGGGGAGAAGATGAGTAAGATAGCGAATGTGTACGGATTAAAGATAGATAAAGAAACAAGATGTATTCATTATCATTCGGAAAAAGATGTGATCGCGATTAAACATCGATGTTGTCTGATGTATTATGCTTGTATAGAATGCCATAATGAACTTGCCGGTCATAAGTCGACTTTATGGAAAAAAGAAGAGTTTCATGAGAAGGCGGTATTTTGTGGAGCTTGTCAAACGGAGTTAACGATTTTAGCCTATTTGCAAGCGGGTTTCCATTGTCCAAACTGTAATCACCCCTTTAATGAACGGTGTGAGCTTCATTATCGGTATTATTTTGAGCTAAAATAATGACAATGAAAAGGAAACCCAATAACATACTAAAAACATTTGGAGTTGTTTACATGAGTAAAACGGTAGTCTTAGCAGAAAAACCTTCTGTAGCAAGAGATATAGCAAGCGTACTGAAATGTCAGAAAAAAGGGAATGGGTATATCGAAGGGGATCGTTACATTGTCACATGGGCACTTGGGCATTTAGTGACATTAGCCGAGCCCGAAAAATATGGAGAGCAGTATAAGACGTGGAAACTTGATACGCTACCGATGCTGCCAAAGCTAAAGCTTGAAGTTATCAAGCAAACGAGTAAACAATTTCGTGCTGTACAAGCCCAATTAAATCGTCAGGACGTCAAGCAAATTATTATTGCGACAGATGCTGGGCGTGAAGGTGAGCTTGTAGCTCGTTGGATTTTAGAAAAGGCTCGTGTGAAAAAGCCACTTAAACGTTTATGGATTTCATCTGTAACTGATCGAGCGATTAAAGAAGGGTTTCAACGCCTAAAGGATGGTCGTGAATATAATGGCTTATATGACTCCGCTGTAGCTCGTGCAGAAGCCGATTGGTATGTTGGGATCAATGGAACACGTGCATTGACGACAAAATACCACGCACAATTGTCTTGTGGGCGTGTTCAAACTCCGACGTTAGAGATGGTTGCAAGGCGTGAGCGTGATATCCAACGTTTTAAGCCGAAGCCATACTATGAGCTATTTGCCGAATTGCAAAATGGGGTTTCGTTACAATGGCAGCACCATTCATCAAATGAAAAGCGGATGTTTGATGAACAAAGGGCACACGAGCTTAAAGATAAACTCAAGCAGATGCCACTAAAAGTGACTAATATCGATGTGAAAAAGAAGAAAACGTATGCTCCAGCACTGTACGATTTAACGGAGCTGCAAAGGGAAGCAAATCAGCGTTATGGCTATTCTGCTAAAGAAACGTTATCTAGCTTGCAACGCCTTTATGAGCAGCATAAGGTTATTACGTATCCAAGAACCGATTCACGTTATTTGTCAGCTGATCTAGTAGATTCTCTTTTTGATCGTTTGAAGGCTTGTGATATTCAGCCTTTCCGAAAAGCTGTATTACAAGTAAAGAAACAGCAGCTTTCAACAAAGCTAGCATGTATAAATGATAAGGAAGTAACTGACCACCATGCGATTATTCCAACTGAGCAAAGTCCAACAGCATCACTTTCTGATAAAGAAGCAAAACTTTATCGCTTAATCGTTAGACGGTTTTTAGCCAATTTACTTCCAGCATATGAATATGAGCAGACAACAATCATAGCAGAAGCAAATGGAGAGCTGTTTATAACGAAGGGTCAACGTCCATTAACGATAGGTTGGAAGATCGTCAACGAGCAGGAAGAACAAGAAGGGAAAACGATCATACCAAAGTTTAGTAAAGGTGACGATTTACAAGTCAAAAGGATCTTTGTCGATAAGGGGCAAACGAAGCCACCTGCTAGGTTAACGGAAGCGACATTACTGAGTGCAATGGAAAAGCCAGCAGCGTTCTTGGAGGAAGGTAATAACGATTTAGCGAAGACACTAGGAAATACGGGTGGGATTGGTACTGTCGCTACACGTGCCGATATTATTGAAAAGCTGTTGAATACACAGTTAATGGAGAAGCGAGGCAAAGATTTAGTTATAACGAAGAAGGGAAAACAATTACTTGAGCTCGTCCCGAGTGAACTGAAGTCGCCCGCTTTAACTGCACAATGGGAGCAGAAGCTT
Source organism: Bacillus sp. JCM 19034 (assembly GCF_001310635.1). GTDB lineage: Bacteria > Bacillota > Bacilli > Bacillales > Bacillaceae_D > Halalkalibacter. Next base: position 35,343 of record NZ_BAXR01000016.1, read on the forward strand.
GACCAAATCGCAAAAGGGAAACTAGATAAAAATGTCTTTATTGCGGAAATGAAGCAGTATGCCACAACCATCGTAACGGAAATTAAGCAGAGCAAGGAAACCTTTAAGCATGATAATGTGACAGGAACACCTTGTCCACAATGTGGAAAACTATTGCTTGAATTAGAAAATAAACATGGGAAACGCCGCGTCTGTCAGGACCCTGGATGTGGATATAAGAAAAACATCTCAAAAACGACGAATGCCCGTTGTCCTAATTGTAAAAAGAAGATGGAGCTATGGGGTGAGGGAGAAGGACAAACCTTTGCTTGTGTATGTGGACACCGAGAAAAAATGTCGACCTTCCAGGAGAGAAGAAAGAAAAATCAACACGGTAAAGTGTCTAAGCGCGAAGTAAATCAATATATGAAAAAGCAGAACGACAAAGAGTTTACCAATTCGGCGTTAGCTGATGCGTTAGCCAAATTGAAAATGGATAAGTAAAGTATCAGGTAAGGGATTGATTTATATGATCAAAATTAAGCACTCCATCACGTTAGTATCGTATGTCGCAAGTTAGATCGCTCAATTGCATTTTACCGAGATGTAATCGGATTAAAGCAAATTGAGACCAGACTTTGATTTTCCAGGTGCATGGTTTGAAATTGGCGCGGGGCAGCTTCATCTGATCGTTGATGAAAATCGCCTACCTTCGCTTCCAAAAGAAACTCATTCACGTAATCCGCACTTTGCTATTCGAGTAGAGAGCTATCATGATACAATCGAATGGTTAAAGGAGAAAGACGTTAACATACTAGAGAAGCCGCAAAGTAAAAGTGGTTTTGCACAAATCTTTTGTCAAGATCCGGATGGCTATTTGCTTGAGCTCCATGTACCTAAAAAGGAATATGATCATTCTAAATAATAATTAGCACTTGGTTGTGAGCACGTTATCAGCCAAGTGCTTCTTTATTATTAGAATAAATTTTTTTACTCTTTTAGTATAAAAGACATTAGCATATGTAATGGAAAATAGGTCAAAGGTATGAGTAAGAATAGTAAACAAACTCTTGAGATTCTAAATCATTTATAGTATTGTTAATTCCAAAGTGAATATTTCATACATTTATTAATATTAATAGATGTGAATCTCATTAATGGAGGTGTAAATGGAAGCGTTAACTGTAAGCGGTTGCTTTCTTTGGAAGCGTTTTTAACAGCGAAGATACACTGAGATGATTCATGTTTTTTAAAAAAGAGAGGAGCTAAGAAATTGAGGGAAAAAATAAGGAAAAAATGGGTTTTTTATCGTTAATATTATTATTAATCATGCCGACTGCTGCCTTCGCAGCAAATTCAACCGAAGTGGAACAGGCTGTACCACAATTTAGAGAGGCATCAGCACACGATCCATCAATAATTAAGGTAGACGATAAGTATTATGCGTTTGGAACGCATATTGATGCAGCTAAATCATCTGATTTAATTAATTGGGAGAATTTTACGAATGGTTATACAACACCGAATAATACTCTGTTTGGTGATTTATCAGAGAATTTAGCTGGATCATTTGCCTGGGCAGGGGAAGATGATTCAGATAGTTTAGGTGGTTTTGCGGTGTGGGCACCTGAAGTGATCTGGAATGAGCATTATGTTCATGAAGATGGGACAACAGGTGCTTATATGATGTATTACAGTGCATCGTCTACGTATATTCGTTCGGCAATTGGATATGCGGTTGCAAAAGATATTGAAGGACCATATGAGTATGTTGATACGGTAATGTATTCGGGCTTCTTTGACCACGAGGCTTATGATCAAAATAGTTCTGTTAATAAAGAATGGACGAATACGAATATACCTGATCTAATTGAGGAAGGTGTATTTGCTGAAATAAATGAAAATTGGTTCACAGAAGACGGCCGTTACAATTACAATTTGTACACAAATGCTATTGACGCGAACCTCTTCTTTGATGAAGATGGCAAGCTATGGATGACATACGGTTCATGGGCTGGTGGGATTTTCATTTTAGAAGTAGACAAGGAAACTGGGCAGCTCATGTATCCTGGTGAAGACGGAGTAACAGAGGACGGTCGTATCATTGATCGTTACTTTGGAACGAAAATTTCAGGCGGATACGGTCGTTCTGGAGAGGGACCTTACGTCGTTTATGACAACGAGACAGGTTATTATTATTTATACGTAACCTATGGCTGGCTCGGTGCAGATGGTGGTTACCATATGCGTCAATTTAGAGCAGAAAGTCCTGAAGGGCCGTACGAAGATGCTGCTGGTGTCCCTGCTGTGTTGCCGGATGAGTTAGATGAAGGATTTCCGGCAAATCGTGGAGAAGCAACTGAACATGCAGGTCATGGAAATAAATTAACTGGAAATTTCTTATTTAAAAGAGATATTGGTGAGCCGGGATCGGGTATCGGTGTAGGGTATATGTCTCCAGGGCATAACTCATACTTGATTGAGGAAGATACAGGGAAGGAATTCAATGTGTTTCATGCTCGTTTCCCTGAAACAGGTGAAATGCATTATATTCGTGTTCATCAAATGGTGAAAATAGTAACGATTGGCCGGTTATTACACCTCATCGTTATGCAGGTGAAACAATAAGGGCAGTTACTACGGAAGAAGTAATTGGTGACTATAAATATATTAATCATGGAAAAGATGTCTCATCTGATTTAGTAGAATCGACATGGGTTCATTTAGCAGAGGACGGTACAATAACTGGTTCTGTTGAAGGTACGTGGGAAAAGTATGATGATTACCGTGTTTCAATCACTATTGAAGGAGAAGAATCGAGCTTTGATGGTGTTTTCCTTGAACAATGGGATGCAGTCACTAATAGCTGGGTGATGACATTTAGTGGGATGTCTTCCGAAGGGATTACAATTTGGGGAAGTCAATCGGAAAGCGGTACGGACGAAGAAATTGTAGCTTCTATTAAGGAAGAACTAGAACGGATGATTCCTGCATCGGTTATTGATCATTTGAATTTGCCAACTAGTGCTACTCGTGATGCACAAATTTCATGGACTTCAACAGATGAAGAAATCATTTCATCTGAAGGGCATGTAAATCAGCCACAAGCAAGTGAAGGAAACACGACGGTTCAATTAACGGCAACGATTTCTTTAAATGATGTTGTAGATGAGTTACAGTTAACCGTTACGGTATTAGCAGACTCAGAAGGTCAATTAGCGGCATATTATGATTTTGATGAACACCTAAGTGACCTTACCGGCAATCATGCAGATGGAACTGTAACAGGGGATCGAATTCATCATGAAGGTGGACAAATTTCCTATGCTGATGGAGTAGTAGGTAAAGCCGCTCACTTTGATGGCGAATCTGGTATACGTTTACCAAATGGATTAATTTCAGGTCATAAATATTCAGTTTCTTTATGGTTGAACCCTGAAGAATTAACAGATTTTACAACGACCTTTTTTGGTGCACGTACTGAGAATAATTGGTTAAGTCTAGTGCCGAGTGGGCCAGCCGACGGACAAACGATGATCTGGTCTGGAAGTACGACATTTTATGATGCCCCAACAGGAACGACGATAAAAACGGGAGAATGGACACACGTTGCATTTACAGTTGATAATGGTGAAATAAATCTATATTTGAATGGAGATGTAGCATTCACGGGTGACAATTTCCCGAATGTCTTTTCAACGACTGATTCTGTATTTTCTCTCGGTGTAAACCATTGGGATCATCCTTATCAAGGGTTAATGGATGAGCTAATTATTTTTGATGGTATTGCATTGTCTGCAGATGACATTGAAGAGTTATATAGCAACCCAGGTAGTATGCGACCTGAATTGGAAGAGCCTAATGAACCAGGAACAGACGGAGATGGTGAACCAGGAACAGACGGAGATGGTGAACCAGGAACAGACGGAGATGGTGAACCAGGAACAGATGGAGACGGTGAACCAGGAACAGATGGAGATGGTGAACCAGGAACAGATGGAGACGGTGAACTAGGAACAGACGACCGTGACGGAGAACGATTACCGGAAACTGCTACAAACGTCTATAGTTTGCTGTTGCTAGGAGCTATTCTTCTAACGATTGGTGTTTTTGCAATCATTCTCAAGCGTAAAACGATGGCAAAAGAGTAAGTAGAAAAGAGGTGTTCTCTCATTTGTGAGGGACACCTCTTTTAAGTAAAAGAGATAAGTGTTGGAGATTCGCTTAGTCTAGGTACTTTAAAGGCTTTTTCGCTGGTCCTTCTAGGACTTCGCCTTTAGGTGAAAAACGTGAACCGTGGCAAGGACAGTCCCAGCTATGTTCTCCCTCATTCCAATGAACTTCACAGCCCATATGGGTACAGGTTGTATCGACAACATGGAGCTGTCCTTGTTCATCACGATAAGCTCCAGCTCGTTTTCCATCGACAGATACAACTGCTGCTTCTCCCATTTGAACATCTTCAGGCTGTCTGTTTGCTTGGTCGAATTTTCCTTTTAGCAGTTGTTTAGCAACATCGGCATTTTGTGAAATGAATTGGCGTAAGCTAGGGTCTGCAGCGAAGCGAGATGGGCGGAAAACAGCTTCAAATCGATTTTCTCGTTTCATGATTAAATCTGTTAATAGGAGAGCGGCCATTGTTCCATTTGTCATTCCCCACTTTCGATATCCTGTTGCTACAAAGATGTTTCGGTGTCCACGTGAGATGGGACCGATATATGGGATTTTATCAAGGGTCGTTAAGTCTTGGGCTGACCATTTATACGTAAGCTCAAACGATGAGAACATTTCATTAGCGAATTGCTCTAATGCTTCATAATGAAAATCGGTATCGATTTCTTGCCCTGTTTTATGAGATTCCCCACTAATGATCGCCAGCTTACGGTCACCGACCGTTGTATATCGTAACGAACGACTCGGGGAATCAATACTATAATACATGCCTTCAGGACATTCTTCATTAGGGACAAATCCAGCAACTATATATGACCGATCAGCATACATTCTTGAAAAATAAAGTCCTTTTCCATCGACACATGGGAAATGCGAGGCAATAATGACATCGTCGGCTGATACTTGGTGGTCGGTTGTTGAGAATATCGTTTGCTTATCTCCGTTTTTAATATCGTTTACGACGGTATGTTCATATATTTGTACACCTAACGATTGACATAGCTTGATGAGTTGATCAATATACTCGATTGGATGAAACTGTGCTTGGTTTTTCATGATAAGAGCAGCTTTTACAGGTACGTTTCTTAAAGGGAGCGTATCACGCCATTCACTATCAATGCCAATTTTCTTATACGTTTCAAATTCACTTTCAAGCTTGCTAACTCCGCGATTCATTGTCGTGTATAAAATCGCATCTTGTTTTGTAAAGTGGCACTCTATCGATTCTTTTGCAACAAGATCTTCGATAAATTGAATGGCTGATGTTTCTGCCTCATAATATAAACGTGCTGTGTCAAGACCAAAATGAGAGAGAAATTCATAATAAATCAAACCGTGTTGTGCGGTAATTTTTGCTGTTGTATGCCCTGTTGTTCCATTTGCAAGTGTAGATGCCTCAAGTAAAGCGACCTTCTTGCCTTCCTTTGCTAATAGGTAAGCACTCGTTAGCCCTGTAATTCCACCACCGACGACTGCAACATCGACATCAATATCTTGATTTAATGCTGGATAAGATGTTAGCGAGGTTGATTCTCGCCAATAAGGTTCTGGTGAAAGTTGTCCAAGTGAGTATCCTTCATTCATAAATAAAGAGCCTCCTTCATATTTCATTGCTGCTTTTACTTTTCCCGCAAATAAGAAATCCATGTATAAAAAAGCATAAATGGTTCATAAATAAAATGAAGATTAATTAAGACTTTCAAAATGAGGACAAAAATAAATTGTTTCTTATTATTAGTAGTGTTATGATTAATGATGCTTTCAAAATAGCAGTTTTTCTATACTGCTGTAAATTTATGGTTAAAAGGAGATTATTTATTTGGCAACTTTTTATGAATTTGAGTTAGATCATAATGTCGTTCGTGCATTAACGGATATGGGATTTAGTGAGGCGACTCCCATTCAAACGGCGACAATTCCAACAGCTCTAAGAGGGAAAGATATTATTGGACAAGCCCAAACAGGAACAGGAAAGACAGGAGCTTTCGGTATTCCTTTAGTCCATCGTATTGATGTTGAAAAAGAGCATGTTCAAGCACTTATCCTTGCCCCTACACGAGAGCTTGCGAATCAGGTCGCAGAGTCCCTCGTTTCATTTGGTAAGCATAAAGGCGTTCGTACGGTTGTCGTGTATGGTGGCCAGGACATGCGGAAGCAAATTCGTGATTTAAAACGAAATCCACATATTGTCGTGGCAACACCTGGTCGTCTAATGGATCATATGAGAAGGAAGACAATCCGTTTACAGCAAGTGGAGACAGTCATTCTTGATGAAGCTGATGAGATGTTAAACATGGGCTTTATTGAAGACATTGAAACGATTTTAAAGGAAGTTCCAACGGAGAGACAAACGTTACTATTTTCTGCTACAATGCCTAAACGGATTGAAAAGCTAGCCCAGCAATTTATGAATAACCCTGAGACGATTGCTGTCAAAGCAAAAGAAGTGACGATGGAAAACATTGAACAAGGTTATGTAGAGGTCCACGAAAAAGAAAAGTTTGATGTGTTTACAAGAATGCTCACCATTCAAAATCCTGAGCTAGCGATTGTGTTTGGACGAACGAAAAGACGTGTTGATGAGTTATCAGAAGCTCTTGTAAAGCGTGGATATCGAGCAGAAGGGATTCATGGCGATTTAAACCAAGCAAAGCGTGATAGTGTATTACGAAAATTTAAGCAAGGTACTATTGATGTATTAGTTGCAACTGATGTTGCTGCACGTGGATTAGATATCAGTGGTGTAACACATGTATATAATTTCGATTTGCCGCAAGATCCAGAAAGCTATGTACACCGTATCGGAAGAACAGGACGAGCGGGTAAATCGGGAGTTGCTGTTACCTTTGCGACACCACGTGAAACGGATCATGTCAAAGCAATCGAGAAAATGTCAAATAAGAAAATGACGAAGCTTCATAAGCCAACTTTTGAAGAAGCGGTTCAAGGTCAACAAGAAATGGCCATTACACAAATTCGTCAAGCAATTAATGAAGATGATAGCGATGCATATCGTGCGGTGGCAAAAGGCTTGTTGCAAGAAACAGATGCGACAACTGCTTTAGCGGCAGCGTTAAAATTATTAACGAAAGAACCTGATACAACACCTGTCAACTTAACAGCAGAGGCACCACTTAGAGTCAAAAAACGTCGTGATGGTGGAAAGCCTTCTTCGCGTCGCCGAGATGATCGTCGTCGATCTTACTCACGCAAAGACGAACGTAGTGGGAGCAGAAGAATAGGTGGACGTTCGAGTAAAAAGCGTTCGTATAGTAAATAGTCTTAATAAAGTATAAACATACAGTTACAATGTTAAGGAATTGTTTAATGATTTTTAAGAAATGGTAGATATGCTTGCCAGTAATAGAGCTTCTTGCTACATTAAAGGTGCAAGTGTTATCCCCTTACCCTTTTATTGGAATGCTGCAACAACCAGCAGACCACACAGTAGTATCGAGCTATTGTGAGATAGCTATCGAATCCGTGTTGAGGCGGATCGGTAGCTCTTTTTTTTAGAAGCGGGATGAATGGAATGAGTGATAACCGTTCTTTCAGCAATAAGCTATCTTATTTGATTTATAGGTTGGAATCAAATATGATTATTTGCACATATCTTTTTAAGTTTATCTCAGGAAAAATCGGTATGTTCTTTACAAGTATACTAATTAAATGTACAAATTACTTTCTAGTTACGATTCTATCTTTTATAAAAATTCATCTTTCCTTATTTGTATTCATTTTCGAAGTAGTTTTTGAAGTCAAAAAGAAAAGATGAATTAACTTGTACTAGTTAAAAAATGTATCCAGCCATATCCTCTCTAGAGCATATAAGTGCTGCTATGACAGTATGAATCTGTCCCTTCCTGTAAAATATGTATTGTTTGTTCAAAAAAAATTCACAATATTCCAAACGATATGTAACCCCTTACATATGCTTTGCTGTCAAAAAACTTTCCTTTTCATTTTTTAGAAGTTTTTCATTGTACTGATAGTTGAATAATATTTGTATGTTAGATAATCTGACATACTCATTGCAGGGATATCGAGAAAATCATAAAGTAGACATAACAAATTGATGTCACAAAACATTACACGAAAAGGAAGTGTTAGAGGATGGCAGTATCTACACCGACAAGAGAAAGTTTAATTGAGTCGATAAAGGAAACGATTAAAGAAAAGCATGTTGAGCTATTACACGTACAATTCGTTGATATCGAAGGAACGTTAAAGCACGTAACCGTTACTTCTGACCAAATTAATCAAGTTGTTGAAGGAAAAGTTATGTTTGATGGTTCTTCTATTACTGGTTTCACACCTATTAACCAATCAGACTTATATTTAGATCCGGATTTAACAACATTTGCTGTATTACCTTGGACGGAGCAGGATGGATACTCTGAAGCTCGTTTCTTATGTAGTGTAAAGAAGCCTGATGGTTCTGACTTCGAAGGAGATCCACGTAACGTTCTAAAAAAAACAGTAGAGCGTGCTGAAGATAAAGGTTATTCAATTAGCGTCGGACCTGAGCTAGAGTTTTTCTTATTTGAAACAGATGATTACGGTCAACCAACAATGCGTACTCAAGATGTTGGTGGTTACTTCGAAACATCTCCAAAAGACTATGGTGAAAAGGTTCGTCTTGAAATCTATAAAGCTTTGAAAATGATGGGCTTTACAATCGAAGCATCTCACCACGAAGTTGCGATCGGTCAGCACGAAATTAACTTTAAGTATGCGGATGCGTTAAGTTCTGCTGATGCTGCAACAACTTATAAGTGGGTCGTTAAGACAGTTGCACAACAATTCGGTTATCACGCAACATTTATGCCTAAGCCGCTATCTGGTGAAAATGGAAGTGGAATGCACACAAACATTTCGCTATTTGATATCGAGAAGCAAGAGAATGCGTTTTATGATGAGTCTGATAAGCTAGGTTTATCTGAAGCAGCTTACCAATTCATTGCTGGTTTAATGACACATGTTAAAGATTTTGTTGCGGTTACAAACCCACTAGTTAACTCTTACAAGCGTTTAGTGCCTGGTTATGAAGCACCTTGTTACATTGCTTGGTCTGCATCAAACCGTTCAGCGTTAATTCGTATCCCAGCTACTCGCGGAGCAGGTACACGTGTTGAGATCCGTTGTCCAGACCCAGCTGCGAACCCATATTTCGCATTTGCAGTAGTAGCTTCAGCTGGCTTAGATGGAGTTGAGCGTAAGCTAGACGTAGCTCCTGCAACAGATGCAGATATCTTCAGCATGAGCCAAGAGGAAATCGAAGCTCGTGGAATCGAAAATCTTCCTACTAGCTTAGAAGCTGCTGTTGAGCGTTTTGCTAACGGAGAGATTGGTCCTAAGACACTAGGTGAGCATGCATTTGGTGAGTATGTCGACCTTAAGCGTAAAGAGTGTGCTGACTTCCGTCTTGCAGTAACAGATTGGGAAGTTGCAACATACCAAGCTAAGTTTAATGATCATAAAAAGAGAACGGCCTTATGGTCGTTCTCTTTTTATGTTTAGGCATTTTGCTGTTTTGTTTTACGGAACAGGCGTTCAAATAGCTTTGTTTTTGACGCTGTAAAAATAAATAATCCAATCCAAATAAAGATAAAAGATATAAATTGAACTTTACTAAACGGTTCGTTGTAGAGGAAAATACCGAGAAAAAGCATAATCGTTGGTCCGATATATTGTAGGAATCCAATTAACGATAACGAAATCCGTCGTGCTCCAATCGCAAAAAGCAATAATGGAACCGCTGTAACTGCTCCTGCTCCAATTAACAGACCACTTGTCGTTAGATCCCCCATTGAAAAAGCTTGTACATATCCAGGCTGACGATAAAGCCATATTACAAATAATAAAGCAAACGGCGTCATTAATAATGTTTCAATAGTTAAACCAACAATCGCCCCAACTTGGACAAGTTTCTTCATTAAGCCGTAAACACCGAATGAGAAAGCAAGCAAAAAGGCTACCCAAGGAACAACGCCATAATAACTCGTCATAATCGTTACTCCGATAAAAGCAAAGATAATAGCGTATACTTGGTAACGAGTAAACCGTTCCTTTAGAAATAGGAAGGATAGAATGACATTAAGTAATGGATTAATATAATAGCCAAGACTAGCTTCGATCACGCGGTCATTGCTTACAGCCCAAATAAAGACAAACCAGTTTAATGAAATAAAGAATGAAGCGAGAATCATCCCAGCTGCTGGTTTCCAGCTCGAAAATATCCGTTTTAAATCAGACAACCCTACTCGTAATTGGTGTTTCCATGTTAAAATAATAAGCATAAAAATAAGTGACCAAATAATACGATGGGCTAACACCTCAGCCGCGGAGACAGGCTCTAGCAGCTTCCAGTAAAGAGGGAGAACTCCCCATAATATATAGCAAAAATCGCGGCGATAATGCCTGTTTTGTAATCAGATTGTGTCATGTTGCATGTACCTTCTCTCTAGTAGATATACGAAAAAAAGCTGTCTCGCTATGAAGCTATTTTACACAATTAGTGAGAGATTGACGATAAGAACGACTTAAAAGGAGTAGAGCATGAGAAAAATTAAAGCAGTTATTTTTGATATGGATGGTGTCATCTCTAATACAATACCGCTTCATTATATTGTAAATAAACGAGTAGCAGAGCAGTTAGGAATAGAGTACAGTCACGAATGGAATATGAACATGCAAGGCTTAAGTCGTTCGGATACGGTAAAAGAAATCGTAAAGGCTTCAGGTAAAACACTAACGGAACTAGAGTTTGATGTCCTTTGTGAGCAGAAAAATAAACACTATCGTGCTTTATTAGAGGATCTGACAGAGGAAGATGCACAGCCAGGCATTCGTTCCTTTATTGAACAGTTAAATGACCTAGGTCTTCCGTTAGTTGTTGCTTCAGCTAGTCGGAATGCTCCTTTTGTGTTATCACAATTAAAGCTAAAACACTTTTTTAAAGCAATTGTTGATGTAACGACATTAGAGCGTGGGAAGCCTGATCCTGAGATTTTTTGAAAGCTGCTAAACTAGCAGGAGTAGAGCCAGTTCAATGTGTCGCGATAGAGGATGGAGCTCCAGGATTAAAAGCGATTCTCCAAACAGAGATGTATGCTGTTGGAGTTGGAGACTACGACTATTTAAAAGAAGCAGATGCTCATTTCCTCTCAACAGAGGCTATGACTGTTCATGCGTTAGAAGAACGTTTAAATCAAAAGGGATGGACGTTGTATGAATAATTGGTTTGATGTTGAGAATGACTGGCGTACAGTATTAGCTGATGAGCTGAAGAAGCCGTATATGGAAGAATTACAATTGTTCTTAGAAAAAGAGTATAAAAATAATCACGTTTATCCGAATGGTAAGGATCTTTTTCAAGCGTTAAAGCTAACAGCTTATCAACGGACAAAGGTTGTTATTTTAGGACAAGATCCCTATCATCAACCAAATCAAGCTCATGGCTTGAGTTTTTCTGTTCGAAAAGGTGTTAGGATACCACCATCGTTACGTAATATTTTCAAAGAATTAGAAGCGGACCTCGGATGTCCGCCACCTAATCATGGAATGTTAACTCATTGGGCGAAGCAAGGTGTTTTACTATTGAATACCGTTTTAACAGTTCGTGAGGGTGAACCGCAATCTCATCAAGGAATGGGATGGGAACATTTTACTGATGCCATCATTCAAGCGTTAAATGCTCGGAAAACACCTGTTATCTATCTTTTGTGGGGGAAATCAGCTATGGCGAAGCAGACACTTATTTCTTCTCAACATGATGTACTAGCTTCAGCTCATCCGAGCCCTTTGTCAGCTAGAAGAGGTTTTTTTGGAAGTAGGCCTTTCTCAAAAGTGAATCAACTATTAGCAGCACGTGGCGAAGAGGTGATTGAGTGGGGGATTCCTAATGATTAATTAAGAAAAGGCGGCATTTATTCAGCCGCCTAAACTATTTAAAAGACTATGCTAGCTCAATTGTCACGATTACTTTAAAGAGGTCTCCATCCAAATCAAGGTCCAATTGACCTCCGTGCAAGTCAACGATCGACTTAGCGATCGCTAATCCAAGTCCAGATCCTTCCGTATGGCGCGACGTATCTCCTCGTTTAAACCGTTCAAATAGCTCATCAACGCTGTCACCTAATTCATATTTTGTCACGTTTTTGAATGTCATAACCGCATGATTTTCTTTTTGCACAATCGAAATATAAACTCTCGTATGCTCAAGTGAATAATGTAGAATATTCGTAATTAAATTATCAAACACTCTCCATATTTTCTGACCATCAACATTTGCATAAAGTGGCGAATCGGGAGCGGAAGTACGAAACTGTAGGTAGAATGGTTGATTGCTTCACTGTGTTCAGCAAGAGCCTGCTGGAGCAGTTGGACAAGGTCTACTCTTTCCTTGATTAATTCCAAATTCCCACTTGCCATTTTGGATGCTTCAAATAAATCGTCGATTAAGACTTTTAACCGTTTGGACTTACGATCGATAATTTCAATATAAGCATGACGGTCTTCGTCATTAGCGTTAGTCGATTTTAGTAATTCAGTATACGTAATAATGGATGTTAGAGGTGTTCGTAAATCATGACTAACATTAGAGATTAATTCTGTTTTGAGGCGCTCACTTTTTGCTTGCTCCTTTTGTGATGTTCGAACACCTGATTTAAGGCTGTTAATGTGACGTGCATGCTTAGCGAGTGTTGAACGCCCTTTTTCTGGGAGATCAGGCCCAAGGTAGCCGTTTGCAAGCTGCTCTGTATGATCAACAATACGATTGAACAATGCAAGCTGTTTAACTAGAATCACTAGTACTGGCAGGCCAATAATGAAAAAGGCAAACGCATATGGAATAATAAGATAGGGTTCGAAGAATACGATCGAAAATGCTAGTCCAAACACGAAAACAATCAAAAGCAAAAGGGTGATTTTAGTCCCGAGTTTTCGGTTAGCAAAAGCGGTTTTTAACGTTAACCATGATCTGTATACAATTGCCTTTTTCCATGATTCACGACTCTTGAACGACTCTTTGAAAGAATCTTTTATAAATAAAGCCTGTATCCATGTACCTGCAATAAAAAACGTGCTGAACGCTAATGCTTTTATCTCTCCCTTAATAAAAGGATAAAGCTGATTTATAAAATCATAAGGTAAAAAGTTTAGTCGATTAATACTAAACAAAGCCGTCATGGCGAAAAAGACTAAGGTTACTATTTGAATGTCAATTGGTAGACGAAGATAGTAGCTTTTTACTTTTGCAAGATCAACTGAACGAAAAACATTTCTTCTTTTGTAAAGATAAAAAGCTGACAATAAGGCGAAAAATCCTAATATACCGCGTACGATATAATAAATTCTCCTTTTATTATGGCTTTCATAATTTGCATGAATGGCACTGCCGCTATGAAGTGACATCGGAACGGCGATCGTACCTTCCAATTCCCGACTTTGTAATTCGATAATATCATTCATCCCAATATCATAGTAAACGTATGGCATACCATAATGCTCAGTAGATAAGTAGTTATAATTTGTTGAAGGGTATTGCTTAATAAAATGCAAATCTTTTTTCTCAAAAGCAACGTTTACTTCATCAGGTACTAGTTCAATATTAGAAAACACCTCTCCTGAATCAATATCGTTTAAATAATAAAGGAAGCTTGATGAAAGTCTTAAAAATTCTGAACGATTTTTTTCAAGCTCCTCATAATATTCATCAATGATCTGTTCCTTTTCCTTTATGATTTTCTCTCGAACATAATCGTCGTCGGAAAAGTTTTGCGAGATATCCTCGATCTTCCCATCTCTTTCTTCTATTAAGCATCAGCCACTGTTTGATTATCATTGGCGAGAGCTTCTTCAATCCGGTGTATATATTGATCTTGAATGCTTTCTAGTTGCGAGGACAGCTCACCGTAGCGATACCGGTACTCCTCTAATTCATGATTGCTGACAGTAATAAGGTCCTTTACTTGTTCTTTCGGTAATTGATTTAACTCATAAATACTAAGCTGTTCAAGAAAGTCCTCGAATTGATGGTTAAACTCAGTCGTTTGAAAATAATTTTTCATATAATAAGGCCCTTCTGAGACTAGTGTTAGGACGCCATTTAAACCGAATGCAACTAACAGAAACCAGCCAACAACGAATAATCTACTTTTCCATTTTGTATCCAACTCCCCATACCACCTTTAAATATCTTGGATTTTTTGGATCGATCTCAATTTTCTCACGTATTTTTCTAATATGAACCGCTACTGTGTTCTCTGCATTATAGCTTGGTTCATTCCAGACCCGTTCGTAAATATCATTAATTGAAAAGACACGTCCAGCGTTTCGCATTAATAATTCTACAATCTTATATTCAATTCGAGTTAACTTAACAACCTCTCCGTGAACCTTCAGTTCTTTAGCCTCTGGGTCGAGTGTTAACCCAGATAAATCGATCACACTATTTCCTCCCTCATACGTGCCAAGCGTGACATATCTACGTAATTGTGACTTTACTCGAGCGATTAGTTCAAGTGGATTAAATGGCTTTGTTATGTAATCATCAGCACCGACTTGTAATCCCAATATTTTATCCGTATCTTCACTTTTCGCACTTAAGATAATTATAGGAATATTCTTTTTGTCTCTTATCTTAAAAGTGGTCGCAATCCCATCAAGCCGTGGCATCATCACATCTAAGATGATCAGGTGGATTGTTTGCTCATGTAGCTTTTCTAACGCGTCAATTCCATCCTTTGCTTGAATGACCGTTATTCCCTCGTTTTTTAAATAAATCTCAATCGCATCACGAATCTCTTTTTCATCATCAACAACTAAAATGGTAAATGTGTCCATATTCTCCCTCCTTTCAGAAATGTCTATTTCTATCGGTTGATTCTTATCTTAAACAACAAATCTTAACATTCACCTACGTAAAATCTTAAGGTTTTCTTAATTAATACAAGAAAAACGATAGCTTTTAAAGCTACCGATTTTCTATGTCAAATGTACTTTATCGCACGTATGTAGTCTGACTACGGTGAATGCCTTTATTATAGCACTGTTTTCAATACGCTCAAATGAGTGATTCATAAAGGTAACACGCGAGAATCGAGGACAGATCGAATTACTATGTCAGATAAACTGACAACTTTGTAGAAGCAATATGTCAGGTACGTATAATAAGAGTTAACAAATGATGTTAGCTATTGTAACGCTGACACGTTTCATATCGAGAGGAGAGAATATCATGCCAGAAATAGCACTTATGGATAATTTATGGATCATGATTTGTGCAGTTTTAGTTTTATTCATGCAAGCAGGATTTATTTTACTTGAAGCGGGTTCAACTCGAATGAAGAATGCGGGTCACATCGCTGGTAAGACGATCTTTACAGTCGGGATCGTATCATTAGTCTATTGGGCAGTCGGTTGGGGATTTGCCTACGGTGAAGGGAATATGTTCATCGGGCTGTCAGATTTCTTTTATGGAGATTACTCAACTGCTGAAGAAGGTTTAGTTGGATCGGTTGACTTCTTCTTCCAAATGATGTTTGCGGCGATTGCTTTAACGGTTGCATTTGGTGGATTTGCAGAACGTGCGAAATTATCAGTTTATCTTATCTTTGCCGTTTTATTCTCAGCATTTGTATATCCAATTGTTTCACACTGGATTTGGGGCGACGGTTGGTTAGCAGAGCTTGGAAAGCAAGACTTCGCTGGTTCAACGGTTGTTCACTTAACCGGTGCAATGGCAGCTTTAGCAGCTACGATTTTATTAAAGCCACGTCTTGGGAAATTTAACAAAGATGGTTCAGCAAATGATTTAGCAGGTCATAACCAAGTTTATACAGCATTAGGGGTTATGATTTTATGGGTAGGTTGGTTTGGATTTAACGCAGGTAGTACGTTAGAAGTAGCAGATGCCTTCTTCGGCTATGTTGCTCTTAACACACAATTAGCCGCAGGTGCCGGTGCAATTGCAGCTATGTTCATCGTCTGGGCAGTATCAGGAAAAGCAGATGTACCAACTATGTTAAATGGTGCGTTAGCGGGACTTGTAGCCATTACGGCATCATGTGCGTTCGTTGCTCCATGGGCAGCAGTTGTCATTGGGTTAATTGCAGGACTTATCGTTTATGCAAGTATGAAATTCTTTGATAAAGCCAAAATTGATGATCCAATCTTTGCTTTATCAGTACACGGTATCGCAGGTGTTTGGGGTACAATTTCAACTGGTTTCTTCGCTACAGAAGAATTAGCTAATTTAGTTGGAGGTCGTGCTGGCTTGTTCTATGGCGGTGGCTTCACACAACTAGGTGTTCAAATTGTCAGTGTGGTTGCTTGTGGTCTATTCGCCTTTGTTGCTTCTTATATTCTTCTTAAGATCACAGGTGCAATTACTGGTGGATTACGAGTATCTGAAGAAGAAGAAATTGTTGGTCTTGACTTAAGCGAGCATGGTAGCTATGGCTATCCTGAGAATATGCCTGGTCAAGATACGAAAACAGGCGCGTAAGATGAGTAAGACGTCTGAGGACTTACAGCGTGATTGGGATCAGCAGTTACAGGAGCTTTATGAAGAACGGATGAGAATCGTTCATGATCGCACACATACCTCAGCTTCTTTACAACGAAGTCATGATTTGATCATGAAAAAGCAGTCTGTTTCGCACTGAAAAGAACAGAAAGTGAGTGGGGAAAGACTCCCACTCACTTTACGTTCTTTCTTATGGGAAGTGGAGCAAGGCAAGAACAGGCTTTTTGGAGTGATCAAGATCATGGCATCATTTATGAAAAAGATAGCGAAAAGAATCAAGCATATTTTTTACAGCTAGGGAACAATATCGTCGATGTGCTGAGTAAAGTAGGGTATGAGCGATGTGATGGAAACGTGATGGCAGCAAACAAAAAGTGGTGTATGTCACTAGATGATTGGATCAAGCAGCTCGATTATTGGTTGCAAGAGAATAAGTGGGAAACACTTCGTTTTACGTTAACGTTCTTTGATTCACGTGTATTGATAGGTGAAGAAAAGCTGCTAAAAACATTGAAAAGTCACTTGTTTACCAGTGTAAATGAGCAGCCATTTCTTTTAAGACGATTTACTGAAAACACAGGGAGACTTCGTAAAGGGTTAGGTATGTTTAATCAGTTACTAGTTGAAACAAAGGGAGAGTATCAAGGCTTATTTGATTTTAAGCAAATTGTCTTGTTTCCGTATGTTAATGGGTTACGTCTGCTTGCTTTAAAACACGATATTTATGTACCATCGACATTGGAACGATTTGACCACTTACCGAAAGATTATCAATCTATTAAGGCAAAGAAGAATTCATTTGCGAAGCTATTAGAAAAAAGAGTTGAATGGACAGCTGATGTAAAGGAGTACGACCATGTTCACTACTTATCTTTAAAGCAGGTAAGTGATGCGGACCAGAGACAATTGAAAAGATGGATTAAGGAAGGTCACCAATTGTATCGAGAAATCGAAAGGGCATGTAAAGAGGGTGAACGGACATGATGAACAATATGGTGCAGCTTGTGAAGCAACTATCAGGGAAATTAAGTCCAAGCGTGTATACGTCCTTGCAGCAGCAATCCGCAGCTGCTAGACATTCACAGTTGCGTCAAATTCAACGCGATTTGAAAAAAGGCGATGTGTTGGGGCACCCTCTTTCAGAGCTACCATTTGTTGTTTTTGATTTGGAAACGAGCGGCTTTTATCCTGATAAAGGTGATTGTATATTATCAATCGGTGCTGTCAAGATGAAAGGTGACATCGTTCTTGAGGAGGAAACGTTCTATTCAACCGTTTATTGTGAGAACCCACCAGAAGACGTTCTGCAGTTGACAGGATTAACAAAGGGAGAGTTAGCTAATTCGAAACCGATCTCAGAAGTGCTCGGTGACTTTTATGAATATATCGGTACATCGACATTGGTTGCCCATCATGCTAGTCATGAAAAGCGGTTTATGTCGCACGTTACGTGGCAAATGTTACGTACGACCTTTGTACATCGGCTTTTGGATACATCTTTTTTAACGAAGGTCGTCCATCCTTCGTTAAAGTTGGTGACTTTAGATGAGTGTTGTCATCATTATCAAATACCGATTACTACTCGTCATCATGCGTTAGAGGATGCACTTGTGACAGCAAAGCTATGGCAAAAGAATGTCCGCTTTGCAAAGGAATTAGGCTATGAAACATTGCAGGATATTTATACGTATTTAGCTCGCCAGCAGCAAAGAACGTAACAGAGTAATGATGGGAGGAGGGGCAGGGATGAAGTCGGAAATTCCACGCAAGCAAGCATGTTTACCCATCCGAGTTGTGATGGAAATGACTAACCTAACTGCCCGACAAATTCGGTATTACGAAGAACAAGGGTTGGTTAAGCCAGTTCGCAACGATGGAAACCAACGGATGTTTTCATTAGAGGATATTGAAAAGCTTCTCGAAGTGAAAACATTAATTAAACAAGGTGTAAACGTAGCAGGTATTAAAGCCATCTTTGCATCAAGAGATCAGGAACATGCCTGATCTTTTTTTATTTTGAATCAAGTGTGGGTGCGAATGCTTCGTGTAGCAAATTCAAGGACCTAAGGCAAGGAGTGATGTCACATGGGACTGCCGTCTCATTTTATATATAAGACATGGTGTATACAGTATGGTATTCTAGTAGCTAAGAATACGTAAAAAAAGAGGTGCTATCAATGAATATACATGCTAAGGAAATTGTCCGTCAGCTAGAACAGGAGCTTGAACTGTTAAAGCGGGCAACTGATAACGGACAAACGGAAATCATAAAGGAGAAAGCGATCGCGATTGAAACATATTGTAAGCTTTTAAAAGGAACGAGTACACAAGCGATCGACTCAAAACAACCATCAGCCTCCGTTCAAGTACAACCTACAATACCACAATCTCATGTAACAACATCTGTTTCGGTTGAACCGCCTTCTCCTTCTGCTCCTAAATCAAATTTGCTTGATTTTTAAATCTGATCATTTTTCCATTCGACGAGCACACCATAATGAAGAGATTCCTCGTCAATAAGGTAGTTTGGCAAGGCTTGAATGGGAGTTAAGCCTTGCTTTAACATAAAGGTAAGGACCAAATCGCTAATTTCACCAGCTTCTACCGCTTTGATATAGGATTGTACATCGAATTCATTAGCATATTGATAGTAGTTAGGAATGCGGCAGCCAGCAAGGAACCGCTTATAACCATTAGTACGTACAAGCTCTTTCCTAGCTTCATACAATGCTTTAGCAATTCCTTTGCCGCGATAGCTCGGCCTAACACAAACGTCAATTCCATAAAGACTATCCCCGTTGGATTGAAAGCTGTTCACAATGTAACCGTTATCGGCTATTTCTTCCCATGTATGAGGTTCTCCATTAAAACGAATAAGAGTGGATGTCGCAGAACCAACAACGGTTCCGTCTATTTCTGCTAATATTGCACCTTCAGGAAATGTATCGATATGTGAGGCGATTTGGTCTTTTGACCACCAAAGCTCTTCGGGAAATGGTGGTGGAAAAGCTTCTTTTTGTACATCAAGTAATTGTTCGAAATCTTCTTGTGTATAGGGGCGAATCGTTAGCTTCTCCATGATCTCACTCCTTTTTGTAATAATGTACGTTCATGATATGATTAGTGTAGCGTATCAAAAGAGGAGTGTATAGAAAAATGGCGAAATTATTTATATGTTTAGGTAGCATCATTATGGGACTAGCTGTTGTGATTGGGGCATTCGGTGCTCACGGCTTAGAAGGAAAGCTGTCTGAAAGAATGATGAAAAATTATCAAACCGGTGTTCAATATCATATGATCCACGGTATTGGGATTATTGCAGTCGGGTTGCTAGCAATGAAAATGGCAACAAATGGCTTATTAACAGGGGCTGGTTTGAGTTTTTTGATTGGGATCTTCCTATTTTCAGGTAGTCTTTATGTAATGGCTTTAACGGGGATTACGAAGCTCGGGGCAATTACACCAATCGGTGGTTTAGCATTTATTATCGGCTGGGTATTATTAGCACTAGCAGCTATACGTTAAGGAATAGAAAAAGCGTCGACATAATCGACGCTTTTTCTATTCTACAATTATTCAGGCCGTGGCGAATATTGAGTTAATACAGGACCTGCTGAAAAAGGATACTCGTATTCAATTGGGTCATCAAACTCGACGAAATCAAGGTTAACCATAAGTAAAATGTAATAATTGCTTCCATCTACTTCACTAACAATGATATGGTCACGTCCAGCCTCTTCCACAATTCCTCTAAAGACACGTGCATTCCACTCATTGTTATTTTCATAAGTCATGTGAAAGCTTGCTACTTTTCCACGGTTAAGGCGAAGGATGTTTTCGATATACGACTGTTCGAGCGGAAGGCTTGTTGGTTGACCTTGTTGCGGGAACCCTGGGACAGCACCGCCTAACGGCTGAAGTTGCTGTGGTTGAGCAAAGCCTGGTGTTTGGTATTGCTGAGCTGAGAAATAAGGACCCCAGCTTGTTGCTGTTGCTGATTACCTCCTTGCATAGACTGTTGATTAGGTGATTGCATAGGTTGTTGGCCTTGCTGTGGAAACCATTGTTGACTCATATGTGTACCTCTCCTTTATAGTATAATCTTGTTGAATATGTTAATAAGTACGATATACATCAGGGCATTCTGAAGCTAATGGAGAATAAAAGCAATGCGATTTATAACGTCCTGAATTCCATTGTCCCCACCATTGGCTGGGCATGTTCCTTCGGGTCTGAAAAACCATAATGAATTTTCAGCAGGGCGATGCCGTTCGCCATTAACGATGCGTTGTGCTAATCGTTTATCTCGTTCACGAGCACGTTGATAAAAATAGCCTTTTTGGACAGCTTCAAACCCGCCTGGAGATTGAAAAGTCATCGCTTGCACATTGTTAATATCTTCAAAATCGAGGCAACGAGTTCTTACACGGTTTACCATTACGTTCCCTGCAGTAAGCATGCCCATCTCCCGTCACCTTCTGCCTCTGCTCTCATTAGGCGAGCGAGTATTTCAATATCATTTGAATTTGTTTTAATGACAGCCATTCGTTCACCCCCTATTCATAGTTGCCGTTCTACGATGTTAACGACGTAGGCTGTACAGTTACTTCACTATATGACTTTGTTTTGCATGTTATGAATAGAATTTTTATCGAAAAAAAACACCGACAACGGCAAAACCGTTTTTCGGTGTTTTGAAAAAAATTATATACTCATATACGAGTGGATTTGATCAATATCAAGGCGATTTCCGACGTAGAAAGCACCAAACTCGCCATAGCGAGCAGATACTTCATCAAAACGCATTTCATATACAAGCTTTTTAAATTGCAATACATCATCAGCGAACAATGTTACGCCCCACTCCCAATCGTCAAAGCCAACCGACCCCGTAATGACCTGCTTTACTTTACCAGCATAGCTGCGGCCGATCATACCGTGACTTCTCATTAAGGAACGACGCTCTTCCATTGGCAGCATGTACCAATTATCATTGCCTTGGCGACGCTTGTCCATTGGATAGAAGCAGACGTGATTCGCTTTTGGTAAAATTGGGTATAGTCTACTACGAACGTGTGGATTTTGGTAAGGGTCTTCATTGCTTTCCCAGCCATATAATTACTTAATTCTACAACAGAAACGTAAGAGTAGTTCGGGATTGTAAATTCTGCTAGCTTTGATTTGTTAAAGGCTGTTTCGATTACATTTAATTCTTCCATTGTTGGGCGTAAGATCATCATCATAAAATCAGCTTTCTGCCCAACGATCGTATACAAGGCATGGCTTCCTTTTTCTTGTTTTTCTGTTTCTTGCCAATCTGCAATCATTGAATGGAATTCATCTAAAATGTCATGGCGTTCTTCTTCAGTAAGAGTTTTCCATGCAGGCCAATTCATTGTTCGAAAATCATGTAAGCAATACCAACCATCTAATGTTACCGCTGCTTCACTCATGATTCACACTCCTCATCTTCTTATAAAGTACCTTTACTATATCACATTTTAAATGTTGGAAAAAATGAAGAGCACCACTGACACATAAGCGTCATAACTTTGGTGAACCTAAAAAAGGTAAAGGAGCGTAAAATGAAGGATTCAAGAGTATGAAAACGCAAACATAATGATTTTTTGGAAAATTGACACTTTGATGAACTTGACAAATACGGTTCCTTTTTCACTCTTGGAGGAGTATGCTAATAGTAGGGATCAAAAGTTGAGGGAACGAAAAAGAGGAGGATATATAGTGAGCGATCTATTTACAGCAATTAAGGAGCAAGTGGCAAAACATCAACCAACGATCGTTTTACCAGAAGGGACGGATGAACGGGTATTAGAAGCTGCGATTAAACTTCAAGCTGATCAAGTCGTAAAGCCAATTTTAATCGGTAGTGAAGAAGAAGTGAAGGCGAAAGCGAACGAACTACAGTTAGATGTAACAAATGTAACGATTATCGATCCAGTAAATTATGATGAAATCGATGCGATGATCGCAGCGTTTGTTGAGCGAAGAAAAGGGAAGGAAACCGAGGAAACCGCACGGGAAAAGTTAGTGGATGTAAATTATTTTGGAACGATGCTTGTTTATATGGGCAAAGCAGACGGCCTAGTAAGTGGAGCGGCACACTCGACGGGAGATACTGTTCGCCCAGCATTACAGATTATAAAAACACAGCCAGGTATTAAGAGAACATCAGGTGTGTTTGTTATGGTTAAAGAGGACAAGAAGTTTGTATTCGGTGATTGTGCGATTAATATCGCACCGAATAGTGAGGAATTAGCGGAAATTGCCATTGCGACAGCAGAAACAGCGAAAGTGTTTGGAATTGATCCGAAGGTCGCGATGCTAAGCTTCTCTACGAAGGGTTCAGCATCATCAATTGAGACCCAAAAAGTATCTGAAGCGACAAAGCTTGCTCAAGCAGCACGTCCTGATTTAGTTATAGATGGTGAGTTCCAATTTGATGCAGCGTTTGTGCCAGCGGTAGCACAAAAGAAGGCTCCGGATTCTCCGTTACAAGGTCAAGCAAATGTCTTTATTTTTCCAAGTCTTGAATCAGGAAATTTAGGCTATAAAATTGCTCAGCGCTTAGGCGGCTACGATGCGATTGGACCAATATTACAAGGGCTTAATAAGCCAGTTAATGATCTTTCGCGCGGATGTAATGTAGCAGATATTTATAAGCTGTCTTTGATTACAGCGATGCAG
The DNA here is from genome assembly GCF_001310635.1 of Bacillus sp. JCM 19034. Classification (GTDB taxonomy): domain Bacteria; phylum Bacillota; class Bacilli; order Bacillales; family Bacillaceae_D; genus Halalkalibacter. The sequence continues at coordinate 58,732 of NZ_BAXR01000016.1, forward strand.
GCAATTAACCAAAAAACAACTGTATCCAATCATTAATAATTATGCCAAAAGGATTCGTATCCTTTTGGCATTTTTAGTTAATATATAATATTTCCATTCTTTTTCCACAGTATGAAATAAGGCTCTTAATTCACACTAAAAGTAGTACGGGAAAGGGAAGGGTCTTTTATGAAAATGAACGGACGAACGCGATTATTTATGATCGTTAGTTTTACTCATTTATTCTTTTTAGTCATAGTGTTAGTCAAATTCAAAAAGAAAGCAATCGCTTTGTTATTGAGTACGTTAGGGTTTACGTACTTGTTTGAATATGGTGTTTTAAATCTTTTACGAATGTATCGTTATAAACCGAAAATCTTTCGGAACCCTTGGGTTGATAATGTCTTTGGTGCGTTTCTTTCTCAAGCCTATTTTGTTCCGATAAAGGCCGTGTTCATAACGTTGTTTCAATATGGCTGGAAAATGAAAATAGCATTAGCCTTATTATTAGCTGCGATTGAAGAAACGTTCGTAAAAAAAGGTGCTTTTGTAAAAAGGACGTGGAAAACACCATTCACCTTTTTTGGGGTTCTCTTTTATTTCTGGTTTGTTGATCAATGGTGGCGTGGTTTCCGTTCGTCAAAGAAAAAGATCATTATGATCATTTCTTTATATTTAAGTAATGTAGTTCAATATGCGAATGTTTTATTCTTTTTATTTTCTTTTACAAAAGCAATTCGTTTTCGTTTTCCTTACCGAACATCAAGAAGTGACACTCGCGACCAATTTATCGTAGCACCGTTATATGCGTTGTTAGCTAGTGTATTTTCAACCGCTATCATTTTAAGGTCAAAGCGATCAAATAAAATAATTGGCATTGGGTTATTAGCGATTATTGACCAAATCCTCATTAGGCTGGGGCTATTGAAATTGTATAAACAACAGCCTCTCATCCTGTTGGCTATACACGTACTAACACTTCTTATCGGAGGGTATAAGCATTCATTATTTCTTAATGTACAAAAGGAATTAAAAAATGAGGAAATTGGATAAAGTGCTATAAATATACAATTCTTATAGCACTTTATTGTTTCGTTCAATTAGGCGATTTTGTTGTTCGTTAAACCAAGCTTGTTCGTCTTCAGAAAAAAAGACGTTTGAAAGGTCAATGCCGTCCTTTATGATTGTTTTCAATAGAAGCTGCATAGCTTTTGCAACATCGATGTTATCCTGTAATAAGGAAGTTAACGAAGCCATCGTTGTCGGATGAATCGTTGGATATATGAATTTAGTAGGTGATTGTTTAACTGCATGTTCATAGAAAGAACGAATGAGCTGGGCACGTTCTTCTCCACTTTCGGTTAAACATAAATAAATTTGAACAGCAACGCCACCACGAATCCTTCTTTGTGAGATGCCGGCAAACTTCTTGCCATTAATGCTCAAATCATAGCTGCCAGGGCAGTACGAACCAACAATTTCTCCTGCTTCAATCTTAACCTCATAGGAGGCAAAAGCCTTTTGGATAAAGTGGTACATCATGTCATAGCCAAAATCAATTGAAATCGATTTATTTTCTTTCATAATAAGTGATACATTTAAAATTCCTGGATCAAGGACAACGGCAAGGCCACCAGAATTTCTAATGATCACGTTATAACCTTCTGATTGTAAAAAGTCAATTCCACCACTTATATGCGGTAGGCGGCTATCTTGAATTCCGAGTACAACCGTTCTGTCATGAACCATGGGCGAATCGTGGGCAAGGAAAATCCCTGACCGACAAAGGCACATAACGTATCGTCATAGGCAAATGAATCAAGAGGTGGAAAATGGAGGCCTAACGTTGAATGATCAAGTAAACGCCATTTCTTTGAGATCGTTCCTAATGTTTCGTACATGTGAGTAACTCCTGTTCCTTGAAATCGGTTCGATTTATTATATCATGTTCCTCACATTTTTTCGTGCAAAAGAAAAAGAGGTGTGGTAAAATAGTCGCTAGGTTAAAAATGAGCAACTTATATGATAGAAAGGAACCGAGATATGGCAAATGAATTTCGAATTTGTGACGAGTGCCAAGCAACGAATATTAAGACGCTGATACCGCGTTTAAAGAAGCTCGACCCTACCGCAACAATCGATATTCGTTGTCAATCGTATTGCGGTCCAGGACGGAAGAAGTCGTTTGTATTCGTAAATAATCGCCCCGTAGCTGCACCTAATGAGGATCAGCTGATAGATAAAGTAGAAAAGAAGATTCAATCAAAGGTTACTTCTTCATAGAGAAGAGTAGAGTGTCGCTTTACTATAAGTAAAGGGTACTCTTTTTTTATGGCTAATAGTGTAGTATCTTCACTTTCGGTAAGAGTTTTTCCGACTGAATTATCCGGGGTTTATGAGAACTAAAAAGGTGTGAACTATGCACGATGGATCTGCTGAAATCGGTAATGATGGTGTTGTAGTTTCTATTTAGATAAGTACGATGAGAGATTCTTTTAGAGTAAGTAACTAATTGTGTGGAAAAGGAAAACCTTTTGGTGGGCCTTTTAGGACGAGGCCGGCAGTAAAGGCTTTTAGCCACAGAGCAAGAAGTTGGGGCAAAAGTTAGGTTAGCCAAAACAAAGTACTAAAGTTTTATATGAATTAGTTTGGATTATTATTTATAGACTTTTTTAATATGAAGTTAGTAAGTCTTTAGCGTTGTTCATATTCTCTTTGAATTTTAATAAAGTACATGACCGTAGGAATTTCCATTTTAACAAAGTAAATTAGTATTTAATTAGATTTAATAGCAACACAGTGATTCGAACGAGTCAATACTCTGTCTTCCTTCTTTTTGATTTGCTCTTCTAACCGTTGTTTTACAATAGATAGTGCATATATTTTCTTGTTGATTTCTGCTAGCTTATCTTCATACACATCAAATACTTCATCACATAATTCTTCCATTTCATATTGTGGATAGGAATCTATACAACTCAAAAATTCCTCGATTTGATCAGTCGTCAGACCTAAGCCTAAATAGAGTTGGATTGTTTTGATCCGTTCAATGGAAGATTCCTCGAACTCCCGATAGCCGTTATCAAGGCGAGTAGAAGTAATCAGATTTTTCTTCTCATAGTGACGAATCGATCGAATGCTAACACCTGTTTTTTTAGATAATTCACTTATTTTCAATTAAATGACCTCCTTAGTGCAGCTAATAAAAGCATAATCAGTTAACGGGTCCTTACGAGTAAATAAACGTTTTATTACTCATATATGTAACCATGTCGTTAACGATTCCTTTTAATTCCAAGCCTCTTGTAATAGTATAGCAATGAACGGTTGCTAAAGGTTGTCTCAAATGATCCTCGCTACAAAAATTACCCATTGTTATTAGTCAGTCAGTTTTTTAGCTCTAAGCATTTCAAAAACTCGCTCAGGGCTTTCTGCTCCATAACCTTCTGCAACTAATTGCTCATAGTTAGCCTTCAAAGGTACCATCCAGTCGAAAGGGATGATCAGCTCTTTGCATGCTTTGATGATGTGTTCGAGTGCGAGTGTATTCGTATGAAGGTTGGAAACGTCTGTTTTGTAGTTGGCTTCATCAAGCATGGCTGCTGCCTCAGGATTCGAAAAGCTAGGTACAATGACATAATTGAGCCATTCTTCGATAAATGGTTGAAACTCTGAAGCTGTGATGCCTGCTCTATTTATCATAGCATGAGCATGAAGCCAGCTTTGCTGCACGCCATAAAGCATGGTCAATAAGGCGAGGTCATATAACAACGGGACACCGGGGTCTTCACTGAGATGTACGCTGTTGCCCCCTAGTACCTTTAGAAATGGATCGTATTCTTTGAAGAGTACTAGGTTTCCTCCATAAAAGATTACTGCTTCAGGCGAGCCAATCATTGGGGGTACTGCCATAATTGCTCCATCTAAATATTGGGCATCATGTTGTGCTATCCATTTCGCCATCTTACGAGCATCATCAGGTGTTCCAGAAGTAAGGTTAATGATGATGTGACCAGATAGGGCATCGCTTATAGGATCAAGGAGTTCCATCAAAACCTCATAGGTCGCGACACAGGCAATGATGACTTTGGAGGCCAATATTGCCTCTCTTACGGTCTCTGCACGAGTAGCCCCTTTTTCTACAAGATCGTCTCCCTTTTTGTAAGACCTGTTCCAGACGGTTGTTAGGAATCCGTTCTTTAAAAAAGTGCTCGCTAAAGATTGACCCATTAAACCTAGACCTAGCACTGTTACTGTTTTGTTTCGTTCATTCACATTTCGATCCTGTTTTGATTTTTCCATTAACCTTCTCTCCTTAAAGATATTATAGAAACATTATTCATCAATGTAATGAAATGTTTTTTACCTTATTAATCGTTATCATTTGAAAACTCTTTAAGTACATCACTCAGGCGTGAGAAACCATCATTGCCATAGCCTTTGTCAATCGCCCGCTGTGCGATCGCCTTTGCGGCCCTTAACATACTGGCGTCAATCCGATGTTCTTCAGCAACTTGGATAATGTGTTCCATTCCTGCTGCATTAGAGGCAATGTTAGAGCCATCTCCTGGGTACTCTTGTTGATCAACTTCTTGTGCCATAACGTCCATAATATTAGGCATGATACCAATGATTCCTTTCGTGTAAGGTAAGAGTTCCTGAGAGGAAATATTTTCTGTGCTCGCAAGTGCAAGAGCATGGACGTAACCATTCATAGATGTCCAGAAAAAATCGAGCAATGCTATGTCGTAAGCGGCTGCACGGCCAGGGTCGGGGCCAAGATATGAAGCAGTGCCACCAAGGCTTGCTAATGTGGACTGATATGCTTGATAGACGTCCTTAGTTCCGCTGTATAGAATGGATGCCGTAGAATGACCTATGGTCGGTGTAGGAGTCATAATCGTACCGTCGAGGTAGTTAACTCCATGTTCTGTAGCCCATAACGACATTTGGCGTGCCTGTTTTGGGGAATCAGAGGTAAGATTCACCAATGCTTTTCCCTTTAAGATACTCTCCGACCGATTAACGATTGAATGTACAGCATTATAGTCCAGCACACAAATGATCACCAACGGACTCGCCTCAATCGCGTTAACGGCTGTATTAGCAAGTACAGCTCCTCGGTCGACAAGATCATCCGCTTTTCCCGGCGAACGATTCCAAACGGTCGTAGGGTGATCGTTTTTTAGGAATGCTCTGGCTAGTGCCCGCCCCATAGGACCTAAGCCAATGACTGTCACTGGTGTTCGTTCTTTGTCCGCCCTCGTCTTTTTAATTCTGGCTACCATTGAACCTTCTTCTTTCTTACTATCGTTATGTTTCTTCAATGAAAACTCCTCCTTTCAGAAATGATTCTAAACTATGACATTAGTGTCATAGTCAACAAAAATTGATCTAGAAATTTTGATATCGAATGTGTGTATCAATCGTTTCCTTTACAGAAACTATCTATTATGAAAAGACATGTATTGTTTTTTCTTATATAATAAAGGTAACGTCAAATTTGAGAGGTTGACCAATGAGTAAATATGGTGTTTTAGCAGAAGAGAAGGTGTTTAAGGATCCTGTTCATGCTATATTCATGTGCGAGATGAGTTAATATGGGAGCTTATAGGGACAAAGGAGTTTCAGCGGTTACGGAGGATTCGGCAGCTTGGGACGACTTATGTGACCTTTCATGGTGCCGAACATACGCGTTTTAATCATTCATTAGGTGTATATGAAATTACTAGGAGAATGGTAGAAATATTTACCGGACGTCCTGATTGGGACGAAGGTGAACGCTTACTCGTGCTGACTGCAGCACTGCTTCATGATATTGGTCATGGACCATTCTCTCATTCATTTGAAAAAGTGTTTAATACCGATCATGAGGAATGGACGAGAGCAATTATTGTAGGGGATACTGAAATTAATCACGTGCTTTCCCAAGTGAATGAGCAATTTCCAAAAGCGGTTGCTGATGTCATTGAGAAGACGTATTCTAATAAGCTTGTAACGAGTATGATTTCTAGCCAAATTGATGCTGATCGGATGGACTATTTACAACGTGATGCCTATTATACAGGTGTTAGCTATGGACATTTTGATATGGAGCGGATTCTGCGGGTTATGCGGCCAAAGGAAGATCAGGTTGTCATCAAAAATAGTGGAATGCATGCTGTTGAGGATTACATTATGAGCCGCTATCAAATGTATTGGCAAGTTTATTTTCATCCAGTTACAAGAAGTGCAGAAGTCATCTTGAGTAAAATCTTAATGCGGGCAAAAGACCTTTATGAGCAAAAGTATGCTTTCAAGCAGGAGCCGATCCACTTTTACTCGTTATTTAATGGAAAAGCGAGCTTGGACGACTATTTACGGCTAGATGAGGCGGTTGTCATGTATTATTTCCAAGTTTGGCAGGAAGAAGAGGATCGCGTTTTGCGTGATCTTTGTGTAAGATTTCTAAATAGACAGCTCTTTAAATACATTGAATTTAATCCGAACGAGCGTATGAATGATTGGCTCATCTTGCATGATCTATTTAAACAAGCCGATTTGCAGCCGGATTATTATTTAGTACTTGATTCCTCATCCGACTTACCATATGATTTTTATCGACCTGGAGAGGAAGAGGAACGGGTTCCAATTCATTTATTAATGCCAAATGGCAAGCTGCGTGAGCTTTCACGGCAATCTGATGTTGTTGAAGCGATCTCTGGTAAGAAACGAACGGATCATAAACTGTATGTTCCACTCGATCGGCTTGAAGATGAATCTGAGCATAAAGAGATTAAAAGGAAAATTAGAGCGATTTTAGATATATAATCTTAAGGGAAGAGGGATAGCGATGCTGAAGGATCACGCCAATGTGATGGGGTTATTTTTGCAGGCGGGAGAAATAATCGGCAGAAAAAAACTGCAGAAAATGATTTATATTGCGAAAAAACTGAATGCACCATTTTCGGAACGCTACACATTTCATATGTTTGGACCATACTCAGAGGAGTTAAGCTTAAGAATGGAAGAGCTGTGTAACTTAGGATTTGTTGTTGAAAATAAAGAGGATAAAGGGCATTATTATCAATACCGCTATACGCTTTCTCCTGAGGGGGAACGTTTTTTAGAAATGTATCCACATCAAATGCTATCTTCTGAGTTAGTTGAGGCGTTAAATGAAAAGAGCTCACGTTTTTTAGAGCTCGTATCAACATTACTTTACTTTGAAGATTTAGACGAAGAGGAACAAAGGGAAAAAGTTAAAACGTTAAAAGCAAAGCAGAATTATAGCGAAGATGAATTGAATGAGGCATTTTCCTATATACATATGTTGCGAAATCTATCGTCATAATAGTATAAGGAAAGGATGATAAGTAAAATGGATTTATTAAATAATGATAACCTTAAGAAAAAAACGACCGGTTTTAATATTTTAAGCGGGGACTCAACTGATGGGCACGGTGGTTACGGTGCTGGAGTTATGAATTTAGACAATGTATCACCAGTGTTTGTTTGTCCGGATGATGACGAAGCGTTTGTTGATATGGGGCACTTCACGCCCGTTCTGCAGTAGAAAGACGGATTAAATTTTTGAAAAATAAAGATGAGGTGCCAAACGGAAAGTTGTATTGGCTCGTCTGGGTAACAATTGAATATAAGGACAAAAAACCGTATTATGCAGGTGTAGCTGGCTGTGAAATGCTCATTGACCGTGACATACGCCGTGGCTATAAAAGTATGCCGGAGCATGTTAATAAAATGGATAGGTCGTTAAAAGGGAAAATTGTTGTCGATGATATGGATTCACGCTCTAAAAAATACTCGCACGCTTTTTAAAGGAACATAATGAAGCGATGTGGGAGCACTCTTCGAAAGAGTTACATGAAGCATTGTTATCAAATTAATATGTAAATGTAAAGAGGAAATTGCGTTTGAATTTGAACGATTTTTGAACAGTGATCGCGACTATTGAGCTTTTTCGTAAGAGGGAGTAAACTAATAGGAAGTATAAACTGCACATTTATACTAGGACATAAAAAAGGCTGAGACCAGTAACTTGGGCTCAGTCTTTTTTCTATGGAAAAATAAGAGAAATGGAAGTCATTTGAAGAGTGGATTTGTTAGTAGAAGTATGCTGAGAATAGTAGGTGCAGGTTAGAGAAGAAAGTGCGGTCAAAGCTGCACCAAAAGGGGAATAGGTGCAGGTTAGAGAAGAAATCGCGGTGAAAACTACATCAAAAGGGGAATAGGTGCAGGTTTGGG
>NZ_BAXR01000017.1 GCF_001310635.1 Bacillus sp. JCM 19034
ACCGTCTCCGTCTTCATGGTCTGTGCCATTTTCACCTTTCAGAACCGTCTCCGTCTTCAGGTCTATGCCATTTTCACCTTCAGAACCGTCTCCGTCTTCAGGGTCTGTGCCATTTTCACCTTCAGAACCGCCTCCGTCTTCAGGGTCTGTGCCACTTTCGCCTTCAGAATCGTCTCCGTCCTCAGGGTTTGTACCACTTTCGCCTTCAGAATCTTCGTTTGATTCATCAACCTTTGTTCCGATCTTAATAATTTTGTCCACTGGCATATTTGTTATCACTTCGGATGTAACCACACGTTGGGTTTCCTCACCATTTACATAAGTTACCTCATACGTAATAACCTTTTTACCAGGAACTCCTTCTTGTTCTACAACTTCTTCACCTTTATTTAAGGTTGGGTCTTCTTTCTTGATCGTTTCATAAGGTATCTCTTCTATTTCTTCTTCTGTAATTACTTCCTCAAGACCTAAATTTAAATATTTTACTACATCTTTATCAAATAGATCTCTAATCACTATTGATACAGTATTATTATATTTTGATAATTGTATTGAAAAAGTTCCATTTTCCATAACATCTACTTCTTTACCATCAATATAAACGTCTAAAAATGGTAAGGTTTTTCCTTGAATAAGCAAATCATCATTTTGTTCTAAAATTTCATACACTACATCTAAAGGTACATCGTATGCTTCGCTAGAAACTTTAACAGATGAGATACTATTAGAACCACCTATATTTGCCGATCCTTGATACAAGGTTCCGCCATTACCGAAATTCATCTGTTGGGCATGTAATGTTCCATTTAACGACAATCCACCAAAACTTCTTAGTGCACCATACACGTATATATTTCCATTAACTGTTACATTGCCGTTAATAGATAAAATAGCTTCAGGTCCTATGAAAACATCTTTATCAATTATTTTATTGGACCAAGTTTCATTAGAAATGACAATTTGATATGGTAACTCTTCGTTATTATCATTCTCTGAATCTTTGCCTTCTTCAGTATCAGAGTCACTCTCACCTTCAGAATCATTACCTTCTTCAGGATCTGTCCCGTTTTCCTCTTCTGAGCTATCACCATTAGAATTATTAATGATAAAATTTAGATTAGTTTCAATTTCAGTTGGTTGATAGTTTTTACTATTTCCAGTATTATCACTAACAGCGATATACCATAACTTCCATTCCCCAGATTCATCATAGTCCTGGACAACATAGCTACCTTCCCAATAACCTGTATCCTCATTTTCTCTTAAGTGAATAGATTGAGTTCGTTCTTCAGAAGGTGACTTAAACGCAACAAGAGCAGAACGCACTTTTGAGAGATCATCACTTATGTTAGCAGTTATTTTAATCATATCTCCAACATTTACTTCTTTGGGGCTAATCTCTACACTTTCTAATACAGGTGGAGTACTATCCCCATTAGAATTATTGATAATAAAATTTATATTGGTTTCAATTTCAGTTGGTTGATAGTTTTTACTATTTCCAGCATTATCACTAACAGCGATATACCATAACTTCCATTCCCCAGATTCATCATAGTCCTGGACAACATAGCTACCTTCCCAATAACCTGTATCCTCATTTTCTCTTAAGTGAATAGATTGAGTTCGTTCTTCAGAAGGTGACTTAAACGCAACAAGAGCAGAACGCACTCCTGAGAGATCATCACTTATATTAGCAGTTATTTGAATCGTATCTCCAGCATTTAGTTCTTGGGCGCTAATCTCTACATTTTCTAATACAGGTGGAGTACTATCACCATTAGAATTATTAATAATAAAATTTAGATTAGTTTCAATTTCAGTTGGTTGATAGTTTTTACTATTTCCAGCATTATCACTAACAGCGATATACCATAACTTCCATTCCCCAGATTCATCATAGTCCTGGACAACATAGCTACCTTCCCAATAACCTGTATCCTCATTTTCTCTTAAGTGAATAGATTGAGTTCTTTCTTCAGAAGGTGACTTAAACGCAACAAGAGCAGAACGCACTCCTGAGAGATCATCACTTATGTTAGCTGATATTTTAATCGTATCGCCAACATTTACTTCTTTGGGGCTAATCTCTACACTTTCTAATATAGGTGGAGTTGAATCTCCAGCTGCTAAATTATTACTTGGCAATGCAAACATTTGCAAAATCAAAACAAAAGCAAAGAATAAAATTAACCATTTCTTTTTTGTGACATAAGTAATATCCAACAAAATGCCTCCCTCTTTTTAACTATTAAATTATCTTACTGTTAATATATTACTATGAAAATGGAAAAATTTAAACAAATTACTCGAATATAGAAATCATTATTATAGTTACATATTCCTTCCTAATTGATTTTGTTAAATTACACTACCTTTAAAATCGATTTACACATAAGTTTCTGTCATACATGATCGGTTAAAAACATAAGTGCTTATCTTCCTTGTCAATGCTAAAACCCTTACCTCCTATGACTTAATGGCTTGCACAATAATCGCACTTAGACTGTCAAGGTGAACCGTACGATATGTAGATGAGGGTAATAATAGAGGCTGGGACATAACTAGCCTTAAGTAATGAAAAAGGTAAATTTGAGCACACTCTAAGACTTTCCTATCAAATGAAAAGTATCCTTAAAAAGGAGTTTAATAGATTGTGCGATCAAATACTTTTTTAATAATGTGTAATATTTCCTTAGTCTCTTCCATGGTTATTATAAACGGGGGAAATAAATGGATTCCCGTTGTGCGAGGTTCGTTAAAAAATGGATAGACAATTAATCCTTTTTGAGTAAAAGTATGGACAAGATCCGTGATGTTTTCATAACTTAGGCATTCATAGGAGCTTTTATTTTTTACAAGTTCAATACCTATCATCAGCCTTTACCACGAACTTCGGAAAATTTTTATGCTTATGAAGCATGTCGTGAATCTCTGTGCACAGGTATTCTCCCATATTGGTAACATGATCTAGTAATTTTTCGTTGTTTATTTCCTGCAGTGAGACAATGCCTGCTGCACAAGCTAATGGGTTACCGTTCTGTGTGGAAAGATGCTCAATAACTGCATGATGTCTTTGAAAAGTAACGAAGATTTCGTTGCTAATTAAAGTAGCCCCTAGCGGCAAGTAGCCATTATTTATTCCTTTAGACAGGCAAATGATATCTGGTTCAATTTGAAAGTGTTCAAACCCGAACATCTTACCAGTTCTACCAAATCCTGTGGCCACTTCATCTACTACGAGGAGGATTTGATGTTTCTTGCAATAATCTCTCAGCATATATACATATTCGGGTGGAAGGGGGATTGACCCACCAGAGCCTAGAACTGTTTCGATGACGACGGCTGCAATATTCTCTCCTTCCCTATCAAAAATACTAGTTAATTCCTGCTCAATCCTACCTCTTTCTTCAATGAAAGACTTTCTATGGACTGGTGTAGGTAAAAAAAGCATGCCTGGTAAATTAGGACCATATTCCTCTATAACCTCACGATCTACACCACTCATGCTCATAGATCCGTAATAGCTTCCATGATAGGATAAGTCTAATGAGGCTATTTTGTTTTTATGTGGCTTTCCTTTATGTTGATTATAATTGCGGGCAATTTTTATTGCTAATTCTGTGGCTTCTGAACCAGAGCAGGTGTAGACAACATTTACTATATTGTCTGGAGCGGCGTCGATTAATAACTCTGCAAACTTTACAGTGGTAGGATTACTATGCTGGATAGGATTAACATAGGGAATTTGATCAAGCTGATGTATGATTGCCTCACTTATTTTAGGATTACCATACCCTAGTGAAACATTCCATAAACCACTTATTCCATCAATATATTTTTTACCATGTGCATCCTCTAGACGTATTCCTTCTCCCCGTACGATCTGAAGCAAATCTGATCCATTGGATATAGGGTTTAAGGGGTGAACATAAGGGTATAGCATATTTCTCGTACGCAATTCCAACACCTCCTAATTAGTGTAGTTAATAAAGAGTACAGATATAGCTAATATTGTATTTTAAGGAAGAGAAAGAGAAAGTTCAAGTCTAATAATAAATGGGATGGTTGATAAAAACTACCTAACAAAAAAAACTAGTAATTAGGTGTTTACATAGATGTGAATATATGGTAGGTTGTTATTGGAAATAACACTACATTTAATAAAGGTGGTGTTTGTAATTGTTAGCAGTGGGATATGTACATGAGTATAGGCATGGAATGTTCCATATGACAAAGCATTTGATAGGATCAAACCTATCGGAACTAAAGTCACTCGAACTTTTTGACTTTAATTTAAACACAGTGAATGATTTTTATTCTTTTCTAAAGTTTTATCACATTACTGAATATATTGTGATATGTGATGGTGAAAGAATCTATCGATTTGTGAGGTTCTTAAACAGTAATTACAACATCCGATTTCATTTATTAAACTCGCAATTAGACATACAAATTGGCAATAAGCAATTGTATCCTAACTTCATCAGAAATATGTCTTCTATTAAAATGAATCATCAAAAGCATTTTAGTCAGGAAACATCCTCCATAAAAAATGAGCTACAGCTCATGTTAACTGGTCATTATCCTTTAAACATCCAAGAAAATCGTATCAAACACTTATATGTTGAGAGTGCAGAACTGTTCGAACATATCGATAACAGTGTTATGAAAAATTGTATTATCAATGCAGTTGTTTTTTATGATAAGTCGATGATTGATACCGGTTCAGAATTATTTCCAATCTTGATAAACTTCCAAAGAATGAAAGAAACAGTAAAATCCATGAATCTAATTTACAGAAATGAACAAGAGGTCTTAACTTTCATCCATGCTTTTAAAACAACTGGTGAGGTATTCAATCCACAATACACAAAAGGGATGTTAGATTATACATCCATCATGAACATAGATAGAAATAATCGATTATTCTATTATAACGATGGGATATATAGGGACTACCATAAAAAACATCTGATTACGAATAAATTTAAGGCTGATTTCTATGAATTGGTTAACTATTTAAGCTTTAAAAACACGAAAATCATGACACCTTTGTTGAGAGTATATCCAATGGTACTCAATATTTCAGCCATACTGAAAGAAAAGCGTATGTATATGATTACGCCTTATAACGCTTATTTTATTAAAGATTGTTTGACCAAACATAAGAACTTTAACCTCATCGGTTTAGTGATAGGTGAAGCATGTTATGTATATGATATTTATAAAAATAAGAACTACAAAGTCAATAACGCATTTCTGCTTTTACTAGAATTTTATTTAAAGGAAAAAATGGATTCGTTGGATTTGCAAAGATACATACCTAATAAGCTAGAGTCTTTTAAGGGTACCTTTTATGAATTTATTAAAAAGATATCATAGGAGCTTAATAGAACCGATGAGGTGTGCATATTGAGAAACATTGTAATTATAGGCTCAGAAGGAACTATCGGACGAGCTGTTACTAGTATGTTTAAAGATGACTTTCAAATACTTATTGATAAATCTTTCAAAGAAGAATTTTCTGAAGACAATAAATCACTTAAATTTTCTTATGATATTACATCAGAAGCTGGGGTAAATAAAATCTATCAAATGTTGAATGAAAAAAGAGGAGTATAGATGGTGTCATTTATTTAGCTGGGGTTAATTATATGAGGAGTTTTTTTACAGCTACAACAGATTCTTTGAAGGAAACATTTGAGATAAATGTATTTGGAATAGTTCTTTTTCTAAAACGAATGTATAGCTTGTTTTCGGAGAAAGTATCAATCGTATGTGTGGCTTCTCAAAATGGGATTGTAGGTCATGAAGATCGAATTGATTATGGTCCATCAAAGGCAGCTATTATTCAACTAGTAAAAAATCTTACCATTGATTTTGCAAATTACTCTAATAAAGATATGAAGGTAAATTGTGTTTCACCTACCTATGTAGTAACAGAAGAGAATAAAGCATACTTTGATAGCTTTCCTGGTGCGGAGATGGTAAATAGAATTCCATATAAGAAGCTAGTAACACCAAAAGAAGTCTCAAATGTTATCGAATTTTTAATGTCTGAAAAAAGCGATGCAATAAGAGGACAAAACATTGTTATAGATTATGGATATACCATTATTTAATTTTATAAGGAGGTGAAAAAAATGTCTAAAGCTGTTAATGAAAACATTGACCAACTATTTGCAGATATCGAAGAGTTAGAATTTATTGACATCAATGAAGCAACTGCTCTTCCAGAAACAGCTGCTACAAGTGGTTCAGCATTTGGTAGCAACTGCTCTACATGTGGGTCTAGCTCAACTTGCTCTGCTACAACATGATATCACTTCTAAGATGTAGTGTATTTTAGAAGGGGTTGTGTTATTAATTTGGGTTAGCGCAACCCTTCTAAAATCTCTATTTAATCAATTAAAAATTGACAAGAGACTAAAGGTTGTGGGTCTTATGATCAGACAAAACTCGCTTGCAATACTTGCTTATTTTAAAAAAGATAGAAATGGTTTAATAACAGCAGATCACCATTTTGATTTAGCTTATTTACGTAATTACTTAGTTGATAAAAAGATACATACAGAACAATATTTGGAACAAAACCTTAAGTTATTTGAAGATCTATTGGATGATCTCACTACTTTAGATAATAACATATATATATTTTATATAGATGAAAAAAATGATCACATTACTCAGATGGTTTCACAAAGGTTAAAACGGATTAACTCTAAATATATAATCATTTGGGTTGGGGTCATTCCTATAAATGATGATACAAGAAATTCGATAAGAGATAAACATGACATCTTCATATTTACTGAAAGTATTGCTGCTAATACCTTTAATAAAATAGTGGAGATCATAAACATAGATAGGGATTCTGTATACAGTAATATACCTACTCACTATATATACTCTCCATATAAGAATGGATCTATACAAGCGAGATTAGTTAATTATTACGGTGTTAGATTAAATACATCTTGCTTTGATAAAACTTTAGGACTTGATGTAGCACAAAATAACGTAAAGCAGCTTAGGGAAGATTTTCGAATGTTTCAATCTTACGGTGTTGAAGGTACGATTCCCTTTTTAGATCAAGACATGCTAGAGCAGGTAGAATTATTCGATACTCTCATGGATTTGATAGATCCAGAAAGTTATTCATTTTCATTTGCAGGGAAAGTAAGCTTAAGAAATCTGTCAAATCAAATACTTCATAAACTCATACATAATCAATTTAATCATCTTGAGATTCTCGTACATGATCTAAGTGATGAAGAAGCAATCGCTAGTATAGAAAAGATTCATAATACACTAGCTTCTAATAAACTGAGTATTATATTTAATATTAATTTTTCACTAGAAAATGGAAATGTAGAGCATATAATGTTAAAGCAATACTTAAATGAAAGAGAGAAAATAGGACTATCTACTATCAAGGTAAACCTTAGTCCCCCAATTGAAGGTAGGCTAATATCAAACCAAATTGAAATAAAATACGAGTATTCCTCTTATATGAATAATTATTTACATCTTTATCAAACTGATTCGAGGCCAGAGAGTGCCCTTGTAAATGGTCATACCTCCTATTTGACTGGCTTTTATCCCTACCACTTTAAAGGAGGCAGTAGTAAGCACATCGCTGTAGAAGAACAATTCTTAGACCCAGTGATCTACCGAGATTTAGGGAAATTTCTGGGGATAAATAGTGCAATCATTTATCACTCTAATCAAAGCAGAACGGTTCATAAGGAAAATATTCTTTACAGCAAAGATGATGGGTATATTCGGGAAAGAGATGATATCTATGAACGAAATAAAGTGGGAGCAATGCAAGAAGGGACGTTTCTACCGCACTATCATCAAGTATATAAAACCGAAGAAGATTATATAGATAAACTACAAATAGATGATCATCATCATACTGCACATATTAACATCTTAAAAGCACCATACAAAAAAGCAAAGGCTGTAAATTTATTAGAGGACAATAACTTTTTATTTATAGAAAAGAAAGAGGACCTACTCTGTTTTTACAAGACGTGGATCACTTTTTAAGGACTGGGTCATTTCGTCATCCATATGAAATTTCCAGTTTCCTCATGGATGGTTGCCGCTGGGGTGGTCCTGAACACTGTACCATAACAAAACTGCATCGATTTAGTCTGGATAACAAACAACAGATTATCCTTGTGGAGGCTGTAGTAAAGCGATCGGCAGTTCCTCAGACTCCTATATCAATGTAGTTGGAAAGGCCTTTCAACTTACTGATGAAGAAAAAGAGATTCGTGGGTGCAATACCTGTCCAGTGAATAATAGCTGTTCTAAATGTGCAATGTTACCTGATTTTATGGATAGAGAGCAGTATTGTGAATTGAGAAGAAGACAACCGAATATCGATGAGTATGTGAATGCAACTAACATCATTAGATCTTTAGTACAAGCTGTTCCAATTTTTAAGAAGGCGACCATTGATGACCTTAAGGTCTCTACATCATTAAAATCACACCTAATTTCAGGTGATAGTAATCCTAGCATGAACTCCCTAGAAGGCCACCTTTACTTAATTATATTACAGGACACCCCCTTTATTGTTGAGCAGAAGCTTCAAAATTGTAAAAATTAATGTAGCTGCTGCACTCGTGTTTGAGGGTTTATTAAAGGGCATATCTGGCGAGTCGATAAAGGAAGAATTGATGGAGAAATTTCAACTTCATAATGAGCGTGCTGATAGTTTATATAAGAAGACAATTGAAAAGCTCCTAGAATTAAACTATCTAAATTATAAGAAGGTTCCAAGCCTACTATAGTTTAAGTGCCTTTAGGATGGAATACCCACGGCAATCAACATTTCTGTAGCGTAAAACAACAATAGAAAATAACAGACTTCCATGCAAAATTTTGCCTGCATCGTACTTATACCTGTGGTGAAAGGAAATGGACGCTAGTGAAAGCCAACTCAGAATGGGAATTTTAAAGAGTAGACTTCGTGCGAAGATTTGTATGATATAGAGAACTAGAAGGGAGTGCATTTACATGCCGATAAGTATTTACAATTATGAGAAAAGTAAAATGCCGTTAATATTAGAAATAACTAAAAACACGAGTCTTAGGAATTTAAAGGATGGGTATTATCTTGACAATGATTGGCAACATGGACCAAATACATTAATCGTTTTCCTAAAAAATTCTGAAGAAAGGTTTTTTGTAGATGAAATAAAGGGATTTGTAAAAGAATATATAGAAGCAAATCCACTAGATAAAGGATATCTAGAAGAAAAACAGGCTCTATATAAAGAAAAGCAAAAGACATTAGTTGAAGTAGAATACCGTGAAAATGTGGATGTGAATTTATTATATGAGCACGGTGAAGTGATAAGTAGACCTAGAAAGAGTGGAATTTATAATTCCAGACAGCACCGGAAAGCCTTTGATACGTATAGATGTAAATTAAATGAGATTTACTTGAAAATGATGGATACATATCAAAATCTATCCTCGATAGAAAGGGCTCATTTTTTCTATATCAATTTCGTTTTATAGCAACATTATATGAAGAAGGTCCCCAAAGAGGTCATCTAACATTTTTGTCACATGCACAAGGGTTTCTATCCAATATAGAAGCAAGAGGTTTAAATAGTAGCATTAAAGATCGCTTCGAGAAGAAAAGGCTAGAGCTATTTGGAAATAATGAAATTATCTTAAATGATGCTTTAAAAGATTTGATCCAGGAATGGGAAAAACTGTGGACAGCGATAGTAAAGGAAATGAACGATTGCTTTACATTAGAAAATTATGATGATCCGGAAGAAGGAGTGGGATTAAAGACGCAGCTTGAATTACTGAAAAGAGAACTTTCTCCATTAAAAAATGAATTCCATAGTGAATTATTGCGTCATGGTGATACAGGTGAACTAGAGCAATTTCTCCACTCTAAAAAATGCTTGTATTTAGGGACATCGTTAACTTATTTTATTTAAGCCTTCCGCTATTTGAAAAAAGTATGGCAGAGAAACAATTCTTTGCCTATTCAGTGGTCAAATACTACGAAGAATATTATAACGGTGAAGTCCTCTATAAAATCCAATAGGGGATTGGAGGTGCAAGTATGAAGGTAAATCCGTTTGTACTAAAAAGGGAAAATACGCTAGCAAAAAATGCTATAAAACATGAATTCGATACGAGTGTGCTTCAAGAGTGCCATGACATCGAACAATTATTAAATAGCTCTCGAAACAGGATGATTGTCAGCTTGAATGACCTACTTAAACAAAGCAATGATTCTGTTTTGCTAAACTCCATAAGATATTTGAGAAAAAATAAATATAATAAGTTTGTGATGGATTCAAGGAAACTAGAAGAACGTGTTCAAGGAACATTGCGAGAGGAAATAAGCAGATTTAAAGAATTATATTATCATTATCTCCATTTGCTAGAAAGTGCAGAAGCCATGTATGAAAAGAACATGGCAGAAGTGAGGCAGCGTTTTAAAGACATCTTAGGGAAAAATCCGTTTATATCAACTGGATTACATATGATAAATCCACAAATTTATTCGAAGCTAACATCGTATTTAAACACTCCACTAGAACATCATAAAAGTAAACATCGTAAGTTAGAAAGTACCTTATATAATTTCATCACACGATCAGCTTTAAAGACAAGCCCCTTTAGTAACATTACAAATGTTGGAAGGGTAGAGTTATCTCATAAACATTTAGAATCTACAAGCTATCGTAAATCGATTTCTTTAAATTATACCTTTGTGTATAGATTAACGTTCTTCTATTTATATCATTCTGATTTTTTTATTGAAAGAACGAACTATACGGTCCCTCCTTTTTCAATTACAACAGAAAATGGCCAAAATTATATTGAGTTCCTTTCAAAAAAGGAGTCAACAAGGACGAAAGTATTTCTGTCAGAAGAGCGTTTAGGTAAACTGAAAATTCCAAAGTCACTCGTAGATCTTTTTAACGAGAAACATATGGAAAATTATATCTCCTTTGAAGAATTTCATTCTACTTTAGGGAAAGATATACCAAAGACAAAGGTACATATAATCATTCGTCATTACTTAAAAGTTGGATTGTTAATACCTGCAATTGGATTTAATGAAAGGAATTATGATGCCTTTTTTGAGGATATTAAGGGGAAGTTAGTTAAACTATTGGAGGAAGAAAGCTACGCTGAATTAATAGCGTACCTTAATGAGATATACGAATTGTCCAAGCGAGTCTCCGCAGCAGAGGATATACATGAAAAACATGAGCATTTTAAAGAACTAAGTACAGTGCTAAAAGACATAGAATTGAAAACAAAGATTAAATTTCCTCCTAATCAGGTTTTCTATGAGGATGGATATTATTTAGATGTGGAGTACATAGACAAAGAGAGTGTAAATAAATTTTTAACACCTTTAAAACAAATACAAACATTCTCACTCATCTTTGATACGAGTGTGCGAATGTGCTATGAGTTTGCAGCTCGACTGAATAAATTAGGGAAGCAAAATTATTTAGAAATGGACAGTGATTTTTTCTCTGTGTTGTTTGGGTTATCCAAGGATATGACTAAATATTGGGAAAATCCAGCGTATATCGCATCTGAGCAGTTTAACTCAGAAGAATTAAGGGAACTGGACCAACTCAAGCACAATTTTATTGAAGATTTAAATTCAATTTGTGAAAAATGTACATCTGATTTTGTGAATATAAAAGAGTTGATTGATGCTTATATTGAAAAATACCTTCGGAGGTTAGAAAGACGAAAGGTATAAGCACCGGTGTCTTCGCACAAATAAACGGAGAAAACTTAATTATAAATTCATTATATGAAGGGCAAGAAAGGTACTTGGCTCGATTTATGAATTATTTTAAGGATTACTTAAATGAAAGCGAAGATTACCAGAACTTTATCAGGGAATTTTACGATGAAAATAATTACTATGAATTAACAGATACATACGGATTTAATGGTAACGTCAAAGAACATAGGCTTCGTCGAGAGTGCTATACACTAGGAGTGGGAACTCGTAGATTTTCAATGGAGGACAATGAATCCCTTTTTAAAGTGGAAGACTTTCAAGTGAAAGTAAATAATAATCAATTCAAGTTTATTGATAGTAATGGTTTAGAGGCAAAAATATGCTTTAGAGGATCTTTAACACCAACATATATGCCAGGCTATATTGCTATGCTCTTACAGTTGTTTACACCTGGAGCCATGTATTACAAAATAGGTGAAATGGTAAAGTCAGAATACATTCCTAGGATAACGTACGACAATATCATATTAACCAGAAAGAGAATTCGCTTAACTTATATCAAAGAGCATTTATTACGAAAAGAGAAAGAAAGTGATTTTGAGTATTACAGACGATTGAATATGGTCTTCTTAGGCTTAAAACTTAACAAAGAATTCTTTGTCGTTATCGATCGAAGTTCACAATTAGAAGAGGAGCTTTTTAAATTCAAACCTCTTTATATTAATATAGAAAATCCATTATCTGTTAAGGTTTTTGAAAAGGAAGTTGCTGAAAGATTTTATCCTTCAAAATATGAACATTTCTTCATGGAAGAATACTTGAGTAATACAGGTTCCTACGCGAAAGAACTAAGCTATGAAATTTACTAGAAGGGTGAAGTATAAAATGGATGATATGTTGATCTTAAATCGGCAAAATACGATGGTTTACTTTGATGAAGATAAAAGTATTATTAAAACCTATCACAAAGAAGTTTCTATTGCGACGTCACAAGAACAATATGAGCTACTGATAGATATATTAAGTACCTGCAAAAGCGAGGTACTAATCAGTGACTTGTTAAAGGTCTATGAAGATAGAACGATTGTCATGAAATTAATAAAGGTTTTATATAAAACTGGATCCGTTTTTATTTATCCTACTTCTTATTATTTATCATGCTATTTTAAAAAAAGTTGGTTTAGAGTACTATCGCAATATTTACCAGCAAATAAAGATATACTCCATAGTTGCCGTTTAGTAGATGAAGCTGTAGTCCATATTACCCCAGAAGCTGAGCAAAAACTTCCTTTATTAAGAGGATTATTAAAGGACAACGATCTAAAAACTTATAAAGAATGGGACGGAGAACTTACGAATAATGATTGGGTAATCAGCACAAATGAGGAATTCGAGCATCAAAATCATATAGTGCTAGCATTATCAGAGGAAAGGTTAGCTGGAGTTCAGAAATATGAAAGAATAGAAAGGGATATACCTTCTAGCGATAATAAAAACACCATTTCTCGCGAATCCCTTCTATATAAAGTAGCGCCATACTATACAATGCTGTACTTGATAAAATCAATTGTCGGTATATCCAAGGTGGCTTTTTCCGTCAATAAAGCAGGAAAGTTTTATGAATATGATCTAATGGAAGATAATTATATGGAAACGGTTGATGACTTTTCTTTTCCAACTCCAGTAATCGCAAAAGGGAGTTTAGATTATGTTGGTCATTTTGAATCTTTTATTAGTGCTGCCTCGAATATACCGCTTACTGTATCTGGATGGAAAAATGACAGCTATACGGACCTTTTCCAGATAGGTTATGCTACGTACTCGTTAACAAATCAAGTAACTAAAGAAACATTTGTGTATGCCGGTTTAGACTACATTGATACAGCAATGGAATCAATAAAAAAAGGGCTAGCCTATTACTTGAACAAAGAAAGTACCCATATGGATTGGCTTGTTTCCACGAGAGAATCTTATTACCTAGATAAAGTGTTATTACTATTAGAATATATAGACGAACCTTTTTTAATATATAAGTTGAAGAATGAGGTATTTCTTACTGGAAAATTCAATGAATATTTAAATGTAGCAAGCTTTAAACCTGAATTCTGTGTCAAGAAATACCTTAACTCTAATTCGTATACTGTTTATTTATATGATCGCGAAAATGACCAATTGTATACAGATGGTAAGAGAACAATTCGACTAGCTGATAAGGGGGCTGAGTTGGCAATTAACTATTTGTTAGTGACCCTTAATCCAGAAAAAACAATGACAACTATATTAAAACCTGTGAATGCTGAAGAAAAAAAGGAGATCTTTCAGATGATCAGTGGAGACATGGCTAATTTTGAAGAGATCATTGAAAAAGATTTTATTGAAAATGGCCTGACTTTATTTAAACATGCTAGATTGTCTCCTAACGAGAGTGCATGGAAGTATGAAGAAAAATTGAATGAATCGAATTTGATTGTTCGAGAGTTAGAGGTGAGGACTTATCAAGAAACTATTGTCTAAAGATACTGTCGTAGCTACTCACGATATCAATCAATATATTGTTGTTGCATATGAAAAGCATCCGTTAGGTTGTATTGAATGTGTAAGAAAAAGGATAGAAGATAAAGGTCTCATCCATCAAATGTATCGCTTTGAAGCTGATTTAATTGACCGTGACATGATTGAAGAACTGAAGCTTGAGGTAGAACAAGGGGATGGACATTACTACTATGCATATAATCTTTTAACAAAAGAGATTACTAAATTAATTATGGTCAAGTATCCTCAATGTAAGGTTTGTGGTGAAACAGAAACAATAGAATGGCTTGAGGAAAATGCAATTATACCTAAGAATGATCGGATGAATAGTGGATATAGAGAACGCTCATTTGAAGAGACAATAAAGGTCTTTCAAAAGGAGATGGATAGTTTTTTACATCCCATATTTGGTTTGTTTGAAACGCATAGCAGAAACGTTTCGGATTGTATGCCACTAATTAGTTTATATGTGACTTTAGGGAAAAGAAAATTCGATGCACATGGAAGAAAAGAAACCTATAAAGGATCATTCTTTACAGCTATCTTAGAAGGACTAGAAAGATTCCATGGGATTGCCCCTACTTCATTTAGTTCTTTTTTATGCTAGTGAACGAGATCTTATGGAACATATGGAGGAATATGTATCGCTGAGGCAGTTTAATCATCTTCCAGAAACGTTGTTTAATGATGAGAATCTTCTAATTGATAATTATACCTTAGACACAAAGATTTTTGGCGAAACATCTATTCATTCAAACAGATAGGTACGTGTTAGTTCCAGAGGAAATTATATATTTTTCAACTCATGATTCTACGAAGAGCCTAATAATAAAAGATATGTCTTAGACAGTTCAAATGGTATCGCACTAGGTTCTAGTTTAATAGAAGCATCCATTGGTGGATTATTCGAAGTGATTGAACGGGACTCATTTTTAGTTCATTGGTACTCAAAATCTAGTCCTCTTAAGGTAGAAGGGATCACAACACTTGGAAATAAAAACATTAATTTAATCATTGCCTATTTACGGTCCTTAGGATATCACGTCCATATATTTGATATCACTCTTGAAAGTGAAGTCCCTTCTTTCTGGGTATTAGTGGAATTGGATGAGGCGATGGAAGGGGAGGATAAGATTGCCTTTTATACGTCAGCTGGGACAGATATTGATCCAGAGAAGGCAATCGAGTCTGCCCTAGTGGAGGTATCAACCTCGATCCGATCGTTTGTTGGTTATCAAAAACTACTATATAAAGATAAAGGCATTATACCTGAAGATTTCATCAAAGATTATAAGAAAATAAACATGCTAGAGGATCATTTATATTTGTATTCCTCTCCAAAGATGAGATTTGCCTTTAATTTTGCGATACATACTGACCGAGTGGTAGGTGCTAAGGAGATGAGAGAAAATCGATCCACCTACTTAAATAAGTATTCAACACAAGGAGAGCTCTTTCACACGATTATAAATAAACTCTCTAGTTATCATGATATATATCAAGCTAATTTGTCTAGCGTTACCTTGAAAAATCTAGGTTTCAATTGTGTAAAAATGGTTATTCCAACCATGCAAAATATTGCTTTTGGTTATAAGTACCAGAATATTAATGTTGAAAGAATAAGACAAGCCGTTCAGTTAAATGATCTCAATGGCAACACGGAGGTGATGAACGTTGAGCCACATCCTTTTCCGTAATTCTATAACCCACCTAGAGATGGATTATTATCGCAGTTATTCGGCTGATCGCTATAAGAATACTGAAAATAATTCTTTAGTTATTTTAATGCCATTTAGTCATGACTACATTTGTAAAGACGATACAGGGGAGGCGGATATTAGAAACCACTCCCAATTAGTTGGTGACATCATAGAACACACAATAAAAATAAAGAGATACGATGTTTTAAGTTATTATCACGATCATAATAACTCCCCTTCTGTGAGAAGCTTACACAGTGCGAAACTATTATTTCTAATTAAGGGGAGGTTTTACTATTATCATTTATACGATAATCAGCTACTGCTTGTTTCGGAAACAGTAATAGATGAGGGAGTTTTTGATAAGGACAAACTATACATTTTTGGTGTAAGTGATGTATTAAATCTAGCAAGGTTTTATAGTGAATTTTCGCTTTATGCGTCGTTATTGGATGCCGGGCACCTCTTATATAATGTGAAAAATGTTTTAGTGAATAAAAATATAGATTTCCTTCAACATCATGAGATTAATAGTAACTATGTATATGATCATATCAACATTGACCCACGCTATAGCTATATTTCCTTTTGTTTAGAAATACCCTCACAGTACGAAGAGGATCAATCTAGTGCAATGAAGAGCTATGTAACTGGATATGATAAGCGGCTATCCATTACACATAATGAGCTATCCACGACGACATACTTAAAAGAACTGTTATCTCATTATAATGGTACTAATAAAATGGACAGCCATCATTATAAGAAAACAGATAATATGCCGTTTTTTCAATTATCTTCAAAGTTACTGAGGAATTCTGCACATACAACGATAGGGAATCACAATACAGGAGAAAGATTTGATTCATTCAAACCAGAAGAGGTCCTTCATTACTTAAAGAAATCCAAGGATTTATTTACTAGTAATGGCATAGAATATTGCTTTCTATTAAAAAATGATAGAGGAGACTATATATATTGGTCAGATTTCACGACATCTCATGTGGAAATTGATTACCGAAGAGTGATGCATAACGACCATAAGTTTTTCGACATGAACTCCTATACCATAGTTTTTATCTGTTTCTCGAATAGAGAGAGGTTAGGAAAGAATGGTCTTAAAAATCAACTTATTACTTCTTCTGAGATGATGCAGCTAGTTGCTCTATATTCTTCTTCAGTTGGTTATGCATTTAGGCCAATGAAAAATCATAATGACTACTATTTAAAGGAACTTTTAAAATTAGACGAGCAATTTGATATCAACTTTATCGGGGTTGTCTGTAACACACCCATTCAACAGCTGAGTTATTTTATTAGATAATCCATAAATGAAAAGCACCGCCAGAAAGGTATTTATATATGAGGATAAAGAATAAGGAGAATATAAATGTGGTATTCACTACATGGTTTTATCCATGACTTTAAAGCAATAGATGATTACATGAAAACAGATTTCCAAGATGTTATTCGAGAGGATATGGAGAGCTACTTTTTTATTCGTTATTGGTTAGGTGGTCCACATGTACGATTAAGATTTAAATGTAAGGAACAAGACTATCAGATCATAAAAGATCGTTTTGAAGCATCCATTACCCGTTTTATCACCCATCATCCTATAAACCTAATCAACTATGACCACTTCTATCAAGCGGAAATGTTAGAAAATGAAAATATTACCGAAACGTACTGGTGTGAGCATGGATCCGTAGCTGAGTTTCAGTATGAACCTGAATATAATCGTTATGGCGGTATAGAAGGGATGTGTAAATCTGAAGATGTTTTCTATGAAAGCAGTGTGATGGCTAACCAGTTAAATCAATTACCATTTGGCAAAAGAATCATTGCAGGTTTGGATCTTATCTATTTATCCTTTCAGCATATTGATGAAAAGGAAGATATCTATCAAAAGTATGCGGATTTCTGGAAAGTCTATCATCAGGATGGCTACACGTTAGAGCGTTATGAGCTATATTTAAGCAACGGTTAAATGACTTAAAGCAACGTAATCTAGAACAGCATGCTGTATACAAGAAATATTTCCAAAGTATAAAAGCAAATGATATTCATAAGAGTACTTCAATACTTATTTCACACGTTCACATGACAAATAACAGACTTGGGATTATTCCTTCCATTGAACATAGCCTAGCATCATTTATTGCTAATTATGTAGGAGCAGAGGTGAAATAGTTGAAAAGCAATAGTCTACTATGGGATTTGACTGGAGATAGAAGTACACTCAGAAAGCTATATCATAATAATGCCATGATGTCAGAGCATTATCATTCCATTCGAATTAAACCAGTAAGGAACGAACGCGAGTGGGAATTACTTGATGCAATTCCTTTGGAACAACCAAAGGCAAAGACCCCATTAGAAAAGCTGCTCGTGTCACGGCGTACAATTAGAGAGGTCAGTGGGAACAAGGTGGACGACAATTTTATTTCTAATCTTCTAAAATTCTGTGTAGGAATTTCGGGAAGTACAGAGGATGGATACCAATTGTTTAGTTATCCATCCCCTGGTGCAACTTATGCGACAACCGTATTTATTTCAATCAAACAAGAACAACACAAATATGTGTATCGTTACAATCCCTATAAACATGCGTTAGAGAAGTATGTGGAGGATCCAGACCACAGTATTGGAAAAGTCATTGATGATGGAAAATTAGCGGATTTCCCCATTAAACTTTTCTTAGTGAGTGATTATCAATTAATAGAAGAAAAATATGGTGAAATTGCTTATCGATTACTGTGCTTGGAAATGGGACACATGGCTCAAAACATATCCCTTTTCAGCTTTGATAATGAGTATAATTCTGTATGTGTTGGTGGATATAACGAACTTCGATTTAAAGAAATAATCGGCAAACAATATGATTTACATTATGCCATAGTTGTGGGGTGAGATGTTGTACTTAATCTTGAAAGCAGAATATACCGTTTTTCTGAATGAAGAAGATTTTATAATATCGCATCTTTTTGAGGATATCCACCGTTCAATAAAAATTAGTACAAGCATGGATAAAGAGTTATTTGTACATACATTCTTAAATGGATTTCAACTTCCTGTAAATAAGGATGAGCTGTCCATTGAAGAAAAGCTCATTGTTACGATCAGTAAACAATTAAAGGATATTACCTTGATAACAGAAAATGTAGAGGATTTCCGAAGAGAAATGAATATTCGTGGTGTTTTGTTGGCTGCTAATAAGAGTGGTGTAGAGCATTCAATACTAAGAGAGTATGTTAAGACATTCTATGAGCAATCCATTTATATAGTAGGAGAAGATAAAGAGCTTAAATCATACTTCCAAAAAGAAGGATTAACTCAAATTCAGTCAATTGCAAGAGATGAAGTGGCAAGCTCATACGATCCCAGAAGTATTTTTCTCATTAGTGAAAAAGAGCTGTCATATATTCATGATGTTAAGAGTAATAAATATTTAGTGTACTCTCTAGAAAATTTAAGGGTTGGTCCACTACTTATACCAGGTACAACCATATGTCTTACCTGCTACGGGAAAAAAGAGAATGTAAGAGAAAGGGATTTTGAAGCTGGCTATCCTATATTTTATAGAAACTTTATTTTAAATTTTCTAGTGAATTCCGTGTATTTCAGTCTAAATGATATACATAAATATTTGGGAATGGATGTGGGAATCCCCATTAGGAAATGTTACCAGCTGGCTATTCCAGAATTATCTGTTTCAGTAACCAACATCTATAAAACTACTTATTGTACTTGTTTTGAAGAAAGTTTAAAAACAAAGTAAGTGGGATGTTGGTGTTATGAAAGATGCTGGATTAATACTCACAGAATAAAATGAGAGTTTGGAGGGAGCTTCTAAATGATTAACATACAAAATGTATCAAAAAAGTACGGAGATGTATCTGTTTTAAAGAATATTCAATTTAATGTTGATAAGGGGAAAATACTTGCCATACTAGGGCATAATGGTGCAGGTAAGACAACCCTTATTAAGTGTATGATGAAATTAACCAAATACTCCGGAAAAATCGACTATGATTTTGCGGAGAAAGAATTATATAAAAATGTAAGTTTGCAAATGCAATCCTCTGTTTTCGAGGAAGGTGCAAGAGTGTATGAGATATGTAACCTATATAAACAACTGCAAAATAGTGATGTGGATATAGATGATTTATTAAATGAATTTGACTTGTTACCTTTCAAGAAGGCAAACATCAACAGCCTTTCTGGTGGTGAAAGGCAGAAATTATCTGTATTATTAACGCTCATAAACAAACCTAAAGTAATCATTTTGATGAGATTACAACAGGCTTAGATACTGTAGCAAGGAGAAAGGTATGGAGCTTAATTAAAAACGTAAATCATAAGTATGGCACAACGATTATTCTAACAAGTCACTTTTTAGATGAAGTGGAGTATTTAGCTGACCAAGTTGTCATTCTGGAAAAGGGGGAAGTATCTTTAACTGGCAATGTCAAGGAAATAATAGAACAAACATTTGGCAATAAAAAATCTATTAGCTTTGTAGTACCAAACTTAGTTCCTAACCTACAGGAGAATACAATAGAACAGGAGTTAGGTTTTGATAACATTACAAAACAAGATGACCGATATGTAATTGAATATCAAGCAGAAGAGGAAGCAGAAATATTAGAAAAAATTAAAAGGCAAAATGGAACGAATATTTATATTAGTGATTACTCGTTTGAAGATGCATTTTTGAAAAACTTAGGGTATGTCATTAATGAAAAGGGTGAAATTACACATGAATAAAACTTTTATATTTTCTAAATATCAATCAAAGTTACTTCTGAGAAATTATAAGACAATGGCGATTGGGTTTCTAATGCCTGTATTGATGTTTATTATTTTTAGTAATGTATTTGTAGACATTGGTGTTGATAATACGGAATTTACAATAGTAGACTACCTACTCCCTGCATTTATTCCGATCATTATTATCAATGCAGTCATCGTTATTTATGGACAATATTTAGCAAGTTATGAGGAACAAGGAAATCTTTTAAAATATAGACTTCTAGGCTTAAATAATGTGACGATTTCATTTGGAATATTTATTGCAACTCTGATTTTCCAAGTAGCAGCGATACTAATCTTAATCATTACGGCTATCATTGCAACGGATGTTCCTATCCCATATGATAATGTTCTATCTGTTATTCTAGTACTTACTGTCATTAATTTATTTCAGTTTGCAATTGCATATCTAGTTACAGCAGTAACGAGTAAAAGTGCAACCTATCAATCAATCGCTTTAATTTTATTTAACTATCAAATGTTTTTGGGAGGATTAACATTTCCACCAGAAATGTTTCCAGACTTCTTGCGCACTTTAGTAGAGTATGTGAACCCCATTTATTACGTTGATGGCAATGAGAGGGGTATGGACAGAAAATGAAGGTGTCCTATCATATATTCAGGAGTTAAGCATTCTAGTTATATTGACTGCAGTATTCATTATTATTGCAGGATTTATTAAGCGGAGAAGGGCGTTAGCTTAGTATTGTTTTCCTGTTTCCGTATCTATTGTTTGCAACTACTCTCACCTTGAGGAAAACCTTCCAACTATACTTAGTAAGAATTCTTTATATTGGTAAAAATTAGAGAGTGGTGTGACCTTTGGAAACAGGATTTGTGTTTACGATATTTTATTGGATTCATATATCTTGTTCCAAAGGCATCTAATCCTGTCAAATGGACGGATGATACTCGCTTTTCCTTTGAGGAAGGGATATCTCTCATGGCACGAAAAAATACACTGGGGGAATTATTATGAATTACGGCAAAAATTTTGCATATATTTATAGTACACATTTGATTCACTTCGCTGTTCAAGTTGCCCCAAGAATTTACAAATACCTTTCAAACAAAAATAAAAAGAAGGAAATCCTAGATTTATGTTGCGGAACTGGCCAATTAGCCTATTACTTTCTAACAAAAGACTATAAAGTTACTGGTATTGATCTCTCAGAAGACATGCTTTATTATGCCAAAAAGCTCAACCAACCTTTTATTAAAGGGGAACAAGCAGCATTTTATTGTGATGATGCTAGAAGTTTTTCTTTGAATAACAAGTATCCTCATATCGTCTCTACTTATGATGCATTAAATCATTTAGACGGTGACGAAAGCTTAATTGATTGCTTTCGAAGGGTATTTGAGCATTTAGAAACAGGAGGAACATTCATTTTTGACCTCAACACGGAGAAAGGCCTTTCCAAATCCGGTACTTTTATTAGGGAAGAAGAGATGTTATTCAGTATAGCCCAAAATATGTTTGAACCAGCCAGAAATAAGGCTTTTACAAGATATTATGGATTCTATAAAGATGATAACGGTGAAGCTTCCGAAAGTTATTTTAAATATGATGAGGTTATCTATAATACGATCTATAAGATGGAGAATGTGAAGCAATACCTTTATGATACAGGCTTTTCGAATGTGAAGTTTGCTCATATGAACAACTTAGAACATATCATTGATGAGCCAGAGAGGGAAGATCGGGTATTTGTTATAGCGACGAGAGAGTGAATGCAATGTGGAAGGAATGGAGAGTGACTGAACTACTGAAAAGGGAATCTTCATTCGTGGATCTTCATTTCATTACAGAGGAGGAATATATTTTAGTAGATAATGTTCACTCGTCGTGCGGAAGCAAGGAAAGGAGCACCCGTAGAAGAGAAGGGGACGGCTTAGCACATTGCTCTGTGTTTAAATTAAATGGGAATATTACCTTTTTCAAAGGTGCTTTAGAGTTTATTGTTAGTTCAATCTGAATAGTCTTCAACAAAAAATGGATAAAGTGGTGTTTATTATGAACAGATATATTAGAAATGCAATTGTAGCATCGTTCGTTGTAGGAATAATAACCTGTGTCCTTAGTTTTTTGTATCGCGGCTATATCCATTGGATTGATATAGTAAACTCGGTTATAGGTACCTTCATTATATGGGCATTTTTGTTTCCTTTAGTATATAGAATGACAGGTTATCGTAATAATGATTGATATTCTATAAACGTTATTAGCAAAATACATATTAAAGATACTTTGCTTAAACAAGTATATAGAGGCCCAAGGTGATAGAGTTTTAATTGATTAGAGATGAATGAAGGAAATTAACTCAAATAATATTGAAACTATCATCATTCAATTACCAAAAGAGATATTTAAGGAACGTGATCCCTACAGAAATGTTTGTGGGATATTTTTGTGCTTTTTGAATACACCGTGATTAAACAAATAGAAATATGCTAGTATTGATACATGCAATTGTGATGTGTTGGTTGTTCAATTTAAATAGATTTGGTCGGAATAAAAAGGAAATTAAAGATGAATGGCAGGCACTTATTGATGAGAGGATTGATATTGTTGTACTTAATATGCCAATTTTATCTACAAGGTAGCATAAAGAGCTGGATGGTGTAGACAATAAGTTTCCGATCTTGTACTTACTCTTTTATCATGGATGATAGATGAGGAAAGGGAACGTAACAGTACCGCTCAGAGAGAAGAGATTGAAATTGCCAAAAAACAAGGTAAGTTCCGGGGCCGGGGCGGAAAAAGAAGTATTATAAAGGCGAGAAATGGACTGTGTACCTAAAACATCATTTGACTATGAAGGAATAAGAATATATTTAATTAATAGGAAAAGAATGATAGAATATATTTTTCACTAAATTAGATTAAGATTACTACTATATCTAGGCAATGAAAGCATTGGAAGGAAGATTGTTGTAAATGAAACCAATACTAAAATATCGTGGAGGAAAGTCAAAAGAAATACAGTTTTTCAACCACTATATTCCTCAGGATTTCAAGACTTACTATGAACCTTTTTTTGGGGGAGGTTCTGTATATTTTTATTTAGAACCACAAAGAGCGAAGATAAATGATGTAAACAGTAGATTGATAAATTTTTACCGTTCGGTAAGTGAGGATTACGATACACTCCGAAATGAGTTAAGTGAAATTCAACAAATATATGAAGCAAACCGGAAAATTTATGAAGAAAGAAAACTTGAAACCCCCGAACTAAGGGTTGAAGACGATAATGAACCATTTTATTATGAATTAAGGGATATGTATAATCATTTAATACCACAGCGATATAGTGATGCAGCTTTATATTACTTTATAAATAAAACTTCTTATTCTGGAATGATACGTTACAATAACAAAGGTGAATTTAATGTTCCTTATGGAAGATATAAAAATTTTAATACGCAATTATTAACAAGAGGTCATAGTGAATTATTGCAAAGAGCAGAAATAAATAATAAAGATTATTCAAACCTATTTAATGAAATGACAGAGAATGATTTTATGTTTCTAGACCCTCCATATGATACAACTTTTAGTGATTATGGAAATATTGAATTTACCGGAGATTTCGATGAAGAACACCATAGAAGATTAGCTTTGGATTTTAGGAACTTAACGGGTAACGCATTATTAATTATTGGTTCAACGCCTTTAATAGAGGAATTATATCGGCCATTTATTCGCGAAAGATACCAGAAATCTTATGCTGTTAATATTAGGAATCGTTTTAGATCAGAATCTGAACATTTAATTATTACTAATTATACAATTTGATTTTTTTTGTATGCCATGGGATGTATTTTTGTTCCATGCTTTTTTTATATTTAACCATTTATGATACTCTAGTAATATCTAATTCTTATTCATGGAGGATATTAAATGAGAACTTTTAATGATGCAATCAATCAAATAGAAAATGAATTAAGTGAATTTTCATACGAGAAAACCCACCAAGATAATAGTAAGGCAGAATTTAGGGTTCATATTCTTGATGAAGAAGTAAACATTTTATTATTAACAACAAGCCTAACCGGAAGTGATCGTACTAAACCTCAAATTAGAGTATTTACTAAAAGAATTCTTGAGAAAATGAATGAATCTTTGGATAATAATGAAAGGTTTTTCTGTTTGGTCCACTGTAAACATGATGAAGTTGCACTGAAATTCAATAATATTGAGCCATATAATTACATTGTATCTTTAGAAAGTGATTGGAGCAATGCCGCAGGTAGAATAGATATCAGAAGCATATATGATTATATTGAGGATAATCATACCATTAATTATAAGAAATTAAACAAATCTCAACATAGTGCAAGGAGTATAATCCAAGCAACTATATTTAAACAAACAGTTGACGGTTTTGAAAATTTCAGACAATATCTGAGCTTTTTTGATAGCCGATTGATTCATCAAGTACATGATGTACCTGATAATGTTGATAATCGAGAAACTGAAGCTACTTTGATTAATGTTGGATTAAACAAAATATATTTTGGAGCACCAGGAACAGGGAAATCGTATGGAATTCAAAAATTTATTAGAGAAAATGGGATCCCTGAGTTCGATGAAAAGAGCAGTCATCCAAACGTCTTTCGAACAACACTACACCCAGAATTCACATATTATGATTTTGTTGGACAAGTAATGCCAGAAGTGAGGTCAATAGGTAACGATTCCGATGAAACAAAAATTGAATATAATTTTGTTCCTAATATTTTCACTAAGGCACTTACATATGCTTTATCTGAAGGAGTTAGAGATAGTCAACCAGTCTTTTTAATATTAGAGGAGATGTCACGAGCAAATGTTGCTGCAGTGTTCGGAGACTTATTTCAATTGCTAGATAGAGACCCTGTAACAGGAGAAAGTGAATATAAGATAAACAATGACCTGATCTCTAAATATATATTTAATGACGATAGACAAATTTATATACCTAAAAACTTATTTTTAATTGGAACTGTAAATACAAATGATCAAAATGTTTTTGTAATGGATACAGCGTTTAAAAGGAGATTTGAGTTTGAATATATAAATGCAAACACGATTGCTCTTAGTGATTCAGACCAACCTTTAAACAATTATCGTTTCAGTCTAAAGTATAATGACGAAGAAGAGCAAGTGTTTGACTGGATTACTTTTTATAGAGCTCTTAATAGGTTTATTACTAAAAAGGTTGAGAATGGCGGTTTAGGTTTAAAAGAGGATAAGCAATTGGGCCAATTCTTTATAAAGTTCAGAAGCGGTGACGAAACGTTTAATTTTAACCAAATAAAAGGGAAATTGTTGCAATATCTATATGATGATGTTGAAGCCGTTGCCTATGCAAGTACATCAATTTTCAGTCAAGAAATTAGTAGTTTTGGTGAGGCCTATATAAAAATATCGGAAAAAGAAAATATTTTTTCTAGTGAGTTCATAAACGAATATCAAACTTTAGAAAAAATTGACTCATAGAAAGGGTAATATTCTATGTACAATAATAACTATTATGTTGTGCAAGACGGGGAACAGGTCGATCCGTTCATTAAAAATGTATTCTCACACGCTTTAGAACCTAAAGATTTTATGTTAACTAAAGATGGTGAACGATATAACTTTGTTGGTTTTATCTATTCGGATGAAGGGGTTTTGATTAGTTTTCCAAAGCATTCTTTCAAAATCAACGACTTGAAGCAAATGGTGAAAAGGAAATTTGAGTTAAGTAAATATATTGGAGTCTTGTTTCAATGTATAAAAAAACTGCTGATATTAGAAATGATAAATTTGTAGGCATAAGAAGTGAGTTGAATTCGGATTATCCCTTTTTAGATTATTTCGAGATATACAGTTATTATCAGAAATACGGGTTATTCACAAATGAAAAGGAAATCAAAAAACTGGGCTTCAATGGTAGGATCTCTTGGAAAGATACGATAAATAAATCACCTAAAATAATTAATAATAACAATCTACTGTTTTTACCCTTAGTTATCAAAGAAAATAAAGAGCAACATGTATTTATAAGTAAATGTATGGCGTATGTCATTGATTCCACCTTAGAGAGGTTTTCTTTATTTTTAGAAGGAGTTAGGACCAATTTAGATACAAAGGATATTGACTTTTCAAACAAGTCCTTGGTTATATCTAAATTAAAAAAAGTAAAAAAGAACTTTATTTAAAAATATTCATCAACGGTTAGTGGATACATTAATTTCCTTTTTTGAAAAGGATAAAAATATAGGTGGGAATTATCAATTAAAAATATATTCTTTTCATTTGGTTTGGGAAAGTATGGTGAAAGAGTATTTAAGAACTAAATTTAGTGGATTAAATAATAATTTAGCAATAGAATGGTCAGATCACTTAAAAAATAATAAATTTGAAAAAAATATATTTTATCCAGATGTTAGAGGTGAACGAAGTTACAGTATTGAACCAGATTATTATTTAGTTGCAAATAATAAAAGATATATTTTTGATGCGAAATATTATCAGAAGTTAGTGGGTTTAGATTACAAACAAATAGCTTATTATTTTTTATTAAAGCATTACGGATCACATAGAGATGATAATGGAAATATAGTAAATGAACCAGAAACATATAACGCATTAATTTTGCCAACTGAATATGAAGAGTATAGTGAAGTTCATTTTGATTTAAATACTGAATATAATCTAAATGAGACACAATTTATTATTATGGCATACTATTTTAATACGCTTAATGTAATGCAAAATTATATAACTCTTTAATAAACTTGAATGTCAAATCCAAAGACAATAACGTTAGAACATCGTGGCTGTAATGATGAATATACATCTTAGCAATTTACCATTTCGGTAGTTCCTCTTATGGGTAGCGATTACGAAACGCCAGATTTAAGGAGTTTGGTTTTTCGTTGGTTTTTCGCTCCCCATTCACATAACCCTTCCAAGATAGGTAAACGTGTTTTCGCTTCAGTTCGTTAAAACGAACAGGCTGGTTTTCTGCTAGGAGATAACCATTTTCCACTTCCTGACAATGACAGCTGGCAGCCTCATTGCGTGACAGAGCTAGCGTTTCCTGAGTAACTAATCGAAATCAGTGCCGTCGCCCACACTGACTAACTGATTCATCGTATAGAATGGAACAGCGTTAGCTAGCATAGTCATTCGAAAAACGGCTGCTATCTGTAAAAACCTCAATGGTTTTTCCCGTTATTGTCACCCTTAGCAAATCCGAACGAAGAGCACCGTCATTTTACAATCGGTATAAGAAAATCATACATGTCTTCATCTATACTTGCGTATCGTTCGAGCTTATAATCAGCTGGCACAAAGCCGTAGCGGATGACGATTTGTATATAAGAAAAACATAAAAAGGCATCATCCGCACGACAGTTTTCCAAAACTGCAAATAAAGTAGGAGGAACTCGTTCAAGGCGGATATGATCGAGATGGTTTTCCTCTAAAGTAAAATGGTGATCAACTTCGAATCCGATTTCTCCAATAATACTATTCGAAGTAATTGCTTCTGTTTTTACATAAACATGGTCAGAAACTACTCGTCCATTTAAGTGTTCTTTCGCTATGTGGAAATATTGCTTGAATGGATGTGGGTTTCGTTTTGCTTCCACCCTCTGCCAGACGAGTATTTTTTCCTTTTCCCACTTTGATAGTAATAGCGTTTGCGTGTTATTCGCACGTATTCCTCCTACATATTTTCGTGCTGCCTTTATGGCTTCGAATCTTTTATCTAAATCCTTTTTCCATTGTTGTAACATTGCCTTTTTTTCTTCATCGGTTGCATCACAATAACACTTTATGTCTTTAATGGCTATGTTGGCTTGCCTCAATGAATCGATCATTTTGGCAAGATGAATTTGTTCAGGTGTATAAGCTCTATAACCGTTCTCTAAACGAGTTGACGGTTTTAACAAACCTTTTCTATCATAAAATCGAAGTTTACTTGGAGGTAGTCCTGTTCTACTCGAAAATTCCTGGATCGTGAAATGCATATGTACCACCTAAGTCATATTATTTAGCGATGTAGGACCAAACGTTAATACGATTATGATCAGGATCGTATATATGGAATCCACCCCAGTCGTTAATTGGATCGCCAGCAATTTCCGACGGCTTGACTCCGTTTTTTATTAATTTGTTATACTCCTTAAAAAATACCTCTGGACGAATATCATAATAGGTTCTAACCTTATTATCGTTCGGCTTATCAAGAGGTTTGTCCGTTTGTAACAGCCAAATATTATCCCAAAAGCTTTGCTCTAAAACATTCCTATAAAACGCATCCTCTGTTTGAAGATGTGCATAGCCTTTTTTCTCATCAACCTTTTCTATGTCAAAACCGAGATGTTTTTCATACCATGCTGCTGATAATTTAGGGTCTTTTACATGGATAATTGTACTTACTGAACCAAATCCAACAATTCCGGACGGAGGATACTCCGTTTCATCCTCTCCTCTAGCTTCCTCTGCAATAGTTAGTTTCGTATTTTCAAATGCGATTATATCACAATATCGTTGCCCGTTCGGCAGTGTTTTTATTTCGGTAAACGGCACATGTTTATCTGCAAAATAGCGTAATGTCTCATCAAGGTCGTACGTGGCAAAACCGAGCCGAACGTTCCCCTCATTATTTGGTGACTGGAAATGATCATACTCCCCTTCAAATGACTTAATGGTAATAACCCCAGACCGCGGCATTTTCATAAACGCCTTTCTTCCTACCCAGGAAGTGATTTTATCTAAGCACCTCCAGCCCAACAGCTCTTCATACCAATCCACAGCATTGTCAAAATGATCAGGCTCAACCATTATAAATCCTCCGTCCCATCGATACATCGAAAACACCCCTTAATCCTTTGATAACTTAATCATAAAGGTTAAACATAGTTTAATGTCAACATGAAATAAGGAAATTGTTAAAAAAATTACAGGTTTACTTTGACCTATATGTAGTTCGATGATGAAGAATCTTGAAGCAGAAGCTATGTACTAGACAAAAAAGGGCTGATAACGATTCTATCATCCCTTTTGATAAAGCACTCAAACAAACTAGTGTACGATAGTGGCTATAAATTGTATGAAATTGTCATTAACATCATTTCATTTGAAGCATAGGTAGGCGGATGTAAAAACTTGTCCCTTTATCGACTTCACTTTTCACATTTAATTCTCCTTGCATGGCTTCAATTACTTTTATTGCTACTAGCATGCCAAGACCTGTACCTTCCCTTCCTTTTGTCGTAAAATAAGGTTCTCCTAATCGTAATAATTGTTCCTTCGTCATGCCTTTACCATTGTCAGATATCACTATCATAATATCATCGTTCTTTACCCCTGCTTTTATTTTAAGCTTTCCTGTGTCGGGCATCGCTTCAATACAATTTTTTGTAATGTTTAATAAACATTGCTTAAAATGCTGTTCTTCACCCTTAGTATACAAATTAGTTACATCTGTTTCTATTTCAATCCTTCTCATATTAGCTAATGGTGCAATGAGATTTAGGGTGTGTTGTATCTCTTCTTTTATGTTCAATGTTCTTTCATTTTCAGGAGCAGGCTTTGCAAAAGTTAAATAATCAATAATAATTTCATTTGCACGATCAACCTCATCAATAGCAATTCTCAAATATTCTTTTCTTTGGCTCTCGGTTAAATCATTTTGAACCATTAATTGCAAGAAGCCTTTTACAACCGTTAATGGATTTCTAACCTCATGTGAAACAGAAGATGCGAGGTGACTGACAACTTCCATTTTCTCTGCTTTTAATACACGCTTACTTATAACTATACTTTCATTAAAAGCTTCATATAGATAAATTAATAAAGATGTGGAACAAATTGTAATCAAGAGATAAAAGGAAATAGTAAATGCACTGAAAGGCATCTCAAATATAAAAATGGAATTTAATAACGCAAGAACACCGGCCGATAGTGAAAGAGTCGTTCCTATCATTACTTTTTTCGTTCGTGTAGCTTTATTAAAAGATTTATGCATTGTCAATAATGAAAAAGTTAATAGCGTTACAACGATTAATGTAGCAAATGCACCTAACCCACCAATGATAAAACGGTATATAATAATGGCTCCACCTAGTAGAAGAATCGAATGAGCCCCACCATACAATCCACCAATTGTTAGTGCTACTAACCGTAAATCAAAAATATAACCGTCCTCCACTGGTATTGGAAAGGCCATGCAACTGAAGATGGCTAATGATGTTGAAATATTATAAATCCATATTTTCTGTTGATTTGGAATTTTTTTAATATTTAATTCAATAATAATTGGTGTAAAAAGTAAGAATAGAATTAAGAATAGGAAATTTAATAATAGTTCTTGTAAACCAAACATAGAATTCCGCCTGTTCATAATTTGAATTTAATTGTTAATATTGAACTTAATAGATAACTTTATAACTACTCATATATTATTCTAACAAATTAGTTTCAGTCTGGGGCATTCTATATTAAAGTAAATAGTTAAAATAATTAAATGTAACTTTACAGTGATGTGACCAATACTCAAACCTTATTTGCGGGTGTAACGTTTATCGAAATGCGGTTAGAGTCTTTTGGTTATATTTTTGGTTCCAATCTTGAACTAGGTAATGAAGCGGCATTTGAGGCAGGAAGCCAAGCTGTTAAGGGGATTATGCTCTTTGCTGTAACATGGGTATTATCAAGTATTGTAGCTTTCTTAGATGTAGAAAAAAACTTGCAGATTAATTTAGGGTTTATATGTTAATTGGAAAGAGATTCTATTATAGAAAATAAACGTCTAAGTTGTAAGTTTTCGTATATTCTATATTTCAACCTCTATCTTTTGTGGGTTCTACAAAAGATGAATAGGATGCAAGGTAGTATAAACATAAAAACGGACGATAGCAAGTATTGATTTATTGAGCATTGGAACCATATAAAAGATCTAAATAACCCGCAAAGTACTATTTCAATCAACAAATACCAACATATACTTAAAACAACTATGATAAAATAAATGATAATTATTGCTAAGCTGAAGTTAGACTAGTGTAATAGATGAGTGCTAAACAAGAGAAAAAGAAGAAAAGGGATTCGATTTTATTTAATTCAATTGCTTTTTTTAGCATTATTATTTATTCATATGGAAATTATCAACAGTGATGTTCCTATGCAGTTTTTTGTTCCTAATATAATGGTGTCTATTGGAAGAATGGTGGTTTTTATTTATCTTAGCTGTGACTTGTCTATTCTAAGTTTGACAAACCTTTTGAAAAACGAGGAATAGGTGTTACAAACAGTGATATTTTTAAGAAGGTACAAACTTATTAATTACGCCTCATATTATGCTAATAAGGTATGTTTAAAAGTTCGAAAGAGATAGATAGTAGCAAATAAGCTTTATAATTTCCCCACTAATAAACCTATTACATAGGTTTATTAGTGTAATGGAAGGAGGCATATTTAAATGATACGTATTGCAATTGTAGAGGATGAACTTCGCTATCAAGAACAATTAATTGAATTTCTTCGCCGCTTTCAACAAGAAAAAGATGTGAAGATTGAGATAGAGACCTATTCAGATGGCGATGAGTTTATTGGAAAGTATAAAGCACAATTTGATATTATTTTAATGGATATCCAACTGCCCTTTATAGATGGTATGTCAGCAGCAGAGGAAATAAGGAAAATAGATTCTAAAGTAGTTATTATTTTTATTACGAATATGGCACAATACGCGATTCAAGGCTATGCTGTCGATGCATTGGATTACGTTTTAAAACCAATTACGTATTTTTCATTTTCAGAACGGTTAAATAGAGCTTATGAACGTATGAAGAAGAGAGAAACCAAATATTTAACGATAAGATTAAAAGGTGGGATAACAAGATTAGAGCTTTCTGATGTTTATTATATTGAAAGTCTAGGGCATAAGCTTATCTTTTATACGAAAGAAGGAGAGTTAATGTCTTCTGGAGCGATGAAGGAATTAGAAAGGGAATTAAAAAATTACCATTTTTTCCGTGGACATAAGGGCTACCTGATTAATTTGGAGCATGTAAGTGGGATGAATGATAGTAATGCTGTTGTGAAGGGAATCAAGCTCCCAATCAGCCGTACTAAAAGAAAAGCTTTTTTGGAAGCTTTAGCTGATTATTGGGGGGATGTTATTAAATGAGTGAGTTTTTTCCAGAAATACCCAGGATATATACAGCGTTTGCAGAATGGCTCGCTTGCATCGTTTATATCTCAATTTTAAAAAGAAGATTAAACGGGTGGAGGTTTTTTGCATTTATAGGCGGGGTTTTCATTTTACAAGCTGTTTTCTTAGTTGTAACTAGAGATTTACCGA
Source organism: Bacillus sp. JCM 19034 (assembly GCF_001310635.1). GTDB lineage: Bacteria > Bacillota > Bacilli > Bacillales > Bacillaceae_D > Halalkalibacter. The sequence continues at coordinate 33,162 of NZ_BAXR01000017.1, forward strand.
TCGTTTTTTGGGTACCGAGTATGTTAGTCGCTGTTGGAATGATGTTTCTATTGATTTATATATGTTGTGATATCACGCTATAGAAGCCGGGTATTTTAGTGTGAAGGCTTTTGTCGTTGCTGAATTAATTGCATCATTTCAATGGCAAGTACATTTTTATCTCTGGCGTGGCGAAAATAGCATACTGTATTAGAAATCTTTTTATTAGTCATCATGTATGGGTCTTGTTTTTTTGTGATTTGGTTATTGGAAAAACGTCACATCCCGGATGAAGGAAAATTAAACATTCGACAGCGAGAGTTGTGGTCTACAGTTGTAATTGGGGCAGCTGTATTTTTTATTAGTAATCTAAGCTTCGTAACGACTAGAACCCCCTTTAGTGGGCATTACTCACAAGAAATATTAAATATTCGCACGTTAGTTGATTTAGGGGGATATGCGATATTATATGCTTACCATATCCAACTAAATGAGTTACGGATTAGACATGAGCTAGAAGCAATGCAAAAAATACTTCAAAATCAATACTCACAATATCAACAATCAAAAGAAAGTATTGAGTTAATTAACTATAAATACCATGATTTAAAGAATCAAATCATTGCCCTTAGAGCAGAAGAGGACCCTGAAAAAAGAAACACTTATTTAAATGAAATGGAAGATGGGATTAAAGCTTTTGAGGCACAAAATAAAACAGGCCATCATGTATTGGATACGTTGTTAGCCAGTAAACAGATGTATTGTATTAAGAACGGAATTACTTTAACGTGTGTAGCGGATGGAACGTTACTTAATAATATGGATGTAGTAGATATCTGTACAATTTTCGGCAATGCGTTAGATAATGCAATAGAGCATGAAATGAAAATTAAAAATGAAGAAAAAAGATTAATCCATGTTTCCTTATTTACACAAAAAGAGTTTGTGATGATTCGTTTTGAAAATTATTTTGAAGGTGATTTGAAGCTTGAAGGTGATCTACCGGCCACGACCAAGAAGGATAAATTTTATCATGGCTATGGATTAAAAAGTATTCGCTATACGGTTCAGAAGTATAATGGTGTCGTTAAAGTTGGTCTTAATAACAATTGGTTTGAATTAAAGATAGTAATTCCATAGTAATTAATAAAGGTTAAACGCTTATATAAATTGATTTAAATGAAACTGCTTGGATATGTGGATTTATCCAAGCAGTTATTCTTTTTAATGCAGTACATGTAAAAATAACTACCGTTTATGCACGTGAAATGTATTAGTTAATATGTATGTTAAAATTTTTTCATCGTAAATGAGGAAGAATTATGCTTTGAAATGAATGCCTTTACATAGCTACTACAAAACGAAATCAATTGCTTAAGAATTCCAGTTGTAATTGGTTGAAGTCTAATGATGTAGTTCCTCAAATTAATGATAGGGGGTACGATAGTACTTAAGTTAAGGAGTAAAGACCATAAATAAAATGTAGTTTAGTTTTCTTTAGTTTTTATGAATAGAAAGGAATGAAAACAACAATGAAAAATTTATCAAAACCGGTTGCCATTACCATATACGTAATTAGTTTTCTATTGTTAGTGGGACTTGCTGTAGGTAATTATTATGCTGATAAGTATTCACAAATTATAACAACCTATTTGGGACATTCAAACAGTGAAATAGTTGATTCTGACGATGCTGACACTATTAATAGTGAGTATTACAAAAGTGATTATCAATCTTCAGATGAGGTACATGAATACTCCGCACAAGTAGGTCAGAAGATTGTAGAAGAAGGTGCTGTACTGTTAAAAAATGAAAACGATACATTGCCATTATCTGCCGGAGACAGAATTAGTGTGTTAGGTCAAAATTCTGTTGATCTAATATATGGAGGTGGGGGTTCTGGGTCAGTTGATACGAGTAAGGCACCAGACTTATTAACTGTACTCAATAGTTCTGGATTCAACGTTAACGAGACACTTTGGGAGTTCTATGATACAGGTGCTGGATCTTCTTACAGGAAGGAATTACCAGACCTATATGGAGAAGGAGATTACGCTGTAAATGAAGTTCCTTTGAGTGATTATACAGATGACGTAATGAGTAGTTTAGAAGATTACAACGATGCGGCTGTAGTAGTAATTGGTCGAGCAGGAAATGAAAGCTCTGACCTTACAACTGAATCACTTTCAACTGGATATCATTATCTTCAACTAGATGATACTGAAGAAGAAATGCTTCAATTTGCGTTAGATAGTTTTGAAACAGTTGTTGTTGTATTAAATACGTCCAATCCAATGGAACTTGGATTTTTAGATGAATATGATATTGATGCAGCCTTATGGATAGGGGCATTAGGGCAAAGTGGTGCTTATGCAATTGGCGAAATATTAAATGGAAGCGTTAATCCTTCGGGGAGATTAGTAGATACGTATGCTTTTGATGTGAAAAGTGCACCTGCCATGGCTAATTTCGGTGATTTCAATATTACTAATAGCGAAGTGAGTATGGGAAATAAATACATGGTTTATGGGGAAGGTATTTATATTGGCTACCGTTACTATGAAACTAGGTATGAAGATGTGGTACTTGGAAATGAAAATATTGATAATTTTGATTATGAATCACAAGTACAATTCCCATTTGGCTATGGACTATCTTATTCAACATTTGAATGGTCAGATTACAGTGTTACAGAGGGAGATGACACATTTGAAGTTCCTTAACAGTAACTAATACAGGTTCAGTTTCCGGTAAGGATGTTGTTCAAATTTATATGCAGTCACCTTTTACTGAATATGATAAGGAAAACAACATAGAAAAGGCTTCTGTAGAGTTAGTAGGCTTTGCAAAAACTTCAGAACTCGAAGCAGGTGAGTCGGAAACAGTTTCTATCGTAGTAGACAAAGAGGAAATGAAAACATATGATGCATTCGGATACGGGACATTCATCGTGGATGCAGGAGATTACTATTTTGCAGTTGGTGAAAATGCACATGATGCATTGAATAATATATTAGTAGCAAAAGGAAAATCAACTGAAGATGGAATGACTTATGAGGGTAATGCTGAATATGTGTTTAGTTATACAGTAGAAAATCTTGATTCAACAACATACGCAGTTTCACAGGAAACTGGAAATGAAATAGTTAACCAGTTTGATAGTGCAGATATCAATTACTATGATTCATCCTTTGAATACCTATCTAGACGTGACTGGACGGGTACATGGCCTTCGACATATGCAGATGGAGCAATGAGTGCATCTGATGACCTGCTTGCTGATCTTATCATCCTTCGATAGAAGAGAGTTCGGACGCAGTAATGCCTGAAATGGGTAAAATTAGTGAGGATTATGGAAAGTTGAATGTTGCTATGTTCGTAGGGCTTGATTATGACGATGAGCTTTGGGATGTGCTTTTAGATCAGATAACACTTGATGAAATGACTGAACTAGTCAGAATGGGTGGTTACGCAACCGTACCAATTCCATCCATTAACTTACCAGGAACTATTAATAGAGATGGACCTGCTGGAATTTCCGATCGACTTGCTGGAGGAAGAATATCGGCTATGGCTTTTCCTGTTCAAACTGTACTGGCTTCTACCTGGAATGTTGATCTAGTAGAAGAGATGGGAAGGTTAGTTGGTGAAGATAGCATACACTCTGATGTAGCTGGATGGTATGCACCTGGTGTCAATCTTCACCGGTTACCATTTGGTGGAAGGAACTTTGAGTATTTCTCTGAGGATAACTTTCTGTCAGGTCAAATGGGTGCAAGTATTGTTGCTGGTGCTCAATCTAAAGGGGCATTTACAACTGTGAAGCACTTCGCTTTAAATGAACAAGATACTAATCGAATCGGTGGGGCTATATTTGCAAATGAACAATCCATACGTGAATTATATTTAAAACCTTTTGAGATTACAGTTCGAGAAGCAAATGTAAGTGCTGCTATGGCAAGTTTGAATAGAATCGGTGCTCGTTGGAGTGGTGCACATGAAGGATTAATGACAGAAACGCTTCGTAATGAATGGGGATTTGAAGGATTGGTTGTTACTGATCAGGCATCTTTCTCGGTATTTGAGTATCAAGATATAATAGCTGGTCAAGAAGCGGGAACGAATCTTTGGTTGAATACAGATTCTAGTTTATGGACTTTTGACGAAGAGGATTTAACTCCAACTGTTGTAAATAATATAAGAAAGTCTACGAAGGACATTCTTTATACGATTGTAAATAGTCATGCCATGAATGGTATGTCTTCGAGTTCACAAGTTGTTCCTGTAACACCATTGTGGAAGTACTGGTTATTAGGTGCAAATATTTTAGTTGGATTATTAGCCTTTCTGGTATTTTATTTGTAACTAGACGACTTTTAAAACAGAAAAAAATAACTGTATCTTAGGGGAATGTGGAAATTCATCAAACTATTTTGAATTGGTTTAATTTACCAAGAATATAATAGCACAGGATACATCAGAAAAAGATATATTATTATTCAAGATTGGCAGTACTTTCCTTAGTACTGCCAACTTTTATAAAGAGATGCCTTTTTGCTAATTAAATAACTGCAGAGGAGATTTTAGTTAACTTAACGACCTTATTTAATTAATTAAAAAAGCAAGGGGAAAATACAACGTTGTCTCCCAAAATTTTATTACTCGACCCACTCCACAATATCTTCCATCGGTTTTCTCACTTTTGGTCTAGGTTCTTTTGCACGATAGCCGAATGCAACCATAACAGAAACAGCTAAGTGCCCATCTTCTAGTAAGCCTTCTTCGCCGAGGAGTGCTTGTACTTTATCATAATCAAACCCTTCAATTGGACAAGAATCGATGCCTATTTGGGCAGCAGCGGTCATCATATTAGCTAATGCAATATATGTTTGCTTGCTCGCCCAATCAAACATCGTACGTTCACTTTCCAGTAAATGAAGGTCATTTTCTTGAAAGCTTTTGTATCGATCGATCATCTTTTCAAAAATGTCCTCTGGGACCTGTTTTACGTTTAACATTAGGTTAGCCACATATTCACTGTCATATCTCGTATCCTTAATTGTTCTAGCAAGGATAATAACAAAATGACTTGCTGTTGGGAGCTGCCCTTGTGCACCCCAAGTTATTTCTCGTAGCTTCTCTCGTAATTCCTTGTTTTGAACAACGACAAATTTCCATGGTTCGTACCCGACAGAGCTTGGGGACAATCTTGCTGTTTCTAATATAAATTGGAAGTCTTCATCAGAAATCTTTTTCGTTGAATCAAATTCTTTCGTAGCATGTCTAAAATGAAAGGCATCAAGAATTTCTTGTTTTTTTCTTCTCGATTCATTTATGTTTCCTCCTTTTTGTGTGTCACGCTTTTTAGAACACATCTTATTTGTGTTAACAATAGTATCAAATTTATTTGAAAATTTCATGAGATTCGCTTTACGTTTAGTATTGACTTTTATTACAATATTTACCGCTTAAGTGTTACGAATTTTAGAGTAGGGATTTCTAAATAATATCACCTATACATTTATACTATTTCTTTTCCACTCCTCTTCTAAAATAGCGTAATAATATTCATCCCACCATTCATTTCCCTTTGGAATACATTTTTTAAAATAGCCTTCCCTTCTCATGCCAATCTTCTCCATAACTCGATATGAAGGGATATTCTCTGGCTGACACGTTGCGATAATCCTATGTAATTTCATTTTTTCAAAACCGAACTTTACCATTGCTTGTGCTGCTTCAGAAGCATACCCTTTAGTGTGATACTTCGGGTTAAATACCCACCCAATCTCATAAGTATGCTCACCAAAATACTTTAAAAAAACGATGTGTCCAATAACAATATTCTCATTTATTAATACTACAGCAAACTTCTCAGCCGTATCATCAATGTTAGTATTTATGAACTCTTTTACATTTTCTTCAGAAAAAACACCCTCTGGTATATATTTCATCACATGAGCATTAGAAGTATATTCATAGACAGCTTGCCAATCATTGAATTTAAAATTACGAATCAATAACCGTTTTGTTTTTATGTGCATTACGTATCCTCCAATTAAAGACTAATCCGATAATCCTTGTTTCGATATTAAGACAAAAATAACCTCTAAAAATAATCCTTTATCAATTAAAAAGTACCTTTGGCTAAATAAAAGGTGCTTTACTATTTAATGTAGTAAAACACCGGTAGATCTCTATTCTATTATCTGTTGGTTATGAATTATTGCCATTTTCATACCATTCCAGTGCTTTGAGTTCTATTTCTTTAACAAGATAATCTTTACTGTTTATGTACGATTGAATGTCATAAGGAAATTGTTGTGCTAATTTCTCTTTTATTTCACCATATTCCCTCATTTCCTCTGGATGTGATCTTAAATAATCACGAAAGGCGAGATGTCGTTTTGTTTCATCACTTCCGCTTTGATAGATATGTATGTGATGAGAGCGATTGACCCCACCTTTTTGAAAATATCTCCTTCCAGGTATTCCATTTTCACCTTTAGCTCATAGCCGATTTTTTGCATCTCTACATTATATTTATCAACTTTGTTAATATCGTTAACAACAGGCATTATGTCTATTATTGGCTTTGCTTTTAAGCATGGAACAGAGGTACTACCAATATGATAAATATCTACGATTTCATTTCTAAAAATAATAGTTAATTTTTCAGCTTCTTCTATAAACATGTCAATCCATTTCTTATTGTATGAACATACTTCCACTTTTCGCAAATTAGTCCCTCCTAATGATCATATAAATCGAGCAAAATAACATCTCAAATATACATTATTAGACATTTTGTCTTCATTAAAATATTCTCTCATAATTAAACGTAGTAGACAGCTAACAAAAAATCTAATATATTTGACTACAAATTAAGTTTAGTGCTGTTACAGACGTTGATTATACTAAAAACACGTTAAAATACAGGAAATATATGTTAAAGGAGTTACAATGGCTATAAAAAACGTTTTTATGTTGCTTTTGCAAGCCTTATTTTAATCCCTCTCATTTGTTTAGGATGGATTTCATATGAAGTGTCCTCGAATATTTTAAAAGATCAAATCAGTCAACATATGTTAGATACACAAAAGGCGATCAATTTAAATATTAATTCTATTATGGGGGAAGTGGATTTATTTACAGAATATATCATTTATTCGGAGGCAGTCCAATACTATTTAGATCAAGACGATTGGGAGACGGTATCTGAGAAGGCATTGTTGGAAAGCACGATGAAACGGTTGTTTTTTAGCTATCCTTATACTTATGATTTTTTGTTAATTAGTAAAAATAAAGAAGCATTTTCTTTTATACATTCACCACACATTTCAGTTGATACATTAGAATCAATGGACTTTTTCCAAGAAGTAAAAAGGAAGCTAGGGGCTCCATATTGGATAGGACCTATAAATAATACAGACTTAGTTGGACAAGATCAGACGTTGTTTACAATTGGACGAAGTATATTAAATCCGAATACGCTTGAGACAACAGGGTATTTATTTTTGCATATTAAACCAGAAATGCTTCGTACAACAGATCAAATAGCTCAAACTAGCGATAGTGAATGGGTCATTTTAGATGAAAAAGGTTCTGTGATTTATAGTGCTAGCAACGAACTAATATCGGAGGATTTCTCCCTATATACGAAAGGGGAGTATAAAGGTGGAACCGGGTCAAGTATGTATCAACGTGGAGATGGGAAAGAGTTTTTATTAACTCACTCACCAACTATTAATGATTGGACGCTTATCTCGATTAAAAGCTGGGAAAGCGTAAATGCTCAAATTAAACCTATTAAAAATATTACCATTATCCTTATTGTTGGTTTATTGATCTTATTTACATTTTTCCATCGGGTTCTTACGCAAAAGCTTATTACCTTCTTCACTCTTCTAAGAGATAAAATGGTTCAGACTACTGAGGAGAATTTAGAGGTTCAGATGCCGAATTTTAAAGAGCCTGAACTCCAGACTGTTTCAAATGGTTTTAATGAGATGGTCAGTAAATTAAAGGTCATGATTGAACTAGTAGAAGAAAAGCAAAAACAAAAACAGCTGGCCGAGTTTAGAGTATTACAACACCAAATTAATCCGCATTTTCTTTACAATACGTTAGAAGTAGTTAATGCATTAGCTAGTTTGGATAAAAAAGAAGAGGTTCAAAAACTCGTAACGAATTTAGGGAAATTGCTAAGGATTAGCTTAAAGGGTCCTTATGAAATTTCAGTTGATGAAGAATTAAGGCATGTGACTAGCTATTTAGAAATTCAGAGAATAAGGTATAGTCAACAATTTAACTACAAAAATGATATAAATGAAAATGTTAAGGGATTCAATATTCTCAAGTTAATTCTACAGCCACTTGTAGAAAACAGCATTGAGCATGGGATAAATCATGAAACATTTAACTTTATTACGATTCGAGCTGAGAAACTAGGAGATAGAATGTTGATTTTTGTTGAAGATAATGGACCTGGGATTTCTGAGGAGAGCTTAACGCGATTGAGAACTAAGAATAGTTATACTAAAAGTGAAGGACATGGGGTACTTAATGTACATGAGCGTCTACGTATGTTCTATGGATTAAAAAGTGGACTGATGATATGTAGCTCGGACAAAGGTACAATCATCCGCATCAGCATTCCTATTAAGAAGGAAAGAGATGATCAGTAGATGTATAACGTAATGTTAATTGACGATGAGAACATCATTGTCGAAAGCTTGAAGAAAACAATAGCATGGGAATCTTTAAATTGCCAAGTGATAGCAACTGCTAGTAACGGACGTGAAGCAATAGAGCTGTATAATAAATATAAACCGGATATCGTTATTACTGATATAAAGATGCCAGATATGAGTGGAATTGATTTCCTAGTATCGATTGTTCCTGAAAGGAAATCTGATAAAATCATTGTATTATCGGGATACGATGAGTTTTCCTTTGCACGTGCTGCCCTGAAATATAAAGCATATCAATATTTACTAAAGCCTATTGACCGTGAAGAATTATATCAAGTGATTCAACAAGCAATTATAGAAATCGAAGAAGAAAAGCAAATGATTCATTCCACGGATAAGCAAAAAATCTATGAGATATTAATTCGAAAAATAGATATATCCGAGCAGTTAGACGATTTTAACTTTCATGAGTATGGTGTGGTGATTGTCGAAAATGTCAATTCCGAAGATCTAGCTTTAGAGGACGTTCACACAAAGGATACTTTCATGTATGTGTATCATCAAAATAAAAGCCGAGTTGTGATTGTTTTTGGGTCAATAAGAGATGTAATGTCAAAAATTGAATTAGTTGCGAAAGAAAAAATATTAGACACGTTTCCGGAAGCGATAGTATTAGTCGGTACTGTAACTGATAAACTTAAAAATTTGAATCACTCGTATGAGTTCGCTGTTAAGTTAACGTCGATAAGCTCCTTTGTTGATAGTAGAATGATCACTGTAAATGATTATAATAGTTATCAAGAATTAACAAATGATAGTGCTGAAGTGCTAAAACAAGCAAAAGAGTATATTGAAACGCATTACCAAAAAGATGTAACGAATGAAAGTGTGGCTAAGCATTTTGGCTTTAGTCCAAGTTATTTTAGTACGTTATTTAAAAAATACCACGGATTAACATTTATCGATCATCTAACTAATGTACGAATCAAGCATGCATGTAGATTACTTGAAGATACGAAAAAGCCAACGTATTTGATCGCCAATCTCGTTGGATACGAGGACCAACGATACTTTAGTCAAGTTTTCAAACGCAAAATGGGATTAACACCTAGTGCGTATCGTAAAGATCATAGTAACGAGTAATGTAATAGCTTACATGGGGTATGATCCATCGTAGGCTATTTTTGTTACTTTCTATCGGTATTAAAGCGTTTTCGAAAAAAATTAAACATTTTCCGAAAGAACACAGCATTATGCAAACGTTTACTTCTGTGTATGATGAATCTAAGGGGGAATGAAAAAATGAAAAAAATAATTTTATTAACTTTACTATCAATTGCACTACTTACTGGCTGTGGAGATTCGGATGCTGATTCAAATGAAACCGCTTCAAACAATAGTGATGTCACTACTATTGAATTCTTTCAAGTGAAGCCTGAAGCTGTCCAAACTTTTAATGAATTAATTGAAAAGTTCGAGGGTGAATACCCAAATATTAAGGTTGAGCAAAATACAGTACCGGATGGCATGACAGTTCTGAAAACGCGTTTCTCGGCAAACGATATACCGGATGTCTTTATTACATATCCAGTAGAAGCAGATTATGTTTTACGGGCTAATAATGACTACCTATTAGATATTACGGATGAACCATTTATAGAGAAAGTAAACAAGGAGATTCAAGACCGTTATATTGAAAATGACAGAATGTACGGAGTAGCTCTTTCGTTAAATGCAAATGGTGTTTTATATAACAAAGAGATATTTGAAAAGCATGGAGTCGAAGTTCCCGAGTCATGGGATGAACTATTAACGGTTATGGAGACATTGCAGGAGGCTGGGGAAGTACCTGTTATTATGGGGAACCAAAACCCCGACCAAACATCAATCTTTAATTTAAACTTTATTGCACAGGAATTTGATGCAGATTACTGGGAAAGCTTAAATGCCGGTAATGAAACAATTGTAGGGGACCCTCGTTGGGAAAAAGCTGCTCAAAAAATGCTAGATGTTCTCCAATATGCTCAGGATGATCATATGGGTACAGATTATGACCAAGGTAACACTATGTTTGCTAATGGCGATGGAGCGATGTATTTCATGGGTGCATGGGTACTACCAACACTTCGGGAGATGAATCCGAATTTTGATAATGAATTTGGTTACTTTCCGTTTCCACAAACAAATAACCCAGGAGAGAATATCACAATCTCAGGTGTTGATGTTGGGTTATCAATTGCAGCAAATACGGAATATCCGGAAGAATCGTTAAAATTTGTTGAATTCCTGATCGATGAGGCACAAACATTTGCCGATTTAGATGGTTCATTTAGTGCTGTGGAAGGTGTAGAAATTAGCGATTCAATTTTACAAGGATTGTTGCCACAGATCGAGTCAGGTCAAGTAGCAAATTGGCCAAACCATTATTGGGCTGGCGGAACTGCAGCAGAAGCTGATTTCCGAAGCCACTCACAAAATTTCTTTATTCATCAAGATATAAACCAATTCCTTCAAGACATAGAAGAAATGTTTGCTAGTTATCGTCAATAGTTCCTCATAAGGGTGGCTCCTCGCTAATAGCCTGAGCCACCCTACAACTATAATATACCGAGGTGTCCATCATGAATAACAATATTTATAGAAGTATGAGTCGTGGCTATTTCCTTCTATTAATACCCGGACTGATCCTTCTAGGATTTTTTATGTCTATCCCCTCATAAGTGGTGTTTATTTAAGTATGACAAGTTGGGATGGAGTTAGTCGTACAAAAGATTTTGTCGGCTTTTCTAATTATGTGGCCATATTTAGTGACTCGAGATTTTTGAATTCATTAGGCTTTACATTTAAGTACGCTCTAGTTTCAACGATTTTATCAAATATTATTGCAATAAGTGTTGCGATGGTGCTTGTATCCAAAGTGAAGTTTCAAAGTTTTTTCAGAGGGCTCTACTTTTTCCCAGCTGTATTAAGCATGTTAATCATAGGCTTCATATGGAAACAAATCTATTTTAGTTTCATTCCGTATTTAGGAGAAAAATTAAATATTGACGTTTTACAAACGAATTTGTTAGGTAATCAAGATACTGTATTTTGGGCACTAGTAATTGTTACGGTATGGCAAGCTTCAGCCATTTTAGTCATTATCTATATGGCTGGACTGCAAACGGTCCCACAAGAGGTATATGAATCAGCCGAAATAGACGGTGCGATAGGCTTTAGAAAGTTTGTTTCGATAACTTTACCACTTATCGTTCCTTCTATAACAATCTGTTTCATTTTAGCAATGAAGCAGCATTTAATGGTGTATGACTATATTGTTGCCATGACTGGTGGAGGGCCGGGTTTTGCGACAGAATCTGTTACTCTTTTGATTTATAATTTAGGGTTTCTAAATAATAGATTTGGCTATGGTACAGCTGCTGCCCTTCTATTATTCTTAATGATCGTTATCATTTCATTCATACAGATCTTCTTCTTACGCAAAAAGGAGGTACAGCTATAATGAGTACTCCACAACGCACAATAACAAACGATGATAATGTAAAAGCACAATCAAGTCAAAGAAAAAGAGTTGGGAACATATTAAAAAGGTCTGGTCTATACGGTTTCATAATAGCTGGAGGACTTGCTATTTTGTTTCCACTTTATTTGACGGTTGTTACTGCTTTCAAAACACCAGAAGAGACGAGAATATCGTTTTTAGCTTTACCAGAAAAACTTAATTTTACAAACTTCATTGAAGCTATTAAGATGACGAATTATGGCCAAGGTTTTATGAATTCTTTTACGATAACAGCTATTTCCATTGTTTTTATTATATTGCTAGGTTCTAGTGTTTCGTATTCAATTGCTCGTAATCAGAATAAGTTGTTTTATCGGATTATGTACTATTTCTTTGTAAGTGGGTTATTCGTCCCCTTTCAAGTTTTAATGCTACCACTTATTCAGCAACTAAGCACAATTGGGATGTTAAATAAATGGGGATTAATCTTGCTTTATATAACGTACAGTTTATTCCAAAGTGTATTTCTGTATGTTGCTTATTTCAAATCTATTCCAAAAGAGCTAGAAGACGCGGGTTTAATTGATGGTTGTGGCGTGTTCCGGATGTTTTGGCATATCATTTTTCCAATGTTAAAACCAATGACCGTTACAATTGCCATTTTAAATATTATCTGGATTTGGAATGATTTCTTAATGCCATTGGTCGTTTTAAATGACTCAAGCGATTGGACATTACCATTGATGCAGTATGTGTTCGAATCTCAATATTCTGCGAATTATAATCTAGCATTTGCTTCATATTTAATGGTCTTATTACCAGTTATTATCGTTTATTTATTCCTACAGAGACACATTATCGGTGGCGTATCTGAAGGTGCAGTTAAATAGTAGGGAGGTTATCAAATGAAAAAGAAAATAACTAATTACACATTAGAAAAAGCAAATGAAGAGTTGCGAAGGAAAGCCGATATTTCTAAAAGGTCGAAGTTCTGGTTAGGTTACCATATAGCACCGCCAGCTGGGTGGTTGAATGACCCGAATGGACTTGTTTTTTACAAAGGTGAATATCATGCTTTTTATCAACATTATCCGTATAAATCCGAGTGGGGACCGATGCATTGGGGACATGCCAAAAGTAAAGACTTGATCCATTGGGAGCACTTGCCTGTAGCACTAGCTCCTGAATATGACTATGAAGCAGGTGGTTGCTTTTCAGGGAGTGCGGTCGTTTCAGGAGATGATCTTTATTTAATATATACAGGACATAATGAAGAGCTTGATCCAAAAGAGGTTCAATGTGTAGCCAAATCAACTGATGGTATTCATTTTGAAAAATTAGAAGAAAATCCTGTAATTGCGGCTCCTCCAGAAGACGGATCGCCCGATTTTCGTGATCCGAAAGTATGGAAACAAGACGGACTATGGAATATGGTCGTTGGGTCAGGAAAAGCAGGAATCGGAAAAGCACTTTTATATCGATCAGAAAATTTAAAAAGCTGGGATTATATTGGGGTAATGAGAGAGAGTGACGGAACACAAGGTGATATGTGGGAATGTCCGGATTTCTTCTCCCTTTCTGACAAAGAAGATGTACTAATATTTTCTCCGATGAATATGGAAGGTTCAAAAACACGATACATGATTGGAAAGTTGAATGAGGAAACCGGGGAGTTTGCAGCACAGAATAGCGGGGAAATTGACTATGGTGTAGACTTTTATGCCCCGCAAACGTTTATTGATGATCAAAAGAGACGAATTTTAATTGGCTGGATGAATATGTGGAATAAAGAAATGCCAGAGCAAGCAGATGGCTGGGCAGGAGCTTTAACAATCCCTCGTGAACTAAAGGTTGAAAATAACGAACTAATTATGAAGCCAGTAGCTGAAATGATAAAATTACGCCAAAACAAAGTTCTATCAGAATATACGAGGAAACTGAAGCTACAAAGCCTTTGTTTAGAAGTAGAGATGGTAGTATCCAAAGACCAATCAAAAACAGCAGGGTTTCATCTTTCATCTGAGAAAGGTGAGACACTCACTGTCGGATATGATTCAAATAGAAAACAAGTTTTAACAGACCGTAAAGGAATGCTACAAGGAGAAAAGGACCTTTGCGAGGCACGATATATAACAAATGAAAATGAAATTTCGTTAAGAGCTTTTATTGATCGTTCAAGTATCGAACTTTTTATTGACGATGGAAAAATAGTCATGACGAATAGATTTTACTTTACGGGGGAGGATATTACATTTACTGTAGAGGGAAATGAAAAGGAAATAAAAGAATTATCGATTTGGGAGTTAAAAGCTACAATGGATAGGTAATGTCCTACTACAGTCTGAACCTAATAGTTTATTTGAAATGGGGGAAGCAAACGTCGATTTTTCATAGGATTCTTTCTCCTTTTCAAGGTTGATTACTAGTAGGGTTAGAAGGAGGATCAAAAATGCAGTCACATTCAAACGTAGTATGTATTGGAGAGTTACTTATTGACTTCTTCTGTACGGATACTGGAAATGATTTAATAAAAGGGACAAAGTTTGAAAAACAGCCAGGTGGTGCTCCGGCAAATGTCTGTGCAGCGATTGTAAAATTAGGTGGAAGTGCGATGTTTAGTGGGAAAGTTGGCAATGACCCATTTGGCCATTTCTTGAAACATACGTTGGAAGAGCTACATGTCGATACCTCAATGCTCGTATTTGATGATATGAATCCAACGACACTAGCCTTCGTATCCTTACAGGAGAATGGGGAACGAGATTTTGTCTTTAATCGCGGAGCAGATGCCTTTTTAACAGAAGAAGATCTAGATAAGGGGAAAATAGAAAGTGCTCGAATTTTACACTTCGGTTCTGCAACTGCCTTACTGAATGGCCCGTTTCAAACGACTTATTTAAACACAATGAAAAAGGCCAAATTAACAGGCCAATTTATCTCCTTTGATCCTAATTATCGCTCAGATCTTTGGCGAGAAAATCAACGTGAGTTTGTTAACTTGGCAAGAAAAGCGATTGCTTATTCTGATTTCGTAAAAGTCAGTGAGGAAGAATTGCGACTTATTACTGGCGTAAAGGAAATCAAAGAAGGCGTCGAGGCTTTTCATCACGATGGAGCTAAGCTTGTAGCAGTAACGTTAGGAAGTAGAGGAACGTTTATTTCCAATGGCCAATTACAAGAGACGATCCCAAGTATTAAGGTAAAAGCAATAGACACTACTGGTGCTGGTGACGCATTTGTAGGGGCAATGCTTTATCAATTAGCAAAGGAAAATGAACCGAAAAAAGTGATCAAAAATATTGATCAAGTAACGGAAATCACAGCACTAAGTAATAAGGTGGCAGCTCTCACATGTACGAAGGTTGGATCGATTACAGCGATCCCTACAATGGGTGATGTAGATTACGTATAATGTTACTATTTGATATGACTGTAGGACTATTTGCCAAAAAATGGCTGATAGTGCTACAGTTTTTTTATTTTTAAAACTTTATTTCTTGTTAAGTGATTGAGTAGCTATATTTTTAAAATTTCATACAAAAGGTATACAAGAACTTTTTTTAGAAAAATAAGAAAGTATAAAAATTGTAGAAGATGTAACTCAAGGGGGATAGTCAATAGTCTCTATGTATGCGGTTTCATAGTCCTATAAATATAGAAAAAAATAACTTTTTTCGAGAAAATCATTAAATTTTTATAGATCTTGTCGATATAAGTCATAGGACTATTTTAGGAGGTGAGATTAATTGGTTAGTTTGGCTACTAATCTAGTGAAAATTTTAAAGCAATTAGGATGTGAGCAGGCGTTTGGTGTTCCTGGAAAACCAATTACCCCGATGATTATTGAAATGGAAAAGCAAGGGGTTAACTTCGTCCTTTCTCGGCATGAATGTGGGGCTGGTTACATGGCGACGGGGTATGCATTACAAAATCAATCACTTGGTGTTGCCCTCGGTACGTCTGGTCCAGGTGGAACCAATTTACTAACTGCTGCTGGTCAAGCAAAGGCATTTAATGCACCAGTGTTATTTCTTACTGGTCATCCACCTTTGAAAGATAGTGGTAAAGCACTTGGTCAAGATTCAAGTATTTTTGGAACAAATCTCGTTGAGTTATTTGAACCACTGACTCTTTTTAGTGCTAGAGTAGATGACGTTTCCCTTCTCTCGAGCTATTTGCAGCATGCTTTGCAAAAGGCACTAACAGGTAAGATGGGGCCTGTCCACCTATCTATTCCTCTTGATGTACTAACTCAAGAGATGGATAGCATTGACATGCCTAATTGGGAGATAGTTGATAACACAATTTCGTCTAATTTGAGCCAAGTGAAAGAATTGTTGCAAACAGCACATAAGCCCGTGATCTTAGTTGGGAAAGGTGTGCACCGAGCAAAGGCCTATGAAGAGCTTATGCAGTTTGCAGAAAGCTGGCAGATCCCTGTTATGACCACACCAGGAGGCAAAGGGACTTTTCCAACTCAGCATCCATTATCTCTTGGTAGCTTTGGTTTAGGAGGTACCGCGGCGGCAGAGATGTATGTTAAAGAAGGCATTGACTTAATGGTTGTTATTGGAACACGGTTATCCGATATGTCAACGGCTGGCCTAGTACCTGATTTATACCCTAAGCACCTCATACAATTTGATCAAGATGAAACGTTTGTTGGGAAAACGTTGTTACTTGACACGACGTTCATTAAAGGTGATGCCAAGCAAAATTTATCCCAGCTAGTAGCTAACTATGCTCCAAATTGTCCAATAAAGAAACTGGATCTCTCCTCTTACTGGGTAGAGGAACAGAAAACAAGACAATTAGTAGCAATGAACGAGCCGAGAGACAGTCGGCTATCAACTGCAACCGTTATGTTAAAGCTAAGGGAATGCTTGACAAATGATACAGTTGTCTTTGGTGATGATGGTAGCCATACGTTTTATGGTATTAAGTATTTTGACACAATGGTCCCAGGAACCTTTTATTTTGATGATGTATTTGGAGCGATGGGACATGGCCTTGGATTAGCGATCGGTGCTTCATTAGTCAAGCAAGATCAACCAATTGTCTGTTTTGTTGGTGACGGTTGTTTAATGATGCATGGCATGGAGCTATCAGCTGCTGTCGATCAACAGGCGAACATTACCTTTGTAGTGTTTAACAATGGCATGCTTGATATGGTGGACAAAGGGATGAAACATGGTCTAGGTAAAGCGGTAGGAACGACTTACAGTTATGGAATTGATGCTACAAAATTTGGTGAGGCACTAGGCATTGAAAGTACTAGATGTCAAACCATTAATGAAGTGGAGATAGCCGTTAAGCAAGCACTTAAAACGGATGGTCCGGCGGTTGTCGAAATTTTAACATGTAAGGACGAGGTTCCACCTACATTGAAAAGGGGTTAATTATTTTTATTGGAGTGATCAAAGTGGATAAGCAAGCATTAGGATGGAAGAAAATAGAGGAATTAGCGGGTCAGCAAGGTATTGAAGCCATGAAAACAATGGAAAGTTATTCTCCTCGCTTAGCTAGGCTTGCATTGGAATTTGGCTATGCAGATGTTTACGATGATGACAGCTTAAATCTAAAGCAAAGAGCACTGGTGACATTATCATCACTGATTACACAAGGCGATGCAGGAAGAGGCTTGCACTATCATTTTCGAGCGGCACTAAATGTCGGACTTGAGCAGGCACAAATTTTAGAGGTTATTAATCATTGTAGTGCATATGCAGGCTTTCCAAAGGCGATTCACGCGTTACATATATTTCAAGAAGTGTTAAACCAATATGAAACAAGTAAATAGGAGGAATTCATGATGAGTACATATGAATCAAAAGAATACAAAGATGTGTTTTATTTCAAGTATAAAGAGATGGCAGCTACAGTCGAGGAAGCGAAGCAGCAGGCTGACTTTGTGCGAGCACAATTACAAAAGCCGCAAATTAAGAAGTTCTTGAATGATAATAGTTTAATTCAAACGGTTGCTAAACCAGAGGTAAATGAAGTGTGGGGACAACTGATGCAAGACGTAGCTAAGTACGTTGAGAAAAATGCAAACATTACACCGAATGTGACATTAAAAATGCAGCTCAATCGCCTTTCTCGCTCTTCTGGAACGAAAGATAGCATTAAGGCCTTTACGAGTTTAGATGAAGCATTGAAATTCCTCGATGTGGAAGAAATGGATGTTAAATAAGGAAGATAAATGATGAAAAATACGAAACGACTTCTCATTGTATATTCGTTAATAATTGCTCTATTGTCTATGTTGACTATGGTTATTGTGTTGGAACTTTTATCTTTTTCTATTACAAGTGTTTATTTTGTAATAAGTGTTATCGTACTTCTCATCGTAACGATTGGTTTGGCCTTTCTGTTAATTAGGCTACAGCCGGTTGCTTTAAAGGAAGTGAGGGCAACAGATGAGACGGTAATGAAAGAATCGGATCACGACCAAGATACGAAAGAACTTTCAGCTCAGACGGCAGCAACAGCTGTACAACTAATGTCAACAACACAAGAAACAAGTGAAGCTGTAGCGGAAATCTCATCAAAGATGCAGGAAATGGCTGCTGGTACTGAAACACAAGCGAATGAAATCCATGAAGTGAATCAAACGTCAGGTCAAATCTTTTTTAGCTTACAGGAATTAGTGGAAAGCATTAATTTTGTTTCTGAAACATCTAAGCAAGCGATAAACCAATCGAAAAATGGTGATGCGGCTGTTGAAAGGATTATGGATCAAATGAAGCTCATTGGCGATCAAGTCAATCAATCCATTGAAGTGGTAAATCAGCTTGATCAAAAAACAAATGAGGTTGGCGATATTTTATCGTTGATTACAGACATCTCTAATCAGACAAACTTGTTAGCATTAAATGCGGCGATTGAAGCTGCTCGTGCGGGAGAACACGGAAAAGGGTTCTCTGTTGTTGCAGATGAGGTTAGGAAATTGGCTGAACAGACGAATAATGCAACGAATAAAACACAAGGTTAATTCAAGAGATTCAAGAAAGTACAGTCCAAGTAACAGAGGTCATTTCAAAGGGTGGACAATCGATTAAAGACGGTGCAAACTTAAATGAAGAAGTTAAGGACGTTTTCAACGATATTGCAAGTAATATTGATGAGGTCGATGAATTTATCCAAGACTTAAAAGCAGCAATAAATGATATAACTGACAATATGAATCAAGTGACACAATCCATTCAAAAAGTGTCAGAGGAAGTGAGCAGTTCAAACGGCAATATCGAGAATATTGTAGCTGTTATTGAAGAGCTAAATGCTTCTATGCAAGAAGTATCAGGTGTAGCAAACATGTTGTCAGATATTGCAAATCATTTAAATGATAAGGTGAACTAATAAGAGAAACAAGATCACTATGTACGTTTGTGATATATATCACCTTTAAAAGAATGCATTTGGAAATTTACATATGATGTAGATTATTGAAGGATTACACATAGTTAGAGAACGTAATAAGCTTTGTTAAATGGCTACTCTTTTCAACAAGGAGACGGCCATTTATACAAAGCTTTTTATAAGGAAATGAGTTATTTTAATTTTCTAATCGATAATTTCAACACTCTTATCATAAACCTACATACGCAAAAGGCGATAAAATGGTTATGCAGAAATCCACTGAAAATTTCTTCTTTCTTACAATTCCTCTACCTTAAGTATTCCATAGGCTCTACGTCTTCTTGTAAAGAAGAAAAGTCTCCTACATAATCAATCCTTCTCATTGACAAAACCAGACCAAATTTAATAAATATACCCAACTAAATCTTCAAAAATCCTGCTTGAATACAACCCATGCTTAACTCTTCCTCATTTAAAGAGTATTTGAATAAAATCCTCGAATTACACTAAATTCAAACAACTACCATTAGTGTGAATGTAGTGTAATTTCATTGTAAAAGTTATGTTAATTCAGCCTTGATAAAAGTGAAAAATGCTATTTTTAACTATGTGTGGACAAGTTTAGAACATAAGGAGGAAAACCATGAAACGAGTTATGCATGTATGTTTAATAGTACTTATCATTTTTTCAAATTTTATCCCGCTTCAACAAATTGGTGCAGAAGGTAACGTCGATGAGGCTACTAGCATTGAGGAGGAATTCGAAGATGAAGCTTTACTGCAAGTAATAAAAGATGAAATAAAATCTTTGGGGCACTCTCAATTATCGTTTGAAGCGTTAGCGGAGGTTAAGAAGCTAACAAAGGTTAGAAATTTAGGAATTGAAAGCTTAAAAGGATTAGAGCTTCTAACCAATTTGAAAGAGCTAGAAATGCGATCAAATAACATTTCTGGTTTGACACCGCTTTCAACGTTAACGAAATTGGAGTCAATTGATTTAAGAGAAAATAGTCTTTCCTCTCTGGAGGGAATTGAGACGTTAACGAATTTGGTTGAGCTAGATATTCGCGACAACCAAATTACTGATTTGCAGCCTTTAGCAGGCTTAATTCAGTTACAAGTGTTAAGTGCAAGAGACAATCATATCTCTGATCTAACACCGTTAGCACCGCTTACGAACCTAGTTGAGCTTAATCTCCATTCAAACAACGTAAGCGATTTAACACCTTTAATGAACTTAATGAAAATAGAAAGACTCATTGTAAGAGGCAACAAGATAACGGATATTTCGCCGTTACAATATTTAGTCGTTCTTGAGGATTTAAATATTCGCGATAATGATATTACTGATATTAGCCCGTTACGGGATTTAGAGAAGTTGCGAGTTCGTTTAAACCTAGATGGTAACCCGATAAACGATTTCTCACCTATTGCTCACTATTACTATGAGATTGAAGATGTTGATTTTTCTTTACCTATCCAAACAGATGAAGAAGAGCTAGATGGTGAGTCAGCTGAAATTGAACGGTTATTTGAAGATAAGGCTTTGTTTCTAGTGATAAATGAAATGGTTAAGTCGAATGGTCACTCTCAATTAACGTATGAAGCATTGACGGAAGTAGAGAAGTTAACAAATGTTAGAAATTTAGGAATTGAAAGCTTAAAAGGGATTGAGCTATTAACTAATTTGAAAGAATTAGAAATGCGTTCAAATAATATTTCAGATTTAACGCCGCTTTCAACATTAACGAAATTAGAATCAATTGATTTAAGAGAAAATAATATATCCAAACTTGATGGGATCGAAACATTAACGAATCTAATTGAACTCGATGTACGTGTTAACTCGATTGTCTCATTAGAACCTGTCAAACAATTAGTTGCACTTGAAGTACTTGATATTCGTGATAATAGCGTTATAGACATAAAGCCTTTGGAAGGTTTAGTTCAATTAAAAGAATTAAGTGCTAGAAATAATGGCATTTCCGATTTGACGCCATTAACAAATCTTACTGAATTAACCGATCTTAACTTACATTCAAACCGAGTTAGTGATCTAACACCGTTAACAAACTTAACGAAAATAGAAAGACTAGTATTAAGAAGAAACGAAATTTCTGATATTTCACCACTTCAGTATTTAGTTGTTTTAGAAGATTTGAATATTCGTGATAATAACATAACCGATATTAGTCCGTTACGAAATTTGGAGCACCTACGTGTTCGCCTAAATCTTGACGGCAACTCGATAAACGATTTTTCACCAATTGCTCATTATTATGATGATATTGAAGATGTTGATTTTGTAATACCTGGTCAAACAACGATTGATCTTGAAGCATTAAATCCACTTGATGGACTAGAGAGAATTGAAACAATCAAGAACGAAATCAATCGGTCAAATCAGCATATTGATGATCACTTTGTAAAAGACAGCAAGCTTGAGCAGTTAGCAGCCAGCCCTTTTGCCTTTTATCGAGGGACTGCAGCTTTATTTTTCCTTGATGTCAAAAACCAGGTTGTAAACATTCCAGAAAATTGGACAGTCCTAAATCAAGCAAATACGTGGATCACGGGTGATCTTCATATTGAGAATATCGGATTTTATGGTAATCGAAATAAGGAAGCTATTTTTGAATTAAATGATTTTGATGAAGCTGCAATCGCACCTTTTTACTTCGATTTACTGAACTATGGGGCAAGTCTCTATCTTCTGAATGACGCTGCACCGAATTTACAGGTAAGTGCTGAGGAGATCGTTGGGATCGTTGAAGCATATGGTTATTATTATCGGCAGGCACTAGCAAATGTAGCCGATGGTTCCGTTGATGTTCAAGAGCATTATTTTACAGCGGATAAGTTAGATGGATTTATTGGTGAGTTTGCAAAAGAAGTGAGTAATGAGCCGTTAAATAATCAATTAGCGACTTGGACAACGATGCAAGGTGAAAATCGTGTCTTTGATTTAACGAATAATCGTCTGACGGAAGTAACAGTAGATGAATGGGATGAGCTGGTACGCCATTGGGATTCTTATGTTGAGAATTTAGATGAAGAAATCATCGAAAATGTTGGGAAAGACTACTTCACGATTAAAGACATAGCACGAAGAATTAATGCGGGGTTAGGCAGTTTAGGCTATGATCGTTTTTATGTTTTAATCGAAGGTGAAACAAAATCAGGAGTAGACGATATCATTTTAGATATTAAGGCACAAGGACCGTCAGCTGTTGAGTTATCTGGTTTATTTGATAGTTCTGTATACCTACTCATGCTAGTCGGACTATTAGCGGGTACGTGCACTGCATAATTTCCCAGATATTCATTGGGGAACGTTAGAAACTGATAACCAATCATTTTTAGTTAAGGAACGTTCGCCTTTTAAAGATGAAGTAGGGCCAACGGACTTTAATGGGATAGAAGATCTCGATAACTTTGTAAAGGCTAGTGCAGAAGTTACGGCATACGCCCATAGTCGTGCGGCATCTGTGTTAGGATATGAATCTTTTGCTGCCGATTTACTACAAGCCTTCGGTACAGAAGTACAGTCATTTGATGAGGAGTTAGCAGAAATAACTTTGAAATACTATGCACAAGTGATTAAGGATCATCAAATATATGAAGCACTTTATAATGAACAAGCATTTGATGAACCGGGAGATATAGAAGATGGAAACAACGAGGAAGGAACCGAAGAAGACAATAACGCAGGAGATGGAACTGAGGAAGACAACAACGA
>NZ_BAXR01000018.1 GCF_001310635.1 Bacillus sp. JCM 19034
AAGCAGCTTCCAGCAACCAACTCAACAAGGACAAGTCTTTAGCAATCAGCAAAATTTCGGGCAAGGAACACAATCAGTCATGCAACGAGGCTTTGCGGGAACAGATGCCCAGCAAGTAAGGCAGCAAAATGCCCAGTCGTCTCAGTCTCAATTTGGGGGAACCAGCTTCCAGCAACCAACTCAGGCAGGACAAGTTTTTAGCAACCCGCAGCAAAACGTCAGTCAACCGATGATGCAACCAGGTTTTACAGGGACCAATGCCCAGCAAGTGAGACAACAAAATGCATTTGGCAGTAATAACATTCAATAATCGTTAGGATGAAAGCCCAGAAGGAAGTGCTTTTTTCTGGGCTTTTTAGTACTCGTTTTTTTATAACACAGTAGTAAACCATTGCATGAAATTCATGAGTAGGAAGAATTCATGTACATATTTTCAGAACGGAGAGGATTAGTTTGACGTACGGCCTTGAAGAAAAGAAGATTCATGACGTACAGGAAGCGTTTCAATCGGGTGACCTTACTTCTTTGCAATTAACGACAATGTATATTGAAAGGATTGCTAACTATGATAAATCAGGAATTCATCTTAACGCTATTACAGAGTTGAATCCTGATGCATTTGATATAGCTGCTTTTCTTGACAGGGAACGAAAGGAAGGGACTATAAGAGGACCACTGCATGGGATTCCGGTTTTATTAAAAGATAATATTAATACAGCAGATAAAATGCATACGAGTGCGGGTTCAATTGCTTTATCAAGGTCATATGCATTAAAGGATGCTCACATCGTGAAGCTTCTTAGAAAAGCAGGTGCTGTTATTCTTGGAAAGACAAATATGACGGAGTTTGGCCATTTTATGGATCAAAGAATGCCTGGGGGCTATAGCTCTCGTGGCGGAATCGTGAAAAATCCATATGGTGAAGAGTTCCAAACAAGTGGTTCAAGTTCTGGCTCAGCTGTTGCGGTAGCCGCCAACTTATGTATGGCATCGATCGGAACA
Source organism: Bacillus sp. JCM 19034 (assembly GCF_001310635.1). Lineage (GTDB taxonomy): Bacteria > Bacillota > Bacilli > Bacillales > Bacillaceae_D > Halalkalibacter. The sequence goes on from NZ_BAXR01000018.1 coordinate 1,003, forward strand.
GAAACGTCAGGTTCAATTTTAAGTCCCGCCTATCACAATAGTCTAGTTGGTATTAAGCCGACGATAGGATTAATTAGTAGGAGTGGGATTGTTCCGATTACTCATACGCAAGATACACCAGGGCCTCTAGCTAGAACCGTAGAAGATGCGGCGATTTTGTTGGATTTTTTAGTCGGACAAGATGAAGCTGATTTCGCAACCTTGCTGAGATCTAAAAGAGGGTCTTCTTACGTAGCCCACCTTGATCCAAATGGGTTAAAAGGGGCAAGAATCGGCATAAATAGAGGTTATGAAGCTGACTTTAATGACGAACAAAAAGATCTCTTTGAACAATCGATTCGTGCTTTGGAGAAAGCTGGGGCGATTGTTGTTGAGGGGACAAATTTACCACATCTTTCAACAGATAAAAAGGTCCTGTTATATGAATTTAAATCGGCGATTAATAAATATTTAGCTGACTTAGGCCCAGAAAACGAAATGAAGTCTCTCCGGCACATTATTGCTTACAATAATAAACATCATGAAAAAGCGTTGAAGTATGGTCAAGAATGGCTTATAAAGGCTGAGTTTGAAACAACAGGCACTATGACTGAACCAGAATATATTGAAGCACGTTTAAGGGATTGGCGAAAAGCAAGGAACGGTATTGATCAATTATTACGTGATCATGAATTGGATGCACTATTTAGCCCTGGAGTGACTGACTCACCAGCTTTATCTGGTTATCCTTCCATTATGACCCCAGCAGGTTACACGAGAAAAGGAATGCCATTTGGCGTATGTTTCACAGGGACTGCTTTTAGTGAGTCTGCCTTAGTTAAGTTGGCTTTCTCCTTCCAAGAAATTACCAAGCAGAGAAAAGCTCCCGAGCTATAATGTATCATAACTTTCTCAATCTAATTTAACTGGAAAATAAATACAATTATATCAGTGTATTTATTTTTTCCATTTAACGAAAAATAACAATCATGGTAATGTTAAATAACATCTAAAGAAAGGGAAGAAAAACGCATGGCATCCAAGGGCAAAGGTTTTGTCATATTAGCAATTGGTTCGATTCCCTTAATTATGACATTGGGAAATTCAATGTTAATACCCATCCTTCCACAAATGGAATCGGAACTAGGAGTTTCAGCGTTTCAAGCCAGTTTAACGATTACCATCTTTTCCATTACTGCTGCAATTTCAATCCCAATTCTCGGATATATGTCAGACCGTTTTACGAGGAAATCGATTATTATTCCTGCTCTCACCCTTTATGGGATTGGTGGATTATTAGCAGGTGTTGCAGCTGCATGGTTTGGAAATGCTTATCCATGGATTATGGTTGGTAGGGGGCTTCAAGGAATAGGAGCAGCAGGAACAGCACCTATTGCGATGGCTTTGACAGGGGACTTATTTAAAGGCGGAGAACAAAGTAAAGTTCTTGGGATCGTTGAGGCATCAAATGGATTTGGGAAAGTTTTATCTCCGATTGTTGGCTCTCTTTTAGCTTTATTAGTGTGGTATGGTCCTTTTTGGGGGTTTCCAGTTTTTGTTCTCATCTCTCTACTATTGACAGCATTTTTTGTGAAGGAAAAAAAGAAAAAGCATGAAGCACCTCCCGTTGGACAGTATGCAAAAGGTTTGTTGTCCGTCTTTAAACATGAGGGACGTTGGTTAGTTACAGCTTATTTAGCTGGGGCAACATGCCTGTTTACCCTTTTTGGAATTTTGTTTTATTTGTCAGATACATTAGAAACGCAATATAACATTGATGGTGTTCTAAAAGGTACGATACTTGCCATCCCTCTATTGTTTATGATGATTACATCATTAACTACAGGTAGTAAAATTGGCAAGGATTTAAGTCGAATGAAAAAATTGATTATTTTAGGGTTTCTCTTCATGACTATATCCTTTGCTACATTATCCTTTTTCACAAAATTATTTCCTTTTATCGCAATTTTAGTTATTAGCAGCATTGGTACTGGACTTGTTCTTCCTTGTTTAAATAGTTTAATTACTGGATCTGTTGGTTCGGCTCGAAGAGGGTTTGTCACATCATTATATGGATCTGTACGATTTTTGGGTGTGGCGGCTGGACCTCCTGTTTTCGAGACGTTAATGAATTGGAACAGAACAGGTATGTTTCTAACAACAGCAGGGTTAACATTGGTCGTAGGCTTATTATGCTTGTTATTAATACATGTCAAAAAACCGAAAGATTCAAATACGGAAGATCATGATTCAGAAACACTATTCAAAAAACTTCAACTAGCAACAGAATAATATGAATGGAGGTAGTGGTTATGCAAATTTATTTTTCGCCAGAATTTATTAAAGACGATGCTCAAGTTTTAAATATTGTGACAGATCATAACAAACCTATCGGCTATATCGCTTTTTTAATGGAAGAGGATAAAAAGAAGGTATACGTTTATGGTCAGCTTGAAGAGGAAGGAGCAGCGGAAGACTTTAAGGATTTGGTCAAACCTTACTTACGTGGATTAACTAAGCTAAAGCCTGATTTAGAGGTATATTCCTATTTAACTGTTGGTGGCGACAAGGTTGACCTTAAAGGAGAAGGAAAAGAAGAATAAAGGGGAAACTCCCTTATTAAGAGGTTATTTTCATTTTTTCTTTTCTTTTTATGTTGTTCAAACAATGTGAGCAATAGCCCATTTCTCCATCAAACTCAAACCATATATTGCAGGATAGACAACGCTTATGAAGCACATTGTTAATAAGAAGATCATATCCGTATGGTGTGATTTTCTTGACAATTTTCATAATGGCCTCCTAGGTAGATGGTATATAGGCATTTATATGATAAGACGTTCATTTTGGTGAATAAATTCCAACATTTCACGGTAAAAAGAGAAAGGGACGAATATTATGGGTTTATTTGGGGTTAATTGGGATGACGTAAGAGATCAGTTTGAACTACGAAAAGATTACATTCACATCGCGACATCGATGTTTATCTCCTCACATCCTAGACTCGTTCGAGAAAAGATTGAGAAACACCGAAAAGAACTAGATCAGGATCCAACGAAATATCTCGAAGTGAACGAAATTGACTATGGAAATGACGTTAGAAAACGAATCGCAAACTATTTTGGCGTAAAGGATCCAAACGATATTGCATTAACTAGTAGTGCGACGATGGGTCATGGAATTATATACAATGGACTTAAATTGAACAAGGGTCAGGAAATTCTCTGTTCTGAACATAATCATTATTCCCATCAAGAGTCTATTCTTAGAGCAACTGATCGAACGGGTGCTACGTATCGAGAGATACCGATATACAAACGTATAAATACCGTTACGGAAGATGAAATCATTACGAGTCTTTTGAAAGAAATTACTGAAAAAACAAAAGTTTTAGCGATTACGTGGGTACACTCTGATACTGGCTTAAAGTCACCAGTGGCAAAGATCGCAAAAGAGATCTCTGTGATTAATAAATCCCGTGAGGAAGAGAATAAAATCTTACTTATTGTTGATGGAGTTCATGGATTCGGGATTGAGACAGAAACGTTTGAAGAGCTTGGCTGTGATTTTTTCATAACGAGCACACATAAATGGGTGTTTGGGCCAAGAGGCACTGGTTTTGTTGCTGGAACAAAAGAGGCTTGGAAGCATGTTAGTCCAGTTATACCAAGTTACCGGATAATGAATCAAGTTTCTAAACAGTTTGAGCATCCCGCTGAAATGGATGGTGTCCAAATGACACCAGGGGGATTCCATGCACATGAACATCGCTGGGCTTTGCCAGTTGCTTTTGATTTTGTCGATTCAATTGGTAAGAAACATATTTATAACCGAGTTCATGACCTAAATAAACAATGCAAAGAGGGACTAGCTGATATTCCGAATGTGTCTTTACATACACCTATGGATACTCATTTATCAGCAGGAATTACGTCATTTGAAATAAACGGCTTAAAGTCAAAGGATGTCGTCAACAAGCTACTAAAGAAAAAGATTATTGCGACAGTCGCTCCTTATTATAGTGAGTATACAAGGTTAACGCCAGGAATCATTAATACACCTGAAGAGGTTGATATCGTATTAGATGTAATCCGTTCAATAGCGAAATAGTTTGGAATGTAAACAGGGGATAGCGTCCTCTGTTTTTTATTAATAAAAACTAATAACTATGGAATTTAAAGAGGTCTTATTAAAGAAATGATCTTTCAATTAAATGGAAAATATTCATAATTTCCAGATTCGAGGGGAAATTACTTTATAAGATAGAGTCTAAGTTCATAGTAAAAAGGAGAATGCTTCATGCCAGAAATCAATGAAACCGTTCCACATGATAAAAGCATTGATAATAGTCTAGCTCTTATGCAAGAGGGATATCTTTTTATAAAAATAGGGCGGAACGCTATCAGTCTGATCTATTTAAAGCACGATTATTAGGCCAAAATGTGATTTGCATGAGTGGAGAAGAAGCGGCAAAAATCTTTTATAATCCAGAATATTTCCGAAGAAATGGTGCCGCACCTAAGAGAATTCAAAAGACATTGTTTGGTGAAAATGCGATTCAATCAATGGATGGTGATGCACATCTTCACCGTAAAATTCTGTTTATGATATTAATGACACCACAACATGAAAAGCAAATGGCAGAGCTTGTTGCAAACGAATGGCAGCATTGCCTTGAAAAATGGAAGGGCCAAAAACAAGTGGTTCTTTTTGATGAAGCAAAAAAAGTGCTATGTAGAGCAGCATGCGATTGGGCTGTCGTTCCACTCTCAGAGGAAGAGCTAGAACAAAGGGCAGAAGATTTTACCTCAATGGTTGATGCGTTCGGAGCAGTAGGCCCACGTCATTGGAAGGGAAGAAGGGCAAGGGCAAGAGCAGAAGAGTGGATTGAAGGGATTATAGAAGATGTTAGAGCAGAAAAGCTAGTAGTAGAAAAGGATACGGCTTTACACGCAATGGCCTTCCATAAGGACCATAAAGGTGAGCTCCTAAATACTCGTATGGCAGCAATTGAGCTTATCAATGTACTAAGACCGATTGTGGCGATTGCAACGTTCATTACGTTTTCTGCACTAGCATTACATGATCACCCTGAATATAAAGAGAAGCTAAAGTCGAATGATGAGAATTGGATTGAGTGGTTCACGCAAGAGGTTCGGCGTTTCTATCCGTTTGGACCTTTTGTGGGAGCAAGAGCAAAGAAGGATTTTACATGGAACGATTGCGAGTTTAAAGAAGGGCAGCTCGTACTACTAGATATGTATGGGATAAATCATGATCCTAGACTTTGGAATCTACCGAACGAATTTAAGCCAGAACGGTTTAGACATAGAGAAGGCAGCTTATACGATTTTATCCCCCAGGGAGGTGGCGATCCAAAAAAAGGGCACCGCTGTCCAGGAGAGGGGATAACGATTGAAGTTATGAAAGCCTCTCTAGATTTCTTAGTAAACAAAGTGGAATATGATGTACCAAAGCAGGATTTAGCGTATAGCCTTGTGAAAATGCCAACGTTACCTAACAGTGGATTTGTTATAGCCGTTAAGGAAAAGTGACAGGGATTAGCTCTTACAATATCTATTAGCACTATAACCAATAGGTTTTATAGTGCTTTTTCTATTTGTACAGAGTTGTTCGTTAATGGTTTGAAGAAAAAGCCCAAATTTTTGGAAATAGTAACGGAAATAGGCTAGGCGAATATACTTTTTGTAGGGTATTCAGTTGTCTAGATTCGAAAAGAAAAAAGGTGGTTGCTTATGGGAATACAAATCCTCCGTGGGAGAAATGAGGCTAATAAAAGAGCGAATATTACGATTGTGATCGATGTGATTCGAGCATTTACCGTTGCTCATTATGCATTTATGAAAGGAGCTCGCCGGATTTATCTAGTTGAAACAGTTGAGGAAGCATTTCAATTGAAGAAAAACAATCCTAGCCTATTGCTAGCTGGAGAGGTGGATGGCTATCCAATCGAAGGCTTTGAATTTGATAATTCCCCATTTCGTATGAAGGATCATAACGTATCGGGAGAAACGATCGTTCAAAGAACAACGAATGGTGTGCGAGCAACGTTAAACTGTTTAAATTCCGATCATCTATTTGTGACAGGATTTTCGAATGCTAGAAGTACGGCTGAATTTATCCAAACGAATTATATGGTGGAAGATTTAGACATAAACATCGTTGCTTCCCATCCTAGTGGTGATGATGATTATGCTTGTGCTGAATATATACAACATATTATAGATGAAAACACGGAAAAAGTGACTGAGGATGAAGTGAAAAGAAGAATTATCGAGTCAGATGCAGCTCGGAAATTTTTCAATGAAAATAATATAGCTTTTATAAAAGAAGACATTCTCCATTGTGCAAAAGAATTAACGACCGATTTTGTCATGAAAGTGAATTCGGCTAGTACTATACCGATGATTGAGAGGGTTCAAGTATGTTAGAAACAGGATTAATATTGCCATTGAGAGAGGAGAAACCTAGAATTAACGGTTTAACCATTTTAATTGATAATGGGACACCTTTAAACCTCTTTAAAGATACGATCCAAAGTTCTCAAAAGTATATTGATTTCGTGAAATTTGGCTGGGGGACATCACTTGTAACCAAATATTTGCAGCAAAAAGTAAACTGGTTAAGAGAGCAGGAGATAGAATTCTTTTTTGGTGGGACATTGTTTGAAAAATTCCTTAGTCAAGACAAAGTCGATGAATACTATGAACTTTGCAAAGAAATGGGATGCCGTTATGTAGAAATTTCGAACGGAACGATTGCTATACCAAACCATGAAAAGGCCATTTTCATTAGAGGCTTTTCTGACGATTTTACGGTTTTAAGTGAAGTCGGACACAAGGATATAGCAAAAGCGAATCAAAAGAATTGTTCTGAATGGCTAGAGAATATTCAAGAAGATATTGAAGCAGGAGCTTACAAAGTCATTACAGAAGCTAGGGAAAGCGGTACGAGTGGAATATGTGACGTCAATGGGGAGATAAGGGAAGATATATTCGAGTTAATCAAATCATCGGCAATCTCTTTTGAGAAATTGATTTTTGAAGCACCAAATAAAAAGATGCAAACTTTTTTTATTGAACATGTTGGTCCGAATGTTAACTTAGCAAACATTGCTCTATCTGATGTCATTTCCTTAGAAACACTTCGTTTAGGATTACGCTCTGATACTTTTAATTTGTAACTATGTTGGACACATTAATAAGGAGAGGAATTTTGTGCGAAAAACGAATAAAGTATTTCATTTAGCGATTCCATGCAAGGATTTAGATGAAACGGTTGAATTTTATGAAAAACTAGGTTGTCAATTAGCAAGAAGATACGATGATCGTGTGACATTTGACTTCTTTGGTGATCAGGTCGTTTGCCATTTAAGTCCCGAAAATATTGATGAAGAACCGAACATGTACCGCGTCACTATGGGATCACCTTTTTAGATAGAGAAGAATATGACAAAGCATTAGAGTATGCAATGAATGAAGGATTACCATTTTTCCTAGAACCGATGGTAAGGTTTAAAGGAAGACAGGAAGAACATGTAACATTCTTTTTAATTGACCCAGCGAACAATTTACTCGAATTTAAATATTATCATGATCATTCTATGGTTTATTAAGACTTAGTCACTTGTTTAAATTTCTAGGCAAGTGACTGCTTTTTCTGTTCTTTTTCCTACTGGAAATTAATAGGTTACATTAGTAGGGTTCTACTAGTTTAAATTTTAAGGAGCTTTTTTATGGGATTACCGTCTTTGTCGAAAAAAAAGTGGACAAGTTATATTCGGAGGCGTTTGCCAAGGCTTTGGGATGGGTTTGTTTCTATTTCCAAATTCCATTCCTTCTGGTGGTGCTGGGGGCTTAGCAGTATTATTAAATTATTGGTTTCCAATCAATATAGGCTTAGCACTTTGGATTGTTAATTTTTCCTTCCTACTGTTAGGAGTGAAATATCTTGGTAAGCGGTTTACTTTATGGACATTACTCAGCATTACGGTAACCTCTGTATCCATTGATATGTTTGAGACATATCTTCATGTACCTGAACGCCATCTGTTCATTGATCTAATAGTCGGTTCTCTTTTTCTTGGAACGGGTATTGGAATCTTAATGCGTAATAATGTTTCAAATGGAGGAGTAGGCGTTGTTGCGGTCATGATATCACATAAGCGAGGGATACTCCCTGGAAAGCCTCTTTTTTATATGAATGTTGCTATTTTTATATTAACTGCATTAGTGATAAGTGTAGAAATTTTACTATTAGCATTTATAAGCCAATGGATTTCAACTAAAGTGGTCGATATTATTTACAGTGTCGAGTTTCAGCGTCCTTATTATTATGCGTTTAGGAGAAAGCGGTAGCCAAGAATTGGTAATACAGTTTATAATTGTGTCAAGGAGGGGAGATGGAATGAAAGTAGCGTTTGTTATTTTTGAAGGGTTTACTGCCCTAGATTTCATTGGAGTGTATGATGCCGTAACAAGGTTGAAAACAATGGATTTTATGCCGGAATTGGAGTGGGACATTTGTTCATTTACAGAACAAGTTAACGATTCACTGGGCCTTCGTTTCACGCCAACAAAGGTAAAAGAGTCACTTAATACTTATGATTTGGTTATCGTTCCAGGAGGATTTAGTACACGAACGTTAGTCAATGATCTTGAATTTATTAAATGGCTGCAAACGTCAAAAGCTTGTGAATTAAAGACTTCTGTATGTACAGGTTCTTTGTTGCTCGCTTCAGCAGGCTTGTTAGAGGGGAAGTCAGCTACATCTCACCCAAGTGCTTATGAATACTTAAGAAAATTTTGTTCAGTTGTAGATAAAAGAATTGTCGATGAAGGAGATATAATTACAGCAAGAGGAGTTAGTTCAGCAATAGATTTGGGACTGTATCTTTGTGAAATACTAGCAGGGCACAAAGCAAAGGAAACAATCCGCGTTCAAATGGATTATCAAACACCATCTTAAGGAACAAATGTATCCAATTATCTTAACTTGATTATACTTAAACCTGAGGTGATATGATGTGTGGTCGATTTACGCTTACTGTGGATAAAGAGGAAATTGAAAAGCAACTGTTAGTAAATATTGTTGATTATACGCCTAGGTTTAATATTGCACCAAGCCAGCCCGTTTTGAGCATCATTTCAGATCGTGAACAAAGAAAAGCAGGTTACATACGATGGGGTCTTGTTCCAAGCTGGGCAAAAGACCGCAAAATAGGATACAAAATGATTAATGCACGTGCGGAAACAATCCATGAAAAGCCTGCGTTTAAACGTTTATTTGAACGTCGACGCTGCTTAATTGTTGCTGATGGCTTTTACGAGTGGAAACGAACAGAGAACGGGAAAAAGCCTTATCGTATTACGGTAAACGATGGTGTTTTTACATTTGCAGGACTGTGGGATCGCTGGAGTGATAAGAGTGATGGCGATGAATTAGTAACGTGTACAATTATAACAACTACTCCAAATAAGCTTATGAACGATATTCATGATCGTATGCCTGTTATTATCAAGAAAGAAGATCGCGATAGCTGGCTCGATATAACGACTCATGTACCGGCATTAAAAGATTTGCTTCATTCCTACCCTGCAGAAGAGATGGATGCTTATGAGGTGTCTACCATTGTGAATAGTCCAAAGAATGAGTCAGGAGAGTGTATTAAATCATTGGCTTCGCAATAAATTAAGGGAGATACTGTTTTGTAGTAGCTCCTTTTTTATTTATATAGTTTAAGATATTGATCTACCAATCATCGGTCATCGATATGAAACTAGCGAAATGAGGTAAGAGATTTGAAGGATACCATTTTAAAATCGTTGTTTAAAATAGAAAAAGACTTTAATGTGAAAATTCTTTATGCTGTGGAATCAGGAAGTAGGGCTTGGGAATTCCCTTCAAAAAATAGTGACTATGATGTTCGCTTTATTTATGTTCATAAGCCGGAAGATTATTTAACGATTGACAAATTAGGAATTGGAAAGAAGCGAGATGTTATTGAATTACCTATAAACGATTTGTTAGATATTTCAGGCTGGGAATTGACAAAGGCATTACGATTATTCCGAAAATCAAATCCTCCATTAATGGAATGGTTACGATCAAGTATCATTTATTATCAAGCATTTTCGACAATTGATCAGATGAAGGAACTTTCCAATAGCATCTTTTCTCCAAATTCTTGTATACATCACTATTTAAATATGGCAAATAACAATTATCGAGAATACTTACAGGGTGATGAAGTAAAAATCAAAAAGTATTTTTATGTACTTCGGCCAGTGTTAGCTGTTAAATGGATAGAAAAATACAATGAGTTTCCCCCATTAGAATTTCCTAAACTGTTGAAGGAACTAATTCCAGAAGGTGAATTGAAGATGGAAATTCAAACATTATTACAGCGAAAGATAAATGGCGAAGAGCTCGATTATGAACCAAAAATTGATATCATAAACCATTTTCTAGATAAGGAAATACAAAGACTTAGGGACTATACAAAATCAGTAAATAGCGATATAGCTGACTGGACACATACCCTTGATCTGTTGTTTCAAAAAACGTTAGAAGAGGTCTGGAATAAGAAGATTAAATGAAACAAACTTGTAAACAAAGTACGATGTAAAAAGTGCAATGATATAATCGAATCAAAGGCATACTTATGATTTAAAGAAATGTGAATGTGGTGACATTTTTATCGATGGTGGAACAAAATATCAACGGTGCGGATGGGGAATACATTAAATAGAAGAAAAGGGAAAACTAGAAAATAATACTGATTATGTTATTCAGTTTATGAAGAAAGAGAAAAGAAATTCCTCTTTCAAATTGGAAGGAGTTTTGAATGATGGAAAAGGAGACCGCTAACCTTTTTATACAAGAATTGCAACATTATCAGAATGAAACCGATATAGCAAAAATGAAGAAGTTTTTTAAAGGTTCAGATCGTAATACGAAGTACTTCGGTCTAAATATGAGAACTGTGTTTACAATTGCCAAACAATTTAAGAACATGCCATTAACGGAAATTGAACTACTTTTAGAAAGTGATTATTATGAAGTCAGAATGGGTGCTGTGAGCATTATGGATTTTCAAGCTAAGTCAAACAAAATATCAGACGAGCAGAGACGGGCTTTGTATGAACTTTATATTAAGAAACATGACCGAATCAATAATTGGGATCTGGTAGATCGCTCTGCTCCTTCTGTGGTCGGGATGTATCTACTAGATAAATCGAAAAAGCCGTTATACGAGATGGCCCATTCCAATCATATTTGGGAACGTAGAACCGCTATAGTAAGTACGCATACATTTATTAAAAATGAAAACGTAGAGGATACGTTCGCCATAGCAGAATTACTGATCAATGATAAAGAGGAATTAATCAACAAAGCAGTTGGTAGCTTTATACGTGAAGCTGGTAAAAAAGATGAAGTAAAGTTGAAGTCTTTCTTGAGTAAACACGCTCGTACTATGCCTAGGGTCACCTTAAGATACGCTATAGAAAAATTTGATAAAAAAACAAGGGATTATTATTTAAATTTAAAAAATAGTTAAGGATCATGATGAAATGAAAGAAGAAGTGAACTGGTATATAATTAGCTATTCCTTTTTATTTACTCAGGCGATCGTTATGCTCAATTGGTAGTAAATGACCAAACCCTACAAACTGCTTATTTCATCAATACTTTATCGTGGGACTCGGTGGGAAATCACGTTGTTGATATCCAACTAGAAGAGTGGTGAAAATACGATTCCTCTTTATAACGATAATTCCTATCGATTTAATGATGTTATTCAATATCTCCGCATTTTGAAAAATTCGAGATTGCTAAGGTATCAATGGAGATCCAGTAGCATCGCCTTTAGATGATGATAAGGAGAAGGACAAAGATAAAGGTGATTGATCAAGGAAATGACGGGAGAGAGAACGTTTCTTAGTAAGGCCACATTAAAGTTTAACCTAATTGCGTTCGGGCTTTCTTACTTACTGTATAATGCTGTGCTCTGAGTAGAAATAAGAGTATTGGAATACTAGTACGGTCACCTATCTGACTAGTAGTCAATAGTAATAACTAAAAAATTAAAACGCATTTGAAAGTCATTTCTCAAATGCGTTTAATTATATAATTAGTTATTCTGTTGTTCTTTTGTAGGACCCATGATACCGGGAACAGGTAAACCAGCTTGTCTCAGTAAAACCGTCATTTGTCCACGGTGATGTGTTTGATGGTCAATTAGAGTACGTAATAATGCTCCACGCGGAACCTTATGTCCCATGCCATCAACGTCCTCAATCATCATTTCATCTGTTAACGTCTCTTCCACACCTGCTTTTACACGCTCAACCATTTGCTTATACGATTGAGAAATGTCAGCAGCGGCAGTTGGAACTGTTCCACTATCACCAACTGGTTCGACTGATACACCTACTAAATTAGCAAAGAAGACAGGGCTTGTTGTTAAATGCCAGCCTAACCATCCTAATGAGCTATGACCTTCTACAATTGATTGTTTTAATGTGTCATCTGTTAAAGCTTCGAGTACCTGGCTCGTGCCGCCAGCAGCAGCATTCCAATCGTTAATAAAATCTTGTACTGTACGATACATTTTAATCATCTCCTTTCAAAGACAGTATACAATAAAAGATAGGAAAATGATAAAAATAAGATGCTTTATTTGTTATCGCTTGAAGTTCATATACTAACGCTTCAAGGTAATAAACGTGAATGCTTTTACATGAATTTCACGATGGATTTACGTTTCGTTTACTTTGGTAGAGTATGATTGGGGTGAGGTTTGTTACGGACGAAAGAGGTATCATAACATATGTTAGGGTTAGGAAATAACAGAACAAGGCTATTTTATAAGTACTTAATTTCATACCTAATTATTTTCTTATTCCGTTTATGATGATTAGTATCGTATTTTACCAAATGTCTGTGAGTAGTATTCAGGATGAAATTGAGCAATCGAACATGGGGAAATTAGAGCAGGTAAAAGACATTGCCGATGCTAGATTAGAAGAGTTGCAGCAAATTGCACATCGTATTTCTATGGATCATCGTTTGACACCGTATATGTTCACTGAACCATATTATAGTAAGCTTGCAATTAACGAACTGACAACGTATTCGGTAAATAGTTCCATTGTTGATAGTTTATTTTTATATTATTACGGACAAGAAAACATTTATTCCTCTAGAGGTGTAAATACGATCGATATTTATACCGATGTGTATCAGTTTGCTTCGTACGAAATTGAGCAGCTAAAACGTGAGATGGAAACGCTTGAACAGCCAACAGTACGTTCATTTGACTTGGAGTCAGCCAGTGAACATGTCATAGCCTATATGTTTCCAATTTCTTCAACGAGCTTAACCCCGTATGGAACCGTTGTTTTTCTCGTAAAAGAAGATATATTTACTAATTTAATCCATCATGCACTCGGTCATTTTGAAGGAAATATTTATATTTTTAATCGCGAGCAGGAGCGAATTGCTTCCTATCATAATAGTGAATCATCAACAATTATTGAAGCTGATATCGTACCTCAATTGAAAAATGGAATATCGAGGAAACAATTGAACGGTGAAGATTACTCCTTAGTGTCTACCTTTTCCGATGAAAGTCAATGGACGTTTGTTACCGCAATGCCTACCAAACAGTTTTATGCAAAAATGGATGCACTGAAATCAACGATCATTACAATTTTGACTATTATTGCTATTATCGGAATGGTGTCTACGTTTTATATGGCTATTATTCAGTATAGACCAATACATGGACTAAATCAGAAAATCAAAACGATACACGGTAAGTACTTTTCAAAGCAGTCAAAAGATGAAATTGCTCGTATACAAGAATCCATTCAAATGATGCATGAGAATAGCGAGCAATTACAGGAGAAAATGAAAGTCCATGAACCGTATCTCCGGGATCAGATCGTAATAAAACTTATAAATGGTGATGCTATCACACTGAAAGAACAGAAAGAACTATTAGAAGACTTACAATTACAATTCAAAGGGAAGAGAAAATTCATCTTTGTTGTTTCCCTTAAAGAACAGCGTGTAAAGCACGAAACGTTATTAACTAAGGAAAAAGTACTAGAGTTTGTACAAGAAATCTCACTTGAAAATGGGACTGGATATGGGGTTGAGTTAATCCATGACCAAGCAGTTGGAGTTATTGTCGATATGCAAGATGATCATCAAGATCCATATATACAGCGCAACGAGATGATGGAAGCAATTACTGATAAGTTATCTGTGATCACGGCGATGGAGTTGAAGGTTGGGGTTGGAGGAATATATGAAGAAATAAGCAGGATGAATCGTTCTTTCATTGAGGCGAAAGCGGCTATTGATTATGCACTCATCCACAGCAATAGTGTGCAGCCAGTCTACTTTGAGCAGATTGCAAAAAAACAACTCATACGATATGGTTCCAATCGGATCAACAGGCGAAGCTAGTTCAAAGTTTAAAACAAGGTGATCCAATTGTTGCGAAAGAATCTGTCAAGAGTTTGCTGGCTGAGTTAAAAGAAAAAGATCTATCTATCTATATGTTAAAGGCGATGTGCTTTGATCTCATTAATACGATATTGAAATGTATTTCTGAGTCCAGAGCTCAATATAACGCTAATCAGTTACGCGGCTTAGTCGAGTTCGAATCGTTAGAAGGTTTAGAGCGAACATTGGACCTGTTTATTAAAGAAATATGTAATGAAGTGAAACGAAATAAACTCAATCGTCAAAACGAGTTAAGGGATCAAATCCTTACCTATATTCATCAACAGTATACATCTCATTCGCTTAGCTTAGAGCAAATAGCCGAAAAGTATCAGCTTTCTTCCTCCTACGTTAGTCGAATGATTAAGGAAGAAACAAGCTACCCATTCACGAAATATATTTGGAAGCTAAGGATGGAAGAATGCAAACGTCAGCTTAAAGATACGACATTACCGATTAAAGAAATCGTTTTGGATATTGGTTATTTAGATGTTGCGAATTTCATTAGAAAGTTCCGTAAAGAAGAGGGAGTTACACCTGGACAATACCGGAAGAATGTTGAGTGAAATGATTCTACTTATTTGAAGTGGGGATAGCATATCATGGCTATCCCTTCATGTTTTTAATCCAATAAAGGTACAATCTACCATTGGGGATTGATGTACTAATAAGTAAATGACCTTTGTAAACGGGATTAGCTAACAGAGTTCAATTAATAGATAGGACAAGGGAGAAATCAGAAGGTTTCTCTTTTTTTCATCCCATAATGCTTCATTATATGAACGATTAGTATGTTAAATATGATAATCAGAATATACATAGTAAAGCATAATCGACATATTTCAATGCTGGCGATACGTCATTTATCGAGATAAGTAAAAAAATGATCTATCTCAAATAGGATAGCTAACTACAGCTTATCTATTTATAAGACTAGTAATCTTGCACAAACCGTATGCAAAAGTGACATATATACTTTAAAAAATCAATTATGCTACATTCAAAGCGTCAACGATCCTAACAACCACACAGGAGGTGAAGCAAGGTTACTCAGTACTTGACTCGTACTGAAACAAACGATTGAAAAGGATGGCCAATAGTGTTTGTGCATTCCTAATAAATTCTTTAACACACAAAGATGGTAGTAAGAAGACGGTCATCGCTTACAGTTTTCTTATTATGAATTTTCGGCAGTTGTTGCACATCATCGTAGGGTCGGTGGCAAAGGGGAATAGGGAAAACCATAAATCACCACAGAACATACCTATTGAAACGGTATTGGTATGAATAACTCTTGCAGCTCTAATTGATTGTATTAGCTTTTTCTAACACGGAACCTACAAGGAGGATAAGAAACATGAATAAGGTATGGAAAATAGTATCAATTGTTGTAGTGTCACTTTTAGTTGCATGTAGTGGTGATAATAGCGTAAATGACATAGATACTTCGGAAGTAGCAGAAGCAGAGAATTTTAATAAGGAAGGTTTTCCAATTGTTGATGAACCGATCACATTACATTTTATGGCTGGAAAACATGCTACTCACGCAGATGATTATAATGAAGTTACCATATGGAAAGAGTATGAGAAGTTAACGAATATTGAAATCGAATGGGAAATGATGCCTCGTGAAGGATTAGAAGAGAAACGAAATTTAGCATTAGCTGGTGGGAACCTACCAGATGTCTTCTATACGTCCTATATGCCAAATAGTGACTTGATCAAATATGGGCAACAAGGTGTATTCGTCACTTTGAATGATTATATTGAGGAATATATGCCAAACCTTTCAACAATATTAGAAGAAAATCCGGATATTAGAAAAGGGATAACATTCCCTGATGGAAACATTTATGCTTTACCAACTATCTATGATCCAGAGTTCCCATCTCTATTAATTGGCTCTAGGTCATGGATTAACAAGGATTGGTTAGACAAACTTGGTATGGATTTGCCAGAAACGACGGATGAATTTTATGAGTACTTAAAAGCGGTCAAAGAAACAGATCTAACTGGAAACGGGGAAAATGATGAAATTCCATTTGGTAGCACAACGATTGCTGGCTTAAGACAGCATCTAGCTGGGGCATTTGGAATTAATACGAATGGACGTAACCACCTGTTTATTGACACAGATCCTGAAACAAATGAAATGCGTTTTTTCCCTGCGTCTGAGCGCTATAAAGAAATGCTAGAATACTTGAACAAATTATATAGTGAAGGACTCATTCACGAGAATATTTATACAATTGATACGAACCAAAGTTATGCGATTGGATCAGAGGGTAGATATGGAAGTATCACAGCTCCGAACCCTGAAACGATTTATGGTGAAGCAGGAAAAAGTTTTGTCGGTTTGCCAGCATTAGAGGGTCCATATGGTGATCGTGCCTTTACAGATATCGGTTCTCCCCTAATTCACTTAGGTGGCTTTGTTGTGACGAGCGAGAACGAGCATATTCCTGAAACCTTACGTTGGATGGATTACTTTTATAGTGACGAGGGTACGAAGTTATATTTCATGGGGGTAGAGGGTCTTACGTATGAAGAAACAGAAGATGGGCTCGAGTACGTCGATGAAATTATGAATAACCCAGATGGTCTAACTATGGAACAAGCATTAAAGCCGCATATAACGTGGCTTGGTGGTGGATATCCCGGATATGTTAAGCAGGATGTGTTTAATGGTGCAGAAACGCTGCCATCTTCTATTGAATCTGCCGAAGCATTAGCACCATATCTTATAGAGGATATTTGGTCAAATTTCACGTACACGGTTGAAGAAAGTCAACGAAAAGCAGCGTTGTCAGCTGATATTGAAAAATATGTGAATGAAATGCAGGATAAGTTTATTACTGGAAATATTTCCTTCTCTGAATGGGACAACTACATTGAGACGATAGAAAAGATGGGTTTAGAAGAGTATATGGAAATTGAACAAGCCGCTTACGAACGATATATGGAAGAGTAAGAAGCCAATTCACTCGGGAAAACATTTGATGTTTTCCCGGGTACCAAAATAGGAGAGGAGACAAGCATATGGCAGGAAACGAATTGGTTATTAAGCAAAACCGATGGAATCACATACGGAATAATTTCCGCCGTAACTGGCAATTATATGCGTTTCTTTTCCCAACGTTACTGTTTTTTTTGATTTTCCATTATATACCAATGTATGGCGTACAAATTGCTTTTCGAGAATATTATGCCACATTAGGTATTTTAGGTAGTCCATGGGTAGGATTCGACCATTTTGAACGATTTTTTAATTCCTATTATTTTTGGCGATTATTAAAAAATACGATAGCAATTAATTTATATCAGCTGCTTTTGTTTCCCCTTCCAATTATCTTTGCCTTAATGCTTAATGAGTTGCGAAATGGTTGGTTTAAAAAGTGGTCGCAAACGTTAACATATGCCCCACATTTTATCTCAGTAGTAGTAGCTGTAGGTATGCTTGTTGCTTTTCTAGATCCACTCACCGGAATTGTTAATTTGGCGATTCAAGGATTAGGAGGGGAATCTATTGATTTTTTAACAAGTCCAGAATGGTTCCGCCATATTTATGTTTGGTCAGGTGAATGGCAATCCCTTGGATGGGGTACGATTATTTATTTAGCGGCACTAGCAGGTGTAAATCCGGAACTTCATGAGGCTGCCAAGTAGATGGGGCTACGCGAATGCAAAGGATTTTGTATATCAATATTCCATCGATTTTACCTACTATAGTCATTTTATTTATCTTGAATATTGGTAAGTTCATGTCGATCGGTTTTGAGAAGGTTCTATTAATGCAAAATACATTAAACTCGGAAACTTCTGATATTATCCAAACCTTTGTATATCAAACAGGATTGATAGAAGGACAATATAGTTTTGCAGCAGCAGTAGGTTTATTTGATTCGGCCATTAATGTGATATTACTCATAACTGTAAATTATCTTGCCAGAAAAGTAAGTACGAACAGCCTATGGTAAAGGAGTGGATTCTTTGAAGGAAAAAAGAGGATTATCAGATAAAGTCTTTGATCGAATTAATTGTTTGTTAGTATTTGTAATCGTCTTGCTAGTCATGTATCCACTTATCTTTGTTATTAGTGCATCGATTAGTGATCCGGCGGCTGTAAGCACAGGGAGAATGTGGCTTTGGCCCGTTGATATAACATGGGAAGGGTTCCGAAGGGTGTTTGAAAATGATGCGATTTGGCTTGGTTATAAAAATACTATTATTTATACAATTGTAGGGACGCTTATTCACCTCGTGCTCCTTCTACCAAGTTCATACGCTTTATCGCGGAAAGAACTAATGGGAAAAAAATATTTGCTTTGGTTCATTCTGATTACGATGTTATTTAGCGGGGGGCTCATTCCGACCTATTTAGTCGTCCACTCATTAGGAATGCTTAATACTATTTGGTCGATTGTCATTCCAGGAGTCGTTGGGGCTTGGTCAGTATTAGTGGCACGAACCTTTTTTCAACAAAGTATCCCAGATCAGTTAGTAGAAGCAGCAAAAATAGATGGTGCATCAGATATTTATATTTTTGTCAGGATTGTTATACCACTGTCTGCACCATTAATCGCTGTAATGGCCTTGTTCCATGGAGTGAGTATGTGGAATCAGTATTTTAATGCACTAGTCTATATATCCGATAGTGACAAATACCCGTTACAGCTGGTCTTAAGACAGATCCTCATTGTCAATGAAATTGGTCAGGATGGGACAGGTGAAATTGGGTTAGCGGAATCGCTTGTAGAGCAAGTAAGAAACGCTGCTTTAGTGAAATATGCAGTCATGATCGTGTCAGCGTTACCGTTATTACTCATCTATCCATTTTTACAGCGCTATTTTGTCAAAGGTGTATTAATCGGATCGGTGAAGGAGTAGATAGATGTGGAGGATAGGGAATGAATAGATACTATCTTATTTGCCAATGGATTACGAGATTTGTTTATTTGAATATTCTATGGGTCAGCTTCACCATTATAGGGTTAGGAGTATTTGGACTGATGCCAGCTACATCGGCGATGTTTGCCGTCGTAAGAAAATGGGTGAGTGCGAACAAGGATATTCCTATATTTGCTACCTTTTGGCGAACATATAAAACGGAATTTAAACTATCTAATTTCGCAGGCTTTTTCTTTTTTAGCTCGGGCTACTTGTTAATTATTGAGCTTCGTATTTTATTTGGACAAGAGCAAATGATCTATTTATTCGGTGTAGCAGGTGTTGTTATTTTATTATTCGTACTTGGGATTATAGTGCTGTATTTCTTTCCCGTGTTCGTTCACTATGAGCTAAGTTTAGCGAACTATGTAAAGTGGCCATTTATTTTAGCGATGGTGCATCCGTTAATGACGGGATTCCTTTTGGTTAGTTTAGCTAGTATCTATTATTTCATCTATTCTACTATTCCAATTTTATTGTTCTTATTCGGTGGTAGTGTGACGGCTATATCGTTACATGGGGTGTATCGAAAACGTTTAAACATGTAAAAACAAAAGAAGTTTCCATTGTCTAGGAGGGAGAAGGAATTTATGCTACGAGTTGGTGTTATTGGGGTTGGATCGATTTCAAGATCACATATCCAAGCTTATAAGCAAAATGAACAAGTAGAGCTTGTTGCCTTATGTGATATACATCAGGAACGCTTACAGGAAAAAGGGCACGAATATAGTGTAGATAAGCTATATGTAGATTATATCGAACTTCTTCAACAAGAAGATATCGATGCCGTTAGTATTTGCACTTGGAATAACACACATGCTGAAATTGCAATAGCAGCCTTAGAAGCAAATAAACATGTGTTAGTTGAGAAGCCACTAAGCTTAAATGTGAAAGAAGCGTTAGCTGTTCAAGAAGCAGCTAGAAAGAGCGATAAAATTGTCCAAGTTGGATTTGTCAGACGACATGCAGACTCGATCAAACTATTAAAAACATTTATTGATCAGCAGGAGTTAGGCCAAATTTATTATGCGAAAGCATCCTTTCTTCGCAGGATAGGGAATCCTGGAGGATGGTTCAGTGATCAGAAGAAATCTGGTGGCGGCCCTTTAATTGATCTCGGTGTACATATGATTGATCTATGCTGGTATTTGATGGGGAAGCCGCGTCCTGTTTCAGTTAGTGGAAACTCCTATTATCAGTTAGGTAATCGAAGTCATATTGAGCATCTGTCTTTTTACAAAGCAGCCGATTATGATCCGACATTAAACGATGTCGAAGATCTAACGAATGCCTTAATTCGTTTTGAAAACGGTGCTTCCTTGTTTGTCGATGTAAGCTTTACGTTACATGCACCTCATAATACAACAGCTGCGAGTATTTATGGTGATAAAGGTGGGGCAGTTATGGAACCGAAGCTTGAAATCGTGACAGAGAAACACAATACGATCATAAATAGTACGCCGCAAATCGACCGACCGAGCTTTGATTTTGCCAATGCATTTGCCAATGAGATCAATCACTTTGTTAATTGCTGTTTGCAAGGGCAAGAAACCATTGCTCCTGTAGGAGATGGTGTCCAAGTGATGGCAATGTTAGAGGGCATTCACGAATCAGCTCAAACGAAAAAAGAGATTTATTTATAAAACTGGAGGGACAATCATGGCTGTCATTATAGTAGGAGATATTCAACCAAGTAAGTCTCTAAAAGTACTCGTTTCTGATGCCGTTAGTGACGGCTGTAATTGGATGACGAATCGCTCGGTACAAAAATGTGTACAGCTAGCTAAACAAGGGCACAAAATGTATTTGCCTGCTGAAACGGCAATGAGTAGTGATGAGTTGATTGGATGTCATGTATATTTTGAATTGGAATGTCTCCCTTTCTATAGCAAAGCAAAAGAAATGATTCAACAAGGTGATCGACCGTCCGGGGTGTTCCGATATCGACGTAAATTAAAAACAAATGGACATTTTGAATCTATGATTAGTGATTTGTATGTACTATCACGGTTGTTCGGAAATCCGTTGGATACTCATGTCAAACAGTCAAAAGCAGGTGTGAATCCAGCACATACAATTGTCACGTTAGATTTTGGAAATGGACGAATCGCACATCTAGAATACACTGAATCAGAACAAAAGCAAATTGAACTAGAGTGGAGTGGGATCGGTAAGATCATTGAATTTAATAGTGAAGAAATGGTGTCACTTTCTACTGAAACGAATACATTAACGATTCCAATACAGAACATATTCAAACATGCTCAATTAGTTAATCAGCAATTACTAGATCAATTACAAGGAATTGAGCATATGCTTACAGGAGGTGTTCAGTCATGAAAATTGGTATGATGAGCTTTGCCCATATGCATGCCAATAGCTATGCGAGAGCTTTGCTAAAGCAACCAGATGTTGAGTTAGTCGGTATATTTGACGATGATATTAAAAGAGGCCAAGCTGTAGCAAAGCAGTACGAGACGGTGCATTATTCCGAACAATCGGCTTTTCTTCACCAACCAATGGATGCAGTAATCATCTGTAGTGAAAACATACGGCATAAAGAGATGGTTATCAATGCAGCTAAAGCGAAAAAACATATTCTATGTGAAAAGCCGATAGCCACAACTGTATCCGATGCAAAAGAAATGATTCGCGAATGTGAAGAAAATGAAGTCATTTTACAAATTGCTTTCCCGGTACGGTATCGTGACCCAATTATTCAGTTAAAAGAGCTGGTTGAACGAGGAGAACTTGGGGACATCATCGCTATTCGTACGACGAATCGTGGACAAAACCCCGGCGGCTGGTTCGTCGATGAAGCGTTAGCTGGTGGTGGTGCGGTTCTTGATCATACCGTACATATGATTGATATAATGCGTTGGTATTTAGGTAAGGAAGTAACCGAAGTGAAAGCACACACGTTCATATTTTCACGATATTGATATTGATGATGCAGGTATTCTAACGTTGGAGTTTGAAAATGGTGTGATTGCGACGCATGACGCTAGCTGGTCTCGTTTTAAACAATACCCAACGTGGGGAGATGTGACAATTGAAGTCATTGGTACAAAGCAATCCGTTAAGGTCGACTCCTTAAAGGAGCATATCCGCATATTCGAATCAAAAGAGAAGTCTTTGCATCAAGTGTTTTATGGAAATAGTATGGACGAAGGTTTAATTAAGGATTTTGTCCAATGTGTACGTAAAAAAGAGAGCCTTTCATTTCAGGGTATGACGGATTAAAAGCATTGGAGGTAGCTCTAGCCGCATATGAATCAAGCACCGAGAACAAAACGGTTAGACTAGGCTAACAATGTAGCTATGTTGAAAAAAGGGAATTCGATTTTTTCGAATTCCCTTTTTTCGTACTGAGTAAGTTAAATGTTCTTATTGATTTTCTAAAGCCCTTTTTATAGACTAATGGATTTGTAACACCCCATTCGCCACCCTGCAAATAATTAACGTCACTTACATCAATTTAGCAACTTTTAATCTTAATTCTTATACAAACAGTGAAGGCATTTATCTTTGGATAAGTGCCTTTAATATCTTCTTAGTAAAAAGTTAATAGTTAGTAAACATTGTCTTAACATTGCAGAATTATACTTAAAAAAGCATAAATGAACAAATTAATGCAAAAATATTGTTTATTTATGCTCGAATAGAGATTAATAGGATAGACGCACAGATTAGGAGATAGCGATGAACAAAGTTGAAGGACTGATTATAGACCTTGATGGCACGATATACAAAGGTAATGAAGCAATTGAAGGCTCAAAAGAGACGATTCAGTTTCTAAGAGAAAAAGAGATGAAATTCGTATTTCTAAGTAATAGAGGCAATATTTCAAGAAGAATGTGCAAGCAGAAGTTAAAGGAAATGGGGATTGATGTCAATGAGGAAGAGATCCTACTAACGTCGTCTGTTGCAGCCTCCTATTTGAAAGCAAGTTACCCTAAAGATGCTGTCTGGTTTCTCGGAGGCAACGGATTAAAAGAGGAGTTAGAGCTAGAAAACGTTACGTTAGCAAAACAGCCTGAGAGAGCGGATTGGTTATTAATTACATTACATGAGGAGCTTACATATCATGATCTGAACTTAGCCTTTCGGGCTGTTCGAAATGGTGCCAAAATAATGGCTACTAATACGGACAAAATAGTACCGACTGCTGACGGGGAGTCGATTGATGTAGCAGGAATCATTGCTGCAATTGTAGCAACTACAGAAAAAGAGGTGGACGTCGTAATTGGAAAGCCATCTAGCATGATGGCTACAGCAGCCGTTGACACCCTTGGAACTTCTTTTGAACAGTGCCTTGTAATCGGTGATAGTCTTGCATCTGATATTTCATTAGGAAATTTACATGGGATGCAATCAGCGTTAGTTTTAACTGGAAATAATACTATATTTGATTGCAAGCATAGTGAGTGGAAACCAGATTTTGTGTGGGATTCAATTGAGAATCTTCAGGATTGGTTTATTTTAAGAGAAAACGAGGAGCAAAAAATATGACGTTCACAACATTAAAAGATTTACAAATAGAAAAAGAACACGTTAATGAAAATTTCCCGAAAGAAATTGTAATTCAATCAAACGCGATTGCAGAAGTAGCAACGTATTTACTATCTAGAAAGTGGACGAACATCCTAATAGTTGGAGACGATAATACAATCGATGCAGCGGGTCATAAAGTGAATAAATCTTTGATTAATGCTGAATTTAATTCGCACATCACAATGGTTGAACATGATCACTTGGGTGATGTTATAGCAGATGAAGCGTCAATTATACAAGTGATGATAGATGGGAAAAGAACGAAAGCAGAAGTTATGTTGGCCGTTGGCGGAGGGACCATTCATGATATTGTCCGTTTTACTTCACATATGATAGGGATTCCGTTTATTTCCGTTCCAACAGCCCCTCAGTTGATGGTTTTAGCTCTATGGGAGCACCGATCATTTTCAGAGGAATTAAGAAAACGTATCAAACAACGGGACCAGATGCCATATTTGCTGATTTAGAAATTATTAAAAATGCTCCTAAAGAACTTATTGCAGCAGGTTTTGGGGACATGCTTGCTAAGTACACGTCATTATTTGATTGGGAATTCGAGTCGATTGTAACGAATGAAGAATATTTAGAGAAATCCGCTGAACTAACTAGATCTGCATTGGAAGAGTGTGTGAAACATGTTCACTCTATTGCAAAAGGTGAGGAGGAAGGGTTATATGTGCTAACTTCTGCTTTAATTACATCTGGATTAGCTATGCTTCTTTACGGAAAGTCTCACCCGGCTTCTGGTGCAGAGCATCACTTATCCCATTATTGGGAAATGGAATTTCTGAAAAAAGGAAAAAGGCAACTATTACACGGAGCAAAAGTGGGCGTAGTGTATGGAAATGAGTCATTTTTATCATGAGTTAGCAAAGAAAGATCAAACCGACGGTCTATATTCAGTAGTAAATAACTGGGTAGAAATTAGAAATCGAATTGCAATGATACCAACAGCAGCTGAGCTTAAATCCCTTTTATTAATAGTGGGTGGTCCTACCTCAATAGAAGAACTTGGCATTAAACCTGAATTATTGAAGAGAAGTATGTTAAGAGCACATGAAGTTCGCCCGAATCGTTTTACTTTATTAAAAGCGTACAACGAGCAACGTGAAGCTCAGTAATTTTAAAGAAGGGAGGCAGTACAAATTGTTACCGGCTGAGAGAAAAATGAAAATTTTAGAATATGTTAGAAAGCATAAAACAGCAACCGTTAGTAGCCTTGCTGATGAGTTTAACGTTCATGAAGCAACAGTGCGTAGAGATTTATCAGAGATTGAGAAGGAAGGTTTTCTAAAACGAACACATGGTGGTGTAGTAATCGACCAATGGACGAATGAAGAACGCCCCTTTCACGAAAGAACGACGCAAAACTACGAAGAGAAAATGAGAATAGGAAAGAAGGCTGCTAGCTTCGTAGAAGATGGCGATACATTGATAATTGATTCTGGCACAACGACGCAACACATTGCCAAAAACTTAGTAAATCATAAAAACATTACCGTTGTTACGAATGATATGAATGTAGCTGCCGAGTTACGTTATGCATCAGACGTAACTGTGATAGTAACTGGAGGTGAATTGTATCCAGAAGCTATATGCTAAATGGAATATATACAGATTATGTGTTGAATTCATTACATGTTCTAAAAGCATTTATTGGAACGCCAGCTTTCCACCCAAAACACGCTGATGCATATGGAAGAAAGGCTCATTCCGGCAAAGCAAAGCATGATTAAAGCGGCACAAGAAATTTTTGTTGTTACAGATCATAGCAAGATTGGCAAGGTGGCTCTTCATACGTATGCACCAATAAATCAAATTCAAAATTTAATTACTGGTGAAGAAGTTCCTGACCTAGATATAGAACCATTCAAAGAAGCTGGAATTAATGTGTATACGGTTTAAAGTGAGTTCACTAATTTTAGATTTGGAGGGAGAACTGTGGCATCGATTGAGTTTAAAAACGTAACAAAGAAATTTGATAAACAACCGGTAATTGATTCCCTTAATTTAACGATTGAAGCTGGGAAATTTACGGTATTAGTAGGGCCTTCTGGCTGTGGGAAAACAACGCTTTTGCGAATGATTGCGGGAATCGATCCTCAAACATCAGGTTCTGTATTAATTGATGGGAAGGATGTGACTGATCTTGCAGCTGGAAAAAGAAAGGTAGCAATGGTGTTTCAAAACTATGCTTTATATCCAACTATGTCCGTTCGCCAAAATATAGAATTTGGATTGAAAAATAATAAAGTGAGTAAAGCAGAACGTGTGAAATTAATAGAGAGTATCAGTAGTTTAGTTGGTCTTAGTGAATATTTAGACCGGAAACCTTCTGCGTTATCGGGCGGTCAACGTCAAAGGGTAGCTTTAGCACGAGCGATGGTTAAAAAGCCAGCAGTGTTTTTAATGGATGAACCACTTTCGAACCTTGATGCTAAATTACGAGTTCAAATGCGAACAGAATTAATTGAGTTACATAAAAAGCTTGGTACTACTTTTGTATACGTAACACACGACCAAGTGGAAGCAATGTCAATGGCCGATAAAATTATATTAATGAATAAAGGGGAAATCCAACAAGAAGCTTCTCCGAAGGAAATTTATCATGAGCCAAACAATTTATTTACGGCACAATTTATGGGGTTGCCACCGATGAATGTAGGAGAACTCGGTTTAGATGGAGTTAAATTCGGTTTTCGACCAGAAAGTGCAAATCTAACGATAGAACCGAACACGAAACATTTGTCGTTTCGTGGAAAGATCGTAACGAGAGAAATGCTCGGTTCTGAAACGCTTTATCAGGTTAAATACAAAGAGCGATCGTTTATGGTTAAAGCGTTTGAAGATAACCTTTCAGTGGATCAGGAAGTATATCTTGGAGTTGATAAGTACAAATTATATTTCTTTGATTCTAATGGTCAGAGAATGGAAGCAGAAGATGTGATTAGTCGAGATTATTTTGACGTATTACGGAGGTATTAACATGTCCAAACATCAATTGTGGATAAAGATTCGTCCGTATATCATGATAGCACCTGCGATGATTGGAGTATTTATTTTCGTTATTTATCCGATTTTTTATTTAATCTACTTAAGCTTTTTTAATTACAACCTGATGAATAAGGCTAAAAGCCAATTTATCGGTTTGGATAATTATATTCAAATTTTTAGCCGTAGTGATTTCTATGTCGTCCTTTCTAATACGTTAACCTACACGTTAGGCGTTGTTATATTCACGATCGCACTCGCTTTACTCTTTGCAGTTTGGTTAAGTAAGAAATCAAAACTAAATATGATTGTACAAGCAGGAATTTTTACACCTCACATCATTTCAATAGTATCTATTGCATTGGTTTGGTTGTGGTTAATGGAACCTAATCTTGGATTTTTAAATTTCATATTAAAAGAGTTAGGGTTACCGACATCACAGTGGTTGCAAAGCTCGAGTACAGCAATGGAGTCTATTATTCTCGTTTCGGTCTGGGGTAGTGTTGGATACTATACCTTAATTATTATTGCCGCACTTCAAGGTGTATCTCCAAATATTTATGAAGCAGCTGCTTTAGACAATGCGAATAAACTTACTGTATTTAGAAAGATTACGATGCCTCTCATATCACCACAGTTATTTTTTATCTTAGTGATTATGACGATTGGGTCATTTAAGGTTTTTGATACTGTGCGAATCATGACAGGTGGAGGTCCTAATAACTCGACAAATACGATCGTTTATTACATTTATGAATTTAGAACGACGAATATCGGCTATGCTTCGGCAACAGGAGTTGTATTAATGGTTTTAATCGGTGTGCTAACAATCCTATACTTTAGGGTTCTGTCAAAAAGAGTTCATTATCAATGATAGCTTTTAGGAGTGAAGTAGGTTGAAATTATTTGTGAAAAATATATACCATTTACCAAGTTCATTATTAAAGGTAGTTGTTTTGCTAGTCTTCACTTTCCCGTTTTTGTGGATGATTTCTACATCACTTCAAACATTTCAAGAAACGATGACTTTTCCACCTACCATCATACCTGAAGTTCCGCAATGGGGGAATTTTGTCGATGCAATGAAGGCCGGACCTTTTCTAACGTATGCTCGAAATTCGGTCATCATTACGGTTTCGATCATTACAATTCAAATGGTCGTCATGATACCGGCAGCATATGCCTTTGCAAAATATGAATTCTTTGGAAAAAAACTATTTTTTGCCCTAGTATTGCTTGCTTTTATGATTCCAGGACAAGTTACGTTTATCCCTGTTTACTTAATGTTAGCAGATTGGGGATTGATCAAAACATTATGGCCTCAAATTCTTCCGTTTATGGCAAATGCCTTTGGAATCTTTCTACTTAGGCAATATTTCATGCAAATACCTGAAGAAATCATTGAGGCTGCTCGTTTAGACAATGCTAGTGAATTTAAAATAATGTGGAAGATTATGACTCCCATGTCACTGCCAGCCTTAGCTACTATCGCTCTTTTTAGCTTTGTTAGTCATTGGAATGATTATTTTTGGCCATTAGTGATGACTGACTCAAATGAGGTTAGGCCGTTAACGATTGGGATTAGTATGTTAAGAGAAACAGAAGGGATTAGCAATTGGCATATTATTATGGCTGGGAATGTTGTATTAGTTATCCCTATATTGCTTGTTTATCTCTTTTGCTCAAGGCAAATTGTTAAGGCTTTTACTTACTCAGGGATTAAATAATGATCCCTTTAAAATAAAATAACTATATCATTCTTTGGAGGAGAGAAATCTATGAAAAACAAAATGTTAATTGTGTGGTCATTGGTCTTGGCAGTTTTATTAATCGGTTGCTCTGGAGAGAGTACAGAAGGCTCTAATACTTCAGATTCATCGCCTCAATTATCGAGTACAGAAGCAACAGGATCGACTGAAACAATTGAATTCTGGCATTCGATGGGAGGTCGTAACGGTGAATTAGTTGATGAAATGGTTGAACGCTTTAATGAGTCTCATGAGAATATTGAAGTAGTTGCTACATTCCAAGGTGGCTATGATGAGCTTGTCACGAAACTTCAACAAGCAGTGGCATCAAATACAGCACCGGAAGTAGCGATGGTTGAACGGGCGTATGTTCAAATGTTTGCAGATTCAGAAGTATTAGAAGACCTTACTCCTTATTTTGATGAATCAGGTGAAGATATTAATGATTTCTCTGAAGGACTTATGGGTCATTCATATTTTAATGATCAACTAGTCTCGCTGCCTCTTAATCGTTCTACTCCAATTATGCATATTAATAAAACAATGTTAGATGAAGAAGGACTCTCTATTCCTCAAGATTGGGAAGAGCTAAAAGAGGTTGCGAATGCATTGGTCGAGGAAGAAAGTGGAGAAATAACGCGTTACGGTTTAACAATGCCTTATGATACGTGGTACCCGATTGCTATGATTACACAGGCAGAAGGTAAATTTTTCAATGATGAAGGTACGTCAGTAGATTTTGTTGATAATGGTGTAGGAAATAAGGTTTTCTCTTTTCTAAAAGAAATGCAAGAGACTGGTGCACTTTATTATCCACCAGCTCAAGATTCAGGAAACATTACATCACAATTATTTAACAGTGGAAAAGTTGGCTTGTACTTTACTTCTACAGGATCAATCGGTGGTTTAGCTGAATCGGTAGATTTTGAATATGTAACGGCATTCCTTCCGAAGGATGAGGTATTTGCAACACCTACAGGTGGGGCAAATGTTGTTATGATGGAGGGAACTGAAAATAAAGCAGCTGCTTGGGAATTTATTCGTTGGATGGAGCTTGATCCAGAAGGGGCTTTACCGTTTGTTTTAGAATCTGGTTATCTTCCATTTACTGAAAGTATGACTCAATCTACTGAAATCCAAGAGCTTTGGGAAAATGAGCCAAACCGCAAAGTGGCTTACGAGCAGCTTGATTATGCAATTGACACGAATAAAGATGTTTCGTGGCCAGAGATAATGCATGAGTTTTTCTCGCAATAGAAGCCATTATGTATGATGATGAAGATATTGATTCAACCTTAGATAATTTCAAAAATGAAGCAGAAAGAATTCTAGCACAATAAATTGTAAAGAGGGGAAAAAGTTGATAGAAAACCTGTATACTAATACATCGATTTCGATTGCGGCTCACAGAGGTTATAAGTCTGCCTATCCCGAAAATACTCTATTAGCTTTTAAAGAGGCAATGGATCAAGGTGCAGACATGATTGAATTTGATTTACGAATGTCTAAGGACAAGCATGTTATGATCATTCATGATGAAACGCTCGACCGTACGACTAATGGATCTGGTGAAATTAGTAATTATATGTTAGCTGAACTAAAAGAACTAGACGCAGGATCATGGTTTGCACCACCGTTTGAAGGATTAAAAATTCCAACACTAATAGAGCTATGTGACTTATTAAAGTCTTATCCAAATGTGTATTTAAATGTAGAAGTTAAAAAAAGTGTTCACGCTAAAGAGGTCGTCGATAAGACGGTTGAACTATTAAAAAGCTATAATTATCTTTCTAGATGTGTATTTACATGCTTTGATGCTGACATTATTGCTTACATGTATGAAACGTATAATTTAAAGACGCAGGGCTTCTTAGAAGAGGTAATGGAGAATTTCGAAAAAGGAAGCAACGGCACCTATTCTAAAATGTGGGCTATCGGCATTAGTATGGATCTACTAACTCCTAGTGTTGTGAAGAAATGTAAAGAAATAGGATTAAGAGTAGGTTGTTATTGTCCAGATAACTATAAACAAGTTTATTATGCTTTAGGCTGTGATGTGAGTTTATTTACATGCAACAATCTAAAACCTGCAATGTCTGTTCGAAGACAAAACGTACCAATTAGCTAAAAATAAAAAGCCTGTCGACTTCTCTTCATAGAAATCGACAGGCTTGATTGGTGGATTCTAGAACAAGACATGACTAGAAGAACGCCAATAGAAAGTATTGAAATGAGCATCAATTATTTAAAAGATGGTTTTGTTAACGGAAAGTGATGATTGTTTGAATGTAACTATTTATAGTATGTTGAATATGTTTTGTACACAGTGATTAATTAATGGGCAATTCATTATGGTAATATGTATAGTCGTATATTTCGGTTTATTATCGAAATATACGGCTTATTGCATTTGTTCAAGGAGATCTCTCTGGTCATTAATAAATGAAACCTTATTAAATATGATACGTATATGATAGTAATATAGATCATTGAAGCTATGAATCAAACTGAATTCATCAGGCCCCAGTAACTTTTGAAAGGTAGGTGGAGTACATGAATAAATACATCATAAGCTTTCTTATTATAGCAGGCCTATTTTTAATTCCAACTACTGTATTGGCCGCTGATTATAACATTACAAACGTTGATATTTATGCCTATTTACAGGAGAATGGCGATGTTATAGTTGAAGAACAGCATACGTATGAGTTTAAAGGAAAATTCGGAGGGATTATTCGCGAATTAATTGCGAAAAATGAATCTGAAATTGTCAATTTTGAAGCTTTTGAAAACAACAAACCTCTTCAAATAGAGAGTGATAAAACAGAATATCGTATCCACCGTGAAGGGAAAGACGAAACGATTACGATCGATTTAGTTTATACGATAATCAATGGTGTTAATGTATATTCCGATGTTGCCGATTTTTACTGGCCGTTTTTTGATAAGGGGAATGAGTCCACTTATGGAAATTTAACCGTCTATGTAATTCCTCCAGAACCGACAACTGCTCTCGTAGCTTTTGGTTATGATGAGGCATACAATGCTGAAACCGTTCTTGACGACGGTCAGGTACAGTTTGCGATGGGAGAGGTCAAACGTAAACGGCAAGGGATATTCGGGTTGCATATTCTTCTGAGGTATTTCCTGCAAGTACTGTTACGGAGAATAAGCCTATGTATGATCAACTTGTAGCTGCTAAGCAAGATCTACACGAAAAAATATTGGCACGTGAAGAAAGGACAGAATGGCTCTCCTCGATAGGTGTCATCCTAGTTTCTGCATTTGCATTATTGCTGTTGTTCGTACTAGTTAAGGCATGGCTAGAAGGTAAAACAAACAAAACTGCTGTTATGAGAGAGTTGCAACATACGAAGACGGTTCCTAAAGAAACACTGTCATTACCAACGACTATATGTTTAATGAATTACCAGATGTTACTACCAGAATCAATCGTTGCAGCATTATTAGACTTAGTCCGAAAAGGACATGTAGAAAAGCTAGACGATGAACGCTTTCGACTTGTCAATAGCAGTCGTTTAGAAAAGCATGAGGAAAAATTGGTAAAGTTAATCTTTAAAGAGATCGGCTCGGGAGATGAAGTTGGCTTAGAAGATTTTAACCAGTATCTGAAAGATGAAAATAATCAAGAAACGTATTATAGATTAAAAACGGACTGGGAAAAAGAAGTAAGAGCTGAACTAAAGAAAGCGGGCCTTTATCAGAATAAAACGAAGTATCGTTTACTACTAGGAACGCTCAGCATTGTGCTAGTACCATTCATTATTTTATTCGCCGTTCATCATTTAATTACGTTAACAGTTACATCATTGATAATATGTGTAGGGCTGTTCCTATTTGCACTATGCTATCAACCTAAAACGATGAAGGGCTTGAAACTCATTCATGAATGGAGACGTTTTAAAGCGGAGTTTCCGAATATGTTGGACTCAACCTGGCAATCTTTATCTGAAGATGAGAAGATGCGTGCCTTTATTTTCGGGATAGGAATCAATGAAAATAAGCTAATCAAGAAAAATGAATCATTAGTACATGCCTTTCAACCTAATAAGAATCAAATGAGTACAGTCTATAGCTTTGATCCAACATGGTTAATCATTGCGACTGCAGCTACAGCTAATTTCCGTCATGCAGAAGAGAGTTCTAGTATGAGTCAAAGTTCAGGAGGATACTCCGGCGGCGGTAGTGGTGCTGGTGGCGGTGGCGGTGGTTCAGGAGCATTTTAATAAAAAGGGCCAGAAGCGCTCTCCAATAGAATTGGGAGCGCTGTTTAAATTGAAAAGGTCACGTTAATGTGAACGTTTTTTCCCTTATACCACTTTCTTAACAGATTTATATGGGCCTGATGATAGCGATTGTGGTCAGCCATATGCCAAAGTCCCCAGCGAATGGTCGCTTGCTTTTCATTTTCGTGTCCAAACGTAACGATCTTATGTAAGTCAGCAGCGGTTAATTGAGTACACACATCTTCCAACATATCAATTACCCTTGCATATTCAGCTAGTAACGTATTCAAAGATTGCCCCTTAATCATCGGTAGTTGATTATTTTCATCTATCATTGGTCCATACTTTTCCTCGAAACAATTAGGCAGTGGTTCTCCCTTTATTCGGTACACCCAATTCAGATCTACTAACGTAATATGTCGTATTAACTGAGCAGTGCTATTATAGCCGTTGTTTGGCCCTTTGTAATCTACCTCTTCTTGAGACATGCCTACAGTAATAGATTTTAGACGTTCGCTATTTTCTCTTACAGCAGAATATAACATCCCTACGACTTGGGACATGTTTGCTTCGCCCTCTAAATCGTAAATCATTGTAATTCCCCCTCATATCATAAACTCATAGAATGTGTTATTTAATAGTTTAACATTTAATATGTAATGAAATAAAAGAGTTGCCTCTTAGTTGGTTTAAAAAGGAACCGGTTAGGGACTTAATTGTTTACATTATCGAATTGTAAATCCCTTTTATTGAAATTTCACTATCCCATTACAATACTTTAATATTATTAATATAAATAGATAATTATTAAACTAGTTTTATAGAATAGAACAAGAGTTACTAGGATGAACCTTTGTATTTAAAGGTTTTATTAGATGGTGATTTCGAATTAATGATAATTTTACACTAGGTTAACCATACAACCGTGAAACTAGTTTAATATATGTGTCGAGGAGTGATAGAAATGATTACGATGAATGATGTTGCTAAAGAGGCGGGTGTTTCGAAGAGTACCGTTTCAAATGTGTTCAGTAAAAAAAGACCCATTAGTAAGGAGGTTACAGAACATGTTTTACAAGTAGCGAAGAAGCTAAATTATAAACCTAATTACTTTGCTAGAAGCTTAACAACTCGTGAAACAAGAATCATTGGCTTAAATATGACAGGAGAAAAGGTGAAATTTAGCCAGTTCCATCTCTCATTAATCAATGGTGTTTTACGAGAATGTTATGAAAGAGGCTATAGGCTACTCATTAATACGATTTCAGAGGAATTCTCCAGTCGTGTTGAATTTCAATCTTCAGACCCTGTTGATGGGGAAATTCTTTTAGATCCGCTTGAGAAGGACCTGAGGATTGAAGAGAGATTGGATAAAGGAAGCTCTATGATTGTTATTGGAAGAGCTTCAAGAGAGTATAGCAATGCTGTATCAATGGTTGACAACGATAATGTCGAGGCGGCACAGCTAATTACCGAGCACTTAGTTGAATTAGGGCATCAACACATCCTCTTTTTAAATGCTCCCAAAGATAGAACGGTAGCGATAGATCGTGAACAGGGTTACCGAAATATTTTATTAAACCAGTTTAATGAATGTAATCCGGAATTGGTTCTGTATAAGACTGATCAAATGACTTCGGTTGAATATGGCTATGAAAGTACAATAGAGATGCTAGAGAAACATCCGCAGATTACAGCCATATTAGCCGATACAGACAAAATTGCCTTAGGTGTTTATAGAGCGGCAAAGGATATGGGTATCTCCATTCCAAATGATTTGTCAGTTGCTGCATTTAGTGATGAATCTGTTTTCCTATCAGATTTCACTCCGGATTTAACAAGTATCAAATTGAATTCGGAGTTGCTTGGTAGTGAGGCAGCCAAAATGTTAATTGAGCAAATTCAATCTGAAGAAAAGGTTGTCAAACGAACGACTATTTCATCTCAGCTATGTGTTAAAGATTCAACATCTGTTGTGAAAAAAATGAACAAATTGGAGGAAATGATGAATAATTTTAAGCGCCATATTACTTTAGTTTTTGCATTATTTTTAGCTATTATATTAGGTGCCTGTAATCAACAAACTGAGTCAGCAAAGGATACTGCTTCAAATAACGTAGGCGATTCTGAGAGCGTAGAAGAGGAGAAAACACTTCGTATTATTACTAGTATTGTCGGAGGAAAAACTCCAGAAGAACATGCTGAATTTGAAAAAGAGATTGAACGACTAACAGGAATTAAAGTTCAGATGGAAAAAATCCCAAGTGATTACGATCAAAGTTTGCTTACATCGATTTCTGCAGGTGAAAAATATGACCTCATTTATATGACGAAACCAATGATGGATGTATTAGTCGAACAAGGAACATTAACAGAATTAACAGATCAGATTAAGAGTTCAGAGGTTTTATCTGATCCAACTGTCATTCCCGCTGAAGAGTGGGAGTTAATTACTTATGACGATGGAAAGATTTACAGCGTGTTTAATAAATTTGAAGGTGGGACGATGCCGACAGTGCGTCAAGACTGGATGGAAAAGCTTGGATTAGAAGAACCGACTACACTTGACGAGTATTATGAGGTACTGAAAGCTTTTACAGAACAAGATCCTAATGGAACAGGTAAAGATGATACGTATGGTTTAACAACTGCAGGTCTTTATGATATTCAAGGATTCATGAGTGCAGTAGGAGTAAAGGCTCGGTATGTTATTGATGAAAATGGCAACAGAAGTATTCCATATGCTACAGAGGATGCGATTCCTGTGTATGAATGGTTTGCAAAATTATATGAAGAAGGAATTCTCGATCCTAACTTTGCAACAAATGATGGTGGAAATATGCAGGAATTATTTTTAGGTGATCGTGTGGGAATGGTTACGTATTGGGATGCATGGGTTGGATTATTTAACAACATCCGTCTAAACGAGGACCCAGATACTGAATTTAGAGCTAAAGGATTAAATGGAGTACCCGGACCAGATGGGAATATTATGCTACGTCGTGGAGACCGAGTGTTTGGGCGATACC
The DNA here is from genome assembly GCF_001310635.1 of Bacillus sp. JCM 19034. Lineage (GTDB taxonomy): Bacteria > Bacillota > Bacilli > Bacillales > Bacillaceae_D > Halalkalibacter. The sequence goes on from NZ_BAXR01000018.1 coordinate 37,036, forward strand.
TGTCAATGCAGAAAACCCCGAGGTGGCGTTAGAGTTTTTAGAATTTTGGCACACAATTGAAGGAAATACGTTAAGTACTCTTGGAGTAAAAGACTTACATTATACAGTGGATGAATCTGGAAATTATGAGTTAACAGAGCTTGGGGAAGTTGCCAATATGGATCATGGCGTAGTGTTCCCGAACAATACGAATTGGGAAAACCCATTTGGGAAATTACCAGGTGTTGAGGAAGCTCAAGAAATTATTATGGCACATGCTCAGCCTGAAATCTCTACAGAAAACTGGCCAGATGCTCAGAAGATTGTTGAACGTTATGCATTTGCGGCAATTACAGGTGATTTGAGTGCGGATGAAGCTGTTGAAAAAATGCATTCAGAACTGAAAGCTTCAAATTTAATAGATTAATGAATTTGCTAAAAAAGGGGAGCGTGTTTAACAACTCCCCTTATCTTTTGCAGGAGGAAAATCATGCAGCTTATTAAACGTCATTTTTCCCTATATGTAATGATGATCCCTGTTTTTCTTTATTTCCTTGTTTTTGCTTATTACCCACTTGGGCGTGGATTTGTGATTAGCTACAGGACTTTCGTCTAATTGGAGACAGGCCTTTCATCGGTTTTCAAAATTATATAACAGTATTACAAGATCCTCAGTTTTGGAATGTGATGAATAATACGTTCATTGTTGGCGGAGGTTATTTTAGTTATTGGGTTTGCATTTCCGATTCTAGTTGCCATTGCCTTAAATGAGGTTACTAAAAACGTTCTTAAGCGATTCACCCAAACTGTTATTTATATTCCTCATCTATTTTCTTGGGTAGTGGTTGGGGGCATTTGGATTTCCATCCTATCCCCGGATGGAGGCTTAGTGAATGAACTGCTGAAATGGGCTCAGCTAGAACCTATTCACTTTTTAACTCAAGAGCGTTATGCACGCCCAGTTGTTATTTTTACAGCTATTTGGAAGGAAATGGGCTACATTTGCATTATTTACTTAGCGGCGATTGTAGGGATTAATCCGTCGATGTATGAATCAGCGAGAATTGATGGAGCGAACTTATGGCACGAAATTCGTTACATTACTCTCCCCCAGCTGATTCCAACGATGAAAATTGTGTTAATGTTAAACATCATGTCAGTCTTAAAAATATTTGACCAAATTTTTATGATGAGTAACCCTTTGATTGCTCATAAAGTCGATGTCATTATGCTCTACACGTATGAAAAAGGTATTTTACAGTTTCAAATGGGTGTAGCCTCTGCAGCGGCATATCTAGTTATTTTAGCCACACTTATTTTAACAATCGTAACCCGGATTATTATCCGTTATGACAAGGAGTGAAGTCTTTTGAGTACAACTATGAGTAAAAGGGGCAAATGGTTCCCAATTGTGAACACGGTCTTTTTAACGTTACTTGTCGTAACGATGATTCTTCCGATCATCAATACTCTTGCTATTTCTCTTTCTTCAGGAGTGTCTTCAATGTCTCCGGGAATTAAACTATGGCCAACGCAGTTTAGCTTTGAGGGGTATATCACTGTTTGGACGAGGATTGAATTGTGGAGGCCGTTTCTTAATAATGCCATCGTCACAATTACTGGCACTTTTTTTCATGTATTTTTAGCAGCATTAGCTGGATACGTTTTAATTCAAAAAGACCTTCCTGGTAAAGGCATTATGACGACATTTATTATCATTACAATGATTATTCCGGCAGAAGCAATCATGATTCCTTTATATATCGTTAATCGTGATCTTAGTCTTTTAAATACATTAACAGCTCTTATTGTTTCAGGTCTTATTTCTGGTTTTAGTATTTTATTAATGCGAAATTACTTTCACAGTATTCCTAGTTCGCTAGCTGAGGCAGCAAAGATTGATGGTGCTGGTCATTTTAAAATTTTATTTCTTGTTTTCATCCCACTCTCATTACCTGGTTTAGCAACTGTAACATTATTTGAATTTGTCAGTCGGTGGAATCACTTTTTGCCAGCTCTTCTCTATATTACTGATTCTAGTAAATATACTCTACAGGTTGCATTACGGTCGTTGATCTTAGAATCGGACGCGACGTCTAGCAGTCAATTTGTAACACCGAATGTTCGAATGGCCGGAATTATTATTGCGTTAATTCCTTTGCTAATTATTTATCCATTTATTCAAAAGTACTTTGTAAAAGGAATTACATCCGGAGCAACAAAGGAATAAAGGAGGGAACATTAAATGGAGACAATTAGTATACAAAAAAAATTGACCATTGAACCGACAGAGGAAGGAACATATAGTGAAGTACTATTTAACGTCCCTTTTCCTGCCGGGAGATTACATGTATCGTACCGAATTAACACAAAAGACTGTGTGATTGATCTTGGTGTTAAGGGCCTGATCGTGTAAGAGGATGGAGCGGGGGGGCTAGACAGGAGTTTTCCATAGAAGAGACGAAAGCAACTCCAGGTTATTTACCTGGCCCAATTCAAGAAGGAGAGTGGGCTGTTCTTCTAGGCAATTATCGTGTTCCGCAATTATGCGAGGTTGAGATTATTATTACGATAGAATCGCAACAACCTAAATGGTTAAAAGGAGATCTGCATAATCATACCGTTCATAGTGACGGTACCTATACAATAGAAGAAGTACTCTCACTTTGTACCGAAAAGGGATTAGACTTTGTTGCTTTGACAGACCATAACACAATTAGTCAAAATCAACATATTCCTCATAATCATTCAATAACGATGATTCCTGGAATCGAGCTCACGACTAACTTTGGACATTGTAATTTCCTGGGCTCCGATGATCCTATTTCGGATTTTCGGGCTACTTCAAATGAAGAAGTACGTTCGATTATTAATGAAGCAAAGAAAAATGGGGCAAAGACCGTCTTGAATCATCCTCATTGTCCAGATTGTGGTTGGCATTGGGAGTACGAAATGGGATTTGATTGGATTGAGGTTTGGAATGGTCCGTGGCGCAAAGCAAATGAAGACACCGTTCAGTGGTGGCACGATCAACTCTGTCATGGTAAACGAATTACAGCTATTGGAGGCAGTGATACACACAGGCCTCATCAATACATTCAGCACGGGATGCCGACGACTTGGGTTTTTAGTCAATCTAAATCGATGGCAAGTATTTTTAAGGGGATAAATCACGGGCATGTCACTTTGAGCTATTTACCTAGTGGCCCGTTTATTACCATTTCCTCAGATGATTACATGACAGGTGACGTTGTTATCATGAATGATGATACTGTTCAGGCAACAATACGGATTGTAAATATAGCTGAAGGCGATCATATAAAGGTCATATCTGATATAGGCATTGAACAAAACTTTAAGCATAATGGTGAGCCAACGATTGAATTTACTGTACAGGTAGAGATGCAACAATTTCTCCGAGTTGAAGTTTGGCGCTATTTTAAAGAAGTTAATCAGCTTCTAATGGCGGCAATGAGTAATCCTCTTTATTTTGAAAGGAACAAATAGGTAGTGAGTAACCTTCCTGTACCTTCCGTACAAACGAAGACAGTTGCACTAACGAGAGTTACGAAGGTCCTTCTTGCTATTATTTGTTTGAATGGCTTGGCTAATAGCTTATCAAATGTGTTTGTCAATGTGTTTTTGTTTCGGTTATCAAATAACATTTATGAAGTTGCTTTATTTAATTTTATTTCCTACCTCGTTTGGTTACCCGCCTTTGTATTTGCGGGCTGGTTATGTAAAAAACAGATAGACGTATTGGCTTGATTATAGGTGGGGGTTTACAGGTTCTATTTTACTTATTAATATTATTTCTTGCGGAAAAATCGATTGAGTGGATTCATTTACTTGGTCTATGTTTTGGCATTGGTTCCGGGTTCTATTGGTTATCGGTTAATGTCTTGTCTGTCGACTTAACCAACCAAGAAAATCGGACTTGGTTTAATGGTGTAAATGGCTTGTTCGGATCGTTATCGCAAATGATTGGCCCCTTTATGGCAGGGATTCTTGTATCAAAGTTGCCGAACTTGACTGGGTATAAAGTGATCTTTATGCTATCTTTACTACTTTTTATCGTGACGATCGTATTGTCGATGTTGCTTCCGGTTATTCGTTTAAAAAATCGTTTCCAATGGAAAAAAATGTACCAAGTAAATCGAAATAAAGAATGGAGACAGTTGACCTATGCCTTTATGGGACTAGCCTTTCGAGATGGAGTTCTATCCTTTGTAATACTACTATGGGTATTCGTTGTAACGAGCAGTGAGGCAATTGTCGGAAATTTTGCCTTTTTAACAACATTGCTTTCCGTTATTACTTATTATGTTGTAGGTAAATTTACGAAAAACACATCACAAAAATGGCTGTTAGTAATTGGAAATATAGGCTTAAGTGCTGCAATCTTCTCCCTAATAATTGACGTAAATTGGTTTGTCTTACTCATATATGGAATTATTTCGGCAATTTGTATTCCACTCTTTGAAGTGCCTTTTAATACGATGTCTTTGAATAATATAGCTAATTTAGACGAGAATGGATTAACAAGAGTTGAACTAGTTACATCAAGAGAAATTGCCTTAAGTGCGGGTAGAATTACGAGCGTGGGCTTACTAGTAATCGTCTATAGTTCATTGCAATCGGAACTGTTGCTTCAGTATTTCTTAGGGGTAGTAATTGTTGTTGGAATGACTCCGTTGTTGTTTATTCGGCGAATGAAGGAGGTTAGAAATTAACAATTCAACTGTAAATGTAGAGATGACTATAGTCTTAAAAGCGGATGTTATTATTGTGTTTATAGGCGGAGCCTTTTCTTTCGGGGAAGGGCTCTGCTTTTGTATTGATGAGCTTGTCTAGATACATTGAAATCTTAAAGTGTAGACGGTTCTAAATAGATTACTTGGAACCATTTACGCCCCTTTGCAAGCTTCATCGCATTATCGTTCTTCATTATAGTAATAGTCGGGGTGCTGTTAAAGGTCAAAAAGTGATCAATCACAACACCTCTTTCACGTATTGTTACGCTTCTTCATTTAAGTTGGTACATACCGGAGTGCTTATGTTACATTAAATTTAATGAAAATTAATCAGTAATGGGAGAATTCAACAATGGAGAAAATCATGATTGTAGAAGACGATTTAAAAATTGCACAACATTTAGTTTCTTTTATAGAAAAGTATGGATTTGTAGGCGTTGTAGCAGAGGATTTTGATGAGATCATGGAAACATTTCGTAATAATCAGCCTGATCTTATCTTACTTGACATTAATCTTCCTAGTTATGATGGCTATTATTGGTGTAGGCAAATACGCAAAGAGTCGATTTGTCCAGTAATATTTATTTCAGCAAGAACGGGTGAGATGGATCAAGTTATGGCTTTAGAAAATGGTGGTGATGATTTTATTACGAAGCCTTTTCATCCTGATATTGTAATGGCGAAAATTCGAAGCCAGCTCCGTCGTGCATATGGCGAATATTCAGCACGGTTTGATGAGAGGATGCTTGCACAAGATGGTCTACGCTTATATCCGGAACGATTAGAACTGCGATTTGGAGATCTCGTGACGACCTTAACAAAAAAGGAAAGTGATATTATCGAAAGCTTACTTGAGCGCTACCCTCGTGTTGCTGGTCGCCAGGATTTGCTTGCCAAACTGTGGGATGATCAAGCTTATGTTGACGAAAATACATTAAATGTGAATATTACTCGCGTACGAAAGAAGTTTCAAGAGCTCGGAATTGAGGATGCTGTTGAAACCGTTAGAGGAGCAGGGTATCGCCTAAGAGTTACTTGGAAAGAGGGAGAAGCATGAAACTGTTTCTTCGCGAGCATCTATTGTTGATCGTTGTACAGCTTATTCAATGTGCAATGATTATTGCCCTATTTTGGTTAGATGGCTATAAAGGGGTAGGAGTAAGTCTTTACGCTATATTTTTGTCATTAATTTTAGTAACTGCCTTTCTTTTTTATCGATACCTTAGTCGAAAAAATGTATACGAACGACTACAGAACCCGATGGGAACGTTAGATGAATCTCTTCAAACTACCGAACGAGCCCCCATTTCAGAAGCGCTCGATCATTTACTTTCATCTCAGTATCGCCTGTATCAAAAGGAATTACTAAAAGCCGAAGAAAGACAGGATGAGCATTTGTTATTTATGGATCGTTGGGTTCATCAAATGAAAACACCGTTATCTGTCATAGAGTTAACGGCACAAGCTCTCGACGAACCAGAATCATCTAGCATTAGAGAGGAAACGGAACGAATACGCAATGGCCTGAATACGGTTCTTTATATGGCTAGATTACGTACGATTGCAGAGGATTTTCAAATAAAGCCAGTCACCCTTTCTAAGCTTGTACACGAGGTGAACCAGGAAAACAAGCGGTTCTATATACGTCATGAAGTATATCCACAATTGAAGGAAGAAAGAGCAGTAATTACAGTGGAAACGGATGAGAAGTGGCTTTTCTTCTTATTAACACAACTCATCCATAATGCCGTTAAATATTCTACAGGTAAAACAAATCAGCTGATCATTTCTCTTTATGAAAAGGGAGGGGAAGCAGTACTAGAAGTGAAGGATTTTGGAGTTGGAATTCCGGATGCGGATAAGAAGCGGGTTTTTAACAAATTTTATACAGGAGAAAATGGTCGTAAATACCGAGAATCAACAGGGATGGGTCTTTATTTAGTAAAAGAGGTTGCTGCAAGGCTTGAACACCGACTTGAATTAGAATCAAAGGTTGGACAAGGAACAACGGTTCGGATTATCTTTTCCAAAACGCAAAACCTTACATCAATGTAAGATTCCTGAAAGCATAATCGATAGTTTCACGTTGTATGCTCAAGCTATACTTTGTCTAGAAACATTAGTAAAGGAGACTGATTATGCTTGCATTAATGAAAGTGAGTAAAATTTATAAAGGAAAAGTTGCCTATCGTGCCCTTACCGATATTGATTTAGAGGTTGAAAAAGGTGAATTTGTTGCGATTATGGGTCCGTCTGGTAGTGGAAAAACGACTTTGTTAAATATCATTTCTACTAACGATGCACCGACTACGGGTGAAGTTGAAATTGAAGGAAAAAATCCACATCGCTTAAAGAAAAATGCATTAGCAAAATTCCGGAGAAATGAACTAGGATTTATTTTTCAAGATTTCAATCTATTAAATACGTTGACCGTGGAAGAAAATATTGTTCTGCCTCTTACATTAGAAGGGACTCGTGTAAAAGAAATGAAGGAAAAAGCGCAAAGAATCGCTGAAAGTCTTGGTATTTCAGCAATCATGAAAAAGCGCACATACGAAATATCAGGAGGGCAGGCTCAACGGGTTGCGATTGCAAGAGCGATGATTCATAATCCTAAGCTGCTATTAGCTGATGAGCCAACCGGAAACCTTGATTCGAAAGCGTCAAAAGATGTGATGGAAATGCTTGCATCTATTAATAAGAAGGAAAAAACAAGCTTGTTAATGGTAACACATGACCCACAAGCGGCAAGCTATTCGGACCGAGTAATTTTTATCCGTGATGGTAAGCTTCATTCTGAAATTTATCGTGGGGAAAATAGACAGGCGTTTTTCCAGAAAATTATTGACATGCTTTCGTTGATGGGAGGCGATGGCCATGACTTTTCGTCAGTTCGCGTTTAATAATGTATTACGTAACAAACGGCTGTATTTCGCCTATTTCCTTAGCAGTATGTTTACAGTAATGGTCTTTTTCACATTTGCGATATTTGCTTTTCATCCAGTGTTTTCTGATGGTTCCATTGACCAAAATGCAATAATTGGAATGGGCGTTGCAGGTGGGATTATTTATGTGTTTTCTTTCTTTTTTGTTTTATATTCAATGAGTTCCTTCCTACAGTCAAGAAAAAAAGAGTTCGGTTTGTTGATCATGCTAGGGGCGTCAAACAGGCAAATTCGATTGTTAGTTTTTTTAGAGAATATTGTCATTGGTTTTTTGCGACAGTCGGTGGAATTTTGGCTGGCCTCGTATTTGCAAAGGCAATTCTATTAGTTGCTGAAAATGTACTAATTGTTAATGAAGCACTTGATTTTTATTTTCCGACATTAGCGATCGTTGTAACATTTCTGAGTTTTATCGTTCTATTTTTCTGTATTTCGTTATTTGTCTCGTTTATCCTTCGTACGAAACGGTTAAATGATTTGATTAAAGGAGAGAAGCAGTCGAAGGGAGAGCCGAAAGCTTCCATTTTACTTGCAATTGTTGCAGCACTACTGCTGATTACTGGTTACTTCACAGCTCTGTATGTGAAGGGTGTATATGTTGTCTATGTGATGATTCCAGTCGTAATTGTTGTCACAATTGGAACGTATCTCTTATTTACGCAATTGAGTGTCTTTATTATCCGACTTTTGAAAAGAAATCAGCTTGTTTTCTGGCGAAAAACGAATATGCTCTTGTTCTCTGATTTGTCGTTTCGCATGAAAGACAATGCGAGAACCTTTTTTATGGTAGCAATCATTTCAACGGTTGCATTTAGTGCGATTGGCACACTATATGGATTTCAATCGTACCTTACAAAGGAAATTAAAGTAGTTAATCCTTATAGCTTTTCGTATACGCCGTATCAAGAAGATAATCAAGAAGTCATTGAAAATGATATAAATAAAGTGAATGCTATCTTAGATGAAGAAAATATAGAGACAAAGATGGCAGAAATAGAGTTACATTATTTTGAATTACCTGTGCGAAATAGGGAAGTGTTAATTGCCAAAGCATCGGACTACAATCGATTTGCAGCATTAATTGCCGAAGAGGAGTTATATCCTGAGGAATATGAGGCAATTGTAGTGGAGCAGAGTGGAGCTATATTAATGCAAGGTCAAAAGGCTAGTGAAGCATTAATGAATACGACTATACGATTAGAAAATGGACAAGAAGTTTTCCCTAGTCGAGTAGTTGATACTGAAGTGTTACCAGAAATAAACGGATACTATGTTGTAAATGACAAAATATATGAGCAGCTTAGCTCACCTTCTAGAAGTAATGTAGGTGCTGTTTGGCAGGCAAGTGAAGGACAAACAGATCAAGTGATTGATGCAGGCAGAAAAATCGAAGAGCAGATAGGCTATAAAGTAATTGCCATAGACCATACTATTTATACAATTAATAAAGCATTTGGACCTATTCTATTTATTGGTTTGTTCATCGGAATTGTCTTCTTCGTTTCCGCCGGAAGCTTCCTTTATTTCCGACTGTTTACTGATTTAGATGAAGAAAAGCGGAAGTTCCGCTCGATTGCCAAAATTGGTTTGACACAATCTGAGTTAAAAAAGGTTGTTACGAGACAAATTGCGATTCTCTTTTTCTCACCAATTATTGTCGCACTCGTTCACGGAGCCGTTGCACTTACAGCTTTATCCCACTTTTTTGATTATCATTTAATTATTGAATCGACTCTAGTGTTAAGCAGTTTTGCGGTCATTCAAATTATATACTTTTTACTAGCACGTTATTTCTATTTGAAGCAAGTGGAAAGAGCGGTGCTATAAGAGATATAGTAGACAAAACGCCTTTGAGATGTTGATTCTCAAAGGCGTTTAAACGTTATTTTTTCTATTTTCTGTTGGTGACACTGAAAGATGTGTGTTTCTCCAGTGCCAGTTGGCTAATTTTTTAGGTTCATGGCAGCAAAAACAAGCATCGCTTGCATAAATCCAAAACCTAAAAACAACGATAGGCCACATTCTTTTCAATCTCTTTGATCGTCTGGTGCATCGACCGAATACCGAAGGTATATTGAATAAACACCATTTTCACTAAGACAACTGGATCGAATTGGACGTCTAGTCAGAAGAATAAAGTTCTTTTACTCAAACTTCATCGCCTGATCTAATTTACGAACAAGATGGTCTTCTGTCTCTTATTTGAGGAGAAGCCAATTTCCTTTTTGGCACTATACAAAGCGGACGGATGGGAGGGCCGACTCCTGCAGGAGGAAAGGGCAGGTTGAAATCCACCGGCGTGCCGCTTAGTTCAACGCCCTCCTGCCAAAGCGTGCCCCCCCATCCGGTAGCGTGGTCGGAGGACGATTTCCTGGCTCAACTATTTTTGATTGGATAAGCATTTAAGAGGTAGAAATTAAAAAATGGAGTCGTTGTCCTCAAAAAATTCGTGCGTGATTTCACTTTTATCCATGAAGGCGACTTGTTACAGTGCAGGCAAATGAAATTAGAAAAACCTTTTCTGCAGAATAACGAATGGTTGTTATAATGGAAAAGAAGGGAAGTGACACGAATGCTTATTGTGCTAATACTGCTACTAGTTGCTTTAACAGCTCAAACGGTCTATTTCATATATTATAAGAATCAAATAAAGGATATAGGTAATCAATTGGCGTTTATTTCACAGAATAACTCGTTCAAAATGATTCAGACGCAAATCAAACCTAAGGAGATCAATCAATTAATTGATTTATGCAATACGTTGCTTCGCCAACAGCGAGAATGGAATCAAGACTTTATGAAGAAAAATGAAGAAATGAATGCAACGATTGTAAGCCTATCCCATGACATACGTACCCCCCTAACATCACTAGATGGCTATCTTCAGCTTGCCGAGCGAGCCCAGAATGTGAAAGAGAAATCACACTATATAACGTTAGCACAACCGAGAATTAAACAAATTAATACGTTAGTCGATGAACTGTTTCTATATACAAAATTACAGAACAGAGATTATACGTTGGAGCTTGATTCAATTGATATTGGAACTGTGTTACAAAAACGACTCTTCTCATTTCTCGATGAATTTTCGAAACGCGGTGAACAACCGAATATCACTCTCCCTAAAGCAGCTGTCCATATTAATGGTAATGAAATCGCATTAGAGCGTGTTTTTGATAATATTATTAAAAACTATTTTATACATGGGAAAGATCGTTTCACGGTTCGGTTTCAAGAAACTGATGTTAACGTGTTATTTCACTTCTCTAATTCGCTCAATGAAAACCAATCGATAGAGATAGACAAATTATTTACCCGTTTTTATAAAGAGGATCTCTCACGTTCAAATCACTCTTCTGGACTTGGACTAGCAAACGTGAAGTCGCTTATGGAGAAAATGCACGGATCTGTTTATGCTGAAGTTCATGATCATCAATTTTGTATAACTGTTGTATTTAAGAGAATAGAGAAAGCTTATAAACAGATGTGAGGAGAAGAATATGGCTACGATTTTAATTATTGAAGACGATGTGGATATTAATAATATAATCTATGAAATGCTTAACAATGAGCATTTTCAGTGTACACAAGCTTATTCCGGTAGTGAAGGGAAATTAATCATATCAAGTCAGGAATTTGACCTCATCATTCTCGATCTAATGCTTCCTGGGTTATCTGGAGAAGACTTTTTGCATCATATTAGAAACAACATAGCATCAGATACACCGTTATTGTCTTGTCAGCAAAGGAGAAACTTGATCATAAATTACATCTATTTGAGTTAGGGGCTGATGATTATGTAACGAAACCATTTGAATTGGAAGAATTATTAGCGAGAATTCACGTCCATTTAAAGAGAAGAACAGGATCCGTCGGTTTATGTAAACATAAAAATTTGCAAATCGATACGGAAGCAATGAGTGTGAAGGTTCATCATGTCGAGCTGAACCTTACTAGACAGGAGTACAAAATTATTGAGACTCTTATGAAAAACCCAACTCGCTTGTTTACAAAGCAGGAGCTATATGAACGAGCTTGGGATGATGCGTATATTGGAGAAGACAAGACGATCACGGTTCACATTAGCAATATCCGCAGTAAAATAAGGTGTCATACAGAAGAGGCCTATATAGATACGGTGTGGGGCATTGGCTTCAGGTTAAGTCCATGAAGATTCTTTGAACTTTCTTAACCTTTTCTTTGCGATGTATAAGATCTTCTTTGTTACATTTTAGTTGAGGGAGGTGCCATACAAATGTCACAGACAATGATTGAAGTGAACCAGTTAACGAAAACATTCAAATCGAAAGTTGCTGTTAATAAAGTCGATTTAAAGATTGAAAAAGGAGAAATTTTTGGTTTAATCGGGCAAAATGGAGCGGGGAAATCTACGTTATTGAAAATGATTGGTGGACTCACTTTTCCGACATCTGGAGAGATTTATTTGTTTGATCGTCCTATCAAAAATGACCACCCATATTTCGAACGTATGGGATTGCTCATAGAGGATATTGGACTATTTCCTAATTATTCGGCCTATGAAAACTTACAATTAATCGCGATTGGTTATGGATTAAAGGATTATAGCAAAGAAATAAATGAACATCTTGAAGCAGTTGGTCTTGATGCAACGAGTAAGACGAAGGTTAAGCATTATTCTATGGGAATGAAACAAAGATTAGGGATTGCTGTTGCCTTAATGGGAAGTCCGGATGTGTTGATTTTAGATGAACCGATCAACGGCTTGGACCCACAAGGTATATCTGAGATACGAACGTTGATTTTGGCACTAAACAAAGCGGGCATGACGATTATTATATCGAGCCATATTTTAGAAGAGCTATCGAAAGTAGCAACGAAATACGCAATTTTGCATAATGGAGAAATTCTAGAGGTGCAATCAAAAGAGGAATTACTGCAAAAGTGTCAAGATCGAATTGAATTAGTCGTTGAGGAAGTTAGTGTGGCTGTCACAATTCTCGAGCAGCAGTTGAATATTGTCAATTATAAGGTAGGAGAAAATCGAACGATATTTATCTATGATATGCATATGAAACCTTTTCAAATAGTCAACGCCCTAGTTAAAAGTAATATAAAAGTCCATTCAATTATCGAGCATAAGCAAAGTTTAGAGCAATACTTTTTGCAACTAACAGGAAGTGAGGAGAAGCCTCATGATAAATATTCTTAAAATGGACTATCAACGCTTTAAAAGTAATAAAGTAATGTATATTCTGTTATTGCTATTTATCGGTTTTCAAATTTTCGGGGTATTTATGATGAAGCAATATGAAGAACCGATTGAACATGGAGGAATTTCAGTCAGCACGATGAATGAAAGTCAATTTCTGCAATTGATGCTGTCACAACCACCTTCCTGGTTGTTGCTGTATATCACGGTTTTTACTGTATATTTTTATATGAGTGAATATCAATCTGGCTTTTACAAAAATTATCTATCATTAAAAAATGCAAGGATTTATTCTGTCATTTCAAAAATAATGATAATCGGTGCATTTACGTTGCTAATGTTCGTTGCAATGATTATTTCTGATTTAATCGGAAGATCGCTATTTTTTCATCATGCAGCGATTGGTGATTTGAGTTATTTCGTTAATTTGCTAATAGGACAGTTTTTACTGCATTGGGCTTTTGCATTATGATCTTATGTATAACGATCATTGCTAAAAATGTAATTACGAGCATAATCATTGGTGTAGTTTTAGGATTCAATGTTTTAGGAATGGTCGTTAGTGCTATTGAAGCGATTACTTTTAATAGCAATCTATCGTCCTATATGTTAGTTAATACGATCACCATCCAAAAAGATTTTGACGATATTGGTGATATCAGACATGTTGTTAGTGTTGCGATCATTTTCATTCTACTATTCTCTTTTATTTCAGTAAGATATAAATCGAAAGAGGACTTGAAATAAGAGCTACAATGACCTTCACTTTGTAAGTGTATGAATTTTTCATACCTAACAAATACTATCGTCATCGACAATTATAGGGTGGAATGAACCGATGATATTTAGATTTGGATACGTCTCAACGGCACTTTCTCTATGGGAAGCTTCTCCTTCTCGAACGTTAACGTTTACAAATTGGTCGAAAATGGAAAAGGGAGAAAGAGAAGAAAAGCTGCTTTACCTGACAGAACAAAATTTAAAAACGACGATCCGTATCCTTCATTATAATATTGCTCACGGCATTGATCTGTACCGACTGTCCTCTTCTCTTGTACCACTTGCCACACACCCAGAAGTAAAGTGGGATTATGTTACCCCCTTTAAAAATCTATTTGAAGAAATAGGAGCCCTCGTCAATCGATATAAGTTACGTGTCAGCTTCCATCCGAATCAATTCACATTGTTTACTAGTCCCAAGGAGCATGTTACAACAAATGCTATCATTGATATGACTTATCACTATACAATGTTGGAAGCGATGGGCCTACATAAGGATTCTACATTAAATATTCATGTGGGAGGAGCATATGGAAATAAAAATGATGCTCTCATTCGATTTAAGAAGAACTTTGTAAAAATGGATGAGGCGATTCGCAAACAAACGACACTTGAAAACGATGACAAAACGTACACAGCAGAAGAAACGCTACAAGTTTGTGAAGAGCATAGAATTCCTTTTGTTTTTGATTATCATCATCACTGGGCCAATCCGACAGAAACACCTTATGAAATGTTACTGCCACGAATGTTTGCAACATGGGAGCGGACAGGAAAGCTACCAAAATTTCATTTATCCTCTCCGAAGTCAGAGAAATTAATTCGAGCACATGCTGATTACGTTGACATAGACTTTGCGATTCCTTTTATCAAAGCTTTAATAGAATATGGGCAATCAGCAGATATTATGATAGAAGCGAAAGCAAAGGATAAAGCAGCATTAAGATTCGTCGAGCAATTAAGCAAGTTACGTGGGTTTAAACGAGTGGCTGGTGGTGTGATTGAGATTTAGTTCGTTAAAATTGTTTGATTACAAAATGAAGAGAACATGTGAGAACCGCCTTTGAATCTCAAGGGCGTTTTTGTTGTGATTTTTACCCTATAATGGATTTTACTGAAGTATAATGAATGTGTTGAAAACGTAGCTACTGAAGTGAATTAGAAAGGATGATCATATGTCTGAACGATTAATTAGGCTCATTCGAGTTATTAATCTCATACAATCTAGTCCTGGGATTAAAGCGAAAGAGCTGGCTGAACGGTGTGAAACGACAGAGAGAACGATCTATCGAGATTTAGAAATGTTAAGTGCTGCTCGTGTTCCTATCATAAGTGATGGATATGGGAAAGGGAATCGTTTTGTCGGGAATTTCTCTCTGTATCCTCTGAATTGGACAGAGGAAGAGGCAGTTGCATTCGGGATGATGCCAAAGATTCTTGCCCCCGTTTATCATCTCATTCCACCAGCCTATTTTACTGCATATGAGAAGGTAATGGCTACTCATCAAAAAGAGAAAAACAATATTCAAGATATTCTTCAAAAAATGGTCTCTATTATCCAAATGGGTACACCTGCTTTCAATAAGCAACAATCTAACTTCCTTTCTCCTGTCATTCAGGCGATTATGAAAGAAACAACGATTGAAATTGTTTATCATACACAAAGTCGAGATGTGACAACAGTCCGATTAATTGACCCATATTATTTAATACCACGAGATCATAGGTTTTATTTAATCGCTTATTGTCATCAGAAAGACGAAATACGTACATTTCGTTTAAGCCGAATTCTTGAAATAAAGGAAACAGATCGGACATTTAAGAAAAAAGAGAATTTCAATGTGAAAAAGTATTTCCAACATACTTGGTCAATCATTAAAGGGGAAGAGAAAATTACATTTAAAATTTTATTTAGCTCAAATGTTGCACGCTATATAAAAGAAGAGGAACTTTTTGTAGAGCCAAAGCTCAAGGAAAGAAGTGATGGCAGTTTATTGTTTGAAGTGACATTAAATCATGACCGTGAGTTTCTACAATGGCTAATGCAGTATGGGAAAGACGCGGAGATACTAGAGCCGGTTATGTACCGAAAGAAGATGAAGGAAATGTTAGTTGAATGGATAAATTTATATTGAAGGAACATTTGTTTGCTGACAAAGTGTTGTCAAATCCTCCTGTTATTCTATTAAATGTAACGAATAATTACTAGGGGGAGTTATTTAATGAAGAATATTATTTTATTATTCATGTTGTCTATTGTTGTTGCGGTTTTCCTTTCAGGATGTGGAGAGACTTCAATTGAACCAGTCGATGGGGATACGTTGACTGATGAAGGACAAGAAGTAGGGGATGAAGGGAAGGAAATAAAGGATGAAGGAGAAAAAGAAGAGGAACCGGAATCAGAGAGTTCTGAAGAAGATACAGAAATCGGTACACGATCAAAGCCATTAACGATTGGCGAGCGTATCAGCTTACAGTATAATGACTTTTTTGATGGTGATGTACATTTAGAAATGGAATTGTTAGAAGTGATAAGTGGGGATGAGGCATGGGGAATGGTTAAAGAAGGAAATTCATTTAATGATGAGCCAGGGGAAAATCAGGAATATGTCCTAGCAAAGTTTTATGTGAAGGTACTAGAAGTGGAAAATGAGCCGTTTGATCTTAATCATGCTCAATTTGATGCTGTTAGTGAAAGTGGGAATGCTTATGATGAATTTCTTTCTGTTTCGGGCTTAGAACCTAATTTATCCAATGAAATGTATGAAGGTGCAGAGCGTGAAGGATATACGTATTTTTTAATTGATCAAGATGATGAGAATCCTTTAATCGCATTTAAACGCCGAAGTGATGGAGAAGTTTGGTTTGAATTGAAGTAAATTTTGTATGCCAGCTGACCTTTAGTCGGCTGGTTTTTAGCAATTTATAAAGAAACTAGATCGTTTTAAACATCTTGGAAATAAGGTTGCCCCCTTTAATAAGAATCGAGATAGAATGAATAAGATTAAAAGGACGGAACGTATGGACTTTATTCTTTTCAACTAGTATAAAGTAGGATTATTTTCAATTGGAGGAAAACAAAATAAGTAATTCATAATTACCTAAAATATGGTATAGTATTAGTTGGTGAATATCCTAATTAATTGGGAGTGTTGGATATGGCTAGTGAAAATTATAAACTAAAAACAAGAGCCTATAAAAATGCATCATTTGTTTTTTATTGATCTATGTTATGACGGTTATAGTTAATGATATGTTCGTAGGGTTTGAAGGCTTAGATTATAAGTTTATTTTATCATTTGCTCTATTATCTATGGTCATCACATATTTTGTCACAATTTTTACAGGTAAAGTAAAGGAAACATGATGGTGAAGCAATCGTTATATATTAAATGTTGAGTATGTATAGATGAATTTTATTACGTTTAACTATTGGATAGATCAAGTTTAATGTGGAGGTGTTTGTCATGAATTGGGTGATCGGTATCGGCATTGCACTATTATGTATGGTTGTATTAGCGATGGAAATAGCAACAGATGCTGATAAAGGAAGAGGATCATATTTTCTACAATTTAAAAAGTCATTTCTTTTTGTAGTACCGCTTTTTTTGGTAGGTGGAATTATTTTTTTATACTAATAAAGACGCTTAGGTTAGAAATGACACAAGGTAGTAGCAACTTGTTGGCAAGAGTATGAGCTTCATATCATCTTCAGTAAGCTCGAAGTCAAATATTGAAAGATTCTGAAACTGCCGTTGAGGTGATGAAGACTTTGGAATGACTACAGCACCTAGTTGATAATGCCAGCGTAAGACGATTTGTGATACGGGTTTTCCATGATTTTTGGCTATATCTTGAAGTGTTTTATCACCTAATAGGCCATGTCCCCGGTAAAGAGGGCTCCAAGACTCGGTAACGATTCCATTGTTCTCGTGCCATTGTCTTTGCTCTTCTTGATTAAAAAATGGATGCAGTTCAATTTGATTAACGGTAGGTAAAATACCAGTTTCCTCTTTAAAACGTTCGAGATGCTCAGGAAGGAAGTTACTAACCCCAATTGAACGGATAAGTCCCCACTTTTGTGCATCAATTAAAGCTTGACAAGCCTCGACAAATTTACCTTGTTTCGGATTAGGCCAATGAATGAGATAAAGGTCAAAATAATCAAGACTCGCACGATATAAAGATTCCTGAATTGCATTATCCGCATCCTTATAGGAGTGATAACGACCAGGAAGCTTAGAAGCAACTTGAATTTGCTCTCTAGGTACAGACGATCGTTTAATCCCTTGTCCCACAGCTCCTTCATTTTCGTATTTGTAGGCTGTATCAATTAAACTATAGCCTAGTTCAATTGCGTTTGCAATGGCCGTTGCCCCCATGTTACCGCGAATGTCATATGTACCTAAACCAATCACAGGAATTTGATTTCCATCGTGTAACGAAATAGTTGGGATTGCCGTCACTATTGTCACGTTCCTTGTCAATATGTCTAGTTCTTCTATGTTCACTTAGCTTAGCATATGTCACCTTGTTATGAAATATTGATGTTCAAGGAAAAAAACGATACGCCCTATCTTCGTAGGAAGGACGTATCGCAATGAAAACTTTATACGAGTTTCTCTCGTCTAACAAATATAATGCAGATGTAGCCGAGTAAGATTAGCAAAATACCAACGAATGCGATATTAGCTGAATTCGTAGCTGTATTAGGAAGTTTTTTGGCTTCTGTGTCATCCGTATCATCTTGATCTTTTGGCTCCTCATTCGGTTGATTCGGATTAGTTGGCTCGACAGGCTCGATAGGCTCGATAGGCTCGACAGGCTCGACAGGCTCGACAGGCTCGACAGGCTCGACGGG
>NZ_BAXR01000019.1 GCF_001310635.1 Bacillus sp. JCM 19034
AATTGTCACTTCATACTTGTCTGCGTTGTCGATCTCTTCCCATGTCAGAACTCCGTCTTCAAGCTCCACTACTGGGGCTGGTAATGCAGTAGCTGGTTCTGTATATGTCACTGAATCCGACGGTTCTGAATCCGTATACGCTGAGTCGTCTGATTTTGCTACCACACTCACCGTGTACGTGCCTGGTTCTAGTTCCAGTTCCGTCAAGTCTAGTTCCGTTCCTTCGGTTACTTCGACTACGATCGGTTCTCCGTCTTCTACTTCGATTGTCACTTCATACTTGTCCGCGTTGGTGATTTCTTCCCACTTCAACACGCCGTTCTCATCAAGCATCACTTCTGGTGTTTCTAATGGAGTGGCTTCAATACTGTTTACTGCCTCCATCTCAAAGTCGCGAACCGGTGCTCCATTCAATCCTTTAATATTGCCGGTGTCTTTCTTATATGACACTAAGACTGTATCATTCGGCTTAATCTCTGTTCCTGGATTCAATTTCAATATTTTATCGTCGTCTGGATCAATTTTATAGCTGTCAATCCCTAATTCTTCGTCACCAATTGTTACCGTAAGTCCGTCCAAATCTGTTAAAGTAATAGGCTTATCAAAAGTCAAAACAATCTCTTGCTCACCAACCGTAACTTCTTCAACAGACGCATCTGTTAGTTCAGGAGCAAACACGCTAAAAGTGAAATACTGCCCATTCTCTAACGGAACATCATTAGCTACGAAGTACGAAATCCCATTAATTTCACTAACTTCTAATTCGTATTCAGTAGCTTCAGAGAAATCGGTGTCATTGTCACTAACAAGCAGCTTTTTCACGTCCAGAATCGCATCCTCTGGTAAAGCAACTTGTACGTTTCCGACATCTTTTGTATTTTGGACTTTCCAAATCCGTTGTGCATGATATTCCGTATCCCTCACATACACATCAAATACTAAGTCTTCCCCATTATCTCCCAATCATGTATTGCCCATCGCTAGTAACTCATTGCTATTTTGTGCATTCGTATCCTCTAATGTACCTAAACCAATTGCTACCTGTGGTTCGCCTACGTTAATGCTGTGACTTTGCTTCTGATTGAGTTCTTCCGCATCGTCTCTACCGATACCGGCAATATTGTACTTGTAGGTAGAATCAGCACTCCACACAATATCTCCGTTTGTAGCAACGTAATCACTATTACCTTCATTCAGCGTAATACCATACTTGACTGCCAAATATGTTTCGATCTTCGCAGCATGATCACTTGTCAGTTCATCGTACAAGATAATCTCCGCGACATCACCGCCAAAGCCATGCCAATCATTACTGCCACCATTCGTCGCTCCGATGACAGGAGTGAATGTGAATGCGGAAAAGTTATTAGTCCGGCTAAACGTTGCTGTTTTCCCGTCAACTCTAGCCGTTTTTGAACCAGCAATTTCAAAATTGGAAAGCTGATGCCGGTTTCTATCTACAGGTCCATAGTAGTCATAAACCCCGGAAATCCCAGGTCCTGTGGTAAAATCATGACCATAACCACCCATGACAATCACACCGTTAGCAGCACCTGGATTCTGGTCTCTCGCCCCGACCAAAGCTCCTGCACTTCCCTCATCAGGGTGTTTATAGACCACAAAACCCGATGTGAAAGTGATTTCCTTATCCCCGATCAGTTTAGGTGAAACAGCATAATGCCCATTTGTCACATTATTGTTTTTAAATGTGACACTCGGGTTAAAGTTCACTCCACCTGCATTCACTTCAGGCGTCTTCGTTTCATTTCCTGCTGGTACGTCAAGTGTAAAGTTGATTGGTTCAGTAGACTGATCTTCCCAACCGGATAACAATCCATCTTCTTGGCCTAGTCCATATCTGCTTTTAACCAAAGAACTGGTTGAGAAGTTATCCCACCTGGAGTAACTCCTGGAGCAATTGGAACGACTTCTTGCAGATTATTTCTTGCTACTTCCAAATTCGTAAGTGCTTGATCTACTTCTGCTTGTGTTGCTTCCTTGTTATCCAAAACCGCTTGGGCTGAAGTCAATGCACGCTCGAACTCTTCCCAGCTCTCTTCAGTGTAATCTTCTTCTTGCAGATTTTCACCGTTGATTTCATCTACTTTTGCTTGTAAATCTTCTTTGTCTACAACCGTAATATTCATCGTTACAGGCGTTGTCGTAATTCCCTCTTTAATAAGAGTTGCTTCTAGCGTATAATTGCCAGATTGCAGTTTTCCTTCAGGAGTAAACTCCCAAGGAGTAAATTCCCAGTTCCCGTCTTCATCAACCTCGATTTCATCTTCAATAAATACAGACGGATCTGATTCACTTATTAGTTTTACTCTTACTTTTGAATTTGGGGTACCTTTTCCGCTAATTGTTGGTTTGGGATCAACAATTTGCTGATCATCTAGATCTAAAACTTCGAGATCAACTGGAGTCAGTACGATTTTCTTAGCTACTTCGTCATAAGCAACAGTAGCATCTGTGGACTTGTCCGATACAAAATAGGATGAATCCTCTATTGTTGCAGTATAACTACCATAACCTATTGCAACGTCAACGATCGGATTTGCATCATCTGGCATGATGTTTGCATATACGCCAACCTTGGCTCCGTCTTCCATACTATCTACTAGCGACAAATAAGCACTGTCCCGTGCTTCCGTATTTTTTAGATATACGTTGCGTTGCTCTCCATCGCTATTTAGATTGTCGTATACATAAGCTGTACCGCTAAATTCAAATCGAGCCTGCGACGCAGTGCCTCGCATGTTAACAGCAACATTCCCAACGGTCTCATTACCGTATAATTCAGTACCATAAAGACGGTTCCCCTTAATTTCTCCACCTGACATTTCAAAGCGGGGTCCACCGGAAAGTCCTAATGCAACAATCACACCATTACTGCCTTCAGAAATTTCATTCTCGGTTATTAACCCCCCTCAATTGTCAAAACCCCTCCCGAACCAGCAGCAAGCACACCTGGGGATTAGTCGGTATCAATCCTCTTATCTCGTTCTCTTTAATAAGAGTTCCGTCTTTTATAATCACGTTTGCACTACCACTTGAAAATACTACAAATGATCCGGTACCTTGTACTATATGATTTACAATATCAACATTTTCAAAAAGAGCTGTTGATCCACCTAAAACATAAATACCAAAATTCCCACTACTTCTTATTAATTCAACATTGTTACCGTCTATGATTAAATTTTCAAATGTAATGTTGTTAGCATTTGATATCTGAATCAAAGTTTGATTATTAAAATCTTCCTTACGAATAATCGAATAAGTACTACCCTCATCAGATCGTATCGTCGCAGTTTTTCCTAATATGTTGCTACTATTATCGATACTTAATGTTTGATCCAAAACAAAATCACTCAGCAGGACGACCGTCCCCCCGTTTTCCACTTCCTGAAGTGCCTTTTCAATAGTCGCAAATGGTGCATCTTTCGTACCGGCATTCGTGTCAACACCCCCGGATGACACATAAACGGTATCCTCCTCCGCCGCCACTGCAGCAGAAGGAACAAATGTCGTAAACATTGATGAGAAAACTAACAAGGTGACAAGAAACGACATCTGCAATTTGTGAATAAAGCTATTTTTTGACTTAAACATGTTTTCCCCTCCGTTAATTTACTAGTCATTCACTTTCAAAAAAAATGAAGTTCTTTATTACCTTTTTCACAATTATAATGAAGATTACTAAATTCCTATAGTCTAACCTCCTATTTGAGGCTTCCCACTTCATTCCTCCCCTTCATAATCAACCTATTACAGAAATAGTTAATAAGTCATAATATTTTCCTTTAGTATAAAATATAGAACTATACAAAAACTATACAAAAAGTATAACAACTATAAGGAAGGTACTGGAAAATGACGACTATTTTCCTATTCAACTACTAATTTGAGACAAAATGCGATAGTATATATGCATGATCAATCTATAATTGATAGCCTGTATACAAGATAGAGTAAGAAGTTTTCTTATTATTAATAGGGGACTTGTTCAATTATTAATGTGAACAGATTCAATTTACGGAGAAGTAAATTAAGGAAAAAAGGCCTAGTAGATGAAGAAGGAATTGATCTTTTCTTCTTCATCTACTAGGTACCTACTAATTTGCATATGCCCTTAATGATAATCATCTTATATACTTTGATTACTTATCTCCCAATCCTTGTACCATTTACTAATCTCTTCAGTAGGCTCGATATCATATTCCTTTCTCAACATCGCTTTTAGTTTATGGTATTGATTTTCTACTGCTAAATATTGATCTAACTTCGCATAAAGCTTCATTAATGCAACATAGCTTTCTTCTGCATATGGGCATTTTTTTTGTACGGTAGAATAAATTGAAATCGCTTCTTCCATATTATTTTGTTGAAAATAATAGTCTGCCAGCATTCTAGCAATTTGTAGCCATTGTTGTCGTCGATTTTCTAATTCATCTAAAGCCCAGTGAAAGTAATAGGAACCATAATAATCCCCTATGTATTGGTTAAACATTATTTTATATTGTGGTACGTCAGTCTGAGTAAGGGCTGGAACACTATTTAACATGTTATCCCATTCATCCATGACGACTGAAACGGAATTTCCTACCTCTAGTAAGTAGCCCGTATCGATATTTGTCACACTTTTAATATTGATGTCACGTATATTTGCTTTTTTTAATGAATTTCGACAATGGTAAATCATTGTATAGAGCTGCTGGTAGCCTTGTTTGAGTGTGGAATCAGGCCATAGCAATTCAATCAACGTGCCCTTTGCGATAAATTTATTCCGATGATGCAGTAAGTAGGCGAACAGCTCTAATACTTTTTTTGTTCGCCAATAAACCGGTATTTCTTCGTCCTTTTCATTATAAAATTTGATTTCTTGAAAACAGGAAACGGAGATTCCCCTTTTATGTTTAGGACTGTTCAGGCGGTTGTGCGGTCTATAATATGTTTCTAGCCGCTCCAACGTTTTTTTCAGGCGCTTGGGCATAATCGGTTTTAATAAATAATCCAAGGCAAATATTTCATATGTTTCCATGGCATATTGATCATACCCTGAAACAAAAACAATGAAGACCTCGGGATAATCGTCTCTAATTAGGTTAGCTAATTCTATCCCACTTATTTCAGGCATGCGGATATCTAGGAATATGATATCCGGAGTGTCAGATTGAATGGCTTCCAATGCATTTTTCGCGTTCTGATATTCACCTATTACATCAATGTTATTGCTTACTCTATGCAATAGCGCTTTCAATCTCTCTAAAGCTAGCTTCTCGTCGTCTATTAAAATTGCTTTAAACAATGAAATCATCCTTTTCAAACGAAGATTCGAGAAAATTCGAATCAGTTACTTCTATTATAAACAAAAAATATAGAAAAGTCTGCCACATTGTCGTTTGTTGTCGTGGGCTCGTCGGGTCTGACCCCAAAATACAAAAAAAAGAACTGCCAATTCGTTTTCGGCAGTTCACTATTATTTACTTATTGTAGCGATCTCTTGATGTTTTTTAATAAACGATGCAATTTCATTAACTAGTTCTTTCGCATTTATGTTATCTCCATTGGCAATTGAACCCTTTTCACACATCGTTATTAGTAAAGCTTTCAGGTCTGCTTCCGACAACTTTATGGACATTAAAATAGAATCTCCTTCAACAACTACTAAACTAATTTTTATCATACATATATTCTATTAAATTATCAATAGTTGATTTTGGGGGTCAGACCCTCAATGAGGGGTCTGACCCCCCACCCTCACTCTCCATGCGAATGGTACAACGTGTCCCATTCTCCTGTCTCAAAGTCATAAATTGAATAGATCGTCGCACCACGCCCATAAGGAGCAACCATATATCGATCAAATATATAGCTTTCATAAAACATCGTGTCTTCTAATATTTCATCTGTTCCATCTTCTACACTAGCATATTTAACCGTTCTATCTACTTCTGCCTCTACGTATGGTGAATAGAAAATGTGACCGTTTCTAGCGTTGAAGTACTGTGCATATTCAGAGGTATGACGTTGTATTTCGCCTGTTTCCAGGTCGTATGAATGAATGCCCTCATCTGTATTATAATAAAGTGTTGAACCATCGAGAATGGTTCGCCCAATACTGAATACTTCAATTTCCTCGCCAACTTCTCCATTGTCTTCCAACTCATAAACAAACATCTCTTGTTGTATGACTGCATAATCATTATTTACCGTCACATGTGCTTCTGAATGCGGTTGCCGCTCAAGCTCAAAGCTTTCTGTATCTAATGTATACGTATAATACCCCTCTTGGCTTTCAGGATACGTTTGAATCATCATCATCCAAATTTTATCATCGGCCAATTGTGGTGAATCAATTTTCCCTTTGGCAATCGTTATAACTTCTTCATCCTCAAACGAATAAAATTGAAATTGTTCATCATCCTCATAATTGCTTTCAACAAAAAACATTCCTTTAGGCGTAACGTGTAGTCCTTTGACGCTCGATTCACCTACTTCGAGAACTAAGTTAGGTTCTCCACCATCAACAGAAACGGTATAAATCCCATAGCCTTCCCCTAAATCATCAGCGATATAAAATTGCTCATCATAAAAGTCAACTCTCCCACCGATAAAGATATTCCCGTTATAGTTGCCATACACTTCGTTAGATTCTTCTACAACTTCCGGTTGAACTTCATCGACGTCAGGCTGCTCCTCTTCGTCTTCTAATTCCACAGCTTCATCTACTCTATCAACTTGATCCACTTGTTCTTCACTAAGCAGGTCACCTTCTTGCTTGATTTCTCCACTAACCTCATCGTTATTAGATGAACAACCGATTACAGTTATCACCACTAAAACCATTACTACTATAGATAGCCACCAATTCTTTTTACTCAACTTCATACTCCTCCACACATTCAGTATTTTACCGATGAAAATTATGTAAATGTTTTATTAAGGGTCTGACCCCTTTTCTGAGCAATATATTTGTTATCATAACAATCTTTGTACTCTAATCGTTCTACTTGACCTGACGAGGAATAGTAGAATGTTAGATGCTCATTAACCATTTCTGTTATAAAGATCGTTTTGGATGTAGAGTGACTAACAGGAACAAGTTTAAATTTATAGAAAACACCGTACCTTTTTGGAACAGTTACGTATAGTTCATTTTGTTTCGTTGTGATTTCTAACATTTGTTTATTCTTATCAATGACATACTTACCCACCATAGCCTGATTCATTGTATATTCGATCGGTCCAACGGTTACAGGAATAGATACTTTCTCTTCAAAGACGATTTTAGCCAAATCTCGCGTAATATGCGTGACAGGAGTGACATCCATATTGCTTAGAAAGATAATCGTAACCTGTTCATCGACAAATCTTAACATATTGCTACAAAAACCACTAATATCCCCAAAATGGTGGATGCATTTTCTACCTAGTATATCAGATACCATCCAGCCACAAGCGTATCCATCTTGATATGGTTTGAACATCTTTTCTGTAAGTTTTTTATTTAGGAGTTGGGATGATTTTAAAGCTTGATCCCATTTTAATAAGTCCTCTGTTGTAGAATATAGGCCATATGCCCTAATGGAAATGATAGATCCGCATAAGCTGGGTGGATAGGCTTCTCCCAATAGGAATATCCAGTTGCTAAATGTGGAACTACCACCCTTCCATCATCGCATCCTGTATGTTCCATTCCTAATGGCTTGCATATATTTTCTTGAATGTAATCAGAATATGTTAGACCTGATACGTTTTCGATGATAGCCGTTAGCAACGCGTAACCTGAATTTGAATATTCAAATTTACTACCAGGTGCAAACTGTAATGGACGGTCTTTAAATGAATCAATCAATTCATTTAAAGTAAAAGGGAGCCTCATAGTAGTTGACCAAAAGTCTTGGAAACTCGTGTAATTTGGGATTCCTGCCGTATGAGTTAGACAATGATAGATTGTTATGATCTCACCTTGTGGATAATTGCTAAGATACGTCCCTATCGTATCGTCTATATTTAAGTTGCCTCTTTCATGTAATTGAAAAATTGCTAAAGCAGTAAAAGCCTTAGTAAGAGAACCAATACGAAACTTTGTCGTAGGCTTATTTGGTACCATGTGCTCCCAGTTAGCCATTCCAAACCCTTTATTTAAAAGAATTTTATCATGAGCAGCGATTAACATCGAACCATGTAAATACTTATTTCCTTCGCATAGTAGGGTCTGACCCCCTCCCTGTTAACGCATTAAAGCGGTGAGGGTCAGACCCCTTTTTTACACATTATTCATCGGCATTCGGTAGTACGCTTTTTCGAAATTCGGTTGGTGTCATTTTCTCATACTTTTTGAATAAACGCATAAAGTATTTTTCATCGGTTAAGCCGAGTGTTATCGCAATACCTTTCACGGTTTCATTCGTATTCATTAACAATTCCTTGGCTTTTGAGATTTTCATTAGATGAATATATTCTTGAATGCTATATCCTGTCGTCTGTTTGAAGATTCGTGATAAATAATCACTGTTATATTGAAATTCTTCAGCAACCGCTGAAACGGTTACTTTTTTGAATACGTGCACTCTTATCCACTCTTTGATCATTTCTACCTTTCGTTCCGCAGCTGTTTCCAGTGATATCGTTTTGTGATGATAGATCGTTTGTTCAGAGATTTCAATCAGAAGTGACGTGGCTAAATAATGGGCATGTAAGGTATTATAATAATTTGCTTTTGTAACATCAAATAATTGCTTACATAATATATGAATTCGTTCAGCTTCAATAGGTTTTGCATGAATAGGTAATAAGACGGTTGCACAGGTCTCGTTATCGACAGGTATCATATTCGACCGCAACGACTTTACTTCGCTATCCATCATTGTACGAGTAAGTAATGAATAGGGACTTGAAAATGTAAAATGAAACCAATAATAGGAAGTACCTATTGGGGAATCAGCGAATCCTACATGAAGTTGTCCAGGAATTAAAAATAATATTTCACCAGGTTGAACTGTAAATTGCTTCCCGTTTTGTTCGATGTAAAGCGTTTGATTTAAGTTAATAATCAAAACGAACATATCCATATTTCTCTTCATATGAGTCCAAGTTTCAGAAGCAACAAATTGCCCTCCAGAATAAAAATTGATCGGTTGTTCAACGGACGCTTTAATGTATTGGTTCATTCAATACCCCCCTTAAAGTCGGATTCCTCTACTTTTTCTACATACATTCGCTACAACCAAACAGCCTTCATTACTACTAAGTAACGGTATGGCTAGAGGCTTATGCTATTCCATCTTACTGTAGCATTTATGTACCTTTTATTCAAAAAACTTCGAGTTGTGTATGGTGCAAAGGAAAAGTGCACATAGTTTTAAATTGCACATACAAAGTAATGCAACATGACACGGAGCCTCTATGGGCATGCTCCTTAAGCCAAGCCAAGTCTTGGCTATGTCATGAAGACTAGCATGCTCCCCTCTCCGTGTTAAGTTGTAGCGAGATTTTGCCTTTGCAAAACACAAGTTGCTCAGATATCTCATATAAAACAGCTCAACAATGAGAGTTATTCTCTTTGTTGAGCTAATTTCGAACAAAGCTATTTCTAACGTTAATACCTTCAAATATGACATCTCACTAACCCTAAACAACCACCACTATAGTGTATGGTGTCTCCCATACTTCAATTACATAATGATGAAAAAAGGGAGACAGAACTATGAGTAAAAACCCAGTAAAACAAGAGCTCGAACGCCATATTGGTCGGCACGTCCGATTGCTTCGGACTGAACGAAGCCTCTCTCTTGAAGACTTGGCTGGAATCACAAATGTGAGTCTCACTCATATTTCTAATATTGAACGAGGTAAATCAAGTATGACACCCTTTACGCAAATGAAAATTGCAAAAGGATTGAACCTAGCACACCCGAATGAACTGACAAATAAGGCGTTCGATTTAGTTTACTCTTCGTATGACTTCTAATCAATCGGATTAGCAGGACTCTTTCTCCACAAGGAACTGCTAATTCGATCGAAATAACCGTTCGTTACTCCATGTACAATTCCCCGTATGATCGTTTTTTTAAAAATCGCTACCAAAGGAGCTATTCCAATGACAACATCCATCCTCTCGCATTATGACATTAATCAAGACACGATTGCATTACTTCCTGCGAAGCGAATCGAATATGACACGATCGTTTGGGAGCGAAATGACAGCCTCCATGTGAAACAACCGATGCTCTCATTGATCAAGGAGGCATGTCTAGAAGGAGGAGCTGATTACGAAGGCAGACGAGTTGCCGTCATCCACAAAACAGGAATCCAACATAAAATCCCAATCCCGATTCAACCACTGCAACAGATCTATGCCTTCCCTACCCACTCACCAAAGCTATATGAATGCTGCTGGATATTCTACCACCACATCAAATCGATTCAACATCATCCCACGAAAGCAAGTGAATCTATCATCACCTTCCACAACTATCGAAAGCTCACATTACCTATTTCTTATGCTGCACTAGAAAAGCAAATGCACCGGACGTCGTATTGCATTGTGCGGTTTTCGTTCCAAACATTAGACAGAATATTAAGATAACTGTTCTCATATGTTTTGCTTTTTCGCGAAATAAGTGCTCGGTTAATACCGCTATTACATGTAGTCTGTGCGATCACTTTATGCATATTCTATTTAACATCTATACTATAGAACACATTAACGTGATAGCAGTACTAACTACTTTTCTTAACAATTTCACTGATAATTTCTTTCGTACTCGAAACTTGACCGAATTCATAGGCAATGGTTGATAACGTAATACGTTGAATTCTTCCGCAGAAACAGGTCCAAATCCTAAATCAGGATAATCCATTGCTGCATTACCATCACTTAAAAAGATCACTTTATACTCTCGATGTGCTGCATCACGAACCGTAGTTTCACAGCATACATTCGTCACTGTACCACAAATAATTATTGTATCTATATCCTTTGTTCGTAAGATTGTATCTAAATCTGTATCATGGAAGCCACTATAAAATAGTTTATCTACAATAATATCCTTCTCTTTAGGCTTAATGGCATCGATGATTTCAACTTGATCTATTCCTCGTGCTAATATTTCATCAACATTTGGATACATTGCCTTCATTATGCCCGTATCTGATCCGTCACCTCGAACAATATGACGAAGGTAGATAACTGGTAGATTTGCATTACCTGCAACATCAAGAAGTTCTCGAATATTATCGACAATTAACTCTGTATTCTTTACATATAAAGCACCTTCAGGCTCACAAAATACTTTTTGCATATCGACGACGATAACCGCTGTCCTTTTTACATTAATATCCCATTTCACTAGTTCTTTTGCCATAACCTTCTCCATCCCTTCTACTAATCAAAATAATAGTTACCCCGCGTTTTTCAACGTTTTTTCATAGTCATCATTCGTTTCTTTTTCTAACCTAGGTCTGATGATTAGATTAACAATTATGTTTAATCCTACTAGTAGGATTAGTCCCACAAGCATCGGTTCAGCAACAATACTTCTTACAGCATATGGCATTCCTTCTACAATATCAGCTGGTAAATGCATCGTGCCTAAAGAAATAATAAATGCTGTTGCGGCAACTGTAAGATTTAAATCATCCCATTTAACCGTACTTAGCATTTGAATCCCACTTAATGCAATAACTCCGAATAGAATAGTAGATGCACCAGAAAGGATCGAACCTGGAATACTAGCTATTAAAATACCAATCTTAGGAATAAAACCGATAATGATCGCAACAATCCCTGCAGTGTAGGTCACATAACGACTTCCTATACCTGTAACACGAATGATTCCAATGTTCTCCGGATACGAAGTAGTTCCTAGACCACCGAATATTGCACCAATTGTACACCCGAAAAATTCTCCAAAAAGTCCTCTATTGGCTCGTTCTTTGCTTATTTCTTGATTACTCCATCCACCTAAAAGATTATACATTCCTACTGATTCTGCTGATGCGTGTAAAAATGCTAACAAGAACATTCCTACGGCCGCGATCGATATAGAAAAACCAAAAGGAAATAATTGTGGTAGCCCTACCCAGCTCGCCTCATTCACCGCTGTCATACTAATCGGCTGGATTATAGAATAAAAAATGGTTCCAATGATAATCCCTAACAAAACCGATCCCCGACGTAGAATCGTATTCCCACCAACAACCATTAGAATAATAACTGCCAACACTGTAACTAGTGCTGCAAAAAAGTTAATAGAAGTTGTTCCACCTACACCAAACCAACCACTTAATCCTATTTCTGCCAATTGTGCACCAATGATTACTAGTAGTGTGCCATAGACGAGTGGCGGAGAGACAAATCTAACAACATAAGCCATTAGCCCCCACTTCTTTATTGGTATGGATAAAAGCATCATAATCATTCCTGCTACCATCATCGATCCAAAGGCTGTTCCTAGCCCTTGATCAAGACCTACAGATAGAAGGATTGCGAAAAATACTGCGGTAGGACCTTGCACAACTGGAAGCTTAAGCATTTTCCCTGATTGTAGAACTGTTACAATACCAGTTGTAATAAAACATGCTTGAATTAAATAACCAATCATACTTGTTTCTAGTCCCATTGCTTGACCAATTAATACCGGAAATAAGAATATCCCTGTTAATCCTAGCAAATGTTGAACACCGAATGCTAATGTATGTCGCTTTGATAGTTGGTCTTCTATGCCAACTTGGAGCACCTTTTTTTCTTGATTCATCATTCTTCCTCCTTTTTCCTGGGTTATAGTGGATAATTTGTCCTATCATCTATTCATCTGATGTTTGTAACAAACTATTTCATCCTTATATTTACTTCCGCCCAAAACTTCGCATCATCTACCTTTTGATCATTTATAGCTTTGTATAAGTTCTCGTGGTAGTGCGTATTGTCTTTATAAGCTTCTATATCAAGAATTAACGTACTTAACATATGGTGTAGCTCATTGGACAGTGTCTGATACATCGTAATTAATAGTGAATTGTGACTTGCCTCACCAATTGCAAAGTGAAACGCAATGTCATATTTAACATAGTTAGAGTACTCACCATTTTTTAAATAGGCATTTCGCTTATCAAGGTTTTCTCTCATTGTTAACAAATCTTCCTCTGTTCTCCGTTCAGCTGCTAGTGCGGAAATTTGAACTTCTAACATGCTTCTGACTTCATCAATTTCTTTCTTATTAGCCATCTTCAAACTACGTTCAAAGCTTTCTACAGGTAAGGAAATGACATAAGTACCATCGCCTTGCCTCACTTCTAAAACATTGGCGTGAACTAAAATCTTTACAGCCTCTCTGACGGTTGATCGACCAACATTAAACATTTCCATTAATTCGGGCTCTGTTGGAAGTTTATCACCCACTTTATACTTCCTTGAAAGAATAATAGACTGCAAATGAGCCAATACCTGATCTACAAGCTTTCGTTTCTGAACCTTGTAATTTACAGATTGCAAAACGCTCACCTCTTTCTAACTATTAAATTCATCATATGTTTAAGTGAAGTTTACCAGTTCCCTTAAATGAAACAACGAGTATGTCATATTTCTTCACTAAGTATTTGTATAGCTACTGTAGTAACACGTTATGAAGAAGCAAGTCATGAGGATGTATTAACCGCTTACAAGATACGCTTTTATCCAGCCTTTAAATTAACGATTGGACTTTTACGAATGTTACCTTTTTTGAGGATGAAAAAGAACCATCCTTGTTTATAGGTTTACGAACCTTCATAAACAAGGGATGGTTTTATACGGTCTTCTCTTTAACCTGTTTCCATTCATTTGCAGTCATGAATAGAGATAATATTAAACTAACAAGGAGTAGGCCGCTTAAGGAACTAAATGGAAGTGAGGCGTTACCAAGGCGTGTCAGTGTAGTCGTTACTATTGGTCCTAAACTTGCCCCAACAAATAAGAAAAAGGTATAAACAGATGTAACAATTCCTCTATTAGAACCTCCAAGCTTGCCAACTACTATAATCATCGTTGGAATGATGACTGAAATTCCACTAACAAACACTACACTCATAATAATTGTGACATATAGATGAGTACTAAATCCCATAACCAATAATCCAAGTATCGACAAACATAACCCAATACGAAGCAATCCGAAAAGTCCCACTTTCGAGCTAAAGAAACCTGAAAACGGAGATAATAAAATTCCTAATATACCCGCAACACGAACGAGAAAAACCTGTTGCTCATTGAAATCGAACGTATTAGTGAGATAAGTTCCTAAGGCAGTGTACATCCCAACGAAGGATAATAGAATAGTCAGTGCAATGCAGTATGAAATTACGATTTGTCTATCCTTAAATGGGAGTGCTAGTTTTTTTATAATAATAACAAGATCTTTATATTGGTCGCTACGGTCCTTTGGGAGAATTAATAGCATGAAAGCGGCAAGAACATACGTCACTCCAAAAAAGTAAAAGGCAGCTCTCCATTCAGCAAGAACTTCAACATAACTACTAACCAACTGACCTACAATACCAGCTAATAGAAATCCAAAGCTTATAAATCCAATAGCCGTACTTCGTTTATCGCTAGGAAACACGATACCCACATACGTCAGAGCCACTGGTGAAAACGTAGCTGCTGCAAGCCCCTGTAAGCCACGTAAGAAAAGAAGTTGATAATAACTATTGGAAAACCCAACAAGAAACGTCAGAAGACTTAAACAAACTAAGCCCCATACCATCACTCGTTTCATTCCTAATCGCTCTGACATAATACCAAAGAATAAGCATCCTAAAGAGAAAAAGATAGAAAAAACACTCCCTACCCATGCTGCTTGGTTTGATGTGAGATGAAACTCCTCTTGAAAAGAATGTAGGAGTGGTATCGTCATATATAGGGAGCTTAATACGACTAAGCCACACCAAAACAGAATAAATATTGCTAGGCCAATATTATTCATCGTCATAGTTTGATTTGCTTTCACTATTTTTACAATCCCTTCTACGTAATATCCTTTTTATAAACATAGATGAATTTGAATAGATAGAAGGAATCAATCAATTCTGCTTTTATACTCTTCTTATGAGCATTAGCATTTAATTGATCGTCGCTATTACAATAGTAAAGTATTACTATTAAAAATAAAAGAGAAATATAGGGGATTAAGCAATCGGTATGGTTGAGAATGTTGCTTTCTAGTGATACGTATAGGAGATTAGATAGAGTTAGGGTTTCCATCAGGAAAGAAGAATGGCACTGCACAGTCATGAAAAACGTTGGAAGAGAGTACATGCTATTTAACAGGTCATATGAGCAAATAACCACACAGTTGAGGGAATATTCTGAAATTAACCCTAAAAAAAGCTGAGGGAGCATCATTCCCCCTCAGCCTTCACACAGTATTAATCGCGTGCATACAAATCGCGCGTATACACCTTATCCTCAACTTCCTTCAATTCATCAGAAAGTCGGTTCGCAACGATGACATCACAGACTTCCTTAAATTCATCAAAATCTTTATAAACTTTTGAGTTATAGAACTCATCACCTTGGAATGCTGGCTCAAAAACGACAACTTCAACACCTTTTGCCTTAATGCGTTTCATAACACCTTGAATTGCCGATTGTCTGAAGTTATCTGAATCCATTTTCATCGTGAGACGATAAATACCGACGACTTTCGGATTACGCGTTAGAATCATATCAGCAACGTGATCCTTACGTGTACGGTTTGCATCAACGATGGCTCCCATAATGTTGTTTGGCACGTCCTCATAGTTTGCTAGCAGCTGCTTCGTATCTTTCGGCAAGCAGTAACCACCGTAACCAAATGAAGGATTATTATAATGCGTACCGATACGTGGATCAAGTCCAACCCCATCAATGATTTGCTTCGTATTCAAGCCTCTAACTTCAGCATATGAATCAAGCTCATTGAAGAACGCGACACGCATTGCTAAATACGTATTAGCAAACAGCTTAATCGCTTCTGCTTCCGTTGAATCCGTATATAGAATATCAATATCCTCTTTGATTGCTCCATCAGCTAAAAGGTTAGCAAATGTCTCCGCACGCTCAGAACGCTCACCGACGATGATACGAGAAGGGTATAAATTATCATATAACGCCTTTCCTTCACGTAGGAATTCCGGAGAGAAAATAATATTTTCTGTATTGTATTTTTCTCGCACTGACTCCGTATAGCCAACAGGTACAGTTGATTTGATAACCATTACGGCGTTTTGGTTAATTTTCAGTACATTTTCAATGACAGTTTCGACTGTACTCGTATCGAAATAGTTTTTCTCAGGATCATAGTTTGTAGGTGTTGAGATCACCACAAATTCCGCATCCTTCAATGCCTCTTCATTACTTGTTGTTGCCGTTAAGTTCAATTCCTTCGTTGCTAAAAACTCTTCGATCTCATTATCAACTATCGGAGAACGACGGTTGTTAATCATATCAACCTTTTCTTGAACGATATCAAGAGCAATGACTTCATTATGTTGAGCTAATAACACGGCATTCGATAAACCGACATAACCAGTACCTGCAATCGTGATTTTCATCGTACTTTTACACTTCCTTTATCTAGTTTCGATCGTTTCATTTGCTAACGTTTCTTCTAAATAACGTCGAACATCATTCCGTAAATCTTCACGCTGGAGAGCAAAGTCTAACGTTGCTTTCAAGAATCCAAACTTATCACCAACATCATAACGTAATCCAGCAAAATGATAAGCAAGAACAGCTTGCTCTTCTGTTAACTTATTAATCGCATCCGTTAGTTGGATTTCACCGCCTGCACCTGGTGGTAATGTCTCAAGAATCTCAAAAATTTCTGGACGCAAAACATAACGTCCCATAATTGCATAGTTCGATGGTGCTTCCTCTGCCTTTGGCTTCTCTACTAGCGATTGCGTATGAATAACACCTGATTCAACCTCTTCTCCTTTTGGAGCAATAATACCATATTTCGAGACATCTTGATCAGCGACTGGCTGAACACCAACAACAGACGATTGGTAACGATCAAACACTTCAATTAATTGCTGCAAGCACGGCTTTTCTGACTGAACGATATCATCACCAAGCAAGACGGCAAATGGTTCATCACCGATAAATGATTTGGCACATGCAATCGCATGCCCTAGCCCTAACGCTTCCTTCTGACGAATATAATGAATATTGGCCATGTTAGAAATTGACGTAACTTCATCAAGCAGAGCCATTTTGCCTTTCTTCAAGAGCGTTTCCTCTAGCTCATATGACTTATCAAAGTGATCCTCAATGGCCCGCTTACTACGTCCACTAATGATAATAATATCCTCAATACCTGATGCAATGGCTTCTTCTACAATATACTGGATCGTCGGCTTATCGACAATCGGTAGCATTTCCTTCGGTTGTGCTTTCGTTGCTGGTAGAAACCGTGTTCCTAGACCAGCAGCTGGGATGATGGCTTTGCGTACTTTCATATTACTCTCACTCCTATCTTTAATAAAGCCCTCCTTCAATAAGAAGGAGGGCTATTGATTACTTGACATTGTAATACTCTTTGTACCAATCAACAAAATTCTTTAAACCTTCGTCAATGGTTGTAGAAGGTTTGAAGCCTGTATCCTTCTGAAGCTCATCTATATCAGCGAACGTCGCTTTCACGTCACCTGGTTGCATCGGCAAGAATTCCTTTTTCGCCTCAATTCCTAAGTGCTTCTCCAACGTCTGAATAAATTCCATTAGCTTCACCGGCTGATTATTACCGATGTTATACACTTTATATGGAGCATAGCTAGAGCTTGGATTTGGTTCTTCCCGATTCCAATCAGGATTTGCCTTAGGGGGCTTGTCCAACAGACGTACAATCCCATCAACAATATCATCAATATAAGTGAAATCACGCATCATCTCACCATTATTGAATACTTTAATTGTCTTACCTTCAACAATGTTCTTCGTAAATGAGAAATATGCCATATCAGGACGGCCCCAAGGACCATATACAGTAAAGAAACGAAGCCCTGTCGTTGGAATATTATACAAATGGCTATACGTATGAGCCATCAATTCATTCGACTTCTTCGTTGCCGCATACAAGCTAACAGGATGATTCACCTCATCCGAGGTAGAGAACGGCATCTTTACGTTTGCACCATATACAGAGCTTGAAGAAGCATAGATTAAGTGCTTCACATTATGATGTCGGCATGCTTCTAAAATGTTAACAAAACCAACTAGGTTGGAGTCAACGTAAGCATGAGGGTTTTCTATACTGTAACGGACGCCAGCTTGGGCAGCTAGGTTGATGACGATGTCGATGTTTTCTTTCTCGAAACAGCGATTCAGAGCATCACGATCAGCTAAATCCTCCTCATAAAACGTGAAATTATCAAACTTATTTAGGATTTCTAAGCGGTCTTTTTTTAATTGGACTTCGTAGTAGTCGTTAAGGTTGTCGTAACCAATAACAGAAATATTATTCTCTAATAAACGCTTTGACAAATGGGTACCGACAAAACCGCCAGCACCGGTTACTAAAATTCTCATTTCTAATCTCCAGTCCTTCCTTAAATCACTTTCCACTCTAGCTCTAGGTCAATTCCGAAATGCTCTTTTACTTTTTTCTTGGCTAAATCAATAATGTGTAATACATCTTCAGGTTCGCATTATCTACATTCACAATAAAACCTGGATGTTTTTCAGATATCATTGCACCATTTTTCGATATCCTCTTAAACCTAATTCGTCAAATAATTTCCAAATGTAGAAATCCTCACCGTTTAATGATGGCCTTTTAAATACACTTCCTGCATTTGGGTAATTCCTCGGTTGCTTCAAGTAACGCTTCTTTTTAATTAACATTAATTTATCTAATAATTCTTCATAATCCTCGACTTGTTGTTCCCTAGATGCTTTCAATTTAGTAGAGAGTATAATACAATTTCGATCTGTCCATTTTGATGTTCTTCTGCCAAAATCATTGAGAACTACTGGTTCAGTTATTATTTGATCTTGATCAATATCATAGTAGGTTATTTCGTCTACTAATTGTCCTATATTATCTTCATAAGTGCCTGCATTCATAATGATAGCACCACCTAGACTTCCAGGAACATCCTCTAGAAACTCATAACCTTTGATTCCATTTTCAAGAGCGTACCAGCTAAGTTTTGAAAGCGAAGCTCCAGCCTCACAAACAATTTGTCCATTAGAGTAATCAATTGAGTCCATTAATTTAAAACTAACAAACACATAGCTGTCATCATAATAATTTTTTGAAAATAAAATGTTTGAGCCGTTACCAATAATCACTATTTTGCTTTGTTTGTATTCGTGATAAATCTCTTTGATTCCTTTATGGGTTAAAGGGTAAGCCATGTTTTTTGCTATAGCATCAATACGAAGGGTATTATGTTTTTTTAATGTGCATTCTTGAATTAGAATGTAGTTCATAAAATCCCTCCTTTTAAGTAATTTATTTTTTTATTTTCATAACATAACTTTTCACTATAGAGTAATCTTTTTTATTTAGCAGAATAAAATCTTTAAATTTCACATTACCTCTCTTAACGAAAATAATTATATATAGAACTCCGTAGAAAAAATAAGCAATTGTTGAAGAAATCGCAGCACCATTTATCCCTATCAAAGGAATTAAAGCCCAGTTCAGGGCTACATTTATTAACAGTACTATGAATGTTATTAATAAATGAATTTTTGTTATTCCTTCAGTATAGAAGAAATTTGCAGCCACTTTAGCAATAGATGCAAAAATGACACCTATGAAAAGTACTATCGTAACTACAATAGCACCTTGGAATTCCTTTCCATAAACAAAAGGGATAATTGGACTTAAAATTAATCCAATTATGACTAAAAAACTACATACATACATTGTTAGCTTGGTTGTTGTAGTAGTTATAACTTCTCTTTCCTCTATAGAGTTATTATTCATATTAAATAATTTACCTCTTAATGGTATAATAATACTATGAGGAATAATAAAAACCAGTTCTGCAAGCTGTACTCCTATACTATAAACTCCTAGTTGAGACATGCCTAAATACCCTTCAACCATAAATTGATCAACTTTATAGGTTAGAAAAATCATGGCAGAACTTAAATATAATATAAATCCGTATCTTAGCTGAGAAGATATTAATTTTTTATCAATAGTAAACTTAAAGCTGAACTTCAAATTTCTAACCATCAAAATTACTGGAAATAGAAATACAAAAACATTTAATAAAATGAAAATATTTACATTAATTAAATCAAAATAGTATAAAAATATTATACTTAGAAATTTTATCAGTGTAGCTTTCATTTTAAAGT
This sequence comes from Bacillus sp. JCM 19034, assembly GCF_001310635.1. Classification (GTDB taxonomy): domain Bacteria; phylum Bacillota; class Bacilli; order Bacillales; family Bacillaceae_D; genus Halalkalibacter. The sequence continues at coordinate 20,348 of NZ_BAXR01000019.1, forward strand.
TATTTTGAATATATGTTTTTTCTTTTACCATGTATATTGATTTAAAATTAGATTCCAAAAAGTTCGAGTATACATATAATATACCTGCTACAATGAGAAGAAAACTAAAGTCCGCCAAAAACAAGCCTTTGTTATATAAAAATGAAAACAAAATCATGTAAAAAATAACAACTAACGTAATAAAGGTGAAGTTATTGTTTATAATCTTTTCATTATCATAATTGGTTTTTTTATATAATACCCTAATGAATCGTTGATTCCAAAATTACCAAATCGAGCAATCATGCCAAAAAACAACATAAAATAGGCAACTTGCCCCTTTCCCTCCGGACCTAAAGCACGTGCTACTAATACGCTAATTATAAATCCTAGTAACATAATAACTATTTGTGTTATAAATGTACTTTTTATATTTTTTTATAAGACATTTAACACCTCGAGTTGATTTACATTTTATTAGACTAGTTTTGAATTCTATTGATCATCCATATATATGCATTAGCATACTCCTCATCCAAATCAGATTTTTTAGCTATTTCTAACCATTCATTGTTCTCCTTAATATAATAAGATGAAGAATTCAATAAAGTTATAGGCCCAAAATTCAAAGCTTGAATTTCAATAATATATGCATTTTCCCCATCAAATGCTAAATCTACAGAAAGAAAAGGAGTATTTAAATTCAAAAAAGTTTCTCTAGCTTTCTCTAAAACTTCAAGTGGAGGGCTTATATACGCAAAGTCTCCACTACCACTAGCTCTAAAATCATTCTTTCTAACTTTTCTATTGAGAACATAATATTTTTCCCCAAAAATCAATACCTTCCAATCATCCTTAAGGTTTGGAACAAATTCTTGTAAAACAACTCTCGATACTCCTGCATAATCTTTCTTTTTTTTCTTTATAAATTTTTTTAGAGTATCTTTTAATCTTAAACCCTGCTGTTTATTTATTATTCGGGAATAATGGTCTTCTACTTCTTTACTATCATTAACCTTATAAACACCTTTACTACTAGCACTTACCATTTCTTTCATAACAATAGGATATTTAATTTGGTCACTTAATTCATAGAAGCTATTTATATTAGACAAATACCTGTACCCTAAAGATTCAATTCCTAGATTAGTTTTGTATAATTCTTGAAATCCTTTATCATCAAATGCTTTGAATAATTCGTAATTTGGTAGTAGGTGGTTATTCTTCCCTAATAAATATATTACATGATCAATATATTTATTATATTCTTGATTTTTTGACGCAGAATATATAATATAGCTATTCTCTATAGTTGAGTAATAGTGATAATTAGCTGCAATTTCCTCAAAACTCGTTATATCAAAATGATAACCTTCTTCTGTTAAAATTTTTTTTATTTTAACTACATCTAGACTTTCATCTTTTGTTTTTTTTCTACGTAAAAATCCTCGATAATCAGTAATAATTAGATTTTTCTTCAAGACTAGCACTCCATTCACAAATTAATATTTAATTAAGTAAAATATTTGCACCTAGATTACCCAGTTTTTCATGAATATTTTCATACCCACGGTTAATTTGCGAAATGTTTGTGATAACAGTCTCCCCTTCTGCAAACAATCCAGCTAATATACAAGCTGCTCCTCCACGAAGATCTGTTGCTCTAACTTCAGCCCCCTGTAGTTGTTTCCCTCCATTGATAATAGCTGTATTGCCAAATGCACTAATATCAGCATTAAATTTCTTCAACTCTTCGACATATTGGAATCGATCAGTAAAACGAAGGTCGGCTATCGTACTTGTCCCTTTTGCTGTTAAAGCAAGCGTCGCGAAAATTGGTTGCATGTCTGAATTAATTCCTGGATATGGTGCAGTAAATAAATCAAATGGTTTCTTTTGTCCTTTTCCTGATACATATAATGAAGATCCCCATTCAAATACTTGAACACCAGCAAGACTTAAATAACGAACATCCTCTTTGATAAAAGAAGTATTAAAGTTGGGTATTGATATTTCTCCACCGGTTACACCAGCTGCAACAGCATACGTTACCGCTTCGTCCCATCCAGGCATAACTGCAACCTCTATACCACCAGGAATGCTAGCTTGTCCTTCAACAGTTACCACTCGATTACTACAAGTTACCTTGGCTCCCATAGCATTTAATAGTTCCGCAAGTTGAATGACTTCTGGGCGAGTGTTTGCATTTAAAAGGGTAGTCCTGCCTTGTGAAATTGCAGCTGCAATCATGACATTTTCTGTTCCCGAAGTAGTTGGTAAATAAAACTCAATATCATTGCCGATTAACCCTTGAGATGATAAAAAGAGACCTTGATCATTTTCCTCTACCTTAGCTCCTAACTTTTCCATACCTAAGATATGTAGATCATACTTACGATCTCCTATCTTACATCCACCTGGTAGTGGTAACTCAATTTCCTCACTAAAAGCTGCAGTAAGACCTAACAGTAGAAGTGAATATCTAATTTCACTAGCTCTTTTTGGAGCTACTTTTTGATTAGGAAAGTTACCTCTTCTACAAGATACAGTTGTTCCATCTATTATAATTTCTGCACCTAACTCACTTAAAATGTCTATTAAGATTTTTACATCTCGGAGGTTAATTGGTACATTTTTAAGAATTGTAAAATTCATACCTAAGCATGCCGCTACAATCATTGGAAGTGCAGCATTTTTAGCACCAGATAAGTGAACTTCACCAAATAATGCTTTTCCGCCTTTTACAGCTATTTTTTTGTCTTCGTCAACTTTTATAATTGTCATCAATAATATCCTCCCTGTCTAAACAGTATTCAGTTTAAATTTAAATATAATTTTTCTAAATCCTCTATATATAATTCTTTAGAAAAACATTCTTTTATCATTTTATATGAATAATCTCCCTTTAAAGTGAGTTCATTTTCATGTGTTGTAGCTAACTTTAAATTATTATACACACTTTCTACACTGTATTCATTTATCATATATCCATTTTTGGAAGTAACAAATTTATCTGTATTACCAACGTTTGTAGCAATAATTGCATTTTTCATGTACATTGCTTCTAGTATACTTTGTGATGGGTAATTATCCGGATAAATCAAAGAGACAAAAATTTTACTCTTTCTTAAATAAGAATAGATATCTTTCGAGTATTCTATAATTACTCTATTATCATCAATTTCACTTTGCAAAATATCGTTAATCTCCTTTTCAAGAGGACCCTTCCCAAGAATAACAACATTCCAATCACTCTTTTCAGATAATAACTTTTTAACTGACTTAGCAAAAAGTATCGGATTTTTCCTTTCAATAAACCTTGAAGCATAAACGATTAAATTCTCTTTTTTCTTCGATATATCATTCTCATTTTCTATATTGTCTGGTGAAAAGAATGGTATTGGCGAGCAATATAATTGAGTTTCTTTTAGTTTATTTATTTTGTTCAAATTATTTCTTACTTTTAAATCGACTCCTGGACTAACACTTATAATTTTATTGAAATGTGATATTATCCTCTTATATTTTGTATGAACTTCATTGGCAATATCGGGACTTGTTATTTCAGCAATTACTTTTACTCCTAATAACTTTCCTATTATTGAATAGCTTAACGCTCCTAAAGCACTATGCATTGTGCCTATATTTTCCTGTATTATTAACTGTATTAGCCTTCTAATAGTAAATAAAGATCTGAAATATTTACTGTTCTTATTCGTGTTAATTATTTTTAAAACTTTCTCATTCATTAGAGGTTTAAGTTTATTTGCAATTTCCTGATCTTTCAAGCCTAAATCGTATAAATTAGAATTTACTATTAATAATATGTCATCTCTTTTTCTATTTAAATCAAAAGCTATTCGAATAAACCTTTTTTCAGCTCCAGAAAGTGATTTACTCATTATAAATATGGCTATCTTCTTTTTATAATACATTTACATTTCCAATCCTTTTCTCAAATCATTATTTTGAGCTAAAATAACTGCCCTAAAACCTAAACAAATTAATAATTGAACTTCAAAACGAAAATATCCTACCATAGTAAAATGAGCAATAAGTAAGGTTACAATTATTGAAATCGCAAATAAGCTATATTGGCTCTTAGCTCTCAAAGATTTTTTTAAGATAGTGAAATATGGATAGAAGTAAACAACTAATCCTATAATACCTATTCCAACAAGTAACTCAACATATGTATTATGGGAATATGTGTACCAACCAGTTGTTAATCCATATAGTTCTCTATATGAATTAGCTCCATGTCCTAAAAAAGGACTTTCCTTAAACCAAGCGAGACCTAGCGAAATCATATCTCTCCTTATCATCGTACTTCCATCAATTGAGCTTTGATCATTAGAAAATACATTAAAAAAAGAATCTAGTCTGTATCCAATACTTTCATATATAAAAGGAATATTAAATACCGAATACAATATAAACAAACTACTTATTGTTATAAAAAAGAATGAAGCTATCTTTTTCCTAGTATTTAAATAAAAGAATATCGTTATCATAAATAAAGAAATAAACAATGCTGTTCTTGATCCTGTCATTATTACGATAATATTGAAACCAATTATTGCTAGGAGGAAAAACGTTTTGGATATACCTTTTTTATGAGTTTCATACAAAAAATAAGCTATGAACGCTGTAATTGCCATTACAATCCCAATATAATTTGAGTTCCAAGAATCTCCAAGATTATCTACTCCAAGTCTGCCAGAAGTTAATCCTGAAATGCCTAAAGTATTAATAATATATATTACATTTATCAAATTCGCATACAAATACAACTTTAATATCCAATGGAAATTTGACTTATTACAACACATTATAGAAATACAACTCAAACTAAAACTTGTAACAATCAATCTATTTACATCAATCATTGTAAAATCATTATTTACTGACCAAAATAAAGAAAAGATACTTAATAACACAAAAGAATTATACCAACCTATAAAAAGAAGTGTATCTTTCTTTATTGAAAAATTAGTTTTTAATAAGTACAATAGCAATCCCACAAAAAGTAACCCGTGAACTCCCCACCAAATTATTTGAATTTGGAAATCTAGATTAAATACTACTATGAAAAATATTAATAAAATCAACTTTTGAATATAACCTAGATTATATATTGTTCCTTTCTTAAAAGCTTCGTCTTGTTTACTTATTACTTCCATTAATGATTCTCCATTCAGACATAGTTTATGCTAGTAATATTTTTAGAGTTAACCATTGTAAATTTTTGCAATAAACTTCTCCCAATCTGAGTAAATTTTTGTTGGCGAGTGCGTTTTAATTATCTCTCTTGCGTTACTTCCCATTTTTTCAGCTTCTTCATTATTTCTAATAAAATATCTTATTGCTTCTGCTAATTCATTAATTGAACCATTGGACACAAGTAAACCATTCTCTTTGTGACGAATTAACTCTTTAGCTCCTCCAGGTCTACAGTCAGTAGATATACAAGGTAAGCCTAAAGCCATCCCTTCCATTAAAGCATTTGGCATTCCTTCATAATCTGAAGATAGAATAAACATTTCAGAATCAACTATTTCTTTAAATAATTGATTTGAAGTTCCTTTAAAATGTACTTTCCCTTCAAGATTTAACTCTTTGGTTAACTGTTTCAATTCATGTTCAAGTTCACCAGTTCCATATATTTCAAGTCTGCGATCTGGGTACTCATTACTAATTTCCGCAAATGCCTTTAACAGTAATTCCTGATTTTTCTGTGGATGTAACCGTCCCACATTCACAATTTTCTTCATCTTGTTCTGAGGAATTACGTAATTTTTTGAATCTATGAATACAGGATTATGGATAATTGCACTTTTTCTTTGGACTGACTCTGAAAAAATTTGCTTAGCACCTTCTATTTGAAATACAAATCCATCTACTCTTCTAAATACTAAACTCCTTACTATTTTACTAAGATTACTGTATTGTTTAGCGGTTGGATCTGCTCTTTCCGAATATATAGTTTTAAAACCTATACGTTTTGACATCATAGCAGCAAATACAACTAGCTGTAACCAGAATGATATGACTATATCAGGTTTAATTTCATTTAATTTATTTTTCAATAAAATAAATCGTTTATATACTTTGTTTAACTTTCCACCTTTAGTGTCTTCTATAAATTCACATTTTACTTTTTTCGAAATTTCAAAATGAGGTTTATCATTATGGAAAGATATTAATGTAATATCGTACCCTCTATTAGCTAATTCATTAGCTAACATTATCAATGATTTTTGTGCTCCACCTACACCTGATATAAAACCAAGTAAAACAATTTTTTTAGGCCTACACATTTGATGTACACTTCCTTTTATGATAATAAATTAACATTAATTAAAATGAATTCCTCTTCCTGTCCATATATCTACTGTACAGATCTAAATATGCTCTTGGATTGAAACCAATTTTCTTTATAACATAGTAAATTGTTTTTTTAATTCTCTTTTCTCTCAATAGTAACAAAATAATTTCAAAATAGTGGACAGCATACATTCTTTTTTGTGTTTTTTATCATACAACTGAAAATGTCTTTTCATTTTCAAAAAAAAGTGTTCCTTAATTTCTATGAATTTTTCTGAGTTAGGTCTATTGCCCCCAACTTCTGTATGGAGTAATACCTGATAATCAGTAAGTACGGATAACTTATTATCTATTAAAAAATCAAGTAACAATTGTAAATCTTGATGCCTTATCATTGACTCGTCAAAACAGCCTGATTTTATAAGAGAATGTTTTTTAAATAGTACAGTAGATGTAAACACTGCAACTGATCGTTCTAAAACTTTTTTATGCAAATTTTCAGCAGTATATGGTGTAGCTTTCTAATCGGTTTGCCATTATTATAAATAGTGTATAAACAAGTAACACCTTCACAGTCCTTATTATTCTCAATTTCCCTAACCTGCAATTCAATTTTATTTGGCAACCATTCGTCATCATCATCTAAAAAGGCAATATATTCGCCTTTAGAAACCCTTATTCCAACATTTCTAGCAGCAGCTCCATTTATATGCTTGTCTTGTTGAACGTATCTAACTCTAGAATCATCTATTTTTTTAATTTTTCTTGAACATCCAAACTATATTCATCATTTGGATTATTATCATCTACTACGATTACTTCTAAATTTTTATGTGTTTGCTTTAAAATGCTATTTATCGCCCTAATTAGGGAGTCACTTCTTTTATATGTTGGAACAATACATGAAACCAATCTACTTCTATCCATTTCTAACTCTCCTTAATATATGTTTAACACATAAAGTCCTCTTTTACCTTCAAACACCGAATCAATACACACTATATTTCCTGACCTATTCCATCTTGGGTGCAAGTCACATCTGAAATCATTATCATATTTAAAAGGGGCGAAGACTCTAGCAACTTTTGTTACTTCACTATCCTTAATAATAAATACGGTACCTACCCTTGCACGATCTGGATAAGTGTCTGTAACTACCATACTACCCTCTGGAGAGTAACTTGGATGACCATCAACATTTAATTCCGGCCACATTCTTTGATATTGATTTGTTTTATCTCGCATTAAATAATATCCGTTCCCTAAATCATTTTTCCTTGCATAAGCTAGAATTTCTTGGTCATTCTTCCAACAGCAATGTGATGTCATATTATCATCATTAAGATTAAACATCTCTGTACCATCTATATTAACTGAAACTAATCGAGTATATTTTGTAGAGCCATCAAACCATCTGTGTAAAACCATAAATCTATCTCCAGACGGATTTAGCATAATATGATTAACCTTATGTTCTGCCCCTTTCATTTCAGGCCTTGGTTCAAATGTAGCAAAATCTATATAGTTAAATAATGGAGTGATCTTATTGTTTTTTAAATTTATATGCCAAATACATGGTTTTTCTGGGCATTTTTCATCTTTAGTCGTTTCCTCTATGTTAGAATAACCATAACCCTTTCTTAACCTGTGTAAGCGTGAAAAATCTAAAGAAAGTGCAAATTCACCATTTTCAGCAACACTATATACAGGCATTTCTATAACTCTTTCTTCTTGTGTTTTTACATTTAAAATTACTGAACAATATCTACCATCCCTAAAATCATTGAATATAATCTCTTCCTTGAAATCAGGCCAAGCCATTGTAGCATACAACCTTGCTGTACATTCCATGTACGTGTTTTCCCAATTACCTCATAGGAATTATTATTTTCAGTATCAATTAAAATGATATCTGCTGCTTCTTTAGGTGCAACAGACTTAGTAGTATCTTTGACTCTTAAGCAAAGCATAAAGCGATCTGTTGCATCCCAAGGTGACTTATCATAATAGCCAAAGAAATATTCATATTCATCTTGAGGAGTTACTCGCTTAATATCTCCTTCTGATTTAATTTTTTTTGAGACACTATACATACCCAATTGATAAGAACGCTTCACCATTCTCTTCAATATAGGCATTTTATTTAAAGAATGATTGACACTATTTTCAATTTTCTTTAACAATTTTACTCCTCCTATCATTCGCAAAATAACATTATGACCTTCTAGGGTCTACTAATTTTAAAAAACTATTAATTGGTTTTCTAATTCTATACGGTAAAATTCCCTTTAAAAATGAAACAGTCACACCGATATAAGCTATAGGTGATGCTTTTACTTTCCATGACCCCGTAAAACCCATTTTAACTTGTTGGAATTGAACTTTAATATCATTTTTCTTATAGTAATCGTCTGTTGCTCTATAATAAAGAAGTGGTTGGTCAATATTATGAAACTGCAATTTTCCTTCTTGACACCTGAACCACAAATCATAATCTTGCCTTCTACGTAAATTTTTATCGTAGGAGCCGACTTTCTCTATCGCTTTCTTTTTAAATAATACAGTAGGGTGAATAAAAGGACATGTCCAAATTAAACTCGCAATTTTTTCATGTGTTGTCGGTACTTTTCTTAATTCTATTTCATTACCTTTTGCGTCAATATCCATTACATAACTACCGATGATATCCGTATTAGGGTGCTCCGCAACATAATTCATTTGAAGCAGCAAACGATCCTCACGAGCAATATCATCTGCATCCATTCTAGCTATCCACTTTGTTGTAGCTTGGGATACCCCTTCTGCTAGATTATAACTCAAACCCTTATTTTCTTTATTTTTAATCAGTTTAATACGTTGATCCTTTTCAGCAAACTCTTTTAATATTTCATAACTACCATCTGTTGATGCGTCATCTATAATAAGAAACTCAAAGTTTTCATATGTTTGGTTTAAAATACTTTCTACACTTTCCTCTAAGTATTGTTCATCATTATAGACGCTCATTAATACGGTTACTTCTGGTTTCATTTCACCCATCCTCTCAGTGATTTATTATTTCAGTTTGTTTAATTGTCTCACTGAAGCGATGTACTACATAATCGTCTTTATAAGAACTCATCTTAGAATCATACACCAAATTCCCAAACACTTTATTCAAAATACCAATTCTGTTAATAAACGGTTTTAACATAAAATTAAACCACTTTACTATCTTTACCTTTCGCCCATGTACTTCTCCAATCATACGCACCATATCACTAGTTTTCACATACTCTGCATTTTGTGGAAAAAATAATCCTTTTTCTTCATTCTCAATCATTAAACGAATGAATTCAGAAAGATTGTCAACATGAAGCATACTTCTTTGGTTATCGATATCAGGGAAAATCGGTAACAGCCTGGCTGCTTTTGCTAATTTCGGATAATTCCCTTTCGAACCTTTCCCGTATATCATTGGCGGTCGTATAATGACAACTTTGAATTTAGAATTCGAAAGTGGTTTTATCCCTTCCTCTGCCTGAAGTTTACTGTTCCCATAAAAATTACTTGGAGTCGGTATCGTATTCTCATCTATTACTCTCGCTTCACGTGTACTATCACCATAGACGATAATACTACTCATGAAAATAAATTGTTTAACTCCATCTTCTTTTTGCTTTTTTCGCTACTTCAATCGTAAGATCCCGATTGACTCGATAATAGAGCTCCTCTTGCTTCGGATCAGAAGAAACATGAGCAATTCCCGCAAGATGTAACACGACATCATAGTCAGATAGATTCTTCTCTTTCCAAGAGTCATCTCGCACACTAATAAAATCGATCTCGTAATCATAGTCACCTTTTTCAATCCACTCATGGAAGCATTTCCCTACATAGCTGTTCGAACCGGTTATGAGTATTCTTTTCATTCAGAAGCTCTCCCCTTTTTTCGGTTAGCCTCATTACTAGCCATAGCTCCTGTTCCTCCTTCGACAACTCCATCACTTTTAAAGACACTGACAATTGTCCCGAAGAAACACTTTACATCCATCGCTAGGCCAATTTTGTCGACATACTCCCCGTCAAGTTGTGCTTTTATATCAATCGGCAATTCATCTCTTCCATTAATTTGTGCCCATCCTGTTAACCCTGGAGGTACATCATTCGCACCATATTTATCTCTCTCTGCAATTAAATCATACTGATTCCATAGTGCTGGGCGCGGCCCGATAATACTCATTTCCCCTACGAAAATGTTCCATATTTGTGGAAGCTCATCTAGTGACGTTTTACGAAGAAACTTACCAACTTTAGTAATGTATTGATCTGGATTTCCCAACAAGTGTGTCGGTGTATCCTTTGGTGTATCAATACGCATCGTCCGGAATTTTAATATATGAAAATGCTTTTTATGTAGACCTACGCGTTTTTGTTTGAAAAGAACCGGACCTTTTGATTCAGCCTTAATCGCTACAATTAAAAGTAGAAAAACAGGTGAAAGTAAAATCATTCCTACTAATGAAAGGATGATATCTATAACTCTTTTACACTTCATATACATGGAACACACACTCTCCTAGTTCTTAGTTAATTAGTACTTATTTCATTTCTATCAAATAACTACTGATCAACCAATCCTCTGTTCACATAGAATAAGTCAGCCACTTATTCTTTAAATGGCTAACTTATTCACAAGCATTCTATACTAACTCTTTCAATTCTTTCACTTTGAAATTAGCAATATCAAGCAACTGCTTCCGTAAACATTCCCGATCTTCATTATGGAATCGGTCTACTAAATCAAAGGTGACATTAATATTAACAGGTGGTGTCTTTCCCCGGTAAATCTTCGGATACACTTGTTCACTATGAACCTCATCTTCACCTAGTAACTCTTCAAACATCTTCTCACCTGGTCTCATTCCTGTAAAGACAATCGGGATTTCATCCTCTGTATACCTGATAGCTTAATTAAATTACGGGCTAGATCAACTATTTTGACTGGCTCTCCCATATCTAGTACAAATACTTCGCCGCCTTCTGCTAACGCACCAGCTTGGAGAACTAATCGTGACGCTTCTGGAATCGTCATGAAATAGCGAACCATTTTCGGGTCGGTGACGGTGACAGGACCACCAGCCTGTATTTGATCTTTAAATAGCGGAATCACACTTCCACGACTTCCTAATACGTTCCCGAATCGGACCGCTACAAAGCGGGTAGAACTGACCATATCCATATGCTGTATAATCATCTCAGCAATTCGCTTCGTTGCCCCCATTACACTAGTTGGATTAACAGCTTTATCGGTTGAGATCATCACAAATGTATTTACATTCGCATTACTAGCTGCTTCTGCAACATTTCTTGTACCGATAATATTATTTTTCACTGCTTCTTCCGGATTGCGTTCCATAAGCGGCACATGTTTATGGGCAGCAGCATGGAAGATTACATGCGGCCTTCTCGTATTCATAATTTTAAACATTTTATCACGGTCTTGAACATCAGCAATTTCCGTTGAAATGTTCAAATCGGGTATGTTGCGTCTTAACTCCATTTCAATCGCATAAATGCTGTTCTCGCCATGACCTAATAAGACTAACTCTTCTGGTGAGAAATTCGCAATTTGACGGCAAACCTCTGAACCAATCGATCCACCTGCACCTGTAACAAGAATTGTTTTCCCTTTAATGTATTTCTCAATTCCGTCGATATCTAAATCTACAGGATCACGACCGAGTAAATCTTCTACTTCTACATCTCTAAACTGGCTAACTGAAACTTTCCCAGACATGATATCTTCAATACGGGGGAGAATTTGTGTCTTAGCCTTCGTTTTTGCACATTCGTTGAAAATATAGTTAATTTTTTCTCTTGAAAGCGATGGAATGGCGATAATAATCTGTTCAATCCGCTTACGCTTAACGACTTCTTCAATTTCCGAAACACCGCCTACTACCGGTAGATCAAGAATTTCTAAATTTTGTTTAGCCAAATCATCATCAATAAAGGCAACAGGCTGCAGCTCAGACTCTTGGCTTTGTTGCAGTTGTCTAGCAACCATCGTCCCACCTGCACCAGCACCGATAATTAATGTGTTCTTTTTATCCTTGCTTGGTTTAATATAACGATCTCGAACTAAACGCCAAGAGAATCGAGAACCACCTATAAAGAGAATATGCATCATCCACGTAATCGCTAGCGTTCGTAATGAGATGGTCTGGAAGAATAGTAGTTGTACGATTGCTGTTAAGGCGATCGATATTGTTACAGCTTTGAAAATCCCTATTAACTCAGATATGCTCGCATACTGCCAAGCCTTCTTATACAGTTTAAAGTAATAAGCAAATATATGATGACTAATTAATAATGTGATAGAACTCACAAATAATACCATTGTAAAAGGGTTACCTAGTGGAGCTAATAAAAAGTTACTAATAAAAATGGCAGTCAATACGATTGCCGAGTCTACAAGCATTAAAAAGCAACCCGTTTTCGATACGTCATTTCTTGTCACCTTTCTTTCAAGTATTTATAGTTACCGTTCCATTAGTAATAATTTAAGAAATAAAACCTTAATCGAATCTTCTTGGTTTTAAGATTACTCGAATAAGGTTTTATTAAAATAATGGGCATCTAACCCACCCTCACACTATACCAATGACAACATTTGTGTCTAAGGTATAAAACCCACAGCATAGCCGAGTACCCCCATCGATAAAGGCAAGGAGGTATTGCCTATTGTTATGACTGCAACATTTAGAAAATTCCCAATAATTTCTTCCTAGTCCGGATTTTCTCAGGCGGTTCAGCATAAACAAACTGACCTTCAACTAAAAGCTCAGCATTTTCTTTAAATTGAACAATCGTTTCATAATCAAATAGCTTCTCAACTTCATGTAACGCTTCTTCCATTCTGAACGCCCGTTCAGCCAAATTATGGGCATCTGAAGCAATGAAATGAGTTAAGTTTGCTTCTATTAACTGTTCAGAGAACTTTTTTATTTTTTTGCCAAAGTGTCCAGTTATACTTGAGGTCGTCACTTGAGTTAATGCTCCATTCTTCACAAATTCATAGAGCATGTCAGGCTGTTCCATCAAGACTTTGTTTCGCTCTGGATGGGCAATGATCGGCGTATAATCTTGCATACGTAAATCATAGAATAATTGTTTCGTATAACGTGGAATTTGATTGGACGGAAACTCGACTAATATGTACTGATTATGCCCCCCATATGAGAGGAGTTCACCGGTTTGAAGCTGTTCGTTCATCTCACCGAACAAGCGAATTTCCTGTGCTGGTAGTACATTAAGTGAAATCTCGTATTCTTTTAAGCTAGCATTCAATTCCTGAACAGCTTTCAGTACTGCTTGACCATCGTTCATAAAAGAAGGGTGCTTATGATGCGGGGTAGCAACAATCGCTGTAATCCCTTCTCGTTCTGCTTGCTGTGCCATCGCCATTGCTTCTGCAACAGTTTTGGGACCATCATCGACCCCAGGTATAATATGGCAGTGGATGTCAATCATCATAACACCTTCTTCCATTAATAATTGTTAATTTTTTGTTAAATCATATACACTCTACCATATACTAACAAATAATTAAATTAATCGTTAGAATAATAATAATATTGTCCTTCATTCACTTCTTTGTTGTTTAATACTACACCTAAAATTTTCGCTTTCGCCTTCGTTAGTAGTTCCTTTGTCCTAACCAATTGTTCCTTATCGGTTTTACCGCTAGACGTTACTAAAATCGTTCCGTCAACCTTACTGGCAATAATTTGGGGATCAGTAACGGCCGCAACTGGAGGTGTATCTAAAATAACGATATCAAACATTTCCGTTGCTTTACTTAACGTTATTTCCATCATCTTCGAGTTCAGGAGCTCGGATGGATTCGGTGGAATCGGCCCCGAAGTAAGGATCGTTAAATTCTCAATCTTCGTCTCTTGACAGGCTTCTGCAAGCTCTTCCTGCTTCGTTAAAACACTCGTTAAACCGTGGGTGTTAATCGTCTTAAACGTATAATGCATCGTCGGCTTCCGTAAATCAGCATCAATCAGTAAAACACGGTTACCGTTCTGAGCCATCACAACCGCTAAATTGGCCGACGTTGTTGATTTCCCTTCCCCTGGACCTGATGATGTTATGGCTATTGTTTTTAATTGTTCATCAACTGAAGAAAATTCAATATTTGTCCGAATTGTTCGATATTGCTCTGCAATCGGGGAGCGTTTATCGGTATCTGCAATTAAATTTCGTTGGTTGTTTACTTTTGTATTTCTATTTGCTCGTGCCACGCTATCGTTCTCCTTTGTCGCTATTTCATCTTGCCTTTTTCGACATGACGTTTTCCATATTTGAAACAACTCCGAGGATCGGAAGCTCCGTTAGCTCCTCGATGTCTTTTTCCGTTTTCACCGTTGTATCTAAATAATCTAATAAGAAGGCTACACCGACGGCTGCCATCAAACCGACAACGAAGCAATCGCCATATTTAATGTTGGATTTGGTGCAACAGGTGATGGTGAATCACCGACTACAGCATAAGAGAGAATATGAACGTTATCTACATTCATAATTTCTACAATTTCCCGTTGGAACACTTCCGCTACCGTATTGGCAATTAAGGCGGCATGTGCTGGTTGTTCGTGTTCTACCGTTATCCGAACGACCTGTGAATTGTTTTGCGGATTGACACTAATCATATTAGTTAATGTACCGAACGATTCGGTTAAATTCGCTTCTTCAATTACTTTATCTAATATAATTGGATTACGTATAATTTCCGTATATGTGTTGATTAATTCAAGGTTTGTACGAATTTCGTTTTGACTTACCTGCTGATCTGAATTCGTATGGTTTACTAAAATTTGAGTTGAACTCTGATAAATTGGGGTGAGCAATAAGTAGGTAACTAAGGCACTGACGACAACAGCTATAATCGGAATCGTGATTATTAAACTAAGCCTCTTTTTGATCGTCAGGATAATATCTTTTAAACTAATTGTTTCTTCCATCTTTAACTGAACCCTCCTACGATTTTCACAATAGCTATGAGGATTATATCATAGTTTGTCAATTTCTGTTCATTAAAATTTTGTTGAATCTCATTATTACTATAATTTATAATAAGTAAGTAATCTAGCTACTAATTTTGGAAATAGGGCAAATACACTATGGAAGGGCGTTCATAATAGAATGACGAAGAAGAAAATCTTTATAAGTATAGGTATTTTGTTTGGTGTAATGTTCCTAGCAGTTGTTGCATATGGCTTTTATTTGTATAAATCTGTTGTCGATACGGCAAATGAAATACATCAGCCGATTGAGAGGACAAGTGAACGTCGTGAAAATGTAGTCGATTTCGAGAATCAAGATCCAATCTCGTTTTTAATTGCTGGTGTCGATTCACAAGGTGAAACGCATGCAGGTCGATCAGATACACTTATCGTGATGACCGTTAATCCGAATCAGCAGTCGATTAAAATGTTAAGCATCCCCCGCGATACTCGTACCGAAATTATCGGCCGTGGAACAATCGAAAAAATTAACCATGCCTATGCGTATGGCGGTGCTGCAATGTCGATGGATACGGTTGAGAACTTTCTCGATATTCCGCTCGATCATTATGTGAGTATAAACATGGAAGGTTTCAAAGGGTTAGTTGATGCAGTTGGTGGGGTAACAGTCGAAAATGATTTTTACTTCACTCAAGATGGACATACCTTTAATGAAGGTGAAATCTTTTTGGACGGTGATCAAGCACTTGCATACTCACGAATGAGAAAACAAGATACTCGCGGTGACTTCGGTCGTAATGACCGTCAACGACAAATTGTCGAGGCCATGATCCATGAAGCTGCACATATCGGTTCCATTACGAAGGTTGGAGAGATTTTAAATGCTGTCGGTGGCTCGGTTAAAACGGACTTAGCGTTAGATGATATGTGGACCATTCAATCGAACTATCGTAATGCTCGTCATAATGTTGAGCAAATGACACTTTCAGGAGACGGAACGCATATTGATGGCCTTTATTATTTCATAGTGCCGGATGATGAAGTCGCTCGAGTTAGTCAAGAGCTCCGTGCACATTTGGAATTGGATTGATAGTTTTGAACATGAGCCCCTGCTTTCGTCGAAGCAGGGCTCTTTTCTATGTTCTTTGCAAATATTGTCGAAATGTGTTATGGTTTCGAACGGGATTAATTGGTGAAACGTAAATACAAATAAGGTTGACCCAAATAGAGATTGGATCAACCTTACAGATTGTTAATTTAATGAAGCCTTTTTGCACCAAGGTAGCGTTGGCTCCAGTAACTATTATCTAAATTTGCAATCGTCACACCTGTTGAAGAACCGCTATGTACGAACTGGTTATTTCCTATATAAATACCGTTATGAGACGGTCCTCCAGTCGTGTCAAAAAAGACGATATCACCAACTGCTGGCTTTGAAACAGATTTACCTGCATTCCATTGTAATGCAACTGTTCTCGGAATGGAGACACCTTGTTTATTAAAGACATATTGAACAAATCCACTACAATCAAAGCCATTCGTCGTTGTTCCTCCCCATACATACGGAACACCGATTAACGTCGCAGCATCGGCAACTACGTTTGTTACAAATGCCGATGAATTAGACGAGGAGCCGCTTCCATTTGAAGCGTTTGAATTTGAGCCGCCGTTTTTATTCGTAGCAATCTCTTGTAGCTTCTTTAACGTCTGGGGGCCAGCAATACCGTCAACCTTTAAGTTGTGTAGCCGCTGGAAGCTGCGAACGGCATCTGCTGTAATCTCACCATAATATCCTGTTGGCTCTCGCTGGAAAACACCGACTGAACGAAGCTGCGATTGTAACTCGTTAACAGCTTGTCCTGTACTGCCGATACGATAGATTTTTGTCGGATCAAGCTTAGACGTTTCTTTTGGTAGTGACGGCTTATATTCAGGCTCCTTCACTTCTGTTTTATTTTCATTTAATAGTTTACTAATTGTTTGTGGGCCGACAATTCCATCGACTTTAATTTTCATGTCACGTTGAAAATCCTTTACCGCTGTTTCCGTTACACGTCCGAAGTAACCTGTCACATCAGTGCGGAAGTATCCTTCTTCTTTCAATAGCTTTTGAAGCTCTTCGACATGATTCCCACTTTGGCCACTGCGAATCAATGTTGAATGATTAGCTAATGACGTTGATTGACTTGAACTAGATGATTTCGAGTTGGAATTGGACGATGTAGGCGGAGCTGCGTTTCCTTCCATTAATTGAAGCAGCTTATTCAATGTTTGAGGCCCAGCAATGCCGTCGACCGTTAAATTATGCTCCTTCTGAAACTTCCGGACAGCATCTTGCGTAATGTCGCCATAATACCCAGTTGATTGGTCGTAGTTAAAAAATCCTTTCTTCTTTAACGCATCCTGTAGATCCTTGACGTCTGGATCATTCATCCCTTTACGTAGCGTTTGATCACCTAAAGCGGCATCTGCAACTTGCGGTGTAGCGATCAAGAGTCCAGTCGCAAATGCGGAAGAAATAACAGCTTTTTTCAAAGTTTTGTTCATATGGTTCGTTTCCTCCTTCTACACTACTAGTCTAATAGTCCGTTAATTTTTATTTTAAATGCCCATTCGAAATGTTTCCATCATTATTTTTTCTCAGTAAACGCTTTCATTATTATATATATAATAGAAGAAACTCGGATTTATCCTGATTTTAAACTAATAATTTTGTCTAAATTCATTCAAAAGTCCTACTATATTTACACTATTGTTTTTACTTTTTTTGAATAGTGAATGGTTAGTTTTTATAGTTTCAAACTTCCTTTTCCCTATTTTTCGGGATGTCATTAGCAACATATTATTTTTAAATCCCCGATCAAACGGAAAGGGTAAAGCAATGTAGGTAGATGATCCCTATTATATAGATTTTCACTCGTATAGTCTCAAAGGCCTTATAGCAATACTTATTTCATAAACAATGGATCAATGATCCTAATCGTAGCAGGATGTATATGCTAAAATTAAGGCAGACTAATCGACCCTTTTAAAGGTATAGCGGAACTCATTCATACTACGGAACATGAGGAGCTGAGTATAGTATGTGGAGATTGGTCATACAGAAGCTTAAATAATTACAAAGCATGATTCATGGAAATTGTTCACCTAACAATATACTCGTGTTGAATTATTTATTTAATGTGGGTTGAATGACGATTGGAGACCCTTGGAATGAATCCGTAGCATTAAGAAGCTTTGTGAAGAATGAAGAATACGATAAGAACGAGCTTCAATATTTTGATGAGGGTTATATCTATTGTTATTACTGTTAGAGGATAGCAAAAAGTTATGGCGATTCGGCAAAGGTGGCGGGTACAAATGTATTGAGAATAATGAGGCGTATTTTTATTTTTATATGTATCTAGCTAGTTGGTCGTATTAATCAGCAGATTTCATTTTGCTGTACATCTACTTAAAACGGGTACTCGGATTATCCTGTGAAAAAGCTAATGAGCTTTCAATCAAAGTGCTCATAAATAAGAGTTTAAAATCAGAGAGGATATGATTACGTTTACTTCTTTCCTATACAATAATTATTGTAATGAGCTAAATATAATATTAGGAGGGGTTAAATGAGTATTGATTATAAAAACGATATTACGAAATATCTTACGGCAGAAAAATTTAATGACTGGGGGAAGAAAGGTGATAGTCGTTACAAGGAAATATTAAAGACGTTAAATGTTCTCACATATGAGAACATATCTGAAGTATTTGAGGGGGATAATCATATATTAAAATTTCTTTGGTATAAGCTTTTGGTTTGTAAAAATATGCCCGCATATCAGTCTGATTGTGATAAAGCCTTTTTTGGTAAACTTAATCTACCTTCGTTTGTACCATCCGAATTAGTTAATGATTGGCAGAGAAAAAAGCAAATTGGAGTCCAGATACAGCAAACTCATATGCGGAACTATTTAAACGATTTCTCAATTTTTATTTGCCAGATATATTTCCAAGAAAAGAGGGTAATGATAGAGACAATATTAGATTGAAAACGGAATACACTAAGAACCTTTTAAGCGAATTAATAATTCATTCAACATATAAAAAGTTAAAGGAATGTCATAAAAACATTGCATATGATAACCAACTGATTTTATATAGTCATCTTATTTTCTTTCAAGAAGAATTGTTTCGTCAATTAGAAGACAATTGCGATAAAGACGCATTACAGAGTATGCAGGATTTCGCAAAATTAACGCATACTCCAGGAAATTTTATATTAGTGAGACCAGGAGAAAATTTTGTAAAGAATAACAGATATGGTGATTTTATAGATTTATATATAGAAGATCAAAATGAAAATTTCATTAAAGGACAACATTTAGGTATGTACAACGAACCATTATTTAGACGGAGGGGATACCAGGTATTTCCAGATAAAAAATCTTTAATGACTTGTGTTGATAATATTAATAAGAAAATTATTCAGAGAGAAAAAGAATTAAATAGATAAATTATTATATTAAATATGTAAGAGTAAATAATGAATAAGTGGGAATAGTAATTTCCACACGATAATCAGAATACCTTTTAAAACAAAATCCACACCAACTAACCGATTAATGTTAGTAAGTGTGGAATAAACATCACAATTATTCTCTTTTCTCTTTGTCATTGTTTTCCGCTAGTAAACAATTCAAATACTCGTCCAATTTTTGACTGTACATAAGTGTCTCTGGGTGATCTAATCCTTTTGTTAATCCCGTATAAATCATTATGGTACGTAACTTTTCAACTTCAACTGCAATATGTGAACTCGTCTTTGTGCCCATAACTTCCCCTACTTTTAGACTAACTACATATTACAATATTAAACTGTTTCAGTTAATAGGTTCGACAAAAGCTCCGACAAATAGACAAGATTATAAGTAAAAAGACATTGGCCTATCTGTTTATTCAAGCGACTTACATTTTTTTGTTTTAATTATTATTATTCCGAGAATCGAAACTTGAGGAATTCTGTTGTAACTCTTTTTATCGAGGTTAATAAGATAGCTTTTGTGGTATCTGTAATAGCATTCATCGATACTTTCAAATTTTTTAAATTTACCGTAAAATTCATAAACCCCATTACGTTCGTGCAGGACCATTTTAGGCTCTTGTGCAGTAAGCCTTTTTTTCTGTTCAATTTCATGGGTCATTAACATTTCCTTATCGGGGTGTCATTGTCGTCAACGTGAGATTTTCTTTTTGGACGGTGTTGATATAGGAAATTTTCCCTAAAGTGTTCTCTAATACTAGACTTTTTTTGTCAGAAGATTATGATAGTAAGACAAACGTTTTTATTTGGGGGTATGATTTAATGAAAACCTTTACACTGAGGAATGGTACAGATTTAGCTGAATTGATTCCTGAACGAGGTGGGATCGTAACACGTTTGCAGCTTGAAGGGCATGATATACTCTATTTAAATAAGGACACGTTAGATGACTTAGAGGCAAATGTACGTGGCGGGATTCCCATCCTTTTTCCCATTAGTGGTCAGTTAGAAGAAAAGCAGTATGAGTGGGGCACACAGACATATACGATGAATAATCATGGCTTTGCACGAAATTTACCGTGGGAGGTTGTGACACAGGACGAGGACACCGTGACGCTTCGCTTAACGAGTAATGATGTGACCAAGGCTGCGTATCCGTTTGACTTTAAGCTTGAGTTCACGTATCGCCTTAACAATGAAGGCTTAATTATTGAGCAAAATTATACGAATCTATCGGAGGAGCAGATGCCGATGTACGCTGGCTTCCATCCGTATTTTCGTACAGCAGAGAAGGCAATAGTCGTTGAAAGTGACGCGACGATTATGCTAGATTACAATGATCATGACGTGAAGCCATTTGATGGTGTCGTTGATTTGAACGGCCTAAAGGAATCAATCGCTTTACTTGATACAGAGCAGAGTTATGTTGTATTTGAACTGCCGGAGATTGAAGCAAAAGTACGATTGAGCTATGGTGACGAGTTCCCGTATGTCGTGTTTTGGACAGAGGAAGGCAAGGACTTTGTCTGCGTTGAGCCTTGGATGGCGAAGAACGGTGAATTTCATCGTAAAAATGAGCTCGTATGTGTGAAGCCAGGTGAAACATTGAAGACATTTATTCAGATTACTATTGAAAGGTAAAGTATATGTAGGATGCCCTTAGAAGGATTGGATTTCTCCTTTAAGGGCTTTTTTCAAGTATATTTAGTGCTCGGTTCTATGAAGCTATTGCATCATATGCTCCATTTCACTAAGGCCGAATGAGATGATCGTATCAATTTCTTCAGTGGTGAAGCGTTTTTCAAGCGTATCGTGTATTTGCTTCTCGGCTTCCTCATCAATACCAGCTTTGGCAATATTGTATACTTCGATTAGCTCAGACCCTGTCATTCTAGCAACGAGTGCCTCTACTGTCTCTCCGCGTGCCGTTGCAACGAGTGTTTGTACCTCCTGAGCTTGCGGGATAGTACTTGCTGGCATCGCATCCTCTTGCTTCCACATGTCAGCTGTTACCTCTTTCGTTTGCAGCTGGTTCTCGCTTTTTTTCGGATGCTGCTCGGTAGCATAAGTCGCGTAATCGTCATTGTATGATTGATAGCCTAAATAGCCTGCACCGATTAGTAATAGGAACACAAAGGCCAACCCTGCACCAAATGCTTTCCACATGATCCTCAACTCCTTTTCTCTTTCTAGCATCATTGTAGCCAATGATTTAGAAAGGCATACGTGGGAGGTGGGGGGGCAGGGGTCAGACCCCTTTTTGATGTTGCGTGATGTTGCGTGCGGAATTTGTCGTAATTGCTCGTGTACGCGTTTTCACATGGTTAGGAAGCGTTTTCCTCCGTTTTTGTAACGTTCTCACGCATTGTTAGAGCGTTTTCACCATTTAATACAACGCTTTCACACACACATTCGCGAATTTATTCAAATAAATTCCTCCTCAATGAGAAGGAGTAACTCATCCAAACGGCGAATTACATCATTAACGAAGTAGCAATTGAAAGGAGTGAGGCAATGATAGTAAAGCCTTTGCGAGTTCCTCCCATTCTTTTTCAGCTTGATGCTTTAAGAAGGCGATTGCCAAGACAGCATGAACGACAGGCTGATATTAAGGAGCAATGGCGTAGGCGGGTGGCTGGCTTTAAGGGAGAGCAGTCGCTAGCATATGAGCTGAGTTTGATAGATCAAGATGAGTACTTGGTTTTTCATGATGTGCGTTTGCCCATCGGTGAGTACTTTGCACAGTTTGATTTGCTCATTTTATGCTCACGTTTTATAGTAATTATAGAAGTAAAAATATTGCCGGTCAGCTTTATTTCGCCCCCACCTTTCACCAGTTGATCCGAACGTTAGAAGGGGAAACAGAAACATTTCCCGATCCTATTGTTCAAAATGAACGACAGGTTATGCAATTTAGACGATGGCTCTCCTCTTATCAGTTCTCAGACATTCCACTACTCCCACTTGTTGTGATCAGCTCCAAGCACTCTCAAATCCAAACGAAATCAGGATATGAATCAATCTCCAACTATGTCATCCACAAAGCTTATCTCCCACAAATGATCCAACGCTACGAACAATTCTATCAACGTTCTCTCTATTCCGATCGTCAAGTTTTACAATTGAAGGAACTACTTTTACAATCACATACACCTGCTGTACATGATTGGGGTCTGACCCCCATGCCGGGCGTGCACTGTCCCACTTGTGACTCTCTCCCCCTTTCTCGCAACCGTGGAAAGTGGCTTTGTCCTTCATGTGGGTCTGTTTCACGTAATGCTCATTACCATTCTCTTCGTGATTATTTCTATTTAGTTAATACTAGTCTTACAAATGAAGATGCACAGCACTTTTTACAGTTCTATAACAGTTATCTTATACGGATTTGGTTAAAGTCACTAAAAAAGGGTCTGACCCCCATTGTGCCCCCATTGGTAAATATTTCTTATGACTTCCATTGTGATAAAATGTATAATTAAACCATGAGGGAGTGTTGTAACATGGATTACATACAGCATATTCGTTCAATTGCTGGGGCACAGCCTTTAATTTTAACAGCGGCTTCTATTATCGTCGTTGATGATAAGGACCGGATTTTGCTGCAGCATCGGGCGGATACTAATAACTGGGGATTACCTGGAGGCTTTATGGAACTTGGGGAGTCGATTGAAGAAGCAGCCCGTCGCGAGTTAAAAGAAGAGACCGGATTAACCGTTCATAAGCTAGAGTTGTTCAAAGTATTTTCAGGTGAAGATTTCTACTTTCAATATCCAAATGGTGATGAAGTGTATAATGTCATCGTCTCTTTTATAACTAAAGAGGTTAGTGGATTTTTGCGAATCGATGAAGAAAGTAAAGATCTAGGCTATTTCTCATTAGATGCCCTTCCTGAACAAATCATACCTACAACACAAAAGATGATTGAGCACTATCAAAAAGCTTACGGTGACCAACGTGCATAAACTCAACAAATGGTGGTTTATTGCCCTTGTTTGGTGTATTGCAATTGCGGTTGCTACTCGTCAGCCTAGCTTAACTGGTCAATCAACAGAATCCTTCTTTCAATTTATTGTTTTTATTGACCCTGAGATCGTTAACTATTTCTTTCGTAAAGGGGTTCATATAACTTCATTTGGGTTATTGGCCATATTTTTCTTTATGGCATTAGATTCCCTTCGACGCCGGAAATACCGCTATTATCTCGCCTGGGGGCTTGCGACGATTTACGGTGCCCTTGATGAATATCATCAAGCATTTTTACCAGAGCGAACTGCTAGCCTGTTCGATGTTTTAATTAATTCTCTTGGAGCCTGTCTGGCACTGATGATTTTCCACCTATTTTATGTAAGCCTCATTGAAAAAAGACGACGAATGCTGCATTGGCGAAAATTAGAGGAGAAAAAGTAAGGATATTTTTTTACTCAATATTCTTTCAAGATTGAATGATATTATATTTAAATAACTTAATAAAAATCGCCCTCAAACTAATTCTACTAAGAATTATTGAGGGCGATTTATTGTTGGTATTAATTTGTTCCTGTTAGTCCTTTTATTAAATCACTCCAAAACACCAAAATAACTGCTACTAATATAAAAAAGAAGCCTCCGCCATCAGCGAAAAGCTCCGTATTAATTTACTCTAAATATTGAACAACATGCTCGCTCATTTCTTCAAAAGTACTTCCATTAATAGGTGATGCCCCGACTTCAGCTAGCTCACGCACGCGATAACTTCCCTCTTCTCTTGTTACGACCGTTGGTTCAATGTGTGGCGAATGGACTTTTAGTGAGATGAGCTCATCATCAAGTGTGACTTTCGTTACATCAACTGTCGCGATTCCACCAATGTCAGTATAGTCAAAGTTCTGACCAGATAAAAAGTTTCCGAGCGAATAAAATACAGTCGTTTCATGGCCATCCTCTTGCTCAATCACATCAATCGGTTGGAGTACGTGAGGATGATGGCCGAAAATGATATCAACACCAGCTTTGGCAAGTAGGTTCGCTTGATGAAGCTGATCCTCACTCGGCTCAAGAATATATTCAGCTCCCCAATGCATGTGGACGATTAAAATATCGACTTGATCGCGCAACTCTTCTACATCTTCTTGCATTTGTTCATCATCGATCAACGCAACGACATAGTCATGTCCTTCTGGTACAGGAATTCCATTTGTTCCGTATGTATAAGCTAGAATACCGAGCTGATGCCGTCAACATCAATAATTCGCATGCGCTCACGGTCGTCTTGATCCCGATATGCTCCAACGTAATGAAGGCCGATTTCATCATAATAATCAATCGAATTATATACTAATTGTAAACCACGATCTAACGTGTGATTGTTTGCAACAGAAACCATATCAACACCAGCTAGCTGTAAATCACGAGCAATTTCCTGCGGACTATTAAAGGTCGGATATGTTGATAATCCCAATTCCTCTCCACCTGGCAGCGATTCCTGGTTCGCCATCATGAAATCTGGTTCTTCTAAAAGGTGGTTAACAGGTTCTAACATTCGCATAAAATCATAGCCGTCCTCAACCTCTGCCGTTTCATATAAGCGTTCATGCAGCAATACATCGCCGATCGCTCCGAGTGTGATTGTCGTCTCTTCTTCAACTGGAGGTGGTATAGGCTCTTCCTCATGCTCCTGTTCAACCGCTGTTTCTTCGGGCTCTGGATCTTGCTCTTCCTCAACTGGTGGTTCCGTCGCTTGCTGACAGCCACTCAGTATTAGCAGCAGTATCACTGCTGTTTGAATCCATTTCATTACGTTCACTCCATTTACATATCCTATATTTGTCTTCTATTGTAACACGTTTCTCCACTTACACACGATTTTTGTATTTTTTTCTATTTTATCAATTTTTATCTATCGAAAAAGGGTTTTTCACCTAAGGGAAAACGCTCATTTCCTTCTCATATAAACAAGCAAATATAACATTTCACTCCATGCACGATTCTCTTTATTTATGTATCGTGAATGTACCGGTAATTTGAAGAAGTGCACTTCTAGAAGGATGTACGAAAATGGTTGAAGGAATGTCTTTTCAGGAAGTTGCCAAAAAGTATGCACCTCTAATTGGAGGGCAAATCAATAAGCTGCACATTTATCGTGACTGGGATGATTTTTTTCAAATCGGTTTAATTGGCCTTTGGAAAGCATATCAACAATATGATAAAGAAAAAGGTAGTTTTGCTACGATTGCAATGCTGCGAGTGCGTGGACATCTACTGGACCATTTACGGAAGGAAGGGCAGCATCATAAGCATCATATTTATAGTAATGATGTCCTCTTCCATTACATTAAAGATAGAAATTGTGCTGTTTCGGAACTGCTAGATAGGCAGCTTGAGGAGTATACTGCATTTTTGAGCAAACGCGAAGCTCAATGGTTTATCGACACGATTATCTATGACAAAAAGCCAGCACAAATCGCGAAGGAACGAGGGGTTTCGACTAATACGGTTGGCACATGGCGAAAGAAAGCAATAAAAAAATTAAGAGCTGCCAAAGAAAAAGGTGAGCTTTATATCGGGGAATAATTCACAACTATCAACAGTAAGCCGAATTTTCTAATTATTTTGTGTATAAAGGCATTCTTATCCACAAGGTTATGCACACTTTTCACGTTTATTAAATAATAATCCACAAAAATGATCGTGATCTTCACGGTCATTCTTGTGGAAAAGTTTATGCCTTTATACCAATCTTTTTGACTATTTCGTTTAGAGAAACCGACATACTTTCGAGTTTATTCCCCATTTCTGTCAGTTGAGTCGCTGTCGAAAGCTGTTCTTCCGTAGTCGCTGCAATTTCTTCTGTTCCAGCCTGTGCATCATCAACACGTTGTGCAGTATTTATCATTAATTCATTAACACGCTCCCCACGATTAACCAGCTCAGTCATCACTTGC
The DNA here is from genome assembly GCF_001310635.1 of Bacillus sp. JCM 19034. Taxonomy (GTDB): domain Bacteria; phylum Bacillota; class Bacilli; order Bacillales; family Bacillaceae_D; genus Halalkalibacter. The sequence continues at coordinate 47,116 of NZ_BAXR01000019.1, forward strand.
TTCATCGCAGTGGTTTGCTCTTTTATATCGCCTGTTTCATGACCGATTGATGTAATGACTTGCTCAGTTCCTTGCATTTCTTTAACGATGCCATTCATATCTGCTTCATTTTCCCGAATGTCTTGTACCATTTTCTCTACTTCTTGTTGGATGGCGGTAATATGCTGATGAATTTGTCCAATTGATTGCTGGGATTGCGTAGCTAAATTACGTACTTCATCAGCTACAACGGCAAATCCTTTCCCATGCTCTCCTGCACGTGCTGCTTCAATAGATGCATTCAGTGCTAATAAATTTGTTTGTTCAGCAATCGACGTGATCAGCTCAATAATCTCATTAATCTCACGTGATTTTTCACTTAACCGTCTAACGCCCGTTGCCGTTTGCGTAAAATTCGTTTGAGTTGTTTGAACTTTTTCCATTGATGCTTGTACTGTTTTCTGTCCTTCTTTCATTAACGTATACACATCTGTTGCCGACTGGTCGACTTGGTCGACACGACTAGCAAAGCTTTTAATCTCATCATTCGTCGCTTGCGTTTCTTCAACTACAAGCTGAACATCCTTTGTCATCGTTTCAGCCGACATTGAAAATTGCTCCGTCGTTGATGCGACTTGTTCAATTGATTGTTGTGTTTCTACTAATGCTTGTATCATTCCATTCGACTGCTTAGCTAGTTGATTACTCGATGATTGTAATTCGTCTACGAGAAACTGCATTTGCTCAGCTGTTGCATTAAATACCTCACCTAGCTGCTGAAGCTCATCGCCTGTACGAATGTGAATACGTTTTTCGTAATCATTGTTCTTTAGGGCTAGAGCAATCTCTGTTAATTTTGTGAGTGGTTTTTTTATTAGAAAATGAATAATGAAAAAACTCCCAATTGCCCCTATTACGATCATGATAAATGTCGTCACAACCATAACAGCAGTTGAGTTTTCAATATAATTATGTACTATACCAGTTAATGTTGTACTAACACTTGTTATAACAAAAATTAGTAATGTAAGTAATGCCGTTACCTTTAATTGCAAATTCATTTTCATACCTTGATTTGCTTCCATAAACTTTCCTCCTCATTCTTGAATGATTCAAGTAATTAGACCTACACTAAACCTCCTAATACTTGAGATAAATTTCAACAAAGCCGGAATTTTATGACTTTATAACTAGTATACAAGATTCTATATCATTATGATAACCTATATTATTCGACTTATTTCGACTTTTGTATTATTTATTGTTTAGAAAATTTAGGGGGTCACAGAGCTTCTCGCGTTAATTTTGTTACTACTATAGTGCTAATTCCAAATAGATTCCTCCTCAGTTGCTGCCAATTTCACCTTATTAGGCTTGCTTAAAACCTTATTAGTAGCCCATTGGAAACTACACAAAAGACAGAACCGGCAATGGTTCTGTCTTTTGTGTTAATGCTTTTTTAATCCTTGAAATAGTAGATCTACTTGAGTTTTTACCACTTCTTGATGAGTCTCTTTTTCTGTAGCTGGGTAGAAATAGATTACTTTCATACTATGAATAAGTGTGCTAGCTGCTACCTTTGGATGAACATGATCTCCTAGTTCTCCTGCTTCCTTCCCTTCTTCTATGACCATTGCGAGTTTATCAATGAACATTCCTTGTTGCTCGCGAAGCCAATCATGAAGTTCTTCCGGCATCTTACCGAAGTCACTTAGCATGAAATCTCGAAATTGCACTTCTTGTTGAAAGAAGAATAAATTACATTCATATAGACGTTCAACCTTTTCACGGACTGTTCCTGGCTTCTCTGTCTCCTGAACTAATTTCTTAAGGAAGAAACGGAAGGCCTCTTGTACGACTTCAAATAAAAGCGACTGCTTGCTTTCGAAATATTCATAGGTCGTTCCTTTTCCCACTCCTGCCGAGTTGGCAATTTCCTGCATTGTTGCCCGTTCGTAACCATCTCTTAGAAAAACATGAAAAGCGGCTTTTAAAATTTTTTTCGCGTTTTGTTTCCTTATTCTTCAATTGAATCGACCTCCCTCTTTCGTTTAAAAGAGAATGATCCCATTCGTTTTGATAAATTATCAAAGAAAATGTACATGACCGGTATTAAAATTAGCGTGAACACCGTTGAAGCCATCAAACCGAAAATGATTACGACCGCCATTGGTGTTTGTGCTTCTGCACCTTGGCCTATGCCGAGTGCAAGTGGTACCATCGCTAATGCAGTCGTTAACGTCGTCATGAAAATTGGACGTAAACGTGACCGACCTGATTCAATAATTGCTTCGGTGCGATCCATTCCTTTTTCCCGCAAAATGTTAATATAACTAACGAGCACGATCGCGTTGTTCACGACGATTCCGGCGAGCATGATGACCCCGACGAAGGCTGGAACACTAAGTGGTTCATTTGTAATAAATAGACCGCCAAGAACCCCGACAATCATCGTAGGTAACGAGAACATGATGATAAATGGGAATAAGAAGGATTCAAATTGAATCGCCATAACCATATACACTAAAAAGATTGATAAAAAGAACGCTAAGGCCAGCTGTTCAAAGGCATCGATCATTTCTTGCGATTGTCCGCCAAGTGATAAATTATATCCGTCTGGCTTATGCATTCGCTCAAGCTGAGCTTCAATTTGCGTTGTAGCTGTTCCAAGGTCTACACCAACTAAGTCACTTGTCACCCGTACTTCTCGTTGCTGATTGCTTCGGTTGATTTCCGTAGGACCTTGAATTTGCTGTAACTCCGCGATACTTGAAAGCGGGATTTCGGTTCCTTGTTGATTATGAATCATCATCGTTTCAATATCTTGAATGGTTTGACGCTGATCATCTGGTAAAATGACCCGAACATCAAATTCTTTACCCTCCTCACGGTAACGAGTTGCCACTTGACCACTATAGCCGAGCATGATTTCACTCATAACTTGCTGTTGTGATAAACCATATTGAGCTGCCATATCGCGGTCAACAACAATTTGTAGCTCTGGTCTTCCTTCCGAAATCGTACTGTCAACATTTGTGATTCCTTCATTATCTTCAATCATCCACATGACTTGCTGAGCCAAATCCTCTAGGACATCCATCTCAGGTCCACTAATGTTAATTTGAATCGGAGAACCTCCACCTAGACCCGCACCTACAGCTGTAATTGTCGTCTCTGCCCCAGGCAAATCAGTCATCTCATCACCTAAGGACTGAACGAATTCTTCCGTTGTCATACTCCGTTCAGACGGTTCGACGAGCTGGATAATGACCTCTATTTCACTTGAGCCACCGCCCATTCCTTGTGAGCTACCACCAATCATTGAATATCTTGTTTCAATGATCTCTTCATATGGTTCGAGCGTCTCATTCACTCGCTCAACCATTTCATCAAGCTCAGCTATCCTTGTCCCTGTTTGGGCAATGATGTTCATTTGAACTTGGCCTTGATCAGCCTCAGGTATAAAGGACATTCCAATAAATGGTGTGAGTGCTAAACTAGCAACAATTGAGAAGATTGTGAGGGCAACCGTTGTTTTTCTCTTTTTCAGTGCCCATTTTAATACACGCTCGTAAATGTTTGTTATTTTATCAAATAAACGGTCAAAGCCTTTCTTTTCCTCAGGCTCGCCGACTTTCACCTTCGATAACAGCTTGGAGGAGAGCATCGGTATTAACGTCAGCGACACGACCAGTGAAGCGAAGAGTGCAAATGCGACCGTAAAAGCGAGCGGTCGGAAAATTTGTGCTGGTAAACCTTCAACAAAGACAATCGGCAAGAAAACGACCACACTCGTTAACGTTGAAGCAAGGACGGCTGATGCTAACTCCGATCCACCTTCCTTCGCTGCTTCGATCATTGAATAGCCTTGCTGACGTTTACTAAATATATTTTCTAAAATAACAATCGAGCTATCGACCATCATTCCGAGTCCGAGTGCCAAACCACCCATCGACAGAACATTTAATGTCTCACCGGTAAAATACATGAGTGTAAACGTTGATATAATCGCAATAGGTATTGAAATCCCGATAACTAGTGTCGTTCTGATACTACGTAGGAATATGAGTAGAATAATAACCGATAGAAGAGCTCCAAGTAGCATATTATTGACGACACTCGCAATTGATTGTCGAATAAACTCAGATGTATCGATAATGACATCAACAGTAAACTGGCTGTCTCCTAAATCTTGCTGCACTTGTTCAATTGCACGATACATGTTGTCAGAAACTGCAACCGTATTTCCATCAGATTGCTTCATTATTGATAAAACAACTGCTTCCGACCCGTTTACTTCTGAGCGTACATCACGTTCAAGGAACGTATCGGTTACTTCTGCAACATCATTAACCGTAATCGTTTCACCTGTCGGAATCATTAACGGTGTATTGCCAATATCATCAATCGACGTGAAATCTCCATTAATTCGTAATTGTAAATCCTGTGTTCCGCGCTCAAGTGTTCCAGCAGATATTGACTGATTTTCTGCAGAAATGGCCTGAGCAATTTGCGAGCCGTTTAAGCCATATGTAGCAAGTTTTGCTTGATCCATTTGTACTTGAATTTCACGCGTGAGTCCACCTTCGATTGAGACAGAGGCGACACCGTCAACTCGTTCAAATGCTGGTTGAATCTCTGTTTCAGCCAACTGCTGTAAAATGTCTGGTGATGCCCCCGATATACTGACCCACATGACAGGAAGCTGTTGTGGATCAAAGCGTAAAATCGATGGTCGTCCAGCATTTTCTGGAAGTACTCCAACAACTTGATCAACACGTTCGCGAATCGCATTCATTGATTCATCGATATTCCGTCCCCAATCAAATTGTAGGATAACAAGAGAAGACCCCGCCGCTGACATCGATTCGATCGCTTGTACCCCTTCAATAGAGCCTACTGCTGATTCAATTGGCCTCGTAACAAGCTGCTCCATTTCCTGTGGGGCCGCACCTTGGTAAGAGGTCGCAATGACAGCAACAGGCACCTCAATTTCTGGGAATAAATCAATTGCTAAATTTTTTAAGGAAATTCCGCCGAGTACTAGTGCTGCTAGGACGATCATAATAACCCCGACGGGACGCTTTACGGATGTTTCTACTAATTTCATGCTACACCTCCTCGACGATTCGAACAGAGTCGCCATCGTCTATGAGATGCTGACCTTTGATTACGACTTGATCTCCTACCTCGATCTCTCCTCTAATTGCCGATTGCTCACTGTCAAAGCGAACAACTTCAACTTCAACTTCACGCACAGCACCATCTTCCACAACAAAGACATACGCACGACCTTGGCTTTCTAGGATCGCTTCTGTTGGTACAATTTGCTCATCCTCTACAAGAACTTCCTCGATAAATACAGAGGCAACCATTCCTTGACGAATTTCAGCATCTGTATTTTCAATTTCTATTTCAATTGGGAAAAGGCGTGAATCGTTGACAGATGGAGATATAAACGTTACTTCACCTGTTTGCAACTCTGATACTCCACTTACTTCAATCTCAACTTCCTGCTCAACTGAGAAATAGCTTAACTGTTCAGCTGTTACATTTAACGTCACAATGACCGAATCGAGTGAGATCAAATGAGCAAATGGTGCTTGTGGTGAAACAATGTCTCCCTCACTTGCTTCAATTGCTAGCACTTCTCCTTCAGCGGTTGCACGAATAACAGCATCATCTAGTCTTTCTTCTGAGCGCTCAACTGCTTTTTTCGCTTGATTGACCATTCTCTTCGCTTCCTCAACGGCAAGGTCCGCCTCAGTAACCGTAGAACGTGCCACATCTACACCTGTTTCCGCTTGCTCAACCGTCGCCTCAATCGAGGAGATGCTTTGCTGTGAGCTCATTTGGGCATTCCCACCTGTTTGTGAAGAGAGCAGCCCTTGTAAAAATTCTTCTGCCTGCTCAACTTGTTCTTCGCTAGCACCACCCTCTTCTAGCGATTCACGAAGACGCTCAACCATTTTTTCTGCCTCTTCAATTTGTGCCTCTAGCTCTTCTTCATACTCTTCCTTTGCTTCTTTGGCATCAGATAATCCTTTTTTCGCATGACTAAGCTGTGATTCGGCTTGAGTTACATTTGATTGTGCCTGCTTCTTTCCATTTTCTGCTCGACGCAATCCGTTACGAGCCTGCTCAAGCTGTGCTTCATCTGCTTCAAGCTGGAGTTGCAAATCCTGATTATCTAAGCGGGCAAGTATGTCTCCTTTCTCGACGTAGTCTCCTTTCTCGACAAGAACCTCGACAATTTCACCAGGCACCTTTGGCATAATCACTTGTTGTCCTCCGGCCTGCACTTGTCCGATAAAACGGTTTTCACCGATAATATCGCCTTTCTTAACTTCTTCAACAGCGACTACTATTTCTTCAGGTTCTGCTTCTGTATCTGTTTCTCCACCACAAGCTACTAAAAACAAGACAAAAAGACTAACAGTACACGTTGCGATTGATTTCAACGTCACGCTTCTCCACTCCTCTGTTTTTCTACATATCTCCGACTGACCAGTCAGTTTTGACCTACTTCGATTGTAATTTCTAGAACTACCTACGTCAAGAACATTCAACTGGTTTCATTATCTCTTAACAATCATTAATACGTATTTATTATGTGTGAAAACGCATAAAAATGGGGCGACTTATGACGTTTGATTGAATTAAATAGGCATGGGGCAATCTCCCTTACAACCCTTTGTCTTCTTCATCCTCACCAAATAAAAAGCCAAGGCCGATCAAAAGGCTAATTGTGTTAACAACAGTTGTTGGTATCAATAAAATTCTTTTCATAACTGATTTAATCCCCTTATCTTCACAAATTTGACGATTTTGTCCTTTTCCTGTTGTCATCCTCTATTACCATCTTCAAAATTCAGATTAACTGGCTCATCGGATAAATCTTCTGTAGCGTTATGATCTGTCACGGGGACACTTTCATCTACAACCTCAAAACTAAGATCGTCTATCCAAATTTGCCCTGAACCATGTAATAATATTCCGAACGCTATCAGTTCGCTTTTTACTGGAATATCCAATACAACACTATAATAATTCCATGAATTCGTCCCTTTGATCGGGCGATTCATCATATTGTCAAAGGCAAGCACCTCCCCAGAGGAATGGTCAATTCTCATCCATAAACCGGCCGAGCTTTAACATCCTTACTTTTTACAAATGCAGAGAAACGGATTCGCTCACCTAGATATCTATCTGATTTAATTTGTTGCATCAGTGTTGCAAAACCACGTGCTTTTTCATCTTTTGAAATCAAATATGCTGAGTAATTACCACTATGTACTATTTGGTTATCTAATCCGGTCTCGTAATCAGATGGTGATTCCCCTGCCATAATCCAACCAGCAGGTGCATTATTTTTTTTACTCATACTAAACTCCCCTTTTTCCATTAATTTTCGAAGCAATTTCCGATAATGTCCTGGCGTCCTATCATATGTTTTCTTAAAAGCTCTAGTAAAAGACTCTTGTGATCCAAAATGGTACTGCAAAGCAATGTCAATCACCCTATTATCTGTCATAATTAAATCTCTTGCCGCCTGAGTCATTCTTCGTTCCCGTACATAATCAACAACTGACTTCCCAATCACTTTTCGAAAAATGCGGTGAAAGTGAAACCTTGAATAACCGGCTTGCTTTGCAATGGAATGTAGTGGTAATTCGTCTGTTAAATGCTGTTCAATAAAATCTAGTGTATTCTTAATGGATTTTTCATACTCTTGATAGAGCACCTGAACACCTCCTAGCCTCATGTTTAACTATAACTGAAGACTCTATTAGAAACTTGACTTTTTGTGCTAAGCTTATGGATATTCGAACGACATCTCTGAACTAAGTGTTAATGCTTCTTGTTCCAACATTATCGTGTGACGTTGATAGCGTTCTACAAAAGACAACCGTTCATAAAACGTCTTCCCACATCTCAGACATCGATATCTTCTCTTATTCACATATAAGCTGATCTCTTTTTCATTTATACGTGTTCTTTGTACTTTTGTATTCGGTAACTATGGACACGTCTTGTCCGTTCTCCACACCCTGCTTCGAATGATCATGCCTTATATTCCTCTTTTTTCTCTTTGGTGTGCCAACTTTAAGAGTAACAAAGAGAGTGAATATAGTGCTTTTTTTTGCTTTTTTGGGGAGGAAGACAACCTTGTTTGATCAACCATCACCACCACATTTAGTATAGAGCCAAAAAAATCGGTTCATTTGTTCTACTTTAGGAATATTTGATTATAA
>NZ_BAXR01000020.1 GCF_001310635.1 Bacillus sp. JCM 19034
CAAACCTGCACCAAAAGAGGAATAGGTGCAGGTTTACGTGAGAAAGCAGCACAAACCTGCATCAAAAGAGGAATAGGTGCAGGTTTGCGGGAGAAAACAGTTCAAATCTGCATCAAAAAGTTCCTAAAGCGGTGAATAGTTTTCTATCTATCGTTTTACATAGTGACTAGAGTTGGAATGTCCGATTAGCTCGTAATTTTTGGCTAGATGGTCTTGAATGATTCTTTTTGATTGATGAATTTTACACCATTCCCATATGGAATTTGTTGTGACAGGTCTTTCAGGAAACAACAAACGATACTCATCGATGCTGCGGGAAATAGCTAATTGATTAGTCTCTGTATAACCACACTGACATATTACTTTTTGAGTTGATAATGTTTTCATAAAAGAAGAGCATCGGGGGCAAACGACTCCTTTTTTTAATTTCTCGTAAGGATAAGATGGTTTGTGCGTGAACGGAGATTCGGGGATGTGGTGTGCCAAAAAGATATTTGCTAATTTCCGTTCGTCTGTTTTTAGATTGAGTTGGTTAGAATTTAATTGACTAACAAAACGCTTGCGTTGAGTTGAAAATATGATTGGTAGATTCATTGGGACATTATACAATTGGAATTCGGTGTTTGGGAAGATTAGGTAGCCTTTAATAGGCTTTTGAACACGAAGATGTTGAAGTAGCTGTCGTAAGAGTGATTCGTTTCGTTGCAATTGCAAAAGGGGATTTTTCATTTCTGTATGGATGGAAGTATACCAGCGGTTTTCTTTTAAATAAAAGTCACCTGAAAAATGTTTCACTTCGAACATCAAGAGGCAATCGGATAAAATGAGGAGAGTGTCAATTTGAAAGTGAGTTTGGTTGAATTCAAATAATAAATCTTGTAACACGAGTGAATCAGCTGTTAAAGCTTTCAGCCATTCATCAAATGTTTGTTCGCCATTATAGCCTTTTTCTAAATTTGAATACTGAAGTTCATCCTTCTCTGTTAAGGTTGTTCTCGCTTTAAAATGTTGTAGTCTGATTAAAGGTAAGGGTTTTGATCGTTGTTTAACTATCAAGAAATTCACTCCATTCGAATAGGTTACTATTTTTAAGTTTATAGGATTTATTTTCTTTTGAAAAGAAAGAATATGATTGATACTTGCTGATTCCTAGAAGAAACGTTAGTGTAGACAAGGATGGTTATCGTTTATTGGAGGGGACAGCATGAGGAACAATAAGAAGCTTTTAAAGAAATCGATTTTTGTTATTGGTTTAGTGTTTGTCGCGTTAAACCTGCGACCTGCCATTACATCTGTTGGTCCACTTATCCAAGATATTCGTAACGATTTAGGGATATCTAATGGAGTAGCTGGTCTATTAACGACTGTTCCATTACTAGCCTTTGCTATTTTATCGCTATTTGCTCCGAGAATCGGACGGAAATTTGGGAATGAAGCAGCAATTATCTTAGGCTTATTTTTACTAGGTATAGGAATTGTCGTAAGACCGTTTGAGTCTGTTACGTTATTATTTTTAGGGACCATTTTAATTGGTGTAGGCATTGCAATCGTTAATGTACTACTTCCTGGGATTATTAAAGGCAAGTTTCCAGCGAAAATTGGTTTAATGACGGGAGTTTATACGTTATCAATGGGGCTGGCAGCAAGCCTTGGTTCGGGTCTTAGTATTCCAATCTCACAGCAAATGCAATTAGGGTGGGAAAATGCATTACGTTTCTGGGTTTTTTTAGTAATGCTTGCTATTGTAGCTTGGCTCCCCCAATTAAAGAAAGATACTAGCGTTGCCAAAAAAGTAAGGTCATTACCGACTAAGTCGAGCCTATGGAAATCAAAGCTTGCTTGGCAAGTGACACTGTTTATGGGAATACAGTCATTTTTATTTTATTGTATGATTTCATGGTTACCCGAAATTTTAGCTAGTAGGGGAATGGATTTAGCTACAGCTGGTTGGTTAGTTGGATTTATGCAATTCATTGGTTTACCTGCGACGTTTATAGCACCAGTTCTTGCAGATCGACTATCTGATCAAAAAAAGATTGTGAAAGCAATAGGATTCCTTTCTGTTATTGGGATCGGTTTGCTGCTACTAGACGTGCAATCAATTTTACTAGTTGGATTAAGCGTTGTGATGATGGGAACTGCTTTTGGTGCTAGCATTAGTTTGGCATTGACGTTCATTAGCTTACGAACGAGAAATGCAGAGCAAGCTGCCAATCTATCAGGGATGGCCCAATCAGTCGGTTATTTATTAGCCGCTTGTGGACCGTTTATGATTGGATTTCTCTATGATTGGTATGCATCATGGAGCTTTTCTCTCATAGTATTAGTAGGACTAAGTATTGTAATGATGATTGCTGGTGTAGGTGCTGGACAAGCAAAATATGTAGACGATGAAAATAAATCACTCATGCCATAATCGTGAGTGGTTTTCGTGTTTTTACAGCTTCTCCCTTTTTCTTTTATTAAGTTATCTATAATATTGTAAAATTTTACTGTTTAAACGTATAGAAATTTCGTAAGATACATAAGTAAGTATCATTTTAGAAAATGCGGATAGGAGACTGGTATATGGGAGCATATCGCTATTTAATCCAAAGAAAAATATTAATTGGGCTTGCTGTTTTATTTATCATCATGGCGGGATGTTATTCAATGGTAAAGCTCGACAAGGAGCTATTTCCAGCAATCACACTTGGTGGGGCCTTTGTTGATGTGAATGCTGGGGAACTAGCAGCTACTGAAGTAGAAAGGCAAATTATTGAACCAATTGAACGAGAGGTTATGGCAATTGAAGGAGTAGAGACAGTCGTATCGTCTTCCTCGATAGGTCGAGGCTCAATAGATATCATTTTTGAGCGTGATAGCAAGGATACGCTTTATCAGGACATTCAAGCTGCCATACACGCAGTCACGGCAGATACCCGTTCTATTCAACATATTGAAATAGGTCAATATGGTACGAATCAAGATTATGAATTTTTTATGGATCTTTCTGAAGGTGAAATGGCCATAATGTCTGAGTTCGCGACCGATGTTCTGAAACCTCGTTTAGAGCAGCTACGTGAAGTGAGAGATGTCGCGTTAATGGGCTTAGAGGAATATGAAGTCGTGATCGAATTTAAGCGCGAACAGTTAGAGAAAAATAATATTCCACTACATACGCTAATTGGATTGATTCAACAAGAAAACAGTGAAGCGACATTAGGTGTATTAACAGGTGAAACAGATGCACCGACAGTACGTTGGGATCAGACGTTTCAAAATATTGAGGAACTTCGAGAATTACCTATACCTTCAGAAGATGACGAGCTCTCATTAGAGGATCTAGCATCCGTTTCATTAGAAAGAAAAAAGACTAGTACGAATGTTTGGAAAAATGGGACGACTGACTTTATTTTTATTCAAATTGGTCGTGTCGATAGTGTCTCACAAATTGATATGGCAAGTGCGATTCGTGATGAATTACAAAGCATTCAAGACGAGGGACTTGTTCAAGGATTTGAGATAAATGAACTTGTTGCTCAGGCGGATTATGTGCAATCTTCCTTAGATGAAGTTTCAACAAATATTATTATTGGTGCTGCTATTGCGATTGTGATTTTACTATTATTTTTACGCAATGTACGTGCAACCTTAATTATAGCTGTTTCAATTCCAACATCAGCACTATTAACGTTTCTCTCAATGTGGGTGTTTGGCTATAGCTTTAATATTCTAACCTTAATAGGACTCGGTTTAGGAATTGGGATGATGGTGGATGCTTCGATTGTTATACTTGAATCGATTTATCGCAAAATGGAGCAAGGTCTAGGACGTTTACAAGCAGTTCTGCAAGGGACGAAAGAAGTGGCGACCGCTGTTATTGCTTCGGTGCTTACGACAATCGTCGTCTTTATTCCAATTGGCTTAATTGGAGGAGAGATTGGCCAATTTATGATCTTTTTATCAGTGGTTGTTGCGATTGCACTGATTAGCTCGGTGGTCGTTTCGTTTACCGTGATTCCGTCAATTGCTGAAACATTTTTAAAACTATCTAAAAAGAAAAAGTTGCAGTCAGAAGGAAAAGGATTAAAAGTCTATTCATCTATTGTCTCCTTTGTCGTGAAAAGAAAGATTAATAGCTTATTAGTCATATTAGGATTTTGTGCTATGTTTGTTGGTTCCTTCTTTTTTGTCACAAAAATTCCGATGGCAATTATGCCTGATGTGTTTAATCGATATACGGAAATGGGGGTTGAGATAGAACCTGGACTTACGGTACAGGAAAAAGAAGAATTGTTTACTGAGATTCATCAGTCTATGAGTGCGATTACTGATGTTGAATCGAATTATATTATGGATAATGGGACTATTATTTATTTAATGATCAACATGACGAAAGATGATGATATTACAAGAGAGCAAGCTGATATTAATGAAGAAATCTCAAGTGTCTTAAGAGATCTACAAGAAGAGCAACCGATTCGAAATTCTCTAGATATGTTAGGGGGAGGTGGCGGTACACCTGTACATGTTAACTTAACTGGAGAGGATGTAGATGAACTTGTCACATTAAGTGATCAGTTTGCTGCAGAGCTTGAGAAGGTTGATGGAATTGTTGGTGTGACCCATTCTGCTGAACGAAGCTCGCTTGAAGAAGTCATTGTTTTGAATAATGCCGAAATAGAAGAAGCAGGAATTTCGTCAGCTACCATTCAACAAATGATCCAAGAGTCGTTTTTAGAGATGCCGATTAGTGAAATGAATCATGAAAGCGAAACGGTTGAAATTGTAGCGCAATGGGAGGAGCCTGTTGATCAAAAGCACCAGTTACTCGACTTAACGATACCGACACTCGAAGGGGAAAAAAAATTAGGCGATTTCATACAATTTGTCAGCAAACAGTCTCTGAATGAAATAAGACGAATTGATGGAGAACGTTTCATATCAATCACTGCAAATATGGAAGGTAGAGATTTAGGTTCGGTAAACCGAGATGTCCAGCAAGTCGTTAACGAATTTTCTCTTCCAAGCGGATATCAGCTATCATTGGCAGGCGATTTAGAAGAGCAGCAGGAATTAATGGAGGAAATGTTACTAGTATTAGGAATGGCGATCTTTTTAGTTTATGTTGTTATGGCGGTACAGTTTAATAGTTTCATTCATCCATTAATCGTTATGTCTGTTATTCCGATGACGATTGTTGGTGCAATCCTAGGTTTGCTATTGACACAACAGGAGCTAAACATCTTGTCTGGTGTAGGGGTTATCATGCTTATTGGTATTGTCTTGAACAATGCGATTCTATTAATTGATCGGACGAATAAACTCCGTCTCGATGGAATGTCTGTAGAAACGGCAATCGTAGAAGCAGGGAAAAACCGAATTCGACCAATTTTTATGACGACATTGACAACATCAGGGGGAATGCTCCCACTGGCATTATCGTCTGGAGATGCTGGGCAATATCAAGCTCCGATGGCAATCGTGATTATATCAGGTTTGTTATTTGCAACTTTAATAACTCTTGTGTTAATTCCGGCTGTTTATCGGTTGTTTTCATTCGGTAAATATAGAAGTGTAAAGAAAAAGAAAGAACTTACAGTATAATATTTAAGGTGCTCTCTTCAGAGGGAGCACCTTTTTTATATGGTGTTTAATAATATTAATTATATTATTTAAGAAATTTAATTTTTATTGATAAAAATTTTAAAAATTCTTATTTACTTTTTTATATAAGTGGATTAAACTGGAATTGTAGAAAGGGGATGATCGAAGTTGGCACATCCAATCATTACAGCATGTCCAGTTTGCAGTCAAACGATGAAGGTAACGAAATTACATTGTACGAACTGCCATACAACGATCGAGAACCAGTTTGAGTTGTCAAAATTTGCGGCGTTGTCAAAGGAGCAGCTTCATTTTGCCGAAGTGTTTATTACGTGTCGTGGAAATATTAAAGAGGTTGAAAAAGAGTTAGGTATTTCTTACCCAACTGTACGTGGCAAACTGACTGACATCATTTCTGCTCTTGGCTACGAGTCAGAGAAGAAACCGGCAGCAACGGATAAAAGTAAGGTCATTCAAATGTTAGAAAATGGAGAAATTTCATCTGAGGATGCCATTAAACTTTTAAAAGAAGAATAGGAGATGAGATTAATGAAGGATGAAATCGCAAAAGTACTGAATATGGTGCAATCGGGGAAAATCGATGCTGAAGAGGGTGCGGAATTAATAGGGTTGTTAAAAGGAGAAGACAAGGAAACAAACGAAGAAACGACGAGAAAGTCAAATTATTTAAACAAGACTTTAAAAATCCGCATCACTTCTGCGGAAAATGAAAATGTTAACGTGAATTTGCCGATTAAGCTTGTTAAAGTTATTCTCGTTGCTGGCCACAGCATTGCCTCAAAAATTCCACAATCAGAAAAATATGTGAAGGATATTGATATTAGTCTCATCATCGATGCAATTGAAAATGAATTAGAGGGACAAATTGTCGATGTGCAGTCAGAAGATGGTGATATGGTTTCGGTCGTTATCGAATAGTGAATACATATTGTAAAAGTAGAAAGGACGGATGATAGTGGAGCATTTAGAGTATGCAATTGAGGCTAAAGGGTTAATAAAGGTGTTTGGAGAAAACCGAGCTGTCAATGGAGTTGATCTTAAAGTAAAGGCTGGTACAGTTTACAGTATTTTAGGGCCTAATGGTGCTGGTAAGACGACAACAATTCGGATGCTTGCAACGTTATTGAAGCCCGATGGCGGTTCTGCGAAAGTTCTTGGACATGATTTACAATCAGAAGCCAAAGAAGTCCGCAGCCGTGTAAGTCTTACAGGGCAGTTTGCATCGATTGATGAAGATTTAACGGGCTATGATAACTTACGTATGATTGCACGCCTAATGGGTTTTTCGCGAAAAGCAGCGAAGGAACGAGCAAATGAATTGTTGCGTGCTTTTGGCCTTGAAGATGCAGGGAAGCGTCAAGTAAAAAAATATTCTGGTGGAATGAGAAGAAGAATTGATATTGCAGCTAGTATTGTTGTGACACCCGATTTACTATTCCTTGATGAACCGACAACCGGATTAGACCCACGCAGCCGAAATCAAGTATGGGACATTGTACGAGTGCTAGTAAGTACAGGTACGACGGTGTTATTGACGACACAATATTTAGATGAAGCTGATCAGCTAGCAGACAGGATTGCTGTGATTGATCGTGGAAAAGTGATTGCCGAAGGGACGAGTGGGGAACTGAAAGCTTCGATTGGTTCGGGTATGCTGCATGTCAGGTTGCTAGAAGCTAGCAAACGTCAAGAGGCTAAGCAAATTTTACAAGGACATTTACAAGCGGAGGTGCAATTATCTTCTGATCCAACTAGTCTTTCAGCTCGTATTCAAGAAAGTGAAAGAGCTGCACAAGCTTTGGTTGAACTTGCGAAAGCAGGAATTACTGTAACAGACTTTTCGCTAGGACAGCCAAGTTTAGATGAAGTATTTTTAACGTTAACCGGACTCCCGGCAGAGGATGAAGAAAAAGAGGAGGTCCAGTCATGAATTCGAATGTAAATGATAGTTTAAAAACAGCGATTGCCAATGGACAACGACCAAAAAAAGCACGAGGCTGGACCTCAACGTTTGTTTTTACTTGGCGGGCCATTTTAAAAATTAAGTACGTACCAGAACAGTTATTTGATGTGACTATGTTTCCAATTATGTTTACGTTAATGTTTACATATTTATTTGGTGGAGCAATTGCCGGTTCAACAAGTGAATACTTACAATTTTTATTACCAGGCATATTAGTACAGACAGTTGTTTTCACGTCCGTTTATACTGGAACGGCTTTAAACACTGATATTTCAAAAGGGATCTTTGACCGTTTTCGTTCGTTGCCAATATGGGGGCCATCACCACTTGTCGGAGCCCTCTTAGCTGATACTGTTCGATATTCGATTGCATCGGCCATCGTTATTGTTTTAGGTCTAATTTTAGGATTCCGTCCGGATGGTGGACTGTTAGGTATTCTGTTAGGTATTCTTCTTCTACTTATTTTTGCGTTTAGTCTATCGTGGATCTTTACAGCACTCGGTCTTGTTATGAGAACAACGAATGCCGTTATGGGTGTCAGTATGTCTGTACTATTTCCACTGACATTTGCTAGTAATGTTTTTGTAGATCCTGAAACGATGCCAGGTTGGCTACAAGCTTTTGTTGATGTGAATCCAATTACGCTGCTAGTAACTGCGATTCGCGGACTGATGGATGGGACGGTGACCTTCGGAGAAATTGGGGTTGTTCTGTTATTTTGTTTAGGATTAGTTGTGATTTTTTCTCCGTTAACGATGTATTTGTATCGAAAGAAGTAAGAATTGTGAAAGCATGCAACCAAGCTATCATCCAAGGAGAGTAAGGATCATTAATTGAATAATGGTACAATTAACAACTTAATAGAATGGAGTGAAGATGTGGAATATGCATTTTGGTTAGTAATCCTCTTTGCATTATTATATGAACCAATTGTCGGTTATTTTGATTTTCAAAAATTAAAAATTGAACGTAAAAACAAACGAAAAAAGCTAAAAACCAAATACTATATTAATTCAATAATAGGGCTATGGGTTCCTACGATATTTATACTACTATTAGTAATTTTTTCAGACCTAACTTTAGTTGATATAGGTTATCATGGACAACTATTAATACTGAACCATTCGGTCCAATTGTTACCTATTTTGTGTTTGGTATAGCGAGTTTATTATGTAATCAATATTTTATATTTTCTTATAGGTTATCATTATAGTGATAATATAAGATATAAATTAACAAAGGCGAAAGAAAAAGAATGGGATAAAGTGGAGTTTACAGAAATTTTGCCTATAACTAAAAAAGAGAGGAAATTGTGGACTTACGTCTCGTTAACAGCGGGTGTAACAGAGGAAATTATATATAGAGGATTTTTAATTTTTGCTTTTGCGTTCATATTTCAAGATTTTTCGATTTGGGTCATAATTTCTCTAGCTTCATTACTGTTTGGTCTAGCACACACTTATCAAGGAGTAATGGGAGTATTAAGAACAACCATTATCGGAATGATTTTTTCTATCCTTTATCTTAGTTTAGGGTCAATATTCCCCCTCATTATCTTACATTTCGTAATAGACTATGTTGCTAAATTAGGAGAAAAGGAAATTGTAAAATAAAATAGACAACAAAACGTTTGAGTTAAACGATTTATATTCATCCAACGGAGCTACTTCCGTAATGAACATACCACTACTTACGCAGAATGCTTGTTTCAAGTTTACTTACCTGTAATTATATTTTAGCGGTTTAAATCATGATTGAAAGAAAATGATAATGGGAGATGGAAAATGAGAGTATTAGTTCTTGGAGCAAGTGGTGCTACTGGAAAATTAGTTGTCAAACAATTAATCAAAAGGCAAATCAATACTCGAATTATCATAAGAAAAAGTGCTGTCCTACATGAGAGTATAAAAGAGAGTCCTTTAGTTGAAATAGTGGCTGGAAATATTAATGAACTTGATGATTTAGAGATGAAACGTCTTACAAATGATTGTGATGTCGTTATCTCGTGTCTTGGCCACAATCCCACCTTTAAAGGGATGTTTGGGCAGCCGCGTGATTTAGTGTTTCAGGCAATTAAAAGAATAAGTGAGACAATTGAAAACAAAAAAGTAAAGCTTATCCTTATGAGTACAACAGGCTATACGAATCCTTTAATTGGAGAAACACATTCCGTTGGAGAAACGATCATTCATTCCATATTAAAGATTTTCCTCCCTCCACATCGAGATAACATTAAAGCCGCGAATTATTTGATTAATGAAATTGGTACGAAAGACGAAATGATTGAATGGGTAATAGTTAGGCCTGACACATTAGTCAACCATGAGGAAAAAAGTTCATACGAAGTTTACGAATCTCCGATAAGAAGCCCACTATTTAATGCAGGTAAAACGAGCAGAATGAATGTAAGTCATTTTATGATAGATCTAGTAACAGTTGATCAAACATGGACGAATTGGCTGTTTAAGACACCTGTAGTTTACAATAATTGATTGTAGTCGTATTACTCAAGAAAACTTTTTTATGAGTGTAAACGTTTGCCTAATTTACTAGAATCGGAGTATGATGTTGGTCGAAAGGGGTTGAAGGAATGCAAAATTTTGAATTTCAAAATGGAACTGCCATTATATTTGGTAAAGATCAAGAGCAAGTAGTTGGAAAACAAACAGCTACTTACGGGAAAAAGATTCTTCTTCATTATGGTGGTGGAAGCATTAAAAAGAGCGGCCTGTATGACCGTGTCATCGCATCATTACAAGCAGAGGGGCTAGAAATTTTTGAATTAGGTGGAGTCAAGCCTAATCCTCGTATTGATTTAGTGAGAGAAGGAGTAACGATTTGTAAAAAAGAGCGAATCGACTTTATTCTTGCAGTAGGTGGAGGGAGTGTCATTGATTCGGCTAAAGCCATTGCTGCGGGAGCCTACTATGATGGAGATGTGTGGGATTTCTTTATTGGAAAAGCTGCAGTTGACAGTTGCTTGCCAATTGGTGTTGTGTTAACGATACCAGCAGCGGGAAGTGAAACAAGTGGTGGTACGGTTATTACGAATGAAGAAGGATTATATAAACGATCAACAGGTCATCAAAACATGAGACCGCAATTTGCTATTTTAAATCCGGAGCTTACATATACACTGCCACCTTATCAAACAGCATGTGGATTGACCGATATGATTGCTCACATTTTAGAGAGATATTTTACAAATGAGACGAATGTTGATTTAACTGATCGTTTATGTGAAGGAACATTACGTTCGATTATTGCCAATGCACATACGGTCATGAATGATCCGAATAATTATGATGCTCGTGCTGAAATTATGTGGGCAGGAACGATTGCACATAATGATATACTTGGTACAGGACGAATTGGTGATTGGGCAAGTCACGAAATCGAGCATGAAATCAGTGGTATTTATGATATTGCACATGGTGCCGGTTTAGCCATTGTGTTTCCTGCATGGATGAAATATGTTTATAAACATAATGTGAAACGCTTTGCACAATTTGCAAATCGTGTTTGGGATGTGGAAATCGACCTCAATGACCTAGAAAAAACTGCTTTAGCTGGTATAGAAAAAACAGAACAGTTCTTTAGCTCAATTGGAATGCCAATTCGTTTAAAGGAAGTAGATATTGATGACACTCATTTTGCTGAAATGGCGAAGAAAGCAACGGACCGTTGGTCTGTTGGGAATTTTGTGAAGCTAGATGTCGGTGATGTCCGAAAAATTTATGAATTAGCACTATGAGTGTATAGCTATCGAAAATATCGATACACTCTGTATTAGTTGTGATATCTCCATTGTTGGTATTTATTTCGGATATGGGTACATTAAGGGAAGTTCGGAATAATAGTTAAGGGCGATGAAAAAGTTATAATTTTTCATCGCCCTTTTTGTTGTCGTAATGGGATTGCTGTATATATATCATTGACACATATATATCAATCCCATAATATAGAATTATGAAAACGAATATGGATAAATGGAATACGCAACTACGTAAAGGAACGTTTGAATTAGCGATCTTATTATTAATTAAGAGAAAGCCAATGTATGGCTATGAGTTAACAAAAAACCTTCAGGAAAGCAGCACCTTTTCCATTGCCGATGGTTCAATTTACCCGATTCTTAAACGTATGACGACAAATGGTTGGGTTGACTCATACAAGGAAGAATACGAGGGGAGGAATAGAAAGTATTATTTCATTACTGAATTAGGAAATGAAGTGCTAAATAATCGTTGGGAAGAATTTGAGCAAGTATTTGATTTTATACGACGTATGCGAAATGTGGAAAGGAGCAATTAAGTGAAGAAGCTAACTACTTTTGATGAGTATCTTGCTCAATTATCATTTATATTAAAAGGGATACCGGAAGATGAGCGGAATCTTCATCTTACAGAGATCCGAGATCATTTTTTGGAACTAAAAGAAGAAAAATCAACGGAAGATGAAGAGGCTATTTTACAAGCATTTGTTCGTCCTGAAAAAATTGGGGCAGAAATACTTGAGGATTATAAAGAAAAGGAAAATGTACAATTTGAACAGCCTGACTTTGGTTTTACGATAGCTACCATATGTACGGTAACACCGTTTGCTACAATGGCACTTCCGATTTTTCTAGGATACTATGATGGTGGCGTTCAGCTTGCCTTTATAATCAAACTGCTCTTAGGAACAATTTTCACATTTGGCTATTATAAAAATAAACTGAATGAAAAAAGAATCAACATATTAAGAACAATGGGGAGATTTATGATTTTTCTTTTATGTTTACCATTTGGATTTTATGCCTTTTCCATAGCTAATACTGGTGAGATCGTGCTGTTTTCTTCCGTTTATTTAGTAATCTATTTAATGGTTTGGTCGATTTACTATTTTGCATTGCGGAGATATTATGTCAAAGCAGTTCATTAACACGCTTTTTCGATGAATTCGTGAAGACTGTTACTAGGTTTAAAAATTGAAAAGGTTAGAAATCGGAATAGTAAATAGAAAGCTGTACAAGATAATCATTTCTCATCGAACAGCTTAATTATCATCTGTTGAACAAAGAACTCATTGGATATACACCAACCATAATGGTAGTAAGTAATGAAGGGAATGTTGTCGGAAAATTTCCATACAGGTCTCTTTATACCAGAGATGAAACAATCGTGTTAAATTACGGTAATTCTTATACATTGTAACAAACAGTGATACTATTATATGGTATCAAGATAAAATATGGTAAAATAAAAGAACATAATTTCTTTCTAGGAGTGTTCATAAGATGAACCAGTTGTTTAAAATAGCTATCTATTCGTTGTTGGTGCTATTTACTTTCCTATTGTTAGGCTGGCATGGCGAAATTTCTTTATTTATCATCATGATAAGCTCAGTAGTATTCGGTTATAACATAAACATGTTTATGGACTTTTATAGAAAATTCCAAAGTAATATTGAAAAGAACACTTATTAAATAAATAGACGGGTATTCAATGAGCAGCACTTCCTTAGTGTTGCTCTTCTTTTTTTTGACGGCTTTGTTTTCATGAAGCAGGCACTAAACAACAACGAATGTAGTTGATTCTGTTCTCCTCAAAAAGTTAAACATAAATATGCTAGTATTCTAATAAATAAACATTGACAGCCTAAATAAAATAACTTAAAGTAATTAGTAATGATAATCATTATCGTTTGGTGGAAATCAGTATAAATCGCCATTCGAATTGATTATTTAATTCCATTTTAGATAGGTAGGGTTACATATGAAAAATATAAAAACTTCTTTAGTTATCGTCGTGTTTACGATAATAATCACTTTTGCTTTAGTAGGGTGCTCTAGCGAGTCTTCAACCGAGAAGACAGATGAACCAACGAAGTCGTCCGATTTAACGGAAACTAGTTCGGAGTATCCAATTACAATTGAACATGCTTTAGGAGAGGCTGTTATCGAAAGCAAACCTGAGCGAATTGTAACGATTCAATGGGCAAACCATGATATTGTTTTGGCACTTGGTAAAGTTCCTGTAGGTTTTTCTGCAGCAAACTTTGGAGTTCAAGAAGTTAATGGATTATTGCCATGGACAAAAGAGAAGTTAGATGAACTTGGAGTAAACGACCCAAATGTTTTTCAAGATACGGATGGTTTGGATTTTGAAGCCATTTCAGATGCGAACCCAGACGTCATTCTTGCGGCATATTCAGGTATTACAGAAGAAGATTATGAAATATTAACACAAATTGCCCCGGTTGTTGCGTACCCGACTGCACCGTGGACAACAACATGGCGCGAGCAAATTGAATTTAATGCGACAGGTATGGGAATGGAAGAAGAGGGAAAGCAATTAATTGTTGATACAGAGGACTTAATTACAGAGAAATTGAGTGCTTATCCACAAATTGAAGGGAAAAAGGTCGTATGGGTTAACTTTTCAGCCGACGATTTATCTCAATTACATATTTATACGCCCATTGATTCACGTGTTGCATTTTTAGAAGAATTAGGTATGACCTATCCAGAAAGTGTTCAATCACTCATTACAGACGCGACGAGCTATTCTTTAAATTTAAGTGCTGAAAATGTTGAAGCTTTATTCGATGCAGATGTACTTGTTGGTTACGGTGATGATAATCTTTACGAAACGATAAAAGCCGATCCGTTATTAGGGAAAATTCCAGCCGTTGAAAGAGGTTCTGTGGCCTTTATTTCAAGTGAAACACCATTAGTAGCAGCAGGAACGCCAAACCCACTTTCAATCGCTTATACAATTGATGAGTATTTAGAATTAATTGGTGGGGCGATTGATCAAATTGAATAGTCCTATCTCTGTCTCGAAAAATAAGCAAACTCATTTCAACGTTCCTAAGCGTATTTCTTTGATTTTAATGGTGGGACTTATGTTACTACTATTAACAATCATTGCCTCGCTTGTATTAGGTGCTAGGGTGGTCAGTTTTCAAGAATTGATTGAAGGGTTATTTTATCAGAATCAAGATTCCTACGGTGCTACCGTCGTACAAAAACGAATATCTCGTACAGTTTTTAGTTTGTGCTGTGGTATTGCGTTAGGTGTTGCAGGTGTACTTATGCAATCTGTCACACGTAATCCATTAGCTGACCCAAGCATCTTGGGGGTGAATACAGGAGCTGCTTTGTTTGTTGTAGCTGGCATTGCCTTTTTTCACATTACTTCAGCTTTACAGTATATTTGGTTAGCGATGATCGGTGCAGCTGTTACCGCTGTTTTCGTATTTGGTATTGGTTCTATGGGTCGAGGGGAGCAACACCAATAAAACTAGTTTTAGCTGGAGCTGCAACGAGTGCAGCACTATCTTCACTTGTAACCGCTATTATGATTCCAAATGCATACGCAATGGATCAGTTTCGATTCTGGCAAGTAGGGAGTGTTGGGGCAGGATCATGGAATTCGATTACGATTCTTCTTCCTTTTTTACTAATTGGGGTGATGATTGCGTTTGTATCTGCACCAGCACTTAATGCTTTAGCATTAGGGGATGATGTGGGAACGGGTCTTGGTGTACGACCAGGCATACTACGTATGCTTGCTATTTGTGCAGGTGTCATTTTATGCGGAGTCACGACTGCTTTGGCGGGTCCAATTGGCTTTATTGGACTTTTAGCAACTCATGCGATGCGTTTCGTTATTGGACCTGATTTACGCTACTTAATTCCAATGTCGGCGTTAGCAGGGGCCATTATATTAACGATTTCTGATGTGGTTGGCAGACTAATTGGAAGTCCTGGAGAACTTGAAGTTGGGATTATTACAGCGTTCATTGGTGCACCAATCCTCATCTTACTTGCTAAGAAATCGAAGGTGAGGTCATTATGAACATTCAATATAATACAGTCAATGTTATTAAAGAAGGAATGCGTCAAAGAAAAAGACGCTGGCTTTTTGTTACCCTATTATTACTCGGTTTAGCCTTATTACTATGTTGTGTGATGCTACTGTTAGGAAACACAATTTATCCAGTGAATGTGGTTTTTCGTTCATTAATAGGTGAAGAAATAGAAGGTGCTCATTTTGCAATTCATACGATTCGCCTACCTCGAATGATTGCGGGGGTATTTGCTGGTTTTGCTTTTGGTGTAGCTGGTTATATTTTTCAAACGATGTTACGGAACCCATTAGCGAATCCTAATATTCTCGGTATTACCTCTGGATCTAGTGTGGCTGCAGTATTTTGTATAACGGTGCTACAGACTAGTAATACAATTGTATCTGTTGCTGCGGTTATTGGTGGATTAATAACTGTTATCGTCATGTATCTATTATCTCGTGGCCGATCTTTTTCTATTGGTCGTTTAATTATAATTGGAATTGGAATGCAAGCGATGTTAGATGCGGTCATATCGTATATGATTTTGAAAAGTTCCCAGCAAGATATAGCAGGAGCACTTCGATGGTTATCAGGTAGTTTAAATGGCTCAAACATGGGTGAAGTATTTCCTTTAACTCTAGCTGTACTCGTATTTACACCTATCCTACTCGTACTTGGCAAGCAGCTAAACATGCTAGAATTAGGGGACCAAATGGCTAAATCGCTTGGAGTTGCGACCGATAAAGCGAGAATGATACTTATAATAGGTTCAGTATGTGTACTAGCAATTGCTACAGCTACAACTGGGCCGATCGCTTTTGTCTCATTTTTAGCAGGCCCTATTGCAAATCGACTGGTTGGTGTGAGTACATCCAATATTCTTCCGGCAGGTTTAGTTGGGGCTATTCTTGTATTATTTGCAGATATAATCGGGCAGTTTGCATTTGAATATCGATTCCCGGTAGGCGTTATTACAGGAGTACTTGGAGCACCCTATTTACTTTATTTACTTATCCGCATGAACCAAAAAGGAGAAATATAATGAACAACACACATGAATTTCGAGTCAAAGGTCTTGTTTCTGGGTATGATCATAAACCGATTATTCATGGGGTCGATCTCCATATTCCAAAAAATAATATAAGCGTAATTATTGGTGCAAATGGTTGTGGAAAATCAACACTATTAAAAACAATGGCTAAACTCATTAAGCCGACAGAAGGGGATATTACGCTTAATGGAAAAGCTATTAACAAAATCCCACCAAAGAAATTGGCTCGGGTTTTAGGGCTTCTTCCACAATCTCCTGTTGTTCCTGATGGAATTACGGTTGCCGATTTAGTGGGGAGGGGAAGGTTTCCTCATCAATCATTAATCGGTGGCTGGTCAAAAAAAGATTATGAGGCTGTAGAAGAAGCGATGGAGTTTATGAAGATTACAGAGTTTGCAAATCATCACATCGATGAGCTTTCAGGTGGTCAGAGACAGCGTGTATGGATTGCCATGGCACTTGCACAGCAAACCGATATTTTATTTTTAGATGAACCAACGACCTTTTTAGATATTACATATCAGGTAGAAATATTAGATTTGCTTACTAATTTAAATCGTACGTACGGGACAACGATTGTGATGGTTTTACATGATATTAATCTGTCAGCACGTTATGCAGACCATATTTTCGCAGTGAAAAAAGGGAAGCTCGTTGCAGAAGGAAAACCAACAGAAGTTCTAACAAGTGATCTTGTAAAATCAGTTTTTAATTTAGAATGTAAGGTTATTTCAGATCCCATATCAGATACTCCTTTAATTATTCCAATAGGCCGTTATCATGTGAAATAAAAATTTTGCAGAGAAATTGAAGGAGAACGCTGAGCTGGCAAAACAAAAGAAAACTCTTGTATGTAGCTAGTAGCTAGTAAGAATCGTCAAATTTTAAATTATAAGACTTTGGTAATATGGTAAGTAAATAATTTAACTGTTATTACTCAATAACAAGCAGACAGTGGGAGTTTGTGAAATGTACCTATAACAGTATTTTGATTTATCTGCCTAAGCATTCAAAACATCTCAGAAAAAGAAATTAATGATATTTCCATTTCTCACTGTGGACAACTCTTGTATAAAGGATAGAATTAAGCAAGTGTAGTTACTGCTCTTCTATCCTTTATTTCGTGCATTTTATTTTTTTAACTCTAATGAATTCCTATAATTTAATTATTATTTTAAAACAGAAGAGATCACTTTTTAGACAAGTATTTTTCTGTGCCCAATGGGATTAGATCGTTCAATGATAAACGCTAGGTCTATGTCGAGATATAACACGAGGATTTCATGAAGAACATAGACATAGCACGTACCGTTTTCATGAAAAGCAAGCCAATGTAACGGCTGAGCACAGTGTTTTTTTAAGTCTTATAATTCTTTACCGTTTGTTGCTATAACATTCTTATACCAATAGAATGATTTCTTCTTTTTACGTTCTAACGTACCGCTACCGTCATCCTGCTTGTTAACGTAAACAAGGCCATACCGTTTCGACATCTCTCCTGTACTCATACTAACTAAGTCTATACATCCCCAAGCAGTGTAGCCTATTAACTCTACGCCATCCTCTATTGCTTCTCCTATAGCCTTTATATGTTCACGTAGGTAATCAATGCGGTAGTCATCATTGATGCTACCATCCTCTTCCACTTTGTCGTAAGCACCTAGTCCATTTTCTACAACAAATAATGGAACACGATAACGATCATATAATTGATTTAAACTAATTCTTAAACCAATTGGATCAATTTCCCACCCCCAATCACTTGCTTTAAGGTAAGGGTTTTTCACCCCTGCAATGAGGTTTCCAGATGCTTTTTCTTCCCCTGATAGCACGGACTTCTCAGTACGAGACATGTAGTAGCTTAAAGATATGAAATCGACAGGGTATTGTTTTATTATTTCTAAATCACCTAGCTTCATGTCAATCGTAATACCGTTTTCTTTGAAGTAGCGTTTGGAAAAATTCGGGTACTCTCCTCGAACTTGTACATCACCGCAAATATAATTAAAGATTTGTTCCTCTTTTTAAAGCGTTTAGTACATTGATTGGATTACTATCGTATGAATAAACAGGCAAATAAAGTAACATACAGCCAATTTGTGAATGAGGAATTATATTGTGACAAGCTTTTACAGCTAGGGCACTTGCAACAAATTGGTGATGCAAAGCTTGGAAGGTTTCTTGTAGACGAACATCTTCTGTTTCAGGTGAGAAGCCGAGACTCATAATAGGAATATGTGTCGCACCATTAATTTCATTAAATGTTAACCAGTACTTTACTTTGTTGTTATAACGTTGAAATAAAGTGATGGCATATCGCTCGAAAAATGATATCACTTCTCGACTTCTCCAACCACCATACTCTTTAATCAAATACAAGGGCATTTCATAATGGGAGATCGTTACAACTGGTTCAATTTCATGTTTTAAGCACTCATCAAAAATACGATCATAAAAGGCAAGACCTGCTTCATTTGGTTCTAATTCGTCTCCTTTAGGAAGATACGTGACCACGCGATTGACATACGATACGTTTTAAAGCCCATTTCAGCAAAAAGAGCAATATCCTCTTCATAGCGGTGATAAAAATCGATCCCATCATGATTTGGATATGTATACGTATCATTGTCGATTTCAAAGTCGAATCCCGGTGAAGAAATGACCTTTAATCGAACTTTTCCTCCTGGCATTACATCTGCAAGGTTCATTCCTTTCCCATCTTCAAGATACGCACCTTCTATTTGATTGGCTGCTGTCGCACCTCCCCATAAAAAACGATCTGGAAATTGATAACTAACCATTTAATAAAACCTCCATTCGTATTTATCATTACAATGGTAGTATGAGATTAATTCAAAAACCTAAACCATATTAGAAGACAAAAGGTCCTTCCGATGCTATAGGATTTTGCGAAAATTAGTAACTATTGAAAGGGAATAGATATGTAAAAAGAGAAATATAACATTTAGCGAAAAATGGAAGGGGATAATAAAATGAAAACAAAATTATGGCGGGTGGGTACAACATATATTCCAGTATTTAATGTCGAACTTTCATCTGAATGGTATGTGAATAAATTAGGTGCTGAGTTAAGCTATAAAGATGAAGACAAAGCGATTTTAAATTTAGCTAATCAGAGCATATTCCTTGTGAAGTCCATAGAAAACCAAACCGCTAATTTCATTGATATTTATGGGGAGGAACGTTTTTCGTTAACTTATGAAGTGGATGGGATAGGGGAGTTAGAAGCACTTCACAAAGACTTTAAGGAAAATGAGATTACTGTTGGGGAGATTGAAGACAGAGGGCATTCTGGGAGAAACTTTGTTTTTTATGATTTAGATGGTAATAAATTTGATGTATGGAGTGAGCTCAGTCCGATATTTAAAGAAAAATATATGATCTCGAACTAAAAGAAATGATTGCGTTACTGCTTAGAGGTGGCGCCTTTTTACTTAGTTGCTAGTGATCATCATTGATCGTGAATTAGAGAAATTAATTTGCTAAATAAAGGTTTGCTAAATAGTAGCGACGGCTAAGTCCAATGTAGGAGGAAATTATATATATCACATTATGATATATATGTAGACTGATATATCATGATGTGATATAATCTTTTAGATATATCGCTTTGTGATATATCATAATCAAATATAAAGTGAGGTGCTAATTTTGAAAAAGACGGAACAATTAACAGATTCAATGTTCTATATTATGGCAGCTTTAACTGAACCAAGACATGGCTACGCTATTATGAATCTAATTGAAGAGACAACAAAAGGGGCAGTTACGATAGGTCCGGCCTCCATGTATACAATTATTAAGAAGTTATTAAAACAAGAGTGGATCTATTTACATGATGGTACGGACTCAAGACGGAAAACATATTTACTTACTGATAAAGGTAGAGACGTATTGGAAGAAGATATAAGGATTAGAAAACGTCTGATTCAATTAGCAGAGGATGGATTAAAACAGGAGGGGAAATAATGAAACAAACTAAATACGTCATGTCAGGTGGATTAGCTTTTTCAGAAGAGAAAGACATGGAGAAACTACGCCAATTTTCTTTAAAAGGTTGGCATGTTAGCAATTTTTCATTCATGGGATATACGCTTGAAAAAGGGCCTAGTTCGGATTATATCTATAGTATTGATTATCGTTCTTTACACGATGAAGAGAGTGAGGAGTATTTCGGCTTTTTCGCCGCTTCCGGTTGGACCCATGTTACATCAGAGGGAGATATGCATTTGTTTCGTGCAACACCAGGAACGAAGCCGATTTATAGTGATCGCGAGACGCAAGCTGAGAAGCACGACCATTTAGGGAAATCGATGAAATGGACTGCCATTTCAGTCATTTTCATAACAATACTCGTATGGCTAGGAGTGTTATTTAGTTCAGGCTCGCTCCAAGTGGTATTGGCTATAATTGCAGTTATTTCCACTGTGATTACTATTCCAATGTCTTGGACTGTAACGGCAATATACAAAAATAAGTGGGAGACAGATGGTAAAAGACGTTTAGCAGCGATAACAAAAATGTTACCATTCCTTTTTCTTTTCTTGGTTGTAGTGAGCATTTTACTTGTAGTTAATGATTTACGAAGTGCCATTCGGATATTAACGTCGATGGCAATTGGAGGGGTTATCCTACCAACTGTTATTTGGATCATTATGTCATTGTATCATAAAATACGTAGAGGAAATTCGTAGTAATTTTAAAGGGGCATTGAAAAGTATTTACTTTTCAATGCCCCTTTAGCAATTGCCTCTTTCGAATCAAAGGTGCGAACTTTAGCTACACCGATCATCACTACAAGTGCTATTGTGATTCTTTTCCTGTTCATTAAATGGTCCATCTTGCTCAATTACTTGCTGCAACGATTGAACGAAAACATCCGTTGGTTGAGCACCTGTAATGGCGTATTTTTTGTTAATAAGGAAAAAGGGTACGCTGCGAATGTTATATTCTGAAGCTTGCTGCTGATCTTTACGAACGGATTCGATTAGGTCATCACTTTCTAGCATAGCTAAAACAGCATCTTGATCTAAGCCGACCTCAGTAGCGATTTCGGTAAGTGTTTTGTGATCTCCTATATGTTTACCTTCTGAAAAATAGGCTCGTAAAAGGCGTTCGGTCATTTGAGCCATTAACCCTTTTGATTTTGCATATAAAACTAGGCGGTGTGCATCGAATGTATTCGTCAAAACCATTCGGTCAAAATCAAAGTGCAAACCGGCTTTCTCAGCCATTTTGACAATGTTATTGCAATTAGCCTTTGCTTGATCATTACTCATCCCGTATTTTTCAGAAAGCTTTTCGTACATCGATTGATTGTTATGAACGCTTGCAGTTGGATCAAGTTCAAAGCATTTATAAACGACTTTAGTTGGTTCTTCAATTTGTTTGAGGGCATCCTCCAGATGCCTTTTGCCAATATAGCAAAATGGTCAAGCGAAATCTGTCCACATTTCAATTAACATGTTTAGTCCTCCTTTAAAGATCTAATGTTAGTATACAGAGTGAACAGTGTGAAGTCCAAACACTTGATTAGAGACTGCTTAAAAAGCTCTTATGAAACTAACATATTGTTCCACCTCTAAATGCTTATAATTATAAATTTTCTCTCTAAGAAAGATAATGCAGGAATGAGTTATCTTGAAGGAGAAAGGATAATATACACATTATTTTATTGGGGGGACGTTCATGTCAGAATTTTATCGCGTGCTTATCGTCGATGATGAACTGTTAATTAGGCAAGGAATTAAGCATTACCTTGATTGGGAAAAAGCAGGTTACATCATTGTTGGCGAAGCTTCAAATGGCCAAGAAGCATTAGATCTTATTCCTCGATGCCAGCCCCACATTGTTTTAACTGATATTGTTATGCCCGTTATGGATGGTGAACAACTGACGAAGGAAGTGAAGCATCGTTATCCAGACATACAGATTATTATTTTAAGTAGTTTCGGTGAGTATGATTATGTGCGAGCTGCTTTTCGTAATGGTGCGATAGATTATATTTTAAAACCAAAGCTAAATACGAAAGATCTTCATGATGTATTGACTAAAGCTGTACAACATATACCGAAAGGAACAGCAAAGAACCCCATTTTAACTAAAACAGTCATTTCTACATCTCATTTAGTTGAGAAAGTACTGGAAGGCTACAGCTCAAAGGAAGAAATTGAACAAATAAAAAAGACTTTTCAACATGATTTTTTTGCACTAATTGGTGTTTTTATAAAGAATCAAAATGAAAGCGATAACAAAACTAAAGTGAAGCATGCTAATTCTTGCTTAAAGCCTTTTCACCAACAACATGTACAGCAGTTCGATTACCTATGGATCAAAGATGAGAAAAGAATCGCAATCGGGCTATTAAATATCGCACAAAGGGATTTAGTTGATAAGTTAAAAGGATTTCTTCATTCACCTTCCGTTTCATTTGTCTTGACGTCCACTTGTGAAATTGAGGAATTGCGTCACGTTTACCAACAGGAATGGAATGAATTAATTCAATTATCTTTTTATTTTCCCAATCAAGCAGTTTGCGTGAAATCTGATGTCCCGACTTATGATAAGGAGGAGACGTTTAATTTAGATTGGTTTACAGCGGAAATGAAAAAGGGTCACTATGATTTGGCTTTTCAATACTTACGGAAATATAGTCAATTTTTAGTGGGAAATGCCTATTTAAGTATAAAAGAGTTTCGTAGCTTTTTTAACCATATATTCTTTACAGTGACAATTTTATTAAAAAATCAAGGTTTCAAAAAGTCATTGTTAGAGCAGGTAAAGTACACGTATGTTGCCATGGTGAGCGAAGCAACGAATGCGAATCAAGTTGTTGATTGTATGGATCGCTTTATTGAAGAAATAGATATAGCAGTAAGTAAGGAAAGTGTGAACGAAGGTGAGGGGAATATTCAGCGAATTATTGAGTATATTTCTTGCCATTTTCATGAGCCGATTAGTTTGCAGGCAGTAGCAGAGGTATTCCACTTCAATCCTTCTTACTTATCTACACAATTTTCTAATCATATGAAGGTCGGATTTAACGAATACGTCAACCGAATTCGCATAGAACATGCTTGTAAGCATTTGATAACAAAGGAGAAGTCGATCGCTGAAATAAGTGAGCTTGTTGGCTATTCAGATCATAGTTATTTTTGTAAGGTTTTTAAGAAAATGAAGGGCGTCTCACCAAGTCAATATCGACGCAAGCAACGAAATCAACAACTGCGAGAGTTGGGATAACATGATTCCAAAACGTTTTCAGCATAGAAGTTTATTTATTAAATTGTTTGTAATAACAGTCGTGATGATGATGATCGTCTCGACTGTTATTACGTGGACAGCGATTCGGATGTCTGAACGATTTTTCATTAATACGTTTAGCATTACAAATACACAAATTTTGGAGCAAATAGAAGGATCAATCGATACGTTTCATTATTCGATCGTGATGGCGTCGAACCAATTAATGCAAAATACACAAATGAAAAGCTATTTATCTGAGGAGTACTCAAATCTTGAATTACTTAATTCCTATTATTATATGGATCAAGAAATAGAACGAACTAAACGTTTTTTTAGTGCTCATGATGTTGGTGTTCTTATTGCTGGGGATAACGGTCGAGTATATACGTCGGAACGCTCGCAATGGCCGATTTCAGATAAAGAGTTATATGCAAATGATATTACGAAGATGTCACTGTTAAACCCACGAAAGATGCTTTATCAAACCGATCCGACTGCGAGAGTTCCGATTATTGTGATTTCTAGAGCTTTCTTAGATCGTACGAAACAATCAACGTATGGTGTGATGTACTTTACAATTCGCGAGGCTGATTTTCAAGCTTTTTATGAAAGCTATACATCGCCAGGCAATGATATTTTGTTAATGAATGCTGCTGGTGAGGTTGTGTCAAGCAATCGCAATGATTTAATAGGCAAGCAGGACTGGAGTTTATTACAATATTCACAGCAAATCGCAAATAGTGAGACAGGGTATTTAACGACAACGATCGATGATGCAGAGCATATTATTTTTTCTTCGTATATTCCAGCGATTGATTTGTATTTAGTCAATACGTTAAATAAGGATATTGTGTTTGCGGATTTAATTGATACAAGAGCAATTTTCCTCTTATGTATGTTGATCACATTGGGGGCGGTTTTTATTATTTTTTTCGTGACCCAAAAAATAACTAATTCGATTTCAACATTAGTTAGAGAAATCGGTTACGTTTCTGAAAATCAATTTGGCTTTTATATAACGTTACAGGATACGTATGAAACGAAGAAGATTGGACGTGCTTTTAATCGAATGCTTGATGAGTTGCATACGTATGTGGACAAAGTTATAGAAAGCGAGAAGAAAAAGCGTCAAGCAGAATTTGCAGCACTACAACAACAAATTAATCCCCATTTTTTATACAATACTTTAACGTCGGTACAATTCCTTGTACAGCAAGGTAACAAGGAAGAAGCCGTCAGTACGATTCATTCCCTTATTTCATTGTTGCAGGGGACGTTAAATAACGGGAACGAGATGGTAACGGTTAAACAAGAAATGGAGCATTTAAAGCATTATGTCATTATTCAACAAAGGCGTTATGGTGCGCGTATCCATGTTGATTATTTTATTGATGAGCAAACTTTATCGTTTTTGATTCCGAAGCTCATATTACAGCCTTTTGTGGAAAACGCGTTTTTCCATGCTTTTAATGAACAAGATCAAGGATACATCCACATTTTTATATCGAAAGAACAGAACTTGCTCCTATGCGAAGTAATAGACAATGGCAAAGGGATGGATTTGAATGGAGAACAACTAGATATTGGGAAACGAAGCCGCTCATCATTTTTTAAAGGAATAGGCATTAAAAACGTCAATGAACGAATTCAGTTTTTATATGGGGAGTCTTATGGGGTACATGTTTATAGTGAAAAAATGAAAGGGACAAACATTAAGTTAACATTACCGATCCAACATATAGAAAATGTCCAAATTTCTAAAGATACTCCAAATGAGTAGAAACGTAAACGATAAAAAACTCCAATTATCACTAGAAATCATCCTAACGGTATAAATAGATAAGATGGTAGACTTTTCACAAAAGGAAAACGCTTACAATAAAACGATAGGGGGATTTATGATGAAAAAATGGTTGATAGCAGTTTTATTAGTAGTACTGCTTGGGTTAGTAGCTTGTTCGAACGCTTCCGACCAATCGGCAGCACAAAATGGTAATGGTGATTCAGATACGACTGGTGATGTCGAAGCAACAGGAGGAGATGGAAAGATTACGATTTGGGCTTGGGATGTTAATTTTAACATTAAAGCTCTTGAAATTGCTCAAGAACATTATCAGTCAATCAATCCAAATATTGAATTTGAAGTAATTGAGAATGCTCAAGATGATATTGTTCAAAGATTAAATACGAGTTTAAGTTCTGGGACAACAAGAGGTTTACCGAATATTGTCTTAATTGAGGATTATCGTGCACAAAGCTTCTTAAATGCGTACCCAGACTCCTTTCACCCTATAACAGGTTCATTTAATGCAGAAGATTTCGCTCCATATAAATTAGCACCTACAAGCTATGACGGCGAAAATTATGGACTTCCATTTGATACAGGTGTAACAGGTTTATTCGTACGTACTGATTATTTAGAAGATGCCGGATATACAGCTGACGATCTATCTAATATTGACTGGTACGAATATATTGAAATAGGAAAAGATGTGTATGAAGCAACGGGGAAGAAAATGATTACAACAGATCCGAGTGATTTAGGTTTAATTCGGACAATGATTCAATCGGCAGGATCTTGGTATATGGAGGATGACGGAATTACACCAAATCTAGCAAACAACGAAGCTTTAAAAGCAGCGTTTACAGTTTATAAGGATATGGTTGAAGAAGATATTATGGGTTTCCATTCGGACTGGAGTCAATTTTTACAAGGATTTAATAGTGGCGACGTTGCATCAGTTCAAACAGGGAACTGGATTAGTCCATCAATAAAGGCTGAGGAATCTCAAGCTGGTTTATGGCAAGTAGTTGAACAGCCGAGATTATCCGGGGTTGATGGTGCCGTCAATGCTTCAAACTTAGGTGGATCGTCATGGTATGTGTTAGATGTAGATGGGAAAGAGGATGCCGTCGAATTCTTAGTACAAACATTTGGTTCAAATATTGATTTTTATCAAGATCTCGTAACAGAAATCGGAGCAATTGGAACGTATATGCCAGCAGCTGAAGGAGAGGCATATCAATATGGAGATGACTATTTCCAAGGACAGAGTATCATTGCAACTTTCTCAGAATGGGCGGAGTTGATTCCACAAATCAATTACGGTATGCACACGTATGCAATTGATGACATTCTTGTTGTTGAGATGCAAAATTATTTAAACGGGAAGGACTTAGATGAGGCGTTAGCAGATGCACAAGCACAAGCAGAAGCTTCTTTAAATTAAAAAAGAGCATTTGTCCTAGGAGGGATAAGCCTTTTAGGACATAGCTTTTTATGAAAAAGGAGAAAGGAGTGGAAAGGGTGCTAACTACAAAACAAGAAAATCAACCTATGAAGCTGCAACCCAAACGTACAATAACTGGTCAAAACTTGAAAAAAAACATGATAGGCTGGTCATTTGTCCTCTTAGCAGTTTTCATGATTGGCTTATTCTATTTTTATCCGATGGTCCGAGCTCTAATTTTATCATTTCAATCAGGGTCGGGAAATAACTTAGAATTTATTGGATTTTCAAATTATATTAGGCTTTTTTCTGATCCTGTTTTTATTACAGCAGTGCAAAATACAGTTCTATATTTTTTAATTCAAGTACCAGTGATGTTAATATTGGCACTGTTCTTTTCAGTTTTGCTGAATGATCGGAATTTAAAAGGTCGAAGCTTTTTTCGGATTGCAATCTTTCTACCTTGTGTAACGTCACTTGTTGCATATTCTGTCGTATTTAAATACATGTTTGGGCCTGATGGATTTATTAATATCATGCTTATAAATATGGCACTTATCCAAGAGCCGATTCAATGGTTAACCGATTCTTTTTGGGCAAAAGTGACAATTATTATTGCGATAACATGGAGGTGGACGGGTTATAATATGATTTTTTACTTGTCAGCTTTGCAAAATATTAACCCTTCCATTTATGAAGCGGCTCGAATAGATGGAGCGTCTGCTTTTACCCAGTTTTTTAAAATTACGATTCCACTATTAAAACCAATTATTTTATTTACATCGATTATGTCAACGATTGGGACACTTCAATTATTTGATGAGGTGATGAATATAACGGGTGGAGGTCCAGGAAATGCCACGCTGACGATCTCACAATATATTTATAATATTTCATTTAAGTACACTCCTGATTTTGGTTATGCGGCAACGGTATCGTATGCGATTGTCGTCATGGTCGTGTTCTTCTCAATTATTCAGTTTAAAGTAGCAGGTGATAAAAATGCGTAGCGTTAAACGAATGTTCGTATATTTGTTTTTATCTATAGCAGCGTTGATTTCGATTCTCCCTTTTCTATGGATGGTTGTTAGTTCAACGAATCGTTCTGTCGATGTAACAGGTGGAAGGTTAATTCCAGGAACTCATCTAGTAGAAAATGTGAGAAACTTGTTTGCTACTGTTGATATTGTGCAAGCTCTTTGGAACTCGACATTGATTGCTGTTGGTACGACTGTACTCGCTTTATTAATTGGGTCACTCGCAGGTTACGGATTTGAAATTTACAGAAGCAGAACGAAGGATATTGTTTTCTCGATATTATTGTTATCGATGATGATTCCTTTTGCGGCTCTAATGGTACCACTCTTTCAGTTATTTGGGACGATCTCATATATCATTCCAGCGATTGGGATTGATACGCTAGCGGCTGCAGCTCTTCCAACAATTACGACTGCGTTTTTAATCTTTTTATTTAGACAAAATACAAAGTTCTTTCCAAAAGATATTTTAGAAGCTGCAAGAATTGATGGTGTTTCAGAGATTGGCATATTCTTTCGGATTTACATGCCGACAATGAAAGCAACGTATGCAGCAGCAGCGATCATTACATTTATGAATAGCTGGAATAATTATCTTTGGCCATTAGTTGTCTTACAGTCGCAGGATCGCCAGACAATTCCGTTATTAATCTCTACATTAGGCTCCAGTTATTCACCTGATTACGGTTTAATAATGACAGCAATAGTGATTGCAACGCTACCAACAGCTGTTATTTTCTTTTTAATGCAGCGTCACTTTGTCGCTGGTATGTTAGGTTCAATAAAATGAGTGGTCTACGCTCCCCCTAAAAGCACTTAGGGGGACGTATTAATGTCCAATTGTATTTGATAAGCTATCATTTCCTATATTGTTTAGCATTTATATACATGCTAAAGTTAATGTCTGGTAGGTCATAAATTTTCTTAGGTTTAATCTTTAGTTTGTAGAGTGACTGAACTAAGTTATTAAATATACAATGAAAGGGCTTACAATGAAGGTAAGCTAATTTAAATAAAGGGGGAATTGCAGTATGTTTTTAGTAAGAAGAACTTGTTCTTATGTTTAGCATTTGTGTTCATGTTAGCATTGGTTGCTTGTTCCGGAAATGATACATCGAGTAATGAACCGAGTGACACAGGCGATGACTCTAGTACAGATGAGGGAACAGAAGTAGAAAATGAGCCGTATACGTTTACGTATTTCAATGGTTCTACAACGTTACCGAACATTAATTCACGAGATACAACGATTGGAGCCATGTTTGAAGAGGAGTTAAACACGACTGTTGATATGGAGTATATTACAGGTGATCTTAATACCCGTATTGGTACGATGATCGCATCAGGTCAATATCCAGATGTTATTGAGCCGAATGAAGCAATTGATGCATTATTGGACGCTGAAGCATTTATCCCATTAAATGATTTAATTGATGAATATGCTCCAGATTTGAAAGCGCTTTATGAACCGTATCTTGATGCAATGACTCATGATGATGGAAATATTTATTATATTCCGATGGGAGCAAATCAAGGATTCATCCCTCCAGCAAACCAAGATCAAGGTGCATTTTGGATTCAACGTGAAGTGTTACGTGAGTTTGATTACCCAGAAATTAAAACGCTAGATGAGTACTTTGAGTTAATTGAAGCATATGTTGAAAGACATCCAGAAGTTGATGGAGCAGCACCGATTGGATTTACAGCACTGACTTATGATTGGAGATTCTTTGCATTAACGAATGTACCTAACCATTTAGCAGGATTTCCGAATGATGGTGGTGTATGGGTAGATATGGAGACGCACGAGGCAGAGATTTATGCAGATAAAGAAGAAACGAAACGTTATTTACAAAAGTTGAATGAAATTAATTCAAAAGGATTGTTCGATCGCGAAGCTTTTGTTGCGAACTATGATGAATACTTAGCAAAAATTTCTTCTGGTCGCCTGTTAGGTTTCTTTGATTACGGATGGCAATCTGATGTTGCAATGCGTGTCCATCGGGAAGATGGGAATCATTATAAAGAATATATGGGTCTTCCAATAGTTTTTGATGAAGATATTACCGATCAATACCTTGATCCACCAGCCTTTATTACAAATCGTGGTGTTGGTATTACGACAAGTGCAGATAATCCTGAACGCATCATGGAGTTCTTTAACCATATTGCTAAAGAAGAGACACAAAAGCTTGTTATGTGGGGTATTGAAGGTGAAACATACGAGGTCGATGAAGACGGAATGTTTTATCGTACACCAGAGCAAATTGAGATGACATCTGATCAAGATTGGCGACAAGATTTTGGGTTTGCTTACTTTGAGTGGTACTGGCCTCGTGGTGATGGTGTTTTCTCAGACGGAAACGCATGGGAACCGCGCCGTCAACCATCTGTAGTTCAAGAGACGTACAATGAAACAGATCGTGAATTCCTAGATGCATATGGATTAGAGACCTTTACGCAAATTTTTGCCGAGCCACAAGATCGTCCTTGGTATCCAACATGGAGTGCCAATATTGAACAAGGATCAGACCCTGAAATTTTCGAGCAGCGTTTAGAAGATATTCAACGTGAGTACTACCCACAATTAGTTTTATCAGATCCATCAGATTTTGAAGATATTTGGGAGAAATATGTAGAACGAGTTCATGAGCTTGATATAGAATCATATGAAGCATTCTTTACACAAGTAGTAAAAGAACGTATTGAACAATTTGAAGGTGAATAAGAAATATAGGATGAAGCTAGCTGTTGATCAGTTAGCTTTCTTTTTGTTTGAAATTAGATGGTTTTTTCGATTTTTAGGAGGAATTAACCTAGGTGTTGTAAAAGGTTACATAGAGGAGGAGATTTACCTTGAAGCCGAATATATTTATTACCCGGAAAATAAACGAATCAATTGTTCAACAATTACAAAAGTATGGAGAAGTTGAGATGTGGGATGAAGAAGAAGTTCCAGTCCCTAGACAGATACTAGAAGAAAAAATAGAGAACATCCACGGAATATTTTGTTTACTAACAGACACGATTGATCAAGCTCTACTAGAACGGGGAAAGCACCTAAAAGCGATTAGTAATATGGCAGTTGGCTATAACAATATCGATATTTCATATGCAAGAAAGCTCGGAATTCCTGTTACGAATACTCCAGATGTATTAACGGAAACAACTGCTGATTTAACGTTTGCATTGTTAATGGTGACAGCAAGAAGAATAACGGAATCTGAACGATATTTACGGGAAGGGAAATGGCAAACTTGGTCACCGATGTTATTAACTGGTCAAGATATTTATGGGGCCACTCTAGGAATCATTGGAATGGGGAGAATCGGTGAGGCACTTGCTAAGCGGGCTAATGGTTTCTCGATGAATGTCTTATACCATAATCGAAATCGGAAATATAATGTGGAAAAAAAGCTAGGAGTGTCTTATGCGGAGCTTCATAAGCTTTTGGAACAGTCTGATTTTGTATGTGTGATGACACCTTACACGAAGGAAACCCACCATTTAATCGCTGATAAAGAATTAAAGCAAATGAAACGTACAGCTGTCTTAATTAATACATCTCGAGGTGGTGTTGTTGATGAACAGGCTTTGTATGATGCGTTAGTAAATGGTGAGATCTGGGGGGCGGGGCTTGATGTTTTTGAACAAGAACCGCTTCCACATGATCATCCATTATTGCAGCTTGATCAAGTCGTCGCAACGCCACATATAGGAAGTGCTAGCATAGCAACAAGATTAAAGATGGCCCAATTAGCAGCGACCAATTTAATTCAAATGTTAAACGGACAAAAAAATCAATATATTATAAATCAAGTTAAATAGCTTAGAGTAGGAGGTATTATAGTGAAAGTAGTTTTAGCTCCAGACTCATTTAAAGGTTCACTTGATGCTAGTCGAGTTTGTCAGATTATGAAAGAGGCGATTCATTGTATAGACAGATCAGTAACAGTACAAGAGGTACCGTTAGCTGATGGTGGAGAAGGTACGACAGATAACTTCGTAAAGGTAACAGGGGGGGAACGAATAAATGCTGTTGTGCATGATCCACTATATCGTCCAATTCAAGCCTTTTATGGTGTGTTAGGTGATGGGAAAACGGCTGTTATTGAAGTTGCCCAAGCTTCAGGTTTACCTTTATTAAAAGAGAAAGAGCGAAACCCACTCATAACATCAAGCTATGGAACAGGGGAGCTAATTAAGCACGCACTTGATAAAGGGTATCGCCGTTTTATCATCGGTTTAGGTGGCAGTGCGACAAATGATGCGGGTGCCGGTATTTTGCAAGCACTAGGGTGCAAGCTCTTACAAGAGAATGGTGAAGATCTTACGTTAGGTGGAGGTTCATTATCCAAGCTCGCAACTATTGATTTGAATCATTTTGATAATAGGATTCGAGAAAGCTCCTTTCGTGTAGCGAGCGATGTCTCGAATGTTCTCTGTGGTAACGACGGAGCTTCTGCTGTATTTGGTCCACAAAAAGGAGCTACTGCTAAAATGGTGTCTGTTCTAGATCGTAATTTAGCTCATTACGCCAACGTTGTTGAAAGGCTAGACGGAACTGATTTGCTTTCGATAAAAGGAGGAGGGGTAGCTGGAGGTATTGGGGCAACTCTCGTTCATTTCTTTCAAGCAGAAATGTGTTCGGGCATTGAGTTAATAATGGAAGAAATTGATTTTAACACAATGTTGCTAGATGCTGATTTAGTGTTTACGGGCGAAGGGAAAATAGATCAACAAACACTTTCGGGAAAAGTGGTAATGGGAGTTGGAAAAGAGACGAAACGGTTACGAATTCCTACGATTGCCTTTTGTGGTCAATTAGACTTAGACCATCAGCAATTAAGGAAGATAGGCGTTACAGCTGCATTTTCAATCGTCCAAGAGGCATGTACTCTAGAACAGGCCATTTACCATAGTGAAAAATGGTTAAATGAAACCGTAAAGAATGTTTACTCTAGCTTATTGAATACTAGATAAGAGTTTATCACTTAAATGAGATTTTCGAATTAATAGTACGTATGAGGATGCGGAGATCGCTTATTGATTGATAATTTGGTTTTTCCTATTCCTTCCGTTATAATAAAATTGGCGATAATTAGAAATCTAAATGCTCGTCTCATCTAAAAAGAATAGCCAAAAAGATGTTTTCTTTGGTATTCTAAATAAAGAAGGAATTAAGTCAAAATGGCTAGAACAGCTTAAAGGTAAATGGAAACAAGCCAAAAGGGTACTAAGAACAACGTTTGTTTGGTTTATTGCTTTCTATCAGTTTGGAAACGTTAAGTAAAGATAGGAGTTGGTAACGAATGAAATTCTTTGCAAATCTCATTATTGTAGTTGGACTTGCACTAGTTTTTTATAGTGGCTACAATATTTATGACAATTATATGAAGCAAAACGATTCAATTGCCCAAGCGAATGAGTTACTGAAGCGTAACTCGACACCGAAATCAGCTGAAGAAATGGTGATTGAACAGGGCGATGCTATTGGTATTTTGTATATTCCGCGATTTGATAAAGAACTTCCGATTGTCTCGGGAACGGATGAAGATGATTTAGATCGCGG
This sequence comes from Bacillus sp. JCM 19034, assembly GCF_001310635.1. Classification (GTDB taxonomy): domain Bacteria; phylum Bacillota; class Bacilli; order Bacillales; family Bacillaceae_D; genus Halalkalibacter. The sequence continues at coordinate 33,566 of NZ_BAXR01000020.1, forward strand.
AGTTGGTCACTATACGACAACTGTACTTCCAGGACAAGGGGATCAAATTTTATTATCAGGTCACCGAGACACGGTATTTAGAGGGTTTGGTGATTTAGAAATTGGCGATGAGTTTATTGTGAAAATGCCTTACGGTGAGTTTACGTATGTCATGTATGAAGATGAAATTGTTGACGCCGATGACCGAACAGTAATTCGCTCCACGGCCCCGGATGAAATCTTAACTTTATCGACATGTTATCCTTTCGGTTTTGTCGGTTCCGCACCTGATCGATACATTGTATATGCCAAGCCGGTAGATGCTGAATAAATTGCTTTGAACTAAAAACCTAGCTAGAAGATGTAAAAGTCTTTAGCTAGGGTATTTATTATAAAAAATAGTCTTGTTCGTTTCAATAAATAATAAAATGAATGGACAGATGAAGCGTTCCAACAGGCAAAAGCTTAGGCATTTATCTGATCCAATATAGAATGACTTCTTTATTCGGAGTAGTCACATTTAAAGGTGATCTATGATAAAATAGCAGATAACACATTGAAAAAGGTTGTACCTTAAGGGGGAAGCTCAATGACATTCACACCTGTACTTGATCAATATGAGCGTCCGCTACAAGATCTAAGAATTTCGATTATTGATAAATGCAACTTTCGTTGCTCCTATTGTATGCCTGCTGAAGTATTCGGCGAAGATTATGCCTTTTTACCTGAAGAAAAATTATTATCATTTCTTGAGATTGAAAGAATCGTACGTTTATTTACGAAGCTCGGTGTCAAAAAACTTCGCTTAACTGGTGGCGAGCCTTTAATGAGGAAAGACGTACACTTATTAATTCGTCGTTTAGCAGCGATTGAAGGAATTGAGGACATCGCACTAACAACAAATGGTGTTTTTCTAGTAAAGGAAGCGAAAAGATTAAAAGATGCGGGCTTGCAACGTGTTAATATTAGTTTAGATGCTTTAAATGAGACTATTTTTCAAAGAATGAATGGAAGAAATGTGAAGCCGAAAGTCGTATTAAAAGGGATAGATGCTGCGATTAAAGCAGGGTTGGACATTAAGATTAATATGGTCGTTAAAAAGGGTGTCAATGATAGTGAAGTTTTAAACATGGCATCCTATTTTAAAGATCGACAGATTCCCTTACGGTTTATTGAATTTATGGATGTAGGCCAGACAAATGGTTGGGACTTTTCCAAGGTTGTAACAAAAAAGGAATTAATACATCGAGTATCGTCATTAGGTGAGTTAGAGCCTGTAGGGAAAGAATATTTAGGTGAAGTTGCAACAAAGTATCAATACAAAGGAACAAATGTTCAAGTTGGCTTTATTTCATCTGTTAGTGATACGTTCTGTGGCTCCTGTACTCGAGCACGGATTTCAGCAGACGGCACGTTGTATACTTGTCTCTTTGCTGAAAAGGGACATTCTATAGTTGAGTTTCTTCGTTCTGAAGTGTCAGACGAGTTCATACTTTCAACTGTTAAGGCTATCTGGAACAAACGTACCGATCGTTATTCTGAATTACGTACGGAGGAATCCGCAAAGAAACGTAAGAAAATTGAAATGTCTTATATAGGTGGGTAATTGATACATTTATGGAAGATGTGTAGATTGTATGTTTAATTGTATATGATAAAAGTTTTCTAGGGTTCCGCAATGTAAATTGGTCTGGTCCGAGAGAGAACACACAGCATAGCTGTGTCACGGAAGGATAAAAGCCTGGGAGAAACTGTTTTTTCACTCCAGGCTTTTTTGCTTTTTTGAAGAAAGTATAAAATTAATAGCAGTATTTTTGCGAGAACATCTACTTTGTTCGTTACACGTTTTTTCTGAATGAACCCAACTTTTCAGTAAAACTATGGCCAAGAGTAACGACATGTTAGATGCTTCTAATAATTTAGTGTTTATATGGAAAATGGTGGGGGGATTAGATGAATACAAATTGGTTGAAAGTTTTTGTAGCTGCTTTGTTTGAAGTCTTATGGGTAATTGGCTTGAAATATGCTGAAGGCTTTTGGGATTGGACTGGAACCGTTATAGCAATCATTATCAGTTTCTATTTGATGATTATGGCAGGAAAGAAACTTCCAGTTGGAACCGTTTATGCAGTATTTGTTGGATTAGGAACAGCAGGAACAGTTATTTCTGAAATTATGTTCTTTGGTGAACCATTCAAATTCAGTAAAATTCTACTGATTGTACTATTGCTAACAGGTGTCATAGGTTTGAAATTAGTAACGGGGGAAAACGTAAAAGAAAGGGCTGATGGTTAATGGCATGGATTTCTTTAATTTTGGCAGGCGTATGTGAAATGTTTGGTGTTGTTATGATCAATAAACTTCATAAAGACCATAATTGGCAATCATTTGTTCTATTACTACTAGGATTTGGGGCAAGTTTTCTATTTTTAGCATACGCGATGGAAACTCTACCTATGGGAACAGCTTATGCGATTTGGACGGGAATTGGTGCTTCTGGTGGAGCATTATTAGGGATGATTTTATACGGGGAATCGAAGGATTGGAAGAGATTAGTTTTTATTAGTATGGTCTTAAGTGCAGCAGTAGGGCTAAAACTTGTTTCTTAATACAACAAGGTTATTAGTGAAATTTGTAGAATAATTAACTATGATCAAAGAAGAAGGCGGATTCCTTCTTATTTGGAGGTTGTAATGTAAATGGGTTTCTTTAAACGTTTTTTTAAACGAGTTGAAGATGTTAATAAAGGAGAAGCAACTGTTTCTGACCTTGAGTCTGAGTTTAATTTAGAGTTACCGGAAGAAGAAGCAATGGACTTATGGGTTGAGATTGCACAGAATGTAATCGTAAATGTCGTCAAAGCTGCTAACAACTCAGTAGATCGTGCATTTGTCTTGATCGATATGAGGGAACAACCTTCTTTTGATATTTTCTATCAAATCGCTGGTCGTTTAGTAATGTGGAATCAACTTGAAGATACTAGTATGAAAGAAAAAATTAAAAATGAATTATTACCACAAGCAGCTGCGGTCGCCTCAGCAGTAAACGGAAACTTTGAACAAACGGAACATCCTAAGATTGCGTTCGCCCAGTTACAATTTGAATGGGCAACGAAAGCTTGGTTTTCACATGTGAACTGGGAAGACGATGAATATGCAAATTTAGATAAGGAAGAAATTTTAAACAACTGGTTTCATATTTTGAGTGATGAGATAAAAGGGCAACCAATAGATAGTGATAGCAAACTTTCATGGTATCCTTAATTTCTAATCATTGATTATGTGATCCCTAAAAAAGAGAAAAGCGTAAGTAATAATTCATGTATAAATTACGCTTCTTTTCCATATTACACATATCATCTCTTCGTTGTTAACGAATTCGAGTTGGGTGTGAATAGATGTTAAAAGATTGCTCACGGATAAATCCAACTGTTGTAATATTTAAATCGTTGGCTAAATGAATCGCTAGCGTTGTCGGAGCTGATTTTGATAATAATATACTTATCCTCATTTTCGCGGCTTTCAATAGGATTTCAGACGAAATTCTACCACTAAATACAAGGATTTGATCGGAAAGCGATTGACGTTGAATTAGGCATGTCCGTATAGCTTATCAATTGCATTGTGCCTGCCGATATCACTTCTTTGGAGCAGAATTCCCTCTGGAGTAGCAAGTGCAGCATTGTGGACGCCACCTGTTTTTTGAAATGTATCACTTTGACGTTGTAATGTATTCATTAACGTTAAACATTGCTCTGGTGTGATCGTAATCGTTGACAGTGCTGTTTTAGCCGTTTTTATATCATTTTGAAAATAAAATTTTCGGCTTTTTCCACAGCATGATCCAAATACTCTTTTTGCTGATAAAGTGACGGGGTTCGTTTTGTTTTTCAGAGTTACGTAAGAAACGCCTTTGTGAATGTCGATTTCTAATGATTCAATTTCTTTTTCGGCTATCACAATACCTTCTGATGCTAGAAAACCAACAATCAATTCTTCCATATGTGTTGGACTACAAACTAAAGTAGCAAATTCGGTTTGATTTACATAGATCGTTAAAGGGAACTCTTCGACAATTACATCGTTCATTTTTTGAAACTGGCCATTTATATATTTAACTATCGGTTGATGATTGCTCATATCATTAATCAAAATCATACCCTCACTTTTGTTATGAAAATGCATACAAGATTCTACTGTTATTTTATAATGAAATGAGAGGATTGTGAAATGTGGAAGACAAAAGAGGAGTTGCTCGTAAAATGGGGAAAACAAAGCATACAGGACCAATGAACTTAGATAAAAGACCGCAGCCTTCCTTGTGGGCTGGAATCACACCTATGGGGTTAGGAAAGGTAAAGCCTAAGCATATTCGCGATACAATGAAGTCAGTTTGGGAGAATCGCGACAATGCGAAATATGCTTATCGTATTTTAACTGAAGGAGTATGTGATGGTTGTGCACTTGGTGTTTCTGGTCTATATGACCAGACGTTAAAAGGACCACACCTTTGTACGACACGTTTAAATGTACTTCGTCTAAATACCGCACCAGCAATTGACGATAAATGGTTCGAAGATATTGATCAACTAAGACAGATGGATAGTACACAATTAAGAAAGCTAGGTCGGATTCCGTATCCACTTTCTCGTAAGCCAGGAGAAAAGCAGTTTAGAAGATTAACATGGGATGAAGCGTTAAACCGAATTGCAGCTAAAATGAAATCAATTGATCCAAAGCAGATAGCGTTTTATTTAACAGCACGTGGGATTACAAATGAAGTCTACTATACTGCTGCAAAGGTTGCTAGGTTTCTCGGAACGAATAATATTGATAATGCCTCAAGGATCTGTCATTCACCAAGTAAGACTGCATTAAAGCGGTCTTTAGGGATTGGTGCTGCTAGTTGCTCCTATAAAGATTGGATCGGAACAGATGTGTTAATTTTTTGGGGAAGTGTTGCAGCGAATAACCAACCAGTTTCAACGAAATATATGTATGCTGCTAAAAAAGCGGGAACGAAAATTATTATGATAAATCCATACCGTGAGCCAGCAATGGAAAAATACTGGATACCGTCGATTGCTGAAAGTGCCTTATTTGGAACGAAAATTGTCGATGATGTCTATCAAGTGAATATTGGTGGTGACATCGCCTTTATGAACGGTGTGATGAAGCATTGGTTTGAAATGGAGGAGCATTCTAAGGGCTCGGCCATTGATCATTCTTTCGTAGAACATCACACGAACGGTTTTTTGCAATTAGAGCAGCACGTTTCTTCATACAATTGGGAAGAGCTTGAGCGTTCATCAGGACTCTCTAAAAAGCGAATGCAGGAGTTTGCTCAGCTGTTAGCAAATAGTAAATCAGGTGTATTCATTTGGAGTATGGGATTAACGCAGCACCGTTTTGCTACCGATAATATTTCTCAAGTTGCCAACTTAGCAATGTTACGTGGTTTTTAGGGAGAGAACATTGTGGAGTGATGCCGATTCGTGGACATAGTGGTGTACAAGGCTCTGGTGAGATGGGAGCAGATCCATTTGTACTTCCAGGAGGGGACTTTGACCAGAAAAACAAAGAGAGAATTGAAGCATTATGGAACTTCTCTATTCCCTATTGGCAAGGAGATACGGTTGGTCAATCGTTAGAAAATGCTCATTTACATGATGATCATGAACGCAAATTGAAACTTTTTTATACGAGTGGTGGCAACTTTTTAGAAACGATGCCGAATCCAGATTTTATGAAGCAATCATTGGAAAAGGTTGAGCTTCGAGTCCATCAGGATATTATTTTAAATACATCAACATTAGTTGATGCTAAAGAAGAAGTGATCGTTTTACCTGCTATGACGCGTTATGAGCAGCAAGGAGGGGGCACTTCGACGAGCACAGAGCGTATGGTTTATTTTAGTCCAGAAATAGAAGGACCTAGAATAGAAGAAGCACGGTCAGAGTGGGAGATTTATGTAGATTTGGCTAAACGAGTCAAACCTGAACAAAAGAATAAAATTACTTTTGAAACAGCTGCACATATCCGTGCTGAAATTGCCAAAGCGAATCCTAATTATGAAGGGATTGTGCACCTTTCTAAAAAGGGAGATGTCTTTCAATGGGGAGGAGCTTGGCTTTGTGAAGACGGTGTGTGTCCGACAGAAGATGGAAAAGGAAAGTTATTTTCAATCGATTTACCGGAAAACAGACGAACAGAAGGCCATTTCTACGTGACGACACGTCGCGGTAAGCAATTCAATTCGATGATATACAGTGAAACAGATCCGTTTAATAATGGTGAACGGTATGATGTTTTACTAAATGAAGAGGATGCTCGTGATCTTGGTATTGATGAGGGGTGTCCAGTGGTCGTCTATAATCAATATGGTCAGTTTCAAGGAAAAGCAAAATTTGAAAATGTAGCAAAAGGCAATATTGCTTTATATTGGCCAGAAGGTAACGTGATTCTCCCAAAAGGAGTTTATGAAAATGAGGCTAAAATCCCTGAATACAATACAACAGTAATTGTTGAACGAGCTGATCAATTTCATGCAAGGAAAGACAAGCGTTATGTGGAAAAGAGAATTGCTGATTTAGAAATGACCGTTGATTAAAAACGATTGCCGCTTACCTTTTTTGCGAAGTTGTATTAAAATTAAAGAAAGAATGTGGGGGATGGTCGGTGATGTTAGATAAACAATTAACGAAGGCGTTAAATGATCAAATGAATTATGAGCTTTATGCAGCACATTCTTATGTTGCGATGGCTGCTTATTGCTCTAGTGAAAGTCTTGATGGATTTGCGAATTTCTTTTTAGTTCAAGCTGAGGAAGAGCGATTTCACGCGATGAAATTTTACAACTTTATTAATGCATTAGGAGAACGAGCAACAATTCAAGCGTTGCCGGAGCCAAGAAATTCTTTTTCCTCTGTACAGGATGCGTTTGAACAAGCTCTTGTACAAGAGAAGGATGTTACAAAAAAGATTTATCACCTATCAGATTTAGCACTAGACCGTAGGGAACACGCGACAATTTCATTTTTGAAATGGTTTATTGAAGAGCAGGTAGAAGAAGAAGATATGTTTGATAGCATCATTCAAAAATTAAAGCGCATTGATAATGATAGTAACGCCTTCATCATGTTAGATGAAGAATTTTCAAAACGCTCATTTACAGCTGAAGCCGAATAACAGAAAGAAGAGTAATGAGAACTTACTCAAAGGTCTCATTACTCTTCTTTGTATAAAAACGATTAATTTGGAGGTGAGAATATAGTTGTATTATAAAGAAGTTGGAGATGGAAACTCTACACTAATGGTTTTTCTTCATGGTGGTGGAGTTAGTGGTTGGATGTGGGATAAACAAATTGAACATTTTCGTTCAATATTCCACTGTTTAGTATTAGATTTGCCTGAACATGGACGAAATCAAAGTGATGTACAATTTACAATAAATAGTGCGGCCGAAGAAATCATTGAACTCATTAAAGAAAAAGGCCAAGGGAAACGTGTTGTAGTCATTGGTTTCTCGCTAGGTGCTCAAGTTTTAATTGCAATGCTTAGTAAAAAGCCAAATTTAATTGATTATGCGATGATTAACAGTGCTTTAGTTAAACCAATTCCTTTTGCTAAGCTACTTATAAAATCAATGATGTTTGCATTCCCGCTCGTGAAAAATAAAGCATTCTCCAAAATTCAAGCAAAATCAATGTACATAAAAGAAGATTACCAAGATATTTATTATCAGGAGAGTTGTCAAATAAAAAAGGATGCGTTTGTTAGAGTAATGAATGAGAACATGTCTTTTAAAATCCCTAATGGTTTTGAGAACTGTAGTAGCAAAATATTAGTTACCGTAGGAGAAAAAGAGAGAAGCGTCATGAAGGGATCAATGAAAGAAATTGTTGAATGCAATCGTACCTGTAAAAGTCTAATTATTCCTAAAATAGGTCACGGCTTTCCTTTGGCGAATCCGCAATTATTTAATAAGACGTTGGAAGAGTGGGTTGAAAAAGATGCTGTAAATATATAATTTAAGAAGCAGCGATAGCTATGTTCATGAAAATAGCTATCGCTGCTTGATACGTTAATTATAGGCTTAATGGACTAGTTGCCATTAAAAATTCACATCACCTTAAACAGATTTTCCTAGGAAAGCTTGGAGCATCCATGCGTGTTTTTCTAAGCTAGAATGAATGGCAAGAAGCATGTCAGCAGTCGTTTCATCATCGGCTTTTTCGGAAATTGCCATTCCCTCACGTAATTCAGCAATCATAGTCGAAAAGTCTTTTGAAATGGTTTGAACCATCTCTTCGGCTGTTTCATTTGATGTAGCTTCTTCAATCGATGCTTCTTCTAAGTATTCCTTCATCGTAGCACTTGGCTTGCCACCAATAGCAAGAAGTCGCTCGGCTAACTCATCGATATGAACAGCGGCCTCATTGTATAATCCCTCAAATTTTTCATGTAATGTAAAAAATTGATGACCTTTTACATACCAATGGTAGTTGTGTAATTTAACGAATAGTACACTCCAGTTGGCAATTTGTTTATTAAGTACGTTGTGTAGTGTTTTGTCCATTTGTACCCACTCCTAATTTGATTATCTTTTCTACATTTTACTAATACCCATCTTTCTGCAGAACTAAACACTTTTTTTTAAAAGACTGATCGTTACCATTTTTCAACTACACCATTGATATGAATAATTTGCTTTGAACTTACTCCGCCATGAATATGGGTAAACATCTCTGCAGCAGCTTGAATTAACTGTTTCGCCTCTGCCAACTCCATTGATGGACGAAGGTAAAAAATATGTAAGGCACTAGTAGTGTTCTCCGTTACCTTTGCTTGATTTGAGTCCACGATGGGACTACCAAAGGGCCCTTTCTTGTCTGCACTAATCAATTTTCCTTTGAGTTGATTGATTCGACCATTAATTCCATTATATTCTTCTCCACTTTGACCTAAACGTATGGTAATATCATTGTCGATCATTGAGAGGTCATAAATCCCAATTGGAATTTCGTATTGCAAGGAAAAGAACGTATTTAAATCAACAGCTGAGTGAATAAAAGGTAAGAAGTTCCCCTTTTTGATACGCCGTAATAGTGCTTCATTGGACGGCCGATAACGATTCGGATCAATATGGAGTGCTTTAAAGGCACGACGCCATTCAGCAACACCAACGACATCTGCTATCGGTTTTGTAGCGAATTCAACTTGCAATGTTTCTTGGAAAAATTGTAATCTTCCTTTTAACATTTGTGGAGAGTCAGCAATTTCGATATGATGATATTGAATAATCCCCATTTTTAAGTTAGGTATAATCGTTTGCAAGGATGGGTCTATCTTTATTGAAACCATAATTGCCTCCTTCTTATGAAATTAGAATATAAATTGGCACAACCGAAAATCAGATGAGAATTAAAAATATCAAGTGAGACATTGGTTGTTCCACGAAGTTTTCTTATTGTAACATAAATGTAAAAAAAGTTAGAGAAAAGGTGGGTTGAACATGACACTCGCCCAACTAAAAAAAGATATAATTGCATATAGTAAATCAATCGGGATTGATAAAATTGGGTTTGCTTCTGCCGATCCTTTTTTACAATTAAAAGACCGTCTGCTTACACAGCAGCAATTAGGCTATCAATCTGGTTTTGAAGAATCAGATATCGATAAACGAGTTACACCAGAACTTCTGTTACCAAAAGCAAGAACGATTATTTCGATTGCGTTAGCTTACCCATCTAAAATGAAAAATCCACCGAGAAATACGAAAGAAGAACGGAGAGGGATTTTTGCCGAGCCTCTTGGGGGACAGATTATCATGATATTCTTAGAGAGCGATTGCAAAGATTAGAGGATTATATAAAAGAAAAGGCACCAGAGGCAAAAACGGTTTCAATGGTTGATACAGGAGAGTTATCGGATCGTGCAGTTGCAGAACGGGCAGGGATAGGATGGAGTGGGAAAAATTGTGCTATTATTACTCCGGAATTTGGAAGCTATGTATACTTAGGAGATTTAATTACGACTTTAATGCTTGAACCCGATACCCCACTTACGGAGCAATGTGGTTCGTGTACAAAGTGTATAGATGCTTGTCCGACAGGAGCGTTAGTACAAGGTGGACAGCTAAATTCACAAAAGTGTATTGCATATTTAACGCAAACAAAAGACTTTTTGCCAGAACAATACCGAAAAAAGATTGGAAATAGGCTTTATGGGTGTGATACCTGTCAACAAGTTTGCCCGAAGAATAAAGGAATAGACGCTCATATCCATCCTGAAATGGAGCCTGATCCAGAAATAGCAAAGCCAAAGTTGATACCATTATTAACAATGAGTAATCGAAATTTCAAAGAAAAATTTGGTCATGTTTCAGGTTCATGGAGGGGAAAGAAACCGATCCAACGCAATGCCATTATTGCATTAGCTCACTTCAAAGATAAAAAAGCATTGCCCGTTTTACAGGAGCTTGCCCAAAAAGACCCTAGACCTGTTATAAGAGGGACGGCTGCTTGGGCAATTGGCGTAATTGGGAGTAAACATGAGTTAGAGATATTAAATCGACTTAAAAATAATGAAGAAGATGAGAAAGTTCAAGAAGAAATCGATAGAGGCTTAAAAATCATTGAAAATAAGCCATTTTAATCATGCATCATGCATCTTAATAAGGTAATCTATGAATAAGATGGACAATAGGAAGGAAGGGTCGATAGATGTCAAATCAATCTACACATTACGTTGATGAGATGAATAGCCCGCTTGGCCCACTAACGTTAGTAGCATCTGAAAAAGGACTCTGTCATCTTTATTATGGCGAGATGTCCTCATGTCAAGCAAGCTTAAAGGTGTGGCTGAAAAAGCAAGGTCGCTGTGGTAATATCGTTCACTGTACTGAAACTCTTCGTCCGTATTGTACTCAATTAGAAGAATATTTTAAAGGGGAAAGGATCGCATTTGATCTCCCATTAGATTTATGTGGAACACCATTCCAAAAGAAGGTTTGGGAAGCCTTAATGCAAATTGGTTATGGCAAAACAGTTTCTTATAAGGAAATTGCAGAACGAATTGGAGCACCTCGTGCCGTTCGAGCAATTGGTGGTGCGAATAATCAAAATCCAGTGCCAATTATCATCATGTCATCGCGTTATCGGCAGTAATGGGAATATGGTCGGTTATGGCGGTGGACTAGAGAAAAAGGAGCAGCTCCTCTATTTAGAAGGGGCTATTGAAAAGATCTCTTCATAATATTCATGATAAGCACTAAAGGGATATCCCTTTAGTGCTTTCTTATGCTTCTAGCAAAGTTTTTGTCTCCGCCTCTTTTACATTTCATCTAATAAATGATTCCACTTAAATATTTCATTTTTTTAATGTAACGCAGATTAAGTGCATACGGTTATAGAAAGGGGTGGGACTATGACAAATAACGTTATTCATCATTTACACGATTATATTGAGGAACGTTGTCGCTCATTTGTAACGGGACATGAGCTTAGAGAGAAGCAGATTGACCGAGCAATACAAATGCATCTACAGCGTGGGGCTACGATAGTTCGTTCATTTGTTGAAGGCGATGTGATACGTTCAACGACTTTTGATCAGCAAGTTGTGGTTGACTATGTACAGCATGAGGAATATTTGATTAAAGTGAAGGATGGGTGCTATTTAGAGGAGAAGGAAAGTGAACGGAGAGCCAAATTCCAGCATGAAAGGTTACTTTCAGATCAAGAAATAAGTATGGAGGGCAGGATCGAGGAATTTATTGAATTTAAAGGGGAAGAATTATCAGATGAAAAAGAACAAGCAGCCCCTTATCGAGCTACGTATGATCGGAGAAAGGCTGTTCAATATGCTGAAAGATGGTGGAATGATTACAATCCTCAATATCAAAAATTTGAAAACAACTGTACGAACTTTATTTCACAATGTTTGCGAGCAGGAGGTGCAGAAATGCACGGTTTTTCTAATCGATCCAAAGGCTGGTGGTATAGTGGTAATAACTGGAGTTATAGTTGGTCGGTTGCGAACGCCTTACGTTGGTATTTGAGTGGAGCAAAACAGGTCTAAGAGGAGAAGAAAGAGAGAGGGCTGATTTATTAGAACCAGGTGATGTTATCTTTTATGATTTTAACGGAGATGGAAGATGGCAGCATTCCACGATTGTCGTTGCGAAGGATGCCAATGGTGAGCCATTAGTGAATGCACAAACAACCAATAGCCGGATGCGTTATTGGAAGTATGAGGATTCAACTGCATGGACATCGCAAATACAGTATAAATTTTTTCATATTCTTATTTAATGTTGAGAGGGGGATTAAATAGTGAAAAGCTATTGATTCCTCTTTTTACATATAGAGTTGTATGAATAGGGTTACACTACAATCTTTATAGACGGTGTACATATGCACGTAACTATTTCTGAATTATTTTTTAAACGCATTGCTGATCTTATGATATAATTAATTTCGTTTACAATATTATGATTAGAAAGAGTGAGGTGAAGCGCGTGGGGCTTCATATTGTGTTGTATCAACCTGAGATTCCAGCAAACACTGGCAATATTGCTCGAACGTGTGCAGGGACGAATACGACGTTGCATTTAATCAGACCATTAGGCTTTTCAACTGATGATAAAATGTTAAAGCGTGCTGGCTGTGATTATTGGCCAAGTGTAACAATTCGTTATTATGACTCATTGGACGAGCTATTTGCTCGGTATCCAGAAGGTGAGTTTTATTTTATTGAAACAGTTGGAAAGAGAAATTATAGTGAATTTGACTATTCAAATATAGAAAAGGATCACTTCTTTGTCTTTGGTCGAGAAACAACGGGGATCCCAAAAGAAATTATTGAACGAAATGTTGATCGCTGTTTTCGAATTCCACAGACAGAGCATATTCGTTCATTGAATTTATCGAATACAGCTGCAATCGTCATTTATGAGGCGATTCGTCAACAAGGATTTTTGAATTTAACATAAAGGCAAAAAAATCGACCAGCTCTAATGCGAGTCTGATCGATTTTTTCATGTGTTAGTTTTTGTGAGGGTTTCCTTCATAGCCTGCTGTAAACAGTGCAACAAAGAATACTACACATACTCCAAGGATAAGGATCGTTCCCATATATCATAGCCTCCTTGCGACATGATCTTATTTATTATAAATCAACTTGGCCTAGAATGAAATATGAGAAAGACAAATTCACAATCATTACATACTTATTATAATAATTAGAAATGGAGAAGCGTTTATGACAAATCGTTATATTACAAGTCATTTCCCATTAATTTCAATTGTACTTTTTAGTTTATCATTGGCGATTTATGTTCAAGGGTTAATTTTAGATGCACTAGTAGATATGGGGATTTTCAGCGGGATGTTGGAATTTATCTCAGAGAATGGCATTAAATTGACATTATTATTTTTGTTACTATTATGTTTCTTTATGATTTTCTCAGCCCTAAAATTAATTGCTGATACGACCATAGAATTATCGATGCTCTTTTTCTCCAAGGATGAGGAAGGGACAGAGTTATCGAAAGCGAGAGCTGGTTCATGGATATTCCTTGTTGCAAGTATTGCCTCATTACTTGTTGCTAATTATATTTTAATCATCGTTGCACTTATTTTACTAGCTAATTTTGTTTATTTTGTCTATTTAATTTATAAAGTAAGTGATGCTTTGTCGTTCTCAGGTCTAGTCGGTTTTATATTCTTTCAGGTTTTCTTTTGGGGTGCATTCGTTATTTCCATTGGTTATGCCCTAATTCGCCTTTATAATAGTTTTATGGCGAGTTTACCAATTTAAAAGATTTAGACAAAAGTGGATTCGGTTATCATTGTGGATGACCGGATCTATTTTTTGTTTAAAAAATCATTTCAGGCCATTTCCTACGTTTGTATTACCATTTTAATAAACCATTACTTTCGTTACATACGTTATTCAAAGTGATGACGTACATTTTTAGTAGTAACAGGAAAACCAGAAGGCAAACCGTAGGAAAAACCAGAAGATAAAACGGAAGAAAAGCTAGACGAAGAACAAATGGAAAAGGGAGATAAGCCCCTTCCAGATACTGCTAATAATCAATATCAGTGGTTGATTTTCGGAATGCTACTTCTTGTCATCGGTAGTTTGAAGATGGTTTGGAAAAGGTCTAGAATTAAACAATAGAGGATTCTTGCTTTACAAATGTAATAGACAAATCAGTACAGGAAAAGATAAATAAAAAATCCGGAAGAATCATTGCAGAATCGTTCGGATTTTTTGCTTTTACTATTTTAATAAACTATGTCATGTAAGGAAGGACATTATCTCAGACTTTCTCTCCATATATCAAGATGAGGAGAACGGTTGTTAACTTTTTCAATAGATTTGTTTTGATCATTTCCAATCCAAACCCCGGCTGTATATTGATCTGTTAATCCGACAAACCATAAATTTCGATATTCATCAGTTGTTCCAGTTTTACCACCGCGATAGGCTGCGGAAAGGTTTGCTTGTCTTCCTGTGCCACTATTAATCACTTCTTCTAGTAGTGAGCGCATTTTTTGGTTAGTCGATTGAGACCAAACACGTTCAGATTGAAGCTCCCAGCTATATAGAAGCGTTCCGTTTTCATCTTTAACAGCCCGAATGCCGTAAGAAGGTGTATATTCACCATCATTAGCAAACGTTGTATAAGCACGTGTCATTTCCAATGGAGAAACTCCATACGTTAATCCACCTAGTGCTGCACTATGGACATAATCGTCAGAAACGATTCGTGAAAAGGAAAAAGGCTCTAAATAAGAGAAGGCTGTTTCAATGCCAATTTGCTGTAATAAACGAACAGCAGGTGTATTGTATGAGTGCTTAAATGCTGTTGTCATTGAAACCTGACCATATTCACGATCTCCATAATTGTTTGGACAATAATCGTTGATACAAATTTTTGAAGCATCAACTTGGCTTGAAATCGATGAACCTGTTTCTTCAATATACGGCCCATAAACTAGTAGTGGTTCATTGCAGAGCCAGGCTGACGAAAATCTTGAAATCCACGGTGGAAATCAAACTTTTTATAGCCTTTTCCTCCACTAAGTGCGACAAGTTCATGATTGTTATGATCAATGATTGCAACTGCAGCTTGGATATCGTCTTCAGGCAAATAGCGTTGGACCGCCTTTTGGATCTGATTTTGTTTATATGGATCAAGAGCAGTTTCAATATGGACACCACTTTCTATGAGCTGTTGAACGTGGTCTTGTAATTCACTTTCAATTTTTTGGCGAGCTTCATCTGTGTCGGCCTGTGCGAGTCTCGATGAAAATCCTTCCGATGTTGATACGAGTTCAGTTAATTCGTTGTAAATATAAGTAACGTAATCAGGAAACTCATCTACACGATGACGCTGATTTAATTGAATCTTCTCATCTAATGCCTCGTCAAATTCCTTTTCAGAAATATATCCGGATTCAAGCATCTTTTGCAAAATCCATTCTTGGCGAAGGAGCGTATTATCAAAATTCTGCAGGGGATCGTAATGGCTTGGATTATTCGGAATTGCACTTAAAAAAGCCGTTTCAGCTATTGATAGATGATGGCTAGACTTATTAAAATAATAATAGCTTGCAGCTTCAATCCCATATACTCCATTGCTAAAATAGATCGAATTAATGTACAGTTCTATAATTTCTTCTTTAGTATAATGCTTCTCTAATTCGTGTGAGTATAGAATTTCGGTCATTTTCCGGTTATATGTTTGGTCATGGCTTAAAAATAGATTTCGGGCAAGCTGCTGCGTCATTGTACTTGCACCTTCTTCTATTCCTTGTTGGCGTACATTAGCTAATAACGCTCGTACCATGGCTATGGCGTCATAACCTCGATGCTCGAAAAAGCGCTGATCCTCTGTAGCGATAAAAGCATCAATAACTTCATTAGGTATTTCTTCGTAAGGTAAGTATATTCGATTTTGCTCACTGTAAAGCTCGGAGATTAAATCTCCATGCTGGTCATACATATAACTATTAGATGCTAGATCAATAGTTTGAAAATCAATTTTTTCGCCCATAATTTCTGAAAGGGTTTTGACCTCTTTCATTTCAGCTGTCGCTTCAATTAGAAAAAAGGAAAAGATGAGGCACGCCAATCCAGTAAAGATCCAACCAATTGTCATTTTTATCATTCTACTACACTCTTTTCTCATTCAGTTTCATTCTTATTTTATCACCATTTAAAAGAAATGGGGCATATTTATGTAATTATGCATGATGGTTTCTCCTATTGCATATGGTTAATTAATCTTGCTCTGACCATGAGGATGGAGGTTACGCATCATGTCAATCTTACGTAAAATTGAGCATTTCAGAGAAGAAGAGGAACATTTGAAATGGGAAGGGACGTTTGCTGAGTATTTAGAGCTATTGAAAGAGAAGCCGTGGATTGCTCAAACCGCTCACTCTCGCGTATACAACATGATTAAAGATGCTGGGGTTGAGGAGAATAACGGGAAGAAAAACTATTTATTTTTTAAAGATCAGCTATTTGGCGTTGATGAAGCACTAGAAAAGCTAGTAGAAGAATATTTCCACTCAGCTGCGAAGCGTTTAGATGTACGTAAACGAATTCTATTATTAATGGGACCAGTAAGCGGTGGGAAATCGACACTCGTAACAATGTTAAAACGAGGGCTAGAGCAGTATTCACGAACAGAAAAAGGAGCCGTTTACGCGATAAAAGGTTGTCCAATGCATGAAGACCCACTGCATTTAATACCGTCCCATCTCCGGAAAGATTTTTTTGAGGAATATGGTATTAAAATTGAAGGAAATTTATCTCCATTAAATATGATGAGACTTGAAGAAGAATATAATGGGCGAATTGAAGATGTGATGGTTGAACGAATCTTTTTTCAGAAGATAAGAGAACGGGAATTGGAACGTTCAGTCCTTCAGATCCGAAATCACAGGATATCGCTGACTTAACAGGAAGTATTGATTTCTCAACGATTGCCGAGTATGGTTCGGAATCTGATCCAAGAGCGTATCGCTTCGATGGAGAATTGAATAAAGCAAATCGTGGCATGATGGAATTTCAAGAAATGCTCAAATGTGATGAGAAATTCCTTTGGCATTTACTTTCACTTACGCAAGAAGGAACTTCAAGGCTGGGCGTTTTGCATTAATTAGTGCAGATGAATTAATTGTCGCTCATACGAATGAATCAGAGTATCGTTCATTTATTGCCAATAAGAAAAATGAAGCATTACATTCGCGAATTATTGTAATGAAGGTCCCATATAACTTAAAAGTGTCAGAGGAAGAGCGTATTTATAAAAAAATGATTCAAGAAAGTGATTTATCTCATGTTCACATCGCACCTCATGCGTTAAAGGTGGCCGCTATTTTTACGATTTTAACCCGATTGCAGCAACCAAAAAAGCAAGGCATTGATTTATTGAAGAAGATGAGACTTTATGATGGAGAAAGTGTGGAAGGCTTTAATTCCCAAGATGTAGAGGATTTAAAACAGGAATACCCAGATGAAGGAATGAGCGGAATTGACCCACGCTATGTCATTAATCGTATTTCTTCTGCGATCATTCGTAAACAGTTAACATCAATCAACGCACTTGATGTTTTACGTTCAATTAAGGAAGGATTAAACGAACACGCATCGATTACGAAAGAAGATCGAGAACGCTATAAGGATTTTATTGCTGTAGCGAGGAAAGAATATGATACGATAGCGAAAAAGGAAGTGCAAAAGGCATTTGTCTATTCATATGATGAGTCCGCTAAAACACTGATGGATAATTATTTAGACAATGTTGAAGCCTATTGTAATCAAAATAAACTACGAGACCCATTAACAGGGGAGGAAATGACTCCAGACGAGAAGTTAATGCGCTCGATTGAAGAACAGATTGGAATATCAGAAAATGCGAAAAAAGCTTTTCGTGAAGAAATCCTAATTCGTATTTCGGCTTATGCTCGGAAAGGGAAAAAGTTTGATTACAATTCACATGAACGATTACGAGAAGCGATTCAAAAGAAGCTCTTTGCAGATTTAAAGGACATCGTGAAAATAACAACATCAACGAAAACACCAGATGAATCACAATTGAAGAAAATTAATGAAGTGATCGCTCGCTTAATTGATAAGCACGGTTATAATTCCGTATCAGCAAACGAGTTGCTACGTTATGTAGGGAGTTTACTTAATAGGTAATTGAGTTTTATTTAAATGTTAGGATAATGAATAGAGGCTCTAATATTGATAAGTTTATTACTTTTCCCCATGTGACTTCATTTATTTAATGAAGTCACATGGAGATTTTTTTGTTCAAATGGAACCAACAATTTAAACTTGAACCTTGTGATGATACATTAATAGTGGTAAATTTAAGTAAAAGGTGCAGATAGGTCGGGATATGATGGTAGAGAAAAATAAAAATGAGTGGCTTGAATGGATAAAAGCGATTGTGATTGCTTTACTTATTGCTTTTTTAATACGTACATTTCTCTTTACGAGCTATGAGGTACAGGGTGAATCAATGGAACCAAACGTTTTTGATGGCGAGCGTTTTTATTGTGAATAAAGTGGGATATGATTTTTTCGAGCCAGAACGTTTTGATTTAGTTGTCTTTCATGCAACCGAAACAGATGATTATATAAAACGTGTGATTGGATTGCCAGGTGATCAAATATCATATATGAATGATACGTTGTATATTAACGGTGTAGAAATGGAGGAGCCTTTCTCGAAGGATTAAAAGGTGAGGGGCAAAAGCGTTATACACGCGATTTTATTATAGAAGAGGTTGTACCTGATCAGCATGTGTTCGTATTAGGTGATAACCGACCAAATAGTCTTGATAGTCGGCGACTCGGCTTTATTCCAATGGAAGATATTGTTGGAAAAGTTGATTTGCGTTTTTGGCCGATTACTGATGCAGGCATAGTGAAATAAATGGACAAGGACGGGTGAATAGCCTGTCCTTTTTCGTTACAGCATTTTGTCAGAATTTATTAGCAACTCTTCTTCTTGTCTGCATAAGATAGAGTAAGTTATTTTAAAAATTCGCCATGTAGGAACTAATCTTGACGTCAACAGTATATGTTAATCAATGTCAATTTGTGACTATGGAATGGAAATAATAAAAAGGGAGGGAATCACATGGAAAATAACAACCATCGTCAATTTGTTATCTCACAAGAAAATTGGTCTCTACACCAAAAAGGTTATCAAGATCAACGTAGGCATCAAGAAAAAGTACAGGAAGCCATTAAGAAAAATCTGCCTGATCTTGTGAGTGAGGAAAATATTATCATGTCAAATGGGCGTGATGTGATTCGTATTCCAATTCGGTCATTAGATGAATATAAGATTCGATATAATTACGATAAAAACAAGCATGTCGGTCAAGGGAAGGGAGATAGTAAGGTTGGAGATGTCGTTGCCCGTGATCCGAATGGTGATAACCAAAAGGGGTCTGGAAAAGGGCAAGGGGCAGGTGATCAGCCTGGTGTTGATTATTCTGAAGCAGAAGTTTCTATTATGGAGTTGGAGGAATTACTGTTTCGAGAATTAGAGCTGCCGAATTTACAGAAGAAAGAAGAAAATGAAATTGTTCTAGAAGATATTAGCTTCAACGATATACGTAAGAAAGGGTTAATGGGCAACATTGATAAACGGCGAACCATTTTATCTGCAATTAAGCGCAACGCCCTTGAAGGCCGACCAGGCATTGTTCCAATTTATAATGATGACTTACGCTTTAAAACGTGGAATGAAGTTGTGAAACCAGAATCGAAGGCCGTAGTCATTGCAATGATGGATACGAGTGGTTCAATGGGACGTTGGGAGAAATATATGGCACGAAGCTTTTTCTTTTGGATGACTCGTTTTCTCCGAACGAAATATGAAACGGTAGATATCGAGTTTATCGCCCACCATACGGAAGCAAAGGTTGTTTCAGAGGAAGATTTCTTTAATAAGGGAGAAAGCGGTGGAACGATTTGTTCATCTGCTTATCGAAAAGCATTAGAACTAATTGATACAAAATATGATCCGGTACGATACAATATTTATCCTTTTCACTTTTCTGACGGAGACAACTTAACATCCGATAATGCACGTTGTTTAAAATTAGTAAAGCAGCTGATGGAGGTTGCGAGTATGTTTGGTTATGGGG
>NZ_BAXR01000021.1 GCF_001310635.1 Bacillus sp. JCM 19034
CTCAGAAAAAACATATAGTGCTAATCAACCACCTATTAACAAAAGATAACTATACTCCCCATATTACCACTATCAGTCATACACTTTAAAAATTACTACGAAATTAAGGAGAAGAGGCACAAATATGATTACTAACGATAAAACGTCCTGAAAAGTAGCATGATGCCTTTTTCAGGACGTAAAACCGATTGTATTTATCTATTCCGACTACTTTGTCGTTACGCATTTTTCCTCGTTTGCGTGTTCGTTTTTTTTGCAGGTGCTTTCCGTTTTTTCGTTGTTTTCTTCTTTGTACGGTCAAGTGAGGCTTCAAGTGCCGACATTAAATCGGTGACATTAGACGCTTTCTCTGGTTCTTTTTCCGTTGCACTTACCGTATGCTTGCCTGTTTTCTTCTCCTCGATTAACTCCATTAATGCAGTACGGTAATCATCTGAGTATTTCTCAGGTTCAAACGTTGTTGTTAGCTGCTCGACAAGCAGCAGGGCAGTGTCAAGCTCCTTCTTAGCAACCTCCTGCTCTTCAGGAATATTCGGCACATCCTCTGCCTTACGTACTTCATCAGGAAAGTGAATCGTCTCCATTAAGAGCATTTGCTTATACACACGAACAACCGCAAGCTGCTCCTTTGACCGAATAATAATTTTTGCGACACCAATCTTGCCAGACTCCTCCAATGCCTTGCGGAGAAGTGAATAGGCCTTTGCCCCACCGCTGTCAGGAGCCATAAAATAACTTCGCTCAAAGTAAATTGGGTCAATCTCCTCAAGCTTAACAAAATCGATAATCTCAACTGACTTATCTTCATTTTCCTTTTTCAGCTTTTCCAGCTCTTCATCGTCTAAAATGACAAATTTGTTTTTTGAATATTCATAAGCCTTCACAATATCATCCTGTTCTAATTCCTTTTCACAGCCAGGGCACACCTTCTCATATTTAACCGGCGTGTGGCAATCTTTGTGAATTTGCCTTAGCTTAATATCTTTATTTTCCGTTGCAGTATGAAGCTTAACCGGTATATTAACAAGTCCAAAACTAATGCTACCTTTCCAAACTGTATGCATCGACTCACCCGCTTTTTTTCTTACTATTTACGAATCAACATAAATTATGTATCTGACTAATGAACATACTATAAGAAAAGACGCATTAGCTTCTTTTCTTTAAGCGACGTGCGGAGCCGTTACAATGGGTTTCACGCATAACTGAAGCGGTCTCCTTTCAGTTATGCCATGAAACGAGTGGAGCCGACGCTCAACAACCTGCAATTTTTATACTCTCTTTTAAGAAAAGCACCGAGCGTCCATCATAGGAGGTGGTAACGATGAAACCAATGCGTTTAACTCCCAGCGAAACAACACCTACAGGAAACAGCTGGATTTATGAAGCGAAATACGACGGCTTTCGCTGCTTATTACAATGGGAGAGAGCGAAGCCTATTTTATATAGTCGAACAGGTCGCGTATTAAATGAGCAATTTCCAGAGATTATAGAATTTTGCATACAATACGAACAAAAAGTAGAGCCTTACCTCCCACTTCTGTTAGACGGCGAGCTTGTTTTCTTTACACACCCTCTAGTAAGTGACTTTACAATTGTTCAAACGCGAGGGCGTCTTCGTCACCAGTCAAGCATTGCTACTTATAGCTCGCGATTCCCGTGCCATTTTCTTGCCTTTGATCTCCTATTGGGAAAAGGAGAAAATGTAGCAAAACAGGCCCTTTCCAAACGAAAAGAACAGTTACATAACATCTTTTCGAAAGTGAATCTACCTTTACAACCTAACATCAAAAGCGAAAAAAAAGTTCAATGCATTTTTCACACACAGGATAGTAAATCACTATGGGAAGAAATCGTAGCCTATAATGGCGAAGGAATGATTGCTAAACATCTTACTAGTAAATGGGAAAAGGGAATACGCACGACACAATGGGTGAAAATAAAGCATTGGCGTCTTGTCACTGTCGTGTTATCTAGCTACGATCGGGGAAATGGTTATTTTAAAGGGGCTATTTTTAACGGGTCTGAATGGATTGACATCGTTGACTTTAAACACGGGCTATCAAAGGAGCAAGAGGCTACACTAGTGTCTTTTTTCCGTGATCACGGTCAGAAGCAGGCTGCTGAACAATGGACGATCGACCCAGCCGTTTGTTTAAACATTGCTTGTATTGATTTTGATGGGAAGCATCTTCGTGAACCAATGTTTTACGAGTTTCAGCTTGATCAGGATCCTCAATCATGTACTTGGAAGCAAATGCAACGTCAGCTTTTCCCGATTCCTGAATCAATCGCAATTACTCATCCTGATAAACCGATTTGGCCAAACTTAGAGATGGATAAAGACCGGTATATTTTATACTTACAGAAAATCGCTCCTTTTCTTTTGCCCTTTTTAGAAAATCGTTGCCTAACATTAATACGTTATCCACACGGTGTAGATGGGGAATCGTTTTACCAAAAGCAGTGTCCTGATTATGCTCCAAGCTTCATCAAAACGAAACAGGAGGAAGGGATTGATTATATTGTATGCCAGGATATCCAAACACTATTATGGCTTGGCAACCAGCTTGCATTAGAGTTTCATATCCCTTTCCAACCGTTTGATTCAATTAAGCCTTCTGAAATTGTTTTTGATTTAGATCCACCGTCTGAAAATGAGTTTTCGTTAGCCGTAGAGGCAGCTTTACAAATGAAAGAGCTATTTGACCGATTTGGGCTTTATAGTTATGTGAAAACGTCCGGAGGAAAAGGCCTCCAGCTTTATTTGCCTTTACCTGATGATACATTTACGTATGAGGAAACACGATTATTTACCCACTTTATCGCCACATATTTATGCGAACGTTATCCTGAACAGTTTACGACTGAACGTTTAAAAAAGAAACGATACAATCGGCTTTATATCGACTACATTCAACATGATCTCGGAAAAACTCTTATTGCCCCTTTCTCACCGCGTGGCAATCAAAATGGATTGGTCTCTACCCCACTTTGGTGGGAAGAAGTTAATCATGACTTAACCCCATACCGCTTTACTATCGATTCTGTTATAAAACGAATGGAAAGCGGTAATCCATTTGTTGATTTTTTTGCGGTAAAGGAGAAACAACCTTTTCGAGAGGTCGTCGATGAGTTGACGCGACATCTAAAAAAGGGGAAATAGGGGTTGTCAATGGACAACCCCTATGCGTTACTTCCTTTTAAAACGGCTACCTCTGCTTTTTTGCTGTAAGCGAGATAATTGATTCTTCACTCGCTCCTCCATCGTTTCAGTCATGTTCTTATCAATTGCCATTTCCATGACCTGATCCTGTTCAACTACTAAAGAGAGCCACGTCCCTTCGTTAGCACCCTCAGGAAGCTGCTCTTTCGGCACAGAATATTCCTTGTTCACTTCTTCCGCTACTAAAACTGCGATACGGTCATTGACAATTCGATCAATCACTGCTCGTACATTCATTTGATCACCTCACACAAGCAAGTCCTTCTTCTATAATATCGGCAAGCCGCCCTTCACCAATACCTTCAATACGCACTAACTCCTCTATCGATTCAAATGGTCTTAACTCCAATAATGTTCGAGCACGTTCTTCACCAATATGAGAAATTTCTTCAAGAACCTCGACACTTGCTTCATTAAGATCAATGCAATTGCTCTCAACTACATCATCAATTATAGGTTCTTCCTCTTTAAAGACTGGCTCATTGCTAGATTCAATGTCCCCATCTTGCTCCGTTACAATTTGTAGCGTTTCACCATCAGATTCAATTATAATTGTTCCATGTTCATACGTTGCATACAATTCAATCCCGGTCTCTATCACACGATCTACTACCTCTTTGTGAGGATGACCATAATCATTATCAATACCTGCTGAAACAACTGCAACAGACGGGTTAACTGCTTGTAAAAACGCTGGAATCGTCGACGTGCTTGAGCCGTGGTGCCCTAATTTCAGTACATCGGCTCCTAAATGATAGCCAAGATCAATCATAGCCTGTTCTGTCTTTTCCTCAGCATCTCCTGTTAATAGAAAGCTCGTTTGACCATATGTGAATAAGATTGAAATCGACCCTTCATGAACATCACCGGTTATTTGGTCTGGATTTAATACCTTTACCTCTAACGGTCCAACATCATACACTTCACCTGCTCGCGGCTCATGATAATCAACTTCACTTGCTTCAATGGCATCGATAACATTTAAAAACGTTTGTGATGAAAGTATATCTCCAGACATCCACACCTCATTTACATCAATCGCTTCTAAAATGATATCCATTTGTCCAATATGATCAGCATGTGGGTGTGAACCGATCATAATATCAATATGCTCTATTTCTTTTACTTGTAAATATTCTAGAAGATTCTTCTCCTGCCAATGGCCTGCATCAAATAAAATTCGATAGTCTTCCCCTTCTGCTGTATACTCAAAAAGAGTCGCATCCGCCTGTCCGACATTTATAAAATGAACTCGTAATCCTTCAAACGATTCTTGCTTAACAGAGTTATTCCCCGCCAAGTCTAATTGGGCACAGCCAACTAAAATGATTACTGCAACCATTACAAATAAACTCTTTCCATATGTATACACTAAAATCACCTGCTAAATAAATCATACTTGGATTTGAAAGTTTCATAGAAGCCCTCACTCCAACACGTTTCAATAGTATACCATGAATCATATTATAGTGCCTTTTGTCATACCTCATATGTTTTTTTTATACAAGAATAATTTTTTGGTATGATGGTTTTTTTTTTACAAATTGGAATATGATAGTGATAACTATAATGAGGAGGGATTCATTTGAAGAAATCTATTATGTATTTTATAGCTATAATAGTTTTAACCGGATGTATGTCTATGCATAATAAAAAATTAGAGACCTCTATTAATTCAATTGTTAAAGATAAAAGTAATAACGAAATAAATGTATTAGCTTTAACAGATTTCGATTGGGATAAAGCCTTTCTCATTGAACCGTACAATAGTATATTGGAAACAACAGGAGTTGATTTCAAAGATCCCAGCAATATTAGCATGAGAGACGATATTTTTTTGTTGATTTTCCTATACGAAGACGAAGTTACACAGTACATTGAAATGAATCGCTATCAAACTAGCTTTTCCATTGAAAATAATGACTACCTAACTCCTTCCGAAGATGTAATAACCATAAACAGATAGGGATTCCATTCAAAAAACTGAGTGGAAAGCTTTATCACTCAGTTTTTTGTTATCATAGCTTTATTGAAATAATCGCAATATCATCTGCTTGTTCACCAGCAAACTCCCTTTTCCCCAACTCCTCTAATCTTTCAGGGTGCCACTCGTCAGCGATACTTAGCATATAATGTTCACTTTCACGTACAGTCATTCTTAGGGTTCCCGCAACGCCATCTGTAAAAAGAGCTAGTTGGTCGTTTTTTTCATAATTAATTTTCTGACTAACAGGCTCTGCCCTTTCGCTTAGGCCGATCGGCGTTGTTGTTTGCTTTAAAAATTGGCTACGTCCATCACCAACCATTACCCCGGCTGGGTGACCGGCATTAAAGTAGGAAATCATTTTTTCTTTAGCATCAATATATAAGTAAATCCCCGTACAAAAGTAATGCTTTGAACTAATGACGGTTTTAAACAAGGAATGGAAGTGTTTATGTAACTCTGCATAAACACGGTTAGGGTCACTAACCCGACGAATGATACCTGGCAAAAGCGAGCGCAATGACATACTTATTAAGCTAGAAGCAACACCTTGACCCATAATATCAAGCAAAATCACACCATAACGATCTGCGTCAATTTGATACCATAAATATAAATCACCTGATAAATGGCGAGAAGGACAAAAAAGTGCATTAATCATCATATCATTGTTTGAAATTGGAGGTACTAAAACACTTTTTTGGATTGCTTGTGCTAAGGCAAAGTCTTTTTGCTGTTGCATTATTAATCGCTTGCGATCGGTTATATTTAAATGGGTAATGACGACACCCTCCATATTTAATAGATCTGGTAATTGCTTTATAGGAGTAACTACCATTTCAAACCATCGCATTTCATTTGGAGAGTGAGATGGATATTCATAATGGAATACTTCCTTTTTGCCTTGCAGTACAGACATAATGCCTAGCTGAACAGCCTTCCCTGAAAGCTCCAAGTAATTGCCTCCGACTCTACACTCTGACAGACGGCCATCATTTTCCAAACAAAAACGCTCCCACTTCTCGTTTATTGCAATAATTTCTCCTTTTCGGTCAAGAATCGCTACTTGATGGGGCATTGAATTAATAATACTTTGACATAAAGGCTTATTTAACTTAACTGTTTTAATCGCCCCCTTATTTAAATGGTTGCTTGCGAATAAAAACAACTTTTAAATAATTCCCTTCCTTAAACGATTTACTCGTTTTAAAATCTTGCGGCAAAGAAAATTCCTTCTCTATTTCATAAGAAACTCCTGCCTCATCAAATGCTTGTTTAATAAATAACTTAAATCGTTTCATCTGAAACTGAGCATAATTAGTCGATGCGATAATGAGTCCATTGTCCTCTGTAATCGCGATCGCTTGCTTTAATAACTGCGGGTAATCTTTCCCGGCCCGAAATGTATGCTTCTTTGAACGAGCAAAGCTTGGTGGGTCAAGAATGACAATATCAAATGTGAGCTGCTTTTTAACCGCATATTTAAAGTAATGAAATACATCTTCTACGATAATGTCATGTGATTCATAATCTAACCCGTTCACACTAAACTGCTCTATCGTCTTTCGAAAACTTCGATTGGCAAGATCAACGCTCGTCGTTTTCGCCGCTCCCCCAAGTGCAGCAGCAACTGAGAATGCACCTGTATAGGAGAATGTATTTAACACTGTCTTCCCACTTGCATAGTCATCTCGCAACGTCTTCCTCACATCACGTTGATCAAGAAAGACACCGACCATCGCTCCTTCATTTAAATAAATTGCATAATGTATTCCATTTTCTTTTACAATGAGTGGAAACGATCCCTTCTCACCATCAACATAATCATCTTCCTCTACATATTTACCACCATGGTCAAAACGTTTCTTCTGGTATATCCCCCGATAGGTGATGGTTTCTCTTAATGCCGCTAATACTTGTTCTTTAAAAAAGTAGATGCCTTCACTATACCAGTTAATTAGGAGAAATCCATCGAAATAGTCAATCGTTAGACCTCCGATTCCATCACCTTCCGCATTAAATAACCGAAAGGCTGTCGTCTCCTCATCTTTATATAACGAATTTCTCAATGGAAAGGCTTCATGAAATTTGCGAACGAAGAATGCATCATCTATCACTTCTTGTTCATCATTCGTTAAAATCCAACCTAATCCTTTATTTTGCTTCCCATAATAAGCTCTTGCCACAAATTGCTTCTTTCCATCTACGAGACGAAGAATCGCTCCTTCTTCCCAAACACGCTCTTCATTAATTGCTTCACTTGTGATAAGTGGATATCCCGCTTTAAATTTATTAACAAAAGACGGATCAACCACACATTGATATTCATTGTTCATCTTCTCATCCTAACATATGAAAGTTCTATTTATAGTATAGCATAGAGAAAATTTGAAGACCTCTTTCTAAAGAAATGCTACAAAAAGACTTGCCCTAACTTTTAAAAAAAATCTTTCAATTAGTTGGATTCTAACTGAAAGACTTTGCTTATTATTTATTTACGTTCACTTCTTTATGCTGAAAATGAAAAACCTTACTAATATACCAAGCTACCACAACGGCTGTTAGGATACCGCCAATCACTAACGACAGGTGATAATCCATAGCCAAGCCTTCCGGTGCATAGAAAATATACGTGCAAACTACGCCAGTCATAAAGCATGCCGGAATTCCACATATCCAATGGTTTTTAGCTTGATTCATTAGATAAATTGCCGCGGTCCATAACATAACCGTTGCAACAACTTGATTCGTCCAGCCAACATAGCGCCATAAAAAAGTATAATCGATTGTTGCTAAGAAAAAAGCTGGGATGGCAACCGGAATGGTCACCAATGCAATCTGTGCTTTCCCCTTCATGTTCATAAATTGTGCCACAATCTCAGATAAAATCATTCGCGATGATCGTAAGGCGGTATCACCAGTCGTAATTGGCAAAATAATGACACCCGCAATGGCTAACATTAAACCGATCATCCCTAACAATTCAGACGAAATTTCATTAACTACACCAGACGGCCCTCCTAAAGCTAATGCTTCTTGCAAGCCACCCGTTCCATAGAAAAAGGTCATCCCTGCTGCGGCCCAAATAAGAGCTATAATACCTTCTATAACCATCGCTCCATAGAAAATCCGCCGACCGTCCGATTCCTTTTTCATCGTCCGAGCAACAATCGGGCTCTGCGTACTATGAAAACCAGAAATCGCTCCACAGGATATTGTCACCATCAATAATGGCCAAATCGGTAACTCCTCAGGATGGAGATTTTCAAGCGTTAAATTAGGTATCGTACGATCAGAAAAATTAGAGCAACGGCAACAGCACCTGCCATAATCAGTAAAACGGCACCTAATAAAGGATAAATCCGCCCAATAATTCGATTAACAGGTAAAACCGTAGCCAACAGAAAATAGGCAAAAATTAAAATAAGTGCAACGATAAAACTTACCGGTGTTAATTGTGAAATTAATTGAGCTGGACCTGCTGTAAAGGCCGCTGCCACTAAAATCATTAACACAAGCGAAACGATATTGATAAAAGATTTCATATGATTTCCTAAGTACCGTCCCACGAGTGCTGGAAATTGTGCCCCTTTGTGACGCATAGACATCATACCAGCAAAGTAATCATGAACTGCACCTGCAAATATACAGCCAATCACAATCCATATAAATGCGACAGGCCCGTATAACGCCCCCGAAATAGCACCATAAATCGGCCCTAATCCAGCTATATTAAGTAGTTGAATTAAATTCCCTTTCCACCAACTCATCGGAACATAATCCATATTATCACGCTTTGTATACGCTGGAGTTGCTTGTGTATCATCTATTACAAAAATCCGTTCCACGAACTTTGAGTAAAAGATATATCCAATTATAAGCAATGCAATTGCTACTAAAAATGTAATCATCTAACTTGCCCCCTACTTTTAAAAAAACTCATTCAACATCTTAACATTTTTTTTAAAAATAAAGAACAAATTTTCAGAACAAATCAATTATTTTTTCTATTCTTTTTTTTCTACTACAGAAAGAAAATTTACAATACTGGTATGCGACATTAGCACTTTCCCTATTGCTTTGCAACTATATCTCTCAGCAACTGGCGATTTCGCTCTTTAAACACCTCATTATGTGAGGATACCATTCCATAGCTATTTGCTTTTGGATCGATGAAACGTTTAGCCTGATTTACGGCATTTGCCGCATCTTGAAACGCACCCGCAATGAGATGCAGTTTTCCATCATGCTTTAATATATCACCTGCCGCATAAAGTCCTGGAATTGAGGATTCACTTACTGCATTCCCTTTTATATAAAAGCCATCCTCCATTGTAATGTTTAATGAACTATTCTCTAATAGTGAAGAATCACGTTCATAACCATGATTAATAATAATATCATCAATTTCTACATATTCGGTATGACCGTTTTCGTGATTCGTCACTTCTACCTTATTCACAAGATCACCATTCAAATTAGCGACAAGCTTCGTAATGGAGGAATTAAGCAGGCAACAAACCGTGCTATTTAATAATTGAGTCACTTGAGCTTCATGACCCTTCAATTCACCCTTACGATAGGTTAAATAAACCTTTTCCGCGATTGGCTCTAACTCATTTGCCCAGTCAACAGCTGAATTCCCCCCACCTGATATAATCACCGTACGATTTTTAAATTGCTTTAACGACTTCACTGTATAATGAAGGTTCGACACTTCAAACCGTTCCGCACCTTCTATCTCTAACTTTTGTGGCTTTAATATACCCGAACCTACGGCTACGATGACTGTCTTAGACCGGTGACACTCACCTGAACTTCCCCTTAATAAGAATTCACCGTGATCATCTTTAGAAATTGATTCGACCTTTTCGTTTAACACAACAGTTGGATCAAACGTGAGCCCTTGTTCTACAAGCTGATTAATTAACTTTTGACCCGTAATCGGAGTGAGCCCACCAACATCCCATATCATTTTCTCTGGATAAATATGTATTTTGCCACCTAGATACGGCTGAAACTCAATAATCTTTGTTTTCATTCCACGTAGTCCACTGTAGAATGCCGCGTAAAGTCCAGCGGGCCCTCCTCCAATAATCGTCAGATCATATTGTTGTTGCTCCACTCCGATCACTCCTGCCCTTTAAGATTAAATGATTATCATTCTCAATTAAACTATAAGCTATATCAATTGTTAAAATCAAGTGTTTTTCTAATGCCCCTTAATAAGCTCATTCTTCCATTGGCTTAGGATACTCCTCTGTTTCCTTGAATCGAATAATTCCAACGATCTTAGGTCAGGAAACGTTCAAGGAGGAGGCGATCCTAATTTCGATTCGTCTACCGCGAATTTTAATCATAGTATTAGCTGGGATGGCACTTACATTATCCGTGGGGATTTTACAAGGGGATCACCAGAAAAGACCTGGTAGACCAGGAATTATCGGTATTAACGCCGGTGCCGGGGTTGGAGTTGCTATTTACTATTTGTTCTTCCCTATTGATGCAGGTTCATTTTCTTATTTGTTACCGTTTATTTCCTTCATCAGTCCACTACTAACAGCTGATGTAATATACTTCTTTTCTTATAGTAAGCAGACTGGTTTGCAGCCTCTGCTGTCTCCGTTACTGGTGGCATTGCCTTTATAGGTCTAATGGCTCCTCATATAGCTAAAGCATTAATCGGGCCACGCAATCAGCTTTTTCTGCCAATTGCACTATTACTAGGGGGATGGCTCCTACTAGTACTGATACAATCGGTCGTAACTTGATTGACCCAGACGGTATACCAGCTGGATAATGGTCGCCTTAATAGGTGCTCCTTATTTTATATATTTATTGTTGAAAAAGTAAATCTCCTTATATTCGTAAAGGTAACAAAATAGAACAGTATGTCTATTATCTAAATAAAATAAGGGCCAAGCGACTTCATTATCAAATAGTCACTTAGCCCTTTATTAATCTTTCTATTCTACTTTTGCAAGACGGATTCGATGATATACGAGTAAACCACAACCTCCGGTGACAATCAAGAGCACGCCGATGATTAACCAATTATACATATCTGTCGCTGTATTTGGCAAAGAGTCGCCTTTAACAGTTTCGATCTTATTACTGTCATCTGTTGGCACCTTAGGTTCTTGTGTTGGTACTGGGTCTGAATCTGGGTCAACCGGTTCTTCCGGTGTTGGTTCTGGATCTGGGTCAACGGGTTCCTCTGGTCTTGGCTCTGGATCTGGGTCAACAGGTTCTTCTGGTCTTGGCTCCGGTTCTGGGTCAACGGGTTCCTCTGGTCTTGGCTCTGGATCTGGGTCAATATTGAAATCTTCCTTATTACCTACCACAATCCGACCTTCAGTTTGATCATATGGAGCAGAAACCGTTCCGATCTGGTCTAAATAATCAGTAAAAACATCAAAATCTGGCACAAACAGTTCTGTTATTCTACCTTCATCTTTTGCTTGCCTAAACATTGTATAGCCATCACCGCCATCAGCAGCAAATGCATTCGTTGCGACGATATACGTTTGATCGAGCTGAATAGCTCATATCCATCCTCTGTCTTTACTTCAACATGAAATACTCGTTCAAATGCTGGTTCATTTCGATCAAAATAAAAACGTAATCCAGCTACTTGCAAAAAGCGCCCATGTCCATCATCGATAGAGCTTACACTTAATTCTAATGCTTCTACAATCTCTTCCCCTGTTAATTCAAGGGTTACTAACGTATTTCCAAAAGGTAGAACGGTTAACACATCTCCTAGTGTAATATCGCCTTCTGCAATTGAAGCACGGATTCCACCAGCATTTTGTAACGCGATTTGTGCATCAACACTTTCTTGTGCCTTTTCTAGCATGCCATCTGCAATCAAATTGCCTAGGTTAGTTTCCTGCGAACGAATATGTTCACGCTCCGCATCTAAAAATATAGATGTATGACCGACAACATGTTTCTTCAATTCTTCAATCGGCAGTTGTAGCTCAGCTAAACGTGCCGTAGCAGCAGGATCCTCTTCGTACACATATTGCCCGTTTTCATCTTGCTCGTCGACCTTAATTAATTGCCCATCCCATGACTGAAGAACACCATTTTCATCAA
The DNA here is from genome assembly GCF_001310635.1 of Bacillus sp. JCM 19034. Lineage (GTDB taxonomy): Bacteria > Bacillota > Bacilli > Bacillales > Bacillaceae_D > Halalkalibacter. The sequence continues at coordinate 12,312 of NZ_BAXR01000021.1, forward strand.
ACGTTACATCCAAGCGACCAAGGAATTCTCCGTATTCATTTGCTTGTACTACTAACGTCGGCTTTGTGTTTTCATGAAACACAACAGGTTTATCAAGTAACGTATGACTATGACCTCCAACAACAATATCAATACCTTCTACTTCCTCCGCTAATGTTCGGTCGTAGCGATAACCGAGATGCGTTAGAGCGATAATTTTGTTAACCCCTTCTTCCTCAAGGCGTTTCACTGTTTCCTTTGCCTTTTCTAGGTAATTTTCAAAGACAATATGATCACCCGGGTTTGCAACAAAAACGGTATCTTCTGTTGTTAAACCAATAATTCCAACACGCTCCCCATCAAACTCCTTAACAATTGCAGGATATACCTTTCCGTTTTCTGCTGGTGCACCAATCACGTCAATAAATAAGTCACTAAAGGAAGGCTCTTGGCTATAATTTATATTTGAACTTACAAATGGGAATTGGGCTTTTTTAATAAAATCAGCAAACACTTCTGGCCCTTTATCAAATTCATGGTTTCCCGGTACCATTGCATCATATTCGGCCATGTTCATAAACTCAAGGTCAGCTTGTCCTAAATATTGGTTAAAAAATAATGTTCCTGAGAAGACATCACCGGCATCTAGTAACAATGAATGCTCCACTTCTTCACGAATCGAGCGAACCGCTGTTATTCTATGTGCTACTCTATCTAAATGAGCATGAGTATCATTCGTATGCATGACTGTAAGCTCAAATGTCCCTTCCCTTTCCTGCGTTGAAGTCTCTTCATCGCCTTCTGCCAATGCTTGTTGTTCAAAGAAAAATAATGGATACAATACAATTTGCAAAATCAGGATACTTGCGAGAAAACAACGTAATTTGGCCAATTCTCTCTTCCTCCTTAATATATATTCATGATGCATTGTAACGAATAATTAATAACTACATTTGAAATTTGTAAATTAAATGTTAAAAATCGACAGTTTTTATGTGTATTTGTTCGACAATTATTTGTCACAATATGTGACCATGAATCGTCATAAGGGTATTAACAAAGAGGAGTGATGACAATGAGGAAACAATGGGATGTTATTATTATCGGCGGCGGTCTTGCGGGCTATGTAGCAGCCAACTATTTAGCAAAAGGGAATATTTCAACATTAATGCTAGAAAAAGCGAAGGAAATCGGTGGAAGAGCACGAACTATTAATAAAAATGGTTATCTTTTTAACTTAGGACCACACGCCCTTTATAAGAATGGAAAAGCAGCAGCTATTTTTAAAGAACTTTCTATTAATGTAAACGGGAAGTCTCCAGCCTAGGTGGAACAATCCTTTATGATGACTGTAAATACGAGGCACCGTTCACGCTCTCATCCATTATTAAAAGCTCCTATTTAACGATGGGGGAACGTTTTGAATGGATAAAAATAGCCACAAGCTTCAGTCGAAGCAGTAAAAAAGTATCCACTGCTAGCACATTTCAGCAATGGGTAGAACAAGCAACTTCATCCAGACGTGTTCAATCTCTTATCTATGCTTTAGCTAGATTAGCTACCTATAGCCATGAACCTGAGGAAATCAGTGCAAAGGTTGTACTCACACATCTTTCACTATCATTAGATGGTGCTCTTTATCTTGATGGTGGTTGGCAGCAGCTCATGAACCAGCTTCATCAGCAAGCACTTCTTTACAATACGGTCGTAAAGACTGAAACAACTGTCACCGAAGTAGAATTAAATCAAGATCAACTATGGGAAATCAAAACAAACAACGGTGATTTGTTTATCACTAAATATGTGATCTATACAGGACCACCTCAGCAATTAGCAACCATAACTAAGCAACGGCTAACATGCCCATTCCCAAGCATAAAAACGATTCAAGGGGCATCATATGAGATAGCCTTATCTAAATTGCCACATGAAAAAGATTTATTTGGATTAGACTTGAACTCAGCACTCTATTATTCTGTCCATTCAACTTATGCTAAGCTTACCCCGAATAACGAGGTTGTTCTGCATCTTTTTAGATATTTTCATTCAAATCAGGAAGATAAGGTATCTGTGAAAGCAGAATTAGAGCTCTTTTTAAATAAATTTCAGCCAAGATGGGAAAATCACGTCATTACAAGTCAATTTCTCCCTACTATTACCGTAAATCAACGCCTGCCACAAGTTGGTGATGACAGACTATTACTAAGACAAGAAACAAAACTGCGACGTTTCTATTTAGCTGGAGACTGGGCGGATCCGAACTTTATTTTGGCAGAAGGTGCAACAAACAGCGGAAAAAAGGCTGCACTAGCAATCATTCAAACTGAACGTGGAGGTAAATATGTCGATTAGTTCAAAGGAATTTAACCATTATAAACCGTTACTCTTTTCATTAGGCTACCGAATGCTAGGCTCCGTCACTGATGCTGAAGATCTTGTTCAGGAGACTTTTTTGAAGTGCTATCAAAGTGAGATCTCTCCCTTGAATCCAAAGGCATACCTTTGCAAAGTGATGACAAACCTCTGTCTAGACTTATTGAAATCATCGCAAAGACAACGAGAACAGTATATTGGCGAGTGGAATCCGGTGCCATTGGCAACTGATAGCCTTGAACCATCAGAGCTTCTAATAGAAAAGGAGAGCTTATCTATTGCTTATTTGCGGATGATGGAGCATTTAAAACCTGATGAACGTGCTGTCTTATTACTTAGAGAAGCCTTTCACTTTCCTTACAAAGAGATTGCACAAATGGTCAATAAGGAAGTACCGAATTGTCGCAAGCTTTATAGTCGGGCAAAAGCAAAGATAACAACCGTTGAGGCTGAGAACCTTAGCTATAAGCAGAACCTTGATCTTATTGAGCAGTTTATTTCTGCCTTCCAATCACAACAAACAACAAAGCTCCTTCAATTATTGTCCGATGAGGTGATTTTATATACGGATGGAGGAGGAGTTGTCAAATCAGCACTGCGGCCAATTAAAAGTCCATCACATATTATAGCCTTTTTTAATGGCGTTAGTAAAAAGACTGTAGTAGAATACGCTGTTTCTATAAGTACTTTAAACACACAACCTGCACTAATCATCTATATAAATGGAGACATTTACTCTGTGATTCAGTTTTTTATTAAACATGGGGAAGTCACAGAAATCTATATGACTAGTAATCCAAATAAACTTAATCACCTTCACTCACTTTTACCATTTGATAAGGGGATTCATAAAGGGGATTCATAAAGGGGATTCATAAATGGAATAAAAATTAATAATGCTCCACAAACAAAGGGGGAGCCCCCACTTGAAGCTTCCCCTTTACTTTCATTCCTATATCCCTAAATATAGATACTATCCTAAAAAGATCCCACCATAGACAAGTGCCCCTACTATGACTAGAGCCGGGTGAACCTTCATTCGTTCTAACAAAATATAGCTTACAACTAATAACAGGATCGTTTGAAACCATCCAGCATCAAACCAGGATGTTTCAATAAACTGGTATGCTAATACCGCTAATAAAATCGCAATTGTCGGTCTAATATAAGCTGTCATCCGTTTTACCTTCGGAGATCTTTAAACTTTAACAGTATCCCTAACAAAAATAGCATAGCAATTAATGAAGGTGCTACTGTCGCAAACAAAGCGACGAATGACCCTACTATTCCTCCAACTTCATAGCCAATATAACCAGCCATTTTTGTCGCAATCGGACCAGGAAGAGCATTTCCTACAGCTAATATCTCCCCGAACTCTGAGACGGTAAACCATCCATATCGATCCACCACCTCTGCTTGAATAAGCGGAATCGAAGACGGTCCTCCCCCATAGCCGACAATACCTGGTATAAAAAACGCAAGGAAAATTTCCCAATAAATCATCTTAAAACCTCCGTTATGCTGAGCCCTCTCCTTTAGCTTGCTTTTCTTTTTTAACAGGACTTACTACTGCAATAAGTAACAATACACCGATCACGATAGCTGGATGGATTTGCAAAAACTGATAGGCAATTAAACTAATAAGACCGAGTATACCCGTTATAACCCAACCTAAATTCTTCCTTGATTGCTTCAGGAATGAGTAAGTTAATGTAAATAGCATAACAGCCACTACCGGTGCAATGGCTTGGGTCATCCCAGCAACAATCCTTGAATCGCGAAATGCTGATAAAACGCCAATTAAGGCAATTATTAAAATGACGGTAGGCACCACGGTTGCGATAATACCATTTAGTAAACCTATCCAGCCACCCATACGATAACCGATATAGCCTGCCATCTTCGTATTAATTGGTCCAGGAAGAGTATTCCCCAATGCTAATATATCCGCAAATTCATCATCATCCATCCACCGATACCGTTCTACAACTTCTCTATGTACGAGAGGTATGGCTGACGGACCACCGCCATAGCCAAGAATAGATGAGCGAAAGAATGCAATAAATATATCTTTCTGCAACTTTATATTCACTAAATCACCTCCACACAAACAGATGCCTTAATTAAGGTATATCTATTCTTTTGTTAAATTATTATGTAATAATTTAAACATAAATTAATCTATTTATCTATATTTATTTCTTTATGGTTCCTTTTCATCCAATGCTGATTGATTCCGTCATTACATGATATAATAATCGAAAATCCATATAAGTGGTGAAGCGAATGAAAATTGATAAGACTGACCGAAAGATCTTAGAGCTTTTAACCGTTAATGGTCGAATGTCATATGTTGATATTGCTAAAGAGTTAGGTTTGTCACGCGTAGCGATTCGTGAGCGAATTAACCAACTTACCGAGTCCGGCGTCATTGAAAAGTTCACCGTAGTCATTAATTCTGATAAGCTCGGGAAGAAAGTGTCGGCGTTTTTTGAAGTGGACTGTGAACCTACATCGTTAGTCAAAGTTGCCGAAACGTTAGCTGAAAACCCTAAAGTAGCCAGTTGCTATCAAATGACCGGTCCTAGCACGTTACATATGCACGTCCTCGTCGAAGACTTTGAACAGCTAGAATACTTTATTAACGAGGAGTTATATGACCTCAAAGGCATTACCCGGGTTGAAAGCCACATATTACTAAGACGCTTCAAAAGTCGTACCGGCCTAAAACTTTAAACTTGACTGTACATTTGATTTTACCTATTACATTTTAAATAACACCTCAAAACCGGCCATTTAAACCGGTTGATTGAAGTGTTTTGCTTTCTATTTAGAATCCCCCACGTTTTCGATCCTTATTACTTTACGAGCTATAGCTATTCTCGACCAATGCAAATAGCCTACTGATTGTTTTATCAGTAGGCCTCCAATAAGAACTATTTAGCAAATTTAGGTAATTTAATCACCAACTTGAATTTATGTATAAGCCATGTGAGCATTAAAATTGGCAATTGTACGACCAAATTACTTAAGGCAATTCGCATCCACGGCACCTCAAAGAGGGATTCATAACTAATTGAAAAGATTTGCAGCAAAAGAAAACGTAAAAAAGACTTCAAAAATTACTAAAAAGAAATATGATGCTAATGAAATAACTAAGCTAGTAAAAGCACTATAACGGAAAATTAAAAATAACTAGTGCAAAAAAGGTAAAAAAGGTAAAAAAAGGTTTCAAGGAGTTTTGCATAAAAATACTAAAAGAAAATGCAAAAGCTCCTTGAACAGCAGCAAATAACAGAATTGTTCGGATCTTTTCTTTAACTGGTAGTCCAAAGAGAACTAATGCTACTAATATTAATACAAATGTCTCGGGTAATGTCATTAAAAAGTAACTGTACCAAGTCATATAACCGCTCCTAGACGTTAACTACATAGCTGTTTTTTGCTTACTCTCCCTTTTTAGGTGGCTCTGGCTGATAAAAGAGGAAAGCAGATGCTGAGCTTATTTCTGTCTTTGAAACAAACACAATGACACCAACTAAAGAGGCTAGTACTACTTTAATGAACTTTTTCATTATGAGACCTCCAATCTATTAAATTTTCCACTTTACTTACTAATTTATAAGAAAGCGGATGAGTACTACTAAGCTGAAAGAGTAAACCTAATGTAGAAGCCCAAGCAATTTCGTAATAAATAGATACTAGATTATAATTTATTATAACCCAAACAAACAGTAAAACGAAAGCCATTTGTTGTAATTTTTTCCTGTGAGTGTTTGTCATTTTTTTGTAGAAGTGATTTGAGGGTGCATATAAGTAGATCATGATTAAGCCAATGATAAACGTACATCCGATCAGGATAAACAAAACCTGTTCATTCAATTGAACGAATACGTGAGATACGATAACTGATATGGCTAGCATACTAAACAATCCTGCTATTAAACACCTGAGATAAGTAGAATAATGAAAACCGCCTGTAACCACTCGGAAAATAGCAAATGTTAACAATGTCCCTATCATTTCTGGAACGACACCTAATATCGCAGCAGCTCCAAATAAACAAACCCATTTCCACAGGCCACCAATGATAATTTCTAGTCCGTAACGAACGTATTCAACCTCTTCCTGCTTGTCCAAATAACCGCATAGCTTTTTCGCTATCGTTCTACTCATAATCGTAATCATTATCTCTCTCCCTTAGGAAATTTTAAATGAAATGATACAATCGATTGATCATTTTTTATTTCGTACGTTCCATTATATTTTCTTAAAACATCTTGAATGATTGATAAGCCAAAGCCTCTCGACTGATTTGACGATTTAGTTGAGTATCCAGGCTTTAAATGAGCGAGGTCAAGTTGGTGAACACATGAGTTTTTGACAATGATTATATAATGATCTTCTTCCTCTAACATCTCTAATCCAATTATCTGTTCACTTTCAGGCATTTCGATCGTTGCTTCATACGCATTATCTAGCAAATTACTAATCAAACGAAGCAAATCTGTTGATGTTAAACGGCTTGTCACTCCTTCACTACTAATGTGAACATTAAAAGGTACATTTTTCTTTTGATATAACTCCATTTTCGAGAATAATATAGATGCTAAAACTGCATTTTTAATTGTTAGTGCTTTATTATTAATTTTCACTTCGCCTATAACATCGTGGATATACTTGGAGGCACTGGAATAATTCTTAATTTTCAATAAACCTGCTACAACCGTAAGATGGTTATTTAAATCATGACGGTCTGAACGTACTGAGGCTACTAACGCACGGTATTGTTCCTCGTGAGTTAATTCGGTATTTTTAATTTGCCTCCTTTCCTCTGTTTTTAGTAGCGTTACAACTAACACAAGCGAACCTATATTAAGAACACCCATAAATAGAAAATGGACGGGAATCCCATAGATTTCAGCTAATTCTTCAAACGCAATCCAAGAGCCTATCAAGAAGAAGTTTAAAATGACTTGTGCTAATATAAAAACGATTAATATGAATATATGCATAACCTTTTTTATCAAAGTGTTTGGGTTATTGTGTATTGCACAATATCCAATACAATCGATATCCTCCTACTAATATAATTAAGTCTATTATACCATTTATTGAGCTACTCTTTTATGCTCACGAAAAAAAAAGTTACATTTTTTTACACTCATGACAAATTAACAGGTCATTAATGTGTAATAAGTTTATTAAATATGAAACAAATTTATCATTGCGTTGAATTATTACAATCGACTTAAAATCATCTCAATCAAAAATGACAATACGTAAGCCAAATGGTCGACAATTAGGCATTAGGTATGCCTATTTTCTTTTATGAACAAAAATAACACTGAATAAGAGTAGTAAATCCCTTTTCAGTGCTCTCTAAAAAGTGAACGCCCTATATGATTATCATGACGGAATGGAAAAAAACAAAGCTGTTGTATCATCTTTTAGTTTCTTATCCTTCAGACGTTGGGAACATTCAGTTGCCATTTCCTTAATTGAATTCAATTGCCCTAGCCACTTCTCATTTGACGATTCGAATCGCTCAGAAAAGCCATCAGAACAAAAAATAAACGTGTCACCTGCCTGAAATGATAGTTGATGTTCTTGAAATGTAACACCTTTAAATATCCCTAACAATTTCCCATGTACATCATGAAATTGTAATCCCTCTGCTTTCGTTATACTGTAGAATGAATTAATTCCAGCACTAACATACGATAAGCGATTACGTGAAAAATCAAATTCAAAACAAAAATGCAGTAAAATAATAGTTTTCAGGCATAAATGGAATGCTAGAACGGTTGATCCATTCTACCGTTTCTTTCAAAGATAATTGCAATTCAATAGCTTGTGAAAACAAAACCCGGATAGCCGACGTTTGTAATGCAGTAGGTACACCATGACCCATCACATCGACAATATACCCAAACAATCGATCATTTGTAATCCAATGATAGTTATAAAAGTCTCCACTGACTAAATTACTAGGTAAATAAAGGCTTTTCATCTGGATTTTTGGATCATTCAAATCACTTGGAAGCAATTGCCGCTGTAATGAGCCAGCCCATTTTATTTCCTTTTGTAGTGCTTCCTTTTCCATTTGCTGCTGGTCAATCGTTGCTCTTAATTCCATTTCCGATACAACCCAATTAGCAAGCTCTTCAAGAGTCAATTGGTCTTCACTAGTAAATTCTCGAGGTTTCGGATCACCAATACACAACGTTCCTACTATATGACCACGTTTTGTCCTTAGCTGGGCACCTGCATAAAAACGGATACCCATTTCATCTAATAACGGGTTATTTTTAAAGCGTTCATCTTTTTTTGTATCAGGTACAACAAGCGTTTTTTTTGTCGCAATTACATACTGACAAAGCGACAGCTCCCTTTCTGTTTGCCGCAAATCAATGCCGACACATGATTTAAACCATTGCCGATCTTCAGTAATCAAAGATACAAACGAAATCGGCACATGAAACAATCGAGCTACGAACCTCGTAATGCGATCAAATGCTTCCTCTGGCTCGCTATCAAGTATATGTAATGTATATAGTTCATGTAATCGTTGCCGTTCATCTTCTTCAGAATATATGACAATTTGCTTTTCGTCAGAATGTTGGATCATAAATCGGCTCCCTTACTTTCAATCATTTTATGAAAAAACCCTTATTTACTTATAGTACCCTCACGGTTAACTATTAGCAAATAAGGATTTAGAATATATTATTTTAACTCATCTTCCGTATCACCATCAACTGGTGGTAAGTCATCTGGTATCGGTTCTGGATCTTCCCAAACAGGTGCAGCAGGAGCATTTGCGTTATTGCTCACTCTTACTTCAACTGTATAGGACATTGAAACAAATTCATTGAACTTACTCATCCCAACGACTGTCCCTTTTACTTCAGGAGCATCGACGTATTTTACCGTATAGCGAATATCTGCACCTTTTGATTGGTAATCCTCGTAAAATGCCCGTGGTAAATCACCCTCCAGCATGCCACGATAGTCCCTTAAGTAGGGGCGTCCTTCGGAATAGACAACTTTTATTTCCTTATTGTCACGATCGGTTAGCTCGGTACCTGCCTCTATTGATTGAGAAATCAATCCTCCGTAAGGAACTTCAGAGTGATACCTCTGTTGAACCATCACGACAAGATCAGCATAACTCATTGCTTCCTCCATCGATAGATCACCAAAGTGAGGAACCGTTGTCGCTTGTCCTAACGAAATGACAACATCCATTTCATCTCTTTTTGCGATCTTTTTCTCAGCCGAAACACTCTGACTTACAACTAATTCTGCTTCTACATCAGTTGAAGCCTCTTCCTTAAACGTTACATCAATTTCATTCGTTTCCGCCCATTGTTCAACTTCTTCTCGAGTCTTCCCTTTGAAGTCAGGGACGGTAATATTCTTTTCAAATACTTCCTCGCCTCTCGAATAATAAACGATCGCACTATCACGCCGGCGATATTCTTCTTCAGAGACATTTGAATCACGAATAGCTAATCGAAGAAATCCGCCTTCTTCTACATCGTCACTATATTCCGTTAACAATTGAAGGTTCTCCGCTTTATGATCAGCGATCCACGCTTCTGCCTCATATTGGCTCATTTCTGCAAAATCAGGAAGCTCAATTTGTTCGTCAGGATCTGGCCCTGTACTGCTTACAAAGGAGATCGTCTCACCTTTTCGCACCTTTTTTCCTTCTGCTATCTCCTGCGAAATAATATGATTTGCATCATATTCCATACTCGTTTCATGAGTAAGATCAATTTCAATGTTATGTTCACTAGCCCACGCACGAGCCTCGGAGACAGGTTGTCCAACGAAGTCTTCCATTGCTACATGGACGGCTTGATAATAAATGAAGAAGATGAGGAGGAGTGCTACCACTCCCCCAGCAATTGAATAAATGAGGATACGGCGTTTCTTCTTCCGATAGGTTGGATCGAACTCCATTTCTTCGGACTCATAGCGTTGTCCACCACTCGATGCTATTGACCTGTCTGGGTGGATGAACTAGGAGGAGGAGATTCCTCCTTCGCTTGAACAGCTTCTTCTTTTGCCTTTTCTTCCTTCTCTTCATTACCCTTCTCATTCACTAGCTCATCATACTGATCTTTATTAAATTTCGATAAGAAATCACTCATGTGGCGCCAAAACACCCTTTCTTAACGTAAACATCTGATCTGATTGTTGAGCGATTTCTTGAGAGTGAGTAACCATAATGACACATTTATTATGATCGTGAGCTAATCGTTTAAATATATCGATAATCTCTTGTTCCATTTCTTCATCAAGGTTACCAGTCGGCTCATCGGCTAAAATCAACTCTACATTAGTCGCCAAAGCTCTGGCAATCGCTACACGCTGTTGCTCTCCCCCGGAAAGCTTATTTACATAGCGATCTGCCTTACTTTTCACAATTCCGATGTAGTCTAATAGATTATATGCGACAGTCTTTTGATCATCTGGCATGTCGTTCTCCGTAATTGACATCGGAACGAGCACATTCTCCACTGCTGTTAAAGTAGGAATCAAGTTATAGCTTTGAAAGATGATTCCGATATTATTGCGTCGATATTTTTCATAACCAATTTTTTTAATATCCTCTCCGTTAAACAACACCGCACCACTATGAGGAGTATCTAGGGCACTTAATAGTGCAAGAAAGGAGGTCTTACCAGATCCTGATTGTCCGAGAATCGTATAAAATTTCCCCTTTTCAAATGAAGCACTTGTATTTCGTAAAATATACCTTCTACTTTCCCCATCTTGATAATAGTAATCTAGGTTTTTTGCTTCTAAAATCATCAAGTTCACCCCTTTTTCTACATTAATATTTTCTTAGGATTTAATCGAACAATATATAAAAGCGGTATAACAGTTGAGACTAAGACTGTTAATAAACCGACAACTAAGAACCAAAGAATATACGTGGAGCTTAATTGAACTTCATACGATTCTAATACATCATCGGTTGTTACGTTTGTATTAATATCATCATGATAATAAATTTCTTCAAAGCCACTGCTTTGATCATCGTTTGTCATTAATGTTTCCGATACACCACTTGCTAATAGATTTCCTGTAAATAAGGAAAGTGCAATACCGATAAGGGCTACTAGCATAACTTCTAATAAAATTTGCCCAATCACTCGGCCACGACGCTCACCTAATGACAGATAAATACCTAGCTCACGTTTACGATCACGTAAGAATAATAAAACGACTAAACCAATGATTAATACGGAAGCAATAATAGATACGATTAAAACATAACCTGATAACTTTGACATCGACTGTATCGGTTTAGCGATGCTGTCGTACTGGTCAACTGCACTTTTCACAATATACAACTCAGGTAATAATGGCGTTACTTCTTCTGTAAACGGTTCAACGTCATCAACTGAGTTTAAGACATAAATTGGCGTATAGTGTTCTTCAATGCCGTCTTCATAGTACATCGCGAACTCAGGGTTCATTTCGATTTCTTTCTCTATTTGATAGTGCAGTTCATCTAAAATAAGATCATTAGGAACGTACAACATATTTTGTGCTTCAATATCCATCCAATCCCACATACCATTGTCACTATCGCTGTCCTCAGTGTCCTCTGCTAGCGTTAGCGTTTCAAATAAACCAATAACTTCGAGAACTACATCTCTTGAGTCGTATAACTCTTCTCCACTTTCTGTATAGTTAATAACACCGTTTGTTAATACGATAGAATCGCCAACAGATACTTGATTTTGGTCAGCAAGCTTTTTTGATATAATCGTGACAGCTGAGCCGTTTGAAATTTCCTCTTCAGTGAAGACACGACCATCAACAAGCCGTGATTTCTCTTCTTCAAAATCAATCACTGGTGCATAATTTGTTCCTTTCAAACGAAACTCAGGATGATAGATACCATCATACATCACTTCATATTCATTATTTTCACCTTGATAACTTTCAAGGTCATCTGACGCTAAATAGGTTGATGTACTATAATCATAATATTTTACGTATTGCAACTCACCAACTTGACGAATAGTATCTATGCTCAATGATGTCCATTCAAATTCCATCCACTCTTCTTCACTCATTTGATTAAGAGCATCATGATCATAATCAATTGTAGCACCCGTACCAAGTCTCTCCTTGATCGACTTCTCAACACTATCCGTCGCTTGTTGAATGGATATCGCACCTGCAATTAAATTCCCTAAAATAAAAATAATGGCAAGCAAAATCAACGATTTCCCTTTTTTCCTAGTAATGCTTAATAGCCCTCTTTTCAAAAAATTCATAATCTGCCTCCTTATCAATTCAATATATTAGAAAACGCTTTACTGCATTCTCTTTAAAAGGTCGCTAACGGTTGATCCCACCATCTATCAAGAAAAAATATGTATAAATTAAATGACAAGCTTCCCTATTAGACTAGTATATTCCACCTTTTTACAATCAACAATAGATGAAAATAAATATGTTTCGACATTTCTTATCTTTATTTAAGGGAGTGTGACAACCTTTCCTTATATAAGACGACATTCTTAATCAATTCGTTTCAAACTTTTTAATTTTTTTAAAATTATTACCTCCTAGGTAATTGTCCCTCCTGTATTATTGTAATTAGTACAGTTGTTACTGTATTAAACTTTTCATTTTTTGTCAATACATTTTTCAGCACATGCTACATCACCCTTTAGTTCCATGCCTTTAACCCTTTTCGAGCTTGTAACACACTCTAACCTTCATACCTCCTACTTTTCACCTATCTCCTATGCTTGTGATCAGTTTCAAGTTATTAGTGGATTTTTCTGGTAGTAATGTACGATATACGCCTAGTATTTATCTTTGTAGAATGGTTACTGGTATGAACTTGATTAATATGAAATATTTCATATTAATCAAGTTCACATTGGAAGGTAGGGACTTTTATGAAAAAAATGATCATTTTGACTTTAACATGCTTTTTAATCGCTTGTAGTGAAGACGTTCAACACGAACCTATCGAGGAAAAAGAGGTACACGAAAGTACACCAATAACTAATGACGAAGAAGTTGAGCCTTCTCTAGACGATCAAATATCTCATGAGGAGATATCAGAAACAAGCCTCATAGATTCAGAAGAAGTGTTTCAAGTACAAACACTATCTATAGAATCACCTTTTGACGCTGAAGGAAATATCCCTAACGTCTATACAGACTTTGAAATTGTCGATGAATTGATGGATGATGATGGACGGATTTATTTCGCTTTAGATGAACAACCAATTAGAAGTATTATTAGTAGTCATGATGAAAATATGATACACGTGACAAACTATAGTGATGCCATTATTGAGATTGTAGAGGCACAAGCGTATACACTTGACGAAGAATTGATTGAAGAGGCCTATAAATTTTTTATTAACAACCCTCCCGCAGAACTACTTGGAACCGATCCTAATGAATATCGAACTTGGGAGGAAGCAACTAATTTAGAGCGTGCACTAATCCAGAGCGTCTACTTAATTGGTCCATTATTAAATAAACTTAGTCTAATTGTTAATTATGAGCTTTATGACCATGACAGCCTCCCTACCTTGTTAGAGGAATTGGAGAAAATCGGATCACCAACAGCACTGATTCCTGCTCCACAATCGCTACTTGACTATCAATTGTATGATAACATCGCTTCTGTACAAATGATGTGGCTCAATTAGGAAAGTTTGAAAGCCATGAGGAAAATAAAGATGAATTCATCGAATATCTCCAAGATGTTAGACAAGAAACGTCTAATCTTGTCGCTAGAGTCAATTATACATTAAGTGAGAAGTAAGAATGGCCATCCTTTGCTACTATCCTTTTACTTAAAAACAATGAAACTCGGAAATGGTAATTATCAATTATCCTGCAACGAATGAGAAAAAGAGATGCTCCATCAACTGCTTGGTAGCATCTCTATTTTCATTTAAAAGCTATGCAACTAGGCTAAAGACTTGTTCATCCTTTTCCCAAGTGGATTTTCGCATTTTCGTCATATTTTAGAAAAGTAGTATAAAATCACTGCTGTTGAATAAAACTATCTATTGTACTTATTGACCTCTATAAAACCCCTTTACTTGTTATCCTATTTGACACCACTTCTATCAAAAGGACATATTTCTATATTATATTTATTGTAAGAATATAAAACTAAATAGGTTATCACTTGAAAAGAACCTATCTTATTTGATAAACTATACTCAATTAGAATTATTATAACTAAACAGCCTACTACTTCGTTTAGTTTTTTAATTCTTTTAAACATTATTTTCTAGGAGGAAGATGAAGAATGTCTTTAATCGGAACTGAAGTAAAACCTTTTAACGCAAAAGCTTACAAGAATGGTGATTTTGTTGATGTCTCACATGAAGATTTAAAAGGTCAATGGAGTATTTTCTGCTTCTACCCAGCAGATTTCACTTTCGTTTGCCCAACTGAACTTGAGGATCTTCAAAACGAATATGCAACGCTAAAAGAGCTTGGAGTAGAAGTATACTCGGTATCAACTGATACTCACTTTACACATAAAGCATGGCATGATAGCTCAGAAGCTATTGGAAAAATTACTTATACAATGATCGGTGACCCTTCTCAAACAATTTCTCGTAACTTTGAAGTTCTTGATGAACAAGAAGGTCTTGCAGATCGTGGAACATTCATTATCGACCCAGATGGTGTCATTCAAGCAGTTGAAATCAATGCTGGTGGTATCGGTCGTGACGCAAGCATCCTAGTTAATAAAATTAAAGCAGCACAATATGTTCGCAACAATCCAGGTGAAGTTTGCCCTGCTAAGTGGGAAGAAGGATCAGAAACACTGAAGCCGAGCTTAGACCTTGTTGGAAAGATTTAAGGGGAGCACAGTAAATGGTACTAGAAGCAGACATTAAGCAACAATTAAATCAATACCTTCAGCTATTAGAAGGAGATATCCTGCTTAAGGTAAGTGCAGGATCAGATGACATTTCTAAAGAAATGCTGGCGTTTGTAGAAGAACTAGCTGACATGTCATCGAAAATCAGCGTTACAAAAACTGAATTAAAAAGAACACCAAGCTTCAGTGTTAATCGCGTAGGTGAAGATACTGGCGTTACATTTGCCGGTATTCCATTAGGACACGAATTTACGTCATTAGTTCTTGCGCTTTTACAAGTAAGTGGCAGACCACCAAAGGTTGATCAAAGTGTGATTGACCAAATTAAAAACATCGAGGGCCAATACAACTTTGAAACGTATGTTAGCCTAAGTTGCCATAACTGTCCTGACGTTGTACAAGCTTTAAATATGATGAGCGTACTAAACCCTAATATTACGCACACAATGATTGACGGTGCAGCGTTTAAGGAAGAAGTTGAAAGCAAAAATGTGATGTCCGTCCCTACTATCCATTTAGAGGGAGAGTTTTTCGGTGGTGGTCGTATGACGATCGAAGAAATCCTCGCAAAAATGGGTTCAGGAGTCGATGCAGCTGAGCTTTCAAACAAAGAGCCGTTTGATGTTCTTGTCGTTGGTGGTGGTCCTGCTGGTTCAAGTGCTGCAATCTATGCCGCACGTAAAGGAATCCGTACAGGAATTGTCGCAGAACGCTTCGGTGGTCAAATTCTTGATACATTAAGCATTGAGAACTTTATCAGTGTAAAGAAAACAGAAGGTCCTAAACTTGCTGCAAGCCTTGAAGAACATGTCAAAGAATATGATATTGATGTGATGAACTTACAGCGAGCAAGTAAGCTAGAAAAGAAGGATCTATTTGAGCTAGAGCTTGAGAATGGGGCTGTACTTAAGAGTAAAAGCGTCATTGTTTCAACAGGTGCACGTTGGCGTAATGTCGGCATTCCTGGTGAGCAAGAGTTCAAAAACAAAGGGGTTGCCTATTGCCCACATTGTGATGGTCCTTTATTTGAAGGAAAAGATGTTGCAGTTATCGGCGGCGGAAACTCTGGTATTGAGGCAGCGATTGACCTTGCTGGTATTGTTAACCATGTTACAGTATTTGAATTTATGCCAGAGCTTAAAGCAGACGAAGTTCTACAGAAGCGTCTGTATAGCCTTCCGAACGTAACTGTTCTTAAGAACGTTCAAACGAAAGAAATTACCGGTACTGACAACGTAAACGGAATTACGTATATCGAACGTGATACTGAGGAAGAAAAGCATATCGAACTACAAGGGGTATTTGTCCAAATTGGACTTGTTCCAAACACTGAGTGGTTAGACTCTGTAGTGGAACGTAACCGTATTGGAGAAATCGTTACCGACAAGCACGGTGCTACAACCGTTCCTGGTTTATTCGCTGCCGGTGATTGTACAGATAGCCCTTATAATCAAATCATTATTTCAATGGGCTCAGGAGCAAATGCAGCCTTAGGAGCATTTGATTATTTGATTCGTAACTAAAATTGTAAAGTCCGAAAAGGTCAGTTTGGCCTTTTCGGACTTTTTCTTTGGAAAACAAGATAGACACTCTTCTTTTTAGTTTGCTTAAATAATCTTCAACGAATCTAATTTTGTAAAAAAGGACTACTCAAAGAGCAGCCCCTTATTTGACATCTTCTTTCTGAAAGATTCGTTCACTAATTTGGCGAAGAAACCGTGACCATTTTTCTTGAAATTCTTGATCATCCACCGTATAACCTGTGATCATTTTTGTAACATTTGGATAGAGCAGCGGGTATATCGTTAAACTCGACATCATTAAGGTTATAAATGCGGGGTCAAGCTCATTTGGGACTAAACCCATCTCCTGCTTCGATTTCATATCAGCGTTATACGATTGAAGTACTCTCCTTCGTGCCTCTTCTCCATTAGAGTTTTGCGGTAGCTCTTCAACTGCCTCCCAAGCGGTAAATTTAAGAAATTCTCGCAAATGATCCATATTTACCTTCCACCGAAAATCTGCAATATCTACAGGATTTGCAGGCAAGGTAAAGTTTCCTATAGGTACTGAAGAAACAAATTCATCAATAGTTTGATTAATTAAATCATCTTTTCCATTATAATAATGATAAATTAATTGTTTGTTAACACCGGCTCGCTTTGCAATGGATTCAATCCTTGCACCCGAATAACCCCGCTCAAAAAACTCCTCCTTTGCAGCCTGCAAGATCGCTTTTCGAGTCCGCTCAGCATTCCGTATTTCACCCATATCTTTCACCATCCAAATTGAATCAATTTTGTTCTTTTATCGTATGAGTATATCATTTAAAAGTCAACCTTTACTGACCATATGTTAAATTACAACTTGACAAATGGTAAATAAAGAAATATGATCTAGATATAACTTTATATTTATAAAGTTAACTAATTCCTTTGAGGTGATGAAAAATGACTTTTCAACCAAGTAAGACCTTTATTAACCTCCCTGTCTCAAACTTGCAGAAAACGATCGATTTTTTCACAAACATTGGATTTACTTTTAATCCCCATTTCACTGATGACAACGCCGCTTGTATGGTTATTAATGACCACACATTTGCCATGCTCCTTACACACTCTCACTTCAAGAATTTCACAAAGAAATCAATTACAGATACAACAGATAATACGGAAGTGCTAATTGCCTTTGCTGTTGAAAGTCGTGAGCAAGTCGATGATGTCGTTCGTAAAGCGATTCAATCGGGTGGCAGTCCTGCATCTGAACCAACAGACCATGGTTTTATGTACCAAGCCAGCTTCCTAGACCTAGATGGCCATACTTGGGAATTGCTTTATATGGAACCAACATCTATTCAATGAAACACTAAAAACATTACACATCAAAGCCGTTACATAGGGGCATCCCCCAGTAACGGCTCTATTCGTTACATTTCTCCCTTTACAATCCTAAGCTTATTACTTTTCATGACAAAACTAATTATTCGAAACACGACCTTTATTTTATTTACACAGGATATACCTCCACTTCTAACGAATTAGTTACCGTAATGAATAGGGGGGAATGAGTGTGGAAAATAATCACGATCTAGTCAAAGCTGAGATGAACCATCTTTTACAAAGTAGTAATCAGGCTGATTCTCTACGAGCTATACAGGCAATTGGTTCTAAAGGTGAACAAGCCCTTCCGATTTTAAGAGAAACAATTAAAAACAGCCAAGACCTGTCCCTAAAAACGATTGCCGTTGTTGTCTTAGGGGAAATCGGTGAAGCTGCTGCCGTTGCCGTACCTGATTTAATTCAAGAGCTTAGCCGTTCAAATGAAGAATTGAAAATGGCTGCAAGTTTAAGTTTAGTCAGAATTGGGAAAGGAAGTATTCCGTATTTAAAAGAAATACTTTTAACTGATAAACATGAGGAGGCTCTCTTTTGGGCAAGTTGGGCTTTAGCGATGATTGATGCTCACGAAATATCAAAAGAGACCATTTCAATCCTCATCCAAAGACGAGATCATACGAACAATCCAATTGAAAAGCTAGCTTCTGAAGAGGCTTTAGCAAAAGTAATCGGTAAATCGATTGAATAAGCTCTTCAACACTTTCTCTTAACTATTTCGATTTTATAACAACTACGAAAGACTACATGCCACAAATCGAGTAACAGAGACGCATGCTAGGAGTGTCTTTGTCACTCCTCTTTTATGACAATTTCTCCCTAATCTTCGAAGGAAAGCGGTAGCTTTTGAATTCGTTTCATATTTGAAATTACGTCCACTTCTTTAATGATTCCATTCCTAATTAGAAGCGTGTAGCTGTGCCGTTACAATCTCTTAAGCACGACTGAAAGTGGTTTCTTTCAGTCGTGTGCGTAGCGGACAACGCCGCCACTCCTGCGAATTTCTTTAATTCCTATTATAAATAAGTTGTCCTATAAGGTCATAATTAAACCTTTTAGAACAACTTCTTCTAGAGTAGATCACCGTTTAAACTTCCTGTAAATGTTCCCTTTTCTCATCAGATTCGCCCTTATCTACTAAATCAAGTGTTTGATTAGCTGAATTACTAATCTCCTTAATAAGCTCTGGGTGATCAGATAATGACTTACCGTATGAAGGAATCATTTCTTTAATTTTCGGCTCCCATTCTTTGATCTGTTGCGGAAAGCATTTTTCAATTACTTCAAGCATTACGGACACAGCAGTAGACGCACCTGGAGAAGCACCGAGCAAGGCAGCAATTGATCCATCTGCTGCACTAATCACTTCTGTTCCAAATTGAAGAGTTCCTTTTCCACTATCCGTGTCTTTAATAACTTGTACACGCTGGCCAGCTACTAACAGTTCCCAATCTTCACTTTTGGCATCAGGGACAAACTCACGTAGCGCTTCCATCCGCTGCTCTTTTGATAACATAACTTGATTGATTAAATACTTCGTCAAAGAAAAGTTTTTTAATCCAGCAGCAACCATTGTTGTCATATTATTCATTTTAATTGACATAAACAAGTCGAACAATGATCCCGTTTTTAGAAATTTCGGCGAGAACCCTGCAAACGGCCCAAAGAATAACGATTTCTTTTGATCAATAAATCTCGTGTCTAGATGTGGAACAGACATTGGCGGGGCACCTACTGGTGCTTTTCCATAGACTTTAGCAAAATGCTGTTCGACAATCTCAGGTTTCTTACAAACTAAAAATAATCCGCTTACAGGAAATCCACCTATCCCTTTCCCTTCAGGAATACCGGACTTTTGTAATAAATGAAGACTTCCTCCACCAGCACCGATAAAAACAAATTTAGCCTTATGAAGCTTGCTCTCACCTGTGTATAGGTTTCTAACCTTTAATTGCCAAGAGCCGTCACTTGTTCGTTTCAAACTATCAACACTATGCTTATAATGGACTTTCACATTCTCATTCTCTAAATGGTCAAATAACTTACGTGTTAACGCACCGAAGTTAACATCTGTTCCACTGTCTATTTTCGTGGCAGCAATCGGATTGTCAACTTTACGATCTGCCATCATCAGTGGAATCCATTCCTTCAGTTTTTCTGGGTTGTCTGTAAATTCCATCCCATCAAACAGTGGATGTTTTGATAACGCTTCAAATCGCTTTTTTAAAAAGGAAACATTTGATTCTCCTTGTACAAAACTCATATGTGGCAATTGAATAATAAAATCCTTTGGGTTTTGGATCAATTGACTTTTGACGAGATACGTCCAAAATTGCTTTGAAACTTGGAATTCCTCATTCACTTTTACTGCTTTACTAATTTCAATTGACCCATCTTGTTTTTCTGCTGTATAATTTAGCTCACATAATGATGAATGTCCTGTTCCAGCGTTATTCCATTCATTCGAGCTTTCCTCTCCTGCACTTTCGAGCTTTTCAAACACTGTAATCTCCCAATCTGGAGCTAACTCTTTCAACATTGAGCCTAACGTGGCACTCATAATTCCAGCACCAATTAGGATAACATCTGTTTCTGATTGTATGTTGCTCATGTTTACCTTCCTTTATCACCTAAGATTTGCAGAAAGATGTAGACGTTCCTGCTTAGGCGCCAAAGCAAGCCAAAAGAGCGGCCTAGTCACACATCTTTTCTGGATCAAAATTATACCTATATTCTAGTTTATCACTATTAAATAGAAAATTGAAATGTTAATTTGTGTTTGCTTCTTTTACTATTTATAGTGGTTTAGTTAGTTTCATTGTAAACATATTACATTTAAGTTAACAAAAATGATGCAACCTTTCACTCTTATATCATATAGGCAAATAACCGTTAATCGCCTATACGCTCACACGCTTTATTGGACACTATTTAATTAATGAATACCTGTTATTTTTATAGTAATACGAAAAAGGATAGCTTATCACGATATGTAAGAAACTATCCTTCATATATACTCTGGCTTAATTACTTTTAAATAATCCTACTACTGATTGTACGACATTCCAAATAAAACTATCACCAATCGTATATTCCCAAATAAACCCTACACATAAAAGTAAAATGAGACCTAACAAGATCCCTAATGCCTTTTTAAACATGGTTCTCTCCTATCCTTTTACAAGATTAACTAGTAGTAAAATAGATCAGCTTTATAATAAAAGTTAATCATATGGACTTTGAGCGGTCAATCAATTCATAACCTGCCTACTTCCGCCATCATCATTTGACGACCTTACTAATATCCCAATCCCAACTAGTAAAAGGGAGATTCCAAACCAAGCCGTTGTATGTAAGTATTCACCGAGTAAAAATACGCCTAATAACGTTGCTGTTAGTGGTTCTGCTAACGAAAGAGCAACAGCCGTTGAAGAAGATACATAAACAAGGCCTTTTGCAAAAAGTAAATAAGCAATTGCAGTTGCTACAATCCCTAAGTATAGACTTACTCCCATACCTCGAAAACTAGTAACCCAAGACATATCAAATAGAAATAAAAAAGGAGATAAGCATATTCCACTCAATGTAAAAACAACAGCCATTACAGGTAAGGAGGAATGCTTTTTAACTAAATCCCTACTAACGATTGTAAAAATAGCAAACGATAACCCTGCACCAAGTGCCAATGCTATTCCTAATGGGTGTATGAATAGAGAATCTTTATTGGCGAAGAGGATTGTACATCCAACAATGGATACGATCGTAGCATATACCCAAACTTTAGTCGGTCGTTTCTTTTGAAAAAGCCATTCAATTACACCCGACAAAATCGGGGCACTTCCTATCGCAACAACTGTACCGATTGCAACACCAGTAAGCGAAACAGCTGAAAAAAATAGTGGTTGGTAAACGGCCATACTTAATGTAGCTAATACCGTTAGCCGAACTGACCAATTTTTCACATTTAATTGGCCTAGTATGATTAGCATAATCAATAAAAATAAGCCCCCTATCGCTAAGCGTGTTGCCCCTATCGCAATTGGGTGGGCTGCATCCGGTGCAAAAGCCTGGGTCGTTCCTGTCGTTCCCCACATGATTGCAGCAAGTAAAATGAGGAATGGTGATATTCGTCTGTTCATTTGCCTCACCTCGAAAAAAGGGTAAAAAAACATGTAACTCTATCTTAGTAGATTTTCTTTAACATTTCTTTCTTTTTTAAAAAATCAATTGGATATTTCTTGTGCTTGCCGATCCTTTCGGTATTGATACACCCAAATCGTTATAAAAAGCCATACCCCACTAACTAAATATGCTCCTAAAACATCACTTGGATAATGGACACCTAAGTAAATCCTACTTAATCCCATTGCGATAATCATAACTGCACTGATAAAAAGTAAGCACGTTCTTCCAATTGAATGATGTATATGCCGCCAAAATAAAAATGTAATCATACCGTACATTGTAAATACAGCCATAGAGTGTCCACTCGGGTAACTAAAGCCCGTCTCGATAATAACTGGATCAAATGATGGTCTTTCCCTTTTAAATGTATGCTTTAGCAGCAAATTTAAACCCACGGAGCCCAATGATACGATAACAAACAAAATGACCTCGTCACGTTTTCGATATAGCCAATACATTATAATGAGTAATACAAGTGAGATCATGACGACCGGCCATGTGTTACCGGCCACGCTTAGTGCTTTCATTATATTTAAAATGATAGGATGCTCAAATGAACGAATAAATGACATAATCGGTTCATCTATTTTTAACGTTTTTCTTCTCACAACGAAATATGATAGAAAGACAAAACCTACAAGTGGCAATAGCCCAAAAACCATTATCCTTTGTACTAATTTCCCATTCAACAGATACACCTTCTCACCTAAAATATGTACCTATGTAGTGTGGACTTTTCAACAAAAAAATACCTGCCATTTACTTTCAAGCAATGACAGGTAACACTAAAACAATTAGTTATACGAAGTACAAATTTTTACTTTACTAATTTCCCATCAACCAATTTCGGTAAGCTCTCAAACTCAGGAACTTCTACTAAATACACATTCCCATAACCAGTCCGATCACTCGTAAATAATACTTTCGTGCCATCAGAAGTAAAACGAGGATGGACGTGTACGTGTTGAACCTGAAAGCTTCCACGATGCTTACATAAAATTCTTGGACCTTCCATTCCATCATCCGTTTTCTTCCATAAGAAAATACAATCCTGGTATCGTTCACCGTGGTAGGCACTTGATTGCTGACCATCACCAACAATTAATGTTGCATCATTGGAATGAATGTGCATGTTTTGGTAAGGAAATTCGAATTCTTCTGTAATACTGTTATCATACTTCGTATATCCAAGAAATTTGCCATCTTTCCGTTCAAGGGACTCTGTAAAGCCATGATATCCGATATGGATTCCGTCGGCATACCAATATTCATGGCCAGCATACTGATTCGGTTTACCCTCTCGAATCTTCCATACGTCACCCGTTTCAATATTCATCACCCATATACGATGATCAACCTTTTCCCAAGGGCCCTCATGGCAAAAGCTGATTAGATTCGGCTGTGTCGGTGACGTATTAATATGTCCAATCCACCGTTTTTCCTCATGAATTACCTTCATGTCACCCGTTTCTAATAAAAGTAAACAAATTTGGCAGTGAGGGCGAGCTGCTTCCGTTTCCTCAAAGCAACATAGCCTCCCGATAAGTTTGTGTTTATTGACGATGATAAGTCTTCTGAAAGACCGAAACAAAGATAGCTACCATCTGCTGTACAGCTCAAATTACTAAAGTTATACCCATCCGGTCTCGTGTATATTACTTTTTCTTTATACGTCTGAAGATCAATCGCAATAATTGATTTCTCTAAGGTAAAGTAGGCCTCATTTTTATGCGGATTTATATAAGTTCCATGTATTCCTTTAGGGACATTTCTATTTAAGTCGGTCAACTGTGTTAACTCTCCACTAGCGATATCGAGACTATATAAATTGGATGTATTATCTCGATCTGAACATAGTAACAATTTCGAACCGTTATCATACCAACCATTATTCGTAAAATATAAATGAAAACTGTGTGCGAAATAATCTGTTAATTGCGTTATTGATGCCCCTGTTATAGGGTCTTGAAAAGTATTTATCTCTGCTGCAGATTTTGTTCCTTTTCCCATTTGCAATCCCTCATTCCTTTATTTGGTAAGCGTTTACAACACTATTCATAGTAATCAATTGCTCTACTTCACTTCGACATAATTAACGATAATCCTTTTGTAAACATTCTACTTTTTATCTACCTTTACCAAGAAGGCTTTTATCATTCGGTTAACTAATAGGAAAAAGAGCTATAACATATTTACATAACCATGTCATAGCCCTAAAACCTTCGTTCGTATTATTGATACACTTTACGTTTCATGAAAAAGACTGTGACTCCTACTACGATTAGTAACATCCCAATTAGAAAGAGATTGAATACTTTTGTCGCAGTATTAGGTAGTTCGCTACCTTTCTCAGATGATTGATCTTGAGCTCCATCATCCGTATCTACTTCATTTGTGTCTACTTCGTCTGTATCCACTTCATCCGTGTCCACTTCGTCTGTATCCACTTCATCCGTGTCTACTTCATCTGTATCCACTTCATCTGTATCCACTTCATCCGTGTCTACTTCATCTGTATCCACTTCGTCTGTGTCCACTTCATCTGTATCCACTTCATCTGTATCCACTTCATCTGTATCCACTTCATCTGTATCCACTTCATCTGTATCCACTTCATCTGTATCCACTTCATCTGTATCCACTTCATCTGTATCCACTTCATCTGTATCCACTTCATCTGTATCCACTTCATCTGTGTCTACTTCATCTGTGTCTACTTCATCTGTGTCTACTTCATCTGTGTCCACTTCATCTGTGTCCACTTCGTCATCAATACGTACGATTTCATCTAAATCTTCGCTGTCATCAGCAGCTTCAAATACGGTAAACCTACTAAAGTGGTATGTGACGACTGTTACTTTTCCATCACTGTATGTTCCACCTACGTTCTCCCATTTATTCGTTTCTTCATTAAAATAGAAAACCTTAAGATTATTAGGATTTTTAGAACGCTCTGCATTTACATTGAAGGTTAACGTAACCCCTTCTTCAAATTGACTTATCGTTCTTGTTCCTTGTTTAATGGTGAAATCATATGTTCCACTCAAACTGTTTGATTCACGTGGTTGTTCAATAACATCAATTGTTACGGGCTCATCATAGCGATCAAAGCTAGATGCTGGAATTGAAGTTCCAATTCCATCCTTTTCAAGTGTTAACGTTTGTTTTATTTTCAATTAACATTTTAGTTTGTTCTGGAGAAAGCTCAAATGTTTCATCATTCGTTTGTTTACTTAAATCCAGCGTAATTGATTTACCATCTTCACTCACTTTAAACCCTTGCTCTACCGGGAAGGATTGCAGTACTTGTTCTAAATCAATGATTACTTCTTCTTCATCATAATCTTCATCTTGATCCCAATCATTCCAGTCGTTACTATCATCATAGTAAACACTTACACCTTGATTACGTAAATATTGAATGGTTTCTTCATCGTCAATGTCATTCCCGTACAAGTAAACCGTTCTAAGTCTTGGTAATTCCTTTAATACAGTAATGTCAGTTATTTGATTATAATCTAAATCCAAATATTCTAGATTTTCTAACCCTGCTAAACCAGAGATATCAGTTATTTGATTGTTGTATAAATTAAGATCTTTTAACTTTGTTAAACCTGACAAGTCGGGAAGGACACTAATTTCATTATTGTATAAGTAAAGTCCTTCTAAATTTGTTAAACCTGTTAAGCTAGTGATATCACTGATTTTATTATTGTTTAACGAAAGTCTATATAAATTCGTTAATCCTGCTAAGCTCGTTACATCACTGATGTCATTATAGGATAACTGGAGCATCGATAATTCGGTTAAGCCTGCTAAGCTTGTGAGATCGCTAATTTCATTACTGTCCAAATTAAGTATACTTAATTTCTCTAGCCCTGATAAGCTTGTCAATTGACTAATTTGATTGTCAGATAAATAAAGATCCGTTAAATCTAGTAAATTGGCTAAGCTTGTAATATCACTGATTACATTGCTTTCCAAGCTTAACGTTTCTAGCTTCGTTAAACCCGCTAAACTTGTGAGATCATCAATCTCGTTGCTATCTAAGTAAAGCCATTCTAAATTTGTTAATTTTGCTAAGCTCGTAATGTCATGAATATTATTTCTCTCTAGATTAAGAGCCCATAGCTTTGTTAAGCCTGCTAAAGCCTGAATATCACTGATTTCATTACCAAATAAGTAAAGGTCCTCTAACTTTTCTAATTGAGAAATAGCTGAAATATCATCTAATTGAGAATAATAAACAGAAAGCGAAGATAAATCTTTTGCATATTGTAACCCTTGCAACGATTCAATGTTTGCATGCTGGGCATTCAAATATGTTAGATTCTTCATATCCACTTCCGTTACATTACGAAAATAAATCCCTAACTGTTCTGCAACATTTTCATGTAAATCTTCACTAGCAAAGTTTACAAGTGGTGCATCCATATCTTCACCGTCTGTTTTTACTTTAAAGTAATGACCATCTCTAAGGTCATATAAATAATCTGTAAAGAAGTCTACATCGTATGTAACATTAGGATTTAATCCTGTTAACGTATATTCGAGCTTTGCTTTTTCAATATCACCAGAATCAACCTCATAATATTCTTCATCTGTATATCCATATGCATAAACGCGAAACCCTGTCATTTTAGCAACTTCATTCCACGTTATTGTAAAGGAATCTCCCGTTACTTTAGAAATGAAATATTGGAACGGCTCTGCAGCTTCACGCATTTCCTTTAATCGAAATTGTAATTGAATTGGGTTATTCTCATAATCCACACCAGCTTTAATTTCAATTTCTTGTATTTCGGATACGCTTCTATCGCTGCTGTTATATAATGTTACTTCAAACTTTCCAAGTGGTAGTTGTAATTGACCTGACGTATGATTCAAATACTCATCATTTATAAATCCTTGATTGCTTTCCTCGATCCCGCGAATACGGATTTTATCGTCATAACTAACATGATCATTGGTCATAACAATCAATGATACTGGTGTTAACTCTTCTTCAGACCAATCTGGAGTGACATAAATAGAGTCATAGGTATACCAATATTCTACCTCTGCTCCAACTGCAATTCTGTATGACTCTCTTGGGATTAAGTCTGTAAATGTATAGCTATTTGTATCCCCTGGAACAACAATTTGATTGCCCCAATCTAAAGATAAAAGATACTCGTCCACCTCTTGGGTAGCCGACCAAGTAACAGTAATAGTGTTATGTGTTGTTGTCACACTATCGAACATAACTTGAAAGTCCTCGTACTCCATATCCTCTTCCCAGTCATATTCTTCTATACCACTGTCATACTCTTCTTTCTCTTGTTCTAGTCCTAACTCGTCTTCTAGTTTGTTTTCAAAAGAAAAATCATTGTCTTCCATTTCTTCTTCTAATTCTGTAATCGGTACGTTTACCTCTAGTTCATTAGATACTGTTTCATCTAACTCTGATTGATCAACATTGTCCTCATCTAGATCTTCTGTTCCACTTTCTTCATTCTCTTCAGTATAAGCGACAGCTTGAATCGGTGTCGCAACTAAAGAGAAACAAAGCAAAAAGACTAAAAAAAGTGGCATGAATGTTAATTTCTTATTCATGATGCCCTCATCTCCTCTGACGTCCTATCCACCGTTAATTAAGTGGTACTTTCATACCATACAACATGACCTAAGTTGTGTCAATTTATTTATCCCTAAACACCTTTTAGTTCTTTGTAACTATTATGAAGTATTGGAAACGGCTGACCCAAAGGTCAAAATAAACCTTAAGGTCAGCCTTTTTCTTACGTATCATGTAATTAGATGGTCGGATATCAACTCATTGACCTCCTCATCAATACATCGTTCTATGAATACACTTGCTTTTTAATAGCTTGTACAGTTTCATAGATCGTTGAGGATTCAATTGGTATCGTCATAACTAATAATTTCGTATTTTTACGTTTTGCCGGGATACCTTGCTTTATAGCTTTTTGAATCAACCTAATACCGAAATCGTCCTTATTTCTCATAAACGTATTATAATGAGCCAGCTTTTTGACCTTACTATGTGGCTCATATGGCGCTGTTTCAAACCGAATACCTATTTCTTTTACTCTATTATTTCTGTGACCTAGCATATTTATATACGTATCGATATGAATATTAAAAAATTTGTCCTAACCCTACTTCTTGGATACGGTAAAACGCTTTTCCATGCAGGCTTAGAAATTAAAATCAAGATAACCCCCTTGTCTATTATCAAGAAAGAGGATTACAATTATAATATTGTTTAAATCATATAACCTTAATATGAGGAGATACGTATGAAACTTGTTAAGGTAGTCGCTGCTGTTATAGAAAATAATAAAAAGGAAATCTTATGTGCACTGCGGTCGTCGAATATGTCACTCCCGAATTTGTGGGAATTTCCAGGAGGAAAATAGAAGCAGAAGAAACACCAGAAAAGGCTCTTGCCCGTGAAATTAGAGAAGAGCTTGACTGTACAATCGAAGTTTATGAACTAATAGAAGATATTGTCCATTACTATCCTAACATAACAGTAAACTTGTTAACATATAAAGCAAAAATCATCAACGGTGAGCCGAGAGCAAAAGAACATGCTAAGCTCGAGTGGACTAGCATAAAGAAGCTAAAAACACACGAATGGGCACCTGCAGATATTCCAACTATCGATAAACTATTGAAAAACGAATAAACTGTACAACCTTTAGATCTACCTTCGCTTGAAAATTCTCGGCCATAGGTGAATTCTCGAAAACACTAACAGGTGAATGCACCTTATTTCCCCGTTGTTAAAACCCATAAAGCCTCAAATAACACCTTACAATTGAAAAAGCAGTAAATATATCACATCTTATACTTACTGCTTAAAATAGAACAACTGATGATTCTATTTGTTACACGCCTTTATTAAAATCATGCAAAAGCTGTACACATAGTTCTTCAATTGGATATTTCGGTTATTTGTAGATACTTATCCAATTCTATTATCTAACTGACTTTTCCTTTGCTTAATATCTACAAGCATCTTTAAATAGAATTTAGAATCGATGTTATACCACTTTAAGACAGTAGCAACGTGACCCAAAACTGGAACAATTGATATAAGCTCACCTCATAACCATCACTATTTAACGTTATCTATCTGCTACACAGCGAAACCCTAAATTACCAGTGGAACTATCCATCGTATTGGAACTGCGAGCCGCAACCCGGTAGCGATTACAATAAGATTTATGACATAGGTAAGACCCGCCCCGCATGACTTTTGGTGTCTGATTATTGATTTGCTTTGCATCTATTTCTCGATCAGAACGATTCGTAAACCAATCCTCGCACCACTCCCATACGTTACCTGCCACATTATAAAGTCCAAATCCGTTTGCAGGAAAAGATGTAGCGGGTGCCGTACCTAAGTATCCATCTTCTTCTGTGTTCTTATATGGAAAGTCCCCTTGCCAAATATTACAATAATGCTCTCCGTTTGGTGTTAATTCATCTCCCCATGGATACTTTTTCTGTTCTAAGCCACCACGAGCCGCGTATTCCCACTCCGTTTCTGTAGGTAAACGTTTCCCTGCCCAATCACAAAATGCCTTTGCATCATTCCAAGAAACATGGATAACAGGATGGTCCATTCGGTCATCTATCGTAGATCCTGGCCCTTCTGGTTGAAACCAGTAAGCCCTTCTACTGCCAACCACCACGGAATTCCAGGCACTTGTTGGACTTTGCCTTTCAGCTCAGGAGAAACAAATTTATAGAAAACATAAGACCAACCGAATTTTTCTGCCTCTGTTTTATAGCCAGTCTCTATGACAAATTGATTAAATTCAGCGTTACTTACTGTATGACTATCAATATAAAATGGGTCTACTTTTACTTTTCTTACAGGTCCTTCTCCATCTGATGGAAAACCTTCCTCGTCATCCGTTCCCATGAGAAATTCCCCACCAGGTAAGTAAACCAACTTATCTTTAAACTTGATATCTTTCTTTACTACTTTATGACTAATAGATTCATTTTTTCCACCAAGATTTATACTAATTCTGCTCATACTGCAGCATGAACGTTGATTCTGCTTTTTTCCACTGTTGTCCCTCCTAGTCTGACGCCAATAATTTAACCAGTTTTAATTATTAAAAACAACCTATCCCAATAAAGCATTTGCTAATATAAGACAACTCCAATAATACCAGATAAAGCAATAACTATAGCGGGGTTCATTCTTCGTTTCATTAGGCAAGTAAGGACAGCCCAAATATAGCCATTAAACTTACCGTATGCCACGATATCGCTGCGATTACGTGATTATTGATAGTAAACCTTAATGCTGCATACACAATTAAACCGGTGATGATTGGACGAAGCATCAGTTCTCTAAACTCTTCACTAGCATTACCCTTTACTTCTGGGAACTCTTGTGGGTGCTTTTTCTTTAATTCCTTAAATTTTTTCAATACTTTCTTTATAATGGTGAAAATTCCATTCATAATTAATCACTATACCAATGAGTATATTTTTTATTTTCTTTATACACTAATCAACGAGTGTATATGATGCAATTTAGTAAACACTTCCTTTTTGGTATTCCTTTAACAATCCTAGTATATTTTTAAGATGAATTATTAAAAAAGACCCTACTTGGCTTTATATCTTCTGAAAAACAAAGATCGTCAACCAGTAAAAAGGTTCAGAACATTTAAATGCAATATTCTAAACCTTTTTCTTCTTTATTTTTTTGTGTACCTCTTTTCTCAAACAAGTGAATGCAATGACTATAAAAAATCCAGTACATTAAAGTAACAAAATAATTGATTTATGATAATAACGGTAAGAATTCAAGCGGAGAATACCATTCTAAATACATTGGAAGGATCCTAACCTAAAGATTTCCTTTGTAAATCTCGACTTGATTACGTCCAGCTCGTTTCGCTTTGTATAAAGCTTTATCAGCTCTATTTAAAAGCTGAGCTAACGTTTCACTATTGTTTTCCTCAACTTCAGCCACCCCGCAGCTTATCGTAACTGAAATAACACCGTCAGCATTCTCAAGAGGCCGTAACTCTACAGACTTACGGATTCGATTCGCAATAATTGCACTTTCCTTGGCCGGATATCCTTGAAGAGCAAGGACAAACTCCTCACCACCATAACGAGCAAATAGGATATCCTCTGCCAATTGAGCTTGGCAGACCTTGACCACATGTACAAGCAACTGGTCGCCAACATAGTGGCCATAACGATCATTCACTTCTTTAAAATGATCGATATCCATTAATATGACTGTAAATGGTAATGACTCTTTCTGAGCTAGACCAATCATTTCCTCTGATTTTTCAAAAAAAGCACGCCGATTAAAAATTTGCGTAAGTTCATCATTATAAGCTTGATATTCCAATTTTACTTGCAGCAACTTCAGTTCTGTAATATCTGTAAAAATAATTAAAGATCCTTTACCGATATTGGCTTCCTGCAAAGGTGAAATACGAGCTTGATAAATACGTTTAGATTCATTGTTTGATAAATGTATTTCCTGACTACGGACCGATGTCTGAAAACTTGTTGGGATTGAAACTTCAGAAATCTCCACCCAAAACGTATCGAGCTCCATCCCATACATTGATTTATTTAATCGTGGAAACATTCTCTGACACGCCTGATTAAATTCAATCAACCGTTTGCAATCGTCCAATACCATCACGCCATCATTGATACTATTAAAAATGGCATCTTTGGCGATAGGCATCACCATAAACATTCGTGAAGAACTAATTGACCATAAATATAATAGAGAGGTAATCCACAATATCATAGGAACCGGATCAATTCCTGGAGGGGTAAAGCCAATTAAATATAAAAAGGATGTCAGCATAGGAACCATTTTGCCCCACAATAACGCAATTAATTGCCAACGGTAGATCATAGCTGTTTCTTTCCAACGTAATAGAACTAGCAAAAAAGATGCTAGCATGCAGGCAAACATGTACACTCCATTAACTACGTACCATTTGCCAACTTCTAGATGTATGTATGGTGCTCCCAAGAAGGGGTCTATCTCAAACACTCTATAATGAAGATGGTGCAAATCATTCGTTGCAACCATTATTAGACTAATGAATGGAATGATGTTAAAACCAATGAATCTCTTTTTTGTAATGTTCAATCCTAAATATTGCATGATGAACAATAACCCTAACGGTGCGGAGAAAGGTAATCCAATATATTGGATCGTTGTCCAAAATTTTAATTGTCCAAGCGTCTCAGCTGTTAAGCCAAAAGCAGAGCCAAAACAATAAATAGTTGTCGAAACTGTATAAATAATGAAAAAGGCTGCAATTTTTTTATATTTATAACGTTTTAAAAAAACATATAAACATAAATACAAATTCAAGACGCCAGATATACAAACTAGTGTAATAAAAGCGGTTAATTCAGAATTCACGGTAGTTACCCTCATTAAAATATATTTTACTGTAACTTTAGCATATATCAAATTAATGTGGGTATACCATTGGTAAGTATAGGAAGGAATTTATCGATATAGTAAACTATATTAATAGATTATCACCTGATACTTGCTATAAGAGATGTGATCAATAAAAAAAAAGCCAAATCAAAAGCGGATAAAGCCGTTTATTTAAGTCAGCTTTTCTTCACTAAAAGAACCGATTTCGAAAGCTTGCTCTAGCAATGACGAGAAACAGAGCAAGCATCCCTAAAAGAACCAAAATGGATAGCCCCCAAAACAAGATATTCGTTTCTAAAGCAGCACGATACCCTTTTGTAACCATTCAAACGGATTAATCCAGCCTATCCATTGTACAAGTTAGGTGCTTCAGTAATATTTAGAAAGATACTGCTGCATAAAAGAAGAGGGATCATAACTAAGTTTGTCGTTATGCTTAATTGACCTTCGTTTTTTGGTAGGCTCGAAATGAAAAAGCCCATTAATGTAAAAATGGCGGAACTAACGAAAAATAATGGGAGAAATAGTATGATACCCAATGCTGACATCGTTATATTAAAAAGGCTAATCTCTACAAGCAACAATACAGCCGAAACAAAACAGGCAATTATTGTTTGGCTAATTGTAATACTAGATAAATATTTCCACAGAGAGAATGGTGTAATTCTTAATAAATCGAAAACTCCTCTTTTTCTTTGTGCGTAAACAGAAAAGGAATTAGTTGTACAACTGTAAAAAAAGATACTTATACTTAACAAACCAAACAACAAATTGGTTGATACATGAACATCAAAATAATACAGCCCAAATAACACCGCTAATGGAAGGCAGATTGACCAAAACAATAAATAGACATCTTTCAAATCTTTGTTTAGCGAAAT
This sequence comes from Bacillus sp. JCM 19034, assembly GCF_001310635.1. Taxonomy (GTDB): domain Bacteria; phylum Bacillota; class Bacilli; order Bacillales; family Bacillaceae_D; genus Halalkalibacter. Next base: position 45,996 of record NZ_BAXR01000021.1, read on the forward strand.
GCGGATAATATTAAACATATTGATTCTCCTCCTTATTTATCAAAATATTAAATAGTTCCTCTAAGTCTTTTGCTTTATATTTTTCTAACAGTTCTAACGGTTTGCCATTTTCTAATAAGGTTCCTTTATCCATAACTAATACTCGATCAGCTGTATTTTTAACTTCTAACATATCATGGGAAGAAAATAAGATGCTCTTTCCTTGCCGCTTTAAACTGTGAATCATGTTTTGTACATCTCGTTGTCCACTCGGGTCAAGCCCCGCAGAAGGCTCATCTAAAATAACAAACTCTGGATTGTGCAACGTTGTTATAATTATGGCTAACCGTTTTTGTTGTCCTAAAGATAGCTTAGAGGCAAAAGTTTTTTTGGCATCTAACAAACGATACCTTTTTAATACCTCATCCATTTCTTCGTTTGTTAATGGTGACTGATAAAAAGTAGAAAATAACTTCAAATTATCTTCTACATTAAATCCTTCAAAAAATGGGGTTGCTTGAAGTTGAGCCCCTACTTTTTTAGGGAAATCTTTTGACCAGTGATTAATCTCTCCATGATCTGGCTCGTAATGCCTAAAATCATGCGAATGGTAGTCGTTTTTCCAGCACCATTCGTCCCTACTAATGCCACCACTTCATTTGTGTTTATAGAAAAGTTCATGTCCTTAATGATTTTCCTTCCATTAAAGCTTTTCTCCACATGCTTTAACTCGATTAGTTTCATTTTCGATACTCTCCTTTGTATAATCAACTTTGACTATTTGATTAAGAAAAACGCAGAGCGTCTTTCCTTAAAAACGTTGGTTTGAGTTTTGCTAAATGTAGATTTCTTCAGTAAAACGTGTAACGAGCGTAGCCAACGCTCCCGTAATTCTTACCTAGACACTCTGATCATTTTACTTCAATTACATCCATTACCCGCTCAATTAATTTAATTTGAGATTCAATCATTTCAAACATATGCTCAAATACTATACCGGTTAGTTGTGGAATGTCACCTTGTAGTGCTCTTTCCTTCGCTTCTAGTCCCGTTCTAACAGCCTGTAGCTCAAAATGTAACTGGTCTCTATTCTTTTTTAACTGTTCTATGGCCTTTTCTTTTGGTAGTTGATGAGCAAAGGAAATACCTGAATATAGATCAGTTGGATAGTTGATTTTTCCATTTCCGAGACATTCCAAAGCTAATTGCTTCTGATATTCCTCGCCAGAAGCTGTCATTTTGTAAATAGCTTTTTGTCTATGCCCATTATTTTCAAGACCTTCAATTTCAACATAGCCCTCTTTCTCCAACTTTTTCAGTGCATTATAGATAGAACCTGGTAACACACCTGCCCATCTTTGTGCATCGTTCAATTCAAGCATTGATTTAATTTCGTAACCAGACATCGGCTTAATACTGAGCATTGCCAAAACTAATAATTTTGTCAAAGTTTATTCCCCTTTGTTTATTCAACATTGAATATATAAAGAGTATATAAAGATTTTTTTCTAATGTCAATAAAAAAGCTCATCAAAAATTCCTATGATACTCCTACTGATCATTTTAGTTACTACTTAAGCTCCTATGAACGTAATATTTCATGTTGCTATATAAAATAGCAATCCGCTCCTCTACGGAAACGGTTCTTCTAACTATTTTGAATCGTTCCGAAAAAGTTAAATATGATGAACCACGTTCTAATTATTTGAATGATAGAATCAAATCATCTATACTAATCAGATGTTGGGGTAAAGTTCTTGGCATACTATGAAGTAATGACATTTTTAAAAAGGAGCTCCTCGTTTAAGAAATAGTCTTACTGCGTAAAGGGTTTACGTCAAATGAAGTGATGGATGAGCTATATCTAAGCAAGTCCTGCTATTCTAATATTATTAACCTTAGGAAATATGGGATATATATAACTTTCTGAAAAGGAATTGGGTATCATTAAACTTTGATGACGAGGAACGTATTGTTAGTATCCGTTGTGACACTTTTTTCGCAAACAAGAGGTGATAGCTGCTTTAGCCATTGCTGCACCTACTATCAAATTTCTTACAGCAATATCATAGTGAGAAACACAGCATGTAGGTAGTAAAGCCATTACAAAAGAAATAGAAACCCTAGCAATCATTTAATTTTTGGAGGTCAACACAATGAAAGTAGTAGCAATAGTAGGAAGTATTCGTAACCAGTCTTATAATTTACAACTAGCTAAGCATGTTCAACAACGTTATGCTGATCAATTCGAGCTTGAGATTTTGGATTTAGCTCCCCTTCCAATGTATAACCAAGACACTGAACTAGATACACCACAAGAAGTGCTTGATTTCAAAGCGAAAGTCAAAGCTGCTGATGCCGTTCTATGGGTAACACCCGAATACAATTCATCGATTCCAGGTGTATTAGGAAATGCGATTGATTGGTTAAGTCGTGTAGATAAAGTAATGCATGGTAAACCTTCAATTATTATGGGTTCTTCAATGGGTATATTAGGTTCAGTAAAAGCACAGATGCATTTACGTGATATTTTATTTGCACCTGGGTTAAATTCCCCTGTTCTTGGAGGAAATGAAGTATATGTTGGTGCAGTACATGAGAAATTTGATGCTGAAGGTAATCTAACAGACGAATCTACCATTTCTTTCATAGATGGTGTCATTTCAAATTTCCAAGAGTGGATGAAACAATACGTATAAAAACTAGCTGACTCTAATAGTCAATTTTATTGACTGTTTGAGTCAGTCTTTTTCTTGCTACTATCTTCACCCACCAATGTTACACATACACTCCCCCACTTATTATCTGTTTCTATTCTATTCCACATTTGTAATGTATATTGCATTTAACAACAACACATTAGAATAACTCATTAAATATTTATAAAATATTTACATAAAAAGACTTAGTGATAAACATTGATTCGGTAAAATAGAATTACTTACTATTCGTTTCATTTTAGCATGGACACCTGCTTACATACATTTCAAGGAAGGGGAAATTCGTATGTCATTGCCTTCAAAGAAACTTCATGTTCATTTTAGTTCTATTTCACTCGTGATTTCAGGTATTTTGTTTGTCCTATATCCTGCATTACGTCCTTTTTCAGATGAATCCTCTTTGCAAGGTGCAGCAGCATTCTCATCTACTGAATGGTTACTATCTCATATTCTAGCCATCGTCGCTTTTACACTACTCCCGCTCGGATTTTATGGATTTCAATATTCCCTACAAAACTCACTTACTTATTGGGCATTCGTGTTTTGCTTAGTAGGGGTAGGTTTAACGTTACCGTTTTATGGAGGAGAAACGTTCGGTCTTTACGCTATTGGGTTGGAAGCGATAAATCAACAGTCAGTCGATTTATTAAGTCAAGCAGACATCGTTCGTTCTGGATTCGGTCTTGTTATGTTTGTTATCGGTCTTTTACTTGTTGCTATTGCTGCAATCTTACTTACGATTGCCCTTTGGACATCTAACAAATACTTGAAATTCAGTGGCATTCCCCTTACATTAGGCATGATTCTATATCTCCCGCAGTTTTTCTTTGACCAGCCTTTACGAGTAACGCACGGAATGTTGGTCGCCATTGGCTGCATATGGATAGCTATCGAATTATGGAGTAAACGGAACGATACGAATGAACAAAAAACACAATCAAATACTGTTAGTCTCTAAGAGCTGTTTTTTTAACTAGTGAGAAATAGGCCAGAATTGAAATGAACATTTCTCTGGCCATTTTTGCACTTTAAATAATTCGAGAATGAGAGCACATCTATGCCATTTTGATTGAAAAATCCATGTTTCACTATTAATTCTTTATGTGAAACATGGATTTTAAATTATAGATTAATTTGATGTTAAGGAGCTTTTTCTGCGATATCCAATAAAGAGAATACCACCGAATACAGTAAGGACCATTCCCGTTAATAAGTAAGAAAACATAGATGTTGCCGTTCGTGGTAATTTACGGTCACCGTTCAGATCCCCCTGTTCATTACTATTACCTGTTTTCTTGTCGTTGTTACTGTCTTCCTCGGTTCCTTCTCCTACGTTATTATCTTCTTCCGTTCCATCCTCGTTGTTATTGTCTTTCTTGGTTCCTTC
>NZ_BAXR01000022.1 GCF_001310635.1 Bacillus sp. JCM 19034
GTGCCGTTGTCGTTTTAGCGACTTTACTAATATATCATGTCTCAAAAATAAAGTCAACATTTTTTTATTTCGTTAAAATGTCCTTTAATTGCGACAAGAAATAATATAACATGGTAACATTATTTAATGCAAGTGTTTTTTTAAAATTATATAATGAAAATTGCAATTCCCACTAACAATGCTACTCCAGGGATACCTAATAAACCTGTTACTATCGTTGTAATGCCGTTAATCGGAACATACAATCCAATCGTTGCACCGAGTACATTTACGAAAAAAAGCATTAACACTCCGATTAAACATTGTATAGCAAATCTACCTACATATCGTAACGGTTTAACAGGTGCACCCACCAATAATAAAATGAAAACTAAAGCTACTAATAGGACAATAACTAAAGTAGGTTCCATCGGATCACCTCTTTCATCGAGCTTGTCTAACCCATTTATATGTTTCAAGAAATAAAAAAAGAACAAACCTTTTATTGTTTGCTCCTTTTTACATTATTCGCTCTTGCTTCCCTTAATAAGAGTGAATATAGTGCTTCTGTTATTTTCGCTCGATTCAAGACCTCTTCAGAAGGTCGATACTACGATCAATAATCTGCTTTTGCTCATCAACCTTTTTCTTCAGCATTTCTAATTGATTCAACAAAAGAAGGTGCTGCCCTTCACGGATTTTTCCTTTTTTCTTAAGAAACATCTATTTTGCCTCCTATAATTCTCGACGACCTTCAATTGCACGAGATAATGTCACTTCGTCTGCGTACTCTAAATCGCCTCCTACAGGTAGACCATGAGCGATCCTTGTGACCTTTATTCCTGTTGGTTTAATTAGTCTCGACATATACATGGCTGTTGCCTCACCCTCTATCGTTGGGTTCGTAGCAATAATAACCTCCTGAATCGTATCATCCTGCAATCTCTTTAGTAATTCGGGAATTTTAATATCTTCAGGTCCAATTCCATCCATCGGAGAGATTGCACCATGTAATACGTGATATAACCCACGGTATTCTTTCATTTTTTCCATTGCAATGACATCCTTTGCCTCCTGAATGACGCAAACAACCGATTGATCACGACTTCGATCCTCACAAATTCTGCATGGGTCAATATCAGTTATATGATGGCAAACTGAGCAATACGTCAAGTTTCTCTTTGCATTCACGAGAGCTTTAGCAAAGTCTAACACATCATCTTCCTTCATATCTAAAACAAAAAAAGCCAGGCGACTAGCCGTTTTAGGTCCTATACCTGGGAGCTTCATAAAACCTTCTATTAATTTCGCTATTGGTTCAGGATACTGCAAACCAACAACCTCCTTCCTCCAAAAACGATTCTTTCGATAAAATCCACCTACCGAGATAGGTAGGTGGATTCATCCTTGCAGCGATTATCGTTTAAAATAATCCTGGTACATTCATCCCTTTTGTAAACTTGCCCAAATCCTTTTCAACTAATTCATCTACTAGCTTCAACGCCTCATTTGTTGCAGCTAAAATTAAGTCCTGTAGCATTTCTGGATCATCTGGATCAATAACATCCTCGGCAATTTTCACATCTAAAATGCGCTTATCTCCACTTGCAACAACCGTTACCATTCCGCCACCAGCTGTCGCTTCTACTGTTTTCTCTTTAAGTTCTTCCTGTGCTTTCGCCATTTGTTTTTGCATTTTTTGCATTTGCTTCATCATATTACCCATATTTTTCATCTTTTGTTTCCTCCCTTATTAGTCACGATCAACCATTTCGATTAGTTCTTCACCGACAAGCTTAACAGCTTCCTCAACTAATTGGTCTCGTTCAGGTTCATCTTCTGTTTTCCCTTTTTCAGTTACAAAGTCAGCCTTTACCTGCTCCCATTGCTCACTAAGCAAAGTGACAAACGAATGCTGTGTTTGGAAGCTTGATTGTAAAATCGGCACAAGGTAATCTCGAAACTTTGTATCCATCATATCACGATGCATCTCATTTTGAAACGCCAAAACAATTGATGTAGAAGATGCAGCAACTGGCTTACTATCACTTAACCAAGCATGACCTGGGACAGTTGTCGTTCGCATCTTCTCCATTACGTCTCCCCAACGTGAAGTAACAAGCTGCAAGCTTTGCTTATTAGCATTTTTGAGTATCTCCATTACTTTTGCCGTTGAAGCTTTCGATTGGGTTGCTTGAGAACGTCTCGTCCGTTTTGGTTTCGCTGTGACTTGATTTGTATTTTCTTGAATCGTAACTGGTTTTCGGCTGTTTAGCTGTTCTACTTGCTGCTGCAATGTATGTATTTGCTTTTTCAGTTCTTGAATTTCTCCGATTGAACTAACATCTATTTCATTTGATGAGCCTTGTTGCAAGAGCTTCATCAATGCTAGCTCTAAAAAAATCTTCGGGTGAGCAGACATTCTCATTTCTTGATGGCTAACCGTTAACGACTCAATCGTCTCATGAAGCCAACGAGGTGATACACGCTCTGCTAGTGCTTGAAACGCTTCATCTGGTTTTGCCTCTCCAGTAAGTCCTCTGCATTCGGGGCATGCTTAAAGAGCAATAAATCACGATGAAAATAGATTAAATCCTCAATTAAACGCATTGGATCTTTCCCTTCAGCAATCATCCGGTCAATCTCCTGTAAGGCATTAAGCGTCTTATGTTCTAAAAGATTTTCAACAATCTTTAGTAACGCTTGTTGCGAAACGGCACCTGTAATCGCTAAAACATCCTCTAAAGTGACCTGTCCCTCCGCAAACGAAATTGCTTGGTCTAGTAGACTTAAAGCATCACGCATTCCACCGTCAGCAGCTCGTGCGACTTGTAATAATGCTTCTGGCTCAGCTTCTATTCCATCAGCTTCTAAAATTTGCTCAATCCTAGCTACAATCGAATGACTTGAAATTCTTTTAAAGTCAAAACGTTGACAACGTGAGATAATCGTTAATGGGATCTTATGAGGCTCAGTCGTTGCTAATATGAAAATGACGTGACTTGGTGGTTCTTCTAATGTCTTTAGCAAAGCATTAAAGGCCCCAGTCGATAGCATGTGTACTTCATCAATAATATACACCTTATAACGCACTTCATTCGGTGCAAATTTCACTTTATCACGAATATCACGGATTTCGTCTACTCCGTTATTAGAAGCCGCATCAATTTCCATCACATCAACAATTGCTCCCGATGTAATACCTTTGCATGCATGGCATTGATTGCAAGGTTCTGCGACTGGAGCATGCTCACAATTAATAGCCTTTGCAATAACTTTCGCAGCACTCGTCTTTCCAGTACCACGAGGTCCAGTGAAAGATAGGCGTGAGAGAGCTTCTCTTGCATTAAGGCATTTTGTAACGTTTTCGTAATATGCTCTTGACCAACAACATCTTGCAAGAGCTGCGGTCGCCATACACGATATAAAGCTTGATAACTCATCGCACTTCCTCCCCCCACTTCCTTTATTCATTATAACTTTTCACAAAGTTGAGAACAATCATCTAATCAGATGTTTTTATGAATCATTAAAAAAACAACTACGCAATGAACGTAGTTGCTTTTTTATATAAAAAGGATACCGTGCACCTTCCTTCGATTAAGATGCCACGAGCGTTACCTAAGCAGTTAGCTCGGCCCAGGCGACTCCACGGCACACGAAAGAATCCACTTACTGCTGCTTCCTTCCGGACCTGACAGGGTTCATGGGTTTCCGTTGCGTGGAACCCAAGCGTCAACACCACTTACTTAGGGCAGACCTCGCAGCACCAAAACCTCTAGAAGGGATTCAGCCCCGCTATAGCGGATTGCGAGTTACAAGGCACCGCTACCTCCCCACCTAGCACGGTAAAGCGTAATAATGTTGTTAACGTCTCAATGACGTATTATTAAGTATAGTGGTTTTTTCATTTAAATGCAAGAGCTATAAGCTGTGAATTATTGGAAGCCTTAACTATAACATTTTCTAGATAACTACTAATTACTTTTTCTTATTAGCCCTTAATTTTCTAAAGAAATTCGTTAAAATCATCCACACTCTTCAGCCAGGCAGCCCTCGACTACTTCTGTCTGGTGATTAAAACGTGAATCATTTAATAAATTCATCAATGAACCTACACAACCAGCCTTCGGATCTCTAGCACCAAAAACAACAGTTGGAATTCGAGCTTGTAATATCGCTCCTGCACACATCGGACATGGCTCTAATGTGACATAAAGAGTACAGTCTAACAAACGCCAGCTACCTAATTTCTGACACGCTTGTTCAATAACCGCTAGTTCTGCATGAGCTAACGCTTGCTGGTCACTTTCCCTACGATTGTATGCTACAGCAACAATTTGATCATGCTTTACAAGGACCGCCCCAATCGGAACTTCGCCAATCTTTTGGGCTTCCTCAGCTTGTTGTAAAGCTACCCTCATCCACTTTTCATGGTTGTCCATAAATGCCTACACCTTCATTTTAGATTGTTTCCCCATTATTATTAATTAAATGAAAAAACACTACCAATTACGGCAGTGTTGACTGTATGATCAATGGCGGAGGAAGAGGGATTCGAACCCCCGCGCGGTTTAACCCGCCTGTCGGTTTTCAAGACCGATCCCTTCAGCCGGACTTGGGTATTCCTCCGTAATTCGTACTGACAAGGAATATAATAACAAACATAATCATCAGAAGCAAGTCTTTTTATGATATTTTGAATTTATAAAAATACTTGTATAGCTTATCCCGCTTGTAACAGCTTCACACAGTGATTTCTAGAAAGACAATAGAGGTAACGCTCACCTTGAAAAATGTCCATTTCATAGTGAGCGTTACGTATTATTTAGGACGTATCACGTCAACACGCATATATGGGCGTAACACTTCAGGTACAACAATAGAACCGTCCTCTTGTTGATAATTTTCCAAAATCGCGGCCACTGTTCGTCCAATCGCTAATCCAGAACCATTTAATGTATGAACAAACTCTGGTTTTGCTTTTTGTTCACGACGAAATTTTATATTGGCACGTCTTGCTTGAAAATCTTCAAAATTACTACAAGACGAAATTTCACGGTACGTATTATAGCTTGGTATCCATACTTCAATATCGTATTTTTTCGCAGCTGTAAAACCTAGATCGCCCGTACACATACTCATGACACGATAAGGAAGCTTTAATAGTTGTAACACTTTTTCAGCATGAGAAGTTAATTGTTCTAATGTCTCATAAGAATCTTCTGGTTTGACAAAACGGACGAGCTCAACTTTATTAAATTGATGCTGTCGAATTAAACCTCGCGTATCTCTTCCAGCCGATCCTGCTTCAGAACGGAAATTAGCACTATATGCGGCATACGCAATTGGTAATTGCTCAGATGAAAGAATTTCATCGCGATGCAAATTAGTAACAGGTACTTCAGCTGTCGGAATAAGGAAATAATCATCTTCTTTAATTTGAAAAGAATCTTGCTCAAACTTTGGAAGCTGCCCTGTTCCAGTCATGCTTTGGCGATTAACCATAAAAGGTGGGATTACTTCTTCATAGCCATGCTCATCTTGATGGAGATCCATCATAAAATTAATGAGTGCACGTTCTAAACGAGCCCCTAATCCTTTATAGAAAACAAAACGACTTCCCGTTACTTTTGAGGCACGCTCAAAATCAAGAATATCCAAATCGGTTGCTGCATCCCAATGCGGCTTTACATCAAAAGAAAATGACGGTATTTCTCCCCATGTCCGAACCTCAACATTATCATCCTCAGTCTCGCCAACAGGTGTACTATCGTGAGGAATGTTCGGTATCGTTAATAAAATATCTTCAAGCTCTAGCTCAAAATTTCTTAGTTCTTCATCAAGCTCTTTAATTTTATTTGATACTTCCTTTGTTTCTGTAATTAAATGATCCGCATCCTTTTTCTCTCGTTTCAGCTGTGCAACTTCTTGAGATACTTGGTTACGGCGGTTTTTAAGCTCTTCAACTTCAACAATAACGGCTCTTCTCTTTTCATCTAATTCTTGAAAACGGTCTAAGCCGGAAATATCCTCTCCACGAGTAGTTAATTTCTCCTTGATCCCAGACAAATCTTTGCGTAATCGTTTAATGTCTAACATAAGTCACCATCCTTTTTAAATAAAATTATCCAAATTATCATTTCCCATCATAAACAAAAACCGCCCCTTCTACAATAAATAGAAGGGACGGTTTCCCGCGTTGCCACCCTTGTTGCATGGATTTAACAAATCCATACCACTTTAGCCGATAACAGTGGCCACTGAAAGAGGTTTATTCTCTTTACTCAAAGGGAGATTCTAACTAGCGTTTGACCAGTTCACACCACCCACCGGCTCTCTTAACAAACAAACTAGCTATACTAATCCTTATCAACGCTTTATTTATTTGCTTCTTTTGCTTCCTTAACCATTTCAACAAAAAACTGATGAATTCGATGGTCATCGGTTAATTCTGGATGAAAGGAACAAGCAAGAAATTGACCTTGTCTCGCCGCTACAATTTCATCCTTATACGTAGATAATACCTCAACATCATCACCGACTTCAACAATTAATGGAGCCCGAATGAATACAGCACGAACATCATCGCCTACACCCGTTACTTGTAAATCAGTTTCAAAGCTTTCGCGTTGACGTCCGAACGCATTTCGCTGTACTTTCATATCCATTACAGCTAGGTGACCTTGATCGTATCCAACAATGTCATCAGCCATTAAAATTAACCCTGCACATGTTCCAAATACCGGTTTTCCTTGCTTCGCAAATTGCTTTAATGGCTCAAAGAATCCGTAAAGGTCAATCAAACGTCTCATCGTTGTACTTTCTCCACCAGGTAAAACAATTCCGTCCAACTCATTAAGCTGTTCCACTTTTTTAACAACAATCACTTCAGTCTCAGATGATTGCAAGCACTGGACATGCTCTCTTACAGCACCTTGTAATGCTAATACTCCAATTTTAACCATGGTTGAATCCTTTCCCAACTTACCAACCACGTTCTTGCATACGTTCTGATGGTTCTAAAGTTGAAATTTCAATTCCTTTCATTGCTGTACCTAGTCCTTTAGAAAGCTCTGCAATTAATGCATAATCTTCATAATGAGTAGTCGCTTCGACAATTGCACGAGCAAACTTTTCTGGATTTTCTGACTTAAAGATTCCTGATCCAACGAACACACCATCAGCACCAAGTTGCATCATAAGTGCTGCATCAGCCGGAGTTGCTACTCCACCTGCAGCAAAATTAACAACTGGAAGCTTCCCTGTCTCTTTAATTTGTAATAACAGCTCATAAGAAGCACCTAGATTTTTAGCTTCTGTCATTAGTTCATCTCTAGACATATTTTGTACTTTATGAATTTGCTGTTGGACTAAACGCATGTGACGAACTGCTTCGACAATATTGCCTGTGCCTGGTTCACCTTTCGTACGAAGCATAGATGCTCCTTCTTCAATACGTCGTGATGCTTCACCAAGGTCACGTGCTCCACAAACGAATGGAACAGTAAAATCACGCTTATATAAGTGATACTCTTCATCAGCAGGTGTTAATACTTCACTCTCATCTATATAATCAACACCCATTGCTTCAAGTACACGTGCTTCAACAATATGCCCAATACGTGCTTTGGCCATAACTGGAATTGAAACAGCATTTAATACTTCTTCAACGATGGTAGGATCTGCCATTCTTGCTACTCCGCCTGCAGCACGGATATCAGCTGGAACACGCTCCAAGGCCATTACGGCAACAGCCCCTGCTTGTTCAGCAATTTTCGCTTGTTCGGCATTAATAACGTCCATAATGACGCCACCTTTTTGCATTTCAGCCATACCACGTTTTACTCTATCTGTACCCGTTTGACTCATTAAAATTCCTCCTATAGCTATACGTTCTATCTAGTAAATTTGACATATTCTTTATTAGTATACATCAAATAAGGGTAATTCTCCTGTTTTTTAGAGAAAAAACGTTACGCACCTTTTCTTTAAATAGACACTGAACCGTTACAACGTTTTGTTTTACGTGATGGGAACTTAGAACGTGTCCTTTCTTAAGAACCGAACCAACCACTCACTGTGTCGGCTACACTTGTCCAAATTCCAGAGAAGAATTCCCCAATCCCTCTCATTGTCATTGCAAACCAACCAGCTTTTTCTACTGCTTGATCCGTTACAATAGGTGCTTCTACAGTCCAATTTGAATAAATGAATTCTTCTTCATCTTCTCCATTGTACGTTAATACAAGCTTACCTACTTTTTGTCCTGCTTCAATTGGAGCTTCCAATTTCCCATTTTCATTGAACTTACTTTCATCTAACACTAATTCAACATTATAAAGCTCTTCCTCACCGTTCTTTATCAGTGTAGAAAGAGAATCCGCACTTGATATCGATACTTCTTTTTCTTTTCCACCTACAACTTCAACAAGCTCTTCTCCTTCTGGAATGAACCCTTCAGGAAATAATTCAACATACGAAAATCGATCAAAACCGTAATCTAGTAATTTAGCTGTTTCTGTAAAACGGGCCTCGCGATCGTTCGTTCTCATAACAACAGAGATTAATTGAACATCTCCACGCTCTGCTACTCCTGTAAAAGCAGCTCCAGCAGTACTTGTTGATCCTGTTTTCAAACCTTGAATACCCTCATAAGAAAACTGATCAAAATCCTCACGAATCCCTGGAACCATCCAGTTCCAATTATGCATAACCTCTACTTCACCCGGACCTGCATCAAATTCCATTACTGGGATTTGTGCTGTTTCAAGAATTTCTGGATAATCATTAATTAAATGATATGCTAATTGAGCTGTTGCTCTTGCTGATAAAAGATTTTCAGCGTCAGCAGCTGTACCTTCCGGATGGTTACCGTTCATTGAACTATTATTGAGACCAGTAGAATTAATAAATTCAAAATCTTCTAAGCCTAATTCCTCTGCTTTCTCATTCATTCTTTCTACAAAAGCCGTTTCAGAACCTGAGATTAAATCAGCAATCGCAATCATCGATGCATTGGCAGAGTAGATTGTTACGGATTCATATAGCTCTTTCACTGTATATGAATAATCCTGTCTCAATGATACATTCGATAGAGTCTTATTAAGAGATAGCTGCCTTACAAATTCACTGATTGGCACCTCATCATCCCAACTAATTTCCCCATTCTCAACAGCTTCAAAAATTAAGTATTGACTCATCATTTTTGTCATACTGGCAATCGGCAAAAGACTATCTATCTTTTTCTGATATAAAATCTTTCCTGTCTTTGCGTCAATTAATATTGCAGCTTCAGCTTCTAAATCAATAGATGCCTCTGCTGGATTAGGTTGAATCCAACCTACCATTAATATCGCCACTAACATCATAAAAATAAATGGCTTCTTTATAATTTTACTCACTCCAGCACCTCCATACCTACTTCGATAGACGTTATTTTAACATAATCGACTATAAAAAATAGATAGAGAAGTCTCTATCTATTTCTAAATAATTTGACACCATTTCCGATTATTTCCTAACGAACGGTTCATTTGATTGATATCATGAAAATTATAATGAGTAATTTGGGGCTTCTTTCGTAATTTGGACATCATGCGGATGACTTTCACGCAAGCCAGCTCCTGTAATACGAATAAACTTACCGTTTTCACGAAGATCCTCTAATGTTGGCGTTCCGCAATATCCCATTCCAGCCCGTATACCACCAATGAGTTGATGAATCGTATCACTCAAAGGCCCTTTATAAGGAATTCTTCCTTCAATACCTTCTGGAACAAGCTTTTGTGCATTTTCCTGGAAATAACGGTCCTTGCTACCTTTTTCCATTGCTCCTAATGACCCCATACCACGATAAACTTTAAACTGACGACCTTGGTATATCTCCCTTTCACCAGGGCTTTCTGTGACACCAGCAAGTAAGCTACCTAACATCACTGCATGTCCACCAGCTGCTAAAGCTTTCACAATATCACCAGAGTATTTAATACCACCATCAGCAATAATTGGTACTCCGTGCTTTCTAGCTTCTGTTGCACAGTCATAAACAGCCGTCATTTGTGGTACACCAATTCCTGCTACAATACGCGTTGTACAGATCGAGCCTGGTCCTATTCCAACCTTCACAACGCTAGCTCCTGCTTCAATTAAGTCACGTGTAGCCTCCGCAGTTGCGACGTTACCTGCAATGATCGTCAAATCAGGATAATTTGTTCGAACTTCACGTACTTTATCTAATACTCCCTTTGAATGGCCGTGTGCTGTATCAATAACAATCGCATCAACACCTGCTTCAACCAGGGCTTCAATTCGCTTATCAGCATCTGCAGAAACACCGATAGCACCACCAACGATTAAGCGACCTTGGGCATCTTTTGCTGAATTAGGGAATTCAATTACTTTTTCTATATCTTTAATCGTTATTAAACCTTTTAATACACCTTCATCATCAACTAGCGGGAGCTTCTCAATTTTATACTTCTGCAAAGTTTTCTCCGCTTCTTGTAAAGTTGTTCCTACAGGTGCTGTTACAAGGTTTTCCTTCGTCATGACTTCATCGATTTCAATCGAATAATCTTCGATAAAACGTAAATCACGGTTTGTAATAATACCGACTAGCTTTTGCTTATCATCAACAATCGGGACACCTGAGATCCGGTATTTACCCATCAAGTGCTCCGCATCAAATACTTGATGCTTACGTGTTAAAGAAAATGGATTTGTAATTACACCACTCTCGGAGCGTTTCACACGATCGACGTGTTCTGCTTGCTCTTCAATTGACATGTTCTTATGGATAATACCTAATCCACCTTCCCTGCAATCGCGATCGCCATCTTAGCTTCTGTGACAGTATCCATTCCGGCACTAACAATTGGGATGTTTAATTCTAGATTTTCACTTAGCTTTGTTTTTACTGAAACATCACGTGGCAAGACTTCTGAGCGTGCTGGTACGAGCAATACATCATCAAAGGTTAACCCTTCTTTTTCGAATTTATTTTCCCACATCTTCACGTATCCTCCCCAAATCCATTTTTTATGAACGTAAAAAGATTATTAGTAGCTTATCAAGTGGGTAAACTACTGTCAAGACAGTGATTAATATAAGATTTTTCTAAATAAACTGATTATTACAAAGGGGGAATCTTAGCCATGAATACTTTGGATTCATTTCTTCCTTATTATTCTGTATCATACACAAGAAATTATTTAACTAAAACGTATGAGCGATTTCATATCACACAAGCTAAAACAAAAAGCTATCATGCTTGTTACTCATTTATTTATCACCTAAAGCATGGACAGCTTTACTTTAAACAAGCTTCTCAGTCACCAACAGAGCTAAAACCGATCCTATTATTTTATGGTTTCATTCAATTACTAAAAGCATGTGTCTTAGCTGTGGACCCCTCTTATCCAGCGAACAGTCAAGTATTAGCACATGGAGTAACAACAAGAAAAAGAAAGAAAAGCGGCTATCAATTTTTAGATGATGAAGTTAAAATCCAAAAAAATGGCCTTTTTTCACACTTTTTAGACAAAATGTTTCATGTGAAACAGTTAGAAGCAGAGAAGTTTCAAATGCGAGTTCTTCTTGAGCAATTAGGTGATATGCATGATCTGTTTTTGCAAATTAATAGCACAGCCATTTCATTTCAAGCACGTAAAACGACGAATTATTTACAACTTCCATCAGAACTATTAGATTCATACCATATGACCATATCACGCTTCGAGCTTTTTTTAGAAAGCTTTAAGACGAGTGGTTACTCTACAATCAACACGATCGAGGAAGAAAACAATCAATTACAAATAACATTAACTAGAGAGCCTTCCATACAATATGCTGCCCCTTGGTTATACGATCAAAGAGGAAATATGTATTTATTGAAAAAGCACCGACGGGATGGATATCGTTATTTACCTGAGCTAGCGATACACTATTTACTTCTATATAACTTAAGTATGATCTGTCGTTATGAGGCTGAATGGTGGGGTGATGTGATTCACACGTTCGATGGGGTGGATCTTCCATTTATCCTAAAATATTTAACACTAGCCGAAAGAAAAATCCCTTTTCTCATTGCTCATTACCTTCAGAACATTCAAAATGGCTAGTTTAAACATGCGCTGACTTTGTCTATTCAAAATCAGCGCGAAAATAAAATATGTATTATAAGGAAAAGGTAACTTCCATTTTTGTCCCTTTTTTTTCTTCACTTTCAACTTGAATCTCTCCATTAAAATGGTGAACTAATTGATAAACCATAAACAAACCAACACCTTGTCCAGGTACATCTTGATTCATCTTCTGATATTTTTTAAATAGCTTCTCTACTTCCTCTTGACTCATTCCTATCCCCTGATCTATCACTTGAATAGTAAGGTGTTCATTTTTTATGAAGCTATTTAAAATGACGCGACCGCCTTCTTGACTATATTTAATTGCATTGCTTAGCAGATTGGAAATGACAAGCCTTAAACCCATTGCATTAGCTTGAACATTTACAGAGTTAGAAAGGTTGATGTTCGTATCCAATTGAATGTTTTGCGTTCTGGCTTTTACTCTCATACTTTCAATGACTTCGTTAATAACTGGTAAAATATCAATCGATGTTATTTCCCATAAAGAATCAACTGTTAGCATTTGCTCCGTTTGAATCATATGATTAATTTCATGATCAATAGCTGTTGCATAATCCTCAATTAATGCTAACTTTGCTATAGAATCTTCCTTTTCTACTTCTGTCTTTAAAATAGCTGCAAACGATTTGATAACGGTTAACGGATTTCGAACTTCATGAGCTATCACGTGAATAAAATCCAGTTTTTGACGATATAACTCCAAATCAGATTCAATTTTCTTTTGACTTGCAATGGATGGAAAAACGCTTTCCTCTGTTTCGTGATATAAAGGAGATTTCACTAATTCTGTATCTGTCATAAAATACGGATGATTTCTCATCATCTCTGTTTGAACGAATGCCGGCGTAATCTTTCCATCATAAGAACAGACAGTTAAGATATTAAAATCGTTAACAGCCTGATCACACTGACTTTCATATGTACGAAGCTTATCCATGTTATCTAAATAATTATGTAAATAAACATGCCCCCATACACGTACTGAAATCTTTTTCTCCGTATAAGAGGTAAATAAATCATGTAAATAATTTATCGCATTATTAAAGTGGAAATTCCCATTTACTAGATAAAAGTCAACACTATTAATATAATGAATTTTATTTAAGTAATCTTCACTATTTGTTCCTAGCTCTTTTTTAACTTTTTCAATTGCTTTTTTGTAAACCTCTTCTTCCTCAATAACAATAACATGTTGGTTGACTGATCTAGCTACCACTATGGCTGAAACCAAGTTTTCTAAATACAACTCATCAGACCGATAGACATATAAAATGTGTGAACCCTCTTTAATGTCTATTCGTTCCGTTAAAGGGATCGTCCGTTTATTTCTCTTTTTCATAAATAACCTCCTACTATTCTATTATTATCTTATAAATGTAAAGTTAGCAAGTATGAATACTTGGTTTGTTTCAGCTGTATACACTCTCTATTTGGCTAATACTGAGAACCATATCTTCCAATCTAATAAACCTATTTATGTTTTGATTAATTAAAATAATATTATATAAGTAGGAAATAATTAAAATTGAGGATCGTTCATATAAGAACTGGAAAAGGAGCGTTTGATATGATATTAACGATTATCGGTTTTTGGGGGGCTTACCCTAATAAAAATGAAGCAACTTCAGCATATTTATTAGAACAAAGTGGATTTCGCTTACTCATTGATTGTGGTAGCGGAGCCCTATCCCTGCTACAGAATTATATACCTCTACATCAATTAGATGCTCTCATCCTCTCCCATTATCACCATGACCATATCGCGGATGTAGGTAGTTTACAATATAGTATGTTAGTGAACCACCAGCTACAAAAAAGGTCAAAAATATTACCGATATACGCAAATGACAAGGATGATGAGAAGTTCCAATCACTCCATTTTCATGATTTTACTGAAGGTCGTAGCATTAATGAGAATGATCAACTTCAAATTGGTCCGTGGCAAGTTACCTTTTGTCAAACAAATCATCCCGCCTATTGCCTAGCTATGAAATTCAAAGACATAACCTCCGGAAAAACAATTGTCTATTCCGCTGATACGAGTTGGTGCGATAATCTCGTTCCTTTTTCTAAAAATGCAAACATCCTTATTTACGAAACGTCATTATACGATGAACAGCTCGCCAAAATAACAGGGCACTCCACCCCTTCAGACGCCGCTTTGCTTGCCGGATTAGCAAACGTGGAAACATTAGTCCTCACCCATCTCCCACATTTTGGTGACCATAGTGAACTCATTAGGATAGCAAAGGAGCAATTTGATGGTCACGTTATGCTCGCAAAAACGGGATTAACCTTTGAGCTATAAAACAAAATCCCATCTACTCATGTAGTAAATGGGATCTTTTATGATGTGAATCGGATCACGTTCTTATTCAAGTAATTCCTCGATAAAGATAGAATGGTTGTGGGCAAGATTAATCATTTCGCCTTTATCTAATTTCACAAGCGGCCGAGTAGGATGTTGTTCATCAAAAAAGACAATGTTAGCCTCTTCTCCATTAGAAAGTCGTACACGATTACCATTAGATATGTAATTGATGCTTTGCATTAACGCTTGGATGACTTGGTATTCAAACTTCCCAAATTGTCCTGTTGAGATCTCCTCTAAAACTTGAAAAGTTGAGCGTTTTTTTCGATGATGACGTTCCGTTGTCATCGCATGGTATACGTCTGCAACAGCAATGATTTGTCCATAACGATGGATTTTATCCTCTTTAATTCCTAGTGGATAGCCACTTCCATCATTCCGCTCATGATGCTGTAAGATGGCTAACGTCATTAGTTCTGTTACATCTGGGCTGCCTTTTATCATATTATAGCTGAATACAGGATGCTTCTTTATTTCCTCAAAATCATGATCCGTTAACGTCGATTTCTCATTAGTTAATAATCTCGGTGTTACTTTTGCCATTCCGACATCTGCTAGTGCACCTGCTAAGCCTATTTGAATACATTCCCCAGGAGAATAATGTAATTTATATGCCAAGTAATAGGAGAGAATTCCAACGTATATACTATGATGATATAAATAATCGTCTACAGTACTGTAATGGTGTAAGTAGATTAGTTTTTGATGTTCTTTGTTTAAATGCTTAAACAACGGTAATAATACTGCTCTTACCTCATTGACTTCTACTTTTTTTCCAGATTGCCAAACTTTAAAAAGCGATTCATATTTTTTCACCGCTTGCAAATACAATGAAACAAAATCAATCGGCTTATGTTCCATTGCTGGACGGATTACTGACGGTGTAAATGATTCTCCATTAGACTTTATTGGCTTAACATCGATTGTTTCAACCATAAAAGCCTTTAAAACGGAAAGTAATTCTTCAGTAAGTGTTGTATTTCTTTTAACTAGTGGTAATTTCGTCAAGCCTGGTACTTCTTTATTCGTTATGCAGCCTGGCTCAACTTGATATAATTTGACTTCCATTCTCTCTCCCACCCTTACTAATCATTACACATATGTAAAGAAAAAGGGTCGTCCCATTATACATTGGCACAACCCTTTTTCCCCGACAGAACTTGTCTCGTTATTCCTCGGATTCAACATCATCTGAATCTAGCTCATCTTCCAAAGGAATGTCTTGGTCTTCGCCTTCATCTTCTTCGTCATCAATATTGACACGAGCAACTGTAGCGACTTCTTCTCCCTCATTGACACGAATTAATGTTACACCTTGAGTGTTTCGACCTGTAACAGAAATTCCTTCTACATTGGTTCGAATGACAACACCACTGACTGTAATAATCATTACATCATGATGGTCAGATACTACCTTTAAAGCAACAACTGGCCCATTTTTTCAGTGATGTTACAAGTTTTAATCCCTTTTCCACCACGGTTTTGGATGCGGTACTCTTCGATAGGCGTTCGTTTACCAAAGCCTTTTTCCGTTACAATTAGAACATCATGATCTTCTTCAACAATGTCCATACCAACAACACAGTCATCATCGCCTAACGAAATTCCTCTCACACCAGCGGCTGTCCGCCCCATTAAACGAACGTCTGATTCTAGGAAGCGAATTGACATTCCTTGTTTTGTTCCTATAATCAATTCCCGTTTCCCGTTCGTTAATCTAACTCCGTGAAGCTCATCATGCTCCCGTAAAGTAATCGCAAAAAGCCCACCCTTACGAATATTAGCAAAATGAGATAGCTCTGTTCGCTTCGTTACACCATGTTTTGTAGCAAAGAACAAATACGCATCTTCGGTAAATTCAGCAATCGGAATGACCGTGCTAATTGATTCGCCTTGTTCAATTTGAAGCAAATTAATAATTGGAAGACCCTTTGCCGTTCTTCCTAACTCTGGAATTTCATAGCCTTTTAGGCGATACACTTTTCCTTTATTTGTAAAGAACAAAATCGTATGATGGGAGTTTGTCGTAAAGAGATGCTGAACAAAATCATTATCATTTGTTCCCATTCCTTGAATCCCTTTCCCACCTCGCTTTTGGTTACGATACGTTGAAACTGGCATACGCTTAATGTAACCGTGATGCGAAATCGTAATAACGACATTTTGACGTGGAATTAAATCTTCATCTTCAAGATGATCCTCACTCAATGAAATAACCGTACGTCTACTATCGTTATACTTTTCTTTAATCTCTGTTAATTCTTCACGAATAATTTCAAGAACTTTTTCCTCATCAGCTAAAATCGCTTTTAATTCAGCAATTCGAGCAATTAATTCTTTATATTCATTTTCAATCTTGTCACGTTCTAAGCCAGTCAGACGTTGTAGCCTCATATCCAAAATCGCTTGTGCTTGCTCATAGCTTAAGTTAAAGCGCTCTATAAGCCATTACGTGCAGCCTCTGCCGTTTGAGAACCACGAATTAATTCAATAACCTCATCGAGATGATCTAAAGCGATACGGAGCCCTTCTAGAATGTGTGCCCGTGCTTCCGCCTTTTTCAACTCAAACGCCGTTCTTCTTCTAATGACGACAATTTGATGATCTAAATAATGCTCTAAACATTCTTTTAAGTTAAGAACTTTCGGCTGACCTTGGACGAGTGCTAATAAATTGATACCAAAGCTTGTTTGCAACGCTGTTTGCTTAAACAAATTATTGAGCAATACGTTCGCATTAACGTCCCGACGCATTTCAATCACTATTCGCATCCCGGTACGATCGGATTCATCACGTAGATCTGTAATCCCATCAATTTTCTTGTCACGAACAAGCTCAGCAATTTTCTCAATTAAACGTGCTTTATTCACTTGGTACGGAATTTCTGTCACTATAATTCGTTGCTTTCCGTTATGCTCCTCAATCGATGTTTGTGCACGAAGCGTAATGGAGCCTTTCCCCGTTTGGTACGCTTTACGAATGCCAGAACGACCTAATATTTCTGCACCTGTTGGGAAATCTGGTCCAGGAATATACTCCATTAATTCTTGAATCGTAACTTCACGGTTATGTGAAAGTGCCAATACTCCATCAATCACCTCTCCTAATTGATGAGGTGGAATGTTTGTTGCCATCCCAACAGCAATACCAGAAGCCCCGTTTACAAGTAAATTAGGAAAACGAGAAGGCATAACAATAGGTTCACGTTCAGAACCATCATAGTTATCTTGATAATCAATTGTATCTTTATTAATATCACGAACGAGTTCCATTGAAATTTTAGCCATCTTTGCTTCAGTGTAACGCATCGCTGCTGCAGAATCTCCATCAACTGAACCGAAGTTCCATGACCATCGACTAACATATAGCGATAGCTAAAATCTTGTGCCATTCGTACCATTGTTTCATATACAGCCGAATCACCATGTGGATGGTATTTACCAATAACTTCGCCGACAATACGTGCAGATTTTTTATATGCTTTATCTGGTGTCATTCCAAGCTCATTCATTGCATATAAAATCCGGCGGTGTACAGGCTTTAAACCATCTCTCGCATCAGGTAATGCCCGGCTTACAATAACACTCATCGCATAATCCATAAACGATGATTTCATTTCCTGACTAATATTACGTTCTTTTACTCTAGATTGATCTTGCTCAGCCATTAATTATAAACCTCCATCTTAAGCCTATATATCAAGATTTTCTACATATTGAGCGTTTTCTTGAATGAAGTCACGACGAGGCTCAACTCGATCTCCCATAAGCACTTCAAAAATTTCATCGGCTTTCATCGCATCTTCTAACGTCACTTGTAAAACAGTTCGATGTTCAGGGTCCATTGTCGTTTCCCATAATTGTGTTGGATTCATTTCACCTAAACCCTTATATCGCTGGATCCCTATTTTACTACGATCAGAAACATCCTTTAACGCTGTTTCTAGTTCTTTATCACTGTACACATAAGAAACTTCACGACCCTTTGAAAGCTTGTATAAAGGAGGTTGTGCAATGTACACATATCCTTTTTCAATTAATGGCCTCATATATCGATAGAAGAATGTCAAAATTAATGTACGAATATGAGCACCGTCAACATCGGCATCTGTCATAATAATGATTTTATGATAACGAGCCTTTTCAATATCGAAATCATCACCAATCCCTGTACCGAAAGCAGTGATCATTGCTCGTATTTCATTATTCGCTAAAATTTTGTCCAATCTAGCTTTTTCAACATTTATAATTTTCCCTCTTAGAGGTAAAATCGCTTGAAAATGACGATCTCGCCTTGCTTCGCTGAGCCACCTGCCGAATCACCCTCAACGATGTAAATTTCACTTATTGACGCATCCTTTGATGAACAGTCAGCTAATTTACCCGGTAAAGAACTTACCTCAAGTGCACTCTTCCTACGAGTAAGCTCACGAGCTTTTTTCGCTGCCTCACGTGCCCTTGATGCCATAACTCCCTTTTCAATGATTCGTTTGGCAACTTGAGGATTCTCAACTAAAAAGCGTGAAAATCGTTCACTAAACAATGAATCTGTAATCGTTCTAGCTTCACTATTTCCTAGCTTCGTTTTCGTTTGTCCTTCAAATTGCGGATCAGGAATTTTCACGGAAATAATCGCTGTTAAGCCTTCACGAACATCTTCACCAGTTAAATTTGCATCGGATTCTTTAAATAAGCCATTCTTTCTACCATAATCGTTAATAACACGTGTTAGACCTGTTTTAAAGCCTGATTCGTGCGTGCCACCTTCATGTGTATTTATGTTATTGGCAAACGAATAAATGTTACTAGCAAAACTATCATTGTATTGAACAGCAACCTCAACTGTAATCCCATCACGTTCGCCTTCAATATGAATCGGCTCATCATGCAACACTTCACGCTTACGGTTTAAATGTTCGACAAATGATGCAATTCCACCTCGTAGTGATAAGTTGATTTTTATTCTCTTCTCGTAAATCTTCTATATGAATCGTTAATCCTTTATTAAGAAAAGCTAACTCTCTTAAACGAGATGATAATACTTCATATTCGTAAACGATTGTTTCTTGGAAAATCTCTTGATCAGGTTTAAAATGAATAATCGTACCAGTTTTATCTGTTTCACCGATCACCTGCAAATCAGCAGACGGAACACCACGCTCAAATTTTTGATAATAGATTTGACCGTCACGATGGACGTACACTTCTAGTGACGTGGATAAAGCATTAACGACAGACGCCCCTACACCATGTAATCCACCAGAGACTTTATAGCCCCCACCGCCAAATTTACCGCCGGCATGAAGCACAGTCATTATTACTTCTACAGCGGGACGACCCATCTTCTCATGAATTCCAACAGGGATTCCACGTCCATTATCTTCGACACGTATACTATTATCTTCTTCAATCGTTACGTTAATCGTATCGCAATAGCCCGCCATCGCTTCATCAATACTATTATCAACTATTTCCCATACTAAATGGTGCAAGCCTCGTGAGCTTGTTGAACCGATATACATACCTGGTCGTTTCCTTACTGCTTCAAGACCCTCTAGTACTTGAATTTGACTTTCATCATATGATTGTTGTCCTGTCAATTCATTCACCCTCATTCTCAATAATCACATTGACTATTTGTTACGAATCTATTTCATCTTTATCCATTTGAATGTCCATTTGGCCTTGAGCTCTTCGATTAAGAGTTAGCGAAGAAACAGGCGAATAATAGATTTCTTTATTTGTTAAGACAATAGATTTTATATAATCAGCCGAAATGACCGTCATCGGTTTGTTTTTTTCTTCTTCCTTTAGAAATTCAGCTGTTATCGCTTGATCTTTTGCATCATGATTCAAAATCGCAATAATTTCCTTTGATCGAATCATGATGTCCCCTCCTAAATGGATAAACATTCTATCACCGCCTTTGATCGATCGTTCCCTCTTCTACGTCATAAATAATGGAATTAGTTAAAATCGCTTCATCAATTCCATCAATATTTGTTGTTGTTACAAACGTTTGTACCTTTTTTTGAATCGTCTTTAATAAATGCGATTGTCTAAAATCGTCCAGCTCTGATAAGACATCATCCAGTAGAAGAATTGGATATTCTCCAATTTCCTCATAAATCAATTCAATTTCAGCTAATTTAACTGCTAGTGCCGTCGTTCGTTGTTGACCTTGTGAACCGAATGTTTGAATATTACGTTCATTGACAAAGAAACCAAGGTCGTCTCGATGCGGGCCAAACAACGTAACCCCTCTACGTATTTCATTTTCTTTTTTTCGTGCGTACGTCTCATAGAATCCTTCTTTTAGTTTCGACAAATCTATTTCATCTAATACACTAGATGATGGAAGGTATTGTATATTTAAACGTTCCTTTCCACGACTAATATCGTAATGAATCGATTCAGCCCACTTTTGCAATTTGCTCACAAATTCTACTCGTCGCTTCGTCACCTCTACAGCTAACATAATCAATTGATCTGTTAATACATCAAGCATATCCTTAGAACCGTTCTGACCTTGCATTGATTTTAACAAATGATTTCGCTGATTTAATACTTTATGGTATAAAGCTAAATGATGAAGATAAACGGGGCTTATTTGCCCTAATTCCATATCTAGAAATTTTCTTCTAATTTGCGGACTGCCTTTCACTAAATTTAAATCCTCAGGGCAAACATCACAACATTAGCAGCGCCAATATATTCGCTCAATTTCTTCTGTTCTAGCCCGTTCACTTTTCCTTTTTTGCCTTTATGAGAAAGGATTAATTCAAGCGTTAACGTACCAGTTCTTCTCGTAAATTGGCCTTCAATCTTAGCAAACTCTTCATCCCAAGCAATTAGCTCTTTATCTTTAGAAGTACGATGGGACTTTGCTAAAGCTAACACATAAATAGCTTCTAAAATATTTGTTTTCCCTTGGGCGTTTTCACCGATGAAAATTGTTATGGATGGTTCAAAGGAAAGGGCTACTTGTTGATAATTTCGGTATTGTTTCACTTTAAGGTTTGTGATCTTCACCAGGCTTCCCCCTAATCAGTAGCAATTTCAATTTGTGTTCCATCCTCTAACAGAATTTGATCACCTCGAACGAGCTTTTTCCCACGGCGTTGTTCTTTTTCACCGTTCACATATACGGAATGCTCCGCTAAATACCATTTAGCCATACCACCTGTATCAATAGCTCCTATTTCTTTTAATACTTGTCCTAATGTTATGTGAGCTGTTGAAATGACGATTTTTTCCATTTTGATCACAACTTTCTTTTCGTTAGATGTAAAAGGAACTCTTTTGAATTTGAGCAAAGGAAGACAGCAAATCATGTTGAGTGAAATGCTGTCTAAAATAAACGTCACATTGTCTTTCTTATATTGTACTAAACCAAACAGATATAGCCAAGTCCTTTTATTTGTCAGTTAATTAAATTCTACCTGAAATCAAGTAAGTTGGTAACGAGGAGCGATTTAGTAATAAAAAAGGGGATTGTTCGCATATAAGGAGATAAGGAATGCTAATCGTTTCACCTTTGTCTAATTTAGATGAAACCATAACTTAACTCCTTACATTCATTAATCGTCAGGAGGGAGTGATCTCTTTCATGTGATGCGTTCCATATGCGATATCCTTCCATATGGAACGCCAACCTCTATTACTCCGTGTTAATACGTGCGAACTGGAGAGAACAAATGTAAGTAATGATCTTCATCAACTGGACGTATAACGAACGGACTCATTGCACCAGTAAACGTAATAAGAATGTCTTCCCCGTCTATTACTTTTAATGCATCAATAATATTCTTCCCATTGAAGGAAATTCTCATTTCTTCCCCTTCAAGTTCGTTAGCAGCAAAACGTTCAACAACTTTACCGATTTCTGGTGAAATTGAGGTTATTTCAATTTGACTCGTTTCAATTGTTTTTAATGTAACAACATTATTTTTTCCCTCTCTTGAAAGTAATAGGGCACGTTCAAGTGCTTGAAGGAAAGGTTTTGTTTTCAGTTTAATTGCTGTTTTTGATTGGGTTGGGATCATCCCTTTCGTTACAGGATATTTCCCTTCTAGCAATCGTGAAAAGAAGAGCATATGCTTCATTTTAAATAATATTTGACTCTCTGTTACGACAAATTCAATTGTTTCATTTGTATCTTCAATGATTTTATTTAACTCATTTAAGCTTCTTCCAGGTATAACAACGTTCGTCAATTCTAATGATTCATCATTTAATTCAATCGTGGCCTTTCTTTGAGCTAAACGATGACTATCTGTTGCAGTACAGAGCAACGTCCCTTTTTCCAGCTCTAAGTTTACACCTGTCAACACTGGACGTGTTTCCTGAGTGGACACCGCGAACACTGTTTGTCGAATAATATTTTTAAACATATTTTGTGGTAGCTTAAAAACATGATCCTCTTGAATTTGTGGAAGACGAGGATATTCCTCAGGATCTAAACCATTCAAGTGAAAGACTGAAGAAGCTGAACGAATCGTAGCTGTAAGGTGATCTTGGATATGGATTTCAATTTCTTCACCAGGTAGCTTTTTTACTATTTCAACAAAATATTTTGCTTGGAGGACAATACTACCTTGTTCTTCAATACGAACATATTCAGTTCCATCTTCTTCTAATGGGATGAATGTTTCAATAGTAATGTCTGAGTCACTTCCAGTTAATGTAATACCATCATGTTTTGCGACAATTTTAATCCCTGTTAGGATCGGCATCGTTGTTCGTGAGGAAATCGCTTTTGCTACATGTTGTACATCGTGAACAAATCGATCATGATCAATAAAAAAACGCATAATAAATAGACTCCTTATATTATATTATTTATAAAAAAAGATAGCAGTAATAGTAATAGGCACTGTTAGTATGTGGATAATCGACAAAATCGTACGGAAAACGAGCCTATCCACATGTGGGTAAAATGTTGATAGGCCGATTTGATTATGCACACTGTTAACAATCATTATTTCCGCAATAACTCTATCAGTTCTTCAACCTTTTGTTGCAGTTCTTGATCTGTTTGCAGCATTTTTGATATTTTTTCATGAGCGTGAATAACAGTTGTGTGGTCACGACCACCAAATTCGTTTCCGATTTTCGGTAATGACGAATCCGTTAATTCTCGAGATAAATACATAGCGATTTGACGAGGGAAGGCAACTGATTTTGTCCTCTTTTTCGCTTTGAAATCTTCTAATTTCACATGGTAATGCTCCCCAACTAATTGTTGAATATCCGTTATAGTAAGGATCTTTGGCTTTGAATTCGGAATAATGTCTTTTAATGCTTCAGCCGCTAAATCTGCATTCATATCTTGATTAATTAAGGATGAATAAGCGACAACTCGAATGAGTGCACCTTCTAGCTCGCGAATATTCGTATCGATTTGGTTAGCGATATAGAGCATAACCTCATTTGGGATATCAAGGTTTTCAGCTTTTGCTTTTTTTCGTAAAATGGCAATTCTCGTTTCAAGATCAGGTGGTGTAATATCTGTAATAAGTCCCCATTCAAATCGTGAACGTAGGCGATCCTCTAATGTGGGGATTTCCTTAGGTGGACGGTCACTTGAGATAACGATTTGTTTTGATTCCTCATGCAAAGCGTTAAACGTGTGAAAAAATTCTTCCTGTGTTTGTTCTTTTCCTGCGAGAAACTGAATATCATCAATTAATAAAACATCGACATTGCGATATTTGTTACGGAAATTTACTGCTTTGTTGTCTCGGATTGAATTGATAAATTCATTTGTAAATTTTTCAGACGAAAGATAAACGACTTTTGCATTAGGATTATGATCGATAACATAATGACCGATCGCATGCATTAAATGAGTTTTGCCTAAACCAACCCCACCATATATAAATAAAGGATTATAGGCCTTTGCTGGTGCTTCTGCTACAGCTAGTGATGCTGCGTGAGCAAACCGATTTCCAGAACCAATAACAAATGTGTTAAATGAGTATTTGTCATTTAGCATTGTTTTCGTAACAGCAGGAGATTGCCCCTTTTCTTCCTTTTTTACCTTTTTCGGAAACGGATCAGTGATAAACTCTTCATCGGAATGATCCTGTGGAATAACAAATTTTGGTTTTAACCGGGTTCCTGTAATATCTTCAATTGTATCTGATGTAAGCTCAGCATAATGATCTTCCAACCAATCACGAGCAAATTCATTGGGTGCAGTTATGATGATCTGATCATCGTGAATATCATTTGCTTTTGTTTGCTTTAACCATGTTTCGAAGCTTGGTTTACTAACTTTTTTTCAATTTCAGCAAGAGCCTTATCCCATAAATCATGAATATTCTCCAAAAACTTACCCTCCTAACTAAAAAAATAGACAAATCAACAGACAAAAAAAGGTCGTGCAAAGCATAGATCAGACGAATGAATAATTATGCATACACAACGATATTCACGGGTTATTATAATATAGTAGAAAAACGTTTAAAGAAGGGTTCTGAACAATATGTGGACAAGTATTATTAACAATTATTAAAAGATGTCCACAAACTTACCCACAGCATGTGGATAGTTTTTCTAACATAATGACTTTTCCACGAGTGAAAACATATTAATCATAGCAAAAAAAAGCTTGTGTATCAATGTTTTGTTGATTATATCCACAAAAACACTGTATATGGTGTCACTAGTTTATCCACAACACTACATATGTGGATTTTTTGTTTACAAGGGTGAAGATAAAAATTAATTAAGGAAATAAATTATCCACAATGGGGATATAATGAGAAAAGTAATGATTTAATGGGAAGAATGGATTTTTCATAGAAAAAGAGTGAGTTAGATGAATTTCTAGGAATTATAAAAGAGGATATAAATAATAATCTTGACAACACTATGTTCTTTTCCTTATAATTTACAAGAATGTCTAAGGAATAGCTTAATCCTCAGGGAGGTGTAATAAATGGGAAAACCAACATTTCAACCTAATAATAGAAAGCGTAAAAAGGTACACGGATTTCGTGCACGTATGAGCACAAAGAATGGCCGTAAGGTATTAGCTCGTCGTCGTCGTAAGGGAAGAAAAGTATTATCTGCATAGGCCACTGTTGACAGTGGTCTTTTTCTAAATGGTTACGGTTTTGAAAAAGGAGGGCGTACAATGAAAAGTGAGCAGCGGATTAAAAAGAGTCAAGAATTCTCTATTGTATTTAAAAGAGGCCAATCTGTTGCGAACCGTCAATTCGTCCTCTATACATTATGGAAAAAAGAGCAATCTGAATTTAGATTAGGACTTTCAGTTAGCAAAAAAGTAGGAAATGCAGTTACAAGAAACCGAGTGAAACGTTATATTCGTGAGTGTTTTCGAATAAAACAGGATCTCATTAAAAATCAATACGATTATATTGTGATCGCGAGAAATCCGACAGCAAAAATGAGTTATCATGAGGTAGAAAAGAGCTTAATGCATGTATTGAAGAAAGCGAAAGTGTTACATATGAATAGCTTATAAAGTAGATATGGCTCGTTTTGCGATTATTTATTTAATGTATAGAGAGACAAGGAGGAACTTACGTGATTAAGAAGTTAGGATTGGTTGCGGTGGTAATAGGGCTGCTTCTTGTCATGACAGGCTGTTTTAACATTGAGGAACCAATTAATAGTGATAGTACAGGCTTTTGGGATTCATATTTAGTTTACCCATTATCACAGCTTATACTTTTTGTTGCAGGTGTTTTCGGTGAAGAATCAGGTCATGGTTGGGCGATTATTATTGTAACCGTTCTTTTGCGTCTATTAATTTTACCATTGATGATTAAACAGACGAAGAGTGCGAAAGCCATGCAGGCTGTTCAGCCTGAGATGGCCAAGCTACGTGAAAAATACAGTGCAAAGGATCAAAAGACACAGCAGCAATTGCAACAAGAAATGATGAAGCTTTTCCAGGAGAAGGGTGTTAATCCTCTTGCTGGTTGTTTACCATTATTTATTCAAATGCCAATTTTATTAGCGTTTTATCATGCAATCATGCGTACGGAAGAAATTGGTGGACATCAATTTTTATGGTTTGCTTTAGATGCACCAGATCCTTTTTTCATCTTACCTGTTGTAGCTGGTGCAACAACGTTTATTCAGCAGAAGATGATGATGGTTACTGATAACCCACAAATGAAAATGCTCCTATATATTATGCCGATTATGATTTTTGTTTTTGCGATCTTCTTCCAACAGCATTAACATTATATTGGGTAGTAGGGAATATTTTCATGATTGCTCAAACATATTTCATTACAGGTCCGAATGCTGGTAAAAACAAAACCGCTGAAGTGACAGGAGGCAAAAAGAAGTGAAACGTGTGACGGTTTCAGGGAAGACGATAGAGAAAGCGATCGCAAAGGCTATCGATGAATTACAGACGACAAAAGAGAAAGTTGATTATCGAGTTGTGGAAGAACCACAAAAAGGACTTTTTGGTTTGTTTCGCTCAAAGCCGGCTGTTGTCGATGTATTTATTCTACCTGATCCGGTTGAAAAAGCTTATTCCTTTTTACAAGGCACGTTAGATCATCTAGAAGTGGAAGCAACGATTGAGAAGGAAGAAACGGATCAGTCGTTACGCTTTAATATTTCAGCCAATGAAGATACTGGGCGGATTATTGGGAAGCGGGGACAAACACTCGAGGCACTTGAATTTATGATGAACCTTGTTGCCAATCGCCAAGGAAAAGCATATACACGGATTGAGCTTGATGCTGAAAATTATCGGCAAAAACGTAGAGAAACTCTTGAGCATTTAGCTGTTAAGCTAGCAAAAAAAGTAACAGCGACCAATCAAAAAGTAGCATTGGAGCCAATGAATGCAGCTGAGAGGAAGATGATTCATACGAAGCTACAATCGTATGACGGTGTTGAAACGATCTCAGAAGGAACAGGAATCAATCGTCATATAGTGATTATTCCAGCAACGAATAAGTCATAAGGAATTGTTGAATGCTTCATGGGTGTGTCGAAAGGTGAATCTGTACCTTTTGACACACCTTCTTCATTTAAGAGAAAGACGCTTTTTGCGTTTTTTCTTTCGTTTTGTTTGGGGAAAATAGTACAATAAAGATAGAAGGTTGGATCGTTCTGGAGGTGAATACGTATGGAAATGGATACAATTGCAGCGATATCAACGGCTCTTGGAGAAGGAGCTATTGGAATCGTTAGATTAAGTGGTGATCAGGCCATTCAAGTGGCTGATAAAATGTATAAAGGGAAGCAAGCGTTAACCGATGTCGCTTCTCATACTATTGTTTACGGATATATTGTCGATCCGAAAACAGGAGAACGGATAGAGGAATCAATGGTGACTGTGATGAGGGCTCCAAAGACATTTACATGTGAGGATGTTGTAGAAATCAATTGTCACGGAGGTATCATGTCAGTAAATCGCGTGTTGCAACTGGCACTACGACTCGGGGCACGATTAGCTGAACCCGGTGAATTTACGAAACGGGCATTCTTAAACGGTCGGATCGATCTATCTCAAGCTGAGGCGGTAATGGATCTGATTCGAGCTAAAACGGACCGAGCGATGGATGTCGCTCTTCATCAAGTAGAAGGACGATTATCAAAGCACATTAATGAATTGCGTCAAGCTCTATTAGAAACGGTCGCACATGTAGAAGTGAATATCGATTATCCTGAATACGATGCTGAATTGATGACACATGGGTTGTTACGTGAAAAAGCGGAGTACGTAAAAAAGGAAATAAATAAATTGTTAGTAACTGCTTCTCAAGGTAAAGTATTAAGAGAAGGAATTTCTACTGCTATTATCGGCAGACCAAATGTTGGGAAATCATCGCTTATGAACAGTCTTGTCCATGATACGAAAGCAATAGTGACCGATATTCCCGGGACAACGAGAGATGTTATTGAGGAGTACGTTAATGTCCGTGGTGTGCCATTAAGGTTAATTGATACAGCAGGCATTCGTGAAACAGAAGATATTGTTGAACGAATTGGAGTTGAGAGATCACGTCAAGTGCTGCAGGAGGCAGATTTAATATTACTTGTTTTGAACTATGGAGAAGAGCTTTCTGATGAAGACCGAGCTTTGTTTGCAGCAGTAAAAGCAATGAATGTGATTATTATTGTCAATAAAACAGATATTGAACAAAAAATTGATTTAGATGAAATCAAACGATTAGCTGAAAATAGACCGGTTATTACCACTTCGCTTTTACATGATAAAGGGATTGATGAGTTAGAAGAGGCGATTGCTTCATTATTCTTTGCAGGAAGTATCGAACATGACGACATGACATATATTTCCAATTCACGCCATATTGCACTATTAGAACAAGCTAAATCGACAATAGAAGATGCAATTGAGGCGATTGAGATGGATGTACCAATTGATCTTGTTCAAATTGATATTACAAGAGCGTGGGAATTGTTAGGTGAAATTATTGGTGACAGTGTACAAGAAAGCTTAATTGATCAATTATTTTCACAGTTTTGTTTAGGCAAATAATCAAAAGTTAAGGAGGTTTTGTGGATGAATTACGAAGCAGGGGAATTTGATGTTATTATCATCGGTGCAGGACATGCTGGTGTAGAAGCAGGCTTAGCGGCTGCCAGAATGGGAGCGAAAACGCTTATGCTAACATTAAACCTCGATGCGGTTGCTTATATGCCATGTAATCCGTCTGTTGGTGGACCTGCTAAAGGGATTGTTGTACGTGAAATAGATGCCTAGGTGGGGAAATGGCACGCAATATTGATAAAACGCATATTCAAATGAGGATGCTAAATACTGGAAAAGGCCCCGCTGTGCGTGCGTTGCGAGCACAAGCGGATAAATTGATGTATCAAAGTGAAATGAAGAAAACGATCGAAGAGACTGAAAATTTAACTTTAAGACAAGGTATGGTTGATCGATTGATCGTAGAAGATGGTGTCTGTAAAGGGGTCATCACAAATACTAGTGCCGAGTATCGATCAAAAGCTGTAGTTGTAACGACAGGGACATATTTAAGAGGAAGAATCATTTTAGGTGAGCTTTCTTATGAAAGTGGACCAAATAATATGCAGGCTTCTGTTAAATTAGCTGACCATTTAAAAGAACTAGGATTTGACATCGTCCGATTTAAAACAGGTACGCCACCTCGTGTAAATGCAAGCACGATTGATTATTCGCAAACAGAAATTCAACCGGGTGATGAGAAGCCACGTGCTTTTTCGTATGAAACGGTCAATTATATTACCGATCAGCTTCCTTGCTGGTTAACTTATACAAGCATGGAAACGCATGAACTGATCACGAATAATTTGGATCGTTCACCGATGTATTCTGGAATGATTGAAGGTACTGGACCACGATATTGCCCTTCTATAGAAGATAAAATCGTTCGTTTTAATGACAAACCTCGCCATCAAATTTTCCTAGAACCTGAGGGTCGAAATACATCTGAAGTATACGTTCAAGGACTATCAACGAGCTTACCAGAGGAAGTCCAGCTTAAAATGTTAAAGTCGATCCCAGGTTTACAAAATGTTAGAATGATGCGTCCTGGTTATGCAATTGAATATGATGCGATTGTACCGACACAGCTATGGCCGACGTTAGAGACGAAGCGTATGGATGGGTTATTTACTGCAGGACAAATAAATGGTACGTCTGGATATGAAGAAGCTGCAGGACAAGGTTTAATGGCTGGAATTAATGCGGCTAGAAAAGCGTTGGGGAAAGAGGGAATCGTACTTGACCGCTCTGATGCTTATATAGGTGTCTTAATTGATGACTTAGTTACAAAAGGGACAAATGAGCCATACCGTCTACTAACATCACGTGCAGAGTATCGTTTATTGCTTCGTCATGATAATGCCGATCTTCGTTTAACGGAAATTGGATATGATATCGGGCTCATTAAGGAAGAGCGCTATCATAACTTTTTAGAGAAAAAAGAGCAAATTAAACGAGAAAAGAAACGGTTAGAAAAAATTATCGTAAAACCAAATGAACAAGTTGCGAAGATGCTAGAGGATGTTGGTTCGGCACCGTTGCAAGAAGCTGTAAAGGCAACGATGCTATTAAAACGACCTGAGATCACTTATGAAGACGTCGCAAAAGTGATTGAAGCCCCTGATATGAAGGTTTCTGAAGAAGTTGCAGAGCAAGTGGAAATACAAGTGAAATATGAAGGGTATATTGAGAAGCAGCTTCAGCAAGTTGAGCGTTCCAAAAAAATGGAGGACAAAAAAATCCCAGAAGACTTAGATTATAACGCCATTAATGGATTAGCGACAGAAGCGAGACAGAAGCTTAGTCAGGTTCGGCCATTATCGGTAGGGCAAGCTTCACGTGTATCAGGTGTTAATCCAGCTGATATTTCCATTTTACTTGTTTATTTGGAGCAGGGTAGATTAGCTAAAGTTAAATAACGATAATTTGAAAAGTGTGGAGATATGCTATGTTTAAGGAAGCTTTTTCATCAAAATTGCAGGAAAAGGGAATATCGGTCACCGATCAGCAGCTACATCAATTTGATCTCTATTTCAATCTATTAGTGGAATGGAATGAAAAGATGAATTTAACTGCTATTACTGAAGAAAATGACGTCTATTTAAAGCATTTCTATGATTCAGTTAGTGCCTGCTTTTATTATGACTTCAAACAAGGTCAACGGTTAATTGATGTTGGTGCGGGTGCTGGGTTTCCAAGTATTCCGATAAAAATTCTATTCCCTGAATTGCATGTCAGTATTGTTGATTCATTAAAAAAACGAATTACATTTTTAGAAAATCTCGTTTCTACGTTAGGTTTACAAAATGTTTCACTTCATCATGACCGAGCTGAAACATTTGGACAACATAAAAAATATCGGGAATCGTATGATATCGTAACCGCTAGAGCGGTTGCTCGCTTATCGGTATTAGCTGAATTGTGTATTCCTCTAATAAAAGAAAATGGTGATTTTTTAGCGATGAAAGCATCAGGAGGATCTGCTGAGTTAGAAGATGCGAAAAAGGCGATTTCAATATTAGGTGCAGAGCTACAGGGCGATTACTCGTTTACTCTTCCTATAGAAGAAAGCGAACGACATATTATTCATATGACGAAAATAAAGAAAACTCCAAAAAAATACCCACGTAAGCCTGGAACGCCGAATAAAATACCATTATAGGAATGTTTCACGTGAAACATTCCTATTAAAAACGAATTGAATATGTACATAGATGCTAATTGGCGATAGAATATATATATAGAAGATTTATAGACTCATGTGTTGTTTTTCTTACATACAATTATATTGTTCTTTAACTTTCACTTGACGCTTTTCCTATTGAAAGATATAAATGAGGTAGGATGATAGAAGGAAATATATCGTGAGTGTCGAATTGAGTAAGGTGGTTACAATCAAAAGGTGGTGTCATGGCGATGAAGCAACCGTTTTCGCGCCTTTTTGGCTTAGGAGATAAGCAAGCTGAATTAGAGCAAATGGGAAACGAAGAAATAGAAGAGAGTAACGAAGGTAAAGGGGCAGCAGAATCGGAACAACAGAATTATGAGGAAGTAAGGGAAATTCGCATTGTTGATATTGTGCCTAATCGATTCCAACCTCGTACTATTTTTGATGAAAAACGAATAGCTGAATTAGCACAAACGATACGAACACACGGCATTATCCAACCGATCGTCGTGAGAGCATACGATGAGAAGTATGAAATAATTGCTGGTGAACGACGTTGGCGTGCTGTTACCTCATTAGGGTGGGAAACGATTCCAGCTATTATTAAAGAGTTTAATGATTCTCAGACAGCTTCAGTTGCCCTAATCGAAAATTTACAAAGAGAAGGGTTAACCGCTATCGAAGAGGCAATTGCTTATGCAAAATTAATCGAACTACACGGATTAACTCAAGAAAGTCTTGCCCAGCGATTAGGAAAAGGTCAGTCAACGATTGCTAACAAAATTCGCTTATTACATCTTCCTGAGAAAGTGCAGACAGCTATAATGGAACGACAAATTACAGAAAGGCATGCACGAGCGTTGTTGATGCTAAAAGATGTAGAACTGCAAGAGAAAGTATTAGTAGAAATTATAGAGAAACATCTTAATGTGAAGCAAACAGAAGAACGTGTGAAGCAAATTCTAGAAAAGCTACATGGGAATAAGAAAAAAACGCCTAAACGAAAATCTTATTCAAAGGACATGCGAATAGCGATGAATACGATACGTCAATCCGTAGATATGGTTGTGAAAAGTGGATTGACTGTAGATACTGATGAAGAAGAACATGAGGATTTTTATCAATTTACGATAAGAATTCCGAAAAAATAATCTATCACATTAGATAGATTATTATTTTTTTGTCACATTGTTCGAAAATAATGAAAATGTAAAAAAACTTTATAAAAACGTGAAACAAAAAGTGTGTTAAAATATAGAGACGAATTGTAGGATGGAAAGAAGGTGACAGTGTTGGGGAAAATCATCTCAATAGCAAATCAAAAGGGCGGTGTCGGAAAAACGACAACGGCTGTAAACGTAAGTGCAAGTTTAGCGCTATTAGGGAAAAAGGTTTTAGTAGTTGATATAGATCCACAAGGAAATGCAACGAGTGGACTAGGAGTTGAAAAAGGCGAAATTGACCAATGCATCTATGATGTATTAGTTGATGATATAAATCCACAAGAAGTGATTAGGAAAACATCAGTTGAACGATTAGATATACTACCTTCTACTATTCAACTGTCAGGTGCTGAAATTGAATTAGTTCCGACAATATCAAGAGAAGTTCGTCTAAAAAGGGCGTTAGTAACAATATCAGAAGAATATGATTTTATCTTCATCGATTGTCCTCCTTCACTTGGGTTATTAACGATTAATTCATTAACAGCTTCCGATTCAGTCTTGATTCCTGTCCAGTGTGAATATTATGCATTAGAAGGTTTAAGTCAGTTACTAAACACCGTTCGACTTGTGCAGAAACATTTAAACCACGAGCTAGCCATTGAAGGGGTTTTATTAACAATGCTAGATGCACGGACGAATTTAGGGATTCAAGTGATAGAAGAAGTGAAAAAGTATTTTAGAGAAAAAGTATATGAAACGATTATTCCGAGAAATGTGCGATTAGGTGAAGCACCAAGTCATGGAATGCCTATATCTACATATGATTCTAAATCACGAGGTGCAGAAGTGTATTTAGATTTAGCGAAGGAAGTGATTACGAGTGGCGAAAGGGTTAGGTAAAGGGCTCCAAGCATTTTTTCCAGACCATTCAGAAGAGGCTGATGAAAAAGTTGAACAAGTATTAATTGCTGATTTACGAGCGAATCCATATCAACCACGTAAATCATTTTCCGATGAAGCGATTAAAGAATTAGCTGACTCGATTCGTGAACATGGTGTTTTACAACCGATTATCGCAAGAAAATCGATTAAAGGGTACGAAATTGTTGTTGGAGAAAGGCGATTCCGTGCAGCGAAGGAAGCGGGTTTAAAAGAAGTACCTGTCGTCATTAAAGAGCTTGATGAACAGCAAATGATGGAACTTGCTTTAATTGAAAATTTACAACGTGAGGATTTAAACCCAATTGAAGAAGCGTTAGCCTATGATAAATTAATGAACCATCTAAATATAACGCAAGATCAGCTCTCTAAAAGAGTTGGGAAAAGTAGACCACATATCGCCAATCATTTAAGATTGTTACAATTACCGAATGTTGTACAGCAATTCATTTCGGATGGTAAACTTTCAATGGGGCATGGACGAGCTTTATTAGGGTTGAAGGATAAGAAAAAGCTCTCACCTTTACTTGAAAAGGTATTGCAAGAAAAGCTAAGTGTTCGTGAAGTGGAGTCATTAGTGAATGAAATTAATTCATATGTTCCACGTGAAACAAAAAGAAAGAAGGTTACCCTTCCACCTGTGTTGTTAGAAAAACAAGAAGTGTTACAAGCTCGCCTTGGGACATCGGTTATGATTAAACCAGGAAAGAAAAAAGGGAAAATTGAAATTGATTACTTTTCTGATGAAGATTTAGAACGTATTATTCAAATTTTAGAATCAAATCATGCATAATATCTAGTAGGCAGGATTTTATGTCGTTTGGTGGAATCTCATCGAACGGCTTTTTTTCTTAATTTAGTAGTTTGAGAGGGTGAATGATATGATTTATTTTGACCATGCCGCTTCGTCATATCCAAAGCCAAAGTCAGTTGCTGAAGCGATGTCTGAAGCCATTCTTTCATATAGTGCAAATCCAGGTAGAGGTGGGCACAAATTAGCGGAACAAGCTCGTTTAGCTGTTGAAGAGGCAAGGAAAAAAGTGGCTCAGTTATTTTCTGCACCTAGCAGTAAGCATGTCTGGTTCTATCAAAATGCAACGATGGCAATTAATCAAGCACTACTTGGTTTTCCGTTCAAAAAAGGTGATCATGTGATTACAACGATGTTTGAACATAATTCAGTTATTCGTCCACTTAAGCAATTGATTGAGGAGAAGGGGATTGAAGTATCCTTTATTGAACCGGATGAGAACGGGCTTATTAATGCGAAAAACGTGATAGAAGCTATAAACGATCAAACCGTTTTATTAGCTATTACACATGCATCAAATGTAACTGGAGCTATTTTCCCGATAAGGACGTTACAGCATTGGCAAAAGAGAAAGGGATTGTCGTGTTTGTAGATGCCTCACAAACAGCTGGAACACTATCTATTTCGTTAGAAAACGATGGAATTGACTTACTAGCCTTTGCTGGTCATAAATCACTCCTAGGGCCTCAAGGGACGGGGGTATTAATTAGTAGAGAAGATTATCAATTGAAGCCACTAATTGTAGGTGGGACGGGCAGTTATTCAGAATTACCACATCAGCCAGCATCATGGCCCGATCGTTACGAAGCAGGTACATTAAATACGCCAGGGATTGTTGGATTAGCAGCTGGAATAGATGAACTAAATAGGCGAGGCTTAGAGGCGATTTATAGCATGAACAATTATTGCTTACTCATTTTATTGAAGCTTGTTCAAAGATAGACGGATTAACGTTATTTGGTCCAACTGACTTAACAAAAAGAGTTGCAGTCGTCTCATTTCTAATAGAAGATATCGATAGTCATGAGGTTGCAGTTATTCTTGATGAGCATTATCAAATTGCCGTGCGGGCAGGTTTACATTGTGCCCTATCATACATCAAGCAATGGGGACCGTTGATACGGGATTAATCCGTGTTAGCTTTGGCCCTTATAACAAAATAGAAGAAATAGATGCACTTATTCAAGCACTAATAGACATAAAAGAAGCATTTTAATAGTGAGGAGAAGAACGAAATGGTATTGTTAGGTACGTTAGTCAATGGACTTGCAATTGTATTAGCTTCGCTAATTGGTTTACTTGTGAAACGTATCCCCGATAAAATGAGAGAAACGATTATGATAGGGATTGCGTTAGCTGTCGTTGTGTTAGGGGTAAATATGGCTTTACAAAGTGAACAGTTTTTAATTGTAATTGGTAGTTTAGTAGTCGGTGCGGTAATAGGTGAAAAACTAGATTTAGATGGGGGATTAAACAGAATCGGTTCTTGGATCGAAACTCGTGTTGGAGCTTCTGAAGAAGGGTCAATTGCAAAAGCATTTGTAACGACTACTCTCATTTATGTAGTTGGTGCAATGGCGATCTTAGGTGCGATAGATAGTGGGTTGAGGGGAGATCATTCGGTACTTTATACGAAATCAATGCTCGATGGTTTTACGGCTATGCTCTTTACATCAACATTAGGGATTGGCGTTATCTTTTCAGCGATTCCTGTTGTGCTTTATCAAGGTACAATTGCTTTACTAGCAACGCAAATTAATGAGTACGTACCTCAAGCATTAATGGATCAATTCATTGTTGAAATGACAGCAACTGGTGGAGTGATGATTATGGCCATCGGTTTAAATATTGCAGGTATCCTTAAAGTACGTGTGGCCAATTTATTGCCTGGAATCGCCGTTGTCGCAGTGATTGTAACGGTCTTATATAACATATAAGAGAAACTAGTAACATATGTAGTTTAACAAAAATAGAAATCCGAACGATGATTTAAATCGAATTCGAATCAGTTCGGATTTTTTTATATTGCTTTTTAAAACATGAAAGTATTTCGTCTTTACGGCTTCTCCATTTAGTTATGTCTAGCCTCTTTTTGAACTCAACGTCTTGATGTTCATAATAATGCAGTCCGATTTTTCCTTTTTAATGCCTCAAAGAATGATGGAATTCGCTCTTGCTTCGGTAACATTTGATCCGCTTTTATTATTCCTTTTGCCATCGCATCTGCCATATTCATGACAGTATGTAAACGTGTATTTTGTAAGACAAAAAACTCCATCATTCCGCCAACATTGACAATCCCAGTCATGTGTATATCACCGATTGCTGGCAGCTTTTTTTGCACGGCTGCCCCCGGTTGGACAGGGCCTTTTGCAATCGTCATATAACCAACACTAGAGAGGAGGCCTAAGCATGCATCTATTGCTATGATAAAGGGCCGCCAATGGTCTCTTTTTATTTTCTCGAGACGCTCTACCATATTAACTGCATGGAACGGTTGCTCTAACGTCCCGTATACATGAAAGCGACGTAAGGTTATAGATTGAAGTTTTGTTCCAATAAGTGGTCCTAGGCTATCACCTGTTGAGCGGTCTGTACCAATACAAATAATTACTAAATCACGCTTCGGAAAAAAGCGGTCATGTCATGTAAAGTAGCAGCTAATTGATTACTAGCATTAGGATCATCATAGTGAAAGCGGGCTTGTTCCTCTTTTTTCCGATTAGACGATGGTTTGTACTCATAACATCGCCTCCTTTGCCATAGTAGTAACAGTATACGGTGCTTTTTTCTTTTCTATACATAGAGAGTGAAGAAAAAGGAAAAAAGAGAGGAATGACGATTATGTGGGGGAATGGCTTTAAATGGATGTTTTTAATCATTGGAACGATGATTGGTGCTGGATACGCTTCAGGTAGGGAGCTTTGGGAATTTTTTGGTGCGGAAAGTGGACTAGCGATCATACTATTTTCTGTTCTTTTTATGTGCTCGTGCTTCGTAATTTTATCGATAAGTGCTAGACAACAATCCACTCATTATCTACCGGTATTACAAGAAATCATGGGGAAAAAATTGGCTCGTATTTATGATTGTATGATACTCATTTATTTGTTTTCAGTGACGGTGATTATGCTTGCTGGTGGGGGGGCAACGTTAGAAGTGGTTCATGTCCCATACTGGTTAGGAACGGTTTTAATTGGGGGAATGGTTGTCATTCTATTTATATGGGATACGCAAGGCATGACGTCAATGAATGCCTTTATTATTCCGATATTAATTTTGTTTTTACTAGGGGTTTTAATTGCTTTTCAATCATTATTAGGGTTTCCGATACAATTTCACCTTGAACAGCAGCATAACTGGCCATCAGCGTTAACGTTTACCGCATTGAATATTTTACCGTTATTAGCTGTATTAAGTGCAGTTGGAAACGAAATTAAACATAAAGGTGAGATCTGGATTGCAAGCATTGGGAGTGGTGTCATTTTAGGGGGGATTTCATATCTTTATAATGAATCACTATTGCAAGTATCAGGTGATATTATGCTTTATGAAATTCCATTATTCGCTATTTTAAAGAATTATCCGTATTTTATGGTACTCGTTATGTCGGGACTTCTGTGGCTAGCAATATATACGACGGCAGCTGCAGGGGTGTTCGGCTTATTATCAAGAGCACGTGATTGGTTAAAGGGTCCTGCTTGGTTAATTGCTCTATTCATTGTTAGTATAATGGCACCGTTAACGACAATTGGCTTTTCAACGTTAATATCAATTTTATACCCATTATATGGTGTTTTAAATTTATATGTGTTAGCTGCGATTCTTCTTTATCCGATTTTACACAATCGCTCACTCATAAAATGATTCGTTCATTTTCCTTTACAGTTCATGTATAATGAAGGTAATACGTAAGAATAGTAGGAGGGTCATGGCGTGCCTGATAAAGACTTTAACTTACATGATGTTGTTGAAATGAAGAAGCAGCATCCTTGTGGTGAAAATCGTTGGCAAATTATCCGAATGGGAATGGATATCCGTATCAAGTGTCTTGGATGTCAGCACAGTGTCATGCTTCCACGGAAAGAATTTGTCAAGAAAATGAAGCGTGTGTTAGAACGAACAGAAAGTAAATAAAGAAATGCCTCTCTAGTAAGAGGGATTTTTTTTAGCTTAGATTCGTTTTTAAAGTCCTTCCTATTGATAATAGGTTGTTTTTTTCTGTTAAACTCACTATAATTGGAATGATTGTCATAGAGAAGTGAACAGTTGATGTTGAACTATAGAAAGGAACGTGACCGATGGCTTTAACGACTGGAATTGTAGGGCTACCGAATGTCGGAAATCGACATTATTTAATGCAATTACCCAAGCGGGAGCAGAATCAGCCAATTATCCATTTTGTACAATTGACCCT
The DNA here is from genome assembly GCF_001310635.1 of Bacillus sp. JCM 19034. Lineage (GTDB taxonomy): Bacteria > Bacillota > Bacilli > Bacillales > Bacillaceae_D > Halalkalibacter. The sequence goes on from NZ_BAXR01000022.1 coordinate 38,994, forward strand.
AATGTTGGGATAGTGGAGGTCCCAGATGTCCGATTACAAAAGCTAACAGAGTTAGTTGAACCGAAAAAAACGGTACCGACAGCGTTTGAATTTACTGATATTGCTGGTATTGTTGAGGGAGCAAGTAAAGGTGAAGGGTTAGGAAATAAGTTTCTTTCACACATTCGTCAAGTAGATGCTATTTCACACGTTGTTCGTTGCTTTGCTGACGATAATATAACTCATGTTTCAGGAGGCGTAAATCCGCTCCGTGATATTGAGGTTATTAATTTAGAGCTTATTCTGGCTGACTTTGAAACGATTGATAAACGTTTTACAAGAGTGGCCAAGCTAGCGAAAACAAAAGATAAAGAGGCAGTAGCTGAGCTTGAAGTATTAGAAATGCTCAAGGCCGCTTTTGAGGAAGAAAAACCAGCACGAAGCATTGAATTTACCGAAGAGCAGCTAGCAGTTGTAAAGCAATATCATTTATTAACGATTAAGCCTGTTTTATATGTTGCAAATGTAAGTGAGGACGATTTATTAGCACCTGATGATAATGAATATGTTCAGCAAGTAAAGGAGTTTGCACAAGCAGAAAATAGTGAAGTGATTGTTGTATGTGCAAAAATCGAATCGGAAATTGCTGAGCTTGAAGGCGATGAAAAGGAAATGTTCTTAGAGGAACTTGGCATTGCCGAATCAGGTTTAGATCAATTAATTCGTGCTGCTTACCAATTGTTAGGCTTACAAACGTATTTTACAGCTGGTGTACAAGAAGTACGGGCATGGACATTTCGTAAAGGGACAAAAGCACCACAAGCCGCTGGGATTATTCATAGTGACTTTGAAAAAGGATTTATTCGTGCTGAAACGGTTTCGTATGATGATTTAATGGACGCAGGATCGATGAGTGCTGCTAAAGAAAAAGGAAAAGTACGATTAGAAGGAAAGGATTATGTTGTCCAAGATGGCGATGTCATCCATTTCAGATTTAATGTATAGAAGGTAGAAGCTCAAGTATATGGACTTGGGCTTCTTTTTTAGAAAAAACGCTCCATACGTTTATCTTATATTGCAGGTTGTTGTACGATCTGTTATAATATTGGAATGTGAGTAAAATGACTCTTTGATGAGTTTTGCTCCTTGCTCCGTTTGTGGAGCCGTTAGACCAAAAGGAGGTGGATCGGAATGCGTAAGTACGAAATTATGTACATCATCGCTCCAAACCTAGACGAAGCAGCAACTAAGGAAGTAATTGAACGTTTTAACAATGTTCTTACAACAAATGGTGCTGAAATCGATAAGGTGAATGAAATGGGTAAGCGTCGTTTAGCATATGAAATCAATGATTTCCGTGAAGGATTTTATGTATTGCTAAATGTACAATCTAATTCAGAAGCGATTGCAGAATTTAACCGTCTTATTAAGATCAATGATCATGTAATCCGTGTTCTTATTACAAAAGACGAAGATTAATGAATGGAAAATGGGAGGGGTTTGAATGCTTAACCGTGTCGTGCTTGTTGGACGTTTAACACGTGACCCAGAGTTGCGTTACACACCTAATGGAGTAGCTGTTGCGAACTTTACACTTGCAGTGAATCGTGCTTTTTCGAATCGCCAAGGTGAGCGTGAAGCTGATTTTATTAATTGTGTCGTCTGGCAAAAGCAAGCTGAAAATGTCGCAAACTATTTGAAAAAGGGTAGTTTAGCGGGTGTAGATGGCCGTTTACAAACACGGAGCTATGACAATAATGAAGGCCGTAGAGTCTTTGTCACAGAAGTCGTTGCAGAAAGTGTACAGTTTCTTGAACCACGTAACAGTGGAGGAGCAGGAAATGAATCATTTGGTGGGCCACCTAGTTCAGCGGGGAATAACGACTTTGGTAAGCAGCAACAGCCAAATCGTCCATCTAGTTTTGAGGACCCATTTGCAAATGATGGCAAGCCAATTGATATTTCAGATGACGATTTGCCGTTTTAATAACCCCTCATATATTAAAAGTAATGATTAGAATAGAAAACGATTGATAAGGAAAGGAGTGCTGTCCAATGGCTCGTCGTGGTCGTCCAAAGCGTCGTAAAGTTTGTTTCTTTACAGTAAACAAAATTACGAAAATCGATTACAAAGACACTGATCTTCTTAAACGTTTCATTTCTGAGCGTGGTAAAATCTTACCTCGCCGTGTAACTGGAACATCTGCGAAGTATCAACGTCAACTTACAATTGCAATTAAGCGTTCTCGTCAAATCGCTTTATTGCCATATGTAAATGATGTGAATTAATACGTATAAGAAGGTATGCTAGAGACCATTTCTCTAGCGTGCCTTTTTTTGTTACTAAAATTAAGGGGAAGATACTTTTCTACAATGAATGTGTATGTTTTGTATCGTAAATAGTTTAAAAGCCTCAAGTAATTAGTTTTATGGTCTCCCCTTGTCCTGCATGGTCATATTAAAATTAATTGAAGTTGTTTGGTACTCCTTAAAAGGATAAATAGTCAGTTATATTTAAAGTAGCTATCAAATGAATGGAATGGTCCCATACATTTTCCTATACCTTCTCAGGTTATATTAATACTGTACAAATACTAAAGCGGATTCATTTGTAATATGATGTTCACCTTTGAATGCTTTAACTTTCCTTATAATTACGGTAAAATATAGAGGAATATCTCGAAAAGATATAAAAGATCGGAAAAATGAGGTGTATTTGTGAGAAATACAAAAACGATGACAGAAGGAGCCATAATGGCTGCTATCGTTACGATCCTATTACTTCTCACTCTTTATGTCCCACTTGTGAATTCGATTGTAATGTGGCATTGCCATTACCGTTTGTTGTATTTACGTATCGTAGAGGATTGAAAGCTGGAACAATTTTGTTATTTGTTTCTTCCATTTTAGGCTTTATACTTGGAGGTGGCTTATTAGCATTAATTCCAGCTTTTATGTTTGGAACAGCTGGTATGGTACTTGGTGAGATTCACCGAAGAGGATTAAGTGGGTTTGCTGGATTGCTTGGTACATCTTTAGCATATATCGTACATATTTTGCTAATTTTCGTTGGAATGACAATGTTAGTTGGGCAAAATCCAATGCAATTAGCTGCAGATCTAACTAGAGAACAGATGGATTTTGTTGAACGGACGTTAGGTGGAATGGGAGAAGGAAATACGGAGCTAATAAATGAATCTTTGGATGCATTATTATATTTAGCCCCTGTAGTAATTGTTGGCTCTGCTTTGATGCTTGCTATTGTTACAGTACTCCTTAGCTACGTTGTATTAAAAAGGTTAGGACACGATGTGAATAAACTGCCGCCATTTCGTAAATGGGCGTTTCCTAAAAGCTTTTTATGGTATTACTTAGTCGTGTTAATAGTAGCATTAATCGGGGTGGAAGAAGGGACAACACTATTTACGATCGTACAAAATCTAATCATGCTATTAGGCTTTGTTTTGACGATTCAAGGTTTTGCCTTTATATTTTATTATTGTCACTACAAAAAAGTACCTATTGCTCTTCCAATTATTATCGTTGTAGCATCATTTATTCTTTTACCGTTCATGGAGATCATTCGAATTATTGGAATTATCGATTTAGGCTTTGAATTGCGTAAACGCATAGGCCAAGATAATAGGAGCTGACGATATGCCAAACTATTTATTAAATCGCTGGCACGGTTATCATGTCATTGCTCTCTTTATCATTGCGACGGCTTTTGTTGCTGCTTTGACATGGTATAATTGGAAGATAGGAGTAATAGGCCTTCTTATACTAGCTGTTTTGCTTGTGTTCACCATTCAAGCACAGCTTGCCTTTAAACGAGAGTTCGGAGAGTATATAGCGACTATATCTTCTCGTGTTTCAAAGGCTAGCGAAGCTGCTGTTCAAAAGCTGCCTATCGATGGTGCTTTATAATGACGAGCATATCATACAATGGTTAATCCGTTTATGACTACGACATTTAATGAAAAATGGATTGAGCGTCCTATAGGTGAAATTAGTGAAGAGCTTGAGAGCTGGTTAGAAGAGGAGACAACTGAAGGTCTTCTCCGTATAGGTGAGGCGATTTATCAAGTAACGATCGAAGCGAATGAACGAATGATCTATTTTATGGATGTGACAGATCAGGAAGAGGCATTTGATAAATTTCACCAGTCAAAAACAGTTTTGGCGATGCTCTATTTAGATAATTATGATGAAGTCATGCAAGGAATTGATGATCAAGTACGTGGACGTATGATGAGCATTGTGACAAAGACGTTAAACGAATGGGCCGATTATTATGGTGTATATTTACGAAGAACATCAGTGGATCGGTTTATTGCGGTCATGCATGCTTATGCATTAAAGGAAATGGAAGAGAGCCGTTTTGAAATAATAGATCACATTCGTGAGGAGACGGCTAAAGAGAAAATCGCGATTACACTTAGTATCGGGGTAGGAACAGATGAAGATGATTTACGTGAGCTAGGGAAAATTGCTCAATCAAGCTTAGATCTAGCTCTCGGACGTGGTGGTGACCAGGTAGCGATAAAACGCAAAAATGGGCGTGTCCGTTTTATGGTGGGAAGTCGAATGCGATGGAAAAACGAACACGAGTTAGAGCGAGGGTCATTTCCCATGCATTACGTGACTTTGTAAAAGAAAGTGATAAAGTACTAATAATGGGTCATAAAAACCCTGACATGGATGCGATCGGTGCAGCAATTGGTGTTCAGAAGCTAGCTGAGGTTAATGAAAAAGAAGGCTTTATTGTGTTAGATCCCGACGACATTAACTACACAGTACAGAAGCTGATGGAGGAAATAGAGGAGCATGATTATTTGTGGTCTCATTTTATTACTCCAGAGGAAGCGAAGGATCGAATTACGCAAGAAACGTTATTAATTATAGTCGATACGCATCGGCCGTCTTTAGTAATCGAGCCTGAATTATTACAGAAAGTTGAACGAATTATTGTGTTAGATCATCATCGCCGTGGTGAAGAGTTTATTGAAGATCCAGTACTAGTTTATATGGAGCCATATGCTTCATCAACAGCTGAGCTTGTAACGGAGTTGCTAGAATATCAACCGAATCGCTTGCAGATGGATCGCCTTGAGGCTACTGCTTTACTTGCAGGCATTATAGTCGATACAAAGAGCTTCGCAGTAAGAACAGGGGCAAGAACGTTTGATGCAGCATCCTTCCTTCGTTCAAACGGTGCCGATACAACGCTCGTTCAAAAGCTTTTGAAGGAAGATTTAGATCAATTCGTGGAGCGTTCTAAACTGATAAAGAATGCAGAAACGTATCGTGAAGGCTTTGCGATTGCAACAGCGAGCGAAACGAAATCATATAGTCAAATTATTATCGCTCAAGCTGCAGATACGTTATTATCAATGAAAGGTGTAACAGCATCTTTTGTCATATCAAAACGTGAAGATGACTGTATTAGTATAAGTGCACGATCGCTAGGAGATGTCAATGTCCAAATTATAATGGAATCATTAAATGGGGGAGGACATTTGACAAATGCTGCTACACAGCTTAGAGATATTACGGTCTTTGAAGCAAAGGAGAAGCTTCAAGAAGCGATTGATCACTATTTAGAAGGAGGTCAATAATCGATGAAAGTGATTTTTTAGAGGATGTTAAGGGGAAAGGGAGAAAAGGCGAGACGAAAAATGTTTCTGAAGGGTATGCTAGAAATTACCTTATTCCCAATAACCTTGCTGTTGAAGCAACGACAGGAAATATGAAGAATTTAGAAGCACAACAGAAGAGCAAGCAAAAGAAGGCTGACGAGGAACTAGAAGCTGCTCAAGCTTATAAGGAAGAATTAGAAGCATTAACGGTTGAAATTAAGGCAAAGGCGGGAGAAGGTGGCCGACTGTTCGGTGCAGTTTCCACGAAGCAAATTGCTGAAACGTTGAAAAAGATGAAGAAGAAAGTCGATAAACGGAAGATCTTGCTAGATGATCCGATTCGTTCATTAGGCTATACGAATGTTCCAATTAAAATACATCAAGAGGTTGTTGCAACGGTTAAAGTTCACGTTGTTGCAGAATAATTGAAAGCAGTAAAATGATGAGAGGGTGTCTCAAAAGGCAAAAGAAGACCTTTTGAGATGCCCTCTTTCAAAGAAATAGATAAGGAAGGCGGCTTTGGTATGAGTGATTTATTTGCAGATCGAACACCACCACAAAATATTGAAGCGGAACAAGCGGTCTTAGGAGCCATTTTTTATCTGCTGATGCTCTCGTTACCGCTTCTGAACAACTCATTCCTGAAGATTTCTACCGGGCCTCTCATCAACGAATCTATCAAGTGATGCTAGAGTTATCTGAAAAGGATGAACCGGTTGATTTAGTAACAGTTACGTCAGAATTGCAAGATCGGAAATGGCTTGATGAAATAGGCGGGATTGCCTATTTAAGCGATCTAGCAAATGCTGTACCGACAGCTGCTAATATTGACTACTATACGAGAATTGTAGAAGAAAAATCAGTTTTACGAAGACTTATTAAAGTATCGACCTCGATCGCCGCTGATGGGTATGCGAGTGAAGAAGAAGTCGATACGATATTAGCAGAGGCAGAAAAAACGATATTAGAGGTTTCGCAGCGGAAAAATACGAGTTCCTTTATTTCCATCAAAGACGTTCTGATTGAAACATATGATAAAATCGAAAAGCTACAAAATTTAAAAAGGTGATATCACTGGGATTCCAACTGGATTTCAGGAGTTGGACCGCATGACAGCAGGATTCCAGCGCAATGATTTGATCATTGTAGCGGCACGTCCGTCTGTCGGTAAGACGGCTTTTGCTTTGAACATTTCGCAAAATGTGGCGACGTCAACAGGAGAAAATGTGGCGATCTTTAGTTTAGAGATGGGAGCTAGCCAGCTTGTTCAACGGATGCTCTGTGCAGAAGGAAACATTGATGCACAGCGAATGAGAACAGGGGCGTTAAATGCTGAAGATTGGAACAAGCTCGCCATGGCGATGGGAAGCTTAGCGAAAGCGGGCATTTATATTGATGATACGCCAGGTGTGAAGGTGAATGATATTCGTGCGAAATGCCGACGATTGAAGCAGGAGCAAGGACTCGGGATGATTATGATCGATTATTTGCAGCTCATTCAAGGTAGTGGAAAAAGCGGGGAAAATCGTCAGCAGGAAGTATCGGAAATTTCTCGTACGTTAAAGCAAATTGCTCGTGAACTCGAAGTTCCTGTTATTGCCCTATCACAGCTTTCACGTGGGGTAGAATCAAGACAGGATAAGCGTCCGATGATGTCTGATATTCGTGAATCGGGAAGTATTGAGCAGGATGCCGATATCGTCGCTTTCTTATATCGCGACGATTATTATGATAAAGAATCAGAAAATCAGAATATCATCGAAATTATTATCGCAAAGCAGCGGAATGGTCCTGTTGGAACAGTGGAGCTCGCTTTTGTGAAGGAGTTTAATAAATTCGTTAATTTAGATCGTAGACATGATGAAAGTAGTATGCCACCTGGTGCGTAGAGGGGCGACCTTAGAGAAAATTCCATTTCTAAGGTCGCCTTTTTTCCATTTTCCCGAGGAAACATCCAGTACAGTCGAACGAAAATATGAATAAATTATACAAATGTTCGTGTTTACATTGACGCTATTGTAAGTAGTTGGTATACTAATCAGTGGCTTTGGAAAACTATACTTACTATAGGCTAATGCGGAGGTGCATGTCATGTCATCAGTTGTTGTTGTAGGAACACAATGGGTGATGAAGGGAAAGGGAAGATTACCGATTACCTTTCAGAACGAGCGGAGGTTGTAGCCCGATATCAAGGGGGAAACAACGCAGGACATACGATTGTATTTAGTGGTGTGAAATATAAGCTGCACTTAATTCCTTCTGGTATTTTTTATAAAGATAAGATTTGTGTCATTGGGAATGGAATGGTAATTGATCCAAAAGCAATCGTTGAGGAGCTTGCTTACTTACATGAACGTAATGTTGATACGAGCAATTTGCGTATTAGTAACCGTGCCCATGTGATTCTTCCTTACCATTTAAAGCTTGATATTGTTGAAGAAGAACGAAAAGGAGCCAATAAAATCGGGACAACGAAAAAAGGAATTGGCCCAGCCTACATGGACAAGGCTGCACGTATTGGAATCCGTATTGCTGATTTATTAGATAAAGAAGTGTTTGAAGAAAAATTAGAACGTATTTTAGAAGAAAAGAATCGTCTTTTCGAAAAATATTATGAGGTTGAAGGCTTTACGAAGGAAGAAATTTTAGAAGAGTATTATGATTACGGCCAACAAATTGCCAAGTATGTGTGTGATACGTCAGTTGTTTTAAACGATGCTTTAGATGAAGGTCGCAGGGTGCTGTTTGAAGGTGCACAAGGAGTAATGCTTGATATTGACCAAGGAACGTACCCATTCGTAACGTCCTCTAACCCGATTGCTGGTGGTGTAACGATTGGGTCAGGCGTAGGTCCGGCGAAAATTACGAAGGCGGTTGGTGTATCAAAGGCGTATACAACACGTGTTGGTGATGGTCCGTTCCCAACCGAGCTTCATGATGAAATTGGTGATCAAATTCGTGAGGTTGGAAATGAGTATGGTACGACAACAGGTCGTCCACGTCGTGTTGGCTGGTTTGATAGCGTAGTAGTACGTCATGCTCGTCGTGTAAGTGGCTTAACGGATCTGTCGTTAAATTCTATTGATGTCTTAACAGGGATTAAAACGTTAAAGATTTGTACAGCTTATAAATATCGCGGTGAAATCATTGAGGAATTCCCAGCAAGCTTGAAGGTTCTAGCTGAGTGTGAACCTGTTTATGAAGAATTACCTGGTTGGGATGAGGATATTACTGCTGTGAAATCATTAGATGAGTTACCAGTGAATGCTCGTCATTATATTGAACGTGTGTCACAATTAACTGGTATTCCTTTAACGATTTTCTCTGTCGGACCAGACCGTGATCAAACGAATTTAGTGCGTGGTGTGTTTGCCTAATTTGTAGTGAGCAAGTGTACAGTGTTTTGTGTGCACTTGCTTAATTCAGTTCAATATTTAATGATTAATTATTTTTGAAAAAGTAGTTGCATGTCACATTCATGTGTGATATTATAAATCTTGTCGTCAAGAGTACAGGCTCTTGAAAAGCAATAACAAGAGCCATTAGCTCAGTTGGTAGAGCATCTGACTTTTAATCAGAGGGTCGAAGGTTCGAGTCCTTCATGGCTCACCATTTTTAATAAAGTGGCCCGTTGGTCAAGCGGTTAAGACACCGCCCTTTCACGGCGGTAACACGGGTTCGAATCCCGTACGGGTCACCACTTTATTGGTCCGGTAGTTCAGTTGGTTAGAATGCCTGCCTGTCACGCAGGAGGTCGCGGGTTCGAGTCCCGTCCGGACCGCCAGTTTT
>NZ_BAXR01000023.1 GCF_001310635.1 Bacillus sp. JCM 19034
GGTTTGGGAAGAAATCGGGGTAAAAGCTGCATCAAAAGGGGAATAGCTGCAGCTTTGAGAAGAGATCGAGGTCAAAGCTGCACCAAAAACGTATAGCTCCCCTCATTTGGCTTTACACGCTTGTCCAGAAATCTCCCATCTACCATAAGCTTGAGCAAACCATCTATTCTAAGAAGATTATAATCTGATGATCATAGAGTTAAAATCAAACGGAAAAACCGAGCAAATTCAGCTTCAAATGTGAAAAGCTGAATTTGCTCGGGGGTTTTCGTTATAAAGTCTCAGAATTTTAATTTCCGAACCAGCGGAAAAAGCGATCAATTAAGTTTTCTCGCTCATGATCTTGTTCTTCGTGTGAAGAGGTCTCTTCCTCCAACGGTGAAGGACAAGGTTCGGTTGGCTCAGTTCCTTCTAGAAAATACGTTACTCGGTGTGTTGGACAGTCCTCGGTTGCAAGCATACCGGTAAATGGGTCCATTTCAACAGAGACGACACCGTCTGGTACAGTAAAGGAGGCTGGTTCTTGATCAGATAATGCGTTTTCTGTAAACTGTGCCCAAATTCGTTTAGCAATTTGTCCATCGGCTGTGCTCAGTAAATGGTCGCGGTCATAGCCGACCCATACGCTTGTTGATAGCTGTGGAGTAAAGCCGATCATCCAACTATCAGTAGGAGTTGATCCGGATTTTCCGGCAACCTCTCGCGACAACAAATGTGCAATGGACCCACCCGTAACGGATGTATAGCCATTTAAATAAGGTCAAACATGCCTTTCATTAAATCAGTAGTAATATAAGCTAAGCGTGGGTCAAGTGTTTGTTCAAGTTCAGGCTCTGACTCATATAATACTTGACCTTCTGAATCGACCACTTTACGTACAAGACGTGGCGAGACGCGTTGCCCTCCATTGGCAAAAGCACTGTATGCTGCAGCAAGCTCCATTGGATTCACTTCAGCTGCTCCAAGTGCGAGTGAGGCGCGTTCGGATAAAGGGCTCTCGATACCCGTTCGATTAGCTACGTCGATGAGCTTATCCATTCCAAGGAGAAGATGGGTTTTAATCGCATATATATTATCGGAGTAAGCCATTGCCTGTAACAAAGTAATGAAATCATTAGCGTAATTATCGTTAAAATTACTAGGTTTCCATACTTCTCTTCCTTCATCTAAAGTAAATGTTGTTTCTTCGCTTAGTAATGTTGAGGCAGGGGTGTATCCATTCTCCAAAGCTGCATAGTATAAAAACGGCTTTAAGGTAGAACCACCATGTCTTTCTAAATCAGTCGCACGGTTGAATGGACTGTCGTAATAATTTTTGCCTCCTACTAGAGCTTTCACATCGCCAAGATGAGGATCAATCGCAACTAGAGCAACTTGCAGGTCACCTGCTGGCATTTCCTCCTGAATCAATCGCTCAGCTTCCTTTTGTAAGTCTGGGTCGAGCGTTGTATAAATGCGAAGGCCACCGATTTCAAATAAAGTTGGCTCGAGCCCAATTTCCTCAATTAACTCACGTTCAATAGCATCTTGAAAATAAGGTCCGATCGTTGTCGTTGCTTCAAGTTCATCGTGAGCAAATGTTAGCTCCTCTGCATAAGCTTCATCAGCTTCTACTTGTGTTAGCATCCCTGTTGTAACCATCGATTGGAGAACGACACTTTGCCGTTTTTTCGCACGATCAAAATCAAACAACGGAGAATAGTAGCTTGGCCCTTTTGGTATACCTGCAAGCATACTTGCTTCAGCTAATGAAAGGTCTTGAGCGGATTTCCCAAAGTAGTGATAGGCTGCTGCTTCAATACCATATGCACCATGACCGTAATAGACGGTGTTTAAATATCCCTCAATAATTTGATCTTTATCGTAATTCATTTCGAGCCTTAGTGAGTACATTAATTCATGCCACTTTCGCTTCCATGTTTTATCATGATTTAAATAAAGGTTTCGTGCGTACTGCTGTGTAATCGTACTTGCACCTTGTGCGGCTGACCCAGAACGTAAATTAGCGAGAAGTGCCCCGCCAATCCGAATCGGATCAAAGCCAAAATGCTGATAAAACTTTCGGTCCTCGACAGCTATCGTAGCGTTAATCACATCCTCGTCAATGGAAGATAGTTCAAGCCAAAGACGATTTTCACCTTGATGACGTTCACCTATAATTGATTGATCAGTCCCGAAATAAACCGTCGTTTGTGCAACGGTTAATGGAGGAGGTCCTTGCATTTTCGTATAGGAAAGTAAGCCAACTGCAGCAGCAGTAAGCATCACTAAACCAATTAATAGTAATCGGAAAAAAAGCCGGATGAGACGTCTTTGCCTACGCCTTTGTCGCTTTACGATGACTTCCATTTTGGTCACCCCATTTATGGAAAGGAAATATAATTTTTAGTACGTTATCTAGCATTGGTAAAAACATGAAAGCTTAAACATGAAATTTTCCGTATAGCAGATGGGATAGACCGTAAAAACAACATTGCCGATTTCCTTTTGTTGCTATATACTTTCTTTTGTTGCTATTAGAATAAGAATGATGAATCGAATCGCAAAATAGAAGAGATCGTCAATAAAGAGGTGAAAGTTAATGGAATTATGGTATACAGAAAAGCAAACAGAACGATTTGGCATTACAGCAAAGGTGAAACAAACGCTTCATACGGAGAAGACGGAATTTCAACAGTTAGACATGATTGAAACAGAGGAATTCGGTACTATGCTCGTGCTTGATGGTATGGTGATGACGACAGAGAAAGATGAATTTGTTTATCACGAAATGGTTGCTCACGTACCGTTATTTACTCATCCAAATCCAAAGCGTGTACTAGTTGTTGGTGGTGGAGATGGAGGAGTGATTCGTGAAGTATTAAAGCACCCTTCTGTCGAAAAGGCGGTCCTAGTAGAAATTGATGGTAAGGTTGTTGAGTATTCAAAAAGGTATTTACCGACAATTGCAGGGGGTTTAGATGACCCGCGCGTAGACGTACAAATTGATGATGGCTTTATGCACATCGCTAAAGCAGAAAATGAGTATGATGTTATTATGGTTGATTCAACAGAACCAGTTGGTCCAGCTGTTAAACTGTTTGAAAAAGGATTTTATGAGGGGATCGCAAAAGCATTAAAGGAAGATGGTATCTTTGTTGCACAAACGGACAACCCGTGGTTTCATGGTGACTTGATAACAAAGGTATATCGTGATGTTTCAGAAATTTTCCCAATTACAAATTTGTACACAGCCAATATCCCGACGTACCCGAGCGGCCTTTGGACCTTTACAATCGGATCGAAAAAGTATGATCCATTAAAGGTTGAAGCAAATCGTTTCCACGAAATTGAGACGAAGTATTACACAAAGGAGCTCCATTCTGCAGCCTTTGCACTACCGCGTTTTGTCGGGCAATTAATTGGACGATAGTAGAAGGTGCCCTATGAGGTCAGAACTTTAGACCTCATGGAGGCACCTTTTTTTAAAGGGAGACAAGGAAAATGGATTTAGCACTATTTCGTATGGGGAGTATTTGCCGTTTGTATATGGGTTGTTTGTTAGGATCTTCCATTAGCTTTTGTGTGATACGCATCATTCTCTCAAAAATGAGACGACGTCAGCTTAAACAATATTTAATGGTTAAGATCGTTGCACGTCTTGCAACTGAGCGTGAAACTCGCTAAACTATGAAGGATAGAAAGGTGTGGCGAGACACATGAAAAGGGCGCTTAAACGATTTGTTAAAATGCATTTTCAAACGAAGGTAGAGCAGGATGATCATACGGATACGAATGATTTTACGACAAGGGGAGAGCTCTTTCATAAAGGAAATCAAGATTATTTACGTTTTGAAGAGGCGATACCAGGTCTTGAAAAGGTTCAGACGACAATGAAGTGGGATGGACATGAGCTCATGTTAATTAGACAAGGTGTCGTATTAATGAGACAAGCTTTTATTGCCGGAGAGAAAACAATAGGGCGGTATGTCACACAAGAAGCATCTTGGCAAACAGAAGCGATAACGGAAAAGGTATTTGTTCAATGGCCACAAGGAAAGAATCGTGGACGCATTGAAATTTTGTATCGTTTTTTATTACAAGGTCAAGAAACGGGAAGACATTACGTTCGTTTAACGCTTGAGGAGGATGAGAGATGAACAGTGTAGAGCAAGTGAAGCAGCAATTAAAAGATGAGATAAAAAAGCGGTGATAGCTGCTCAGCTAGCAGATGAACAGACGATTCCAGAATGTATTTTGGAGTCGCCTAAAGATAAATCACATGGTGATTATGCGACAAATATGGCAATGCAGCTTGCGAGAGTGGCGAAAAAAGCACCGCGAGTTATTGCAGAGCAAATAGTAGAGCATCTGGATAAAGAAAAGGCCTCAATTAAAAAAATTGATATTGCCGGCCCGGGTTTTATTAATTTCTATATGGATAATGCCTATTTACGTGCCATTGTTCCGACTGTTTTAAAAATGAACGAGGCATATGGTCAAACAAACATTGGTTCAAATAAGAAAGTTCAAGTTGAGTTTGTATCAGCAAATCCAACAGGGACACTTCACCTTGGACATGCTCGTGGAGCAGCAGTGGGTGATGCACTTTGTCATATTCTTGATAAAGCGGGGTTTGAAGTTGAACGGGAATATTATATCAATGATGCGGGAAATCAAATTCAAAATTTAGCACTTTCCCTTGAGGCACGTTATTTCCAAGCGATCGGTCTAGAAAAGGAAATGCCAGAAGACGGATACCACGGCAAAGATATCATTGAATTTGGGAAGGCGTTAGCAGAGGAATATGGTGATCGTTTTGTCCATCAAGCAGAGGAGGAAAGAAGAGCGTTCTTCCGCGAATACGGCTTGAAGAAAGAATTAGACAAAATTAAAAGTGACTTGAAGGAATATCGCGTTGAATTCGACCAATGGTTTTCTGAAGTATCTTTATATGAATCAGGTAAAGTAGAAGAAACGTTGGAGTACCTCAAGTCAAAAGGGGAGACATATGAAGAGGATGGAGCAACGTGGTTCCGTTCAACAGCATATGGCGACGACAAAGATCGTGTTTTAATTAAAAAGGATGGAACATATACGTATTTAACACCTGATATCGCCTACCACCAAGATAAGATGCGTCGTGGCTTTGATAAATTGATTAACATTTGGGGAGCTGATCATCATGGTTATATTCCACGAATGAAGGCAGCTATTCAAGCGTTGGGGTATGATGCTGCACAAATGGATGTTGAAATTATCCAGATGGTTAGTCTTTATCAAGGCGGCGAAAAGGTGAAGATGAGTAAACGAACAGGGAAGGCTGTTACGTTACGCGATTTAATGGAAGAGGTCGGAATCGATGCAACGCGTTATTTCTTTGCGATGCGTAGTGCTGATACGCATTTAGACTTTGATATGGATCTTGCTGTTTCAACATCGAATGAAAATCCTGTGTATTACGTCCAATATGCTCATGCTCGTGTATGCAGCATGCTTCGCCAAGGTGAAGAACAAGGTTTCACATTCGATGAAACGACGGATCTTTCAAGCTTGTCATCCGAGAAGGCGTATGAATTATTAAAAGCCATTGGAGATTTTCCAGTTGCAATAGCTGAGGCAGCTGGAAAGCAAAGTCCGCATCGTATTACAAACTATGTGCATGAGCTTGCCTCAACACTTCATAGCTTCTATAATGCCGAGCGTGTAATAGATCCGGAACAAAAAGAAGCGAGTGAAGCTCGACTAGCTCTCATGAAGGCAACACAAATCACGATAAAAAATGCATTAGCTCTTATCGCGTCTCAGCACCTGAGCAAATGTAAGATGTTATAAATAAGAAAGATCATTTACGTTAAAACGGTAAATGGTCTTTTTTGCTTCCAGTGTTTTTCTTACATGAAAAATAGCTTTCCTACACAAAGTACTAATAAGAAAGAAGGGTTGAGAATGAACGAAATTATTTTAGCGTTTATAGCTGGATTAGGCGTAGGATTTTTATTTGCATGGATTAAGCTTCCAATTCCCGCACCTCCAGCATTAGCTGGTGTGCTTGGTATCATTGGCATTTACGCAGGATATCAGTTATTTCAATTTGTAGCAACAAATTGGTTTCAATAAGGAGATAAATCATGCCTTTTGTTAAACATAACAACTCAAGAATTTACTACGAAGTGCACGGAAGCGGGCAGCCTTTAGTGTTTGTCCATCCGCCTGTTATGGGTCACTTAACGTTTCGATCGCAACAACCTTTATCAGAGCATTATCAATTAATATATATTGATTTATTTAATAGTGGGAAAAGCAGCCATCATGTTTCTGAAAATGAGGTCGAGGTTGCATATTTAGCGGAAACGATTGAAGCGGTATTAACAAAATTAACAATTCAGTCTGCTATTATATGTGGATATTCAAATGGCTGCTCTGTTGCGATCGAATTTGCTTTAACTTATTCTCATAAAACAGACGGTCTCATTTTATTGAGTGGCTTCCCTGAGGTTTCAACATTCTTTTTAGATAGGGAATTTCAAGTTGGGATTTGGGCCGCAAAAAAAGAATGGATGTCGCTTTTTGCTTATGTATTAACGAAAAACCATTTTCGTTCAAAAAGAGAACAAGATGAAATGGCCCGTTGGATTAAACGAGCTGATCCTCATTCACTTAAAGAAATGTATGAGGCGGGAAAACGTTATGCTGCAACCGAACGTTTAAAGCAATTAACGATGCCGATTCTTGTCATTTACGGAAAACGCGATTTGTTTTCAGCACCTTATATGATTCATTTTCTACAAGAGATTAAAGAAATTGAAGTCGTGTTAGTCAGTAAAGTAGCCCATCAAGTACCAACAAGGACACCTAATGAATGCAATACAATCATTCATCAGTGGATAAAACGACATATTGGTAAGAGGCTGAGACATAACTAACTTCAAATAGTGAAAAAGGTTAATTTAGCGTACTCAACATAACATTTCTCTATTTTGTGTTGAAATTCAGAGGGGGAGTAATACTACCTTTTTATAAGAAATAACAAAGAAAAAGCTGTCCCTCAAAAGTAAATATTTAATGATATTGGACAGCCTTCTTTTAACTTGTAAAATGAAGTTTGAGCAAACCTAGTTTGTGTGTGCTTAGCTGATCACGAAGGTTTTTCTAATATAAAGTGCTTAATGATTCTTTGCTAAACGGAATAATTTCTTCATAATCTCCTTTATAAATTTTAGCCACCCATGCTGGATCTGAAATCAGCGGGCGTCCTATCGCTACTAAATCAAATTCATCTTTCTCTAGTCGATCAAGCAACCGTTGGATGCTAGTTGGATTTGAGCTGTCAAAACTAGTAAAAACACTATCTAAGCCAACTGATCCAACAGTAATTGAAGGCTTGCCAGTTAAATATTTTGTCCAGCCAGCTAAATTCAAATCGGAGCCTGCAAATTCTGCTTCCCAAAAACGGCGAGTAGAGCAATGGAATACATCAACACCGGCTTCTTGCAAAGGCTCTAAAAATTCAGCAAGTTCATTTGGATTTTCTGCTAACTTAGCTTGATAATCACTCATTTTCCATTGTGAAAAACGAAAAAATATAGGGAAATCCTCTCCTACCACTTTCCGACATTCTTTTACAACTTCCGCTGCAAAACGAGTACGTTCTTTTAAAGTGCCTCCGTATCGGTCGGTTCGTTTATTGGTACGCTTCCAGAAAAATTGGTCAATTAGGTACTCATGTGCACCATGAATTTCGATACCGTCAAAACCAATTCTCTTCGCATTATATGCGGCATCAGCGTATGCTTGAATGAGTAGGTGAATTTCCTCTTCCGTGAGGGGTTCTGTCACTTTTTCTCCAGTTACACTAAGGCCAGAAGGTCCTACTGGCAGCGAATCCTTATTGGGTTGTGCACCAACTTCTCGGATCATTCCAACATGCCACAGTTGAGGAATAATTTTGCCTCCGGCTTTGTGCACTTCATTAACAACTTTCCCCCAACCTGCCAGTGCCTTCTTCCCGTATAAAATTGGAACTTCTGGATCATCAACACTCGAAGGATGATTAATACCGGTTCCTTCCGTAATAATCAGGCCAACACCGTTTTCTGCTCGTCGTCGATAATATGCAGCGACGTTGTCATTCGGGACGCCGCCAGGGGAAAATCCCCGTGTCATCGGAGCCATGACAGTACGATTAGGAAGAAAGAGGTTCCCAATCGAGAATGGTTGAAACAAAGCTTCTATAGAATGATTATGTGAAAGTACCTTGTCATTTTTCAAGTTATACACTCCTTATTAAACTAATATTTATTATTCAATGAACTTCAAACTATTTCCCTACCGTTTTTTCCCTCCAAAAAGCAATGATTTTTTCCAACTTAATTTCAACCTCTCTTAACTGTTTAATCTGTGTTCGTGTGTCCCTCAGTTTCCCTTCATATAATGAGATAGCTTCAGAAGCACATTTAGAAGAAGTTGATATTTCTGTAGTACAGTCCAAAATAGGATGAATTTCATCTGTACTGAGGCCAAGATCTAGAAATAGCTGTATGTTATTCACTCGTTCTACATCTGACCCATTGTATTGTCGATATCCATTTGTAAGACGTTGTGGAGTGATCAACCCTTTTTCTTCATAATAACGAAGGGAGCGGATACTTACCCCGGTCTTTACGGAAAGTTCACTAATACGCACATCATCACCTCTTTCTACATGGGTCTAATAAAATGTTAAAGTATGACACTGTGTGAGGGTCAATAAAAAGATCCGTCGTACGTTTGATCACCACTTTACTCTGTTACAATGCCATAATAACTGTAAAACAAAGAGAAATGGTCTGATGATCGTTAAGATTATTAAATAAAAGAAAACGTAAATTAACATGGTCTCCAGAATAGATTTTTAGACGTCTCCATTAACGCGAGGCCTATTTTTACTTTAGATTTTCCTCGTACAGAAAATCGCGAGTGAAACGAAAATTAGCCTTCAAGAATCCAAAAACTGTTTCCACACCGATCGTACGTTTTCGATAGATGGCACTCGTTTTCTCTTCTGGAAGCTTCTCGTACGATGCAATTCATCAACTGTTTTCTGATTCGATTTGGTGTGGTAACTAAATTTCACCGGCTTTTTCATTTCTGAGGAGGGTTTGACCCAGCCTATTTTTGTAATGGAGTCAAGCGATTTTATAGAAAGAAGATCAGATAGCTGCATAATTGAAGGAGGACATGGGGAATCTGCACTAAAAAACAAATAGACACATATTTGAGCAGAAACGTTGCAAAAGTAAATAGCGATGATATTAAAGTCCATGAGTAGAAATAGAACATTCTAAATGATTGGAAGCTTTATAGCACTGGCTCGGCCCGCTAGTAACGGCCTCACACAGTGCAAAAAGCTCTTTAAAGAAGTCCTGATACGAGCGTAGCGATTTTTTCTTTGCTTCTTTGCATGAGTGGGCGTTTCTTATATACCTCGTATGTTAACTTTTCAGAACGGCTTATATCCGATTCGAGTGTTTGAGCTGCTTTTTTTACAAACGCTTCATCATAGATGAGACAATTTATTTCATGATTAATATAAAAGCTACGTTTGTCAAAATTAGCAGTACCGATGTCACACATTTGCTCATCAATGATGATACATTTCGCATGAAAAAAGCCTCGATAATATTGATAAATGCTAACTCCTTCTTTTAGCAAAGGCTCAAAGTAAGGATAGGCAGCTTCACGAACAAGCGGATGATCGCTCTTTTTTGGGAGAAGAAGGCGAATATCAATACCGCGTTTAGCCGCATGTAATAATTCCTGTTGAAGCTTCTTTCCAGGAATATAATACGGGGTACCAATAATAATCGACGAAGTTGCTTGCTTGATGAGATCGATAAACGTATCTTCCAAGTAACAGCCATCTGTCGGTAAAATTCGTAAGGCCGTTTCTCCTTTAGGTAATGGCGGGTAATGGGACGGCTTTTGGACATATCTTTGTTTTGCGGTTTGCCAATCCTCTAGAAATTGTTCTTGTAAATCTTGTACACCATCACCGTCAATGCGTAAGTGGAAATCACGCCAATAGCCAAAATCAGGATCTCTTCCTAAATATTCATCGCCTACATTAAACCCGCCGATATACCCTACTTTTCCATCAATAATTGTGAGTTTCCGGTGATTTCGCCGATTAATCGTGAAAAATAAGTACGGAAAGGAAGGCGGATGTGAATAAGCAAAGGAAATCCCTGCTTTTTTGTATTTCTTTTTTACACGCCTCGAGAGATTACAACCGAACCGATCAACGAGTAATCGAACAGTCACACCTTGCTTTGCTTTTAATTCTAGGCAGATAGTACTTTCTTCCCGATATAATCATCGCGAAATATATAGAAAAGCATGTGTATATGGTCATTTGCACTATTTATATCTTGAAGCATTTTGTTAAAGCATTCTTCACCATCTGTAAGCAGCATAACATCACCATAGCGCGTTTTTTGTGTGTGACGTGCTGCTTCCTTTCGCTGTTGTTGTAACCCTAAGAGAAAATCAATCCTCATCCAAATGAGTACTGCAATGATTATGACTAATGCGATTAACCAACCATTCATTGAAGCCCACCTACTTTCCAATTGCTATGGTTTGAGAGTCAATCTTCTCATTAGGATACCCAATTTGTTAAAAATCATGTTGGCGAAAATTGCAAGGTATGAAATAATAGAAGCTAAAATGGCTACTGCAAAATAATAAGACACAAATATAGCTCTACGAAATGAAATTTAGTATGATATAAGCAAATAAGGGAGGTAGGTTGATTTTGAAAAAGGCAGTGAAATCGCTTGTAAAGGATCCTGAATTGATTCGTAAGCGTAGGGAGCAAATGGTCAAGGCGGCCGTTCATTTGTTTACGGAAAAAGGGTTTCATCGCACAACCACTCGTGAAATTGCTAGAGAATCTGGGTTTAGTATTGGAACTCTGTATGAATATATTCGAACAAAAGAAGATGTTCTCTTCTTAGTATGTGATTCTATCTATGATGAAGTACATGGGAGATTGCAAGTGTTAATGAAGAATGAAGGAAGCGGCCTCGAACGATTGAAAAATGCCATTTCTTCCTACTTTCAGGTCATTCATGAAATGCAAGATGAAGTACTTGTTATGTACCAAGAAACAAAATCATTATCAAAAGATGCTCTGAAATACGTATTAGAGAAGGAAGTACAAATGGTAGCAATGATTGAAGAAGTCATTCACCATTGTGTGAAAGACAAGCTGGCATCAATAAGTGAGAAGCAAATTAAGCTCTTTGCTCATAATATTGTTGTTTCAGGCCAGATGTGGACGTTTCGACGTTGGTCGATTCAAAAGCTATATAATATTGAACAATATACTCAACTTCAATTAGAAAACCTACTTTCAAGCTTCAAAAATGCAAAAGCTATGGAATAAAGCGTATAATTATGTTTATAATGAGAAAGATGTGCGATAGATTGATTGGAAAGGACGTGTCAGGATGGGTTTAGAGATGTCAAATGAGGAAATGAATGAGCTTTCGATGGTAGAGGTTGCCTTTGAAATCATGAAAAAGGATCGCAAGCCTTATAATTTCTATGATTTAATGGATGAAGTAGCTGCCGCTAAAAAAATGACGAAAGAACAAGTAGAAGAGCGTATTTCTAACTTATATACCGATTTAAACATCGATGGACGCTTTCATTCATTAGGTGATAATACATGGGGTCTTAAAAGCTGGTATGCATTAGAACAAGCTGAAGAAGAAATTACAACACCTGTTAAGAAAAAGAAAGCAAAAGCAGCAGATTAGATGACGATTTCGATGATTATGAAGAAGATGAATATGAAGATCTTGAAGATGAATTAGACGAAATTGCCTTAGAAGATGATGCGGATGGCGATGAAGAGGCGGATGAATTTTCCGATGAGGTAGAAGAGATTGATGAAGAGGTTGAAAGTCCAGATAATTTTGATGAGGAGGAAGATTTGGGCTAAGGAATCTCTGCTTGACTTCTTGATGTATTCTCGGTAGAATCATTTTTGGGCTTAAGGAACCGAAATGTGAAAATAAGACAAAAGTGTGCCCCCTACGTAAAGAGGGATCGCTCACTTTTGTTTTTTTATAAGTTTAATCAGTGGAGTATTAGTGATAGACAAGCCTCCAAAGGTCAAGAAAAAGAAAGTAAAAAGGTAAGGGAGACGAAAACATGGCAACTAAATACATTTTTGTCACAGGCGGTGTGGTGTCGTCATTAGGGAAGGGTATTACAGCAGCTTCGTTAGGACGTTTGTTAAAAAATCGTGGTCTTAAAGTAACTATTCAAAAATTCGATCCTTACATTAATGTTGATCCTGGAACGATGAGTCCTTATCAGCATGGTGAAGTATTCGTAACTGACGATGGAGCAGAAACAGACCTAGATTTAGGTCACTATGAACGTTTTATCGATATTAACTTAAGCAAAAACAGCAACGTCACAACTGGGAAAATCTATTCAACGGTTATTAAGAAAGAGCGCCGAGGTGACTATCTTGGTGGTACCGTTCAAGTTATTCCGCATGTGACAAATGAAATTAAAGAGCGTGTTTTCCGTGCTGGGCGTGAAACACATGCTGATGTTGTCATTACGGAAATTGGCGGGACGGTTGGAGATATTGAAAGCTTGCCGTTTCTAGAAGCGATTCGACAAATAAAAAGCGATGTTGGCTTTGAAAATGTCATGTATATTCATTGTACGTTAATACCTTATCTGGCAGCCGCAGGAGAAATGAAATCGAAGCCGACGCAACATAGTGTGAAAGAGCTTCGCAGCTTAGGTATTCAGCCGAATATTATCGTTGTTCGTACGGAAAATCCTGTTCCACAAGAAATGAAGGAAAAAATCGCCTTATTTTGTGATATTCACAAAGATTCTGTTATTGAAGCACGAGATGAAGATTCACTTTATAAAGTCCCGTTAGAGCTTCAAGCACAGCATTTAGATGATATTGTCTGTCGTCATTTTAATTTGTCTTGTGGTCCAGCTGATATGACAGAGTGGAAAGAACTAGTTAATAAAGTTCAAAACTTATCGAAAAAAGTTAAAATTGCTCTTGTCGGAAAGTATGTTGCCTTACAAGATGCTTACCTTTCTGTAGCTGAAGCATTGCGTCATGCTGGTTATCATTTTGACGCTGATATGGAAATTAAATGGGTTCATGCTGAAGAAGTAACGGCGGAAAATGTGGCAGAACAGTTAGCAGATGCTGATGGGATATTAGTTCCAGGTGGATTTGGTGATCGTGGAGTAGAAGGAAAGATTGTTGCAATTCAATATGCACGTGAACAAAAGATTCCTTTCTTAGGAATTTGTTTAGGGATGCAGCTTGCATCGATTGAATATGCACGAAACGTCCTAAATCTAGAAGGTGCTCATTCTGCTGAGCTAAACCCAGAAACGCCATATCCAATTATTGATTTGCTTCCTGAGCAAAAGGATGTAGAGGATATGGGGGGGACATTACGTCTTGGCTTATACCCATGTAAACTAGTCAAAGGCTCACTTGCTGATCTGACTTACAAGGAGCCGGTTGTTTACGAACGCCACCGTCATCGTTATGAATTTAATAACGAATATCGTGAGCAAATGGAGGAAGCAGGATTTATCTTTTCTGGGACAAGTCCTGATGGCCGTTTAGTAGAAATTATTGAGTTACAAGATCATCCATTCTTTATTGCGTCACAGTTTCATCCTGAATTCAAATCAAGACCAACTAGACCGCAGCCTTTATTTAGAGAATTTGTTGGTGCATCATTAAAAACTGATCAATAATAGATGAATAAAAGAATGTCCTCAAGGTTTTCGTGCCTTGAGGGCAATTTTTTTTCCCGTTTTAATGGTTTAGCTATACTGCTGTAAAAGACCAACCTCGTTTCATCATTTTGCGGTACCATTACTTTCGTTACATATTTTATTCAAAGTATTATGGTACTATTTTAACAAATGTGCAAATTGTCTAGCCTAGCCTACTGACAATAAAGCAATAAATGGTATTAATTTATAATTACTGATAATCTTCAAGCATTTCCTTTATCATTAGTTGTAACGAAATAAAGCAGTAAAGAGCAGCAATCGATGTTGGATGACCCACACGCTTACCGGTTTCGTCAGGTACTAATCCTTCAAGGCAATTCAAATCAATAATAAAGTCTGCAAGGGTGTCGAGGTCATTTGCTTCGTGCTTTGCGACGATGACAACAAATGGAACATGCCGTGTATGCAAAAATGTCGCTGCTTCCATTAGTTTCGGATGATGTGATGTTCTTGCAACGAGAAGGGCACGGTCAACATGGTCGATTTCTGCAAACGAACCATCTAAGCTTAGAGGATTCACCCGTTCTAGACGATCTTGACCATAGAGTGCTTCTGCTAAGACCCCCATTTCACCGTAAGCATCTATGAAAAGATTTCCTTCACCAATTAAAGACTGGCAAAGCAGACGAGCAGCATCTTCAAGTAGTTCATCTTCTTGAGCGATTGTCTTTAAACGCCCTAGTAATTGTGTCGTAAAAATTGTCATCATGCTAAAAACTCCTTCCGTTAATCAAATATGACTTAAGTTGCAAGATTGTTGTGAACCGAGTATCCTTTAAAGGACGTTGTTATATTTCTATACTAAGTGTACCCCTTATATCCTGAACTTGAAAATGTACTTATATTATCCTAGCATACGTTTTAATTAGAATATAGCCTATTAGGATATAGATGCAATGGCTGTTACTATCTAGAGAAAATATGCGACGTAAGTCATGAACATTTCTGATTATTCGATAAATTATTTTATTTGAAAAGCAAAAGTTGCAAAAAAATGTCGGAATGAATTTGTTAAAAATGCTACCCTTTTGGAAGGAGTTAGCTATTCCTTGGCGAATATGTGGAGGGGTTAAAAATAAAGACATTTGCCGGTGGAAAAAATGAAGGAGGAAGGAAATATGAACAAAATACTTGTTGTTGACGACCAGTACGGAATACGGGTGCTCCTTAGTGAAATATTACAAAAAGATGGATATGAAATGTTTGATGCAGCTAATGGACCTCAAGCGTTAAATCTCGTTAAAAAGGATCGACCTGATCTAGTTCTACTTGATATGAAAATCCCAGGAATGGACGGGCTTGAAATTTTAAGGAGAATTAAAGAGCACGATGAAACGATTCAGGTTATTATGATGACAGCTTATGGAGAATTAAATTTGATTAATGAAGCGATGAGTTTAGGTGCTGTTACTCACTTTGCAAAGCCGTTTGATATTGATGATATTCGAGACGTGATACGCAAAACATTAAAGAAAGAAGAGTTAGTTAGATAAATTAATTTTTAAAAAATTTGACGAATCTCCTGCTAAAATACGTGTTTTCTTTAGAGAGTATGCTATAATGGACACGTTCAACTATAGAGAGCATTTTGAAGGTCGCAACTCTTACATATAGAGATGTGTATAATTGAACGACGTCCTTTCTATATTAAAAATAAAAAGGTCCCGTTTTATTCAGTGGTTACGATCTTTCATTTTTGGCTCAATTTAAGGAGGAAAAGAAACATGCCTTTAGTTTCAATGAAGGAAATGCTTAACAAAGCAAAGGCGGAAAGCTATGCAGTGGGTCAATTTAATATCAATAACCTTGAGTTCACACAAGCTATTTTACAAGCAGCTGAAGAAGAGAAATCACCAGTTATTTTAGGTGTATCTGAAGGTGCAGCTCGTTACATGGGTGGATTCAAAACAATTGTGAAGTTAGTTGAATCTCTAATGGAAGAGTACGGTACAACTGTACCTGTTGCGATCCATCTTGATCATGGTTCAAGCTTTGAAAAATGTGTTGAAGCGATTCATGCTGGATTCACTTCTGTTATGATTGATGGTTCACATCATCCACTAGAAGAAAACATTGCGATTACGAAACAAGTAGTAGCTGTTGCACATACGTTAGGTGTGTCTGTTGAGGCTGAGCTTGGACGTATCGGTGGACAAGAGGATGACTTAGTCGTTGATGATGCAGAGGCAGCTTATGCGATTCCTTCAGAGTGTAAACAACTTGTTGAAGAAACAGGAGTAGATTGTTTCGCACCAGCTCTTGGGTCAGTTCACGGTCCATATAAAGGGGAGCCTAACCTAGGTTTTGACCGCATGAAGGAAATTGATGACTTAGTAGGTATTCCACTTGTTCTTCACGGTGGTACAGGTATTCCTGTTGGAGATGTTCAAAAAGCGATTAAATTTGGACATGCGAAAATTAATGTAAATACAGAAAACCAAATTTCGTCTGCTAAAGCTGTTCGTGAAACGCTTGATGCAAACCCTGATATGTACGATCCACGTAAGTATTTAGGGCCTGCTCGTGATGCGATCAAGGATACAGTTAAAGGAAAAATGCGTGAATTTGGTTCTTCAAATAAAGCGTAACACTCAAGCTATGTATAGACAAAAAGCAGTTCAATCGAACTGCTTTTTGTCCATTCATAGAAGTTATGAATAAACTTGTTTAAACTTCGACAAAAATGACTCGTTACTTTTTTGTTGAAATGGTTATAATGGAAGATAGAAATACAAGCACCAATGGAAGGGATGCGGTTATGGATAAATTATTGATTGAAGGCGGGTATCCATTAGAGGGGACAGTGCAAATAAGTGGGGCAAAAAATAGTGCTGTTGCGTTAATTCCAGCTGCTATTTTAGCTGATACAGAAGTAACGATTGATAATCTACCTGAAATATCAGACGTACAACTTCTCGCAGAGCTCCTTCGAGAAATTGGTGGAGAAGTTGAATTAACGTCTGATGAAATTAAAATTAATCCTGAAAATATGATTGCTATGCCTCTTCCTAATGGGCGCGTGAAAAAATTAAGAGCATCTTATTACTTAATGGGGGCTATGCTCGGGAAATTTAAAAAAGCTGTTATTGGCTTGCCAGGTGGATGTAACTTAGGTCCAAGGCCAATTGATCAACATATAAAAGGCTTTGAAGCATTAGGGGCCTCGGTGACGAATGAGCAAGGTGCGATTTATTTACGTGCAGATGAGCTTCGCGGAGCAACGATTTATTTAGATGTCGTTAGCGTTGGAGCAACCATTAATATTATGTTAGCCGCTGTTCGAGCGAAAGGACAGACGATTATCGAAAACGCGGCAAAGGAGCCGGAAATTATCGACGTTGCGACTCTGCTTACAAGCATGGGGCTAAGATTAAGGGTGCAGGTACGAATGTCATTCGAATAGATGGTGTCGATTCATTAAAAGGCTGTCGACATTCGATTATTCCTGATAGAATTGAAGCTGGAACGTATATGATATTGGCTGCGGCAATGGGTCAACGAGTGATCATTGATAACATTATTCCATATCATGTCGAATCACTCATTGCAAAATTACGTGAGATGGGTGTATCGATTGATGTGAATGACGACCAGTTATTGATACATAACCATAAACCGAAAAAGGGTGTAGACGTTAAAACTCTAGTATATCCAGGTTTTCCGACCGATCTCCAGCAACCTTTTTCAACATTGCTGACACAAGCTGAAGGAACTAGCATCGTGACCGATACTATATATAATGCTCGTTTTAAGCATATTGATGAGCTAAGGCGTATGGGAGCGAGTGTAAAGGTAGAAGGACGTTCAGCGATTATTAATGGAGCTACAAAGCTTCAAGGAGCAAAGGTAAGGGCATCAGATTTGCGAGCAGGAGCCGCTCTTGTCGTCGCTGGTTTATTAGCAGAAGGCATAACGGAAATTTCGGGTGTTGAACACATTGATCGAGGCTATGCATTTTTAGAAGAGAAATTAATTGGTTTAGGTGCCAAAGTTTGGCGAGAAACGATGACAGAAGAAGAATTAGAACAGGTGAAAAACTAAAAAAGATTATTCAAAGAAGGGCTAATATTGAAAAGCCCTTCTTGAATATTTATAGTAATTATGGTTAAAATGTTTTTATAAGTAGATACCAGTGAAGCCTTCTTTATTTTCTCCGCAATAACTCCAATTATTACCTTATTACAAAAATAAAAAGAGATTTCCTTAGTATAAGTGGATATGTTGTCATTAAATGAAGGGATGGATAAATGTGTATCGAACCATTGGACTATTTTTCCAATGGAGCTATTAATTATGAGAAACGTGGTGTGTTAGAATGGGTGTGCATATTTCAGAATTAGAAAATATGAAGCTTAAAGAGCTTTATGAACTTGCTAGAGAATATAAAGTATCCTATTATAGCAAGTTAACAAAAAAAGAGCTTGTATTTGCCATTTTAAAAGGACAAGCAGAACAAGATGGTCTAATGTTTATGGAAGGAGTGCTGGAAATAATCCAGTCTGAAGGGTTTGGCTTTTTACGTCCGATAAATTATATGCCGAGCTCTGAGGATATTTATATTTCAGCATCACAAATTCGCCGTTTTGATTTACGAAACGGAGATAAGGTATCAGGTAAAGTAAGGCCGCCAAAAGAGAATGAGCGTTATCATGGCTTACTACATGTTGAAGCGGTGAATGGCGACGCCCCAGAAACTTCAAGAGAAAGACCTCACTTTCCAGCACTTACGCCTTTATATCCGGAACAAAAGATTGAATTAGAAACGGCACCTGGTCGTGTATCTTCAAGAATAATTGATATGATTTCACCTGTAGGGTTTGGTCAGCGTGGTCTCATTGTGGCACCACCCAAAGCAGGTAAGACGTCGTTGATGAAGGAAGTCGCCAATAGTATTGCGGAAAACCATCCTGATGTGGAGTTAATTGTATTATTAATTGATGAACGACCAGAAGAAGTAACCGATATCGAACGTTCTGTTAAGGCGGAGGTAGTAAGCTCGACGTTTGACGAAGTACCAGAAAACCATATTAAGGTGGCGGAACTTGTTCTTGAGCGTGCGATGCGTTTAGTCGAGCACCGCAAAGATGTTGTTATTTTAATGGATAGTATTACGCGATTAGCACGTGCTTATAACTTAGTCATTCCACCAAGTGGACGTACGTTATCCGGTGGTATTGACCCTGCTGCCTTCCACCGTCCGAAGCGATTCTTCGGTGCAGCTCGAAATATTGAAGAGGGTGGGAGCTTAACGATTTTGGCGACAGCTCTTGTTGAAACAGGTTCACGTATGGATGACGTTATTTATGAGGAATTTAAAGGAACTGGAAATATGGAGCTTCATCTTGATCGTAAGCTGGCGGAACGTCGAATCTTTCCAGCCATTGATATTCGCCGCTCTGGTACTCGTAAGGAAGAAATGCTTATGCCAAAAAGCCAGTTAGATAAGCTTTGGGCTATTCGTAAGACGATGAGCGACTCACCTGACTTTATTGATCATTTTATAAAACGTGTCAAGGAAACAAAAACGAATGTTGACTTTTTTGCCTCTATGGAAGAGGAAATGAACTCTAAACGGAAAAGGTAACAATATGGATGAAAATGGAGTTGCTTTTTCGCCCTTGACTTGATATAATTTCGTCATGTGTGATTGAGATAACTCTGTTTCGAAGAGATTCAGGGCAAAAGGAGTTGAAAGTAATGAAACAAGGTATTCATCCTGATTATCAAAAGGTTGTATTTATGGATACAAGCACGGGCTTTAAGTTTCTAAGTGGTTCTACAAAGGGCTCTTCTGAAACAATTGAATGGGAAGACGGTAACACATACCCACTTCTTAAAGTGGAAGTAAGTGCGGATTCACATCCATTCTATACTGGTAAGCAGAAGCTAAACGACTTAGGCGGACGTGTAGACCGTTTCAAGAAGAAATACAACTTGAAATAAACCGCATTATAAAACAGGCAAAGCATTTCTTTGCCTGTTTTTTCATAGTGTTAACTTGGCTAAAGGCTCTAGTTATTTAAGAAAAGCGTTGTCTTAAAATATATGCCAATTTCTGCACGGCATATTTTTTCTTACATAGGATATAGATGAGGTGTAAGGCATGTATGGGGATAAGTTAGGCTCAATTGAAATCATTTGTGGTAGTATGTTTTCAGGGAAATCGGAAGAGCTTATTCGTCGCGTCCGACGGGTTAGTTATGGAAAGCAACTTGTTCAGGTGTTTAAGCCGATGATAGATAATCGTTATAGCGAGGAAGAGGTCGTCTCTCATAACGGAACAAAAGTATGTGCTACACCAGTAGAGTGCGCATCTGATATTTTGGATCAAGTTGAAGAAAATACCGACGTTGTGGCGATTGATGAGGTTCAATTTTTTGATGAGATGATAGTTCAAGTCGTGGAGAAATTAGCTGATAAAGGAAAGCGAGTGATCTGTGCTGGTCTTGATCGTGATTTCCGTGGGGAACCTTTTGGCCCGATTCAACCTTTATTAGCAATTGCTGAAGAGGTAACGAAGCTACAAGCGATATGTCTGAAGTGCGGTGCACCAGCAAGTCGTACTCAACGGCTAATTAATGGCAAACCTGCTTCTTATGATGATCCAATTGTTTTAGTTGGAGCGTCAGAAACATATGAACCGCGTTGTCGTAGCTGTCATGAAGTAAGTGGTGTAGGAAACAATGTTCTAGAGGTGTAAATAGCTTTGAAAGGGTGCCCTTTTCGAAGCTTTTTTCAGCTGTATGATTAGAGATATGGTTATAATTGTTATGCTCCTTTTTTTCAAATAGCGGACACACTATAAGTGAGGCTAAGTGTAGAGGGGGAGCTAAAAATGAAGAAAGTACTTTTTGTCCTTGTTATCGCATTATTTGTTACAGTTGGCTGTCAAGAACAAAGAACGCATTACGATACTGAAGACAGTCAAGGAGTACAAAGTGCTTCAAAAGAGCCTGGTACGAATCGTGTCCTGTATGGCTTATTCGGTCCTGGGCCTCTTAATTATGACCAAATTCACAGACAACAATCAGGTCGATATGACAGAAATGAGCTGCCTAACATTGGTACGAGCTTCCGCTCAATGGATGTTGATAGGCGTCATTTAGGTAATGACCAGGAATTGATTGCGGAAATTATTCAAAAGGACTTCGGGCTTGAATCGGGCAGGGTATTAATTGCCGGAAATCATGCATTTGTTAATGTGAAACCTCCGGAAGATATGGAAGAGAAAGAGAAGAAAGAGACTTCAAGCACTTACGAGAACAACTAGAACGGGAAATCCCGAGATATAATGTTCATATCCGTGAAAAAGAGTAAGAACAAAGAACTCAAACAGGAAAATGCGAATCCTATTTGAGTTCTTTTGAGGTTATATAAGCATTTCTAATGTGATTACCCTATTCTAAGTATGACATGTATTTTCCTTATTTATTATAGAACATACGTTCCTGGTAAGTTCAAATAGTAATCTAGTGGGGCTTATTAACAAGCATCTTCCCCTTTTCCTTACTGTTAGTTGACCCTTGCTATTCAATGTACTATAATAGTTCTGTTATACGATTGAATGTGATGAGGTGAAAAATCCGTGTTAGATCGTTTACAATCATTAGAAGACCGTTATGAACGATTAAATGAGTTGTTAAGTGACCCAGATGTTATTAGTGACTCAACAAAATTACGCGAATATTCCAAGGAACAATCTGATTTAGAAGAGACTGTTCAGGTATATCGTGAATATAAAGAAGCGAGCTCGCAGCTGAAGGATGCTAAGGCGATGCTTGAGGAAAAGCTCGATAATGAGATGTATGCAATGGTGAAAGAGGAGATCGATGAGCTTTCAACCACGACCGAAGAGTTGGAAGCGCGTTTGAAGATTTTATTACTTCCTAAAGACCCGAATGATGATAAAAACGTTATCGTAGAAATTCGTGGTGCAGCTGGTGGCGATGAAGCTCAATTATTTGCCGGTGATTTATACAAAATGTACACTCGTTATGCAGAATCACAAGGCTGGAAGGTTGATGTTATTGAATCAACAGCAACGGAGCTTGGTGGATTTAAAGAAATCATATTTAATGTCAATGGTAGTGGGGCTTATTCAAAACTGAAGTATGAAAATGGTGCACATCGTGTACAACGTGTACCGACAACAGAATCAGGTGGCCGCATTCATACGTCAACGGCTACAGTTGCCGTATTGCCTGAGGCAGAAGAGGTTGAAGTTGAAATCCACGAAAAGGATATTCGTGTGGATACGTTTGCTTCAAGTGGCCCTGGTGGGCAAAGTGTTAATACGACGATGTCAGCTGTTCGTTTAACGCATCTGCCAACAGGAACCGTTGTTTCGTGTCAAGATGAAAAATCGCAAATTAAAAACAAGGAAAAAGCGATGAAGGTTTTACGTGCTCGTGTATATGATAAGTTTCAACGCGAAGTACAAGCGGAGTACGATTCGAACCGTAAGTTAGCGGTTGGGACTGGGGATCGCTCTGAACGGATTCGCACATATAATTTTCCGCAAAGTCGTGTGACGGATCATCGGATCGGCTTGACTTTGCAAAAGCTTGAGCAAATATTACAAGGAAAGCTTGATGAAATCATCGATGCACTGATCGTTGAGGAGCAAGCGGAAGCGATGCAAAATGCAGATCAACAATAGAACGGTACAAGAGGCTCATTTGTGGGCTTCTTCTTTTTTAGCAGAAAAGAACCTCGAAGAGCCAATTGGTGAATTATTACTCCGTCATTATTTACAAGTAGATCGTACTCATTTTTTGATGATGCTACAAGAACCATTAGCAACTAAATGGTGGGAGCAGCTTCAGAAAGATTTAGAACGCCATGCAAGTGGGATTCCGATACAGTATTTGATTGGATATGAATCGTTTTATGGAAGGCGGTTTCATGTTAATCGTCATGTACTTATTCCACGTCCGGAAACGGAAGAGCTTGTTATGACAGTAAGTGAATGGGCAAAAGAGATAGTTGGAAATCAAGAAGTTGATGTTGTTGATGTTGGTACTGGAAGTGGGGCTATAGCGGTAACGCTAGCACTTGAAAATCCGAATATGAATGTGACAGCGATTGATATTTCACGTGATGCTCTAAAGGTAGCTGAGGCAAATGCCGATTCGTTACGGGCGAATGTAGAGTTTATTCACGGTGATTTGCTGACACCTTTTATAGCTGAAAAGAGGAAAGTAGATATCATTGTATCAAATCCGCCGTACATTCCGCTTAGAGATAAAGCCGATTTAGCCGTTCATGTGAAGGAACATGAACCGCATTTAGCACTATTTGGTGGTGAGGACGGTTTAGATTTATATCGGCGCTTTATCATCGAATTACCGAAAGTGATAAAGAAGCGAGGAATCATCGCATTTGAAGTAGGTGATGGGCAGGCTCAAGCTGTTTGTAGCATGCTATCAACGACATTTCCTCAAGCGAATACGAAGGTTAAAACCGATATTAACAAAAAAGAGCGTATAGTACTTGCATATGGGGCCATGACAACCGAAAAGATGTGATTGATAAAAAAATAGCACGATTTTAAAAGTAATAGGTTTAAACACCGCCTTTCTTGACGAGAATGATTCGTGAAGGGGCGGTGTTTTTATAATGAAACCACATGTTGTTATTTATCTATTATTCTCTTTATTTGTGATAGTTGTTAATTGGGAAGCTCAGCACAATCTTGCTGTAGCAGAATTTCATCAAGAGGTTAATGAAGAAGAGGCGATACGTCTACGGATTTTAGCGAACAGTGATTCTATTGCCGACCAGGCACTCAAGCGTGATATTCGTGACCGAGTGAATGAAGTGATTACCGAGTGGGTATTAGATATAGATGATATGGAACAAGCAAAAGCGACTATTCAAGCCAATCTCGCGGTCATTGAAGCAATTGTCGAAGAAGAGTTAGAACGTTATGGTTTAGACCAAAGCTATGATGTTGAATTCAATGCAGTGGATTTCCCGACAAAGCTTTATGGTCATCTTGTTTATCCTGCAGGTACATATGATGCCGTGTTAATTACGCTAGGTGAAGGAAAGGGGGAAAACTGGTGGTGTGTTCTGTTTCCACCATTATGTTTCCTTGATATGGCCAATGGTGATGCAGTAGAGGAAACAACGGATGATAGCATTCAAAATGAAGAAGGCGAATTAGAAGATGAAATTGAAGTTTCTTTTTTCTTCGTAGATTGGTTCAGTGGGTTATTTGAGAATCTATTTGGTTAATAAGCATATATGAGACAAGCCTTGCATATATACTAGTAAGCTATCAGAAAGGAAGTGGCTTACGATGGCAATGATTGTCCGTAAGGCAAAGCAAGAGGATTTACTTCAAGTACAACGCTTAGTAGCGAAAGCGGGATTACGAGATGAAGGAATTGAACATATAATTGAACACTTTTTAGTTGTTGAAAATGAATCTAAGCAACTAATAGGAACTGTGGGAATAGAAGTGTATAAGGAAGTAGGTTTATTACGATCGCTCGTATTACAATCAGCGGAGTGGGATGCAAAATTAAGTTTTGATTTTTTGCAATTAACGTTGAGGTATGCTGAAGAAAGGAAACTACATGCCGTTTATTTATGTGCTAAATCAACGAGTGCGTTATTTCACCAGATTGGGTTTAGGGAAGTAGCTAGAAAGGATGTCCCGGAAGTCATTCGAGAGTCAGCACATTTCCAAAACCAAGACGAAACGGCAAAGGTATTATGTTGTAAATTAGGGTAATTGTTAAAAACTTATCTACAGGTTATCCACAAGTGTGGATAACCTCTATTTTTATACTGTCAAAAAGCATGGTCGAATCGTGATATAGAGGATGTCGTAATGACTTAATTTTGCTTGGAGATCCTTTGTATACGTCGAAAAATAAATGAGAAGTTGACATCGTATGACATCCCTTGCAAAATGGAGAAGTTAGGAGCGATGTCAAAGTGAGTTATGAACAGACAAAACGATGGATTGTGGATAAAAGTAACGTATATTTACATAATAGTAGTGAAATAAAGGAGGCGGCTCTGTGGATAAAAAAGGGGGAGGTTGTCGCTTTTCCAACTGAAACGGTCTATGGCCTTGGTGCCAATGCTTTTGACGACACAGCTATTCAGAAAATATTTAAAGCAAAAGGAAGACCAAGTGATAATCCGTTAATTGTCCACATTGCGAAGGTCGAACAATTAGAGGAATTAGTGACTGAAATTCCTCCTGTTGCAAAAAAGTTAATCAGTGCTTTTTGGCCAGGTGCATTAACAATCATTATGAAACGTACGAATGGTATTGCCAACAGTGTTACGGCAGGTCTAGATACGGTAGGAATTCGAATGCCTTCGCATCCAGTAGCCTTGAAATTAATTGAAGAAGCTGATGTTCCGATTGCGGCACCGAGTGCTAATCGTTCAGGTAAGCCTAGTCCAACGAATGCAAGTCATGTCCTTCATGATTTAGATGGCCGTATTGCTGGAGTTGTTGATGGCGGTATAACAGGTCTCGGAGTCGAATCAACAGTGATTGACTGTTCAACAAATAGACCGATTTTATATCGACCAGGTGGGGTAACGAAAGAAGAAATTGAATCAGTTATAGGTACAATTGAAGTTGATCCCTCTTTAAAAAAGGAAACTGTTGTTCCAAAGTCACCTGGGATGAAATATACCCACTATGCTCCTGAAGGGAAGCTATTTGTTGTAGAGGATAGAGGACAAATTCGTGCCTATATTGAAGCGGCGAAACAAAACGGACTTCGCGTAGGTGTATTAACGACAGAAGAAAATGCCGCACAATATGAAGCAGACATCGTCATCGCCTGTGGAAGTAGTGAGAGGTTGTCTACTGTTGCCCAAAACTTATATGACAGCTTACGGGAATTTGATCAACAAAAAGCCGAGGTGATTTATGCAGAGTCGTTTCCGAAAGAGGGAATTGGCATCGCCATTATGAATCGATTAGAGAAGGCGGCAGAAGCGGTTTTGTAAACATTTAACTAGTGCAACACTCATCAAATTCAGATGAATTCTTCGTCTTTTTTTCCTCGTTCGTGCATAGAAATGGACTAGCATGGACGAGGAGTGAGAGCAATGGAGGAATGGGTCACGTTAATGATTATGGCATGTGCATTAGGAATGGATGCTTTTTCGGTTTCCCTTGGGATGGGGATGGCAGGTTTGCGGTTAATGCAAATCTTTCGTATCGGCCTAGTGATCGGAGCCTTTCATGTTATTATGCCATTACTTGGTATCGTAACGGGAAAATGGCTTGCCCAATATGTTGGAATGATAGCTCACTACGTAGGCGGTGGGCTACTTTTAGTCATTGGTACTCAAATGGTCGTTAGTGCTTTTAGAAAGGAAGAGGAATCATTACTCCAACCAGTTGGCTTCGGACTCTTTCTATTTGCACTAAGTGTGAGTGTAGATAGCTTTTCGGCGGGCTTAAGTTTAGGTATATTAGGGGCGAAGACAATCGTTACGGTTGCAATGATTGGATTTATGAGTATGGTATTAGCTTGGGTCGGACTTCTAATTGGAGTCAAATTCCAACGCTTTATCGGATCGTATAGCGAATTATTAGGTGGCTTTATTTTACTTGGCTTCGGTGGGAAGATCTTATTTATTTAAAGATGTAGTAATACTATGACAAAAGACTCACCTCAAAGGTGATAGGTTTTTTTTGATGGATATGGTAAAATGAAGGATATACTAATGGATATCCACTATATACTGGCTTGAAGGAGGTTCGAATGTGAAGCGTATCCTATTTATTTGTACAGGAAATACGTGCAGAAGTCCTATGGCTGAAGCACTGCTTCGCGAGAGGGTAGGCGAAGATATAGAAGTGAAATCAGCAGGATTACAAGCATCATCTATGTCAATTCTGTCAGAGGGGACGAGAAAGGTACTAGAAGAACGGGGCATCTTTCCAAAGCATACCGTTCAGGAATTAACGGAAGACTTGATTGATTGGGCGGACCTTATGCTAACGATGACAGAAGCACATAAGCAGTCAATCATAGTCTTTTATCCAGAGGTAAAAGAAAAGGTATTTACGTTAAAAGAGTTTACATATGGAAAAGAGGTCGATGATCGTGATGTTGCCGACCCATATGGAGGGACACTTGAGCAATACCATCAAGTAGCCCATGAAATAGAATTGTGTATAGAGCATCTAATTAGTAAATTAAAAAAAGACTAAGAGGTGGCAAATATGGCTGCGGTGAAGAAGAAATATCGTGCTAGTATTCGAAAAAAGTTAGTGCTCGGTGTGAGTGCTGTGTCATTTGTTACATTTGGAACGAGTGCTATTTTTATCTTTATTTTTGGTGACTTCTTGTTGAATTTTTTAAGTATTAGCATGCAAACTCTAACGTTGCTAGTTTTGTTAAAAGGGATCCTTTGGAGCTCGATTCTAGGGTATTTAGTGGCACCTTACATTACGAAACCAATTCGTGAGTTAGAACAATCAGCAAGAAGGGCAGCCGCAGGTGATATCAACCAAGACGTCATCGTGACAAAATCGGATGACGAAATTCGTGCACTTGGATTAGCTTACAACGAAATGCTCGCAAACTTACGAGTTATGGTTAAGGACATTGACCGGAATTTTGAACAAACGAATGAAAAGGTAACTGAAATGGAGCATTCCTCGCAACTAGCACAGAAAAAAGCCGATGAAATTAGTATGACGGTTCGAGAGATTACAGAAGGTGCAAAACAATCAGCAGTTGCCTTAAATGGGACAGTTGGCCTAATGGAAGAGCTAACGGAAATTGCTGAAGAAGTTCAGTCACGAGCACAATCGTCGAAAGATTCATCAGACGAAATGGTACATACGTTAAAGGGCAGTAGTGAAATTATTGATTCATTAGTTGACGGGATTAAGCAATTAGCGACTGATAATCAACAATCACTACAAGCAGTTAGTAAGCTAGAAAACCAAGCGAAGCAAGTTGGAGATATTATTTCACTAGTCGGAGACATTGCCGGGCAAACAAATCTGCTAGCATTAAACGCATCAATGAAGCAGCTCGAGCTGGTGAACAAGGAAAAGGGTTCGCTGTTGTTGCTGATGAGGTACGGAATTTAGCTGATGAAAGTGGACAAGCAGTTCAAAATATTACAGAGTTAATTCATAGCATGCAGTCTGAAGTACAGAATGTCGTGAAGCAAATTGGTGATCAAGTAACGTTTGCTAAAGAACAATCTGCCAAAGTAACATCAACAAATGAAGCGATCGCTAATGTCGAAAAATCGGTCTTAGAGGTTGCAGGAATTATTGACGATATTTCTGAAATTATTCACCGACAAATGGATGTCATCAAGCGGTCAAGCGGTCAATCGAAGGAAGTGGCTGTCACAATTGCGGAAACGACGACAGCTAGCACAGAAAAGGTTGCCTCTATTACGTCTGAGCAAGCTGATATGATTGAGCAAATGACCGAAACAGTTCGCCTTTTATCTGACCAAGCCAATAAACTGAAAGTGACAATTGAACGATTTACGACATGATAAGTTCCATGTCATACTAAGGAGGACGTGCAAGGTGGAACAGTTTATTAAGCAAGTGTCATCAGATCTCAAGCAAGCTCTAACAGATCTACAAAAGATTATTCCTTTTTCAGAAGAGGCGATACTCGTTATTGGTACGAGTACGAGTGAAGTTGTAGGGGAGCAAATTGGCACAAGCGGTTCTGAACTAGTAGCTGAAGCGATTTTTCATGAACTTATAAAAGTTCAGAAACAAACGAAGATTCAGCTTGCCTTTCAGTGTTGTGAACATTTAAATCGTGCACTCGTCGTTGAACGCCATGTGGCACGAAATCGTCGACTTGAGGTTGTAAGTGCGGTTCCTATTCGCAAAGCAGGCGGTGCAATGGCGACCTATGCGTTTGCGAATATGGAAGATCCAGTGTTAGTTGAAACGATTCAAGCAGAAGCTGGGATTGATATTGGTGATACGTTGATCGGCATGCACCTACGCCCTGTTGCTGTACCGTTTCGTAGCTCGGTTACTCAAATTGGCCATGCTCATCTAACAATGGCTTATACGAGAC
This sequence comes from Bacillus sp. JCM 19034, assembly GCF_001310635.1. Lineage (GTDB taxonomy): Bacteria > Bacillota > Bacilli > Bacillales > Bacillaceae_D > Halalkalibacter. The sequence continues at coordinate 28,887 of NZ_BAXR01000023.1, forward strand.
CAAAGCTAATCGGTGGCGTTCGAGCGATTTATCATTCTGAATCTGAATAAAAAATAGTTTTTTAAAATAATGTACGGATTTGATGTCATCTTATGTTAGAATGGATTCTGAGATAGGACGGTTTCGTTCAAATTCCGAAAGATGAAGGGAAGGGTATGGAGATGAAATCATTACCAAAACAAGATCCGAAAGTATTTGCGGCGATTCAACAAGAGTTAGGTCGACAAAGAGATAAAATCGAACTCATTGCATCAGAGAACTTCGTAAGTGAAGCAGTTATGGAGCTCAAGGCTCTGTTTTAACAAATAAGTACGCAGAAGGCTATCCTGGCCGCCGTTATTATGGTGGTTGTGAATATGTTGATATTGTTGAGGATATTGCTCGTGATCGTGCGAAAGAAATCTTCGGTGCAGAATATGTTAATGTTCAGCCGCATTCTGGTGCACAAGCAAATATGGCTGTTTATTTCACGATTTTAGAACCGGGTGATACAGTTTTAGGGATGAACTTATCACATGGTGGTCATTTAACACATGGAAGTCCAGTTAACTTCAGTGGAGTATTATACAACTTTGTCGAGTATGGAGTTGATAAAGAAACACACCGTATTGATTATGACAACGTTCGCCAATTAGCATTAGAGAATAAGCCAAAGCTGATTGTAGCAGGTGCAAGTGCGTATCCTCGTGCAATTGATTTTGCGAAATTCCGTGAAATCGCTGATGAAGTTGGTGCATACTTGATGGTTGATATGGCTCATATTGCCGGACTTGTTGCGGCAGGTTTGCATCAAAACCCTGTAGAACATGCTCATTTTGTTACAACAACTACTCACAAGACACTACGCGGTCCTCGTGGTGGAATGATTTTGTGTCGTGAGGAATTTGGTAAGAAAATCGATAAGTCAATTTTCCCTGGAATTCAAGGTGGACCTCTTATGCACGTTATTTCAGCGAAGGCTGTTTCGTTTGGTGAAGTATTGTCTCCTGAATTTAAGCAATATGCACAAGCGGTTATTGACAACGCGAAACGTTTAGGTGAAAAGCTAGTAAGTGAAGGAGTTAATCTTGTTTCTGGTGGTTCTGATAACCATTTACTTCTCCTTGACCTACGTACTCTAGGGTTAACAGGGAAAGTAGCTGAAGAAGCGTTGGATGATGTTGGTATTACAACGAATAAAAATACGATTCCATTTGATCCAGAGAGTCCTTTCGTGACAAGTGGAATTCGAATCGGTACAGCGGCTGTTACGTCTCGTGGGCTAGATTTAGAGGCGATGGATGAATTAGGTGAGTTAATCGCATTAACGTTGAAGAACGTCGATAATCAACAGAAGAAGGTTGAAATTCGTGAACGAATAGCAGCTCTTACTGCGAAATTCCCAATGTATCCTGGTCTTGGAGAATTAGTATAAATTCATAGTCGGAAGACCGTAGATAAAACGCCTTTGAGAAGTTGATTCTCAAAGGCGTTATTACGTTAATTCGTCTATTTTTGTTGTATACTTAGGTATATTGAATAAACACCATTTTCACTAAGACAACTGGATCGATACTTGGACGTCCTAGTCAGAAGAATAAAGTTCTTTTACACAAACTTCATCGCCTGATCTAATTTACGAACAAGATGGTCTTCTGGAACTTATTTAAGAGAAGCCAATTTCCTTTTTGGCACTAGACAAAGCGGACGGGATGGGAGGGCCGACTCCTGCAGGAGGAAAGGGCAGGTTGAAATCCACCGGCGTGCCTGTTAGTTCAACGCCCTCCTGAGGAATCGTGCCCCCCGTCCCGGTAGCGTGGTCGAAGGACGATTTCCTGGCAGTCTCGCTTTTGCGAGACTTTGTAGACAGAATGCAGGCAATCTTGCCTGGTTTTTTTTACTTGAAAGAGTGTTGATCTTAAGAGTTATTTAATTCAGAACATTAGAACTATAAACTTCATGAAAGAAAATCGTTCATATAGGTTGAATGAGTTTGTCTTTTTTTGTAGAATTTCAAAGAGTGTAATGAAGTCCGAATAAAAAGGAGCCATAATATGAGTAAAGTGTTTGTATTTGATCATCCATTGATCCAACATAAATTGACGTATATCCGCGATAAATCGACAGGTACGAAGGAATTTCGTGAGCTCGTTGATGAAGTATCTGCCTAATGGCGTTTGAAATTACTCGTGATTTATCCACACAAGACGTAACTATTGAGACACCAGTAGGTGAGGCAACGTCTAAGAAAATAGCTGGTAAAAAGCTTGGTCTCGTACCAATCCTCCGTGCGGGTCTAGGGATGGTTGATGGTATTTTACGTATGATCCCAGCTGCTAAGGTTGGTCATGTCGGATTGTATCGTGACCCAGAAACGTTAAAGCCAGTTGAATATTATGTGAAGTTACCAAAGGATGTTCATGAACGTGAGTTAATCGTGATTGATCCGATGCTAGCAACTGGTGGTTCAGCCATTGATGCGATCACAAGTATAAAAAAACGCGGTGCAACATCGATTAAATTAATGTGTTTAGTTGCTGCTCCTGAAGGGGTTGCGGCTGTACAAATGGCTCATCCTGATGTTGATATCTTTCTTGCTGCTATGGATGAAAAACTAAACGAAAAAGGCTATATTGTTCCTGGCTTAGGTGATGCAGGAGATCGCCTATTTGGAACAAAGTAATTTAAATTTAGAAGCCCGATTATGATGCCTATCATACTCGAGCTTCTTTCTTTTTCGAAAGCTTGTTCGTGTGACCTCATACATAAAAGTGGTTATTCTGCATCATACTACTTCTATCTCGATTTCGGTGGGGGAGTGTAGATGTTGGTAAAAAAAATTGCATTATGGCTACTTATTATAACGTTTGTTTTAATCAATAGCGTAAGTGCATCAGCCTTAAGTGAAGTACCAATGCTTGAAAAGGGTAGCGATGAGGATGTTGTTGTGATTATAACGACATCAGAGGATGTTGAGGAAGTTGCTCAAGAAGTAATGGCACACATCCCGGATAGTGACATTCGCAAAATGTTCAATACGGTGTTGAACGGATTCTCACTCGAATTGAAAGAGGGACAACTTGATTTATTATATGATATTGAGTCAATTGAGAGTATTGATCGCGTTGTAGAATATTCAGTTGATATTGATGATAGTGTTCCGTTTATTGGTGGAGAAGTTAGTCGAGGGATGCTTGATGAAGACGGGGAACGTCTAACAGGAAAAGGGATTAAAGTAGCCGTCATTGATACAGGGATTGATTACACCCACCCTGATTTAAAAGCAAATTATCGTGGTGGATATGATGTTGTTGATTATGATGATGATCCAATGGAAACAAAATCACAACAAGGGCAACCAACCCTTCATGGGACACATGTAGCAGGAATCATAGCAGCTAATGGACGAGTGAAGGGAGTAGCACCTGAAGCTGAAATTTATGCTTACCGTGCTTTAGGTCCGGGTGGATCAGGAACGACGGAGCAAGTGATTGAGGCGATTGAAAAAGCAGTTGCTGATGAAGTTGATGTCATAAATTTGTCGTTAGGAAATACGGTGAATGGGCCAGACTGGCCTACGAGCGTGGCCCTAGACAAAGCAGTTGAAGCGGGGATAGTTGCTGTTACCTCTAATGGAAATAGTGGTCCAAAAATGTGGACGGTTGGCTCTCCAGGGACATCAACGAAAGCGATCTCGGTTGGGGCTTCTGCTCCTCCGATAAAAACCCCCTATTTAACATTGGTAGGTGAAGATAAAGAATTAACTGTATTTCCGATGGGAGGAGCATTACCGTGGGATTTAAGAAGAGACCGCGAGCTCGTTCATTTAGAATATGGTTTAGAGGATGACTTTGAACATGCTGATGTAAAGGGGAAAGTTGTTCTCGTGAAACGAGGAATGATTCCGTTCTCTGAAAAAGCGGAGCTTGCACAGAAGTCCGGAGCGAAAGCACTCGTTATTTATAATAACCTTTCAGGTGCATTTGTTGGAATGGTTGAGCCTGCACAGGGAATACCTGTTGTCAGTCTTACAAAAGAAGATGGTGAGTGGTTAGTAGAAAATATGAAGAAGGTGAAGAAAACACCACATATACGCACCGTTTATCGTCATGAAGAAGATTTTATTGCACCATTTAGTTCAAGGGGTCCAGTAACTCAAACATGGGAAGTAAAACCAGATATTGTCGCACCAGGTGTGTCAATTGACAGCACCGTTCCTAACGGGTATCTCGGGCTAAATGGTACGAGTATGTCTGCTCCGCATGTTGCTGGTGCAGCGGCGTTAGTAAAGCAAGCTCATCCAGATTGGACTCCAGAACAAATAAAAGCCGCATTAATGAATACGGCGAAGAAATTAGTGAATGAAGATGGCGAGAACTATTTACCATATGAACAAGGTGCTGGACGGATTCAGGTTGATAAAGCTCTTGAAGCGAAGACGTTAGCTTATCCAGCATCATTAACATTTGGAAAATGGTCTAAGGATGATCCAAGAGAAAAAAGAAAGGCAACGTTTACGATTGAAAACCATGATGATGTAACGAGAACGTTCCACATCAAACCTCCTTTTGAAGCACCAGATGCTTACAATGGAAAGTCCCATTTGCCACTGAACTAAAGCCAGGAGAAAAGCAAGAAGTTGAGATTGAACTTGATTTGTTTCCTGCTGTGCTAAAAGAAGGGATTCATTATGGAGATATTGTGATAGAAGGTGGAAAAGAGCAAATAGCCATTCCTTATGTCTTTTTTATTGAGGAACCAAATTACCCACGGGTGATGGCTTTTAATTTTGGTGTTGGAGACCATCCAGGTGATTATCGGTATGAATTATATTTGCCAGGTGGAGCAGAGGAAGTTGGGATAGCTTTGTATGATCCGATACGTTTGAGTTCATTCAATATATTGATGTGAAGCATAACGTTGGTCGTGGGATGTTAAGTGGTACATGGACAAAACCAGCTGTTGAAGAAGGAACATACAAAGTGCTTGTTTATGCAAGGAAGGACGGGAAAGAGGATACGATTGAAGAGATGATTACAATTGGCGATGTCCTCAGACCGCGTCGGTGAAAAAAGTGTTTGTCCTAATGAGGTTATCCTTATAGGGCAGACGCTTTTTTGTACGATTAAACAACATGCTAATTATACGAAGAGGGGGACATTGAGCTATATTTATGCAGAAACTTCACCGATTAGCAATACATAGAAAAACGCTTCCTTTGTTTTAAATGCAATCATCAGATTTTTTTGACAGTAATGTGAACGAATTAGAAAAAGTGTGTGTAAATCTGTGTGAAAACGCATTGACACAAGGGTTATGCTATTGTACGATTACAAAGGGTATGAAGGAAAAACTCTACATATTTAATAATGCTCAGCAAAATAACTGTTGAGGTGAAACGATGACCGACGACCAAAAAGGCAACCGTATATGGCGAACAATGGGGCTTGTTTCGACGATCTCATCCTATATTGTGGGTGGAACGGTCGGTGGAGTGTTCATCGGCTTATGGTTAGGGAATCAATTTGGTGCAAAGCCGTTTTTCATCATTACATTTTTATTGCTGGGACTTGGTACAGGTTTTTACGGAGTTTATAAAGCCGTTGAGCCTTTTCTAGGGGAAGGTCAAAAGTGACAACGATTCAAAAAAAAATGAAGAATTATTGCTTAATCGTGTCTGGTTTTGTGTTATTATGTATCGTAGGTTATTTAACAAGCCCATTTCAGTCGCAGTTCCTCGGCTTTATGGTTGGGCTCCTATTGAGCCTTCTCAGTCTATGGACAACCTATCGGAAATCCATATTGATTGGGGAAACCGCCTCCGGTATGAAAAACCATACGACATTTTCCTACGTTGCAGCAGGATTTGGATTTGTAATACGAATCGCTTTAGCACTATTAGGAGTATGGTTAGCAATCGCTAATCCAGATCATTTAGATTTAATTTCAGTCATTACAGGCTTTGCCTGATGTATTTCATTATTATGGCAGATATGCTGATAGAATTCGCTAGAAAGAGGTGAGGAATGAATGGATCATATAACACCTATGAGGGATTTTCTTGGATTGACGTTTAATATGTCGACAGTTCTAATGACGACTGTCACATGTGTAATCGTTTTCCTTATCTGTTTTATTGGGACGCGCAATCTGTCAATGAGACCCTCAGGTATGCAAAACTTTCTCGAATGGGTAGTAGACTTTGTTCAAGGTATTATTAAATCGAACATGAGTTGGAAGGTTGGAGGACAATTTACAGCATTAGCCTTCACGCTACTATTTTATGTATTTGTAGCAAATATGCTTGGGATCCCTTTTGAAATTTATAATAAGGAGACCCATGAAACTTGGTGGAAATCACCAACATCTGATGCGGCATTAACGCTAACACTTGCTGCACTAGTTATTATTATGACGCATTATTATGGAATTAAAATTAATGGTACAAAGGAATACTTTAAAGGTTATGTTAAACCTGTACCGTTCCTATTACCATTTAAGATTATTGAGGAATTTGCCAACACATTGACTTTAGGAATGCGTCTGTTTGGTAACGTCTATGCAAAAGAAATATTAATGGTGCTATTAGTAGGTCTCGGAACAACCTGGGGCTTCTGGACGTTTGCCGCATTTTTGCCAACAATGGTTTGGCAAGCATTTGGAATGTTTATTGGCTCTTTGCAGGCATTTATCTTTGCGATGCTTGCGATGGTTTATATGTCACACAAAGTGGAAGATCATTAAACACTGCTCATTCATTTATAATGAGTGTTTAAATAATAAAAATATATTATCCTTAAGGAGGACTTATAATTATGACAGCATTAGCAATTGCAATTGTAGCAGGTTTAGCAGCGATCGGTGGTGCGTTCGCAGTTAGTATTATCGTAAAGGCAACGATTGAAGGAACAACTCGTCAACCAGAATTAAAAGGTACATTACAAACTCTTATGTTTATCGGTGTACCACTTGCTGAGGCGGTTCCGATTATCGCAATCGTTATCTCATTCCTATTACTATTCATTTATTAATCTATTAGCATGCAGCAATGCATCGCTTGAATCAAAGGAAATGGCGACAGTGTTCATTTATGAACCTTCGCCATTCATTTTGTAAGACTAATTATGACGGTTATCGTCAGCATCCAATAAATTTGATAAAAGTATTCTTCACATCCACGAAAGGAGTGAATCCAATTGATAATACCTTGGGGATCGATATTATACCAAGTATTCGCATTTTTAGCGCTTTTATTTCTATTGAAGAAATTTGCGTTGAAGCCACTACTTGGTGTAATGGAGAAGCGTGAGCAAATTGTAAATGAAAATCTTGATTCAGCAGAGAAAACTCGTAAAGAAGCAGAAGAGTTAATCGCAAATCAAACGAAAGAGTTAGAAAAAGCGAAAGCAGACGCACAAGAAATAATTCAAAATGCGAAAAAGCTTGGTGAACAACAAGGACAAGACATCATTGCCGAAGCACGTGAAAATGCAGAACGCATCAAAGAAGCAGCATTGGCAGAAATCCAACGTGAGAAGGAGCAGGCTGTTGCTTCATTACGTGCAGAAGTAGCGAATCTTTCTGTTCAAATCGCCCAAAAAGTGATTTCAAAAGAATTGGATCCGAAAGAACAGGAGAAATTGGTTACTGATTATCTTAAAGAAGTAGGCGAGAAGCTATGAGTAATCTCACAGTAGCGAATCGTTATGCTGATGCCATTTTTAAAGTGGCAAGCGAAAAGAACATCATAAACGAAATAAATCAAGAGCTACAGGTAGTAAAACAAGTGATTGAATCAACTCCTGAATTTATTCAGTATGTTAATCATCCAAAGGTAAATAAAGAACAGAAGCAGGCGTTTATTAAAGAGACATTTGGACAAGCGTTAAGTGAATCTAACATTAGTCTATTGAACCTTCTTATTGAACGTAAGCGTATAGATGTACTTATACCGCTCATTCAAACTTTTAAAAAGCTTGCATTAGAAGCACAGAATAAAGCGGAAGCACTTGTTTATTCAGCAAAAGCGTTAACAAACGAAGATGCAAAGCAAATTTCTGAACTTTTCGCAAAAAAGATCGGTAAAAAAGAGCTTGAAGTGAAAAATGTGGTAGATCCGGAGCTAATCGGTGGATTAAAAATTCGGATTGGCGATCGCATTTATGACGGTAGTGTAAAGGCGCAGCTTGACCGCATGCAGCGTCAACTAATTGCCGGAACACGATAGAAGAAGATAGGGGTGAATGAAATGAGCATCAAACCAGAGGAAATTAGCTCTCTTATAAAGCAGCAGATTGAAAACTTTCAGTCTGATGTACAAGTACAAGATGTCGGTACAGTAATCCGTGTCGGTGACGGTATCGCACTTGCTCATGGTCTTGAAAATGTTATGGCCGGTGAGCTTCTTGAGTTCTCAAACGGGGTTATGGGGATGGCTCAGAACCTTGAGGAGAATAATATCGGGATTATTATCCTTGGGCCTTACACAGAAATTCGTGAAGGTGATGAGGTTAAACGAACAGGACGTATTATGGAAGTACCTGTAGGTGAAGAACTTCTAGGTCGTGTAGTAAATCCATTAGGACAACCTATTGATGGACTTGGTCCAGTTGCTACATCTAAAACACGTCCAATCGAAAGCAAAGCACCAGGGGTAATGGATCGTAAGTCAGTTCATGAACCATTACAAACAGGTATCAAATCAATTGATTCAATGGTACCAATCGGCCGTGGTCAACGTGAGTTAATTATCGGTGACCGTCAAACAGGTAAAACATCAATTGCTATTGATACAATCATTAATCAAAAAGATCAAGATATGATTTGTATTTATGTTGCAATCGGACAAAAAGAATCAACGGTTGCAGGTGTTGTAGATACTCTTCGTCAAAAAGGTGCATTAGATTATACGATTGTCGTATCAGCAAGTGCGTCTGATCCGGCACCATTATTATACTTAGCACCATATGCAGGCGTTTCAATGGGTGAGGAGTTCATGTATAACGGTAAGCACGTACTTGTTATCTATGATGATTTAACAAAACAAGCATCTGCGTATCGTGAGCTTTCACTATTATTACGTCGTCCTCCAGGTCGTGAGGCATTCCCAGGGGATGTATTCTATATTCATTCACGTTTATTAGAGCGTGCAGCGAAGTTAAGTGATGCAAAGGGTGGCGGTTCAATTACAGCTCTTCCTTTCATTGAAACTCAAGCTGGAGACGTATCAGCATACATTCCTACAAACGTTATTTCAATTACAGATGGACAAATCTTCTTACAATCAGACTTGTTCTACTCTGGGGTTCGTCCAGCCGTTAACGCTGGTTTATCGGTATCTCGTGTAGGGGGATCTGCTCAGATTAAGGCTATGAAGAAGGTTGCTGGTTCACTACGCCTTGATTTAGCCGCATACCGTGAGCTAGAAGCATTTGCTCAATTCGGTTCAGATCTTGATAGTGCTACACAAGCGAAGCTTAACCGTGGTCAACGTACGGTTGAAGTATTAAAGCAAGGCTTACATGAGCCGCTTCCTGTTGAGAAGCAAGTTACGATTATTTATTCGCTTATCAATGGGTTCCTCGATGATATTCCAGTAGAAGACGTTCTACGCTTTGAGTCAGAGCTATTTGCTTACTTTGACCACACTAAAAAAGAGCTGCTTGAGCACATTCGTACGACTGGAAATCTTCCTGAAGCAGGTGAGTTTAACGCTGCAATTGAGGAATTCAAAAAGACATTCTCTGTGAGCAAATAATCAAAGAGCTTGATTTTTCAAAAAGGTGGTGAGTGAAATGGCTTCAATGCGAGATATAAAAGCACGAATAACGTCAACAAAAAAGACGAAGCAAATTACAAAGGCAATGCAAATGGTATCAGCTGCTAAGCTTAACCGTGCTCAGCATAATGCCCAGGCGTTCCAGCCTTACACGGAAAAAATTCGTGAAGTAGTAGCTAGCATTGCGTCTTCTGAAACAGAAATATCACATCCAATGCTTGAAGAGAGACCTGTGAAGAAGACAGGCTACGTTGTGATCACGTCTGACCGTGGTTTAGCTGGAGGCTATAATGCTTCATTGACACGTGCCCTTCTCCAAAAAATAGAGGAACGTCATAAATCACCTGATGAGTACGGTATTGTCGTAATGGGTCGCATCGGACGCGATTTATTCAGAAAGCGCAACTTACCGATTATACAAGAAATTATTGGTCTCTCCGATCAGCCTGAGTTTAATGAAATTAAAAACTTGGCAAAGACAACAGTTGACATGTTTGCAGACGGCTTGTTTGATGAGCTATACATTTGGTACAACCACTTTGTTAGCCCAATTACACAGGAAGTAACGGAAACAAAACTGTTACCTTTAACGGATCTAGCGGAGGAGACACAAACAGGTAATGCTGGAGCTTATGAATATGAGCCATCTGAGCAAGTCATTTTAGAGCAGTTATTGCCACAATATGCTGAAAGCCTTATTTTCGGTGCTTTGCTTGATGCAAAAGCAAGTGAATTTGGTGCTCGTATGACGGCAATGAATGCTGCAACAGACAATGCAACGGCTCTCATCGATGATTTAACGTTAGTCTATAACCGAGCACGCCAAGCAGCAATCACCCAAGAGATCACCGAGATCGTCGGTGGGGCTGCCGCGTTAGAATAAAAATTCCATTAAGGATGGAGTGCAAACGTCTAACTCCATCCCATAAATAAGTGAGGGTGGTCTTTTTTAAGAAGATCCTCAACCAAAACAGGATACAGTTTATCCTAAAAACATGGTGTAACAACCATTAGGAGGGAATGGAAAAAACTATGAATAAAGGTCGCATTACACAAGTAATGGGTCCGGTTGTCGACGTAAAGTTTGATGACGGCCATTTACCTGAAATTTATAATGCTTTGCGCATTGAACAAAAAGGTTCGGAAGCGAATGCGGTTGATGTAAACTTAACATTAGAAGTTGCCATTCATCTAGGCGATAATTCTGTTCGTACTGTAGCAATGGATTCAACAGATGGACTTGTCCGTGGTACAGAGGTAGTTGATACAGGTGCTCCAATTTCCGTACCAGTTGGAGAAGCAACATTAGGGCGTGTGTTTAACGTCTTAGGGGAAGCCATTGACTTGAATGAGCCAATTCCAGCTAATGTGAAGCGTGATCCAATTCACCGTGAAGCACCTAATTTTGAACAATTGTCAACAAACAAAGAAATTCTAGAAACAGGAATTAAGGTTGTTGACCTTCTTGCTCCTTATATTAAAGGTGGTAAGATTGGGTTATTTGGAGGAGCCGGTGTTGGTAAAACGGTTTTAATCCAAGAGCTTATTAATAACATTGCCCAAGAGCACGGTGGTATTTCTGTATTTGCCGGTGTAGGGGAACGTACTCGTGAAGGGAACGACCTTTACCATGAAATGACGGATTCTGGTGTAATTAATAAAACAGCAATGGTCTTCGGACAAATGAACGAGCCTCCGGGTGCACGTATGCGTGTTGCTCTTTCTGGATTGACAATGGCTGAGCATTTCCGTGATCAAGACGGACAAGACGTACTATTGTTCATTGATAACATTTTCCGTTTCACACAAGCAGGTTCGGAAGTATCGGCACTATTAGGTCGTATGCCTTCTGCTGTTGGTTATCAGCCAACGTTAGCGACGGAAATGGGTCAACTTCAAGAACGTATCACGTCAACGAAGGTTGGTTCTGTAACATCGATCCAAGCGATCTATGTACCAGCCGATGACTATACAGATCCAGCACCTGCAACGACATTTGCTCACTTAGATGCGACAACAAACCTTGAGCGTAAGCTTTCTGAGATGGGTATTTACCCTGCCGTTGATCCATTAGCATCTACTTCACGTGCCCTATCACCAGAAATTGTTGGTGAAGAGCATTATGAAGTTGCACGTCAAGTACAATCAACATTACAAAAGTATAAAGAATTACAAGATATTATCGCGATTCTCGGTATGGATGAGCTTTCTGAAGAAGATAAGCTTCTAGTACACCGTGCACGTCGTGTTCAGTTCTTCCTGTCTCAAAACTTCCACGTAGCGGAGCAGTTTACTGGACAGCCAGGTTCATACGTTCCGGTTAAGGAAACAATTAAAGGCTTTAAGGAAATCTTAGCAGGTAAGTATGACGATCTTCCTGAAGATGCATTCCGTCTTGTCGGTCGAATTGAAGAAGTAATTGAAAAAGCGAAGGAAATGGCGTAACACTAAAAGAGGGGGCACACTCCTCTTCTATGCTAGTAAGGAGGGTTCCGCATGCAAATTCATGTTAGTGTTGTTACTCCTGATGGCAAAGTGTATGACGGAGATGTTGATATGGTAAGTGTTCGCACGATTGAAGGTGAGCTTGGTATTTTACCGCGTCACATTCCGTTGGTTGCTCCTTTAACAATTGGGGCAGTGCGCTTGAAAAAAGGCACCACTGTAGAAAAAGTAGCTGTGAGTGGCGGATTTGTAGAAGTTCGTCCCGATCAGGTCACGATTTTGGCAGAGGCAGCTGAGTTGCCTTCAGGGATTGATGTTGACCGTGCGCAGGAAGCAGAAAAGCGTGCCCGTCAACGAATTGAATCGAATAAAAAAGATGAAATTGACTTCAAACGTGCTGAGCTTGCACTACGTCGAGCAACAAATCGTTTAGATGTCGCTGCAAATAAGTAAGAGAAAAAGACGCCTATGTGGGCGTCTTTTTTTGTATGTTAAATTTTGTCTCTAACATCTGCATTTGTGATCATATAGGCTGAAAACGATGAAAAAACATTTTTCTAATTATATTTACAATAAATTAACAATGGAGGATTGAAAATAAGAATAATAGCTAAAAATGTCACTATTTGCAACGGGTTCTAAAGCCATTTGAAGCAGAAAACAGCTCAATCCTTTATGCTGTAAGCGTTTAAAAGGTATGTGGCCAAGTATAATTTAGCTTTATATACCTATGGATTTTTTTTTTAGTTTCCGTTAAGATGGAGAAGGTTGTGTCATATTGACAAGTATCCTTAAATAAATGGGATAGAGAGAGATCAAAGAAAAGGGGTCGTATTGTCTATGCTTGGAGGATTTGGTCAGCAAGCGATGCTAGCGATCGTGATCAATGTATTTTTTATAGCCGTTACATGGTGGGCATTACAATCTTTTCGATTTGATCTGTTTATGAAGGATCCAGATGGACCGAGGGCAAAAGTTTTAATGATAATCGTAACGATTGCCATTGCTCATTTAGTTAGTCAGTTCTTTTTAGATTACCTGTATTCATCTCAAATGCTGAGGTATATATGGGAATAAGTATTTTGTCGAGAGATGACTACAACTTCCATGTATTGATTGTTCTCACCTGGTAAAAATGATAATAAATCATGTTTTCTTGGGGAGGAGAACAAAATGGCTTATTGGCGAATGGTGGTCGTAGCAGGTTTGCTTTTATTATTAATTGGGTGTATCCATGCATATGGTGCAAGTAAAGATGTACTTGCTTATCAACAACCGTTATCACAGTTTTATCAGTTTGTTCATGATGCTGATCTTGAAGTTGAAGAGTGGCAAATTCGTATTAGGGATCAACGATTGTTACTTTTTACATCTGAGGAAGATTTTATACATCATATCAATGAATTGGAATTGGTAAATAAAGGGTGGTCAGAAGAAGATTTTGAGGTTGCAGATACACAATGGAGTGCTTCATATACATATGTTAATGAAGAGCTACCAATAGTCGAATCTGTTCGTTTTTTTGTACAACCAACATCGTCAATTAATAAGGAAAGTAATCATATCATAACGTATCAAGTGAATGCAAATGATCTGGTTACTGAAGCCGAATTAAACAAGACTGTGGAAAAACGTATTGAAGAGCTAGGATTAGACAATGGGGATTCCTATGTTCAAGTACGTGCTAACGAAGTGCAAAATGATATGAATAATAACAGTATAAAAACAAAAGCGGAAGATTGGCTAATGCAATTGCAAGCCGATAAAGTGGAAGAGTTAGTTGAAGATCATTTAATCTCTTTCTCTGCGTATCAGCCGGATTGGGATTATAGGTTAGTGACTGGAGATAAAATAATGAATGTCCAGATGGCTCTCCGAGATGTAGAAGGATTGGGCACAAGGACAACGGTGACAATTGGCACGCCTATTATTACGACTGAATATTGATGATAGAGAAGAGACTATAATTTAGAGACGCGGAGGGGAATACGTTGGAAAAAATTATTGTCCGGGGTGGCAACGAGCTACGCGGTACAGTGAAGATAGAGGGAGCAAAAAATGCTGTTTTACCTGTCATTGCTGCATCTATCTTAGCAGGCCGCGGCACAAGCCACATATATGATGCGCCAGAACTGGCAGATGTATACACGATGAAAGAAGTTTTAAGTAATTTAAATATAGACGTTCAATATAAAAATGGTGTTTTTTCCGTTAATGCTGAAAAACCATTAAAGACTGAAGCACCTTTTGAATATGTTCGTAAAATGAGAGCGTCTTTCCTAGTAATGGGACCGTTACTTGCACGTGTTGGTAAGGCAAGAATTGCTCTGCCTGGTGGTTGTGCAATTGGATCAAGACCGATTGATCAACATCTTAAAGGTTTTGAAGCAATGGGAGCAACTGTTGAAATCGGCAATGGCTTTATAGAGGCTTCGATCGATAGAAGACTACAAGGGGCTAACATTTATTTAGACTTCCCGAGTGTTGGTGCAACGGAAAACATTATGATGGCTGCTGTATTGGCCGAAGGTGTTACATTAATTGAAAATGCAGCCGAAGAACCTGAAATTGTATGCTTATCGAACTATTTAAATGCGATGGGTGCTAAAGTTCGTGGAGCAGGTACAAATGAAATCCGTATTGAAGGTGTCGATGAATTGGTTGCTTGTGAGCACACGGTCATACCAGATCGAATTGAAGCAGGAACGTTCATGGTAGCGGCTGCTATAACAAAAGGAAATGTATTAATTGAAAATGCTGTATCTGAGCATTTACGCCCACTTATTGCAAAAATGAAGGAAATGGGTGTTGAGATTAATGAAGAAGAAAAAGGCTTACGAGTCATTGGTCCAAAAACGCTTAAACCAGTTGATATTAAAACGATGCCTCACCCAGGGTTTCCAACAGATATGCAAGCACAGATGATGGCGTTAATGCTACAAGCAAACGGTACTGGCGTTATTACGGAAACCGTTTTTGAAAATCGCTTTATGCATGTCGAAGAATTCCGTCGAATGAATGCCAATATCAAAATTGAAGGTCGATCAGCTATCATGAGTGGTCCAAACGAGCTACAAGGAGCTGAAGTCGCTGCAACCGATTTACGTGCAGGAGCAGCACTTATATTAGCAGGACTTGTAGCAGATGGTGTGACGCGTGTAACAGAGTTGAAACATATTGACCGTGGTTATGTGAATTTAACAGGTAAGCTAATCGAGCTTGGAGCAGACGTGGAGCGAGTAACAGAAGCTGTCGAAACGGAAGATGAGTCTGTTGAAGTACCAGCTTCTTTACAGCTTAATACGAATATGGTGTAAACCAATGGCTCCATTTCGTGGAGCCTTACATACGATCAAACGAAGCAAAGGAAATCCTTTGCTTCGTTTTATTTTGAGTTCTAAATAGAGATCCCAAATCATATACTCTCCTAGAACAATTTCAAATTGGGGGACTAAATATGAAACGAATTCTCATTGTAGCCATTATTCTCTGCACAGTTATCCTCGTAATTCCAACGATGCTCGTTGTGATTGTATCGTCATCCCAAGAAAAGGCTGCGGTTCAATCAGCCCCAATAGAAGAAAACCAGTGGGATTATGACCCCACTCAAGACGTATCCATTTCCGTTTTTCGAAGTCAACAAGAAGTGATTGATACGCTACCACTTGAAATGTATGTAATGGGTGTTGTCGCTTCAGAAATGAACGCTAGCTTTGAAATGGAAGCATTAAAGGCACAAGCACTAGCTGCAAGAACTTATATGGTTAGACATATGCTCGCACCGCAGGATGTAGATTTGCCAGAAGGTGCGATGGTAACAGATACGATCATGCATCAAGTTTATACAGATGAAGAAGAATTAAGAGAAAAATGGGGAAGCGAATATGAATATTATATGAAGCGAATTGAAGAAGCGGTACTTGCGACACAAGGGCAAGTGTTAACATATGACGGTGAGCCAATTGATGCGATGTTTTTCTCAACAAGTAATGGCTATACTGAAAACTCTGAAGACTACTGGGAAAATGAAATCCCATACTTACGTAGTGTCGAAAGTCCTTGGGATCAACAATCACCACGTTTTACGTCGGAAACAGTATTTTCGTTAGAGGAATTTGAACAGAAGCTTGGTGTGACATTACCTGATGATCAAACGGTTGGAGTCATTTCCGAACGGACAACAGGAGGTCGTGTAGCTAAGGTGAATATTAACGGCACCGAGAAGACTGGAAAAGAAGTTAGAGAAAAGCTTGATCTAGACTCCTCTGATTTCCAGTGGCGACGAGAAGGAAATGAGATCATAGTACAAACACGTGGCTGGGGACATGGTGTTGGAATGAGCCAATACGGAGCAGACGGGATGGCAAAGGAAGGACGAGACTACGAGGAGATCGTGAACCATTATTATCAAGGTATATCGATTGAACAAGTAGATCCTTATGTTCAGGAATTAACGGCAAAAGCAGAATGATGGCCTAATCGCCATGATCCTGAGCCAATACAACTTCAAGGACTTGAGTTCGATACTAATCGGACTTAGGTCTTTTTGTTTGAAATGATCCGTTTTGTGCATGTATGTGCTGTATGAAAACAAATAGGTGCAGAGATGAGCAGAAAACGTTCGGAACTCTGCACCTACCGGCAAATAGGTGCAGAGATAAGCAGAAAACGTTCGGAAC
>NZ_BAXR01000024.1 GCF_001310635.1 Bacillus sp. JCM 19034
GTGCCGTTGTCGTTTTTGGCGACTTTCATATCATAACATCAATCAATCATCGATGTCAACAACTTTTTTTAAAGCAGTTAATCGCTTGTTGCAGCGACGAATACTAATATACCATCTACAAATCATAACGTCAATACTCTTTTCAAAAAAATTAATCTACAAAATAAAAAAACTGTTTGTATCCAGAGCTGCCAACTTCTCGCTCCTCGACTTTAAGCTTTCTCTTATCAACTAGATGGCTAACGAGTAATTCTAAATCAACTTGATAGGTAGAGAATTCTTCTATTTGCATCAGCTCATTCATTGTTAATGCACGGCTCATTTTGTGCAATACATAAAAGAAATGCTGCGTTCCGATTTCTATTTTAGATTGGATCGCTAACTCGGTCGCCAACAATAATAATTCTATTCGCTTTTCAACTGATTCGTTACTATAAAATAATTCCTGATATAATTTATAAATCGGTGGATCGATTTTCTTCACTAGCTCCCAAACGGCAATTTCAGAATAGATCCCTTGATTGACGACTGACAAACGTGCTAAATGATGAAGGGCATGCATCATATGATTGTACGAATCAAAATAATGCCCTTCACGGAAAAAGGTTTTTCCTTCTTCAAACCTTCTTAATAATTTACTGAACTGAATCGTCAGCTTCTTTTGTCGGTCTCCCTCAGGTAATGTATCAATTCTTTCCTTAATCTTACGTAAGCATTCATTCCGGTCAAACACAATTTCTCCGTTCACAATCCAATCAATTAACCGGCGATGATTTCCTAATAGCAATGAATGATAAACCTTTTCTATAGTAAGAGAGTGGAACGAGATTGTTTTATTCTCAAGCATATAATGCTGAATATCCCATGAATGATTGGCATCACTTTTTACTAATAGAATGATCACATCAAATCCATCCGTTATCGTTAATGGTACATTCGCTTTCTCCACCACAATAATTGCTAAAGTCCCGTCTTGGCTCGCATACTTTTGGTATAATTGACGAAGAGATTGATTGATCACCATACTACCTTCACTCCCTATTCCCTATTATGAACGATAAACTTATAATAACTATTCTCCCATTACTAGAAAAATCCTTCTAAAGACAATTCATTTCTCTGTCAATTTCCTGTTACTTCTTCTATGGTATAATTAGTAGGAAGAGTAAGGAGGGAAAAGGATGGGATTGAAATACTCAAATAAAATCAACAAAATCAGAACCTTTGCCTTAGGTCTTGTTTTTGTCGGGATATTAGTGATGTATATCGGGATCTTCTTTCGTGAATCTCAAGTGATTATGATCATCACGATGCTGCTTGGACTGTTATTTGTTATGTCTAGCACGGTCGTTTATTTTTGGATTGGCATGCTATCAACGAAAACGGTACAGGTTATTTGTCCAAATTGTAGTGGTGCAACGAAAATGCTCGGGCGTGTAGATGCTTGTATGCATTGCAATGAACCATTAACATTAGATAAGTCATTAGAAGGTAAGGAGTTCGATGAAGCTTATAATAAGAAGAAATTGAAGCACTAAGTGATAATTGACTATCATTATCATGAATACATTCTCATTTACGAGCTAACGCAAAAAGCAATGGAGCCACATAAGTTGGCTTCTCATTGCTTTTTCTCATGTCTAACAAAGCACTAATTGTAAAAAAAAAGAACCCAAACAGATTTGATCCGATTGAGTTCCACCTTTAATGTTGCTTATTTTTATTTTGGCAATCCGGACATATACCGTAAATTTCCATGCGGTGATTTAACACTTTAAATCCTGTTACATGCTCCGCAAGTGTCTCTACCTCATCTAAACCTGGATAGTGAAAATCGACAATCTTGCCACATTCCTTGCAAATAACGTGATAGTGATCTGATGTAACTGAATCAAAGCGACTCGATGAATCACCATACGTTAACTCCCTTACGATACCAGCTTCCTTAAAGACGCGTAAGTTGTTATAAACAGTCGCGACACTCATATTTGGAAAACGTCCCTCTAACGCTTTGTATATATCATCAGCCGTTGGATGGGTCATTGATTCAAATAGGAATTCTAGAATCGCATGACGTTGAGGAGTCATACGCACACGAGTACTTTTCAGCATTTCAAGTGCATCCTGTAAGCGATGACCAGACATAGTCATGCACCTCTCTTTCTAAAAAACCATTCTTACTTTATAATAAGTATAATATCGAATCGAGACGTTGTCAATCAAGGTGATTGGAGGAATATCTCTTCGCTACTGCTGACTCATTGCCAGAAACGGGGCCGAATCCTTCACGTCAACCAAGAATGACGTAAAACGATGAGCTTGAGTGTTCTTTCGTTGCTTTTTCTTTTCTAATTGAAGACAGGCTTCTTTCATTGCATCCTTTAAAGCAGGGACATCCTGTTCCTCCACCCCAAATAAGAAGGTTGTATTACCTTTACGCCAAAATCCGCCCGAACTTGCAAGCTCAGTCATGCGATATTCCTTCTGTTTCAGTTGCCTTTCAACCTCATCACGATAGAAATTATCTATAATACATACAAGCAGTTTCATCGCAATCCCCCTCAACCTTATTATTTACATATATTCTTCTATTCAGTAATTGGTGCTTATGTGCACTACTCTTCTACTACTTCCTTAATATAAGACAACGCCTCTTCGACATGGTCCTTCACGCGAACTTTCCGCCATTCTTTAATGAGCGTTCCATCCTGATCGATCACAAATGTTGAGCGTTCAATCCCCATATATTCCTTACCAAAGTTCTTTTTCAATTTCCAAACATCATACAATTCACTTACTTGATGGTCTTCATCAGCTAATAAATAAAATGGCAAGTTATACTTTTCTTTGAATTTCTCATGTTTTGAAATAGGATCTGGACTTACGCCAATGATAACCGTGTTTAAGTCAGAGAAATCATCGATACGGTCGCGAAAATCACACGCTTGTGTCGTACATCCTGGTGTCATATCTTTAGGGTAAAAATA
This sequence comes from Bacillus sp. JCM 19034, assembly GCF_001310635.1. GTDB lineage: Bacteria > Bacillota > Bacilli > Bacillales > Bacillaceae_D > Halalkalibacter. Next base: position 2,988 of record NZ_BAXR01000024.1, read on the forward strand.
TAAAATGACATATTTACCATGAAAGTCTTCTAATGAGACACGCTCTCCTGATACATCTTCTAAAGTAAAGCTTGGTGCAGGTTGTCCAACTATCATGCTCATCACCCTTCCCTTTTTTCTACACTTTTTCTTTCTTCTAGAGTAGCCGATGCGACAAAGAAATACAACTACCGACTTATTTCCTAGTATTAAGAAATGTACTCATAACAAATGCGGCAGGAAGAAGAAAGCCGATGAGTGCTTGGACAATCGCAAATATTCGCCCCATCAACTGGGACAATATCGCCATATCCGACTGATAGCATCGTAATCGCACTAAAATAGATGATATCGATTATACTAGTCGTTTCTCCTTCAATCACTTGAATGCCAACTAATTCAATACCGGTATAAAGAATCGCAAAAGATGAGATTAACGTTAAATAGACGAGTATAAGCAACGCAAGATGTCTTAACGATACGAGATGAGTTGAAGGCTTAGGCTGATATCGCAAGAGCATTAACAAGCTTACAATCGTTCCAATTGTAGATATTAATAATATCGTAATGACGAGCAGCTGCATTTGTCCGCCTCCCTTACTTTCTACGTATATGAGGAAACAATCTGCAGTAGAATGTTAATTTTTTCATAGTTTTTCTACTTTTTTACTGGTAAAATAGCTACGGAACATTCGTACTTATATTTAAGGAGTGGAGGCGGAATTCGTGCACAAATTAACAGATGAACAGCTGTTACATGTGTATTTTCAAGCAAAGAGAGAAAAGTTACCTACAGACTTTATTTTACTAATAGCAGATGAACTAAAAAGACGTAATCTCGAATCACATGTAAAGATATCTAATTCATCCATACTATATACCTCATCAGCAATTTCTAATAAGCAGCACTTGCCCTCGTTATCCAACTATGATTGAATACTATCATGACATGGATTAATGGATAGGAGAGATCACTGTGAATTGGTCGAAATCAGAACATTATTATAAAGAAGCGAAAGAGCATATTTTAGGAGGGGTGAATAGTCCTTCACGGGCATACAAAGCGGTTGGCGGTGGTACGCCGATATTTATGGAGCGGGCGAAGGGTGCGTACTTTTGGGATGTTGATGGGAATCAATATATTGATTATTTAGCGGCTTATGGTCCAATTATTACAGGACATGCTCATCCACATATAACAAATGCGATTCAAAAAGCAGCCGAAAATGGCATCCTTTATGGGACACCTACGAAATTAGAAAATACATTTGCGAAAATGCTGAAAGAAGCAATCCCTTCATTAGAAAAGGTTCGCTTCGTTAATTCTGGTACTGAAGCAGTTATGACGACGATTCGTGTTGCACGGGCATACACAGGTAGAGACAAAATTATTAAATTCGCCGGCTGCTATCACGGTCATTCCGATCTTGTGCTTGTTGCTGCTGGATCGGGGCCATCAACACTCGGTACCCCTGACTCTGCTGGTGTAACAAAAAGCATCGCTAAAGAAGTGATTACCGTTCCTTTCAATGACATTGATGCCTATAAACAGGCACTCGAGAAATGGGGAGACGAAGTAGCTGCGGTTCTGGTCGAGCCGATTGTCGGTAACTTTGGCATCGTCGAGCCGGTGGAAGGCTTTTTAGAAGCGGTGAATACTCTTACACATGAGCACGGTGCATTAGTCATATATGATGAGGTGATAACAGCCTTTCGTTTCATGTATGGTGGTGCTCAAAATTTACTTGGCGTTGAACCTGATATGACGGCACTTGGAAAGATCATCGGCGGTGGTTTACCGATTGGGCTTATGGTGGAAGAGCAGATATTATGGAAAAAGTAGCTCCGCTCGGTCCTGCTTACCAGGCTGGAACGATGGCCGGAAATCCTGCTTCGATGAGTTCTGGTATTGCTTGCCTTGAGGTTTTACAGGAGGAAGGCATTTACGATGAACTTGATCGCCTAGGAGCTCGTCTAGAGGATGGCATTTTAAAGCTAGCGGAGAAACATAACCAGTCGATTACGATCAATCGTTTGAAAGGAGCATTAACTGTTTATTTCACGAACGAAACGATTACCAATTATGAACAGGCAGAGCAATCAAGCAGTGAACAATTTGCCGTATTTTTCAGGGAAATGTTAAAAAGAGGAATCAATTTAGCACCATCAAAATATGAAGCATGGTTTTTAACGATTGCACATACTGATGAAGATATAGAGAGAACGTTAGTCGCCGTCGATGAAACGTTTGCTGTTATGAAAGCAGAAAATTAAATACAAGTAGGGATCAAGATGAAATTAGGTGCTCGTATTTTTAAAACTGGTTTAGCGGTTATTCTATCACTCTATATCGCCAGTTGGATCGGACTTGAGCCTCCGACCTTTGCCGCATTGACTGCTGCACTCGCCGTTCAACCATCGATTTATCGTACATTTCAAACGATCGTCGATCAATTTCAAGCAAATATAATCGGAGCGGCTCTTGCCGTCCTGTTCGTGCTAACATTAGGGGCTGATCCGTTTGTGGTCGGGTTAACCGTCGTTTTAGCGATTGCCCTTATTTTGAAAATTAAGCTTGAGCCAACAACGATTCCAATTGCGATTGTAACAATCATCATTATTATGGAAAGTCCTGATGCTCATTTTATTGAATTTGCCTTAAGTCGATTTTCATTGATTTTATTGGGGGTTTGCTCAGCCTTTGTCATTAATTTGCTCTTTATTCCGCCAAAATACGAAACGAAGCTTTATCAAAAGCTTCTAGACGTATCAGAAGAAATTCACCGTTGGCTGCAATTATTTATTCGGCAAAGTGCTGATCACCAGGCTCTCAAAAAGGATATCGGACACCTTGAGGAAAAATTAGTGGCCATCGACAGCCTCTTCCTCTATTACAAGGAGGAACGGAATTACTTTATGCGGAATAAATACGCGAAAGCACGTAAAGTCGTCCTATTCCGGCAAATGGCACTAACAACAAGGAAATCACTATTCGTCCTTAAAAACTTAGAAAGTCGCTTAGGAAACCTTCATGAGCAAGCACCAGAAGTCCATACGTTGCTAGAGAAGCAGCTTTACGAGTTAACGGCCTACCATGAACAATTATTGCTGCACTATGTCGGTAAATCTCATGTCGAGAAGACCGACCCAACAAAATCAATTTTAAATGAACGCAAAGAATTACTATTCAACCAATTAATCGTCTTACGTGATAACGGGACGTTAACGTCAGAGGAATGGATGCACACATTACCTATCATCACTCAGCTAATGGAATACCAAGAGCAACTCGAACACCTCGAGCAATTAATGGATAGCTTTTTTAGCTACCATACGAGCGAGAATAAAGTAAAAGTATAGCAACTGGCGAAGCGGTTCTGATAAACGTGTAACGTGCGGAGCCGTTGCTTTTTTTGAAATATCTAGAGCTTTTTTGAATGATTTAAAATGATCTAATTTTGATCTATAGTTGTATTAGTTTTGTATGTGAAGATAAATGGAAAAAGTGCAGTAATGAAAAAGGTTGTTACTAAATAGATCGTAACCACTAAGAATACATTTCGCTGATATTGAAGAAGAATAAATATTATGAATAGCAAACAGCCTTGAGAAATGACAGATGTGATCCTTGATGACAAAGGAAACTGATGTTTCGTTTTACATTTTTGACATTGAATTGGTTTATAGCCGAACCAATATGATTTCATTACATCTTTCCACTGTATTCGACTATGACAGCCATTACATTTTGGTAAGCTCATACCTCACCTCCTGTATCCACTACATCTCTTTATAGTTTAACATTATTCCCTTTTATGTTGATAAATAAAAGCATTCCTTGTTGGAGGAATGCACTGTTTAGTAAAAATACCAATTAGTTTTTCCCTATAGAAAACCCATCAAAAAACTGTCCACCAAAGGGCTGTAAGACATCATCAACTATTTGAATAACTTGCTGTTTTTCACCGGTTTTATAAAAAATATCAAAAGCCTCTACAAAATGATTTGCGAATTCTTCATCATAATTTCTTAAAGAACGAATGATCCATTTTGATGCACCCATCCATTGGCGGTTTGTTCTCAAAACGAATTCGCTTACTAATTCAGCGAGTGTATTAGCAATAAATAATTCTTCTGCTCTCTTAGAACAGCCTATAAAATCATCCAATGCATCCGTAATAAAATATCTCTTTGTATTTATAGTTTCTTCTGACCATTCTTTTGGACCGTTAATTAATATATCCTTTGCCTCTTTTTTTATGGAATTAATGATTCCTTCATCTTTTAGGACGATTCCTTCTGAAACCATCCTTGGCATTGAAGGTCTTGCTCTTTCAAAGTCCATTTGGAAAAATTTCTTATAAGAGGTTAAGTTATGTACAAAGATCTCTATAGCCCAACCGTAATCAATTAATGACTCTCTGTAAGATGAATTTAGGTTTTTCGCAAAAATAACAATATCAAGATCAGAGGTTTCAGTTGCTTCCCCGCGAACCACACTTCCTGCTAATAATGCTGCTTGACAATTCGGGAAATACTTATTAATAAATTCGTGTGCAGCTTCGATAGGGGCTAACTTATTTAATTCCCTCATTGTTTTCACCTCTTATTTATTCTACTAACTTGCTGTAATTCAATAAGAAAAAGCTATCCCCTCGGTAGACTTAATACAGGGATACATAATAACGCAGAAAAAACTACATTTGATCTTAAGTTGTATAAGTGTTGTATGTGAAGATAAATGGAAAAAGTGCAGAAATGAAAAGGACACTATTCGAATAACTTGCTGTTTTTCACCGGTATTATAAAAAATCCCTGCTTTATTACATAAAGTCTCCTCTAGCTGTACAAACTTAGAGTAAGTTATCAGCCATAAATTTGTGAGGTTTCATATTGTCCTTTTTCAGATATATCCGCAACTATTGTATGTCCCCAAAATAAGTCTCCGTCATTATAATGTAATCCTGCATTACCTTCACAGAAAAATAAGATACCCTCAAGTTGAATACGACTTATGAAATCTGACTGAGATATTATTTCCCTCCATTCCATGTATCATTATGTAAATCAAGCAAGTCCCGAGAGATTCTTTCTTTTATAATCGCCTCATGCTGTACTATTATATTTAATGTGTTTTCTACTGCTTTAAATACATCATCCACATTGGATTCTTCAATAGAAACTGTAATATCAAAAAATTTATTAATAAGTTCAATTTTACCTGTGAATTCTTTTCGTTCAGAATCAAACTTTAAATGCTCCTTCATATTATTTTCCCTTTCCATGTTAACTTGTTTTTTGTATTCTGCCCGCTCGCACCCTTTAGTGGAACAAACTTCTGTTTATTTACTAGCTAATATAGTAAATTCCCAAGGTATATTTTCATCATTCCATCCACGATGTTCATCAAATCTTTGTAAAGTAAAACCAGTTTTAATCACTGAATTGATTATTTCACTTAATGTATAATACCTTATTGAAACATCTGGGAAATCTTGCTGTTCTGACTCCTCAAAAAATGTCATCTATTATGGAACAGAAGAATAGATGAACAACAACATGAACATGAGAATCCCATTCAGCATGTTGATGATTTTCCCCTATATATATTGATACATTCCAAATTTCTTTTGCCTCTACATTTAGTCCAGTCTCTTCCAAACACTCTCCCACATCTTCATGGTTATTTCCCAAACTCTATCTTAACAATATCTGGTTCTCTTCCTTGTCTTGTAAGGATGACGATAGCTTCATAGTCATTTTCCCATTCAATAGATATTTTGTCTGGTATTTTTGTTTTCATGATACTTTTATTATCGTAATTAATCCTTATGGTAGGGTCGGGAAAATCATCTATTTTAACAATCTTGATTGAGTTTATATTATTGGGAGAATCGCTTACCTTTAGCTCGGTTTCTTGGGGCGATAAGAGATACCAAGCTACTATAATAATAACTAGAAGTCCTAAAGTGACTACACCGAAAAAACAGCCAATTTTAGTTAATAATTTTGTTTTTTCTCGTTTTACGATGTGATTATCATTCCAATCCATTATTATGTCCTTTCTCACACTTACTCGAGATCCATCATATCGAGGTAAGTCCGTTCAACAATAAGTTCTAACTACTTAAATATAATGGGAGGTTGTTTCGAAAAAGCATCCCTTGTGTAGAAGGGATGCACTAAGTTAGTTCAATTTTTTACTATTTTTAACATCGAGTTAGCATTTAACTGAAACTCATAAGGAACGTTCACTTCTTCAACGGTGCAGCCATTCTTTGTTACATACTTTATTATTTTATCGAGATGCTCATATCTTTTCCCCTCTAAATCCACCAATGGGAAAATACGAACTTCCTCTTTTGTAACTCTTACTAACTCATTTAGCGTTTCTATGTGAAAATCATAATCTAGCCTATCCGCATACATAAATAGAAAATGTGCAGAGAGAAGAAGATCAAATTCCTCATCCTTAAATGGTAAATCAGGTAAGGTAACTGGAACATATCTTTCTCTACATTCCTTCATATCTTTGGCACAATCTTGTAGGGCGTTTAATCGATGGTTTCTAAGACCTTCTATATCTTTGAAATAATCCCATCTGTAATTGCTTTCGGCTTTTTGCACATGCTCCATTGCGTGTGCAATATCCTGTATTCCTTTATTTTTTAAGGCTTCACTCGAATGATCGTAAGCAATATCACAGGCTGTAATGTCTATACCTTTTTTATTACCAATAGCAGTAAATGAACAAGCTCCTGCTGGACAATCGAGTATTTTCTTTCCTTGCAGTTCTTCTTCTGAAAGCGAGAACATCTCAACATACTCTTCAAAGGTTCTTCCAATAAAAACAATTCTCTCTAAATCTAACTTTGTACTCTTCTCATCTATACTCAACTAAACTCACCTCTTCTAAAAGATTACTTTTATATTACCATAAATTAGAAACGTTCAGCTATAACAAGGGAAATTTTCTCCTTTATGATGCTCAAACTGTCGTATCTCTTCTTGAATTTCTCTAGGTCTTTTTTAGGACTGTTGATATAACAGAACAAGGAGCTGCCGAAAAACAACAGCTCCTACAGTTATTTTTATATAGATCTTAAATTACCCATTATCACAAAAAAAATCCTAACCTCCTAAAAGCTAGTTCGCCCACTATACCTATGTCTATGTGGAGTATCACCGTCAACAGTCGTTACTCCACTGAATTCATGGTAATGCCCTCCTTCTGGGAGGAAAATTGCTGGTCCAGTAACACCTTGAATTTCATGTCGATGTCGTGCGTCAAAGCTAGTAAAAGTGCGATAATGATGTGTATGTTGTACATCATTAGGAGCCGGTTCTGTTGTTCCAGCATAACGATGGTCATGCCCTACATCAAATGATGTTACTCCTCTAAATTCATGGGTATGAACAGGCCTGCCATCCCATGAAGTTATAAAAAGTCTATGTGAATGTTCACAGCTATCTTCATCAGAATGATAAAGAAATCCAGTTACTGGTACGCTTGTCATCTAAGCCCTCATCCTTTCACTTCAGTTTTTACATTTTATGTTAAACATAAAAAAAGTGCGAATATTAGAAGAAGACGAGAAGTAGGTAGCCTATTTTTCACGCCATTTACTTTGTTATACAAAGAATTTTTAAGCAGGAAAGTAAATAAAAAAGTAACTGCTATTGTTTGGTTATCAGTGTATTTCACCTTCTAGTTATCGTAGCTATTTTTAATTGAACTAAGAAATGATTAGATCAAATACCCAAAAATTAGGCTTGTATATAGGTAGAAGTCTATGAACATTCATCTCGAGAATCATATAGTGTAATGTACTACACAATCAAATTATAAAGGAGAAATTAACATGAATTATCCAAATGGAATGGTACCTTACAATAATCAGTTGGTTTATAATCAAAATATGGTAGATGGACAGCAGCACGACGAACAACGTTTTGCCCAGCCTTTCGGACAGCAGCAGTATGGGCAGCCTTACTATCCTCCTTTTCAACCTAGATGTCGTTGGGTCCGTGAATGTCGATGGGTGTTCCGTTGTTTTCCAAGAGATCAGTACTCACCTTATGATTATGGTGGCGGATCATTTTAAATTCAAAGCTGGCTAGCTATCTCAGTTCCTTCTCTATGCTGTATTTGAACAACTTAATGAATAAATTAACGGTTAATCATATTGCAAAGCGAGCAAAGATTAATCGGGTAACTTTTGTTCTTAACTACCATTAAATTGAACTTTTGTTACAAAAAGTTATTTTATGTAGTTGTAGATATACCCTATTCAACGCATTTAAGTGGATCTCAAAATAAAAAGCCATCTTATAAAATGTTACTTTTCTTCCGTAATCGCATAATTGTGGAAAACATATATCTTTTGAATAGGATGAATTCAAAAAAAGACGATCGCTATAAAAGCAATCGTCTTTTGCTAGTTCAGCTATTACAAGTATCGTTGTACTTTACAGCATTAGATACTGTTGTTTTTATCGTTCTACTTCCATATAAGCACCTTTTGCATAATAAGATTCAATTAGAGATCCAGCTCTCCTTTTGAAACTGGAAGCCATATTTCAATTGTTGTTCCTTTGTTTATCTCACTAATAATATTCACTTTTCCCTTGTGATCCTTGATAATTTTATTACTCACCATCATACCCAAACCAGTTCCTTTTTCCTTTGTGCTATAGAAAGGCTCACCTAGTCTTTCCAGTACGTGGTTTGGAATACCACACCCCTCATCAATTACCCGAATTAGAATGAAATCGGCGTTTTCATTGCTAACATGTAAAGTTATTTTGCCACCACCCGTAGTCATTGCCTCCATTGAGTTTTTTATAAAATTAATAAAAACTTGTTTGATCTGATTTTCATCACATTCAATCATTCTATCGGTAGCCAAATATTCCTCAGCAATTTGAATGTTATTTAAATTGCCTTGAGTTTCAAATAAAGTGACGACACTTGACAATAGTTCAATTACATCCTGACTTGCAAATTTAGTCGCTTGAGGCTTTGCTAATACCAATAATTCATTTAATATTGTTTCGATTCTATTCATTTCAGACATGATAATATCAAAGTATTGATTTTTTTAGATTGAGATTGCAATAGTTGAATGAATCCTTTAATTGCGGTAAGCGGATTACGAATTTCATGAGCGATTCCAGCTGCCAATTGTCCCGCTATCGACAGCTTCTCAGAATTCAGGAATAACTCTTGGGCCTTTTGTCTTTCAGTGACATCACGAATGATGGCACTAAAAAACATATCCGTGCCATCCTTCCACGTATTGAGGGTCAGTTCAAGAGGAAATTCATGCCCTTCCCTGTGCAACCCAAACAACTCCACGGTCTTACCAATTACCTTAGCTTCTTCTGTTGAACGATATCGCTCGACACCTTGTCTATGTCCTTCTCGAAATCGTTCAGGAATCATAAATTCTAGAGGCTCCCCAAGTACCTCTCTCTCTTCATATCCGAATATTAGCTCGGCTGCTTTATTCCATGCGATAATTCTCATTTCATAATCTGTAAGAATAATTGCATCATTAGAAGATTCAAAAACAGAGCGGAATTTATTCTCTGAATATGCTTGTTCTACCTCTGTTTCTTTTCTTTCGGCTTGCATGAATTCAGTTATTTCATTAATAATGCTGTATATTCCAATAACCTCATTCTCTACAATAATAGGGATGTTCGTAAAATTCACCCCAATACTATGACCAAACCTATTAATCAATGTTGACTCGAAGCTCTCCACCTTTTTATAAAATGATTGATTAAAAAGCTTCATTGTCATTTCGAGGAATTTCGGATGTACTATTTTTGAAAGTGAAAGGCTAGTAAACTCTTCTATATTATAACTGATTAATTGCTCACAAGCTGAGTTGAGATGAACGAAATTGAAATCTAAATCCAACACCCAAATTGAATTAGGGTATATGTAAAAAATGACTTTAAAGATTGATCTATATATTCTTCTAAGATTTTACGCTTATCGGGGTATTGGGAACATTTCATTTAATTGGTGTCTCCTCTTAAGCAATTTGCTTTCTATTAAATGTGAATACCTACTACATCTTATTATTATAACCGCTAATGTCAATAGTTCTTTATTGAAAATATAGTTTTCACTATGGAATTTATCAGAGGAGGGGACGAATAGAGTACGACTTGATGACATCTAGAGTTCTTACCTTGAAAGAACTAAAAGAGAAGACGATCGCTATAAAAAGCAATCGTCTTTTTAATGGTTCAACTATACTAAAATACGTCATCGGTAGATAGAAAATCATGTTCTTTCCAAACTGCTTTCGAATAAATCTATAATTTCTAAAAATCTTTCAGCTTCTCTAAATGTGTGGTCAGCAAGGAGAGGGTGAATGTTGCTCTTAATACGACATGCTTCGATTAACTCTCTAGCTGTTTTCTTAAAATCTCTTAATGAAGCAACTGATACTTTATTTTGGTCTAAAAATTGACTTAGTATTGGTTCCGTTTCAGATTGTGGTCGCATTGAGTCTAAATCAATCGCCTGAAAAACTAGTTGGTCAAAATCATGACTAAATTCTCTAGCCTGTTCAACTAATTTCCTTTCTGAAGGGTCTAAAAGATGACCAATAAACTTAGCATGATCAGCCATTATTTTTAAGAAGAATACATTTTCTTCAATGATAGCATCTTGGGTTGGGGCTAATTTGCCTTCGTTTAGTTCTTTTAAGCGATTGGCAAAGTATGCAGCTTCTCTACTAATATGGTCTACTAATAAAGGATAATTGTTGCTTCCACGGATTTCGCACCGTAACGTTAATCCTAATACCTTTCTTTTATAACTCCATATTGCTGCAGCCGCTTGATAAACCTCAGTATTGAAGGCTTGGACTTGGCGTAAATCTGAATTCACCGTAAATCTTGCTAGCCTCTCCTCAATTCTTTCGAACAATGTAATAAACTGATTTGCTTCATCAATTAATTGCTGATGCTCATAGGTGAATCCTAAACTTAAAAATAAAGCATGTTCTTTCATAATCCTTGACCAAAATTGAATTTCATCTAAAGATCGAGCAACAATCGGATTTGCCATTTTTTCTCCTCCTTATTTTTCCATCTCCTCTCATATGTATGTAGTAAATAAATCGTCCAATAACTGGAACTTCCATTAATTAGACCGATCGTTTAGAAGTTTATTTTAAATACTTATACCTAATTATTCTTGCTGATTTCTCGCATTGCACCGAATACGATATTGTAACCATCGGGGTCTTTTAGACACGCATTTTTAAACTCCCATTTCCCGTGTGCATTAGTAAAGGGCTCGACTGCAATATTTCCACCATTCCCTCGAAATTCTTCAACTAGAGAATCCAAATGATCCCAACTAACGTGAATAAACGTGTCCCAACCAAATTCAGGCCCTTCCCACTCTGTCGGATAATTTGAACGTTTTTTTGATACAGTGTTAGGCTGAATATCCTGTAAGGAGTTCGCCTGCTGTAGAATGAAAGTCATTTCATCTCGTTCTGCGTGTCCCCAATCGTCAATTGCACATCCAAGCACATCACGGTAGTATTCTTGTGATTTTTTTAAGTCAGAGACTAAGCGTACTTGAATTGTTTTCCCTAATTTCCCTTTCTGTTGCACGTTCATTTTTTGCACCCCTTTAACCTATTCATTGGCCTGATAATATTTCCATTCTTTACACTGAATAACACACTACAATAATACCACATATATCCAAATGGAAGGCATAAAAAATACCTCTTCCTGTGAGGTACTGTTACATTAAAGACTCTAGTTACGAAAAAAGAGAACGACAATGTTCTTTATTTCAAATATTAGGTCAAAGCTTATTGCACAGCAAAAGGAACTTCTGTGTTTTGACTTCTTTGTACCATCTTTTCCGAATTCTATTCTCTCAGACGCACTATTCTCCCTCTCCCAAAAAAAGTGAAAGCCATTTGACTGAATAATATTTTATAACTATAATATTGAACTGTTAACATTCGGATAAGAAATAAATTTATAAAAAGAAAGTCGGGTGAAATTATCTTAGACGACTATTATAGGTGTATACGTGTTCGTAAGAGAGCAAGTGGCACTTCAGTTCCGTAAGCTTTTCCTCAAGACATTTAAGGATAATTAATGGAAGACTACAATAACGTTCTCGTTTCGTTATACTTTATGGGAGGAAAAGAATGAAAACAATAAAGAATTTGAAAATGGACTGGACTACATTTGCTGTTAGTGGAGGGTTTTTATTCCTCTTTGTCATTTTTTCACTAATTGACATTGCTATGGTTGAAGGTTGGGTAACTGCATCCTTCAATTGGTCAGTAACATTTTTCGGTGCTTATTGGCAATTATTATTACTAGGGAATTTTGCAATTGGAATGATATTAGCTTTTTCAAGATATGGAAAGATGAAGTTAGGTAAAATGGAGAAGCCTGAGAATGGTTATTTCCGTTGGATTTCTATGATTTTATGTACGCTTCTAGCTAGTGGTGGTGTATTTTGGGCTGCATCAGAGCCAATTTATCATTTTGTTACAACTCCCCCGTTGTTTGAGAATAATGGGATGACACCACTCGAGGCAATTATACCAGCTTTATCACAAAGCTTTGTACACTGGGGATTCCTAGCTTGGGCGTGTTTAGGTACTTTAACATCAATTGTCCTCATGTATGCACATTATCATAAAGGATACCCACTTAAACCACGTGCAATTTTATATCCTATTCTCGGAGAAAAGGTTTTTAATAAAAGTATCATTGGCTCAACTGCCGATATTGTTTCAATTATCGCAGTTGCAGCAGGTACAATGGGGCCTATCGGCTTTTTAGGTCTGCAAATTGGATATGGCCTACATTTTTTATTTGATATTCCAAATACTTTGGCTACGAATGTTATCGTTGTTGGATCTCTAATCCTTATTGCTGCTATATCTGTAGCGAGTGGTGTTGACAAAGGTATTCAATTCTTAAGTCGATTAAATGTTATATTTGTTGTATTAATAGCAGTAATCATTCTCATTATTGGTCCAACAATGTTTTTAATAGATTCTTTTATTAGTGCTCAAGCATTTCAATTACAGCACTTTTTCGAAATGAATTTATATCGCGGGGATCAAGCTTGGCTTGGTTATTGGACTATATTCTTCTGGGGCTGGTTTTTAGGATATGCACCAATGATGGCTATTTTCATTAGTAAAATATCACGTGGTCGCACGATTAGGGAGCTGATCATAGCAGTATCGATTATTGCTCCATTAGTAAGTAATTTCTGGTTTTCTGTTGTTGGTGGTTCAGGATTATCTTATGAGCTAAATAGTCCAGGTTCCATTTCAAACCCACTAAGTGATGGTGGAATGCCCGCGACCGTAATGGCCATTACGGAACAACTTCCAATGGGGTTATGGTTAGCAATAGGGTTCTTAATCGTTAGTATTGTGTTTGTATCAACTACAGTTGATTCCATTTCATATACAGTAGCAGTAACCCTTCAAGGTACAGAACATCCACAAAAATGGCTAAGAGTTTTTTGGGTCGTTTTATTCGGTATATTATCCGTCGTACTACTAACTATTGGTGAAGGAAGTATACAGGCATTACAAAACTTTATAGTAGTAACAGCAGTACCTGTATCAATTTTACTACTTCCACCACTATGGAGTGCACCAAAAATTGTCAAGCAGATGGCTAGAGAACAAACGATAGCACCTTCTGCTGAATCTACAAAAGAAGAGTAAGTAAAAATATAAACATGGGAACATCCCTAATTGATAGATTACTCTTAGTCGTCAATTGGGGGTGCTTTCTTTATATCACTATGCTCCATATAATCAGATTTAAACATACAATAATATAAAGTAGTAACTTCCTTATCATTTAACAACTTTAATTTTTCCTTTTTCTGAAATCTATATTTAAACCCACATTTCTCGCTTACTCGTTTTGAGTTATGATTAAAATGAAAATGACCACACCAAATTAAATCTAAATTTAGTTTATTAAACCCATGTTTAATTAAGCGATTGACTGCCTCTGGAATCAATCCTCTTCCCCAATATTCAGGATTTAGCACATACCCTATTTCCCTTTGCTTTAATTCGACAAGACGATCATCTGGTTTTCTATCGTGAAGTCCTAAACTTCCAATAACCTTATTTTCCGCCTTTAAAACAACAGCATATGTATCATTATTTCTTATAAACATATTTATAATCTCTTTACTTTCTTCTTCATTTTTATGCGGTGGCCAACCAGCATTAGGACCTACGATTTCACTTTTAGCATATTCATATAAGTCTTCACTGTCAGTTTCTTTCCATTCTCGCAATATTAATCTTTCAGTTATTAATGTTTCCATATAAATTCCCCCGGTATTGTAACTTTTTATCGAAGAATCCTGCTTCGTTAGTGAACGGCTCTGTTTCTTGTGCTATCACACCATAAGTTCATTCAGTTTTGATTATACTTGAGAGGTTTCATTCTGAGATAGACGTGAAAGCAATTTAATGATTTGATTTGCATGAACCAGAAAGCTTTGATAATGCAGGTGAAATGTATTGGGCTATAAGCAAATATCCAGCATATATAAATATACTGGAATGGCTGTTAGGTAATTATGCAAATTGATTAATCCTTTTTTAAATATTTTAATTCTAGTTCAGATGCCCTTAATGGCTTACTAAAGTAATAACCTTGTCCTAAAGAACAATTTAATTGCACTAGTTTATTAAGATGTTTCTCCGTTTCAATTCCTTCAGCAACAACAGTAAGCTTTAATGTATTTCCAATATCTATAATGGCCTTTACTAATAAACCTTCATTATCATTTCCTAGCATGTCACGAATGAATGATTTGTCTATTTTCAAAGTATCAATTGGCAGCTTATTAACAAAATGAAGAGATGAATATCCTGTTCCAAAGTCGTCAATTGATATACCGACACCTAGTCTCTTTAGTGAATTTAATTGTGGAATAACGAGTTCGGAATTCTCTATTACACTCTCCGTAATTTCTATTTCAAAAAACTTCGCTTCTATTCTATTTGCGTGTAAATTAGACTTGATAAAATCAACCAATTGTTTGTCTCTGAACTGTCTTTGTGAGACATTAACGGATATTTTCACTGAGGATATCCCTTTGCTTGCCACTTACTCATTTGACTAAGTACTTCTTCGATGACCCAATTTCCTATTTCATTAATCAAACCTGTATCCTCGGCAATTGGGATAAACTCCACGGGAGAAACCGTTCCCAAATTTGGATTCTCCCATCTAATGAGAGCCTCCATCCCCACTAATGCTAAATTCGATAAGTTGAATTTGGGCTGATAACAGATAGAAAATTCTTCTCTTTGAATGGCCCTTCGTAATTCTGCTTCGATTTTTGCATTTCTCTCAAGCTGCAATTTAAGATCTATATTAAAGAATTTAAAGGCATTTTTCCCCTCTAATTTTGCATAATACATCGCAGTATCCGCCAATTTGATTAAGTCACTGAAATTAGCAGTGTCGTCAGGATATCGACTTATTCCTATACTAGTTGTAATAACTATTTCGTTTCCATTAATATAATAGGGTTCTTTTATAAGGTTTATCATTTTATTAGCAGAATTTTGGACTTCCTTATAAGAATTCCTTTGGATAAGAACGATAAACTCATCCCCTCCATGATGATAGACATTAATGTGCTCGCTTTGAAAGGACTTCAATCTGTCGGCTGCCTTTTTCAACAAGATATCACCGATGTCATGACCCAATGTATCATTTACCATTTTAAATCGATCCAAATCAATAAATAGCAAAGATGCAGCTTTGGCCTCTTTCTTGTAGTTCTCAAGATCCCTCAGTAATCTACGACGATTCGGTAAATCTGTTAAGTCGTTATGTTCAGCAATATATTGGATCTGATCCATTTGTTGTTTATGATGAGTAATATCTCGAACTACACATAACACTTTGTTTGTGTCTTTTATAAAAGACAAGGCAATTTCCTGTGGGAAGGTCGAACCATCTTTTCTTATCCCAATTGCTTCCCCTCTCCACTTTCCATGTTTAAGTAAATCAGGAACAGCTACCTTATTTAATTCTTCTATCGTTTCATTTGAATAGCATTCTTGCCAAGTTTTTGTTTGAAACTCTTCTTTACTATACCCATAAAGCTGGATATGTGCTTCATTGACAAATTCAAACTTTCCATTTTCTTTCGTAATACCAATTGCATCTATTACAGAGTCAAGAGCGAATGAATAATTATCCAATACCGTTCTAGTTGAACCGAACTCCCTTTTTGAGAACTGATATTTGTCAATAAAATAACCGATAAACCAAGCTATTATTGTGTTTATAACAACATATACAACCAAAACGGAAAATTCCCGGAAATTAATAATAGAGATTGTATTTGAAATTAGCATAATTGCTGTACAGATAATTCGCCAAGTATATTTCATCTTTTCAGCCCTTTGTAAACATTTGTGAAATACCTGATAATATGTTGCAACATTACTATAAAGAGGGTAACAGTTAGAAGACACCTCTTTTTCTGTTAAATCTCTTCTCTTATTTTTTGTCATTCGACAGATTCATACTTAATAGACTATATATCTACGACTCTACTTTAACATTTATTTTAACAAACTTACTCCGTTATTAATATAACTTCCACAAAGAAGCATTACCCCTTCTTGAAGAAATGCCCCCGTTCGTATGTTATGGTAAGCTAGATTTCCCTGGTTGACCGGACATTATGTTCCAGTCTCTAATAAGGAAAAAGAGCACTTATCCTTGTTCTAGGAAAGTGCCCGTTTGTTATGTAACTTTTTACACTAAATAAATGTATGCCCAGCATTCTCTAAAACTGATTTTGCTTTTTCTATGGAATGTACTTTAATCAACAAGTAGTCCGTATTAAAAGTAGAAATTGCAAAAATACTTATTTTATTTTCCGCCAATGGATTAGCTAATGAAGATAATATTCCAGTTAAGCCAAAATCTAATACACCCTCTACTTTCATACACATCCAATCATGCTCCACGTCCTTTAGAAGGCTTTTTGGAACATTAGATGTTGGACATACAATAGACAGCTCTTCGTTAGTGCGTGTAATCGAAATGAATTCGCCTTTACCTGCCCAAGATGGTACTTCTTCTGTTGGTGGCAATTTCACAACAGAGAGTATCGTGTCCAATATAACTAAATTCATGTTCATCCACCCTTAATAAATGTTATATACTATAAAATAACATATTTTATATAAACTCTGAAAACGTCGTTTATAATTTTTCAATGGTTCTCCTAGACAGACATAGGGGAGATTATTAATGCTATTCAGCAGTGCTTTAAGTTGATAGAGACGCAATTAGCTACAATTGTGATTAGTCTATAAAGACACAACCTCATTTCATTGAACGTAATAACGCCATTTGTTTAATTTGAATGCTATAAAACCAAAATATAAAGAATTCCCACCCCCATGGACCGCCAATTAAAATGAAACACTTTACTGGAAATAGGTGTTCTTTTCAACTCGAAATTATCCTCTAAAGAAGAGATCATTTGTTTAAAACATGTTCAACTCTATTGGTAATAACTAGGTTTAGAAATACAGAAAGCCAAAACATTAATAAATATTTTGCCCTCTTTTAATATAATGCTCGTTCAACTTAAGCTCCCGTTTGTTTAAATACATCCAGCAAACAAACACTACCTTTATTTTATATTAAGTATAATTTTACCTTCTATTAGATTTCTATTTTCAAAAATCCATTGAAACATTTCTTTGTTCATTTTGAAAAAGTCTTCATTATTTGAAAAATAAGCCATAAATATAGTTTGAATACACAGCATTACGTACCAAATAGACGCTTTTTCATTAGACGATAAAGGATTAACTTGATTATAGCTAGCTATTAATTTTCCAACAAATTCTAACCACATTTCCCTTAATTCCTCTTTAGTGAATACTTCACTTAAAACACTAGTGGAGCAATAACAAAGTTCAAATATGTTAACGTTGACTTCTGCTATTTCATAATCAATTACACCAGATCTACCTCATTAATTGTCAACGTAATCAAACTCGTTTGTTGAATATTTTTCAAATTATAATCCTCCCATTTTATAAGTAAGGGATCACGTAGTTTATAGGGGCTTGATACCCATTCCCTTAAATTAATAGAACCCCACTTGTAGTTTTTGTCATTTTCATAAACAACGCCTCATATCAATTCTTAAAGAAAATTATACCATTTTATTACAAAAAATACGTACAACAATTTAAATCTCTATGTTAAACTAATGCTTCCGTTCTACTTTAAGTATATTTTTTCACAATTTTTTTATGGAATAAAAAAGGCGACCATCTTCTGAAGAACTCGGAAATTATTTAATGTTGAATTATGTTTAAACCTAAGCTTTCCAACAACGTAAAATACTGAGGACAGGTTTTAGAAACACATCCTGGATCATTTATTTGTATCCCATCAACTCTTGAACCGATAAGTGCTAATGACATTGCAACTCTATGATCATCATGCGTATTTAGTAAAGTGGGCTTCGGGTTACCTGGATATACTTTTAATCCATCTTTAAATTCCTCTACTTTAATTCCTAACCTAGCTAGTGATTCGCATATTACACTAATTCGATTCGATTCATGATGACGTATATGTTCAACATCTTTAATGGTTATTGGTCCATCTGCGAATGGCGCAATTGCTGCCAATGTTAATGTCTGATCAGACATCTCCCTCATAGAGATTTCAAATCCACCTTTTAATTGGGTTACCCCCTCTAATTCAATGAATGATGAACCCTTTGTTACTTTACATCCCATTTGTTCAAGGACATCAACCATTTTAATATCTGGTTGCTTTGTTGCACAAGTTAGATTATCAATTCGTATTCTACCATTTGTCACTGCTGCAAGGGCAAGAAAGTAACAAGCAGTTGAAACATCCGCTTCTAAATTTACATCTTGGGGAGTGTACCTCGAAGGATATACTACTATTTTCTTTAGTCCGTTATCATATTGAACTTTTGCACCAAATTTCTCCATTAATTCTAAAGTTAGAAGTACATATGAATGTTGAACTATATGATCATTAATATTGACTGTGACCGTATCTTTCAAATAAGGTGCAGCAATCAATAGACCACTTATAAACTGACTAGAAATATTACCCGAAAGGCTGACCTCGCTCCAGTTAATTCTTTTCCTTGTACTAACAACGGGTAGTAACCTTCATTACTTAGATATGTTATTTCAGCACCAAGCTCCCTTAAAGCATCTACTAAGGGTGAAACAGGTCTTTTACTCATACTTTCGCTGGCTTCTATTTCCCAAGTCCCTTCACCAGAAACTGCTAACGCTCCAGGCAAAAATCGTGCAATGGTTCCTGCTGCACCAATATACAAATTACCTGATTCCCAATTGCCACCATTTCCCTCAATGAAAACTGCCTCTCCTTGGATTTCTATATTTACACCCAACTTTTTCAAGGAATCTAAACACCAAAAGGAATCATCACTTTTTAAAATACCTTTAACTTTTGACTTGCCATTCGCTAAAGCACTTATAATTAGAGCTCTATTAGTGAAACTTTTGCTCCCAGGAATAGTAATTGTTCCATCTATTCTCCTTTTACTTGGTGAAACACTTATTACATTTACACCTTTTAATGGTGTCCATGGGCTACGGGCTTTTACATCAAAAATATTCTTTTCCAATTCCTAACTCCCCTTATTAACAAATTATTTATTATTTTCTATATATTTATTATAATTATGATTAAGGTATAAACGATATTAATATAACCCATAACAGTTATAGGTGGTATCTATATCATGCAATTAGATCTGTATCGTGTTTTTTATGTTACGGCTATGGAAAAGAACTTCAGTAAGGCCGCGAAAAAGTTATATATAACACAACCAAGCGTTAGTCATGCAATCAAACAGTTGGAAGAAAGCCTTGGTATTCAATTGTTTGTTAGAACCTCAAAAGGCGTTACATTGACACAAGAGGGTGAAACTCTATTTAGATATATTAGTCCAGCTCTTGGATTAATTGATACTGCTGAACAAAAGATTTCAGAGTTAAAGAATTTAAAAAAGTGGTCATGTTTCAATTGGTGGTAGTGATTCAACATGTAAACATTATTTGCTACCAAATATACAAACATTTCAAGGCCTCTTTCCAGAAATTCAGATTAAGCTACAACATGGCTCGACACCTCAAATATTAGATAAATTAGTGAATGGACTTATTGATATTGGGATTGTTCATTTACCAATTGACGAAAATCAAATAAAAGTAACCGATTATTTAAGTATTAGCAGTACCTTTATAGTGGGGAAAAAATATCACGAGTTGGCTAAGAAACCTGTTTCACTTGAAGAGATGTTGAAATACCCAATAATCTCTTTCTCTGAAACAAGTAGCTCTAGGAGATTTCTTAATCAAATATTTTCAAGAAAAGGATTGGAAGTAAAACCAGACATTGAAGTGGGTAGTGTTGAATTGTTAATTGAATGTGCAAAAATTGGAATGGGGATTGCATTTGTCACTAAAGAATTGGTTTTAAAAGAATTATCTGAAGGGGAATTAATTGAAGTGTGCTTAAATGAACAAATAGAAAACAGAAAAATTGGGCTAATAACAAGAAACGAGATTCCTTTGTCAGTGGCAGCAAACAATTTTTTTAACCATTTAGTTGAAACAAGCCATTATTAAATTTTGAAAAGGGCAAACTGATATTATGGTTGCCCTTTTATATTCTTTCTTGGTTTTTTAGTCAGAACAGAATGAAATCCCCTTAATTGTTCAATTCCATCTACTTCAAATGTCATTAAAAAATGCTCATTTCCTTTATGATCTTGAAAAGTGGCCTTCTCTGCTCCCTTGGATTTAACAAGGAAAAAACTTTGATTCGCAAAGTTCAAGATTGCCATCAGAATTTCTATATTTTTCAATTGCTCCTAACATTTCTTGATACCATTTTGAGGATAATTCAGGATTCTCAACAGGAACATAAATTATTCTTTACTAATGCGACTGCTTTAGGTTCAACTAATGGAGCCTGTTGTTACTAACGAAAAGGCTATCCTTGTTAAAGAGATGCCCCATTTATCTGATATCGTGTTACAAATCCTTTTTCATTGTCCACGAACCGCCATCGTCTTGATATAATTTTATGAATCCGCTCTTTTCGTACATATACAATGCTTTTTTATTATGAGGGTCAACACTTAATGATAAGGCCGAGTAACCAATAGAACGCGCAAAACAAATCATTTCTGACAACAAATGCTTGCCAATTCCTTTCCCCCTGTGCTGTGACATAATCGCCATTCCAAGTTCAGGTGTATCGTCGTCTACGAAGCCATAGCCGGCATTTTCACCATTTAACAACCTTATCCAAACTGCCCCTACTAGATTATTTTCCCCATCCAAGGCAATCAATGCGTGGTCATGGTTCCTACCCCAGTTTTTAAGGTATTTCTCTATGTTTGGTTCTTTCAATATTTCTTCTCGACTAGGTTGATGTTGCCCCTCAGGGACGAATATAGACTGATACAGCATTTCCCATAAGAACGACATATCTCTCTGCTCGAATGGTCTAATTGAATATTTCACGATGGTCAGGTCACTCCTTTTCTGTCATGTTTAATACCCATTTATTAGAATAAAACAGCTTCTAAAATAACGCCTTACATACCTTCTATTTCCACTAAACTCCCTCAATAAACTAATCATAATCTCACATTTCCTCTAGTATTCTCAGGTTTACATAGGTAAATCATTAAGCAGGTTCTATACAACCTCAGTTTAAACTCTCAATGGTAACGAATTTCCGGAAAAAAAGACTGTGTTTTGCGATATCTAAACCTATTATTAGCGTTTCAGGTATGATTTGAGCGGTTTTATGATTTTGGTTATAATTCATTAAGAGGCCTCCAAGTAGATGTTTTGTCCTTTTTAAGCTGGCCAGCTCACGACAAACTCATCTTATCAAGAGGTTTTTTTGTTCAAACGTGATTTTCAGTTATTACAGGAATGCTGCTCCGTTAGTTGAAGAAGAAAAGTCAGCTCTCGTTGAAGGAATGTACCCGTTTGTTAGATAAGAAAACCCTTAGTTAGTTTTTTAGAGCTAGAATAACCCTTGTGTTTATTTGTTCTTTAAATACACCTGTTTTTTCGATTGATAACAATTCTTCTTTTAAATGTTGTTCAAAAGAATTTACGTTATCTCCTAGAAACCTTTTAGACCCATAGGAAGTCGAATATAAGTTGCCTATTATAGATTCTATTGACCATAATTGCTCATAAGCAGGAATTTGATAACTTTTCAAATTGAATCTTGACTTTGCTACAATTTCCTGATGACTAATAGTTGGATGAGAGTATGTAGAATTACCTGCTCTTCGTTCATTTCCATACCATTGTTTTACTATTTCATTGACTTTCTTTTGCCAAGGTAAAAGATCTTTATTAGGATAAAAATTGTCAATTATAGCAATTCCGCCTTCATCGGAAACCATACCGTATAACGTATCTAGTACCTTCTCCCTGTCCATCCAGTGAAATGCCTTTGCAATAGTTACACATCTAAAGACTTTATTTGAATTAACTTTATAATTATCAAGAACTCCATTAAAGAATTCAATATTTTCAACTCTAATTTCTTTGCTAAGACGTTTTGCTTCCTTTATCATTTCAGGCTCTGTATCAATCCCGACTATCCCTTCAAACCAATCGGAGAACCTGAATGCTAATTGCCCCGTTCCACAGCCTAAATCAAGCATATTCCCTTTCCCATCGAGAGAAAACTTTTTAATTAAGAACCTTATTAAAGAAGCTGAATAAATAGGTCTATACTGCGAATAATATCTTGCTGTTCCTTCAAACAAGTGTTTACCGTAATCTATCATTAACCCATTCCTCTCTGATCATCGCTTTTCCTTTATTTCCTTTAACAATTTAATTATTTCTTCATTCTGCTTATATCCCTTCTTTAGTTGTCCTTCTATCGCTAAAAGAGCAAATATTAGCACAACAAAGCCAATTAAAAGCAACAAAAATATCCCCCCTAGTCCTTATATTTCAGATTCTCTATTAAACTTGTCACAACAGCTTAGATACTAAATAGGAAGTTCATATGAAATCATACCGACCGATGGTTCTACATCAGGACTAACTTCTACACTAGCTATCCATTTAAAGGTTACTCCAGTGCGATCAGTTAACCTCTTTCTTGAAGATTAGCACCCGTTTGTTCAATAGGTTACAACAAATTATTATAGAAAAGCTAAAAATAAAAATCATAAAAACAAACTATTGGGAAAATTATGAAGACCCAATTTAACCCCTGTATAATTCGCACTAAATAACTAAGATTTTCTCTTTTAAATTTTTTAATATACAAAAGGGAAACTAAAGCAATTATTGGTGTTAAAAAACCTAAAAATCCATAATTCGGTTCAGAAGCATCTAATAACTCTTCAACCAAAAATGAAATAAAGATGATGTTAAAAAGTAATAATAACAATGGAATCCATAAATTGATTCTTTTTGATTTATTATTAGTCATTTAAAATATTCAACCTTCCTTGACTTTACATCAACTACACAGCCCGTTGTTTAATATGAATCTAATATAAGATCATACTCATGCAAACGTATTTAATTAATAACATTGTAGTTGTCGAACAACCATAAAAACAATATATAAATTGAAGCATATAGATTCGTTCTTTCTTTACCTATTTAAAAGTCTCTACTTGGAAAAATAGTGTGCCACCTTATCGACGCTAAAAATTACCGCTTCCATAACCGACATGTCCTTTGTTACTATTAAATGGCTAATCAATAATCGATATTGGTATAAATTGATTTTTCTACATTCGGAAGTAATTTATATATGCTTTTATTTAGATGTTTTTCTAACTCTTTTTTAATAGAATAAAACCCTTTCCAATGCAAGGAAGTATGTGAATTGGTACCATGACGCAAGCCGACGGAAACCAGCCTTTTTTCTAGTGTGGTAAAACCCTCAGCATCAGCAAGAGCATCACATAGAGTAATTACTTTGTTGTAAAAATCATAGTCACTATTCTCATTAAGTATTTCAATCAATTGATCCTTCATATATCCTGGCACAAGGTGCCATTCAGCAGCATTCTCAATATGTTCATTTTTACATGGAAATGAATGAGTAACACATATTATCGCATTACCAGTAAAACCTTTTTCCTTCATATAAATATACCCATCATATGAGTGGATAACAGATTTCGTAAATCCTTTATATCTACCTATATCATGCAATAGAGCTGCATTATACCCTAAGTCAACATTAAGGTCGTGTCCATTTTTATTCAATTCTAGTAAAATGTTTTCTGTAGCTTTTGCCACATTAACCGAATGATTAAACCACGGCCCTTGGTTTAATTGATTCGCCTATTCAAGTAATTCTCTAGCATAGGCTCTATCCAAAATATAATTCATACCTTCACCTCAACTAATCAAAAACTACCATTTATGGAATAGTTAGCGTTTCTCTATACTCATATTCAATAAGAAAGAGCTATTCTCCTTCTTGAAGAATAGCTCCAGAACTTATTAGTTAATCTTCATAGCAGTCAGTCAAAAACCCCAAAAAGTGAACGTATGTTGAAGGAATGACTCTATCCCCATAACCCTTCTACATTTATTAGCTCTCTACCATCAAAAGTTAATTTATAAATATCTGGCATAGCGAGATTTTGCCAAAAGGAAAAATCATATTGTTTGTCAAAGAAGTTCATGATTAAAACCATAATATTTCCATGTGTTCCGATAACGACATTTTTACCCTCGTACTTTTCTAGTATATTAAAGGTTGCTTCGACACCTCTTTTTTGAGCGGCAATGTTAGACTCACCACCTTCCCACGAAAAGTTATAGTCCTCCCATACTTTTGTTATGGCAAGAGTAAAATCGTTGGCAGGTACAGTGGTTAACGTACGTTCTTTAAATCCTTCTATAATTTCAACTTCTGTATTTATGTATTCTGCTATCGCTTCGACAGTTTGAAATGCTCGTTTATATGGACTTGAAATAACAATATCAATTTCCTCTGTTTTTAATAAATTTGTAACACGTGTTGCATCAGTAAATCCTCTTTCCGATAAAGGTCTATTTAATTCATCGGGGGTATAGGTAGAGTGTGCGTGCCTAACAAAATATAAATTAGTCACTTTCATGTCAACTCCTTCTAAATCTGCTTAGAAATGCATCCGACGGTTGAATAGCATAGATTTACAGAAATAAAACCATATGCTCCTCATCAAGATAGGTATGATCTATTTTTAATGCCTTTTTCTCTCTTCCAAATACCTCAAAGCCACAAGAGGTATACATCCTTTTTGCAGGAATATTAGTTGTTACAACACTTAAATAAATTTGCTCAATTCCTTCTAGGCTATTTGCTTTATCAATTACTTTATTGATTAGAGACTTTCCTAATCCAGTACCACGTTTTTCTGGTTTAATATACATCGCCACAATATTTGCCCTATGGCTTAATTTTACTAAATGCTCAGTTACTAAGGTAACTACCCCAACGAGTTGAGACTCTTCAAAAGCACCAAACGTAAATGAATGTGTTGCGTTAGCAAATCTTTTTATGTACTTTTCTGCTGTATCGTTTTTTTCCTCTTCGTAGCTTGATGCAAAAGCATCCGGCTTTCTAGCAGTGCTTCGAGCCTTATAGATAGATACTGTGTTGCATCCGTTGGAGTTAATTGTCTAATTTCCATTTTTTCTCTCTCCTAAACAAAGTATAATGCCCTTGATTATACACCATTTAAACCCGCTGTTGTTCTGTAAAAAAAAGAAGTGCTATCACAAACGGACAACACTTCCTTGGCTCCTAGATGTATTATGGTTTATTAATAAGAAATACAATAAATCGTACTCATCCAAATTTATTAAAATATATATCGACCTTTAAAATGCTCCTGCCAAATAATATCACCTGCTGAGTTGAGTACTTCAATTGATATTTCACGTTGGTCATCTTTTGTAGACTGAGGTTCATCTGGGAAAATACTAAACCAAAGTCGTTCTCCCGTATCGATTTCGATGAAGGTTATTTCTTGTTCGACGGAATCCATTCTCACCCGTACTGTTGAAACTGCATTATTAGATATTACACCGTAATACATATGTTCATTTGGATCTTTTCCCCCATACCACTCGAATCCTTCAATGGTTGATGTGTGTCCCAAAGTGGTAAAAAATTTACTACGTCATTGCTCTTTTGTTTCACGTTTATTTGCAACCCATCCTCGTTGTCTATTAATAGAAAGTAATCCTCCCCTACCTTCTCCTTATGTAATATTTCCACATCGGTAAACGGGTCTTCAAATCCAAGCACGTAACCCCATAACTCATGATTTACACTGATTAAGGTTTCCATCTCTTTTTCTAAATTTCGGATCTCTCCCTCTAAATTAATTTCTTTCAATGTGGTGATGACTCACTATTTGCAATTCACTAGATAAATCATCTTTTAATTCTGTTACAGTCATTTGCCCAATTAGGAACAATAATAATAAAACAGCAACTGCGGTTAAGTACTTTGGATTTATTTTCATAAAATGTTTCCGCGAATGAATTCTATTTCGGATGTCTATTTTTTGTTTCTCAGTAAACCGTGTTTCTTTAAAAACCGTATTATTTAAAGCATCTTTTATTCTTTTATCAAAATCAGTCAATTTCGTTCCTCCTAATCATTTCTTTTAATAATTGTTTCCCTCTACGCAACCTCGTTTTGATTGTATTTTCATTGACTTTTAAGATTTTCGCTATTCCTGATATTGATACATTTTCGTAATAATAGAAGATCATGACTTCTCGGTATTTAATAGGGAGCATCAATAATGCTTTAGCTATCCGCTCGTCTTGCTCACGCTCAAGTATAATTAGTTCGGGAGTGATTTGAGTTGCTGGATGTAACTTTAAAAAAGGGATTTGTGATAGTATTTTTCTAAAAGAGCTACTCCTCAATATGTCTTTGCATTGGTTACTCGTTATCATGTAGAGCCATGTTTGGATTGAGGATTCCATACGAAAACGGTCTAGACTGTGATAACATTTCACAAACACTTCTTGAACAGCATCCTCAGCCAACCCCCAATCCTTTAAATAGCTATAAGCTAATCTTGTCAGCTTTTCCCCGTACTCAGCCATGACAATTTCTATTATTTCTTCTTTCCTTTCTTCAGCTATTAAGTTAATTAATTTTTCATCTGTTAACACATATTCTTCCCCCTTTACCCTTTTAGACGGAAAAATGTCCATTTAGTTTCATCTAAATGGACGATATCATCTAAAAATATATTTTTTCATCCTCTTGCAGCTTACTTTCCAATACATCTGCTCGTTTGTTCAATAACACTTACCCATATGGTATTGGTTTCGTAATATCACTAATACCCCTCTTTGATTAAATGTCTAGTCTCATCTGAACCATTAGAGGACTATTTAATGCTTACGTTTTTTCGGAAATTATTCTCTTGAATCGATTATCATTTCCTTTATTAAATGATGAAGTTCTTGTTCCTCCATCGCTTTTAGAGGAAAGATTGTTAAGTTATACGATAGACCATCCTCAACCCACAGCGTTTGATTTATGTCTGAGGGGGTAGAAATGACTAATCCATTATCTAATTCAACTTCGGAGAAAGCTGGTATGAACTCTGTATTTTCTTCTACCCGAAGAGATAAATTTAATTCGTTACCTTTGTAAACAAAAAGCACAGATGGTCCATAATCCCCATCATTCTCTATAACCGCATATGTATAATCTACTTTGAACGGCAACAAATCTTTCTGAATAATATTTGGTTTAAATGGTAATTGTTCAATCGCATTTTCAAAAGTTAAATCTTCTCCAAAACTAATTTGTTGTGAATTCCCTATATAATGATCATCATTATAGTTGAAAAATGGTAAATATAGCATTACTAAAATAAGAGCAGCAACAGCAGAAATACCCCAAATTAAGAAAGGTGACTTCATTCTATCTTTCTTCTTAAAAGGACTATGTAACGATTGTATGTTTTTATATATTTTTGTTTTTGAATAATTATCTAACTTAGGTTTTGGTAGCTCTTTTAAAGAATGTTTTAAGTCATTATCATTTTTTGTTTTCATATTGCCCTCCTAATTGGCTTCTACAAGTGACTTTAACTTTTTACATGCTCTATGAAAGGTATAACTTACCTTATTCTCACTCCAATTTAGAATACTCGCAACTTCTTGAATACTTAACTCCTTTATTCCATACAAGATGACAACATCTTTAAAACTCGGTTTTAATTCAGCTACTGCTTTATATAATCTTTCTACATTCTCACCTCTTTCATAGATTATATCTGGTGTTTTATCATCATTAATGCGTTCATTGACATTCGTTCCAACAAAAGGCCTTTTCTTTTTGAAATTTCTATATTCATCGATAGCCAAGTTACGAGCTATACTTAATAACCAACTCCTTACTTGTGATTCTTCTCTAAACGAATCGATAGAATTAAACGCTCTAATGAATACCTCTTGAACAAAATCCTCTGCATCATTAATAGATACTCGGTAAAAAAAGTATTGATAAATATCATCACTATACAATTGAAACCATTTCTCGATCATTTCATTTTTATTCATATTTACCCTCACTTACTTGAACTATCAGAATGTAACAATGTTTATGATCCATCGATCTATTAGCTGGGAGAATTCCCTGTTGGTCATTTTTAGCGAGCAATAACTGTCTAATAAATTATTATCTTTTACAATATTAGACGTAAAAAAAGGTATTTCATTGCAGTATTTTAAAAAATTTGTTTTTTATCAAAACTAACTATAAACAAAAATAGTGCACACCGGTTTGGTGTACTCCCTTTACTTGAATAAACAATATCTCCTGCGGAACGCGTGTACCCCATCCTAAGGAGCGGGTTCGAAGTGCTATATCGTGACAAATCTTTATACAAAAAAGCCTGTCGACCGTCTCGTTTTTGCGAAACTTTGTCGACAGACTGAGCATCCCATACTAGTGGAATGCTTCTATTAGTTTTAAAGAATAAATCATGTTCGCTTTTGAAGATTCTCCCTCATCAGGATGCTACTTGTATCTTATCTTGATTACCAGTTCTTTCAAGCTCTTCTATAACTAACTCTTGCCGTTTTATTGGGTGATTTTGACTTAACTTTGCTTTTGCTTCCATTTTTGTGATTTTGATTTTGAAGGCAACAATGCCTTTTTTCATACCTTCAATATAACTTGGGTCGACATTATTCAAATTATATTGACTATTTGGCTCTTCGTATTTATTTACCAAATCAGTTAAGGAATCAAATATTCTTTTTTCATCTTCAAGAATCTCTAACTCTCCGTATATATGGATAGTGACATAATTCCATGTAGGGACTGCTTTAGCTGTTTCGTACCAAGAAGGTGAAATATAACAGTGAGGACCTTGGAAACGGCGAGGACTTGTTGGTCTTTAGAATCTTTCCATTGTTCGTTCGGACGTGCAAAATGTCCATATAACGCATTTTCGGATTTATTTAATATCAGTGGAAGATGAGTAGCATAGGGTCCCCCTTTATGCTGAGAAAATAATATAGCAAATCCATATTGTTCAATAAAGTCATAAATAAGTTCTTCATCATCAATTCTAAAATGGGTAGGGATATACATAATCATTCCCCTCCTTAATGTAATATTGCTATTACGGTTTTCCGTGAAGAAATAATAGCATTGTTCTGAACTTCTACCTAACAATTTAAATTTATCAGTTATTATAATAGTTGGCTATTCATGTCTACTGATAATTTAGGCTGTCTATAATCATAGTTTCCATATAAAAAGGGTGCTAAATAATTACTATTCGTTTAATAGCCATTAAGGGCATAAGGAAAACCTTGATAACGCCGTAATATGGCAAAAACACCGACCGTATTATTTTCCGGTCGGTGTTTTTCACTTTCACTAGGTCTTCCCTATAGCTGCTGGACATCAAATAACTTCTTATACGCCCCGCCCTTTTCCATTAGTTGCTCATGATTGCCTTCTTCAACGATACTACCATGCTCGATCACGATAATGCGGTCAGCATGTGTAATCGTTGAAAGTCGATGGGCGACGATAAACGTCGTACGATTTTGAGCTAACTTTACCATCGCCTCTTGAATATAATGTTCACTTTCTAAATCTAATGCAGAAGTCGCTTCGTCAAATATCAAAATCGGTGGATTTTTCAAGAAGACGCGGGCAATTGCCACACGTTGCTTTTGTCCTCCTGATAGCTTAACCCCTCGTTCACCAACTTCCGTATCATAGCCATTTGGTAAATTCATTATAAACTCATGGGCATTGGCTGCCTTAGCGGCTGCAATCACTTCATCGTCAGACGCTTCAGGATTCCCCATTAATATATTTTGCTTTACAGAATCACTAAACAAAATGTTATCCTGCATTACCATTCCAATTTTATCTCGGAGTGAGCGTACTTCGTATTCACGAATATCTTTCCCATCAAGCAGAATTTTCCCTGACGTTACATCATAAAAACGGGGAATTAAGCTAATTAGTGTACTTTTCCCGCCACCACTCATACCGACAAATGCGACCGTTTCGCCTTTATTCACTTCGAAGTTGACATTTTGCAAGGTGTGGTCATTTTCTTCATATTCAAAGCTCACGTTCTGAAACGTCACTGTCCCCTGTACATCGTTAAGTGGTTTAGCTTCTGGCTTGTCGATAATATCATATTTCTCATCAATAAATTCAAAGACACGATCCATCGAGGCGATCGCTTGCGTTAACGTTGTTGACGAATTGACTAAGCGACGCAACGGGCCATACAATCGCTCCATATATAAAACAAATGCTGTCATCGCACCAACTTCAAGGCGACCCGTTATCACAAAATAACCAGAAACAATAATCACGAGCAATGGTGCGATATCGGTAATTGTATTAACAACAGCAAACGTCTTAGCGTTCCACTTCGTATGATCAATTGCTCGATTCAGGAATTGATCATTTCGCTCAGCGAAACGCCCTTGTTCATAGTCCTCTAACGCAAAGCTGCGAATTACATTCATCCCTTGAACACGTTCGTGCAAATGCCCTTGAACCTCAGCTAATGCTTGTGAGCGGACACGCGTCAAATGGCGTAAACGGGCATAAAAGTATTTCACCGAAAACCCGTAAAACGGGAACATTGAAATCGCGACGAGTGTTAACCAAACATTTAAATTCAACATAATAATAATAGCAATAATAATCGTCGCTAAATCAAGCCAGATGTTCATTAATCCTGTAATGACAAAGTTCTTTGTTTGCTCGACATCGTGGATAACGCGTGAGATGATTTCCCCTACTTTTCGATTCGAATAAAAGCGTATGCTCAATTTTTGAATATGGGTAAACAGTTGGTCTCGAATATCGTACAATATTTTACTGCCAATCCACTGGCATAATATTGCCGATAATATTCAATTGGTGGGCGCAAAAAGACAAAAATAATCCCGACAACAATCATCACTTGAACGAGCATCGTCATTTTTTCATCTTGGCTCATCGCCTCAGCAAAATAATATCATCAATAACATACATCATAACTAGTGGCAACATTAACGGAATACCAAACTTTAATAAACCGATAATAACCGTAATAATGATTTCTTTCCAATATGGCTTAACGAAAGCCATATAACGTTTCATACTGTCCAGTGCCATCCCCCCCAAACTATAAGAAAAACGCGTTAGTGTCTTTTCTTAAAAGCGTCGTGTGCAGCCGTTACAATCTTTTGAGTAGATTTGAAGTGGTTTTTTTCAAACTACGTGTAACGAGTGGAGCCGACGCTCTTCCTTGAATCCACTTCTGTCTTCTTGCGATACTCTATATTTTTTAAGAAAAACGCGTTAGCGTCTTTTCTTAAAAAAGTTGTCCCACCTTTAGGGACAACTTCAAATAGAAATACATTTCATACTTCTATCGATATTGTAAAAACCGTTCATACCAGTTCTCCACAAATTGTGGAGCAAATGGCCCTTTTCGTTGATGTATCCACGAAATCAGCTCATCAACACTTCTTTTTAAAATTGTATCAACAGCAGGTGGATACTTCATTATTTTACTATGCAGTTCATATTCATCCTCATCTAAGACTTAAAGGTCATGTCAGGAAAAACTTTAATATCTAGGTCATAATCAATATACTTTAACGCTTCTTGATCCCATGTAAACGGAGAACCTAGATTGCAATAGTAGTATATCCCATCCGAACGAATCATACCTATTGTATTAAACCATTTCTCCGCATCGAAATAACAGATTGCTGGTTCCCTAGTTCTCCAATGTCGACCATCTGATTCCTTCACTAATATCCGGTCATTCCCTCCGATAACAACCTTTGACGTCCCTTTAAGCACAATTGTTTCTTCCCAAATGCGATGAATCAATCCATTATGTTTATAACTATGGATTTCAATGTTGCTTCCAACTTTGGGAAAATTCATACGCTTCTCCTTTCTATTCAGTTTTAAGACGTCAGTAGGTAGAGCAGGATTCCGATTCCAAAGTACGTTATCAACATACATCCTCTCTATTCGCTACTCTGTACAATCAATTAACATATTCCTTCATCTCCTATTATACCGTTTTAAAGTTCGATTTGAAATGATTTGACTATTTATCTCAACTGAATTTTTAAAAAGCTATATATGTACTATATTTAATCTTGTAATTTAATCTTTCACTTTTTCCCCTTAAACAAAAAATACCCTCTGGCGTTAAGCCAGAAGGTACTTTTGTTTCCAGCAATTATTGTTGCTGTTGGTTCGCACGTGAAGAAGCTTGTTGTTTACGAGCTTGTGAAGCTTGGTTTTGTTGACGTACTTCTTGTGCATTTGTTTCACTAGCGAACTCAGTGTTTAGGCTAGATCCTTGTGCAGAAGCTGCATTTTGCTGACGTACTTGCTGTTGATTCGTACGAGCTGCTTGCTGCTCAGCTTGATTTTGTTGTTGGTTTTGTTGATTATTCATGTGTCTCACCTCCACAGGTATTAAGGTGCCCGAGGTGAGTTATCTTTATGCAAAAAAATTTTAAGCTAGTAGTGAGATTCCACCATCAACAATAAGAGTCTGACCACGAATCATATCAGCATCATCAGAGAGCAAAAATAATACCGCTTTTGTTAAATCTTCCGTTTCAACGATTCTACCAGCCGGAGTACGCTCTTTTGCATCATTTAATAGCTCGTCCCGGTTTGGAAAATGAGTGAGTGCATCTGTATCAACTGCTCCACCCGAAACGGCATTAACACGTATTCCTTTTTCAGCCAATTCAACAGCTAAATAACGCGTTAATGCTTCCACAGCTGCCTTAGAAACACCAACCGTTGTATAATTTTTCAAATAGCGAATCGAACCTAATGAGCTTAAACTCACGATCGCTCCTCCACCATTTTTCTCCATCATCTTTGCCGCTTCTTGGGCACAAAACAGTAAAGCCTTACTGTTAATATCCATCGTCCAATCCCAATGACTCTCTTCCAATTCCATAGCAGGTCGCAATACACCTGATGCAGCATTATTCACTAAAATATCAAGTCTCCCAAATTCTTCATCGATCTTGGCAAACATTTCTTTAATCTTTTCCGGCTTGCCGACATTTGCTTTGACGACGAGTGCTTTTTGACCGATAGCCTCGACTTTTTCCGCTACCTCAAGTGCTGCACTTTTGCTTCGTGCATAGTTAATGACAATGTCATAACCCTTATTCGCTAGCTTCAATGCGATATTTCTGCCGATTCCACGGCTACTTCCTGTTACTAATGCAACTTTATTTGTTCCCACTTTTTGTCCTCCTTCAATAACAACCGTACAATTTATTATACCGTATAGCTTAAGGAAGGAACAGGAACACTACTATCAGACGATCAAAAAAAGGAGGGTGCCACTATGTATGTTGGTCGTGATATGACCGAATTATCAATGATGTCAATTGATCAGTGGACAGATAAGGAATTAGCTTACTTCCATCATAGTATGCAACAAGTTACCCCGTATTTAAACGTAGAGGGTGTTACGATACATCGCGAAATTATTGAAGAGATTGAACAAAGAGGTGGCTTACATCACGAAGCTACTTGGACAAACGGAAGCGAAATTCACCCTGATTAATGAGAAAGGAAGAATACGATGGAAAAGCAATTATATTATGTCAATTTAAATCCAATCAGTATGGATGCGATTAGTCCTGTTCGAGTTGATGACGGTCAGCTTATTGAATATGAAATTGCCGCAACACCTCTTGAGAAAAAGGAACTTGAGAAACTTCTACGTGAAGTACAAGCTCACGATCTTGAGCTAGGGAATTTATTTTCATTTCGCCACTTCGATGACCAAGAAGGAGATCGTGACAAAAATGAATTCCAACGTGGCCTTAACGACGTATTCGAAGAGCTATACCGATTAGGCACAGAAGAAACAAAAGCAAAAATCCGCGAAATCCATCTCATAAACGATGATCAATAACGTCAAGCACAGCCGTTACATGAATGTAAGCAAGACAGAAAGTCGGTTCTTTCCGTCTTGCTTGTAACGTGTGAAGTTGACTTTCCTCTGTGAAAATCGTATTCTCCCAGCTAACAAACATGTGCACAAATCCTACCTTAATCTCCTTAAAACCCTCTCGATTGTCCCCCATCTACATTAATCGTAGCACCTGATACCCAGCTTGCTTTTTCAGATGCTAAAAAGACAACGACATTGGCCACTTCTTCTGGTCGCCCAAAGCGTCCGCCTGGTATTTCATCTTCAACAAACTGCTTCATTTTTTCAGGGTCCTCATCTAGCCTTTTTTGCCAATTTCCTGTTGGATGTAAAATAGAGCCTGGGGCGATACTATTGACACGAATTCCATCAATGATCACTTCATCTGCTAACGCCTTTGTAAAGCTAATCATCGCCGCCTTTGCATTGTTATACGTTGCCTTACCTCCTGCTTCACGACCGAAAATCGATGAAATGTTAATGATTGCTCCCGATTTTTGTGCTTTCATGACAGGTAACACTAATTTACTGAAATGAACAGCTGAATAATAATTTAATTCCATTGCTTCATGAAAAAGCTCCATATCTGTTTTTGTAATCGTTGAACCATTACTTCCTCCGACATTGTTAATAAGAATGTCGATTGTCCCGAATTGATCAATGATTTGCTTTACGACAACTTCTCTTTCCTCAGCTATCGTTAAATCGGCAGCAATTGTTGCAACATTCGGCACAGCTTCTACTTCCGTTAACGCTTCACTTTCTCTTGCAACAACGACGACGTTAGCTCCTTCTTCTAGCAAGGCGTTCGTAATCGATAAGCCTATCCCTTTTGAACCACCTGTCACTAATGCTACTTTCCCTTGCAATTGTAAATCCATACAATTACACTCCTTCCTGTTTCCGCTTTTTTAAGCCTTCAATAATCTTTTGATGCGAGACTGGAAAAGCATAGTCCTCTAATTGTTCAATCTTCACCCAACGACTCTCTTCTGTATAAGACGGACGCTCCTTTGTATGTCCTTCATACACATCAATTGTCCATTTTAAATGGGAAAAAACATGCTCAACCTCTTGCACCTTTTCATCGATTTCTAGTGAAAAATCGTAATTAGCAAACTCTTCTTTAATCACAGCTGGCTGCTCTTTGCGAAGTGCTTCAACCATTGGAAACTGCCATAATCGTGCGAGCAATCCTTTTTCTGGACGTTTTTCAATTAGTACTTCTCCTAGCTCATTTTCAATAATCGTTGCAGCAAGCTCCTTTGCTTGCGGTTTTTTCTTTTTCGATTTTACCGGTAGCTCGTCCTGCTTCCCAGCCTCAAAAGCACGACAAACCTCACGTACAGGACAAATTAAACATCCAGGAGAAGTTGGTGTACATATTAATGCTCCAAGCTCCATAAGCCCTTGATTAAATCCAGAAGGATCTGCTTTATCAATTAGCTCATATAAAATGTTTTCAAATACTTTCCGCGTTGATGCTTTGGCAATATCAAGGTCAATTAAAAGCACTCGAGAAAGTACACGCATCACATTGCCATCAACAGCTGGCTCAGCTCTTTGATAGGCGATGCTTAAAATCGCCCCAGCTGTATATGGTCCGACTCCTCTTAAGCTTGATATCTCCTCTTTCGTATTAGGCACAATCCCGTTAAATTGCTCGATGACTTGTTTGGCTGCTTGCTGCAAATTACGAACACGAGAATAGTACCTAGTCCTTCCCACGCTTTTAAAATCTCATCCTCTTGTGCATTGGCTAAATCAATTAGCGTCGGAAATTGCCTTATAAAGGCCAAATAATACGGAATTACGGTTTCAACCCGAGTTTGCTGTAGCATAATTTCTGATACCCAGATTTTATACGGATCATTCGTTTGCCGCCAAGGCAAATCTCGTTTTTGCGAATGGAACCACTCCACTAGCTCCGTTTGAAATGTTTGTTGTGAAAAATCTTCTAAATGCTGCTGTTTCATGTTTTCCCCCTGCCTACACACTTTTTCGTTGAAATGCCCAACAATGGATTTTCTCCACTCCTCCTTCAATATATGGAACGATCGAACTAAAAACTGGATGATCGGTTGATTGTCTTAATTCTTTTAACGCCTTGTAATGAGAAACAGTTGGAACATGGAACATTTCGACGTATAAATAAGGCTGATCCTCTGCTACGAACCATTCAATATTACTCACATCGTACTGTGGTAATGTTTCTAAAATTAATTCCATTGCCTCTTCATATTCCTTAATTTTATGTGATATTATTTTATACTCCATAAAGATTTGTAAAGGTTTTGTCATCTTTTTGTTCTCTCCCTTTTTATTCGAGCTACTTTCGGGTATAAATATACTATACTTATTTTAACCGATAAGGAGGATCACAGCATGGATACTGGAACACACGTCGTGATGGGTATCGCATTAGGTGGATTAGCAACATTAGATCCAGTTGTCGCAAATGACCCTCTTTTACCGACAGCAGTCATAGCCGCAACGATTATCGGTTCACAGGCACCTGACTTTGATACTATTCTAAAATTAAAAAACAATGCCGTCTACATACGAAATCACCGTGGCGTGACCCATTCAGTACCGGCCCTGTTTACATGGCCATTACTGATTACAGGCGGTATCACTTTATTTACCGGTACAGAAAATTGGCATACGATTTTACTTTGGTCCCTTATTGCTGTTTTCTTGCATGTATTCGTCGACATTTTTAATGCTTATGGAACGCAAGCATTACGGCCATTTTCCCATAAATGGATCGCACTCGGTGTCATTAATATTTTTGATCCATTTATATTTATTAGCCATCTAGTCGCTTTATTTTTATGGTTTTCCGGCTACCCACCAGGGCCGACAATGCTCATTTTATATTGCGTATTGATCGTCTATTACAGCTGGCGGGCTTTAGCTAAGAGACATGTCGTTAAGCTTGCTAAATCAGCACATCCGGATGCTTCACATATTTTTGTTTCGCCGACGATCAATTGGAGCCAGTGGCACGTTGTCATCCGTACACCTTCAATGTTATATGTGACCGAATGTAAAAGTGGAAGCTTTGAGTATTTTGAAAAATATGCATTTGACCCAATACCTGATACACCTGTTTTAAACGCTGCAAAACAAGATGCAAATTTAGGTGCCTTTCTCTCTTTTTCTCCGACCTATCGCTGGGAAATCGTTGAAAAGGATAACGTAACGGAAGTACGATTTGTTGATTTAAGATATCGAAGTAAAGGGCACTACCCGTTTGTTGCGATCGTTCAACTTGATGAAGATTTATCGATTATTAATTCATATACAGGATGGGTCTTTAGTGAAGAAGCATTACAAAAAAAGCTAAACATTGTCTTACAGTAGCAGAAGAATAGCGTTGGTGAAGCCTATTTCGGGCTAACACCAGCGCCACAATTATTTTAATGGGGGAATCGATCCTTTTGATTTAAATGACTAAATTTCTTCTCTTTCGGCGAATAGTGATGTAAATGAGGCCCATATTGATCAATCCATTTTGCAACGACCTTTTCTGTCATTTCCTGCCCTTGATAACTCCAGCCACCCTTCGCTCTTGTCGTTTCAAAATCCTCCCACAAGCTTTCAACCCACGTTCGTGCTTGTTCAATAGTTAAATTTATATTTCTTTTTAGAAGCTGTTCTGTTAACTGTTTAAAACGATCTTCCATTTCAGTTCCTCCTTTGTCAAACATTACGTCAAATAATTACGTTATATATAACCATACTATAACTGAACATGTTTTAAGGGGGGACACTCGTGCGAAACAAAGAAAAGGGCTTTCCAAATCCTATGAAATTTAAAGGAAGTTCACCAAAAGATTACAACACTTACGACTCATTACGTCCTAACGGAGAGATGAATACTCGTCCACAAGAACGTATGAGAAATAGCCAAGAACAAGAGCGCTAGTTGATTAATCGGAGGTGCTATTCATGAATAAAGGAACACATCATTCATTTGAATATAAAAGTCCTTTTGATTCACCACGAGCAAATCCTAAACATGCTTCACAACAAGTAAACGGCGAAACGCAAATGTCCCAGCACGATATTAAAACAAGAATCCACCGCAAAATCCAAAGAAGCTAATGGCTGTATCTTTTTTGAACAGTAGGGTGTAAAGCGACACCCTACTTTTCAAGTAAAGAAATCGGAACGGCCTCTAATTCTTTGTCATCATCTCGATATCCCCACGCGAAATAGCCATTCAAATAATCTATTTTAAACGTTGACGTACTCCCTTTTAATGTATACGTTTCACCTCGTTTATAATCATCCGGATTTAATAAATACGCTTGTGCCATGAGCATTTTCCGTTCGTAAACCGCTAATTCATTCGGCATCCCCATCTGCTCAGCCTTTTTCGCTTTTTCGTTAAAGTTGGTAATCACTGTACGTAATTCATGCTCGGTCATTTCACTAAACCTTTTTTCATTCAATGTAAACACCTCTTTTTATTCTTCTAAAAATTGATCTATTAAATCTAACGTAAATCCTTTGCGGTATAATGCCTGTTTGCATTTTTGTTTAAATTCCCATCCTTTTAGATGGCGATATTTTCTTTTAATTTTTTCTCCTTGATAACAAATCGCTTCCCATTCGTCATCACCTTTCTCTATTCCTTGTTCACCCTTTAACGCCTCGGAAATCATCGTATCTGAAAATCCTTTTGCATATAGCTGCCCAATTAGCTTATCTTTCTTCGCACGCCGTGACAAGCGTGATGAATGATTCCCTTTCTTTTCAACCCATTTTTTACATTTTTCAATCCAATGTTCTAATGGAATTTCGGCTAATTGTGCATGAATGATTGACTCATTCACGCCCTTTTCCTTTAATTCTTGCTTCAATTTCAATGGACCCTTCGTTTGTGTTAGCAGTTTTGTTTGAATATAAGCTCGGGCAAATTCTTGATCGTTTAGCAATTTTTCTTCTTCTAATTTCCGAATTGCTATATCAATATATTTTTCTAGCTTGTCTTTTTTTAGCAAGTACTCACGAATTTCTTTTTTCGAGCGCATCCGAAATGATAAATAATGTACCGCTAAATGATATACCTTTCGTTCCTCATCAGCTTCAATAAGCTCTAGTAATTCCTGCTCATCTATTTGCTGCCCTTTATGAAGACGGAACTTGATGAGAATATCTTCATCAATACTAAAGCCATACTCCTCACCTTGTCCGCGATTAATAAATATGGAATAGCGTGATTTATTGTTTTTTTGAACTTCGATTTTCGTAATCGATACCATCTATGTATACCCCTTTTTAATAAAGCAATTCGATTTGTTGTAGTTGCTGCTCTTAAAAACCTTTACACTATTACTATATACGTTAATGGCTAAAGGAGGTTATTTAAGTGCATATTGCGATTGCCGGTGGAACAGGCTTAATTGGCACAGCATTAACCGATTATTTAACGAGTCAAGGTCATACTGTCTCTATTTTAACAAGAGATTCAACGAACAGACCAGTAAAAGAACAAGTTCATTATGTTGAATGGTTACGTAACGGCACTAATCCAGAGAAAGAACTGCAAAATGTTGAAGCAGTCGTTAACCTTGCTGGTGAATCGATTGGGCTAAACGCTGGACGAAACGCCGAAAGCTAGCGATATTAGAAAGTCGCCTTCATGCGACAGGAGCAATCATCGAATTACTAAAAAAATTACCGAATGTAGCTGTATTAGTGAACGCATCCGCTATTGGCTATTATGGAACTTCATTAGACGAGACGTTTACTGAAGAGTCTGAGCCTGTCGACGAAAGCTTTTTAGCAACAGTTGTCTCAAAATGGGAGGATGAGGCTTTACGCGCACGCACAATTGGTACACGAGTTGTCTTATGTCGATTAGGAATTGTTTTGGCCCGGAAAGAAGGCACATTGCCGAAAATGCTGCTGCCCTATCAGCTGTTCGCTGGTGGAAACCTTGGGTCTGGCAAGCAGTGGATGAGTTGGATTCATCTTGATGATGTTGTTCGCCTTTTTCACTTGCAATCGAAAATCAGACAATAGATAGGCCACTTAATGTAACCGCTCCTTCACCATTACGGATGAAGCATTCGGACAAACACTAGCTGCTATATTAAATCGACCTCACTGGCTAGCTACACCAAGCATTATGCTGAAACTCATTTTAGGAGAGATGAGCACATTAGTACTCGATGGTCAAAAGGTGTTGCCTAAAAAAAGTGAATATATCCAATATCAGTTCCTTTATCCTGCATTAAAACCAGCATTAATCGATACGATTAGAAAAAATTTCTAGTTCGCAGCTAACTTTAAAATTTCGTAAATAATTTACCATTTTTTTAATGAGATTTTTCATAAAAAAATGGTATCTTTTTTGTGAAAAAACATTTAATATATAAGAGGATTTATGAGTTAAACGTCGTATTTGTATACTAAAGTAACATTTGCTCATAATAACCATAGAATATAGCGATAATTATACGATTATCGTTTTATATAAGGATTGGGAAGGCAATTGGTGCGCCATCAGCTTGGCTGGTTCTAGTGGGTTCGATTCCCACCCCGAATTTGATGTGATTGATTATTAAATTCGAGGGTGGAACGGGCTTCTACCCTCTACAGGGAGGGTTTTTTGATGATTTTAAAGCAAAGAGATGTTGCTGAATGTCATGTACTATTTGAATTGTTAACTGATCCAGCCGTTTATCCATATGTAAGAGAGAAAGCCCAGTCATATGATGAATACGTCTTTTTAACGAAACAAATGATCGAAGCTGAGGAACGCGGAGAATTAATTTCTAGAACAATCGTTGATGAATGGGGTTCCCCTATCGGCACGATCACTTTATATGATATCGACGATCACACTGGCTTCTTAGGAACCTGGCTCGGCACACCGTATTTTGGACGCGGGTACAATAAACAGGCAAAGGATGCCTTCTTCCAGGAGTTATTTTTTAATTACGATATTCAAACTGTTTTTATGCGGATTCGTAAGCATAATGATCGTTCTTATAACGCAGCATTAAAGTTACCTTACTGTACGCTCGCGAACGATTTACGCCCAGATATTTACACAGCTTTGAATCAAAAAGGTGACTATAACTTATTTCAAATTGAAAAGGACCTATACTATTTGCATTTCATGAGATCAACTCCATCAATCGAAAGGAAAGAAGCATAAGACATCTTTTTTTCAAATCAGCACTGGCTTCCACGTTCCCCCATGGGATAAGCGTGTTGAGCCAGTGCTTTATTTATATTCTATAAGAAGCATGAAAAACCACTAACCTGTCTATCCTAATACTACCCTGTAATGAAAGTGGTGACATGATGGAAAACAAAAAACGCCGAACTCAAGATGATGCAAAAAAACAATTACGAAAAGCACAAGAAGTGAACTATGGTCATGAATTTAGAGCAGCCGACCGTGCCGCGAGAAGATAATATTAAGAAGTAGCACTGTGAGGAGCGAAGCCAGTGCTGCTTCTACTTAATAAGTACGGATTCTAATCTAGAAAGCCACATTGTTGTGCGACTGTGGATGACAAGTCTACTTTGGTCATCCGTAGATGCATTTTTACGCAATTTTTCTTCCGGGTCCTACACCTATTCGCCCGTAGATACATTTTTACGCAATTTTTCTTCCGGGTCCTACACCTATTCGCCCGTAGATACATTTTCACGCAATTTCTTCCCAA
>NZ_BAXR01000025.1 GCF_001310635.1 Bacillus sp. JCM 19034
CATCAAACCGGAAATAGGTGCAGGTTTGGAAGGAAAAAGCGGTGAAACCTGCATCAAACCGGAAATAGGTGCAGGTTTGGAAGAAAAAAGTGGCCAAACCTGCATCAAACCGGAAATAGGTGCAAGTTTGGAAGGGAAAAGCGGTGAAACCTGCATCAAACCAGTAATAGGTGCAAGTTTGGAAGGAGAAGCGACCAAACCGTGAAATGCAACCTTTTGAAATTAGCGTCTTCAATAGTGGTAATAATAGAGGATGGAGCTGTCTTTCTATGTCAACTCAATCCTCCTCTACCTATTTAATTTTTCTCATTCGGAAAAAGTGTATACGAAATAGAGTAGATGAAATCTACGATAAACACAATTGCCCAAATCATTCCGATCCCGTACATTGTTTCATTTGCATATGGAGAGTGCGTTGCCGAACCGGCTTCAATCCAAGATAAATCTGTAACGTACAAGAGCATTTCTTCGGTCCCAGATGTTCCAATGCTCCAAAATAATGCTTGCACTGTAACAAAGACGATTAAATGAATGAAAGCACTAACGCGATATTTTTTTGCAATGTATTTTTGGATTTTTGTTTCGTTCGATAATTTCATAGTCTTTTGCTGTTAAAAGCTCGACGCCGCGAAAGCGACCAATTTTCTGACGCATCCAACGATCTAATCGAATAAAATCAAAGATTCCAAACGTACAGGCATAGATGATAAAAATAGTAATAACAAGTAGGATCGTAGAGAACTCACCTGTTTTTCATATAAATATAAACCTAGTAAGACTTCGAGAATTAGAAAGCCTAAAAAAGCGAAAAATAAAAAGGGTACTGGTTAGTGGCTTTCCGAGAAAATAGCGGAAATAACCAAATAATAAGAGTGAAATAAGAGAAAGTACTTCGGCAGCGACAAATAGCTCCCATTGGTATTCTAGGAAAAAGTCCATGTTATCCTCCTCGATGTCGTTTGGATTAATTTTGATTAAGATAGTAGTTCGTTGCAGCTTCTATAAATTCAATAACTTCAGGTTCTATTGGATAAAACCCCGCTTTTTCTGATTGTTCTTTAGATTTTCTAATTTCCCACACCTTTTCAGAAAATGATTCGTCTCCACCAAATTGTTCCTGCTCCTTTTCAAGAATTCTACGGATAATCCGTTGTACTTCAATTGCTTTAATCCCTTTAGGTATATGTCTTTTAATCTGAGCAAGCAAAGCGACCCATTCAAGTGAATCGGGGTCACCACTATTAACGTTCGGTAAAAGGTCTACAAGCTCTTGTTCCTGGAGATTAAATTGTTTACGTAAAAATGTCTGTTGCTGCTCTTTATTATCCTCATACAATCTAATGAGTTTCTGCATTTGGATTACATCGTTTTTTCCATCTAAAGTGAACTCATTCATTAAACCACGTAGTAGTTGTTCCATATATTTTAATTTCTTCTTTTCATCTAATACGAAGGTCAGTTGACTTTTAAGACTGTGATACCAATCGTTATTTTCTTTGGATAACATGTCTTCAATCTCATTTAGAGAAAATCGCAATGTTTTTAAAAATTGAATTTGTTGTAACTTCTTGATTTCTTCTTCACCATAAAGACGATGGCCGCCCTCTGTTTTACCAGCTGGCTTAAGTAAACCGATGTTATCATAGTGGCGTAACGTTCGGACTGTCACACCTGTTTGTTTTGCGACATCTTTTATTGAAATGATCGTTCATCCCTCCTTGTAATTAAGTACGTTTCTATCATTATATAAAATGACGTTACGTCAGTTTCAAGAGGAGATTTTCTATAAACGTAATAAAAAATTCTATCAATATAATACCAGTAATAAAACTATTATGGGAAATAGTAACATATAACTATACTAAATTTGTCTATTATCTGTTATCCTTTAGATGTAAGCGTTTTCTATCACTTTACCAAGGAGGTGAACCTTGGAGTTATTTTGTTCTAACTAAATGGGAAAGGAAGGATGAAGATGAGAAAAGGAATTAACTTGTTTATTGTACTCGGGTTCGTTGTTTCTCTCTTAACGATTGGTTATCAAACTGCTGATGCGTCGTCGTTCCAAGATAATACGTACTACCATTTATTGAATGAAAATAGTGGAAAGTATTTAGAGGTAGAGGATGCTTTAACGGATAATGGAGCAAACGTTCAACAATGGGAAAATACGAATTGCTTTTGTCAGCAATGGAGATTGGTA
Source organism: Bacillus sp. JCM 19034 (assembly GCF_001310635.1). Classification (GTDB taxonomy): domain Bacteria; phylum Bacillota; class Bacilli; order Bacillales; family Bacillaceae_D; genus Halalkalibacter. The sequence goes on from NZ_BAXR01000025.1 coordinate 2,204, forward strand.
GAAAATAGTGATGGCTATTTTGAATTAATCAATCGTCATAGTGGAAAAGCTTTAGATGTATTTGAACGTTCATTAGTTGATGGAGGGAATATCGTTCAATGGGATCGAAATGGTTTAAGTAATCAACAATGGCGTATTGAACAAGTTGGCGGTTCCTTCAAGTTAATTAGTAGACATAGCGGTAAAGCACTTGAAGTATTTGAACATTCAACAGACAATGGAGCGAATGTCGTACAATGGCATGACTCCGGGAACCCAAATCAGCTTTGGACGATTGTCGAGGCTAGTTCAGGACAAAGTCCCGATTTTAGTGCTCCTCTAGGGTATGCGTCTATGAATGGCGGTACGACGGGTGGACAAGGTGGCCGAGTGGCATACGCTAGTACAGGTGCTGAACTACAACAAATTATCAATGAAAGAAGTCGAAGTAGCAATCCAGACGAACCTCTAACCATTTATGTTACAAATACTATTACACTCCAAAATTCCTCTACTGATAAAATTGAAGTGAAAAATCATCGCGGTCAGGCACATGAAATTCGTAATCTCTCTATTATTGGACAAGGGACAAGCGGTGAATTTGATGGTATCGGCCTCCGTTTAATTAATGCTCACAACATCATTGTTCAAAACTTATCGATCCATCATGTCTTGGCAAGATCTGGAGAAGGAACAGCAATTGAAATTACAGAAGGAAGTAAAAATATTTGGATCGACCACAATGAATTCTACAGTGAGCTTGATGGAAACGATGATCGTGATTTGTATGACGGTCTTGTCGATATCAAACGAAATTCCGAGTACATTACAGTTTCTTGGAATCGTTTCGAGAACCATTGGAAAACGATGCTCGTTGGTCATACAGATAATGCCTCTTTAGCACCTGATAAAATTACCTACCATCATAATTTATTCCACAACCTTAATTCTAGAGTTCCTTTAATACGATTCGCAGATGTGCATATGGTTAACAATTATTTTAAAGATATTCAAGATACAGCGATTAATAGTCGGATGGGGGCTAGAGTGTTTGTCGAAAATAATTATTTTGACAATGTTGGCTCCGGTCAAATTGACCCTACAACAGGTCAGATTAAAACAGCAGTTGGTTGGTTTTATGGAAGCAGTCAAACAGGTTATTGGAACTTAAAGGGCAATCAATTTATAAATACCCCTCACAGTCATCTGTCTTCAACGACGAATTTTGTTCCACCGTATGAATTTAATGCTCAATCTGCAAATGATGCAAGACTAGCAGTAGAACAATATTCGGGTGTGGGGGTTGTTCATTAATAATTTAATGAAAGATTGGACACACATATTCTCCTGTGTGTCTTTTATTTGATAAAATCAACAGGGACATTTAAGGATTAAAACTACTATGCTATATTAACTAAATGTAAATACGAACAAATGGATGATGTGTTCATACACCACTCCTGAAATATCCTTCACTTTCCACGGGGAAGCTGGTGTGTCTCCAATACGTACTGTGTCCAGCCACGTAGTAAATTCTATTAAAGAGGAATTTGTACTTTACAAATGTAACGAAAGGTTTAGAAATTAAAAGTATGATGCATAACTTAGAAAAAGCTCGCTTGTCGTTTGAACTGTACCATTGTTTAAATAAAAGTGGTTCACTATGGCTATGAAATTTGTCATCAAGGGTGGGTTGCGAATAAAAGATCGTTTCACAGTCAATTATTTTCATTTTTTGGTGATTGTCTCTAGTTGTGATACGTAAAGATAAACTATGGCCTTGAAAAGGTATCACTAGAACTAGAGAGGAGAAATGATTGTGCTTGTACTTGCTATCGTGCTTTTTTTAATGAATATGTTTTTAGCAGCATATCTTGGAATTTTGTACGGTTCTATATTGATTAAGAAGACAGGTATGTTTGCAACACACTCTACTATGGCAGCGATTGTTCATATTGTACTAAGTGTTATTACTATTATTAGTTGGTATATATTTGCCTCTAGTATTAGTTGGTTCGTTGTAATTGGAGGAATTGTTTTAGGTTCAATATTCTTTATCATAGGGGAAATAGTTTTATTTTTATTTTTGTATGAAAATAAGGACAAATACATTGAGATATACAAAAATGATATCAAAGAAGAAGAGTATACAATCACCCGTGTTAACGCTTAAGGGTCGTGCAATCTTAGAATCTTTATTGTAGGTGTAGCATGCTAAGGAGTTTGGGTGAAGATATAGGTGTGTCCCTCGTTGTGGTGGGACTATTATTTATTGTGTACAACAGTACTCTACTTTCATTTTACTAAGGAACGTAGTAAGCCCATATTCAAATAGCACTTCATGGTACGATACACGTATCAATTAAAGGAGGTGTTTTTTCTTATGCGGCAAAAGAAATTAACGATTGTCCCCGTTACACTCTATCCTGAAAGAATTTAATAGTGGAGCGTTGACCTCTTAGAGGCTCAACGCCTGTTGAGAAATAATTAGATAACTTCATAAAGCTATTTTTTCAAAAGATTATAAACCTCTTCCGAAGATAACTTTCCCGATATATATGAGTTTTTATGGTCGTTGAAAGATGGGATTTTTCGATTTCGAGTGGTGTAATGATCAAACTACGATGTTTCGAAGGCTACGTGTCGGAACTCTCTCATCTCCTTACACGTCTACTGAAGTGCTTGATTCACTAACTCGTAATACACGTGTACATCTTGTCTTCGCATTCGGTTCATATATTCTGAATAGTCCGACATACCCTGGCCAATCAACTCATAATATGTATCAATCATATCAATCGTACTGGCGTGCTGGCGATTCATCGCACCTAGCATTCCTTCAATGACAGCTCCTTCCGATTGTTTTAATTCCCCTTGAATGAAGCGTTTGAGCTCTTGGTGCTCGGTTCTCATTCGTAACAATTGCCGTTGAAAGGGGCCCGCTTTGTAGGACAAATCTTCAAAGCTATGAAAGGTACATTCACTTTCATCGTTTTAATCATGATGGTTTTCACCTTCTCTATGCATATTTAAAAATGTTCGAAATATGTTCATCATGTTCAAACAACGTCTCGATGGCTACTCTCATTTCTTCAATCAATGTCGTCGTTTGACTTAAGTCTTTTCGATATTGGTGAAAGAATTCTTCTAAAGAGTCTGTGATCGTTTGTGGCAAAGCCGGAATAAACTCTTGTACAGAAATCCTTCGTAGTAGACCTGTATCGCTTTCCCGAAGAATTGTCTATGATACAAATTCGGTTCTGCTCCATTTGATGAATCTGCTGACGCAAACGCCGCTTCCTTCGCTCATCATCACCTAGTACTTCCCGTTCATACGACTGCTGCATGCGCGTCAATTCCATTAATAAGTTCGCACAAATCTCTTTCCCTTTTTGGAAAATCCGAATCGCAGAGGAAATATTCACATAGATTTCCTGTCCACCTGAGCGATTGGTTCGTCCAGTTCCGCCTACTGCACCAAATAAATCTACATTCGCTAACTTATCTAACAGAGCCTCCGACGTTAAGCCATCATGAACATAGATCATATCGTTCGATTCAGGATCATACACTTTGTAAATATCCGAACCTGACTCTTTGCCCAAGTATGCAATAATATGATCCATCGTATGAGCCTCTGCACTCACATGAAAATAATCAACGATTGTCGATGTATGTGTTTGGATGGTCACCAAGGATACTATTTTTCACGGATATGATGATAGAGGTTGTGATTTATTGGCTACCTCACCCGATTCAATTCGAGAATTTTATGAAGAATACAATGATTGGATATTAGATTATGACCGAGATAACATTGATAAAATCTTTCAAAAAAGGTTATTAAGGTAACGATCTAATAGTTTTAGAAGATCAACAAGGATTGCTTGAACCTGACTTTCACCCTTTGAAACATCCAAACCTATGGCTGGATATATCCTAATTCTCGAGTAGTAAGCCCCTCTAAGGTATGGCTAATTTTAAAACTCTTACGAAATGGTTTCCCTTAATAAGCATTAGATGCAAATGAAGTGAACCACTTTTCTGTAGAGTTTTAAGCCGAAGTGCACCATTTGTGGAGCAATAGATTCACTAACGTTAATTTACAGTACACAGATAATAGAGGGAATGTGTGATACTATAACTGAATTTAAGGTAAAGAGGACGAGGAAAAGCAGTAAATGATTCCCCTCTTTACCCATGAATGTTATTTAAAATACTCCTTTGTCATAGACATAAAATCAGCCAAATGGGGGGTTATCCATTTGTCTTTATGCAATGCCATTTGTGTTATAAGGATGGGCATTTCAACCTCGAAATTCACCTCTAACAATTCACCTTCTATTAATTCTTTTTCAACGACCATTTCTGGCAGAACGGCAATGCCCAAATTCGAGATTACGCATTTTTTTATGGCTTCTAAGCTAACAAATTCCAGTGTGGTTTTGGGAGTGACCTTATAAAAGGAAAGAATTTCTTCAAAAGAAGTTCGATAGGAACAGCCACTCTCCGTATATAGAATTGTTTCAGTTACTAAGTCTTCAGGGGTAACTGTTTTTTTTGCAGATAAGGAATGATTAGGTGAGCTAATTAAGATTAACCTTTCTTGAATTAAAGGTGTCGATTGAAGGTAGGGGTTAATTATTTTGCTATCCATTATAAATGCTAAATCAATATCCCCTTCGATTAAACTCTTAGTGGCCATTTCATCTGAATGAGCTGCTTTAAAAATGAGTTGAATAGATGGGTATTTCAGTTTGAAGTCCCGTAGTAAATTTGGCAAACGGTAGGTACATTGGCTTTCTTGTGCACCGATAATAAGGTTCCACTATCATGATCAGTGGTCAAGGCGTTTCTGGCTTCCTCTTCTAGATGGACAATCTTTGTGGCATATTGTCTTAATCGCTCTCCGGAATGAGTGAGGATGAGTTTTCTTCCTAGTCGTTCAAAAAGTTGGAGGTTCAATTCGTTTTCTAAATTCTTTATTTGAGCTGTAACACTGGATTGAGCATATTGAAGTTTCTCTGCAGTTATTGTGAAATTTAATGTATCACATGCAACTAGAAATGTTTGAAGATGTTTAATTTCCATTTTTAACTCCTTCATATCGATCGAAAAAAACGATTCTTTTGATCGGGATAATCATCTGTAACGATTTCAAGAAATAGTGTAACCTTAATTTACTGATTATTCAAGGAGGTACTAGATGAAGAAATTGTTGATAATTAACGGGGAAGATTACGTTGAGAGGGTCCAACGCCACTTACAAAAACTCCTTATTCATTTAGGAGAGAGTATATGATTATGAATTTGCTTAAGCATCGTCATTTCAGATACTTCTTCTTATCAGATATTATTTCAGGATTTGGTGTTGGAATGGCTACTATAGGTGCCAACTGGTTTATTTTAGAACAAACAGGTGCAGCGAGTATCGTAGGGTTTATGTTGTCGATTAATGTGATTGCAGGGTTTCTTGCCTCGCTTGTTATGGGAGGATTTATTGATCGTTTTCAAAGGAGAAAGGTTATTCAATGGACTTACTGGATAAGGGCAATGGTGATATTTGCTATTACTGTGTTAATTTTTCTAAATGGGTTTAATTTGATCTATATGTATATGTTTTTCGCTATAAATGGAATCGGATGGGCTGTCTATATGTCAGCATCAAGAAGCCTGATTCAGGAATTGCTAACTGAGAAAGAACTAATAAAAGGCAACTCATTAGTGGAAGTTAGCTTACAAGTAGGGATGTTCCTAGCTGGTGGTGCTTCCGGATTTTTATATCAGTTTTGGGGATTTGAGATCATTTTAGTAATAAATGCTTCAGTTTTCATGATTAGCAGCTTCTTTCTTTCAAACGTTCGATACAATGCCATTCCAATTCCAGATAAAAAAGAGCCGTTTATAAATGCATTAAAGAATGGGATGAATTTTCTGTTTGGTAATTCAAAGCTCTTCTTTCTGGGAGTCGTCCCTGTCATTCCGTTAGTAGCTACTATGATATTTAACGTTGTTTTACCGAGTTATGTAAGTGATACGTTAAAAGCTGATGCGATTATATTTGGCATTTCTGATATGTTCTATGGAGTTGGAGGATTATTATCAGGATTTCTTGCAGCACCATTGGTTGCCAAACTTCGAACGAATAAAGTCATTCTAATGTTTTTTGGAATTGCTGTTGCTGTATTGTTTTCTTTAGTGTTTAACCATCTAATTTTAGCTTTATATGCAGGCAGTTTGTTTATTGGGTTATCCAATTCAACAATAAGGATTGTCATGAATACGAAATTAATGCAAATGATTCCTAAGCATTTTATGGGCAGAGCGATGTCAGTGTGGATGGCTATCTCATTTTTGCTGCAGACGATCTCAGCTTCAGCTATAGGAATTTTTATGGACCTATTTAACCCGGCTGTAGGATTTTTAGCTATGGCAGTATTGATGTTTTTTGGTGGGCTAATATTTACTCTGACTAAAAAAGCAATTGAGTAAGGACATTTATGTCAACGAAAAGATTTCCAGAGGAGAATAATTTCTACAGATAAAATGGCGTTATTTTCCATTGTGTTGGAAAATAGACCTGCACACGTTGAATTGAAGTATTCAGAAAGTGGACCTAAAATATTGGTATGAATATCGAAAATAAAAAGCTATAGCATAACCCCGTTCTAATTTTAGAACGGGGTTATGCTTGTTTTCTGTTTAGTAAAGGGTGATTTGAAAGAAGGTTTAGATTAGAGCTACTTAGCAGGTGTATATTTATTACTTCCTGGAAGTCTCTTAATATTATTCCAAGCTTCAATCGCTTTTTCACGACTGGTTCCTTGATTATTCGGATCAGCAAAAAATCACGAATGAATTGATTGTATTCAAATTGTGGCCCAATCTTTTTCTTGTACGAAGGGTGTTTCTTTCGTTTGTCCTCCTCATACCAAGCATCGACTACATCCCGATAGCTTTTTCCGACATTGTTTTTAAAGTAGTTTTGAATATATGTGGAGAAATGAAAATTCGGGATCACTGTCTTAAAGAATTCTCTTACATGTTGGCTACATCGATGGTTTTCCGTAATAACTGTATCAAGACTGAGAGTTACTTGAGGTTCAACCTGCTTTGTTCTTCGCTTTCTTATAGGTTTTTGAATTTCCCCTGTTTGGAGAAATCGTTCAATCCGACTTGAAATTTCTATTTTTGAACCAGAAGTACTTATTCCATTTTCTCTACAAAATAGTTGTAATTCTTCCTTCAGCCAATAGTAATCTTTGAAACATTGTACACTTATTTCTTTCGTTAAATTAGGTCTCATAGGTTACACCTCCGTAAATACATAGATATATTATAGAACAAATGTTCTCAATTAGCAAAAGCAATATTCATAGAATAAATGTAAACAACACTCTCCTAAAATAAGCATTAGTTAAAATGACACAAAAGAAAAAAATATAACCTAATTCATAATTGAAAACATTGGATCCTATGTGTAGGGTCTTTATTTATTGACATAGAAATTTTGGTGTTATACTGTTTATGTTAATATATACAGTATAACACCATTATAACTATTTTCGTGTAGGAAAGATGATTTACTTGGTGCAACGTGTAAGGTCATCTATAAGTCTTATAAATAAATCAGTCTCAAGACTTAGATTGGAACAGACTGGAGAACGTCGGCTAGGATAATCTTTCCATGTATAGTTAAGGAGAAAATGTGGTGTGGAGCTAAAACAAGAAAAGTGAGGGGTTTTAATGAAACTGTTTCGTAGGTTTTTGGAGCAAAAGATTTTAATAGGTTTAATGGTTGTATTCGTTTTGATCGTAGGGGTTTATTCGATTAACAAGCTTGATAAAGAGCTCATTCCGAGTATTGATTTTGATATGGCTATTATATCGGTTTATGCAGGTGATATGCCTGTATTAGATGTAGAGGAACGAGTCACTCAGCCGCTTGAGCAGCTTTTGAGTAATACTGATGGAGTAAAATCCTTCCAGACGAGTTCCATGACCGGAAGTAGTTCTGTTTATGTTGAAATTGAAGAAGGGCGTTTGAAGGAAGTTGTAAGTGACCTCGAAGCGGGGGCAAGTAGTTTAGAGGCACAGCTATCAGAAGTCCAGTTTATCGATGTGTTTCCGATGTCCACCGCTCAAGGATTTGAATTTTACATGGAACTATCTAATGGTTCAATGGACGAATTGAGCATTTTTGCTCGTGATGAAGTGAAAAAAGACTTGAGGCACTTCCTTCTGTTAGAGAGGTTCGGTTAAGTGGAATTGAGGAGAAGGAGTATGTTATTGAATTTAGTCGTGACGATTTGTTAGAACATGGGCTTGATATGAATCAAGTAATTGGAGTTCTTCAACAAGAAAATGTGGCAATGTCGTTGGGGGAATTGTCAGATGAAGAGAATGCACCTTCGCTTCGTTGGGATACAGCCTTTCATACGTTAGAAGAAATGGAAGATACGATGATTCCAACAATGAATGGTCCTATCAAACTAAATGAGGTTGCTCAAATAACAGAGGAAGCAAATCAACACGCTTCACTCGCTTGGAAGGATGGGAGTCGGGACTTTATTCTCATCGAAATAGGACGTGCAAATGATTATACTCAATTGGAAATGGCTGAAGCTGTTCGTGCTGAAGTTGAAGTGATGAAAGATGAAGGGATTTCGTTTTCATTTACGGAAATTGTGGCAGAGGCTGATTATGTTAGTTCCGCATTAGATGGGGTGACACAAAATATCATCATCGGTGGTATGATTGCACTCGTTATTCTACTGTTGTTTTTAAGAAATATTCGTGCAACAGCCATTGTTGGGTTGACGATCCCTGTCTCGATTCTTTTGACGTTTGCGACAATGTGGTTGTTGGGCTATAGCTTTAATATGCTAACTCTGATCGGTCTAGGTCTCGGAATTGGTATGATGGTCGACGCATCAATTGTTATATTAGAGTCTATTTATAGGAAGAAGGAACAAGGACTTGTCGGAATGGATGCCGTCATTAAAGGTGTTCGTGAGGTGGCGACTGCTGTTCTAGCATCAATGTTAACGACTGTTGTTGTGTTTGTTCCAGTTGGGTTATTTGGTGGAGATTTTGGTGTATTCATTTTAATTTTAAGTGTGATTGTTGTCATAACGTTAGTAAGTTCAGTCATTGTTTCCTTTAGTCTCATTCCATCTCTATCGGAAAACTTTTTGAAGCTGAAAAGAGAGGTGGATAAAAAGAAGAAGGAAAGCAGAATTATAGAGGGATATGGCCGTTTAATAAGTTGGTTAAGTGGTAAGAAACGACGACGCTATTCGATGATATTCTTATTCTTTCTCATATTTGTTGGGTCAATTGTTTTAACGACAAAGGTTCCTATTACGTTAATGCCAGATGTCTATGATCGCTATGCAGAAGTAGGCATTGAGCTTGAAACTGGATTAACTCCATCTGAACGAGATGAAATCGTAAAAGCAGCCAGTGAAAGATTAGAGGAAGTTCCAGACGTCGTAACAAGTGTATTTCTTGATGAAAATCCATTCATCTATGTTCTTATTAATATGACAAAGGATGAAGAGATTACGACAGAGCAGGAAGAGGTTAACGTTGCAATCAATGAAGCATTAAGAGAGCTTGAAGACGAGTATCCTGTAAAAAGTGTGGGAATGGTAATGGATGCTGTTGGTGGTGCTCCTATCCGGTTAATGGTAAAAGGAGATGATTTAGGTACGCTGCAAGAAGTAGGAGAAGGTTTAGTTAGGGAGCTTGAAGAAATTGATGGGTTAGTAAACGTAACTACATCAATAGGCAAGACGAGTGAAGAGCGCTTGTTAGTGCTAGATGAAGGTGCTTTAGAAGAGGATCATTTAACATCTGTAGACATATTAGGCCAACTGCATGGTTCGTTTTCTTCTATACCAGTAGGAGAAATTGTTGATAATGGATGGACGATACCGGTTGTTGCTAAATTAGATGCTGAACTTTACAGCGAAAAGGCTCTAAAAGAGTTCGAAATAGGGACACTGAATGGTACAGAGTCGTTATCAACTTATATGAGCTTAGAGACGATCCATACTCCTTTGGTAATTCGACGTGACAATGGAGAGCGTTATTTGACGGTATCAGCTGAGATGGAAGGAAGAGATTTAGGAGCGATTTCTCGCGATGTTCAACAGGTTGTTGCTGATTTTGATACCCCTAATGGCTATTCGGTTGCGATGTCAGGTGATCTTGAATTACAGCAAGAAATGATGATGGATCTGTTGATTGTTTTGACGATTTCCATTTTCCTCGTCTACTTCGTGATGGCCGTGCAATTTAATAGTTTAATTCATCCGATTATTGTTATGTCTGTTATTCCGATGACAGTGATTGGTTCAATACTGGCATTGTTAATCACACAACGTGAATTGAGCGTGTTATCAGCATTAGGCTTATTAATGCTTATCGGTGTTGTACTTAATAATGCGATTCTATTAATAGACCGAACGAAGCAACTACGAAAGGAAGGATTCACAGTAAATGAAGCGGTAAGAGAAGCAGGAAAGAACCGGATACGTCCGATCTTTATGACGACTTTAACAACAGTCGGCGGAATGCTACCGCTTGCTCTTGCAACAGGTAGTGCTAGTGCATATCAAGCACCATTGGCGACAGTGATAATTGGTGGATTACTATTTTCAACATTCATAACATTAGTGCTCATTCCTTCTGTTTACTTGTTGTTTGAAGATATTGGGCGCGGGGTGAGAAAACTTTTTACTCGAAAAAAAAGAAAAGCAGCTGAGAGTATAGAAAAAACTTTATAAAGAAGGAAAAAATATGTGCTTACTGCATGCAAAAAGTAGTGAGCACATTCTTTTAGATTAGGTTACCAAAGAAGTAAGAAGAGTAAATGTAACGATAATTGTAGGTATTGCTATTTTTAAAGTTTTTTATCATTGAATTATTCGTTAGGAGAATGCCCATGAGGCAATTCTAAAGTATTACCCAGGAAATTTCGTGTTGTTAGTACAAAAAATGCTATAATTTCCGTTATTGTTCGAGATCATACTTACGATTATCTTGCAATCAAACGTGGTAGGAAATGAGGATATAATTCAAAGGAGGGAAAAGGTGTGAAAAGAGATATTCGGTTTTCAGAGAAGGTATTATTGGCAGGATTCAGTTTGATTTTATTATTTATGATTATGCAAGACTGGATACCTCTAGGTTCATTAAATGATGTCCAAGCTATAGCTGAAGATCGTTCATTTAATGAGATCTTAATTGTTACACTAGTTGGTGTTTTGCAAATTTTATTATTAATGGGACTTTTATTAGTTTTTATCGGTAAAGGGTATCCAATCTGGGTAAAGTTCTGGTTGATTATTCATCAAATATGTATCTTTGCCGGGGCATTGCTCGACTGGTGGATTCCTTATTTCTTTGGCTACGGTGCAGAGCAAAGAACGGAAAGGTATAGTCAAATGTTTGGAGATACACACTCATTCCTTCCTGAATTAAATGGTATTATTCCGAATACGTTTCATACCCTTTTTCATATCATATTATTATTTTGTATTGTTCTAACTATATATATTACTTTCACTAATTCAAGGAAGATTGGAAAGGTTGATAATGCTCTGTAAATAAATCTGAGAATAGTTGTAAATAACTCCACTCAGATATAAAGGCTTAATAGGGACATAGTAAAAGCCAGCCAGCACTAATATGCTAGAGTGCTGGCTTTAACATCAATTACTTTCCGTTGTAAAAGGAGACGCGGGTAAACCTTCGACATTATAAAGATTCGCATCATGAGGATTATCCGACCAAGCGTAGCGAACATGCAGTGGTTCTATTATTTTCTCATGTCGGACGATCACTTTATTTCCGTTTATCGTTGCAGTAGCAGGGATAAACGTCTGGTCATTACCGCAAATCGTGAAGCCTTTTAATGTGCCACCCTTTGCAATTAAGCCACTGCCAACGTGGTCAAACGATAAGACAATTGCCCGATCAATGTGCTTCATTTTCTTGTATAAAGGTCCACTATAAACAATCTCTTCACCGTAAGCGGTATGTTGAGCACATAAGGCAAGACGTTGCCCGACGCTTTTTTATCTTGTGGGTGAAGGTCGTTATATTCACCTACGTCGATTGTGACAGCCATTGCCGTATGAGGGACGTTGAGGGAGCGTCGCTGTTCATCGCGTAAAATTGCCCAATTATTATGATTGTTATTCGTTTCTAAATTGGCTAATTGTGTAAATAGAAATGGGAGATCCTCTTGCTTAAAGTTATGCCGCCAATCATTTACGAGTGTGGTGAACAGTTGACTGTATCTGAGAGGTTTGGCAGTATTAGATTCCCCTTGGTACCATAGAACACCTTTCAATTTAATGTTATGAAGCGGGGCAATCATGCCGTTGTATAAACAGCTGGTTTATATTGAAAGAAGATTGGTGATTTTAGAGTGTCTGTGATCGCTCCAACTTTATATTTCCAAATTCCTTCTAAGCTTAGCTCCTGACCATTTGCTATAAGTGAATAGGGCATGTCTTTGACGAAGCTCCGGTCGTTTGAGTACTGAGAACACGAACAGTAATTGAATTTTTCCCTGGTTTTAAAACTCCGCTCGGAATCGTGTAACGTCTAGGAGGGTAGCGGTATCCTGTTGAACCGATAGAGATTCCATTTACATATGTATCGTCCGCATCAAGAATCGTTCCAAGCTTCAGTTTCGCTTCTCCTACACACATAGTAGCTGGCAGCTCAAATTCCTTTCGAAACCAGACAGCTCCTCTAACCGCCTTAAGTTCACTATTTTCCCACGAGTTTGGCAGCTCAAAGTCTTGCCAAGTGCTTGTGTCAATTTGTTCTTTATACATGGTTTACCTTGTAGTCCTACATCCTGACGATTTAACTGCTTATACCAATCCCTATGGCGTTGTTCATCTTGTTGCTGTGTGCTAGTAACGTAGTTATTATCTTTATTCTGCTCTATTTCCGCCTCGTAACCACCATGTACACGCAATGTTTTTTCACTTATCCACGCTTCAATAGGGGTACCGCCAACAGAGGTTTGAATAAGGCCGATGGGAACCTCGTATTTCTCGTATAAATAGTTAGCAAAAAAATAACCAACAGCACTAAAATCCATGACGTCAACTCCGATAGCTGAGCACCAGCGGCCGCCGGTTAAGAGTTCATGAGGTTTGTGAAAATCAAACTGTAGCGGTACGTTAAATTGTCGAATGTGTGGATTGTTAACCGCTTTCACTTCTTCAGAAAATAAATCTAACGTTCGTTTAATGGGAAGCTCCATATTGGATTGGCCACCAAGAAGCCAGACATCGCCAATTAAAATGTCATTGATCCACTTCGTTTCATCTGATGTGATCTTCATTTGATACGGGCCACCTGGTTCTAAGCCTTGTAAAATAATTGACCAGCTACCAAAATGATCTGATATCGTTTGATAAGTTTGATTTAGAAAGGTTAGAGAAACGCGTCTGGATGGTGTCGTTCTTCCGGAAATACTAATATGTGAATGACGTTGAAGAACCATACCGTCGCTTACTATACTAGATAGCTTCATACAACACCCTACTTTCTATAGTCTTTTAGATATCATACAATAATCTAGCCGATTGTCAGCGGCCTTTTTAAATCTTCTTTAGTTATTTAAATGTTTTCTAAACATCAGTGGAACGAATAAATAGAGGTTACCGTAAGAAGGTAACCTCTAAAAACTTTTGCTTGCATATTATTTTAACTGACTTCGTTCATTAAAAAAGTTTTTATATCCTAATTGGAGAAATGTAATGACAGATAACGATACACTTCCGACAATACCGAGCATAATTGCAATTTGATAATTTACAGCAACGAGCGGTGACACACCAGATAGAATTTGTCCTGTCATCATACCAGGTAAGAAAACGATCCCCATTCCGACCATTGAATTAATCGTCGGGAGCAGTGCGGCATCAAACGCTTGATTTATCACCTTATTCGTCGCTAGCTTAGGTGTCGCTCCAAGGATCAGTGCGGCTTCAACTTGATCTTTTTGCGTCTGCATCCCATTTAGAAGATGATTGACACCAAGCGTAATTCCAGTCATTGAATTCCCAATAATCATTCCTGCGATTGGAATGAAAAACTGTGGATCATACCAAGGGGCTAACGTTAACACGATAAAAATAAAATAAAGTAGACTGGACGTTATTCCAAAAATCATGGCGATGATGATCGACTTTTTTAACGAACGGGTTATTTCCATTTTCGTTCTTCTAAAGACATTCAGCGTCGCAAAGCTTAACATAATGGCGAAAATAAGTACTGTCACAAATGGACTCGGATTTTCAAATATGTATATAAGAAGATAACCGACTAAAATAAGCTGTAACGTCATGCGAATTGTAGAGATCATAATTTCTTTTTCACGTCTGATTCCTTTGACTTTAACAATCAATAGTAAAAGGAGGATGAAAAGGTAGGCACTAACAATTTGCCAAAACATTAAATCCATTTCTGAATTCATTTAGTGTCCTCCTTTTTAACATTGGCAAGACTGTACGGTGTTAGGTCTATCACTTCTTCTGCGACAGTTTCGACAAGGTGATTGGAATGAGTAATCATAATTAGGGTGATCGCTTGTTCATTAACATGATTGATCAGTCGTTGCATAACGATTTCGGCTGTTTCTTCATCTAATGAAGAGGTGGGCTCATCTAAGAGCAGAACGGTTGGCTCCATTAAAAGCACTCGTGCAAGCGATAACCGCTGCTTTTCACCACCAGATAAAAGAGTCGCGTCTTTATCAAGCTCTGTTTGGAGATGAACAAGGTGCAAATACTTGGACAATGTTTCCTTGCTGAGATTCGTTTCTTTTTCGGCAAAATGACGACCTACTAACAAGTTATCCTGAACCGTGCCGTCAAATATAATCGGTGTTTGCTGGAACATCACGATTTGACGTCTAAGCTCGACTGGGTTTAACTCATGTACATTGCTTCCCTCATAGAAAATGGTACCGCTTGTCGGACTGTTAAGATGATTTAATAATCGTAATAAAGTCGTTTTGCCACTTCCACTAGGTCCCGTTATACATGTTACTTTATGCTTAGCGATGGTTAACGAATCAATTTTTAGAATGCCGTTTACATGTACTTGTTTTAATTGAAACAACTAAATTCCCCCAACTTTGTGATCATACTATTCATTTGTATCATACCGATATAGGGGAGTTGCTGCAAGAATAAGTAAATTTCAACGTTTAAATGGAAAATTAAAATAGGTTTAAAATCCCGTTGACAGCGTTTACAATTTCTGTTTTAATTAAAACTAAGTTAATAGTAATTTCGATGAGACTTGGAGATCAACGAAACGATGTGTCTAGTATTCATATTAGATGCCGTATTTCGTTGATCTTTTTTGTCTAAAAAACAGGGAAGGGGAATCGGTTTTATGTCACCATTTTTAGGAGAACTTATAGGAACGATGATTTTAATTGTGTTCGGTGGAGGAGTTGTCGCTGGTGTTGTTTTAAAAGGGACGAAATCAGAGAGTGCTGGTTGGATTGTCATTTCCTTAGCTTGGGGGTTAGGCGTTGCAATGGGCGTGTATGCTGTTGGTGAAGTAAGTGGTGCCCATTTGAATCCTGCGGTCACAGTAGGTTTAGCACTTGTTGGTGATTTTGCTTGGGGTCAAGTACCTGGATATATTGTTGCTCAGCTACTAGGAGCTTTTATTGGTGCTACGTTAATTTGGCTACATTATTTCCCGCATTGGAAAGCAACGAAAGATCAAGGTGCTAAATTAGCCGTTTTTTCAACCGATCCCGCGATCAAACATACACCAGGAAATTTCTTTAGTGAAGTATTAGGTACTTTTATATTAGTATTAGGTATATTATTTATTGGAGCAAATGAGTTTACACAAGGATTAAATCCTTTGATCGTAGGCTTTCTCATCGTTGTCATTGGCTTATCTTTAGGGGGAACAACAGGTTATGCTATTAATCCAGCTCGTGATTTAGGACCAAGAATCGCACATTTTTTGTGGCCGATTGCAGGAAAAGGGAGCTCCAATTGGCAATATGCTTGGATTCCTGTTGTAGGGCCAGTTATTGGTGGAGGATTAGGGGCATTGTTTTATGCAGCGGCATTTGAAGGGATTATCTATCAAGCTCTGTATCTTTTTCTAGCCCTGTTTTTCATTGTGTTATTTATTTCAATTTATCATCATAGAAAAACTGCTAATTCAACTGTGCCAAGTAGTCAAATACAAGATCAAGCACTTTAATATTATTAGGAGGGGTAAGGGATGGAAAAAAAGTACGTATTAGCACTGGATCAAGGTACGACAAGCTCACGAGCGATTATTTTTAATAAAGAAGGGGAAATTGTTCATACTGCACAAAAGGAATTCACACAAATATTTCCAAAGCCAGGTTGGGTAGAGCATAATGCTAATGAAATTTGGTCCTCAATTTTAGCGGTTATTGCTGAAGTATTAACGAAAGCTGAAATTTCAGCGAAGGAAATTGCTTCAATTGGGATAACAAATCAACGTGAAACAGCGATTGTCTGGGATAAAGAAACAGGAAAGCCGATTTATAACGCAATCGTTTGGCAATCAAGGCAAACAGAGGATATTTGTGAGGAATTAAGAGAGCAAGGATTAAATGACACGTTTCGGGAAAAAACAGGGCTATTAATAGATCCATATTTCTCTGGAACAAAAGTAAAATGGATGTTAGATCATGTGGAAGGTGCCCGCAAAAAGGCAGAGCAAGGTCGATTGTTATTTGGTACGGTTGATACATGGCTTATTTGGAAGCTATCGGGAGGAACGACACACGTAACCGATTATACTAATGCATCTAGGACGTTATTATTTAATATATATGATTTGAAATGGGATGAGGAGCTTTTAGACATATTAGGAGTACCTGCTTCAATGCTCCCGGAAGTTCGCCCATCTTCAGAGGTATATACTCATACGGTCGATTATCATTTCTTTGGCGAAACAGTTCCGATTGCGGCGTGGCAGGAGACCAGCAAGCAGCGTTGTTCGGGCAGGCGTGCTATGAGCAGGAATGGCGAAAAACACGTATGGAACCGGCTGCTTTATGCTTATGACGACGGGGGAAAAAGCTGTTAAATCGAATCACGGCTTATTAACAACCATTGCTTGGGGGATTGATGGCAAAGTAGAGTATGCACTTGAGGGGAGTATTTTTGTTGCTGGTTCAGCAATTCAATGGCTTCGTGATGGGCTGAGAATGTTCAAATCAGCAGCAGATAGTGAATCATATGCAACTAAGGTCGATTCCACAGAAGGAGTGTATGTTGTTCCGGCGTTTGTTGGACTTGGTACACCGTACTGGGATAGTGAAGTTCGTGGAGCAGTGTTTGGAATTACACGTGGGACAGAAAAGGAGCATTTCATTCGGGCGACTTTAGAATCGCTAGCATATCAAACGAAAGATGTATTAAATGCGATGGAGGCTGATGCTCGTATCGACTTGAAGGCATTGCGTGTTGATGGTGGGGCCGTTGCGAATCAATTTTTAATGCAATTTCAAAGCGATATGTTAAATGTACCGGTACAGCGTCCTGTAGTGCAAGAAACAACAGCACTTGGGGCTGCTTACCTTGCAGGCTTAGCTGTAGGTTTCTGGAGTGACCGAAATGAGATTGCGAAGAAGTGGAAGATTGATCGTACGTTCACAGCAGAAATGGATGAAGAGACGAGAACTGATTTATATGAGGGATGGAAGGTAGCTGTAGAAGCAACAACGAAATTTAAAAGATAATGCTTCGTGTTGTTGACCACACTATTCTTTGGAATGGTGTGGTCTTCGTTTAGTAATTAGTATGTAATTGAAAATGTGGACAAGATCGTCATCTTGTCCACATGTATGTTACGTATATTGGATAATGTAAAAATACTAGTAAGTCATTTGTAAGATAGCCGCGTCTTTCATTCTAACCTTTAAACCTAAACAATGTAAGCCCTACCTCTCATACATCCTAATGGCTCCGAAGCCAATCCAGTGTGAATAAGCAAAAAATTCTTATATAGAATGCCAATAAATCTTATGTTTAATCTTATCTCATTTCTTATTATCTCTTACGCATTGAATAAATGTAACATATATTTTCCTATATGTCAAATGATGGTGTAAAGCTTGCTTTTATATACTATAGGGGGATAGTATATAAAAGGAGTTGATATGATGTTAACTACATATCGTGTTGGAATTTTATTGTGATGTTGATGCTTTAGATTTTGCTGGTCCGTATGAAGTATTTAATTTGACTACGTATAAGGATAGCGATGTAAAAAGATTATTTAAAAATAAATTAGAAGATAAGCCTTTCAAAGTGAGTACTGTTTCCCATGATGGCTTACAAATTTCCGTACATAATGGTTTGAGTGTAACACCTGATTTTAGCTGCACTATTTGCCCGGAATTTGATTTGGTTATTATCCCTGGTGGTCCTCTGAAAGCGATCAAAGCAGTTGGACGTAATAAAGCTATAATCAATTGGATTGCAAGTCATCAGAACAAATTAGTTGCTTCAGTTTGTACAGGTGCATTCTTTGTGGCAAAAGCTGGTCTTTTAGAAGGGAAAAAGGCAACAACGAACCGAGTAGCGTTAGATTTTTTTGCAACTAGCTTTCCAAATATTGAAGTAATTAGAGACGTTAAATTTGTCGATGCAGGCAATGTCATTACTTCTGGAGGAATTTCAGCGGGGATTAACATGGCTTTATATGTTGTGAGAAAATTATTTGATGAAGAAACATCGAAGCGGACTGCTAGGACGATTGAATTTGATTATTAGAATTTAACTATTAATTGTTGCGATGTTAGCAGTTGTTGTTCTATTGAATCTATTTAAGGTTGGAATAAAAGGCCTTTCAATTAAAACTAGGCTTGCTAAGATGTCTTTAGGTTTAATGGGCATTTATGTCGTTTCCCTTTGTTACATTTTTAATGTTAGCAAATTAGTCAAATATAGTAGAAAAGCACCGTGCAAAAATTTCCCTTCTGCATGGTACTTTTCTCATTATGCCGTACGTTTATTGATTGGAATGTAAATATCCATTTCCATTTCTTATTCCCCGAAATAACGCTTGTCGTATAGTTCAAACTCGGCAGTTCCGTTATGCTCGTATTCAGGTTGTGGTGATCGTTTCCAATACTTCACCTACTTGTACTAATGCAACGTCTTCTCCTAGTTCAGTAAATGTTTCTTGTAAGCTAATCATCTGTTCATTTGAATTATGAGTGAAAATGACTTTCTTTGGTTGAAGACGTTTCATTTGTTCGTGCAATTCATTGACACAAGGATGGACTTTATATCGTTTTTGCTCGTAATCGATTGTATCATGTTTGTTTACTACGTGAACAAGGTCTTGTAAGAAAGGTCCAGTACATAAGATAAGTAAGTTGTCTGTTTTGGTGAAGTTTTTAAGTACCTCTTGTTCGCTAAATAGTCCGATTGAAAACTTGCTAATACGAAGCCAGTTTATTAGTGATTCAGTTTTAACAAAGTTAGAATACCTTTTAAAATGTAAACGAGCTTTCTTTTTGACGTTTGCAGGTGCGTTTATATATGCTGCAAAACTTGCTTTCATGTCTTGACTGATGACCGTTTCTGAAAAAAGATCAGGTTTATTTTCTAAAAGAGAGATAAGCAAGTCTTGTAATTTTCCGTACATCGGTCCATGAATGAGAACTTTTCGCTTTATTTTTCGTGCTTGTTCAATCGTTTCATAGATCTCGTGTAAATAAGATTGCTGTGAACGTGTTTCTTTGCCGTAGGCACCGTCTAAAATAGCAATATCAATTGGTTTTTCGACAATCGGTTGTTCAGTAAGTAAGATAGGTGATTCGGTCGAGTAATCACCTGAAAAGTAGATTTGCTCCTTATTTATCCGGAATAAGTACCAGACAGAACCGAGCGTGTGTCCACTATAACCGTATTGAAATTCAATTCCACTTCCAAATAAAAGGGTTATCCAAGTTCTCCTTGACAAGTGATCAATCGTTTCAAAATATTTTGTTTTCGTTTTTAATGATGTGAGTACTTGAATCGTCTGTTCAATAGTTGCTGATGTAGAATATATTTTCCCTTTAAAGCCAAGCTCAAATAAATATGGCAGGGCCGCAGTATGGTCTTCGTGTGAATGTGTTAGGAAACAGCATCAAGATTTTCAGCGAGTTTTTTTGTAAGTAGTGGATATCGCTTCGATTTGTGCCGCTCATTTTTCATAATGCCACAATCAACTAGAAGTGAGATCTCTTTTGTTTGCAGGTGGAAGCAAGAACGCCCATACTCGTTCACTCCACCTAAAAAGGTTAGTTTCAAACAATATCCCCCTTAGCAAATTACGTTTTGTAGTTTTGCGAGCGTGTCTTCATTTGCTCAATAATAATGAGAATAATCGTTGTCATCCCTACCGATACGAGTGCCATCGCCATGCCTAAAGCAGGTGTTCCTTGTTCGAACTGTGCATAAATAAAAGTAGCTGATGTGTGCATGTTCGGTGGTCTAAGAATAAGCGAACCGACAAGCTCTCGCATCGAAATTGTAAAAGTCATCATCCAACCAGCTAATATGCCTGGGATAAGCAATGGTAATAATACTGTACGAATCATATAAAAGGACGAAGCACCGCTCATTTTTGCTGCTTGAAATAATGAATCTCCGAGCTGACCGTAGACGGCTTTAATATTTTGCACTGTAAAGGGCAAGTACAAAATTACGTACGCTAAGACAAGCATCATCCACGTATTGTAAACCGGTGCTGGGTTCCAATAAGCATTCCAAAATAAAATTAGGCCAACGACAACGACAATTCCTGGAACGGTATTAGGGGCAAGTGAGAGAAAATCCATCGTTTTCTCTTTTAACCCTTGTTTCTTTTTCATAATAAGTATAGCGACCCAAATGCCGATGCTAGCACTAATTGTAGCAGCAAGGGCAGCAAGCCAAATACTATTCCATAAAGCATCACGTCCACTTCCGGTGAATAAGTCGACGAAATGGCGTAGCGTTAAGTTAGAAAAGCTTAGTCCATTTCCTTGTATATCTAAAAGAGCGGTTGAAGCAACGGAGAAATACGGAACGCCAATGGATAGGAAGAGAACAAAGGCTAAGTAGAGCCATGCTAATATTTTCTTTTTTCCTAAATTAGTAATCGCTTGTGTTTGTCCTTTTCCGGTAACAACTTGGTCGTTGCGGCGATTGACAAGCAATTGCTGGACATACCAGATAAGCATACTAACAGATAAGAGCATTGTTGATAAGATTGCTGCTTTTCCGAAATCAAGTGGCCAAATTGATGTATAACGATGAATTTCTGATGTTAGTACGTAATAGCCGATCCGATTTCCTAATGTAACCGGTGTGCCGAATTCCCCAATCGTTTTGACGAAAACGAGTAAGGCACCCATACTGTAACCTGATAAAAAGAGTGGGATAATGATTCGTCTTAATCGATTAATCAGTGAACCACCGTGGACAATTCCTGCTTCTTCTAGTCTCCCCGAAATATTTTCGAGATTATTTCTCATAATGAGATAAATAAAAGGGAAGAGGTGTAAGCTCATCACCAGTACCATTCCGAAATAGGAAAAAAAATAAGGGGTGATGACAGATAGGAATGGAAAAAGCTGTTCAGAATAGCCATTTGGTTGCATAGAAAGAATCCATCCCATTGCCCCAATGTATGGTGGAGTCATAAATGGAATGATGAGAACAATATCAATCCAACGATGCTTCTTCATCTCTGTTCGTGCCATAAAGAAAGCAAGGGGCGCAGCGAATAAAGACGCCCCTACAACTACTCCGAATCCTAATAAAATTGAATTTAATAGAATTGACCAATAATGCTCGTCCGCTAATAAACGAAATGGTGCTAGTCCTTCGAATGTCCCTTCTGGCATTACGCCACGTAGCAGGACAAAAAACAATGGCATGAAAACGAGAATCAATAGTACTAGTAATGCGATACTTCCATGTAATGAATGGAGACTCAGTTTCTTATTCATTCGTTATCGGATCAGCTCCATGAATTGATCTAATATCGTTTGTGTATGCTCTTCAAGGTAAGCCCAATCGTAGTCTAACGTCGGAATTTCTTCGATTCCAACGCGGATATCAGCTGGCTCTATATCGAATCGTGCTGGGATTAAATAGGCATCTGCAACAATTTCTTGCCCCTTATCAGAAAGAATGAAATCGATGTATTGCTTAGCAGCATCGAGATTTTGCGAGCTTTCTAATATGAAAGCTGGGCGTGGTGTAATCATCGTACCACTTTCAGGGAAAATGATATCAACTGGTTCGCCATTTTCCATATTGTTGTAAACCATATAATCAACACCAGCCATTACAATAGAATTCGCTCCTGAAATGACCGTTTGTAGTGCAGGGTTATTGGCTCCTTCCATTTTCAATCCATTTTCCTTTAATTGTTCAAATAATTCCCAACCACTTTCGTCCTCTTGATTAATGAAAGCGGCAATAAAGTCTCGTGCAGTTCCAGATTGAGTAGGATCAGGGATCGCTAATTGGCCATTGTATTCATCAGCTGTTAAATCAGACCAATCAGTTGGTGGTTCAGATACTAAATTTGTGTTATAGCTTAATCCTAAGGCAGAGGCACTAAAGCCATAAAAATGAAAATCCTCATCATACCAGCCGTCATGAAGCGAATCAGCATATTCTGATTCGTAGGCAACTGATAGACCTTTTTCCTTAAAATCAACAGCAGGTGGTAAAGAGGCTAATACAACTACATCAGCAAGAGGATTGCTTTCTTCTGCTTCAAGACGGCCGAGTACATCTCCAGTAGTTCCTTGAAACATGTCAACTTTTATACCTGTTTCTTCTGTGAACACCTCCGCTAAACGTTCAGCCATTCCAGCAGGACCTGCTGTGTATAATGTCAGAGTATCGTTACTAGTATTTGTTTCGTCCCCTTGGACTTCTAATGGTTCATCCGTATTTTCAGAAGAATCGGATTGAGTTTCTTGCCCAGTTTGTGCACATGCTGCTAATACAATAATTAATAATAATGAAAATAGTGTCGCTTTAAGCTGTTTCATGAGTCATACCTCCTAATGATTGAATGAAATGAATAGAATCTGTCATAACGGTAAAATACATTTGTTGTCCTGGTGTGAATCGGTCATAAGAATAAGCAAATAATCGTTTTTCTTTTTGTCCGACGCGAAACGTAACTTCATATCGTTCACCTAAAAAACTAACTGTCTCAATGGTACCAACTTCTGCACCATTGAACGCAACTTGTGATAGACGGACATGCTCTGGACGAACAACGATCGTACAAGGCTCATTATGGATCACGTTTGTGTCACTGTTCGTAAGTGGGAAGCATAAGTCGGGCTCGACCTTGACATACGTTTTGTCTCCTTTAGTTAAAAGATGTCCTTCCCAAATCGTCCCCTTTCCGATAAAAGCAGCAACTTCCTTCGTGTGCGGATTACGGTAAATGTCTTCGGGTGTCCCCTCTTGCAACAACGTCCCAGAATTCATTACGACAACGTAATCAGACATTGACATCGCTTCATTTTGATCATGGGTAACATAAATGGCAGTCATACGTAACCTTTTTACGAGTGATTGCAATAAAATTCGCATCTCATCGCGTAATGTAGCATCCAATGCACTTAACGGCTCGTCCATTAAGATGACAGCAGGGTCATTAGCGATTGCCCTAGCAATGGCAACACGTTGTTGCTGCCCTCCAGATAGTTGATGGGGGTAGCGCTCACTATATTCAGAAAGCTGAACATTTTTTAACGCGGTTGCAACTTTCTCTTTTAAGCCTTTTTTCTTTCCGTTAGCCTTTAGACCGTAGGCGACATTTTCAAAAACCGTCATATGCGCCAAAGGGCAAAATCCTGAAATACCATTCCAATCCCTCTTTTTTGCGGGGGAACATGAATGTTCTTCTCATCAGAGTAGATGGTCGTCTCATTCATCATGATCGTCCCACCATCAGCTTCCTCTAAGCCGGCGATAATTCGTAAAAGTGTCGTTTTTCCACATCCAGACGGTCCGAGCAGACTTACAAATGCACCTGATGGAATTGAAAGGGTAAGTGGCTTTAATGCTTGCAAGGAACCAAACGATTTATGGATCGACTTTATTTCAATGTTCAATCATAGCTCTCCTCTCTATTGAAATATCTTTCTTAATCACTACGATAAAGGAGTAATGTTAATAGAGTGTTAACGTCTTTTTAACATCTTATTAACAATTTCGATAAGTTACCCATGTTATGATAGAAATAATCTATGATAGAGGTGGAGAGATTTACAAATGAATATACAACAACTCGATATTTTTTATCGTTTTTGTCAAAGTAAAAATGTAACGAAGGTAGCTCATGAGTTGAATTTGAAACAGCCGACGGTCTCATTTCATTTAAAAAAATTGCGAGATTCATTAGGAGTTACATTATATGAACAAAAAGGTGAAGAGATCGTGTTAACATCAGCAGGAGCGATGCTGTTTCAATATGCTGAGAAGATTCTCCGCCTCGTGTCAGAAACGAAGCGAGTTATGAAGGACTATCAATCTTATAAAAGAGGGGAACTGCACATAGGAGCAAGTACAATTCCAGCTAGCTATGTATTACCGCCCATTTGTAGTGGCTTTTTTGTTAAGCGTCCAAATGTGCAAATTACGTTACATGTTCACTCAGCCCCGACTATTATTAAAATGATTCAAGCGAAGGAGGTTGATTTTGGGATTGTTTCAACTCAGCTTATTAAACACTCATTATTAACATGTAAAGACATTGTCCCTGATCGGTTAGTGTTAGTTCTTTCACCAAGTCATCCGTTAGCCGAAAAACAGCAAATTGTGGTTGATGATCTACAACAGTTACCTATTTATCTTCATCAATCTGGTTCAACGCGTGAGATCGTAAATGAGTGGATGGAAAGTGAAAAGATTAAGCTTCATATTCAAATGGAACTAACGAGTATTGAAGCAATAAAAAAAATGGTGATTCTCGGGAGCGGGGCATCCATTCTTTCGGAACGGGCAGTAGAAGAAGAAGCGAAACAAGGGAAATTAACATATATGCCGTTACCACAATTTTCTCATAATCGTTCTATTTCGATCGTTTATCGAAATGATCGACCAATTAGTCCATTAATGCAAGAATTTATGACTGATGTTTTTCGTGGTGTTTAAGGGAGAGATGTTTCGTTTTATTCATTAGACATGGTAATATGAACAACGGAGAGACATAAATCTTATTACTTTCGGATGAAATCGGGAATCAAGAGTTATGTCACTACATCTGATTTACTGCCTAATATATAGGAGGTAAATATGAAGAAACATACGAATGTAGGTAAGGTTATTTATTGGTTAGGCTTTGTTTTATTTATTCTCGGGTTTGCTTTTAATGATATGATAGGCATGATTACAAATGGTCCAGAGATTTTCTCTAATTTATCTATACCTGCTTTCATAGGAGGAATTGTACTTTTAATTTGCTCTAATTTTTTTACAAAGAAACTTGATAAACACGCTTAGTAGGGTTAGTTGTGACAATAATCTAAGAACGAAACTATAAAGTGAAAAGAGTGCTACCCATCATGAAAGTAAGTTGAGTAGCCCTCTTTTTATACTTGTAATGTTTTATTACATCTCGTCAAATCTTTGTTCTTATAATAGAGCCTAAATACGAGATCTTGATTATAGTTACCAAATCCTGAACCGAATAAGGTTAAACCACCAACATGCTTAGCATCTTCTTTAACGGAAATACGAAATGACCATTGTTTATCAAGGACGTTAACATCATGAATCGTGACAGGTGAAATTTGTTGACCATCGATATACGTACCATCCTTCGAAATACGTAAGATTTTTAATATTCCGTATTGATTGATGATCCGTGGCCACCAATCAGGTGTGTATTTTCCAGGACGGTCACCATAATCTCCAGGACTTGTCCATGTACCTACTTCTACTTTATTTAGTTCAAATGTAATGTCGGATGGCCAGTTGTCATTTGTAAAAGGAGCTTCTGAAGAAGCCTCAAAGGAAATTTCTAATTCTTCTGGTTCTTGACTAGAAAGTAGAAAATTCGGGATTTTATATTCAACAAACCCTTCACTAAACCATAGTATTTTCGCGTTAACGCGTTGTGGATCTAAGAAATAACGTGGCTCATCAAATTCACCAACATATTTCTCAGTTGTTGCTAAACCGCAAGTAGGTTTAACTAAGAAATCGGTATAATGACCTACTGATACTTCTGTATGATAAAATTCTTTTTTTAATTGCTGGTGATTTGGAAAAAGGATTTCTATTTTTTCTGTATTCAAAATACAAAGCTTTTGAACACCGCCCCTCCCAGGAATCATCTCAGTACGAATGATACCGGCTTTTTCGAGCTTTTTAATGTGCATTGTCATAATCGCACTACTTAAACCAGAAGCTTCAGCTAACTCACGAATATTCATAGATTTATTATTAAGGTGTTGAATTAAAGCTAGGCGAACTTTACTGGCAAGTGCTTCATAGACAGGAAGTGATTTATCAGATATATCTAATTGCATCTAGTTCCTCCATCGTCAAATGATTAATGTATATGTAAATGATAATAACGCTTTGTTAACTTTTTAACAAGTTTATTTTAGTAAAACATTCAAATTATGACTGTTTGTTAAACAAATGATATAAAAAAAGCAGAATTATAACGAAATAGCGGATTTCTACTATAAGAAAATGTGTTAAAATAATAGTAATAATGAATAGGATAATAATCATTTAGGAGGGACACATTTGAGTTTCACTACTTCATTACTCTGTGATGAACATAAAGGCAATATAATCGTAGCCGAAAGTTCGTTATTTCAATTTTACGGAAATAAGAAAGCCTTTTCAGGTCCTGTCGTAACAGTAAAAGTTTATGAAGATTACGCATTGATTGATGAAGTAATTGATGAGGCAGCTGAAGGCAGTGTCGTTGTCATACATGGATCAGGTTCCAGGCGTTCGGCTTTAATTGGTAAGGAGCTAGTAGAAAAAGCAGTGAAAAAAGGTATTTCAGGGTTCATTGTGTATGGATGTATACGTGACTCTACGGTTATTAATGAGTCGAATATTAGTATGTTAGCAATAGGTACAAACCCAGTGCTAAGCTCTAAGGAACGTGCGGGTGAAAAAAATGTTTCCTTTCATTTTGCAAGCGTAGATTGGACTCCTGGTTTATATGTGTATGTCGATCAGGATGGAATGGTTGTTTCAAAAACGAATTTACTAGAAGATACGGATTAAAGGTAAGTTGGAAAGTACATGGTGACATCCATGTACTTTTTTTTATTTTTTTTTTGCTATAAAGTAGCTCTTTATTAATAAAACGATTAATTAAATGATTCTTGATATTGTTAAGGTATTTATCGATGTTTCCATTGATCTTACCGAATCCTTCTGTATAATTTTGTAAATAACAAGAGAGCGTTAACAAATATATAAAAGTTAATCATTGAAAAAGAAAAAAATAAGCGAAAAAACAGTTATTGACAAACATATTTATTAATAACTATAATTAGGTCAAAATTAGGATGTTAACGTTTTAATAAAAATGTGAATTATTTTTTGCTCTTGTGTGTAAGCGTTTCATTATAGCTCTAGGAAGAATGTAAGGGGGAATGAATAGATGAGGATGAAGCTAATACGCAAGTTTTTCTTCTCCATTATTGTTTGCATTATTATAGGTTCATCGTTCTTAAGTGAGGTAAGCTTTGCTGAAGGTGAACTTCCTAATGAAGAAATGGAAACTGGCTTTATGGAAAGGGAATCCGTTCTTGATGAGAAATATAGTTCGTATTTATCAAAAATTGAGAGCGTATATGTAGGAGATGATATTGTATTAGATCAAATGGGTGAAATTGTTTCTGATTCTAGTGATCTAACAATGTACGAGGGAGAAGAAGTGATAAAGGTTGAGCGAAACAAAGACGTGACATTACGTATCAATGCCCCAGAGGATAATGATTACAAAATCGCTCTCAAGTATTTGATTGATGATGAGAATGTGCTACCAACACAGCTCTCATTAAGAGTGAATGGAGAAACTCCATACTATGAATTAAGGAATCTTATCTTTGAAAGCAAGTGGGCATCACCAGACACGATTCCACTCGATAAATACGGTAACGAAATTGTCCCACAGCCTTATAAAGTTTACGAATGGCAAGATAAATTTTTAGTAGATTCAAGTTACCGATCGAGTGAGCCATTATTAATACCTCTAGAGAAAGGAGATAATAAATTAACGTTATCTGTTCAAGAAGGAAATTTGTTGATTAAAGAGCTTCGATTAGTAGGACAAGAGAATTTGGATAATTATGAATATTCAGAAGCGAGTGGTAACCAGATGATTACGATACAAGGAGAAAATATTATGTATCGGAACGATTCATCTATTCGTGCAGGTGCTGCCTTTAATATCGATTTAGAACCGTATCATTCTAGTAAGCGAGTGCTCAATTTTCTTGATGACAGTTCCTTTAAAAATGCTGGTCAAAAAGTCAGTTATGAATTTGAGGTTGAAGAAGCAGGATTCTACTACTTGGGTATGAATTATCGTCAACGGGCTAGAGATGATTTTCCAGTCTTTATTCATATTCTTATTAATGATGAAATTCCAGTTGCCGAATACCAAAATTACCCTTTAGATTATACGACTGAATTTAAGGTACACACCGTAACAGATTTCGAGTCTGACACACCAATCCCAATTTACTTAGAGGAGGGGTTGAATACGTTAAGTTTTGTGATTAGTTTAGATCCACTTAAGGAGACGATTGAAGCGGTTGAACAGCTTATTTATGAAATTCAACTACTTTCTTTAGAATTAAATAATTTAGCAGGTCCAAATGCAGACCGACATCGAGACATCAATGTAGAAGAGTTTATCCCAGGAGTGACAGAACAATTAATAACATGCTGATACGATGCTTGCTTTGTACGAAGTAGTAAGCGTTTACAATCCTGACGTTCCTCAAATTGGAGCATTTGCAAATCTAAACATTGCAGAGCAGCAATTAAGAAGTTTAGCAGATGATATAGATCGATTAGTTGTTCGAAAAAATGAATTATCAACGGGGACAAATTCTGTTACTGCTCAATTAGGTAATTTACTCCAGTCTGTTATTGATAATGGAATTGCGTTTGACCGCATTTATTTATATCAAGATGAAGCTGAATTGCCTTCCAAAGCAGGCTTTATTCAAGCCCAACAAGCAAAGTTAGTTCGACTCTTTCAGTCTTTTGGAGACCAAGATTATTCAATTGACCGTAAAAATCCTGATCATCTCCAAGTGTGGATCAACCGCCCAAGGCAATACATTGAAATTATTCAACAGATGATTGACGAACAATTTACACCAGAAACCGGTATTCAAGTTGATATTTCAATCATGCCTGATCAAAATAAATTGATTCTTGCAAATGCAGCTGGTGAGGCACCAGATGTGGCTGTTGGAGTAAATTATGCCCTACCATTTGAAATCGCGATCCGAGGTGCATTGCAGGATTTAAAAGAATTTGAAGATTTCCCTGAGATCCAAACAAGATTTCCAGAAGGCTTACATATTCCAGCTACTGTTGGAGATGGAATTTATGCCTTGCCAGATACAATGAATTTTTGGGTCATGTTTTATCGCAAAGACATTTTAGAGTCACTAGAATTACCTGTTCCTGAAACCATTGATGAATTACAAACTTACTTACCAGAGCTAAGAAGAAGAGGTATGAATTTCTTCTATCCTACGGCTGGAATGCCTGGTATTAAATTATTCCCAGGTACAATGCCGCTCATATATCAGAATGATGGTCGCTTTTATGGAGAGAGCATCGATCGAACACATTTTAATGAAAACGCTTCGGTTGAGGGGATGAGACAATTAACAGAGCTCTTTACCATTTACAATGCTCCATATGATGTTCCTAGCTTTTATCAACAATTTAGAGATGGTTCTTTGCCAATCGGGATTTCAGATTATTTTATGTATAACTTGATTTTAAACGCTGCACCAGAAATAGCCAATTCTTGGGATATTGCTTTAATGCCGGGAATTGAAAGTGAAGATGGTGAAATCCAAAGGTGGTCAGCAGGAGGAGCAGAGAGCAACATTATTTTTGATGATAGCGAATTAAAAGATGAAGCATGGGAGTTTTTGAAATGGTGGTCTAGTACTGACGTGCAAATTGCATTTGGTAATACGCTACAAATCACATATGGTGAGGAGTATATTTGGAACACAGCAAATATTGAAGCGTATGCAGGGCTTCCGTGGAACAGCTCGCATAAAGAAACGATTATAGCACAAACAGAATGGGTGACAGAGGTTCCGCGGGTTCCAGGAAGTTATATGCTCGAGCGTGAAGTGAGCAATGCCTACAACTCAATTATTTTAGATGGGGAAAATTTACGTACAGCCATCGATCTAGCAAGTAAGAGAATTAATCGTGAAACACAGAGGAAGTTAGAAGAGTTTGAATATATTAAAGACGGTGAGTTAATTGAAGAATATCCTAACCCTGAATTTAATTTGAATTAGCAGGAGGCCCTTATATGCAACAGATTAATAGAGAGGGAGAGCCGTTAATAGAAAGAGATGCCATAAAAAGGTAGACCCTGATTTAAAATCGGCACGTAGGCAAAAGAAAATTCCTTATATATTTTTGCTACCTTATATTCTCATGTTCTCCCTTTTTATCATTATACCGATTATTATGGCAATTTATTTATCGTTTACTAACTTTAATACGATAGAAACGCCATCGTTTATAGGATTTTTAAACTATATTAATTTGTTAACACAAGATGAAATTTTCATGCAATATGTATTGCCTAATACTGTATTATTTGCCCTTATCGTAGGACCTGGAGGATACCTTTTAGCATTCCTTTTAGCATGGAGTCTTGCACAAATTACTCCTAAAATGAGGATGATTCTTGCATTAATTTTTTATTCTCCATCTATGACACAAGGTGTAGCGATGGCGGTAGTTTGGACAGTTATTTTTAGTGGGAACCAATCAGGTTATGTGAACAGCCTTTTAATTAATTGGGGCTTTATTACAGAGCCGATTGTTTTCTTGCAAGATAGTCGCTTTATCCTATTTATTATGATTATTGTTGCTCTTTGGAGTAGTATGGGCGTTGGGTTTTTAGCGATGCTTGCTGGTGTACTTAATGTTGATGAGTCCCTTTATGAGGCTGGGGCTATTGATGGTATTCGGAATCGAGTTCAAGAACTTTTTTATATCACGATTCCTTCAATGAAGCCACAAATGTTATTTGGTGCCGTAATGGCGATTGTTAATACGTTTGCGACAGGTATGATTGGGGTCCAGCTGACAGGCTCAAACCCGACGCCGAATTATGCAGGTCAATTAATTGTAAATCATATTGAGGATTATGGGTTTATTCGATTTGAAATGGGCTATGCAGCAGCACTTTCAGTAGTTCTTTTACTGATTATCTATTTATTCTCTTACATTTCGAAAAAACTATTTAGTGAATCCTAGAAAGGAAAGATACTATGGCTCTGAAAGTCAATGGATCGAATCCAAAAAAATTCCATAAAAGCCAATTGAAATTTTATGCGGTGTTAATACCATTTGCTATATTCATGGTTTTACCGATTGTATTCATTTTTAACCATGCTTTTAAACCGTTAGATGAGTTATATGCGTTTCCGCCTAGATTTTTTGTTTATCGGCCGACCTTTGACAATTTTCATAATTTGTTTGAACTCGCTAATTCGTCGGGCATTCCTTTAAGTCGTTACATTTTAAATAGTGCCATTGTAACTCTAGCAGTGGTCTTTCTTTCGGTATTAATATCATCAATGGCTGGTTATGTTTTATCGAAAAAACAATTTAGAGGAAAATTTACCTTTTTTGAAATTAACAATTTAGCACTTATGTTTGTTCCAATTGCAGTAACGATTCCACGTTTCTTAACGGTGTCATTTTTAGGAATTGAAGATACGTTTTTTGCTCACATATTACCGTTATTAGCAATGCCAGTAGGTGTGTTTCTGTTAAAGCAATTTATTGATCAAATTCCTGATTCATTAATTGAAGCAGCGATTATTGATGGTGCGAGTGATTTACGTATTTATTTCAAAATTATATTGCCATTAATTAAACCAGCCGTTGCAACAGCAGCGATACTAGCCTTCCAGCTCGTATGGAATGACCTTGAGACATCGGTTTTATATACGACGAGTGAAAATATGAGGACGTTAGCATTTTTCATGAATACGTTAGTTGCTGATACGAATGTTGTTGTTGGTCAGGGGATGGCCGCAGTTGCTTCCTTGATTATGTTTGTACCAAATCTAATCTTATTTATCATTTTACAAAGTATGGTCATGAACACAATGTCACATTCTGGGTTAAAGTAGGTGTCTAAATGAAAAAAATTATCAAAATGACGACGATTTGGCTTATCTGCTTCTTCTTGTTGTTGATCGATAACAGCTCATATGCGTCGGCAAATGTAGCATATAAAACCTTTACAGAAGATGGTTTTGGAAATTATGTAGAAACCCAGACTGCATATACAGTAAAAAGTACGATTGTCAAATTTGGAGATGAACTTTTTAGTCAAGCATCAGATTTAAAAGTAAGTTCAGATGGATTGATATATGTATCAGATACTGGCCATGGTCGCGTTATCGTTGGTGATCAAAATGGCGAATTCATTAGGATTATTGGCGATGATATCCTTACGCGGCCGACTGGGATCTTCTTGACCGACGATCGATTATATGTTGCTGATGAAATCGCAGAAAAGGTTTTTGTGTTCTCTTTAGAAGGAGAGCTATTAGATGAATTTGGTAGACCAGATAGTATTTTGTTCGGATCCGGTTCTACTTTTGTCCCTGAACGCATTGCTGTCGATCAAAGGGATAATGTTTATATCATTTCACGAGGAAATTCGAATGGAATGATTCAGATCAATGCAAACACCGGTGACTTTATCGGTTACTTCTCACCAAACCAAACAAGGGTTAGCCCGTTAACGGTTTTTAGAAGGGCTATTTTTACTGATGAGCAGTTGAGTAGAATGATCGATATGGTTCCACCAACGGCGACCAATATAAATATTGATAATCGTGGTTTAGTGTATACCGTTACTCAAGGTGAAGGTAGAGATTCTATTAAAAAACTGAATATGGCAGGTCAAAACATTATTGATATTCAGGCATTTGATCCCTTCCCGATCTCAATTGATATCGGTTCTCTAGATAATATTTTTGTTGCAAGTGAAAATGGTTTTATTTACGAGTATACAAGTGAAGGTAATTTGTTATTTGTTTTTGGTGGTCGTGATAATGGACGGCAGCGTGTCGGAGTATTTGGGAAATTATCTGCGGTCGCTTTAGATGATGAAGATAATATTTATGCACTTGATCAAGAAAAAAATGAGATTCAAATATTCCAACCGACGGAATTTGCTAGTCTTGTTCATGAAGCGCTTACGTTATACCAAAACGGGGATTATGCAGCTAGTAAAGAACCTTGGGAAGAAGTCATTCGCTTAAATAGTTTGTTTGACTTTGCTAATTTAGGATTAGGTGAGGCCTATTTTAAAGAAGAAATGTATGATGAAGCGTTGGATTCGTTTCGTTTAGCGAAATATAAAACAGGTTACTCTGATTCCTTCTGGGAGCTACGAAATATTTGGTTACGTGAAAATATGATTCGGATTTTATTTATATTAGTTGGGTTGGTCGTTTTAAAGAAATTATGGAACATGTTTGAAAGAAGGTATCGCTATATTGCAAGGTGGAAAGAAAGGATCAATAAAAAGTACGAATTGAAATTGTTAAAGGATATCGTCTTCCTGAAACACCTACTTCGCCACCCGTTAGATAGTTTCTATAGCATTAAATATGAAAATAAAACGAGTGTTTTATCTTCAACGCTATTATTACTGTTTTTCTTTATCATCTATGTGTGTGATAAATATTATTCGGGGTTTATTTTTAGGACAGTTGAAGATGGTGAATATACAATTGGCACGGATTTCTTAGTTGTGACGAGTTCAATGATATTCATTATCGTATGTCATTATTTAGTTTGTACAATTAATGATGGGGAAGGGAAGTTCCAGCAGATTTATTCAGGAGTCATTTATTCTTTAGCTCCATATTTCATTTTGAAACCGTTTGTCATTGTTGCGAGTAATGTTTTAACATTTAACGAAATTTATTTACTGCAGTTTGCTAACTTTTTCATATATTCATGGGTTGCGATTTTAGTCTTCGTTATGATTAAGGAAATTAATGATTATTCGATTCGTGAAACTATTAGAGTGATTTTATTAACATTATTTACGCTATTAATTGGCGTGCTTCTCATCTTTATTGTTTACGTTTTAGTATCACAAATGTTAACGTTTGTCGTTTCGATCTTTAATGAGGGGGTGTATCGAGTTGAAAATAGGTAAAGTATCTATCAAGTTAAAAACAATCATTAAACTCGTCCTTTTTCTAGCAGTGGCCACCTCTTTAACTGTAATGATTTTAAAAGATGATTCAGAAATGACCATTGATCCTACTCAACCGCCGGAGCTACCTGATCCAGATAGCCAAGAGGTTGAAGGGGAAGGAGCGGAGGAGCTCCCGATCGATGGAGAAGTACCGATCGATGCACCAATTGATGTACCCGAAGCAGAACAATTTGATATTGATGATTTAGGAATGGAGAATCGTCCAACTGTTGTTGAAGAGAAGCAGGAAGAAATAGACGACCATCAATTTCTTACAGAGAATGAGACGCTGGAGCTTTATGTAAAAGAGGAGAATCTATCGATTATTTTAAGAGAAAAAGAGACTGGTGCTGTTATGTACTCCACGGTAAAAGATCCGGTTGATAGTAATGAAGAATGGACGAACTTCATGAGATCACCAATTATTATGGAATATCTTGTAGGAACAAACATTGTCACATACCGTGCGGATATGTATTCAGAAAATCCAGAGAAGGAGCTCCACTTTCATGAAGCTGGGTTTGATGCACATATATCTTACCCGGAATTAGAGATTTCTTATCAATTTCACGTTACGTTAACAGATTCAGGTATTTCAGTTGAAATTCCACAAGAATCGATTGTTGAGGAGAGTGACCGCTATAAAGTATCAGGTTTTTATGTGTATCCGTTTCTTGGTTATTCAAAGTTGGGTGAACGAGAAGGGTATATGTTTATTCCTGACGGTTCAGGAGCATTAATTCACTTGAAGGATAATGACGGTAGATATCGACAGCCTTTTTCCAAAATGGTTTATGGAGATAATGTCGGAATTGATGATTCATACGTATTGTCGTTATTTAATCGAATGAATCCATATAACGATCCTGAAAAGATACTGGCCCCTGTGTTCGGGATGGTCCAAACAGACTCTGAAATAGGTTATTTAGGAATTATAGAAGAGGGTCAATATAGTGCCAGAATTGAAGCTTATCCAAGTGGAGCGATATTACCTTATAACTGGATCACGACGAAGTTTATTTATCGCCAAGTATACAATCAACCAACTAGTCAAGATTCAGGAACGATGGTCGTCCGACAACGAGAAAAGAACGATTTTGATATTAAAGTAAGGTATGAATTTGTTTCTCAAGATGAAGCTACTTATTTTGGATTGGCAGAAGTGTATCGTGATTATTTACTAACATCAGGTGCGATTGCAAAAAAAGGGGACGATTTCCAACTACGAGTTGATTTTTTTGGAGCAGATGTAGAAGAAGGTCTCATCTTTAAGAAAGAAGTTCCAATGACGACGTTTAGTCAAGCAGCGGAAATTCTTAATGACTTGCAGCATTCGGGTGTTGAACGGATTTTATCTACCTACAAAGGCTGGCAAAATAAAGGTTTCTATGGTGGGTTACCGATTCGTTCCTTTAATCCAGAATCTACGTTAGAAGATGGAATGACCTTAGGTGAACTAGTAGCTGAGAGTGAGCAGCACAACATCGATATGTATCTATATCATGATGCTTTACGAGCCAATCCAGATGAGAATCGTGGGTCGCGGTATAAAACGATGAAGAAGTTTAATAAACGAACATTCAATGAGGAGATTTATGGGAATGTGTATGATTTCTTTCACTACTTGCAACCAGATTCAACTGTTTCTATCATGGAGCGTATGAAGGCGGAATATCAGGATCATGATATCGAGAATGTGTTGATTAGTGGGATTTCGAATGAATTGTTTTCTTATAGTGAAAGGAGGAAAGAATACGACCGGGTTCGTACAAAAAATTACTATGAATCAACAATCGCAGAATATGCAGAAACGTTTGATTTAATGTTGGAGCAACCGTTCGCTTATTTATGGAAGTATACAGATGCCTTTATTGATTTGCCGATGAGTTCTTCTAATTATGTGTTCACAGATGAAGATATTCCATTTATTGCATTGACATTAAAAGGGATTGTTCCGATGTATTCTGAATATACAAATTTCCAAGCGAATCAACGAGAGTTTTTCTTAAAGCTTGTTGAACAAGGCGTCAGTCCATCTTTTTATATAACATACGAGGATCCATCTGAATTGTTGTATACGAATTCTTCTCATATTTATAGTTCTAAATATGATCGTTATGAAGATACGATGGTCGAGTTCTATCATGAGCTTAGTTCGATCTACGATTTGATCCAAGATGCTGTTATTACCGATTATGTACGATTCGGTCACATAACAAAAGTGACGTACGAAAATGGGACGGTTGTGTATGTGAACTATTCAGAAGATAAAGGTGAAATAGATGGATATGAAATTGAAGGTCTTTCATACAAGGTGGTGAGTCAATCATGATAAAGCTTAATCGAAAAAGTCTCTATGGCTACCTATTTATTTCACCTTGGATTGTTGGCTTTTTACTTCTCGTTATGTGGCCGATGATTCAATCCATTTATTTCAGCTTAAATAATATGAGGATTACTCCTGCTGGGTTGCAGTTTCGTTTCGCCGGTTTTAATA
Organism: Bacillus sp. JCM 19034; assembly: GCF_001310635.1. Taxonomy (GTDB): domain Bacteria; phylum Bacillota; class Bacilli; order Bacillales; family Bacillaceae_D; genus Halalkalibacter. The sequence continues at coordinate 39,243 of NZ_BAXR01000025.1, forward strand.
ATTACCTTGACGTTTGGTTAAAGGATATGTTTTTCATCCAAGAGTTGTTACAGTTCATGCTAAACATTTCCTTGAGAGTTCCAGTAATTGTTGTATTTGCATTAATCATCGCGATGCTTCTGAATCAGAAGGTAAAGTTTCAAGGGACATTTCGAACGATCTTCTTTTTACCGGTGATTGTAGCTAGTGGTCCTGTTATTGATCAGTTAATTAACCAGGGGGCAACGTCAATCCCGATGCTTGATCAGGGTGTAATATTAAGTATTTTAACTCAGTTTTTGCCTATGTGGTTAGCTCAGGTCGTTAGTGAACTGTTTAATCAAATTATTGTCATTTTATGGTACTCAGGTGTCCAAATTTTAATTTTTCTCGCGGTCTTACAAAAAATTGATTCGTCGATGTATGAGGCAGCGATGATAGACGGTGCCTCTGGTTGGGAATGTTTTTGGAAAATTACATTGCCAACAATTAAGCCGATCATTTTAATTAACTTTGTTTATACGCTTGTTACGTTAGCTAACAGTAATCAGAATCAAATTATTCAATTAATTTACTCGAATATGTTCTCGGCTACAAGAGGGTATGGATTTGCCTCGGCGATGGCTTGGATGTACGCAGTCATAATTACAATTTTATTGGTGGTAATTTTCTTCATCTTTAGAGAGAAGAAGCCACCAAAGAGATCGATTTAGAGAGGAGGAATTTCATGGAGATCCCTGTTATTCAAAACGTAAAGACGTTTTTAAGGATCAAGAGCGATCGCCGAAAGAAAAGCTAGCTATTGTATGGGGAAAAATATTTCGCTTCTTATTCGGCTTCAATAATCGTAAAGGACTTTTATTGAAAGTCATTATATATACACTTCTCATGTGTATTGGTTTTGTTTACTTGTATCCGGTACTCCATATGTTTATTACGAGTATTAAATCGCTTGAAGATTTACTAGATAGCTCGATAAATTGGATTCCATCCACTTTATATACTGATAATTATCAGCAAGCCTATTCGGTCATGAATATTCGCCAATCTTTTACCGGTAGCTTTCTAATCGCGGCAATACCAACTGTATTCCAAGTGGTGGTCGCTGCATTAGTCGGTTATGGATTTGCACGTTACTCCTTTCCGTTAAAAAAACTATGGTTTGGATTAATGATTTTTAGTTTTATCGTACCACCGCAAATATTAATGATGCCGACATATCAATTGTTTAGTCAGCTTAATTTAACTGGTTCCTTAAATGCATTTATCGTTCCAGCAGCATTGGGGCAAGGCTTATATAGTACGATTTTCATTTTGATTTTCTATCAATTTTTTAAGCAAACCCCACAATCATTATATGAAGCTGCAGAAGTGGATGGGGCAAATCAATTAATTTGCTTCTTTAAGATTGCGATTCCGATGGCTGTACCAGCGTTTATAATATCGTTTCTATTTTCATTTGTATGGTATTGGAATGAGACGTACTTAACGACTCTCTATTTAACGAGTCAGTCAAATAGTTTAACGACGATCTTATTACAGCTCCAGCAGTTTGAACAAAACTATGAGGCAATGTATCCTGTCGCAGAAAATAGCCCGAATAAAATTAATGAGGGAATTCGGATGGCAGGAACGATGATTAGTATATTACCTTTACTCGCTATCTACTTTTTCTTGCAACGATACTTTGTTGAAAGTGTTGATCGTACTGGTATTGCTGGTGAGTAATCACCGTGATATAAATAAAATTAAAATATGGGGGAATGAACATGAAGCAGAAATTGGTCTTTTATTTGATTTCCATTTTTGTCTTGTCTTTACTAATTGTAGGTTGTTCAAACGATGACAGTGCCGCTGATCCTATCGATGATAATGGTGATGGCGATGCAGAGCAAGCAGATGGTTCTTCTGATGGTTTGTCTGAAATGACTACAGAAGAAATTACTCTTACTTATGCATCATGGGCTAATACGGAATTAAATCGTTATTTAGCAGATCAATTTATGGATCAATATCCAAATATCACTGTTCAGTTAGTTGAGTTGGAACAGGAAGGTTGGAATGATCATCTTACGAATTTAGCAAGTACAGGTGACTTACCAGATGTGTTTTGGTACATGGGAAATGTTGATGTTCCTATTCGTAATGGTTGGCTTGGAGACATGACGGAATACTTTAATAATGACCCAGAATCTAGCACAATTTTGTCTTCGTTACAACAATTTGGTTATTTTGATGGTGAGAGAAAACTTGCTGCTCCTGCGGCTTATCAGCCATACACGATTTACTTAGATGAGAATTTATTTAATCAACAAAATGTTGATATGCCTTCACCTGATTGGACATATAGTGAGATGCTTGAGTTAATGCAAGAAATGACCATTCCGGAGCAAGGGATTTTTGGATATAATACGTACACACAAATATTTACAATGGCACCGATTATTAATCAAGATGCTGACGGTGAGTTTGGTTGGGATGGCGAATCATATGATTTATCAGAAGATTGGGCAGATGCATTGACACAACATGGGCAATTTGTTCGTAGTGGTGTCCATGCACCTTTCTATGATACTGATGAAGCTGAAGCGGCATTTGGTGATCGCTTGTTATGGGCTCCAAGCTCAGGACGATTAGCGATGCAATTAGATGCTTGGTGGACGATGGGCTTATTTGCAGAACCTGAGTTTGTTGATAAAGGGATTAAGTGGGTTCCTTATCCAGTACCAAAAGGAGATAATGCTGAAACTGAGCGTAAGCCTGCATTTATTGATTTTGGAACGATTTCAGCATCGACAGAACATCCAAGAGAAGCTTATGAACTATTAAAGTTTTTTGGTTGGGGTAAAGAAGGATGGCTGGCTAAGTTAGACGCATTTGAAACGTTAGAAAACGATAACGGTGATCTTGTGTTCCAACATCCAGACGGTTTACCTATCATTGATGATCAAGAAATTTGGGATCGGTTAGCTACTTTATTACCAGATTCAGAGTATGTTACTAATTTCTTAGAAAGAGCGAAAGAACCAATTCCATTAGGTGGTGCCGCTGCACCTGGGTTCCAAACATTCCTAGATGAGGTTTATTTTGGTGGGGAATATGGAAATGTTGAGGAAGCGGTCATTAATGGGGAAGTAAATGCCCATGATATTGCACAGAACTTAACGGAAATGATTAATCAATATCATGAAGAAGCACTAGAAGAATTGTTCTGGTAAAACGATTTGATTGTTTGCTTCTCTTAAAATAGTTCTTCACAAGAAGGTTGTCTTAGATGGTCATTATAGACTTATAAGGCAACCTTTCTATATATATTAGCTAAAAAGGAGTTTATTATGAAGAAACAGCCTTACGACTCTTGTCTGGCTACCTAGTATTACATATGCTGGTAACCCGGTCATAACTGAAAGGTTTAGTGCTGATCCAACAGCACTCGTTCATGATGGAAAGGTTTTATTTATATGTAGGTAGAGATCAAGCAGGCTATCCTGGAGAAATTGATTATTTTTATGTTTTAAAAGAGTGGGATGTTTATTCGTCTACAGATATGATCAACTGGCAATTAGAAGGCACATTGCCACGAACAGCATTCGAATGGGCTAGAGAAGATTCTGCTTGGGCTTCTCTAGCAATAGAGAGAGATAGGAAATTTTATTGGTATGTAACCGTACTGAATGATGATCCTATCTTGGAGAAAAGTGGATATGCGATCGGCGTTGCAGTTTCAGATCATCCAGCTGAAGGATTTACAGATGCTATAGGAGGCCCGCTTGTAAGTAGCGATATGACTGACACACCAGATTTTATGGATCCAAATCAAACGTGGGATAATATTGATCCGACCGTTTTCATTGATGACAATGGTCAAGCTTATTGGATCAGAGGTAGGCGGGAAGTGGACGGGAAATCTAAATAAGAGAGATGGGTGCCTCCTCTTATTTTATGAATGAGGAATGGTAGCGATTTAATTGCGGTTTAAATGGGAAGCAGTCTCGTTTCTTGATCTACGTAATGGGAATTCAGATTGAGAATAGGTGCAGGTTTACTGGAGAAAGCAATTCAAACCTTCATAAAAAAGGAATAGGTGCAGGTTTACGGGAGAAT
>NZ_BAXR01000026.1 GCF_001310635.1 Bacillus sp. JCM 19034
GTAGTAAAAAGGTAGCTGAAGAGCGTTATTTAAAGAGTAGTTAGAGAAAAACCATTAAACAATATCAAACTTTTCTGTCGTTTGATATAAAAATATACCGAAACCCCGATATATACTAGTATCGTATTAAGAAGTTTTTTATTAAACTCAAAAATCCATTTCCAGATTTAATTAGTTTAGGTAGTTCTAAAAGCGGAAATAATGTGAGAGTTTCATTTTCTATGTTTCATATATGTTTTTTCTAATTTATTTGTTTTCATTATACAAGAGTATTTTTCTGGTAAACAGGACATACTACCTTTAATTATTGTTGATGAGGTGGGAATATGCCATTTATCGCATCTGTTAGTCGTTTTGAACCGCCGAATACGATCGATCAAGAAACGACGACAGATTTTGCACGTGAGTTGTTTCAGGACAATTATCAAGATATCGAACGATTATTGACTGTTTTTCAAAATGGCCAAATTGAAAACGCCAGTTTGCGATGCCGATCGAGTGGTATCATAAAGAGCATTCATTAGAAGAACGAAATGATTTGTACATTGAATTAGCAACAAATTATTCTGTTGAAGCAATTAAAAAATGTTTAAATGAAAACCTATTATTAAAAAAAGCAATTGATTATAGCAGCATTGATGCAATTATTTGTGTGTCAAGTACAGGGATGCTACGCCAAGCCTTGATGCACGGATCATGAATCGTTTGCCATTTTCACCACACACAAAAAGAATACCATTATGGGGATTAGGGTGTGCTGGTGGTACGTCTGGAGTAAGTAGAGGCTATGAATATTGTCGTGCTTTTCCAGAGCAAAATGTACTTGTCGTTTGTGTGGAGTTGTGTAGTTTAACATTTCAGCGTCATGATCGATCGAAAAGTAACTTGGTCGGAACGTCTTTATTCGCTGATGGCGTAGCATGTGCGTTAATTTGTGGCGATCAATCTGAATTGCTTGATTCGCTCAAAAAGAATACAAGACCATATATTATTGGAACGGAATCAACAATAATGCCGGATTCAGAGGATGTAATGGGCTGGGATGTGAAGAATTCTGGTTTACATGTTGTCTTTTCTAGAAGTATTCCAACGATTATTAGACAATGGCTACAGCCTAATGTTCTTTCTTTTTTAACGAAGGCTGGGATTGATATTGACGAGCTTTCGGAGTTTATTGCCCATCCAGGAGGAAAGAAAGTATTGGATTCCTATATCGATTGTTTACATATCAATGAGCGTTTATTACTCGAATCGAAGGCTGTACTAAAGGAGCATGGAAATATGTCATCACCGACTGTTTTATATGTACTTGAAAGGGTTATGATGAAGGTGCATGAAGATGGAGAATATGGCTTGATGGCTTCATTAGGACCAGGGTTTAGTTCAGAACTCGTCCTAATTGAATGGAGAGGGGCCAGTGAGCGATGATTGTATATGGACTTATTCTAATTGTGATCCTGCAACGTTTAATAGAAGTCATCATAGCGAAGAAAAATGAACAATGGATGAAGAAGCAGGGTGGCTATGAAGTGGGAAAGTCACATTATCGTTATATGGTTATGCTACATATGCTATTCTTTTGCTCACTATTACTCGAGGTTAGCCTCACTCCCCCACAATTTTATATGTGGTCGCTTATCCCACTCAGTCTATTTCTTGTAGCACAAATATGCCGAGGATGGGCTTTATCTTCATTGGGACGTTTTTGGAATACGCGAATCATCGTATTGCCGGGTGCAAAAGTAAAGGTGAAAGGTCCATATCGATTTATTCGGCATCCGAATTATCTAGTCGTTGTCATTGAGATCATGATGCTACCACTACTATTTCAGGCTTATGTTACTATGATTCTTTTTACAATATTAAATGGATGGATCCTCTCTGTACGAATCAGAGAAGAAGAACAAGCATTACGAGGTGTTACAAATTATGAGAACGCTTTTTCAAATAAGAAGCGATTTCTTCCTATAATAGATGACTAGGGAAAATACGCTATCGTATTTTTCAGATGATACAAAGGATTTACGTATGTCTGAAAGTGTCTTTCTTTTAAAAACTGCTGTAACAAGTAGAGGCGACGCCACTCGTAATTCTTCTTACATCTCCCTTTATACTCCCTAGATCACTCCTGCAAAAGGAAGCTAACGAATCTTTCCAATGACACGAATTAGTGCTAAGCTAGTAAAAACTTAAAAGTCATTTAAATGAGGAAGGAATGGACGGTTATTGGCTAAAATGAGAAAGAAGAAATTTGAAGTGAAAGATGGAGAAACCATTGATCAATGCTTAGAGCGGATGAAGAATGAAGGCTACCAGCCGATGCGAAGAATTGAAAAGCCGCTTTTTGAAGAGCGAACAGATCGATCGACAAAAGAATATGTTCCTATTCGTCAACAAATTATCTTTGAAGGGATTTTAACAGAAAACGAACAATGTGAGTAAGTTGTTTTCTTATTGTTCGACATTTTATTGACATAATGATCAGTTCCTTGTAAGATTGTAGCTAGATGATTGAAAAAAAACGAAATAAACCTCATATATCATTGGAAATATGGTCCAAAAGTTTCTACCCAGTTACCGTAAATAACTGGACTATGAGGGAAGGTCATTGCACTTTGGAACTATGAAGGCGTAGAAGTTGCTTCCTTTCTCTCGAATACGTGAGTAAAAGTAAGCTATTTCTACGCTTTTTTTAAAAGATTATCATTAGCAAATTTTGTAAGAAATCATGAAGAGACGCTTAAGCGTGGTTCTTATTAATCATCTCAGAATGGGAGAGGGGCGATCAAATCGTGAATCCAGAAGTGGGCGTCATTATGGGAAGTACATCAGATTGGGATACGATGAAATCAGCATGTGACGTATTGGATGAGTTAGGTGTTATTTATGAAAAAAAGGTTGTTTCTGCTCATAGGACACCGGATTTAATGTTTGATTATGCAGAACAGGCGAGAGAACGAGGAATAAAAGTAATTATTGCAGGTGCTGGAGGAGCAGCTCATCTTCCAGGTATGGTTGCGGCAAAAACGACATTGCCTGTTATTGGTGTGCCTGTACAATCAAGAGCATTACAAGGGCTTGATTCATTGCTTTCGATTGTCCAAATGCCTGGCGGTGTTCCAGTAGCGACAGTAGCGATTGGAAAAGCTGGTGCTACAAATGCCGGGTTACTTGCAGCACAAATATTAGGAGCTTTTCAACCAGGCGTGAAAGAGCGATTAGAAGAACGACGTGAGAAGACGAGACAACAAGTACTAGAAAGCAGTGAGGAACTATGAGTCGCATAATTAAACCGGGTCAAACGATTGGAATTATCGGTGGCGGACAGCTTGGACGAATGATGGCGATTGCTGCTAAGCAAATGGGCTACCGTATTGCCGTATTGGAGCCTAGTCCTGATTCTCCTTGTGGACAAGTTGCTGATTATGTCATTGAAGCGGCATACGATGATCGGCAAGCGGCAAAAGAGCTAGCAAAGATTTCTGATGTCATTACGTATGAATTTGAAAATATAGATAGCGAAACAGCAACATGGCTTACAGAGGAAGCAGATTTCCCTCAAGGAGCTAACGTATTGCGTTTCACTCAACACCGTTTATTAGAAAAGGAAACGATCCAGTCAGTAGGGATTCCTGTCGCCCCTTTTTATGCAGTACATTCTATTGAAGATGTAGAAAATGCTGCTAACGAAATAGGCTTTCCGGCCGTGTTAAAAACATGTCGCGGCGGCTACGATGGGAAAGGTCAACGTGTTGTAAAAGATATAAGTCAATTAGCTGAAGCAGCAAAGGAACTGTTAGAGCAATCAGAATGTGTACTCGAAGCATGGATTCCGTTTCAGCTTGAGTTGTCTGTCATTGTAACACGATCAAGAAATGGTGAAACAGCTGTTTTCCCCGTTGCTGAAAATGAACATAAGGAGAACATTCTACACCGTTCTTACGTACCAGCACGCGTCAAAGATGAAGTGATTGAAGAGGCGAAACGAATCGCTTTAACACTTGTAACGGAATTAGATGTGGTTGGAACGTTAGCGGTGGAACTTTTCATGCTTGAGGATGGCAGATTATATGTCAATGAATTAGCACCTAGACCTCATAATTCAGGTCACTATTCCATAGAGGCATGTGTCACATCACAGTTTGAACAGCATGTTCGAGCGGTATGTGGATTACCACTTGGTTCTACTGATTTACTTAGAACCGTTATTATGGAAAATATTCTTGGAGAACATGTAGAACCTATTATGAACCAATTATTGAATCTACATGACGTGAAGCTCCATTTATATGGAAAAAGCGAAGTAAAGGCTAAGCGGAAAATGGGTCATTTAACTGTAACAGCTAAAAGCTTAGAAGAAGCGGAAAAGAAACTCGAACGTCTAATGAACTAAGCAAAGACGCTAAAGCGTTTTTCAGATAATAAAAAAGTGGAGGCTATGTACTTATGATTGAACGTTATACACGACCTGAAATGGGGTCTATTTGGACAGAAGAAAATCGTTATCAAGCTTGGTTGGAAGTTGAGATTGTTGCCTGTGAAGCATGGGCTGAGCTTGGAGAAATCCCAAAGGAAGATGTCCAGAAGATTAGAAAAAATGCTAGCTTTGATGTAAAACGAATCCTAGAAATTGAACAGGAAACTCGTCATGATGTAGTTGCATTTACACGTGCTGTCTCAGAAACATTAGGAGAAGAACGAAAGTGGGTTCATTACGGTTTAACATCAACAGATGTCGTTGATACTGCTCTGTCCTATTTACTAAAGCAAGCGAATGAGATTTTGCTAGCTGATATCGAACGTTTTATTGAGATATTAAAAAACAAAGCACTTGAGCATAAATTTACAATTATGATGGGACGTACACACGGTGTTCATGCTGAACCAACTACATTTGGTTTAAAGCTTGCACTTTGGTATGAAGAAATGAAACGGAACCTTGAGCGCTTTAAGCATGCAGCAGAAGGCGTTCGAGTTGGTAAGCTTTCAGGAGCTGTCGGTACGTTTGCTAATATTGATCCAGCAATTGAAGCTTTTGTGTGTAAAAAGCTAGGCTTAGAGCCTGCTCCGATTTCAACTCAAACGCTACAGCGTGATCGTCATGCGGAATATTTAGCAGCATTAGCTTTAATTGCGACTTCGATTGAGAAGTTCGCTGTTGAGATTCGTGGTTTACAGAAGAGTGAAACACGTGAAGTAGAAGAGTTTTTTGCAAAAGGACAAAAAGGTTCATCAGCAATGCCACATAAGCGTAACCCAATTGGTTCAGAGAACATGACAGGCCTTGCCCGTGTCATTCGTGGGCACATGCTGACAGCTTATGAAAATGTTCCGCTATGGCATGAACGTGATATTTCTCATTCATCGGCTGAGCGTATTATTTTACCAGATGCAACCATTGCCTTGAATTATATGCTTAATCGTTTCGGAAATATTGTTAAGAATCTTACGGTGTTCCCTGAAAATATGAAGCGTAATATGACACGGACGTATGGATTAATTTATTCACAGCGTGTATTGCTTACATTGATTAACAAAGGAATGGTTCGTGAGGAAGCGTATGATCTTGTTCAACCGAAAGCAATGGAAGCTTGGGAGAAGGGTGTACAATTCCGTGAATTAGTAGAGGCAGAAGAGCGCATTACAAATGTCCTCTCACCAGAAGAGATTGAAGAATGCTTTAACTATGAACACCATATGAAACATGTTGATACAATCTTTAGAAGAGTAGGGTTAGAAGACTAATATATCGGAGGTTCGATCTCATGGGAAAAGGCGCCTTGCTTTATGAAGGAAAAGCAAAGAAAATCTACAAAACGGACAAGCCAAATGAGCTCTGGATTGAGTACAAAGATTCAGCAACAGCTTTTAACGGTGAAAAGAAGGAAACACTAGCTGGTAAAGCACGGTTAAACAATGAAATTACGACGTTAATTTTTGATTACTTACAAAAAAACGGAGTAGAAAGTCATTTCATTAAACGTTTATCAGAAACAGAGCAGCTCGTAAAAGAAGTGGAAATTATTCCACTAGAAGTAGTCGTACGAAATGTTGTGGCTGGAAGCTTATCAAAGCGTTTAGGAATTGAGGAAGGGACGCAGCTTGAGACACCAATTGTCGAATTTTACTATAAGGATGATGATTTAGGAGACCCGCTCGTAACAGAAGATCATATTGCCATATTACAAGTTGCGGCACCGGAAGACTTACAGATTCTTCGTGAAAAAGGTAAGGAAGTTAATGAACATCTAATCTCGCTTTTTAATACGTTAAATGTTCGTTTAGTAGATTTTAAGCTTGAGTTTGGGCGAACGAAGGAAGGGGACATTTTGCTTGCTGATGAAATTTCTCCGGATACATGTCGCTTATGGGATAAAGATACGAATCAACGATTTGATAAAGATTTGTTTAGAAGAAACATTGGTAGTTTACAAGAAGGCTATGAAGAAATCTTATCACGCTTAGGAGGCGCATCATGTACAAAGTAAAAGTATACGTTACGTTAAGAGAAAGTGTATTAGATCCACAAGGAGGAGCAGTAAAGCGTGCTCTTCACACGAAAGGCTATAAGGAAGTAGAGGAAGTTCGAATCGGTAAATATATGGAACTAACATTAAACGATATGGCTGATGTTGAAGTGCGTATTGATGAAATGTGTTCAAAGCTACTTGCTAACACAGTTATTGAAGACTATCGCTATGAAATTGAGGAGGGTGTTTCTTCATGAAATTTGCTGTGATTGTCTTCCCAGGATCTAACTGTGATTCTGATATGTTTCACGCAATTCGTGATGGTATTGGTGAAGAAGTGGAATATGTACGTTATGATGAGACGTCGCTTTCAGGTTTCGATGGTGTCTTATTACCTGGGGGCTTTTCCTATGGTGATTATCTTCGTTCAGGGGCGATTGCTCGATTTGCACCGATTATGGACGAGGTTGTTGCCTTTGCTGAGGCGGGTAAGCCAGTGTTAGGCGTATGTAACGGATTCCAAGTACTACTTGAGGTTGGACTATTGCCAGGTGCAATGAAGCGAAATGATGGTTTGAAATTTATTTGTCGCCCGACAAACCTAATTGTTGAAAATGCCAAGACGAAATTCACGAGCAATTATGAGCAAGGTCAGATCATTAATATCCCTGTTGCGCACGGTGAAGGGAACTATGAATGTGACGAGGAGACACTAGCGAAGCTTGAGGAGCAAAAGCAAATTGTCTTCCGTTATGAGGAGCCGATTAATGGCTCAAAAGCAAATATTGCCGGTATTGTTAATGAGGGCGGAAATGTATTAGGAATGATGCCACACCCTGAACGTGCGGTCGAAGCATTACTTGGCCGTGAAGATGGATTAAAACTTTTTCAATCGATTGTGAAAAATTGGAGGGAATCTCATGTCACTACTTCTTGAACCAACAGCTGAGCGTGTGAAAGAGGAAAAGCTATATCGTGCAATGGGGCTTACGGATGAAGAATTTGCAATGGTTGAGGACATTCTTGGCCGCGTGCCAAACTATACGGAAACAGGTATTTTCTCAGTTATGTGGTCAGAGCATTGTAGCTATAAAACTCAAAGGTTGTCTTAAAGAAATTCCCAACTGAAGGGGAGCAAGTACTACAAGGACCAGGAGAAGGTGCTGGAATTATCGATATTGGTGATGGTCAAGCGGTTGTGTTCAAAGTGGAAAGCCACAATCACCCATCTGCGATAGAGCCATTTCAAGGAGCAGCAACAGGTGTTGGAGGAATATTGCGTGATGTCTTTTCAATGGGAGCACGACCTATCGCCCTATTAAACTCATTGCGTTTTGGTGAGCTCGAATCAGAGCGTGTGAAATATTTATTTGAGGAAGTGGTTGCTGGAATTGCTGGTTACGGTAACTGCATGGGCGTTCCAACCGTTGGTGGAGAAATTCAATTTGACCCATGCTATGAAGCGAATCCACTCGTAAACGCAATGTGCGTAGGGTTAATTGATCATAAGGATATTCAAAAAGGACAAGCAAAGGGTGTCGGCAATACGGTCATGTACGTAGGTGCTAGCACTGGTCGTGACGGAATTCATGGTGCAACCTTTGCTTCAGAAGAGCTTGGGGAAGATGCCGATGAGAAGCGTCCAGCGGTTCAAGTAGGTGATCCGTTCATGGAAAAGCTATTACTTGAAGCATGTTTAGAGCTTATCCAAAATGATGCATTAGTCGGTATTCAAGATATGGGTGCTGCTGGTTTAACGTCATCTTCGGCAGAGATGGCAAGTAAAGCAGGCTCAGGAATTGAAATGAACTTAGACTTAATTCCACAACGAGAAAAAGGCATGACTCCATATGAAATGATGCTTTCAGAATCACAGGAGCGTATGCTAATTGTTGTTAAAAAAGGACGCGAACAAGAAATTAAAGATATTTTTGATCGCTGGGGTCTGTTATCAGCTGAGGTTGGTCATGTAACGGATGACAAACGATTACGTTTACTTCATAAAGGGGAAGTTGTAGCAGATTTACCGGTTGACGCACTAGCGGAAGAAGCACCTGTTTATCATAAACCTTCTAAAGAAGCTGAGTATTATAAAAAGTTTCAACAGCTAGAAAATAAAGTACCAGCTGTTAATGATATAAAAGAAACGTTCTTAACTCTTCTAAAGCAGCCTACAATTGCAAGTAAAGAGTGGGTTTACGATCAATATGATTACATGGTACAAACAAATACTGTTGTTGAGCCAGGTTCGGATGCTGCTGTTTTACGTGTACGTGGTACAAGAAAAGCACTGGCAATGACAACCGATTGTAACTCTCGCTATATTTATCTTGATCCAGAAGTCGGAGGGCAAATTGCTGTTGCAGAAGCAGCTCGAAATATCGTCTGCTCAGGTGCGAAGCCACTAGGTTTAACAGACGGTTTAAACTATGGAAGCCCGGAAAAGCCGGAAATTTTCTGGCAGTTAGAAAAATCGACAGATGGTATGAGTGAAGCATGTCGAGTGCTAAATACACCAGTTATCGGTGGTAACGTATCTTTATACAATGAATCAAATGGAGTAGCTATTTATCCAACACCTGTTATTGGGATGGTCGGTCTTGTTGAGGATGTTGATCATATTACGACACAAGCTTTCAAGCAGGCAGGAGATATTATTTATCTATTGGGTGAAACAAAACCTGAGTTTGGCGGTAGTGAGCTGCAAAAGTTAGTTGATGGTAAATTATCTGGTAAAGCACCTGCACTTGATTTGGAAGAGGAAAGACAGCGTCAAGAGCAATTACTTGCAGCAATTCAAAACGGTCTTGTTCAATCTGCACATGATGTCGCTGAGGGTGGATTAGGTATTGCACTTGCAGAATGTATGACTTCAGGATCATTAGGTGCTGACGTTACTGTTGTAGGTGATGTTACAACTGCACTGTTTGCTGAATCGCAATCCCGTATTGTCGTGACAGTACGCCCTGAAAAAGCAGCGGAATTTGAAACGGCTGTTCAAGCTAAGAAGCTTGGGGTTGTTACAGATAAAGCTATATTAGCGATCAAAGATGAGAACGAACAAGTAATACTTGAGTCATCACAAGAAGAAATCGTAGAGGCTTGGAAAGGAGCCATTCCATGTTTGCTGAAATCAAAGGCTTAAATGAAGAATGTGGTGTGTTTGCGATTTGGGGACATAAAGATGCAGCTCAGCTAACCTATTATGGTCTTCATAGTTTACAGCATCGCGGTCAAGAAGGAGCCGGCATCGTCGTATCAGATGGTGAACAATTAAAAATTCATAAAGGTCTAGGACTTGTCAATGATGTATTCAGCCCAAATGATTTCGATGAATTAAGTGGCCAGTCAGCAATTGGACATGTACGATATGCAACAGCGGGAGGTGGAGGCTTTGCCAATGTGCAGCCTCTAATGTTCCGTTCACAAACGGGGAGTATCGCAATCGCCCATAATGGAAATCTTGTCAATGCAACAAGTATGAAGCATCAGCTCGAAGGGCAAGGCAGTATTTTCCAATCGACATCTGATACTGAAGTAGTTGCCCATTTAATTAAGCGAAGTGGTTTTGCAACTCTTGAAGAGCAATTCAAAAATGCGTTAACGATGTTAAAAGGAGCATATGCGTTAGCAGTCATGAATGAAGAGCAATTAATGATCGCTCTAGATCCGAATGGCTTACGACCTCTTTCTCTCGGTCGTCTTGGCGATGCATATGTCGTTGCATCTGAAACATGTGCATTTGATATAATTGGTGCCCAGTACGTACGTGAAGTGGAGCCTGGAGAGCTCATTGTTATTGATGAAAATGGCTTGCGCTCACAACGTTTTTCAGGGTCATCTAATCGGTCAATTTGTAGTATGGAGTATATATACTTCGCTCGTCCAGACAGCAACCTAGATGAAATTAATGTTCATACTTCTCGAAAGAATTTAGGGAAACAGCTTGCGACAGAGTCACCGGTTGAAGCTGATGTTGTCACAGGTGTGCCCGACTCAAGTATTTCAGCAGCGATTGGCTATGCTGAGCAATCAGGCATACCGTATGAGCTAGGAATGATCAAAAACCGTTATGTTGGACGAACATTTATACAACCTTCACAGGAATTACGTGAACAAGGTGTAAAAATGAAACTCTCTCCAGTTCGAGGAGTAGTTGAAGGGAAACGTGTTGTTATGATCGATGATTCGATTGTTCGGGGAACGACGAGCAAACGGATCGTGAATATGCTACGTGAAGCAGGTGCTACAGAGGTACATGTTCGCATTAGTGCACCTCCGATTAAGCATCCTTGCTTCTATGGCATTGATACATCGACATCAGGCGAACTGATTGCAGCCAATCATTCTATAGAGGAAATGCGTGAAATGATGGGAGCAGATTCATTAGCATTCTTATCAACAGAAGGATTAATGAAAGGGATTGGACGTTCGGATGAAGTACCGAATTGTGGTCAATGCTTAGCTTGTTTTACAGGGAATTATCCAACGGAGATTTATCCAGATACATTACATCCTTATGCAAAGGTATAGTAGAGAAGGGAGCCTGAATGGATGTCTGAAGCGTATAAAAAAGCAGGTGTCAGCCTAGAGGCTGGCTATGAAGCAGTAGAGCGAATGAAAAGCCATGTTAATCGGACGAAGCGTCACGGAGTAATGGGCGGACTTGGTGGGTTTGGAGGAATGTTTGACCTTTCCTCATTAAACTTAGAGGAGCCAGTACTTGTTTCTGGTACAGATGGTGTTGGAACGAAGCTTATGCTTGCTTTTATGATGGATAAGCATGACACAATCGGAATTGATGCAGTAGCAATGTGTGTCAATGACATAGTTGTTCAAGGAGCAGAACCGCTTTATTTTCTCGACTATATTGCTTGTGGAAAAGCGGTACCCAAACGGTTAGAAGCGATTGTAAAAGGAGTAGCTGATGGCTGTGAGCAGGCAGGCTGTGCCTTAGTCGGTGGCGAAACAGCGGAAATGCCGGGTATGTATAGTGAAGATGACTATGATATTGCCGGGTTTGCAGTTGGTGCGGTCGAAAAAAAGAAAATGATTACTGGTAACCAAATAGAAGAAGGAAACGTCGTTATTGGTCTTGCTTCAAGCGGAGTTCATAGTAATGGGTTTTCTCTCGTTCGAAAGATCTTTCTACAAGATCACGGGTTTACGTTGGAAGATACAGTAGACGGATTAGATAAATCATTAGGAGAAGAATTATTAACACCGACAAAAATATATGTAAAACCATTGCTAGCTTGTTTAAACGAAGTTGATGTGCGAGGAATGGCCCATATTACTGGCGGGGGCTTTTATGAGAATTTACCGAGAATGCTTCCTCATGGATTGGGTATTCATATTGATCACGGTTCATGGCCAGTATTGTCTATTTTCCATGCACTTCAATCGTATGGGAAGTTAACGGATAAAGAGCTTTTCTCGACGTTTAACATGGGAATTGGCATGGCCATTGTAGTCCCCGAAGAACAAGCAAAGCGTGCGATTTCGCTGTTTAATGAGCAAGGCGAAGATGCCTATCTTATCGGAAAGGTCGTCAAAGGTGAAGGTGTTACGATCGGGGGCATTAGCGAATGAGGATAGCTGTGTTCGCTTCAGGCAGTGGTAGTAATGCAGAAGCTATTATTCAAGCAACAAAAAAAGGAATGCTAGATGCTGAGGTTGCTCTTGTTGTGACGGATAAGCCTAGTGCGAAGGTTGTAGAACGTGCCAAATCGTATGGAATAGATGTATTTGCTTTTTCTCCTAAAGATTTTGATGGGAAAGAAGCGTTTGAACGCGAAATTGTTGCAACTTTAAAGGAATTTCAAATCTCTTTCCTCGTACTTGCTGGTTACATGCGACTTGTCGGTAAGACATTATTGGAAGCATATGAAGGACGAATGGTGAACATTCATCCTTCATTGCTTCCTTCATTTCCAGGGTTAGATGCTATTGGTCAAGCATTTGCGGCAAAAGTTAAAATAACAGGTGTAACCATACATTATGTTGATGCAGGCATGGATACAGGTCCGATTATTGCACAAGAAGCGGTTCGCATAGATGATAATGATACGATTGATACGTTACGTGAGAAGGTCCAAGCGATTGAACATAAATTGTATCCAGAAACGTTGCAAACTATTTTTATGGAAAAAGGTAAGTCATAGTTTGCAGAAAAGCTCGTTACATGCTTGTTTAAGACAAGCTCAAAACATTGTAACGGCTTGAGTACGATACTTATAGGAAAAATGCGATCGCGTTATTCTGAAATGAACTTGAAAGGGTGGAGTAGTGATGTCTAAGCGTGCGTTAGTGAGCGTTTCAAATAAAGAAGGAATTGTAGAATTTGTTCAAAAGCTTAACGAGCAAGGATTTGAAGTAGTTTCAACAGGCGGTACGAAAAAAACACTGCAAGATGCAGGAGTACCTGTTATTGGAATTTCTGAAGTGACAAACTTTCCGGAAATTTTAGATGGACGTGTTAAAACATTGCATCCAAATATTCATAGCGGACTTTTAGCAATGAGAGAAAGAGAAGAGCACCAAAAGCAGCTGCAAGAGCATAATATCACACCAATTGACCTAGTAGTAGTGAATTTATATCCGTTTAAAGAAACGATTGCGAAGCCTAATTGTACGTTTGCTGATGCGATTGAAAATATTGATATCGGTGGGCCCAGTATGCTACGAGCAGCTGCGAAAAACCATCAACACGTAACGGTTGTTGTTGATCCAGCTGACTATGACACGGTTCTTTCTGAGCTTAACACAAACAAGGTTGTATCTATTGAAACAAAGCGTCGTCTAGCAGCAAAGGTATTCCGCCATACGGCAGCATATGATGCGTTAATAGCTGAATATTTAACGAAGGAAGTAGAAGAAACCGAGCCAGAAACGTTTACGGTTACATATGAACGTAAACAAGGCTTACGATATGGAGAAAACCCGCATCAACAAGCTACGTTTTATAAAAAGCCATTAGCAGATGACGCATCGATTGCGAGTGCGAAACAGCTCCATGGGAAAGAGCTTTCATATAATAATATTCATGATGCTGATGCTGCTTTGGCGATCGTAAAGGAATTTACAGAACCAGCTGTTGTAGCAGTGAAGCATATGAATCCATGTGGAGTTGGTACGGGGGGAACAGTTGAGGAAGCATACGACCGGGCTTACGAAGCTGATCCAGTTTCCATTTTTGGGGGCATTGTAGCAGCAAATCGGGAAATCGATGAAGCAACAGCAATAAAGATGAAAGAGATTTTCTTAGAGATTATTATTGCTCCTTCGTTTACAAACGAAGCCATTGAAATCTTAACGGCGAAGAAAAACCTACGTTTACTGACGGTTGATGTGAAGAAGCAAGCGAATCCTGAGGCTATGTTAACGTCCATTCATGGTGGTTTGCTCGTTCAGGATGAGGATACGTATGGGTTTGAAGATGCTACGATCGAAGTAGTGACAGAGCGCCAGCCAACAGAAGAAGAGTGGGAAGCGTTGAAGCTAGCATGGAAAGTTGTCAAACATGTAAAATCAAATGCCATTGTCCTTACGAATGGTCAAATGACAGTTGGTGTTGGAGCTGGTCAAATGAACCGTGTCGGTGCAGCTGATATTGCAATTGCTCAAGCTAGTGAAAGAATAAAAGGGGCTGTAATGGGTTCAGATGCTTTCTTCCCGATGGGTGATACAGTGGAGCTTGCTGGTAAGGCTGGAGTAACGGCTGTGATTCAACCTGGTGGTTCTATAAAGGATCAAGAATCAATTGATATGGCGAATAAATACGGCATTGCTATGGTTATGACAGGTGTACGTCATTTTAAACATTAAGATAAATAAAGGAAGTGCATAAGCAGTGAACGTTCTAATTATTGGTAGTGGCGGGCGCGAACATGCTCTAGCATGGAAAGTCGCCAAAAGCAAGCAAGTAACAGAAGTCTTCGTTGCCCCTGGTAATGATGGAATGGTAGATGTAGCAACACCTGTGGCAATTGCAGAAAGTGATCACGAAGGACTTGTCTCGTTCGCAAAAGATAAGGGAGTGGAGCTTACAATAGTTGGTCCAGAGGTTCCCCTTTTAGCAGGTGTCGTTGATCGTTTTGAGGAGGCTGGATTACGTGTCTTTGGTCCGAAAAAGGAAGCAGCCTTACTTGAAGGAAGTAAATCATATGCAAAGTCAATTATGAAGAAATACAACATCCCTACAGGTGGCTATGAAGTATTTACGAATTATGAACAGGCTGTTGCTTATGTGAAGGAACAAGGTGCTCCTATTGTCATTAAGGCGGACGGTTTAGCAGCTGGAAAAGGTGTAACGGTTGCAATGACAGAAGAAGATGCGATTCAAGCATTAGATTCGATGTTAAATGACGGAGCATTTGGAGAAGCTAGTTCACAGGTTGTCATTGAGGAATATCTTGAGGGTGAGGAGCTTTCATTAATGGCTTTTGTCCACCATCAAACAGTCATTCCAATGGTCGGTGCTCAAGATCATAAGCGGGCATTTAATGGAGATAAAGGACCGAACACTGGTGGAATGGGTTCTTATTCACCTGTACCGCAGTTTACAGAAGCAGACGTTCAAGAGGCAGTCGAAAAAGTGTTACAGCCTGCTGCCGATGCTCTAGTTTCTGAAGGTACGCCATTTACAGGATTTTTATATGCTGGCTTAATGATGACAGAAGCAGGTCCGAAAGTAATAGAATTCAATGTTCGCTTCGGTGATCCCGAAACACAAGTGATTTTACCGCGACTAGATTCAGACCTTGTTCAAGTATGTATCGATCTGTTAGACGGGAAAAAACCTACGCTAAATTGGTCAGATGATGCTGTTATCGGAGTTGTGTTTGCGAGCGAAGGCTATCCTGGCTCTTATCCGAAAGGAACGGTTATTGAAGGCTTAGATCAGCTTGATTCAGACATACTTGTCTTCCATGCTGGAACAAAAAAGGAAGCTGGTAAGTGGAAAACAAACGGAGGACGTGTCTTCCTTGTAGCATCTAGAAAGGCAAATCTTCAAGATGCACAGCAGCGAGTGTATGAGCAGGCTGAACTCATTAGTAAGAATGGTTTGTTTTATCGTACGGATATCGGTTATAAAGCTATTTCGCGCCTCGGTTCCTCATCAAAAAATAAATAATGGCTACAATTGTTCCGATAACCATTGCATAGACAAATAACGTATCAAGTGCAAATTCAGTAAAATCAAACATGATGATATAACTCCTTCTTCATTTTATTTAAGATTGAGACAAAAGCAACCACTTGCAAAGTTCAAACGTAAGTGGTTGCTTTTTGTCTATTACTTACATTTCTGTTACAGTAAAACGTCAATCTGTAAGCAAATTGTAAAAAGGAGAAAGCAAGTCCATACAGTATAATCAATATGATAAGTCGTAATGCCTACTGTGCTGAATGCTCCGATGTCACTTGAGAGTTCTCTTGGTTTTGATTTGTCGAGTTATTTTGGTTATTTTGTTGATTCTGTTCGGCCAAGTAAACTAACGGACAAAATTTTGTGATTCCTTCTGCTACTTTCATTGCCCCTGCAATCGTGGCAAAAAGCGGAAATGAAGAAGATTGTTTTTTCGTTAGCTTAGCTGTAGACCAAGCAACAACGGTTAGCCCCATTGTAATTCTACATAGTGCATTTACGGTAGAAATATTCTGTTTCATGATCATACCTCCTTTACATTATATTCACAAAAAGTTCGTGAAGATTTTTAACAACTTTTTATGATTTGCTTCGTGAAGATGTGTTAAAGTTATGCTAAAGACTTATATGAAATGAAAGTAGTGATGACGATGCCAGAACGTTTATATCGATGGACGAAGAAACGAATGCGTCAACAGCTTGAAGTCGTGCGAGGTGAACGATCACCTTCACTTGTACTTAAGAATGCTACTTATTTAAATGTAGCAAGACGCAATTGGATCCAAGCTAACATTTGGATTTCTGATGATCGCATTGTATATGTTGGTGATGAGTTACCTACAATGGTTTACGATACAGAAGTTGTTGACTGCCAAAATGTTAAAGTTGTTCCTGGCTATATAGAGCATCATGCACACCCTTTTCAATTGTATAATCCCCATACGTTTGCAAAATATGCAGCGATGACGGGAACAACGACATTGCTTAACGATAATATGATTCTTTTTTTGCATCTTCAAAAAAAGAAAGCGCTTACCTTTATTGAGGAACTTGATGAATTACCCGTGTCTATGTATTGGTGGGCACGTTATGATGCACAAACAGAGTTATTAAATGATGACGCTTTTTCAAATTCAAAGATGAAGGAGTGGCTAGATCATCCACTTGTGATACAAGGTGGAGAACTAACGTCATGGCCAAAAGTGTTAGAAGGTGATGATGCGATTTTACATTGGATGCAGGAGACGACACATTTACGCAAAAGAATTGAAGGGCACTTACCTGGAGCATCAAAGAAAACATTGTCACAATTAGCCTTATTGGGCGTAACTTCTGATCATGAGGCAATGACTGGGGAGGAAGTACTTCGGCGTCTTGATTTAGGATATGTAACATCATTAAGCACTCATCGATTCGACCAGATTTGGCGAGAATTTTACAAGAAATGCAAGAGCTTGGTATTGAACGCTACGATCGCTGTTTAATGACAACGGATGGTTCACCTCCTTCATTTTATAAAGATGGATTAATGGATAAGCTAATTAAAATTGCGATTGATAACGGAGTTCAACCAATTGATGCCTATATGATGGCTAGCTATAATCCAGCAGTATATTATCAGCTTGACCATAAGCTTGGAATGATTGCACCTGGACGTATTGCACATCTAAATATTATTAAGGATGAGTCTCAGCCTACTCCTATATCCGTGATAGCAAAGGGTCAATGGGTACTAAAGGATCAAAAACCACTTATTTCATTTTGATCAATTTTCATGGGATAAATACGAAACTGAACCATTTAAAATGGATTGGGATTTAGAGGAAGATGAGCTGCATTTTTCAATGCCGATGGGTATTGAAATGGTAAACTCAGTTATTTTGAAGCCATATCGTATATCAGTTGAAGCCTCTCATGAATCGTTAAGTGTGAATCATGATGAAAGTTTCTTCGTGATGATTGACCGACATGGAAAGTGGCAAATTACAACAATGATAAAAGGATTTGCAACTCATGTAAAGGGTTTTGCTAGCTCTTTTACGGTGACAGGTGATATTATACTTATTGGTAAATGTATATCAGATATGGTTAAAGCATTCTATGCGTTAAAAGAGCAAGGTGGAGGCTTAACATTGGTCGAAGACGGATCAGTGATTGGTCGTATTCCGCTTGAAATTTTTGGAATGCTTTCAAGAAAGCCGATGGAAGAATTGATAGTTGAGGAAGAAGAATTTGTTAGCCAATTACGTGAGCGTGGCTACAAGCATGAGGATCCGATTTATAGCATGTTATTTTTCTCATCGACTCACTTACCGTATATTCGCGTTACCCAGCAAGGAATTTACGATGTGAAGAAGAAAACATTACTTTTTCCTGCCATAATGCGTTAAACTATATATGGCGAAATGCGTTATTAAGTTAAAGTGAAAAAAGGTTGTGCAAACGGATGAGAGTTATTAAGTTCATAACGTTACTATTGATTGGCGGGATGCTACTAACAGCATGTTCAGACCCTAAGGAAGCAATGCCCGCAGATAAAGAACAATTAGAGCAAGTAGAGCCAGTGGAAGAAGTCGAGTTAGAACCTGTACCTCTTTCTGCGTACCATTAACGGGTTTGACAGCAGAGAATGAAATTGAAAACCGTGTAATCGGAGTGACGGTCAATAATGACCCACATGCTCGTCCACAAACAGGCTCATCGAGGCTGATATTGTTTATGAGATGTTGGCTGAAGGCGATATTACACGCTTTGTCGCATTGTATCACAGTGCTCTTCCCGAGCGCGTAGGTCCTGTTCGTAGTTCGCGAGCGTATCATATTGACCTTTTAAAAGGGTATAATAGCATTTTTGTTACACACGGTTGGAGTCCAGAAGCAGAACAACGCTTGACCGTTAATCGAGAGCTTGATTATATAAGCGGTATGAAATACGATGGTTCTTTATTTCAACGATCATCGGATCGGGTCGCTCCTCATAATTCTTATATTACGGCTGAACATATCTTGCAAGGGATTGAGCAGGAAGGATATGAGCGCTCAGGAGCGTACCCGCAGTATGAATTTTTCCATTTAGATGAAGAGTATGATATATCAGGTGGAGATGCAGCACAAATTGTTATTCAGTATTCGAGTGGAAATCAAGTGAATTATCAATATGATCAAAATTTGCTGGCATACACTCGGGCAAATGGTGAATTACAAACGGTTGATTACGAAACGGGCGAGTTAAAGCTAATTAATAATCTATTTGTCGTGGAAACAGCCCACCAAGTGATCGATGAGCAAGGACGTCGAACAATTGATTTAACCTCTGGTGGACAAGCTCTTTTATTCCAGCAAGGAAAAGTACAATCAATTGAATGGGAAAATCATGATGGAATTATTAGACCAATCAAAGACGGGAACATTGTTCCTCTTGTACCTGGACAAACGTGGGTTAATGTCGTTCCAATGGGGATGGAACAAGATGTTCATTACGAATAGAAGCACTGAAGGCAGAAGGATGTGAGGACTATGCAAATTAATAAGCTAAGAGGAAAAGAACTTGACCAATTGTTTAAAGCAATCCTGTCATTGCAGGACCTTGAAGAATGCTATCAATTTTTTGATGATTTATGCACAATCAATGAAATTCAATCATTAGCTCAACGCCTCGAGGTTGCTCGTATGCTGCAAAATGGGTATACGTATCATAAAATTGAAACAGAAACGGGTGCGAGCACTGCAACAATTTCTCGTGTGAAGCGTTGTCTCAACTATGGCAACGACGGTTACAAAATGACACTAGACCGTGTAAAGGAAGAGGATGAAAAAACGGAAGCATAAAGTGGAAGAGAATTACAGGTGAATTCTACCTGTGATTTTTTTTGCGGAAGAATATAAATGAGAAGAGCTTTGCAAAGTCTTTTCCGATGATTTATTCATATGCTTGGTGTTATATTTTTAGAAAGCTATCGAAAACAATAAACTTTCTTTTAAAGACTATTTACGATACGATGTTGCTCAGGGAATATGATTGAGTTAAAAAGAGGTGTACGAAATGTGTGGAAAGATCGAAGCAAGGCTAAAGGCCGCTACAAAGGCTGAGAAAGCAGAAATCGTCATTAGAAATGGTAAGATTATTGACGTCTTTACATTGACGGTATATGAAGCGGATGTGGCGATTACAGACGGATTCATCGTTGGTATTGGTCAGTATGATGGGATTGAAGTGATCGATGCAATGGTGCGTACATCTCTCCAACATTTATTGACGGGCATGTACATATTGAATCGGCAATGGTTCCACCGGAGGAATTTACCCGTATTGTTGTTCCAAAAGGTGTGACCGCTGTTATGGCTGATCCTCATGAAATAGCCAACGTTGGTGGAATAGAAGCTGTTCGTTATATGATTGAGGCTGCTAAGGGACTTCCACTTGATGTGAAAATGATGGTCCCATCATCTGTTCCAGCAACCTCTTTTGAAAATAGTGGGGCAACACTTACAGCTAATGAAGTAGAGGAGTTATTTGAAGGAACTGAAGCGTATGGACTAGCGGAGGTGATGGACTATCCATCTGTCTTTTCCGCTAATGAGGAGATGCTCGCAAAAATTAAGGCTGCAAAGAAGCGCCATAAGCCAATTGACGGTCATGCAGCAGGATTAGATACGGTAGGGCTTAATGCGTACAGAGTAGCGGGAATTGGAAATGATCATGAAGCAGTAACAGCAAAAGAAGCGTTGGAACGAATTCGACGTGGGATGTATGTGTTAATGAGGGAAGGAACCGCAGCAAAGGATATTGAGGCACTCTTGCCAATATTGACACCATCTAATGCGAGAAGGTGTGTGTTTGCAACTGATGATAAGCATTTAGATGATTTAGTAGATGAAGGCAGTATTGATGCTTCTATCCGCAAGGCAATTCGTTTAGGTGTTGACCCGCTCCAAGCGATTCAAATGGCAAGCCTTAACGCAGCAGAGTGTTTTAGATTAGAGGATAAAGGAGCAATTGCACCAGGCTACGAAGCAAGCTTTCTCCTAATAGATGATTTACATTCATTATCGGTTCGTTCTGTATATGTAAAAGGAACATGTGTTGCCGAAAATGGGAAACTGATCAATCCGTTACGTGATTATGTGACACCACCGGCTTATTTACTAGATAGTGTCCAGCTCGATTTGAAAAAGGAATCGCTGCAATTAACGTTAGGTGACATACAAAAGGCAAACGTGATAGCTGTGAAGCCGGGGTCTATTGTAACGAAGGCATTAATTGAGGACGTCACGGTTAAAAATGGATTGTTTGTACCTTCAGTTGAACAAAATCAATTAAAACTAGTCGTAGCAGAAAGGCATCATAAGTTAGGTCATGTTGGAGTTGGGATTGTAAAAGGCTTCCCGATAGAAAATGGGGCGATCGTGGCCTCAGTAGCCCATGATTCTCATAATATCGTTGCCTGTGGTACAGATGATGAAAGTCTTTATAAGGCAATTACACATATTGCAAATAGCAAAGGGGGGATTGCGGTCGCCTCTGAAGGGAAGGTACTTGCTGATGTATCATTACCATTGGCAGGATTAATGTCACTTGAGTCATATTCATCTGTGTATGAATCATTACATACGCTAGAAAAAGCATTAGAGAATATTGGTTTTAAGCAAAAGTGGAACCCATTTCTAACATTATCATTTTTAGCATTACCTGTTATACCAGAGCTTAAATTAACCGATTTAGGGTTATTTGATGTCCGTTCATTTACTCATATTGATGTTGGGGTTAATGACGATAAATAATAGTGTCAGGATGACTAAGAAAAAAGCTTCATCTAACGAAACAGGCGTACTTGCTCATGTTCGGGAATTTTGACGAAAATGTTCAAAAAAATATGCTTGCAATAACATGTGGTATTCTGTACCATATACTATATATCGTAATGAGAAGAGTTCAAAACAACTATATATTGATTTTTTGCGGAATGACGGTGTATCATACTTAAAAAGGGAATCTGGTGTAAGTCCAGAGCTGCCCCCGCAACTGTAAGTGTGACGAAATGGAAGATCCACTGTGTACTTTTACATGGGAAGGGCCAGAGTAGAGTGAAGCACGAGTCAGGAGACCTGCCGTATATTCCAAAGTCAGCTATCTTCGGGGTGCAAGAAGTGGGACGGCAGTTTATACATACTATCGATGATCTTATGAATACATATGCCGTTTCGCGCCCTTTCTCAAATAGAAGAAAGGGCTCTTTTGCACCCGCAATGTTGTTTTGTTCCCTTTTAAGAAAAGGCGCACCGCGTTTTTCTTAATTTATATCGTGTCATTAAAGGGAGAGTGTCGTGTAATGAATCAAACACTTGATAAGAAATCAATTGAGGAAGCATTAGAAGCTGAATTCTCACAGTTGAACATTGAAAAATGGGTTCAAAAGTGGAAGGATACCGATACGTGGGATACACGTGCACTAAGTGCATTGAACGAGCTGGACATGGATCAACCAGAATGGACATATGTAGCAGCAAGATGTTACTTAAAAGGATTATATGAACAAGTACAGCAATCAAGGAAAATAGACAAAGAATATACTCAATTTCCTGCACTAATACAAGAATTAATTGAGCAAGGAATTTACGATGAACGCTTAAAAGCTTATTCGAATGACGAGCTGCAGCTTTTAGAAGAAGCGATGCAACCGAATGAGGACGAGCGATTTACGTATATCGGGATTAAAACGTTAGCTGACCGATATTTAGCTCGCCATTTTGATGGTACATTATTAGAGCTTCCACAAGAGAGATGGATGGTTATCTCTATGATGTTAATGGTTCATGAGCCTGTGGAAAAGCGAGTTGAACTTGTGAAGGAAAGCTATTGGGCATTGTCACATCTCTATATGACCGTTGCAACTCCTACACTTGCAAACGCAGGGAAAAAAGGTGGTCAGCTTTCGAGCTGTTTTATTGATACAGTAGAGGATGACTTACGTTCGATCTTTGATAGTTGTACAGATGCTGCGACTGTTAGTAAGAACGGCGGTGGCTTGGTGTTTACCTTGGTAAGATCCGTGCAAAAGGATCAAGCATTCGTGGATTTAAAGGTGTATCCTCAGGAGTTATCCCATGGATGAAGCAACTGAACAACGTGGCAGTAAGTGTGGATCAGTTAGGTCAACGACAAGGAGCGATTGCTGTTTATTTAGATGTATGGCATAAAGATATTTTTTCTTTTCTAGATGCGAAATTAAATAATGGTGATGAGCGTCAACGAACACACGATTTATTTACAGCTGTATCCGTACCGGATGTATTCATGGAGGCCGTTGATAACCGTGAAAGCTGGTATTTATTTGACCCACATGAAGTTAGAGAAGTAATGGGTTTCTCCTTAGAGGATCATTATGATGAAGAAAAGGGTGCAGGTTCGTTCCGTGAGCGTTATACACAATGTGTTAATCATCCCTCTTTATCAAGAGAAGAGGTTCCTGCAATTGAAATTATGAAACGCATTATGATCTCACAGCTTGAAACAGGAACACCTTATATGTTCTATCGTGATACAGCCAACCGTTTAAATCCTAACTCTCATAATGGTATGATATACGGATCGAATTTATGTACGGAAATTATGCAAAACATGAGTTCAACTGTTGTGACAGAAGAAACTCTTGAAGATGGTACGATTCAAATTACGAAAAAGCCAGGAGACTATGTCGTTTGTAACTTAAGTTCATTATCGATTGCCAACGTATTGAAAGATAATGTGTTAGATCGTGTTATTACGATTCAAATTCGTATGCTTGATAATGTCATTGATATTAATAAGCTTGATGTGAAGCAAGCAGAATTAACGAATAAAACGTACCGAGCAATTGGCGGAGGCACATATGGCTGGCACCATCATTTAGCACGTAATGGTATTAAGTGGGAATCAGAGGAAGCTGTTCAAGAAGTTGAACGTGTGTATGAAAAGATAAATTATGCCGCAATTAAGGCAAGTGTCGCATTAGCGAAAGAAAAGGGTGCGTATCCGAAATTTAAAGGGTCTGATTGGGATACAGGTGCTTATTTCGAAAAGCGTGACTATGGTACAGACGATTGGCACACGTTAAAGGCAGAAGTGAAAGAGCACGGCATTCGTAACGGTTATTTGTTAGCTGTAGCACCGAATGCGACAACAGCTCTTATTGCGGGCTCGACAGCATCGATTGACCCGATTTTCTCAAAGCTTTATATGGAAGAAAAGAAAAATTACCGTATTCCAGTTGTCGCACCAGAATTAAATTCAGAAACAACATGGCTTTATAAAGCAGCACATTTAATTGATCAAAAATGGAGTATCCGTCAAAACGGTCGAAGACAGCGTCACGTTGACCAAGGAATTTCCTTTAATATTTACGTACCGAACAACGTCCGAGCGAAAGAGTTACTTGAATTGCATTTGCTTGCATGGCAGGAAGGGTTAAAGACAACCTATTATGTTCGTTCAACTTCTTCAACGGTTGAAGATTGTGAGAGTTGTTCTAGCTAAAGAGAGGAGAGAGCAAAATGGCTAATGAAACAATGAAGCAGCGGAAATTATATGATATTCATGCCCCAAATGCATCAACAGGGATTATCAATGGTGAAAGTTCAAATGTATTAAACTGGGACGATGTCCGTTTCTCATGGGCGTATCCATTATATAAAAATATGCTAGCAAACTTTTGGACGCCTTTTGAGATCAATATGACGCATGATGCGAAGCAGTTCCCAACCTTAACAGATGATGAACAAGAGGCATTCAAGAAAATAATTGGCTTGCTTGCGTTTTTGGATAGTATTCAAACTGACTATACGTTACGCGTAGCAGATTATTTAACGGATTCCAGTATGGCTGCATTAATGAGTGTCTTATCATTCCAAGAAGTGGTGCATAATCAAAGCTACTCTTATGTCTTATCAAGTCTCGTGCCAAAGGCCGTACAAGATGAGATCTACGAATATTGGAAGAAGGATGAAGTATTAAGAGAGCGAAATGAATTTATCGTAGAAGGCTATGAAGAGTTTGTCAATAATCCGACAGCCGAATCATTGGCGAAATCGATCGTTTATGACGTCATATTAGAAGGTCTTAATTTCTACTCAGGCTTTGCCTTCTTCTACAATTTAGCACGTCATCAAAAAATGGTCTCAACGTCAACGATGATCAATTATATTAACCGCGATGAGCAGCTTCACGTTCACTTATTTACAAATATCTATAAAGAGCTGCTTAAGGAAAATCCTGAGCTTGATACGGATGAAATGAAGCAATTTGTTGAAGATGCTTTCAAAAAGGCAACAGAGCTTGAGATCAGTTGGTTCCGTTACATTATTGGTGATCGTCTTGAAGGAATTGATCCAGAAGAGATGGTATCTTATTTGAAATTCATTGCAAATAAACGTGTAAAGCAATTAGGATATGACCATATTTATCCGGAGCACCGTACAAACACGATGCGTTGGATAAAAGCATATGAAGACGTGAATATGGCTAAGAGTGATTTCTTTGAACAAAAGTCACGACAATATGCAAAAGTATCAAGTGATAATGGATTTGATGAGTTATAAAAATGAGAATAAGGAAGCCAGTAAGGTGAAACTAAGCCTTGTTGGCTTCTTCTTTTTATCTAGGATTGTACGTGAAAATGTTATATATATGTCTTACAATTGGATAGAATTAGCTGATATTTGATCATTTAAAATGTTATTGACATTGACATGTTGAAAGGCATAGTACAAGGGAGGGTTGATTATGGATCCTGATTCACTAATGGTTTTCATAATTATGTGGGGAGTACCAAGCATTATGGTTATTAGAGAATATGTAAAGATGGATTCAAATGATATAAAAGAAGGAAAGAGTGATCTTCTGTCACGACGGTTTATGTTAACAGGTGGCTTAGTTATGATAGGTGGTTTCCTAACCAATTTAGGTCTTATAACTACTAGTATAATAAAAGTATGTGTGATTGTTATCTTGATTATAGGTGGTATCTTTTCCATTTTAAATAAGTGGAAGCAAAGTAAAATTAAGAGTATCATTATTCTTATCATAAGTTTCAAAAATGGTGTCTGATAGTGAGAGGGTGATTTTTTGAAGAAAAGATATAAAGTCCTAATACTAATTTCAATTGTCCTACTATTGGTTATTGGGTATAAAAGATACTTCTTTACGTTTGATCATCTTGGTGAGGGAACCTATTACAACGAACCTATTGACTCTCCCGATGGACAATATACGGCTAACTCCTATTACAAGCATTGGGGCGGTGCAACTGGTGGGGCACACATATGGATAGAAATTATGAATAATGAAAATAATGAGGCCAAAACGATCTATTATAGTGATGGGAAAAGTAATTTTTCTTTAGAATGGAAAAATCATAATACTATCTACATAAGAAATGACGAAGGGCCAGAATATCCCGATTCTGATAGAAGTATGGAGTTAGAGGTTGGAAAAGAAATATATGATGAAAAAGGACGAGCTTGTAACAGTTGGATAATGAAAAGCGAATATGAAGTATGTTATCAAAACTAAGACTTTATCCTTCTTTTTTAAAGATTTCCCGTATGAGAAAGCCCATTCAGGTGTGTGGCACCAGGATGAGAGTGAGGGTTAGTTAAAGAAGTACCACTACGATGCTTAATAGAAACGTGTACGTTTTTCTAACGACAATGGTCTACTTCTTTGTTATAATTAAGGCTTAGATGTAGAAGAAACGGAGTTGAATGTTGTGCTTGAATATCAAGAGTGGCGTCATGTGTTTAAGCTCGATCCGAACAAGGAAATAACAGATGAGGCGTTAGAGAAGGTATGTGAATCAGGGACAGATGGAATCATGATTGGTGGCAGTGATGGTGTAACGTTAGATAATACGTTACACTTATTAGCACGTGTACGACGATATCCGATTTCTTGTGCACTAGAAGTTTCAAATTTAGAAGCCATTACGCCTGGCTTTGATTACTTTTTCATTCCATCGGTATTAAATAGTCCACATGTTAAGTGGATCACAGGCTATCACCATAAAGCCGTTAAGGAATATGGGGCAATTATGAATTGGGATGAGGTTGTCGTTGAAGGATATTGTGTTTTGAATAAGGATTCAAAAGTAGGTCAGCTAACGGAAGCAAAAGCACCTTTAGCAACAGAAGACGTTGTTGCGTATGCGCGATTAGCAGAGAACCTTTACCATATGCCGATATTTTATATTGAATATAGTGGTGTTTATGGTGATATTGAACTTGTTCGAGAAGTTGCACGTGTACTGAATAAGACGAAGCTCTTTTATGGCGGTGGGATTCGCTCGGTTGAGCAGGCAGAGGAGATGTCAAGTGCTGCTGATGTTGTCGTTATCGGGAATCTTATTTATGACGATTTAAATACAGCATTAAAAACCGTAAAAGCCGTAAAACAATGATTGATTAGATATAGAGAACAAGGTAAACTAGAAAATAAGAACATTTGTTTGGTGGTGGGAAAATGCAAGCAAACATAATTGAAAAAATGCTCGCTGGTTTAAACCCGGAACAAAGACAAGCTGTCACCCACACTGAAGGTCCTTTGCTTTTAATGGCTGGGGCTGGAAGTGGGAAGACCCGTGTGTTAACGCACCGGATTGCCTATTTGATACGGGAGAAGGCCGTTGCTCCTTGGAGTGTTTTAGCGATTACATTTACAAATAAAGCAGCACGAGAAATGAAAGAGCGTGTCGCTGGATTAGTAGGTCCAATTGCTGAAGACATATGGATGTCGACGTTCCATTCAATGTGTGTCCGTATATTGCGACGTGATATCGATCGCATTGGATATAATCGTAATTTTACGATTTTGGATTCAACAGATCAACTGTCAGTTATAAAGCAAATTTTAAAAAAAGCAAAACATCGATCCGAAGAAATTTGACGCCAGAAGCATTCTTGGGATGATTAGTAGTGCCAAAAATGAGTTGAAGAAGCCGGATCAGTACGCAGCTGTTGCGAAGGGCCCCTTTGAACAAACGGCTGCTGATGTTTATATTGATTATCAAAAGCAATTACAAAAAAATCATGCACTTGATTTTGATGACTTAATCATGAAAACCATTGAGCTTTTTAAGGTTGTACCAGAAGTACTTGAATTTTATCAACGGAAATTTCAATATATTCATGTCGATGAGTATCAGGACACGAACCGTGCACAATATGTATTAGTAAACCTACTCGCTGATCGCTATAAAACATCTGTGTTGTTGGGGATTCGGATCAATCGATCTATCGCTGGCGTGGGGCAGACATAGCTAATATCCTTTCTTTTGAGGAGGATTATCCCGATGCAACGGTCATTTTGCTAGAGCAAAATTATCGTTCTAGTAAAACGATTTTACAAGCAGCCAACCACGTCATTGAAAACAATCGAAATCGAAAGCCTAAGAAGCTATGGACAGATAATGAAGCGGGTCATAAGATTGGTTATTTTTCAGCTGATTCTGAGCAGTCTGAAGCAGAATTTGTCGTGAAAACGATTCGAGAGGCGATCACGGAAAAAGGCATTAAGGAGTCTGATATTGCGATCTTATACAGAACGAATGCCCAATCACGTGTGATTGAGGAATATTTCGTGAAGTCGAATATCGAGTACTCGATGGTTGGGGGAACGAAATTCTACGACCGAAAAGAGATTAAAGACGTCTTAGCTTATTTACGCTTAATTGCTAATCCTGATGATGATATTAGCCTACAACGTATTATTAATGTTCCGAAGCGTGGGATAGGAGCGACTACTGTTGATAAAGTAGCTGATTATGCAGTTAATCAAGGTCTGTCCTTATTTGCTGCATTACAGGAAGTGGAGCAGATTGGATTACCTGCACGTACTACTAATAAACTAAAGGATTTTGCTGAGCAAGTGGGGCACTGGGTCCAAATGCAAGAATATCTGTCCGTAACAGAGCTTGTTGAGGAATTGCTAGAGCGTACTGGCTATCGGGACATGTTAAAAAATGAACAAACCATTGAAGCCCAAAGCCGTTTAGAAAATATCGATGAATTTTTAACGGTGACAAACGAATTTGAAAAGCGTAATGATGATAAATCACTAATAAACTTTTTAACGGATCTCGCCTTAGTAGCTGATATTGATCAACTAGATGAGGATGAGGATGGAAAAACGAAGGAAGCAGTTACATTAATGACGTTGCATTCAGCTAAAGGATTAGAATTCCCACTAGTCTTTTTAATTGGAATGGAAGAAGGGGTATTTCCTCATAGCCGTTCATTATTTGAAGAGGATGAAATGGAAGAGGAGCGCAGACTTGCATATGTAGGGATTACACGAGCAGAAAAGCAGCTGTATTTGACAAATGCCCGAATCAGAACATTATACGGACGGACGAACACGAATCTTCCATCGCGTTTTATTCAAGAAATTCCAGAGCTTTGCCTTGAACCTCTTCATGAAATGAAAGAAGAGCCAGCCTGGCTGAGTACAGCGAAGCCAAGCAAAAGGATTTCTGAATCAAAACCAAGAGCTTCCGTTGCATCTACTGGCGGAGAACAGTTTGCTTGGAAGGTGGGAGATAAAGCTGAGCATCGAAAATGGGGCATTGGAACGGTGGTCAGTATTAAAGGGGAAAAGGATGCCCTCGAGCTTGATATTGCCTTTCCTAACCCAACTGGTGTGAAGCGATTATTTGCTAAGTTTGCACCGATAACGAAAATATAGAGAGGACGAAGAGCATGGAGCGACAGGATGCAAAAAAACGAGTTGAAGAGCTGCGGTCATTAGTAGAAGAGTACGGATATCATTATTATGTCCTTGATCGCCCACTCGTTTCTGATGCTGAATATGACCAATTATTTCAAGAGCTTGTTAAGCTTGAGGCTGAATTCCCTGAATTACGTACAGATGATTCTCCGACAGTACGTGTCGGTGGTGAAGTGCTTCCGTATTTTGAAAAGGTGGAGCATCGTATTCCAATGTTGAGCTTAGGTAATGCCTTTTCAGCCGACGATTTGTACGACTTTGACCGAAGGGTACGACAGTTGGTTGGTGATTCTGTCAGCTATACGTGTGAATTAAAAATAGATGGGTTAGCGGTTTCGTTACAATATGAGCAAGGTCGTTTCGTACGT
This sequence comes from Bacillus sp. JCM 19034, assembly GCF_001310635.1. Lineage (GTDB taxonomy): Bacteria > Bacillota > Bacilli > Bacillales > Bacillaceae_D > Halalkalibacter. The sequence goes on from NZ_BAXR01000026.1 coordinate 29,742, forward strand.
GGAGCGACAAGAGGAGACGGAACGATTGGTGAGGATATTACCGAAAATTTAAAAACGATTCCTGCGATTCCATTACGCTTGAGAGAGCCGATTACGATTGAAGTTCGTGGGGAGGCTTATATGCCAAAACCATCGTTTGAGAAGCTAAATGAGGCGAAGGAGCAAGCAGGAGAAGAAAAGTTTGCGAACCCACGTAATGCAGCAGCAGGTTCATTGCGGCAGCTTGATCCGAAGCTGGCAGCAAAACGGAACTTATCGATGTTTACGTACGCGATCGGTTTAGTCGAAGGAAAGATATTTTCTACGCATAGTGAGGGTCTAGATTATTTAGGTGAGCTTGGCTTTCGTGTCAACCGTGAGAGCAGACGGTGTGAAACAATTGAAGAGGTTATTCGTTATACAGAGGAATGGGTAGAAAAACGAGCAGAGCTCCCTTATGAAATTGATGGTATTGTCATCAAAGTCGACCAATTAGACTTACAAGAGAAACTAGGCTTCACAGCGAAAAGTCCTCGCTGGGCAACGGCATTTAAATTTCCAGCGGAAGAGGTCGTCACGAAGCTCGAAGATATTGAACTTAGTGTCGGTCGCACAGGCGTCGTAACTCCGACAGCTCTTTTAACTCCTGTCACAGTTGCGGGTACAACTGTCAAACGTGCTTCCTTACACAATGAAGATTTAATTCGTGAGAAAGATTTAAAGCTCGGGGACTATGTTGTCATTAAAAAAGCGGGTGACATTATTCCAGAAGTCGTCAATGTCCTTCCGGAAAGACGAGATGGGACACAGAGAGATTTTTCAATGCCAACTCATTGTCCTGATTGTGGAAGTGAGCTTGTCCGCTTAGAAGGTGAAGTGGCACTCCGTTGTATTAACCCACAATGCCCTGCACAAATTAAGGAAGGTCTTATTCATTTTGTCTCGAGGAACGCGATGAATATTGATGGTCTAGGTGAGCGTATCATTGTTCAATTGTTTGATCATGATCTTGTTCGTGATGTTGCTGATCTGTATAAGCTAGAGCGTGATGCTTTATTGGCCCTAGAACGTATGGGGGAAAAGTCAGTTGATAATTTATTACAAGCGATCGAACAGTCAAAAGCAAATTCATTAGAGCGTCTATTATTCGGTCTAGGAATTCGCTTTGTTGGAGCAAAGGCAGCGAAAACATTAGCGATAGAATTTGGATCAATTGACCGATTAATTCAAGCAGAAGAGGAAGAGCTTGTAGCAGTGAATGAAATCGGTGAGAAGATGGCAGCGTCGATTCGCCGCTATTTCCAAAAGCCAGAGGTGCTCGCGTTAATTACTGAATTACAGCGCTTAGGCGTTAATACGAATTACAATGGGCCCAAACGGCAAGTGACAAATGTGGAAGAGGGCAATAGTCCTTTTGCCGGGAAAACAGTTGTATTAACAGGGAAGCTTGAGCAGTTAACACGAGAGGAAGCAAAAGATAGAATTGAGGCTCTTGGGGGCAAAGTAACAGGTAGCGTCAGTAAAAAAACGGATCTTGTTATAGCAGGTGAAGCTGCTGGTTCAAAAAGGAAGAAGGCAGAGCAACTTCAAATTGAAATATGGGATGAAGCAAAAATGCTAGAGAATTTGCAATAAATAGACAGGAGAGGGGGAGCGGTGGTGAGTAAGACGTTAAATTATGTAATTGTATTAGGGATCGCAGTTAGCTTATTGTCGGGGTGTTTTTCCATATTCCCTAATGATGATGAGGAAATCCCTGAAGAGGTAGATGAGCATCATGATGAGCAAGTTGTTGAAGTTGTTCCACAGCTAGTGACACCAGATAATTATTATCAAAGCGTCCTTTATGATGGTACGTATTTGCACGGTGAATCACGAGGTTTTGGGAACGCAGTTGTGTATAACCGTTTAGATTTAGATAAACTTGAATTAGGCTTACAGAGAATTGCACAAGATTATTTCGACCCAGATGACTATTACTTTCGAGAAGGTCAATTTATTAAACGTAATCAGTTAAATTCATGGCTAATGAGGTATGATGAAGACGATAACCCTTCAGGATTAAATCCTGCTTTAGGTGGGGAGATAACTTAAAAGAACAAGAGGAGAATAGCCACGTGTGTTATCGCATATTTTAGAGCATAACTATTTAGTTAGTAATTCAAATGGTCAATTTAACTTAGGTGGGATCGTAATTGGTTTATCGCTAAATAGTGTTTACAATTTCCGAGTTGAAACGGATGAGGGGCTTTACCACTTTTATGAAACGGAAATTCCCGATGATGTTATAGAGCGTGAAGGGCAAGAGTTAGCTGAGCGTGTGTTAGAACGTTTGCGTTCAGACAGCTTTGAGGATGGAGCGTTTAAAGATATTCCAATTGTTTTTGCTCTGTTCCAAGAAGAACCGAGAGACTCGGCCATTCCAGGAAGGTTTATTGCTACGACAAAAGCCGATCCTAATAGTGGTATTGACCGTTGGCAACGAATTAATGAAATGTATTATTTATTCCCTTCACGAGAGGTTTCCACGGATGTACGTAGTGAAGCTGACCAATTTCAACGCTTTAGCGATGATATTCAAGGATTCTTTGATACGTATGTCGGTGTTGTTGGTACGGGACGATATTTAGATAATCAAATTCAGGAGTTAACAATTGAAGTTCCGATACAATACCAAGGAAAAGCCGAAATCGTTGCTTTAACCCAATTTGCCGCTAGCCAAATTCAGAACCATTTCAATAATAGCTATAAGATTTCACTAGAAGTAACTTCAATCTCAGGTAATGTTGAGAGCGTCGTAATTGTCAATCCGAATGAGGAGCCAGTTATTCATATTTTCTAAGATAAGAGTGGAAAAGGTCACGTTCCTTTTCCACTCTTTCTTTTGCTTTAAAAGACACAAGCGTTGATAAATAACGTGTATATTCCTACCTCTATGCTCACATTCTAACTAAGAGATGAACTGTCAAGGGGGTTAAACATATGAATAAATGGATGAGAATACTTAGTATGACAGCTTTCAGTTGCTTGATCATAGCAGGCTGTGGAACAGCAGGAGATGAAACCGCAGAGGAAATACCAGGTGACGATATAGGTGAACAACAGCAAGAGGGAGCAGATTTCACTGTCGGGATGGTAACGGATGTTGGAGGTATTGATGATAAATCATTTAATCAATCCGCATGGGAAGGGCTAAAAGAGTTTGGGGAAGAGTATGGTTTAGAGCAAGGGGCGGGTTATCGCTACGTACAATCAGCTGATATCGCTGATTTCGAACCGAATATCCGAAATTTAGTTCGCGAAGGGACAAGCTTATCATGGGGAATCGGCTACTTAATGAATGATGCGATAGCGTCAGTTGCAAAACAAAATGAAGACGCTCAGTTAGCGATCGTCGATTCAGTTGTAACAGATGATGATGACAATATGATAAGCAATGTCGTAAACGTGACGTTTAAGGAGCATGAAGGGTCATTTCTAGTAGGTGTGGCAGCTGGATTACAATCAGAAACAGATCGTGTCGGATTTGTCGGTGGTGTTGAAAGTGAATTAATTAAAAAATTTGAAAACGGTTTTAAAGCTGGTGTGAAAGCTGTGAACCCTAATGCTGAGATATCTGTGCAATATGCTGAGAGCTTTAATGATGATACAGCTGGTGCTCAAATAGCTAATACGATGTATAGCCAAGGGGCAGACATTATTTACCACGCAGCTGGAGCAACTGGGTACGGAGTGTTTAATGAAGCGATTAACCGAGTAAGAAACGGAGAAAACGTTTGGGTAATTGGGGTTGACCGTGACCAACATGAAGAGGGAATTTATGAAGGGGATCAATCTGTAACACTCACTTCGATGGTTAAACGGGTTGACCGTGCCGTATATCTCGTTTCTGAACGTGCGATGAACGGTGACTTTCCTGGAGGAGAAGTACTTGAATACGGGTTAGATGATGAGGCGATTGGAATTGCACCGACAACGGACAATATGTCTGAAGAAGCTTTAGAAGGAATTGAAGAATATATTGAGGACATATTGGAGGGTGAAATAAACGTTCCTGAAACAGATGACGAGTATGAGGAGTATTTAGAGTCGCTTTAAAAAAACTATCTTCAGCTATTGATAGCAGCCGTCCGTTCTCAAATGTTTAGACGGACGGTTTTTTTAAGTCGTAACAAGGGAGATTTGATTCAGATTCAGCTGGTTTCACTCGTTAGAGATGGAAAATCTCGAGAAGTCCAGCGTAGGAGTGACTTACAAAAAGAATCAATAGTGTAAGCTTGGCAAAAACTCGTTCCCTGTTTGGTTGAAAGATCACCCACATTCAACCAATTTCAAACCCTTGAAAACGCATTTAAGAAAAGACGCTCCGCGTTTTTCTTTGAAGAGGAGGTCAACTACGTGGATGATTATGTGATTGAAATGAATGAGATTCGTAAAGAATTTCCAGGTATTGTGGCGAATGATAACATAACACTTCAAGTAAAAAAAAGGTGAAATTCATGCTCTTTTAGGGGAAAACGGTGCGGGAAAGTCTACGTTAATGAACGTTCTATTTGGCTTGTATCAGCCAGAGAAAGGTGAAATTCGTGTAAAAGGTGAACGCGTTTTAATAACAGACCCGAATGTAGCTGATCGTTTAGGGATAGGAATGGTCCATCAACATTTCATGCTAATTGAATCGTTTACTGTTACTGAAAATATTGTACTTGGTCACGAACCAAAAAAAGCGGGGCGGATTAACTTAGCACAAGCAGCTAAGGATGTGCAAGAGCTTTCAGATCGTTATCGTTTAAAGGTTGATCCATATGCTAAGGTTGAAACGATTTCAGTAGGGATGCAGCAGCGAGTAGAAATTTTAAAGACACTCTATCGTGGGACAGACATTTTAATTTTAGATGAACCAACTGCTGTTTTAACACCACAAGAAATCAATGAATTAATGGACATTTTAAAGATGCTAGTAAAAGAAGGAAAGTCAATCATTCTCATTACTCATAAACTTAAAGAAATTATGGCAATTTGTGACCGATGTACGGTCATTCGTAGAGGAAAAGGAATCGGAACAGTTAATGTAGACAACACGACTCCTAATGAACTAGCAGCAATGATGGTTGGCCGTGAAGTGAACTTTTCTGTTGAGAAAATGCCAGCAAAGCCAATGCGAACCGTTTTGTCAGTATCTAATATTACAGTACAAAATACGCGTGGTTTGAAGGTTGTTAACAATCTTTCATTAGAAGTAAATGCTGGTGAAATTATTGGACTAGCTGGTGTTGAGGGGAACGGTCAAAGTGAATTTATAGAGGCGATTACTGGATTGCGGAAGGTTGAATCGGGTTATATAACGTTAAATGAGCAAGACATTACAAATTTACCTGTACGAAAAATTACAGAATAGGCGTTGGTCATATTCCGGAGGACCGACATAAGCATGGACTCGTATTAGATTTTTCGATTGGAGAAAATATCGTCTTACAAACGTATTATCGAAAGCCATACTCAAAGCAAGGTGTGCTGCACTATGATGTTATTTATCAAAAAGCACGAGCACTTATAAAGGATTACGATGTAAGAACTCCAAGTGAGTATACACAGGCTCGTGCGTTATCAGGAGGAAATCAGCAGAAGGCGATCATTGCTCGTGAGGTCGATCGTTCTCCTGATTTACTAATAGCCGCTCAGCCTACACGAGGATTAGATGTAGGAGCGATTGAAGCTATTCATCGCCGTTTAATTAGCGAACGTGATAAAGGAAAAGCGGTTCTTTTAATGTCATTAGAGCTTGATGAAATATTAAATGTGAGTGATCGGATTGCTGTTATGTATGAAGGCAGATTGTTGATATAGTTGACGCTAAAAAAACGAATGAACGTGAGCTCGGATTTTTAATGGCTGGTGGTCGAAATAAGAAAGAGGAGGTAGTTAGTTATGATTAGATTGCTATCCTCTTCACGAATGTTATCGTTATCTGTTCCAATCATGGCTGTTTTATTAGGTCTTGTAATAGGAGCTCTCGTAATGGCTATTAGTGGCTATCATCCGCTCAATGGCTACCTAGCATTATTACGTGGAATATTTAGTGATTCTTATTATATCGGTGAAACAATTCGGTCAATGACACCGTTAATTTTAGCTGGGTTATCTGTTGCTTTTGCTTATCGAACAGGACTGTTTAATATCGGAGTGGAAGGCCAGCTTATTGTTGGATGGTTGGCATCTGTTTATGTCGGGCTAGCGTTTGAACTGCCTGTGATTATTCATTTGCCTTTAGCTATACTAGCTGGAGCATTGGCTGGGGCGTTGTGGGGATTCATACCAGGTTTTTTAAAAGCTCGTTATCACGTCCATGAAGTCATTGTAACGATCATGATGAATTACATTGCACTTTATACAGTGAATTACTTAATACGAAGCTTTTTAATCATCCCAGGCGAGCGAACAGACACGATCGCTCCTAGTGCTTCATTGGCATCGACCTTTTTAAAGGAGTTAACTGATTATTCACGTTTGCATTATGGGATTATCGTTGCGATTCTCATGTGTGTACTTATGTGGTTTATTTTATGGAGAACGACGAAAGGCTTCGAGCTAAGAGCGGTTGGATTTAATCATCATGCGTCACGCTATGCAGGGATGAACGTTCAAAGAAATATGACTTTGTCGATGGTGATTGCTGGAAGCTTTGCAGGAATTGCTGGTGCAATGGAAGGACTAGGCACATATGGTTATATGAATATTCTATCAGGCTTTACAGGTGTAGGCTTTGATGGAATAGCTGTTGCTTTATTAGGGGCTAATACAGCCATTGGTGTATTGTTGTCAGCATTATTATTTGGTGGATTACAAATTGGGGCATTAACGATGCAGTCACAGGCAGGAATTCCTGCTGAGCTAATTGATATTATCATAGCACTCATCATTTTCTTTGTTGCTTCTAGCTACATCATTCATTGGATTATTAACCGTGTAAAAAAGGAGGGGATTTAATTGGATATGATGCAAATATTAGCACTTATTATCCCAGCAGCCATTTATGCAGCTGCTCCGTTAATGCTAACGGCACTTGGTGGTTTATTTAGTGAACGCTCCGGTGTCGTAAATATCGGGCTTGAGGGCTTAATGGTGATCGGTGCTTTTACGGCGATTGTGATGACCTTGACGTTTGAGCAAATGGGAATAGGCGTTTTGTCGACATGGTTGGCCTTGTTGATTGCCGTCGTATTCGGTGCAGTCTTCTCCTTGTTTCATGCAGTTGCTTCAATCCATTTTAGAGCTGATCAAGTCGTCAGTGGCGTAGCTTTGAACTTTCTTGCTGTTGGCTTAAGTGTATTTCTCGTTCGACTTTTCTATCAAAAAGGACAAACGGATTTCATTCAAAATCGGTTGTACCGCTTCGATATTCCATGGCTAAGTGATGTTCCCATTATTGGCCCGCTGTTCTTTTCTAGAACGTACATGACGTCAATTATCGCGATCGCTCTCGTATTTCTCGTTCTTTATGTTGTTTACCATACTCCTTTTGGTTTACGATTGCGTTCAGTTGGAGAGCATCCGATGGCGGCCGATACGATGGGGATTCATGTGAATCGCATGCGATATATTGGCGTCATGCTAAGTGGGGCATTAGGCGGATTAGGCGGGGGAGTGTACGCTGTAACAATTTCAGGGAATTTTTCAGCGAATACGATTGTCGGACAAGGATTTATGTCATTAGCTGTATTGATTTTTGGTAAATGGCATCCACTAGGCGTACTAGGAGCGGCATTATTCTTCGGACTTGCACATGCACTTAGCATTACTGGTCAGCAAATACCACTGTTTGCTAATGTGCCCACCGTATTTTTGCATATTGCACCATATGTTTTGACAATCCTAGCTTTGGCAGGATTTGTTGGGCGTGCTGAAGCACCGAAGGCAGCGGGAAAGCCTTATATTAAGGGATCGAGATAACAGAGAATGATGTCACGAATTAATTTGTTGTGGCATCTTTTTTATTTTTACAAAAAATGGTCATTTTGTCCTTATTAATAAAACTGATTATTGAGATGAAGGAATTTTTTATAAATACAACTAAAAAGTCGTGATCAGATAGTTTGTGAAATGTTATGAATATACTAAAAAAAGTGTCAAAAGTAATATTTTACTTATTTTTAAGTTAAGAATTCGATTTGCTATTGATTTGTTAAAAAAAGGGCTTTAAGGTAATCTATTCTTGTGAAAAACTGTCTACTAATGGAAACAGAATCGCCGAATGTATTGAATGGTGTTTTCAAGGAGGATTAAAATTGGTCAATTGGTTTAATAATTTGCTGAGAACAGATACAGAAAAAAAACGAGACGATTATTTGAAGCTCTATGGGCGCTTACAGGATGCAAGAGACGAGCATGATCGCTTAGTGAGAGAAGTAGAGTCCTCGTATTCAAGCTATCGTAGCTCTGTCCCTTTTTTATCGCAATCGAATATTCCATCGAACGATTTCACTCCGGCTCGAAGACGCTTAAATGATGAACTTAATCGGTATATTAATGAAGAAAAAGGAAAACGTGCTGACCTTGTCTTTGCGATCAATCGAGCGTATGAACAATATTTATATTATCGTAATCTAGCGATAAGAGAGGAACAAGAAGCAGCTAATCAAAAACGTTGATCGAAAGTAGGAGGGAAAACCAATGTCAAATGATATGATCATTAGAGATCGTACATTACAAACAGCACAAACAGAGGCGAGAAACCTCGAGCGCTCGGTTAATCGGGCCTATTCAAAATGTGAAAAGCTCCATTCCTTTGTTCAATCAGCGAATTGGAAGGGGAGTGCACGTGATAGTTTTCTGAGCTATTTAGATATCATTCAACAATATCATGCGGAATTAAAAGAAGCAGCTTCGTTACAAACGAAAGCATTAAATAATATTGATCGCTATAAACGTGATTTTCTCCATCATGCTTCTGTTAAGGATGTGAAGCGGTTATGATGAGCACCAAAACTGATACAGATCTCTTTAGCGTTCCTGAACTTTATTTATTGGCATCAGCATTTGGTGGTAACGATCTTTTTGGTTTACCAGATAAAAAAATCTACCAATTAAAAGGAGAGGCTCCCTTTGAACAAGCCCATTATGCTTTAAAGGAGAAAGGAGTCTTAACAGAGGAAGGAAAGCTAACAAAAAGCGGAGCTGTTATGATTCAAACACTACAAGCCTATTACAATAGTAAAAAGTTTGTCCGTATTCATAATGCACTGTTTTCTTTTCAAGAAGAACGAAATGACGATGTGACGTTCCTACTCGAGGAAGAAGAACAATTAGCTTATAAACTAATGGTGATGGCAAAACCATTTCTATTAAAAATGCTATCAGAGAAGCTCCCCATAATTTTGAGAGAACCACATGAGAACGAAATTACTTTTCTAAAAGAAAGAGTATCAGATGAAGAACGGATTGAGCTTGAACGATATGAGCCTAATGATCAATTTATGAATCTAGAAATCTTTCATCTCGAAGAAGAACCACGTGATATAACAAATCCAAATTTTTATCAACAATGGCTTATTTTCACTAAGCAAGATCAGTTAATCATGGTCGATACTGTAACCAAAACATACTATTATGCAAGTCAATATTATTTTATGAAAGTATTATTTGATGCACTCGAATTCCCGTATAAGGAGGCTCAATAAATGACTCATTTTACCGCCCAAGGAAGGTCAGTTGGTATTACAGTTGATCCAGATGTGATCACAGCCATCTTCAAGGATCTATTAGATATCATTGCGGAGTTAGAAAGCGAGGCTCTTCCAGCAATTAAGGAGCTTGGTCGTCTTCGATTCTATCAATCGGGTCAAGCGATGGAGGCGATGGAGGTCTATCCAGAGGCTAATGAAAAGTTTCATGATCTCTTCGATAACTATTTGCGAGCGTCAACTCTCGTTATGGACGTATTAGTAACAATGGCTGAAACTGACCAAGCAATCGCAGAACAAATCTTAACAGCGTTGGGGGATTGATGATGGATGTAAAATATAAACAAGAAGAATGGGAGCAAATGAGAAGTGGACTAAGAGATCTAATCGGCTTAGGCAAAAGGGGCAAAGGGGCTATTGATGACTTAAAAGCTTTGTCAAAGGTCATGGATAACGTAGCCTCTGATATATCAAAATACGACAGAGATGGTGTGATCTCATTTACACATCGAAATCAGGAGAACAAATACGACGGGCTGTATGACGATTATCATTTATTAGAACGATTTTCCGGAAAGGTCGGTAAAATTGTCAATGAAACGATTGATGAACCATTTCATAAGGATATCGATCAGTTTGTTGAAAAAATGAGAGATGCTTCAATTTCTCGTTATACGACGCAAAACCGGATTGGTGCGACCGATACAATAACGACACGCTATAGAGGGTATGAGTATGAAACGGTCGTTGAAAAGAAGGAAATTGGATTAGAAGACCTTTTCACTGGAGATACGTTCTATGCAGAACAAATGAAGCTTGAGTATGAGCTATGGCAGGGCCAAGTTGAAGATGCAGACATTACATATGAAGACTACCAAATAGCAGCTGTAAATATGAACGCATTTGAGTATAAATCAATTCAGGATACGCAACTCACTAAAGAATTTTGGGTGAGCATTACGGCAACTGTAGTGATTATTGGGCTACCATTCTTTGTCCACCAGCAGGGTTGGCATTAGGAGTTGCTTATGGTACCTTAGAATTAAGAAATGCCGTTTCCGGAACGGATTTGATATCTGGACGAGAAATAGATACTGGGGAACGCCTCCTGCGAGGTGGCCTTGCTCCACTTGATATTATTCCAGGTGTCAGTGCGGTGAAACGATTTAGCACGATGACACGTGCAGTTAACGTAGGGAGCGACCTTGCTCAACTTGGAACGCGAAGCACTCTAACAACCCGCCTCACCTCAGCTACCCAACAACATATGAGTACAGCTCAACAGCAAATGCGTACGATTCAAGATATGGTAGCAACAGCCGGAAAGCAAGCGGAAGCCCGCCTACATAGTGCCGGACGTTTCCTAAAGGAACAAGGTGCAAATGCAGTCGTAAAGGTAGCTGATGATCTTAATGATGTGGCGAGGTTAGGAGATAAAGGTCTAACAGCGATGAAGAATGCTATCCCGCAAAATGGATTAGTCCTAGATGGAATGGGGACAACGGCGAGAATCCCAGCGGAGAACGCACACACCCTTGAAAATGCGACGAGTGGTCTAACGAATTGGATGAGGAGTAGTGTCGGGAAGGTTGATGGTGCGGGGAGTGGTTTAGGTTCTGGGGGTAAGGGTACTGTTAATAATAGGCAGATAGACTTTACAAGAGGTTTTGACGTAAATCCAAAATATAGTTCTTATGAACAAAGGGTAAAAACTACCCCAGTTAATAAAGGTGAATGGAGTAACAAACGGGCAGAATCGTTATTTATCTCCGATAAGACTGGTGAAATAAAAAATATCTTGATGAGGCTGGCGTTGATGGAGTTGAGTATAAAAACGGAATGCCAGACTTTTCTCCATTTTCTAAAGGTGAAATTAAATTAGAAAATATGACAAATGATAGAAAATCAAACTTTTCGACTGCTGATGAAGAATTGGCTAAAAAGTGGAGTACACCAGAACAAAAATGGACAGCAGAAGATATAGCTGATTGGAGAGAAGATAATAAATATACTTGGCATGAACTTAATGACTTGGAAACAATACAATTGGTGCCAAGTAAAATCAATAGCGTTTTTAAACATTTGGGTGGAGTTGGAGAATATAATATAAAAGTTAAGTTAGGAGAGTAATTAGGATGGCTATGATTAATGATGATTTATTTGGAAAGCTTGAATATATAAACAATTTTTGGAGAGGAAAAACAACTATTAAAATGTTTGATTTGGAAAAAGAAATAATTTTAAGTGTTGATGCACATGATAATGCAGATTTTTCAAATGTGCAGAGAGAAGCATTTATTAACTTTAATCAAGATATGAAAAACATAATACATGAGGCTGAAAAGCAAGTTTACGATTACTATATTGAGAACTATGAAGAGTATAGAGAGATGTTAGGTAATGAATCAGAGGCAGATAAATATGCACCAAAGATTGATTCTATCTCAGATTTAAAAAGAATAGTGAAGCCAGTTGAATTAATTGTAAGAAGAGTAAGAAAGAATGGAAAAAGAAGATTAGGTTTACTTTGTGATGTCTCTTGGGATATTGACAATGGGATGGGAATAAAAATTGAGGATGAAATGGTAGAAGAAGTAGGTTATCAAGATATTGTATTATAATTTACAGGATATTATTGATGTTAAAATTGCCCTTGGATGGTTATAAGTTCATCCGAGGTTTTTTCATAATTAATAGATGAAGATGATAAAAAAAGACTGTATGAAATTCATAACTCATGAAGGTTGTACCATCAAGGCATTATGTTTTAATACATGGGTTGTGAAAATTATACGATAATTAGGCGAGATGACATTTTACATGGCAGGGATAGTTATGACCGGGAATAGCTAACAAACTAACGAGAATGACAAAGCTCGTGGAGATAAACAATGGGTATCGTGAAAGAGTGTTCTTTTACTACCTTGGCGAATAAATTTTGGATTGTATTTTTATTTGAGACGGTCGTATAATACTCGCTATTCGTTAAAAAGCGTTACATAAATTTTAATTTTCGTAACGGGAGGGTGAAAAGTTGAACGTTGTTGGGTATATACA
>NZ_BAXR01000027.1 GCF_001310635.1 Bacillus sp. JCM 19034
CTCTAAGGTGTATACATTTTCATTTAAAACGAACTTACTCTCTTTCTTTTTACATCAGCTGCTAATATATTTTCAAGTTTAAAGATTCTTCTTTGTTTTTTGTGATAGCAATAACACACAAGATGAGTTTCATTTACAGTAATTACTCTTACAAACCTTTGAGACATCTGCCTTTATCCGAAAGATAAATAATTTGTAACTTCACATTAGCGTCAGCTGCTCTTTGCAGTAACCCTCTCATTGGTCTCTTCTCCTTTCAACACTCGTAAAGTTCTGGGTTTAGATTCAACCCAATCAACATACCCTTTTTTTCTAAGCTTAACTAAATGTCCGTGCGTAGTAGATGTAGATTTGTGATTAAGTAAATCGGCTAGTTCTCTTGTTGTAGGAGAGTACTTGTTTTTATTTATATATTTATTAATTGTCACTATTACATTTTTCTGCTTGTTGGTTAGTTCATTCATCATGATCACCTCATGTTTATTATATACGAACGTACGTTTCTGTTCAACTTGAAACAGAACATTTGTTTGCGTATAATGTAGATGAGGTGATCTTATGGAAAAATTACAAAGAGGCAACAAACTGTGGCACATGAAATTCGTATTACCGGAACATGATATTGCTCTAAAACATTGGCATGCTGCACAAGATAAAATATCTAAACCTACTCTGGACGAACAAGAGCTTGCAGAGATTGGCCATATAGTCATGGATAGTTTGAGACACGAACTTGAAGTTAAAATTATTTATTGGGTTAATGGTGGCTTTGACGAGATCATTGGAGTGGTCGATCACGTGGATCAGTACGAAAAGTATATAAAAGTAAGGGCAGAGGATGACATTTTAACAATTAATGTTGATTGTTTGATTAGTGTAATTTATTTATCAGGAGAATAGAAACTATCTTTCTACTTGTATTTTGTGGTATATATTTAAAATAAATACTAAATTGGAGGTTGACACATGAGCATATCATTTTTAGAAACAAAGCTAAAAAGGCTACACAGGGAATTAAATACATTAGAAAGTCAACGTGCATCTGCAATGAAAGATGAAGCAAATGCATTGAAGAAAGTAAACAATGCAAATTCATCTATTTCTAAAACAAAAAACTCGTCCACAATTAATAGTAAATTAAGAGAAATTGATAGAGAAAATAAAAAAATTCAAAAAGCAAAGGAGAAACAATCTGATCTGTTAAATAAAATCAACAAAAAGAATACAGAAATTAATAATACATCTCTTGAATTATCTAAAAATAGACAGAAAGAACAGGAAAAAGCGTTTGAACTTCAAGAAATGAGAATTAGAGAATATGAAAACCAACAACAAACATTGTTATCTAATGCTACCGTACAAAATGAACTTTTACCCGAGCAGGAAGAAAGCAAAGAATATGATGTTTTCATCTCCCATTCCGCCGATGATAAAGATGACTTTGTAGAAGAGTTAGCCAATTTATTAAATGAATCTGGAATAAAAACCTGGTATGATTCAAATGATATCCCATGGGGTGGCAGTATCCGTCAAGAAATTGATAAAGGTCTTTCTAGTTCTCGTTACGGTATTGTTGTAATATCCCCTTCCTTTATAAAAAAGTATTGGACAAACTATGAACTAGATGGAATTTTATCTAAGCAAAGTAGTACTGGTGAACAAATGATACTACCAATTTGGCATAACGTTACCGCAGATATAGTAAAAGAATACAGCCCTTCTATTTCAAATATAAATGCTCTTAACTCGGCATTTATTACTAAGTCGGAGATAGTAGAAAATTTAAAGAAATTACTTAAATAATTTGATTTCTCACTAGTAACGCAATAATACGATAATAATCGTAACTTCCATAAGTATCTGTTTTTAGGAATGGATATGGTACTTCTCCCTTATCACCTACTTTTTTTAGAGGATCTTTTGCCCATTCAGGCACAGTTGATATTAAAATGTTTTCCAAAACACTTATCTTTAGTTGTAGTTCCTTTATTTCATTTTCCAGTTGTTGAATTTTTTGACTCACACTACATTCTCCTTTTATTATTAGCCCCTCACTACAGTGAAGGGCTATTTTTTATTATCTGAATAACCGTCCCCAAGTCTGCTGACCAACAATACCGTCCACAGTAATACCTTGTGCACGTTGAAAATCACGTACAGCTTTCTCTGTTCCACCGCCAAAAATACCATCAAGTGGACCAGGATTAAACCCTTTAATGTAGAGCAACGCTTGCAGTACTCGTGTAAGATTCCCTCTCGCACCATTACGAACAGTGACTAGCTTAGAACGTGTTTTAGGACCCATAATCCCATCTACTACTAATTTTGCATGAAACTGACGATTAAGCTCACTTTGTAGCACACGAATTAATCCACCTAGTGTTTGTGGACCCGGCAATCCATCAATTGTAATCTTAAATCCGAAATTATTTACCCATTTTTGGATTACACGTACAAAAGCATCACCAGTTGGCTTTGTAGCTGTTGTGGACGACTTAGGCTTGTTAGCTTCTCAGGAGCTTTTTTCACGTCACCCTTTACTTGCTTTCCTTTCCTCTCAATCATCTCTAAAAAGTCAGACCAAGAGATGCCATCTTTCGCAGCTCTTAATTGTGCAGGACAATTCTTATTTGCCCAATCAGCATGTTGCTTAACATCTTTGATAGATAAGTCATGCTTGTCCATTAAATGCTTAATAAGAGTAGCACCAAGTTCCAATGTCTTTTTGTAATCAGAATCACTATTGATACACAATTCAACGTGAATCGAAGTCGTGTTACCTGGTCCACGACCATCAGTAGCAGCCCAGCACATCACGTCATCATCAAACGACTGAATAATATCTTTGTCATCTACTTGGTAATGCCAACTAGCTTGACGGCTATTGAGCCTAGATTGCAAATTAGCATGAGCTTGTGCATTTGCCCCTTTATTTGTGTTTCCTGTTTGGTGGACAGTGATTGACGTCTTTTTATTACCGCGTCCATACGATCGTTGGTTAACAACAGAATGTGATACTAATTGCTTTTTGATTGCAACCATAATTACTTATCCCCCTTCAATTTTTCTCCACATCTGATCCAATGACTTCTTTTTTTATTTCCTGTGTCAAGGTCGGACTTTTCTTTGATTCCATCACTTTCAATTTTTCCGCTAGACTGGTTGGAACTAACACATCAATTTCAGCCATGTTTTCTAAAATGGATAATCCTTCATTTGCAATATAAAAAAGAACGGTTGCGTATGTAATCGCACCGCCCATCCCTAATATTTGATCCACCACATTGGCCAAGATGATCACGACCAAAATCATTAACTTACGTGCATAGCCAAACAATGACTTCCTACTCCACAGGTTACCTTTTTTAATGGCCTTAAAGACACCTGTTAAAATGTCTAAAGCCATCAGTAACAACAGCAAGTGTAAAAACTTCACATCTCCAAACAAGTACATTCTAACCACGTCTAAACTCTCTAAATTAAACATAACCATTTTCTCCATCTCCTTTAATTTAAAAAGGAGCTAGCAACTGCTAGCCCTATTTTGACCATAATAAAAAAGCCTTACTGATCGGCTCCAGGTACATCTTCTGTGTCGCTATTTAAACGTGCAACAATTTTTTGACGAGTAAACTCCTGCAACCCTTCCATGCCTTGCCCAGCATACGTAAAGTACTCATCCATCGTCCCCACAACATAACCACTCAAATTAATTTCACCCTGTTGATCGACACCTCTAAAATCGACACGGACCGTATCATCACTATTGAACCTTGTACCATTTACTTGTATCTGCAATTTCTCAATAAGTCCCATCATTATTCATCTCCTTCCTTATTTTCAAATGCTTCGACCAATAAAAAATGAGCCTCTGCATCTTTGTCAGAAAGCTCTTTGTTATAGTCGTTGACTACTTCTTCTACTGTTTTCAATGCTGTTTCTAAGTTCTTGTCATCGACTACGAAATACTCTTGATACAATTCTTCTTGTTGTTTTCTGAATTCCTTCTTGTCTTTGTCCTCCTTAATCTTGAAACCACCTCCTTGCGTTGGTACTAATTCCCCTTGCTCATCCAGTTCAGCATATGATTTCAACAACTCCAATTCTTCTTCAGCAAACTTCTTATTCTGCTCTTCCAGAACTTTTACGATTCGCATACGATGCACCGATTTTTTACCTTTCAGCGATATCTTCTTCAAAAAGTCTGCTGCAACCTTCAAGTCTTTATATTGTAATTTCATGCTACATTCTCCTCTAATTGTTTTATTTTCATTTCTAAATACTGAATTTTGAGCTTAAGATTATTAACCTCGTCATTAACTTTTACGTCTAACTCCTGGATTGCTCTGATTGTTGGTGCTATTAACTGTTCATATCGAACACTTAAAAATCCATCTTCATCAGACCGTTGCACCATTTATAATCATCTAACGAGCCATGCGTATCTAAAGCTGACAAAATGTTTTGTGCTACAACGCCCGTGTTTGTCCCATCCTTATCTCTTGTGAGTTGGTACGTTACGGTTTCAATACTATTAATAAAATCTAGCCCTAGTGTATTAGCTTTAATATCTGTTTTTAATCTCGAATCAGATACAACGACTGGATTATTGCGTAGATAAATGTTACGTATTGCATGAGTTTGTGAATTCTCCCCGATTTGGTAGTTATAACTCCCTCCATTTAATCCTCTTAATGTGATGTCTCTACCTTGTCCTGAATAAGCTGATTCGAGCCGCCAACCACTTAGCTGGTTCGTCGTATTTCTTACGACAAAGGTTTGTCTGACATATAATTGATTAAGCGTTCTAATGTCATAAGCATAGTCAACCGCACTATTCATAAAGGACATAGTTGGATTATTTCCAGACCAGTCAAATGTAACACCTTTCTCAAATCCGGTTGCTTGATTACGCAATTGCACTCTATTTCCATTGAGGCTGATTGCCGCATCATCATTAGCGATAGCAGCACTAGTGTTTACGATTAACCCTGTAAAAAATTGATTTAATGTATCTAATTCGCTTGCCCCAGTTGTCCCAATATAAACAAATGGGTAGCGACCTCCAATACGATTCCCGACACCCATACCAGCAGACCGTGTTAATGATGATGTACTGTCATACAAACGATACGTAATACGGTTACCAGGATCGTCAAAATCAATTTTAGCTCCGTTAGCAATCGTTAGATTGGCATTTTGCATCGTTAAATTACCCGTATTGAGATTAAGGTCCATGTTATTATTGTTACTTAGTAAACGACCTGCTCGCACTGTGCCTAAGTTAGAAGATACAGCAGACAAATTCGCCACGTTCAAATGATCAGCTGTAATCGTACCAGCTGTAATACGATTACCGTTTAACGTGTTTACTTGGATACGGTTCCCATGCATCGTTCCGGTTGTGATCTTAGTAGCTGACAAATTCGCAATGTGTGCGTTTTGGATAATCCCGTTATCGATTAGCGTTAAGCCATCTAGGTGTATGAGGCTACCTTGTATACGGATACCTTCTTTCGATAGGTTGATTGCTGATACGATACCATCAACATCAACTTTAAGTTCTATCTTATCTGCTAGTTGAGTGATAGAGGATTCAGCTCGACTAACTCTACTCAAGGCTAAAGAACCATCGTTATTCCCAAAGTCAACTGTTCCATCCTTAATTGTGAAAGTAACGTCTAACCATCCCCCATAATTAATGGTTGTACCTACTGGACGGAAATATTCAAGACCTGCTCCTTCACCCATTCCGGGAATACCTATTAGGATATAGTTAGCTCCACCGCCCCAACCCTCACTCTCATTAAAGATTTCTCGAGATCCACCACATCTACGAATTTGTGCTGGTAGCCCCCCAGCTAATCTATTCCTTTCTGGAGAGTGTCCGGCTATTAGGATCACCAAATAGTTCTCATCATACCGAGCTAAGTCATTAGCCAATCTAGTAGCTTCTGTATTGGTAGTATAAACATCATATAATTTTCTTAAAACCCAATTTTCAGTTGATCTATTCATCACATATAAAATATATGAACGATCACTAGAACTTGTAGGCGCATTTTCGTAACTTATATGATTTCCTTCTTCATCATGAAGTCCAGAAGTAACAGGGTAGCGATTATTTCCTCCTCCATTCCAAGCCCTAGCTACTGCCCTGAAGAGTTTACCTTTCCTATCTAATCCATTATTAAGCTGGGTCAAAGTAATTCTTTGTGTAATAGCTTCTGCATTATGTTCAATTGAAGATTCGGCATCATTCAACCTAGTAATAACTCCATTTTGATCGGTACTATACTGAGAGACAGTCACTCTTTGTGTTATGGCTTCTGCATTCTGCTCGATTGAACTTTCCGCATGAGTTAGTCTAGTTAGAGTATTTTCATGATAGTTATTAAATTGTACATTCCCTCCGTTTATGATTAGCTGAACGTCTAACCACGGAACATCAGTAGAAGACAAGTACTCGTTACCCTTACCTTCACCCATTCCTGCTATTCCAACTAGAATATACTCTTTTCTTGTATTACCCCATGCAACTTCGAATACATCCCTAGACCCACCACATCTATAAATGGCCTTAGGTAAGCCATTAGTTAGCCGATTCTGCTCAGCGGCATGAGCTCCTACCAATATAATTAATTTGTCATTCCCTAGACTGTTAAGGTGCTCTGCTAAAAGTAAAGCCTCATTCTCGTCGGTATAAATGTCATATCGGGTATGACTTTCCCATGTCCTAGAAGATCTATCATAAATGCTTAAAGTATATGATCGGTCATTACCGGAACTATCACCCCATAAAGTTGTATCCCCTCTGTAAAGACCGGACATCTTGTGGTACCTTTGGAATCCTGAATTGTTGTATCTAACTGAGACTATACGGTAGATTTCTATTTGCTCAAATTCGGTTCTCGTCACCCTTTGCTTAATTGCTTCTGCATTCTGCTCGATTGAGCTTTCTGCTCGAGATACCCTGTTTATAACACCATTAAGGTCATACTGAAGGGAACTAACACTAGAGGACATACCATCCACAGATACCCTTAAGGTAGCTACATCACTAGATAAATTAGTTATCCTACCGTCTACTTGCTTTAGTTCTTCGCTACTAACCTTCATCTCGATTTCGCCAGCAAGTATCTGTAGTGTCGTATTCATAGAGCTGATGTTCCCAGACAAGGTATCAACTTCATCTTGACTCGCCTTTAGAGATATAGCTTCTGCATTAGCCTCAATCTGTATCTGTTGATTTTGGATCGTATCATCAATGACCGACAACTCGTCGATGGTCAAAGACAACCTACCTCTATGTCATCAATCTCAGTCTCGATAGTAACAATTTTACCATCCGCTTCGGCTAATGCTTGTTCATTTTGTGCCACTCGCTCACGTAAATTATCGGAAATGGTTGTTAGGTTATCGACCGTGTCTGTGACAAATCTGATCTCCTCATCCATTAACCTAAATTGCCCATCTACGTAATCAAGATTTGCCTTTTCTGCCAAGTCTTCCAACAGTTCTCTTTGTATGCGTTCCACTTCTTTATCCGTGTATACTCTCGCTTCTTGTTCTAAGAGTTTACGAGCATGTTCCGAAATGTTTTCAAAATCTACACCGCCCTCACCAATGATATCACTTATGCGATTTAACTCACGTAAGTGTTTCGCTAGATCGGGACCAAACAGAATATCGTCACTAATTACTCGATGTGTAGAAGCTGTCACTTTCACTGACCAGTCACTAGGAGTGTCTTGATAATTTACAGCTCTTACATAGTAATACCAGGTTTGATCGGTACCGACCGTATGAGCAAAAGCACTTACTTGACCACGCCATAATAGATGTTGACTTTCCGGCACAAAATCTTTGACTTGGGATCCGTATACTTCATAGTGCTTGATAAAAATTTCATCGGCGTAGTCCAATACAGCTGTATTACTTCAATTCCACCTTCTGCTCGTAGGTTCACAGGTCTGGATGGTTTAATGTTTGGGTAACTTTTGTCTGTTACTTGTTGTGGACGATTTCCAATCCTTTCTATTTCATTCTCTAACTCTTCAATACGATCATCGTCCAAATTTAAAAATTGCCCCATCTCTACGACTGCTGTGTTATCCGGATCCATCAGATCATATTCAACTGCTATCACGCGAGCCTGTATTTCAATCGGTCTGCTAAAATAACGATCAATTGCAATAGCTGTATCACCAAGACTTACTCTGTCCTCAAATAAATCAACCGAAAGCTTATATAAAACCTCCGGCTGTTGCTCAGTTTGCAATTGTTGCCATGTAGCTTTTAAGAGTTCAACACGATCCTCAATGTCATGGTTACTATATTGACCTTTACGGTGGATCCGTACTCCATCTTTTAATCGACCGTATTTTTGTAATGCTTTAGGATCACCGACCCATTTTTGACCTCGAGGTTTGTCAACTGGATCTCCTTTTGCAACTGACCATTCTACGTCACTAAAATCAATATAACGTGTATAACCACCACCATCAGTTTCTAGTGACGCTCCCCAACCGTATAATGCAGTCTTGGGATAACTCAATACAGTACGCTGTATCTCGGTTATATTGTGATCAATCTCAAAACGCTGTCCGTGATCCTTACCCAACCTTTGTACAAGCTTGGTCTTACGAGCGACAATATTATTTTCCTCGTTAAACTCAACGACATCTTTAATGTCACCGCCCCACGTATTTCGTATCTTCCAAATAGCGTTGATCGATGACAGGTGGTAAAAGTTTGTGCTTGCAAGCCCTAAGTTCACTTCGACTTCACCAGTATAGCGGGTACCTTGAAGAGCTGCATCCATCGCTTCTTGTGCTTCTTTATCCGAAAAACGACGATCTTCAATGACATTGTCACTTAGTTCGTCCACAAAATTGGGTTCGCATGTTGCAGTTGTTTGTGGACCATCTATATTGTCGATGTCGTCTAACTCCTTGATGACGTACAATCTTAGATCGCCTTCACGATCACGAAAAACTACCTGATGTTCTTCTTTGACGTATTGGGCGTTCTCGCTATCAGCTTCAATGGTAAAAGAAAAAGGCGTGTCAGGCACACGGTTTAATTCCTCCCGTACTGTTGCACTGACAAGCCCTGTATCCTCACTAATAATAGTAAGTAATTTGTCATCTCGGTCAAAAATGTAGATTTCTGACATTTTTTTCTCCTCTCTATAAAATTCTTCAATTAAACTAATCCTTTTTGATCTGACTAAAAGCAATAGTTAACCAAAATCCTAGTAAAAATATAAACCAAGTTGTCAAAAAAGGATGATTGTATACTGTTTCCATTTCCAATTCTCCTTTATAATGTATTTAAATAAGGAGGTGAAACCATGGATATAAACATAGTCCCTAAATTTATTGACAACGCTCTATCTCCCCCAGCAAAAGCAGCAGGCGATACTCTTACTAACCTTTGGGAACTAGGTGTCGGTAACCACCTTAGACTTTGGGTTAAGAAGCAAGAAACAAGACACCAAAAAAACCTTGAACTCTATAAACAAAAAATTGAAGAAAAAACACAAGCTATACCACCAGAGAATATTACTGAACCTAATATTAGTATAGTAGGTCCAGCTATCGAAGCTTCTAAATACTACATAGATTCTGAAGAACTTCGAAATATGTTTGCTAATTTAATTGCTTCATCTATAGATAAAACGAAAATTGACGGTACTCATCCATCTTTTGTAGAAATCATTAAACAGTTAGATTCCTTAGACGCACAAAACATAGAGCGATTTAAAAACAAAAAATCATATGCTTTATGTGAGATAAGAGCAAATTTTAATGATGGAGAAGGTTACAATCCAATTTTAACTAACATATTTGAACCTACTATGGATCATAAAAATTATTATGCGATATCTAGTTCTTTAAATAATCTGAATAGATTAGGTTTACTAAATATATCTTATAGTATTTATCGTCCTGATTTTAATTACGATAAATTTAAAGAAACGCAGATTTTTAAAACAATTGAAAAACAAGCAGACATATCTCAAGAATACAAAGACTGTGTAATAGGTAAAGGTGCGGTTAGTAAAACACCTTTAGGAGAAAATTTTATAAAAATTTGTCTTAGTTGACCTAGGATACTAGGTCTTTTTTTTTACAAGTATTTCTCATCATATTTAAGCGTACACACATGGATGGCCCTCAACCTAACCTCACCTACATCCAACTCTACAAAATTACTACTCATACTCACAGCGCTCCTTAGATCGTTTCCGTTTAGAGTCACTTTTCGACCGACATAATCGATCTGCAGGACGTCACCAGCTATAAACGAGTAATTGAGTTGCAGGTTTAGACCGTTAGATGCATGTATCTCGAATCTCGATTGAGGTACCGTGAAATTTACTTGGATACTCCACGGTGTTTCGGTTTGTCCTGTGATCGTATGAGTTGCGTTAGATGTTGTCACATTGATTTCTTTACGCTCACCAAATCGATAAGCCTCTGGCAAATAAAAATAAATATATCCAGTTGCATAATACGGAGTATGAATATTTAAATCCATATTCTCATAGTAAGCTAGATAATATCTATTTGGAGTACCACTGAATACTAGCTTTTTAGGTTCATCATGCACTAGCCAAGCGGACATTTCTTCCTCAAGTTCCTCTATACGTCGATCGCTACTAATACGGATCGGTACAGGCAAAGTAGCATCGGTAAACCTTTTTTTCTTTACCCTGCTTCCACCTTTAGCACTTGCTATGGTATTGAACTCTATAGGAGGTGTAGGTGGTCGAAATAGTTCCATACGTACTCTGATGTATTCTTTTTCGGTGCCATTAAAAATCATTCTAAGCACCTCCTGGCTTCGGTCTTCTATTCTTTCTGATTTTGGATCGATCTTGAAGTTTGGTTATATCATCTACTAATTCACTTGCAAGCTTCTTGGTTCCCACGTAAACGTTAATAATAGCTGGTTGTTTTTGATCAGTGATACCTTGACTGCTGTTGCCAGTAGAAGGTAATTTAAATCCTTTTATGGCTTCGGCTACTTGATTACCGGTATTTGTATAAGCCATTCTAGATGTGCCTAGTGCCTGTTCAGGAGTTGATGTCATGACCATTTTATCTGATAGTGTTTCCAGCTCCTTATAAACTGACTTTGCATTTTCTCTTATCCCCAAAGCAATCCCCTCAGGAATAAATCGCCCAACATCATCACGCATTAAACGAGAAGGAGAATGAATTCTCAATGCACTCTTCATGGTACTTGCGACGCTATTGGCAATTGACCTTGCCGTCGACATCACTTGTCCTCTACCAGCTAACAGACCTTGTTTTAAACCAGCCATCGCATTACGACCAACGGAATTTAGCTGAATTGGCGTGCTGTTAAAAGGTCTGATTAAATCAACTGCTAATTTACGCATAACGTTTACTTGATTTGTAGATCCATTTTTTAACCTCGTCAACATATAACTCATAGACATTTGCGTGATAATTGGCAATCGTTTGAGTGATCGTTCAATCTCGTTTACGGCTCGATCATGTCCTTTGGTAATCGATTGAAAGCTTCTTTCCGAACTCCTGATAACATGTTCAAACATTTTCTCGACTGCTTGAATAACTGCTGTGGTACCGTTGATAATGCCCAGGACTAAACCTTCTGTGATGTTGCCACCAAATTCCTCGAACTCTTTAGATGGACTATTTATACGTGCTTGAGCCTTAAATGAATCAGCCACGCCTTTAGCCAGTTTTTTAGAAGCTTCTTCTGCTTGTGGAGTTCCTCCCTCAACTCCATCAACAAGACCTTCAGGGATCATGCTACCTATTTCATCAAAGCCCGACTTTTTAATTTGGTCTCTAAGTGTCTTTGATCCATCGTCAACAAAATGAACCATAACATCCACAGCTTCATCAAAGCCATCACCTAAAGAATTTTTGAGTGCGTCAGTAGCTACGTCCGCACCATTTTCATAAGTTTCGGCTAACTTTTCTAACTCTCTCCTCTGGTCATCATTTGAGCTTTCTAGATTTTCTACCAACATCGCCAATTCCCCAGCATGGTCAGGACCAAGTTGTTCAACCCATTGCATGAAATTCTCATGCCCTTCCTTAGAGGCCCATTCCATTAGCTTTGCTTGA
The DNA here is from genome assembly GCF_001310635.1 of Bacillus sp. JCM 19034. Lineage (GTDB taxonomy): Bacteria > Bacillota > Bacilli > Bacillales > Bacillaceae_D > Halalkalibacter. The sequence goes on from NZ_BAXR01000027.1 coordinate 12,132, forward strand.
TTTTCTCCCCATTCTTCAACGGCCTGTTGATTATGTTCTAAATTCTCTATCATATCCGACAAGCTTATTTCTGATTCGGTGGATATTTTATCAAATGCATTAGTAGCACTATCCACCAACTCATCATAAGTTGCCTTCATACTATCGAATGCTTCTTTTTGAGCTCCTTCTAATTCTTCGTATGAAGTAATCTGACGTAAATTGTTTTCTTCGATTACTTGAGTAACATTTTCAGTAGCTGTGACTATTTGTTCCTCAGTTATTTCTTGTTGTTCCCCTAAATCTTCTAATGCTTCCGTTAATAATTTTTCTTGTTCTATCAAGTCTTCAGTTATCTCTTTTTTCTCACTTCTAGATAGGTTACCATTATCTTCTGCTTCTTTCCTTTTAGCTATCGTATCAGCTAATTGAGCCTCCACTTCCTCTTGCTCTTTTAAGATTTCAGTTAATCTGCTTTGAGCTTCTTGTGCAGTCTCCTGCTCTTTCATGAGATTAATTCGTGCTTGCATTTCTTCTGACGACATACTTAAAGCGTCAGCTTCTTCGTCATATGCTAAATTTAAATCATCTACAGAACTATTTAACTCTTGGATATATGAATTTAATAACGCCTTATCTGCAGCTGATTTATTCTCTTTTTCCGAAAGTTCTTCGATCTTTTTGGCCAAATCGCTATTGACCTTTGCACTGTTTTTGATTTCATCTTGATTCGATTTATAAGCATCCGAACTCTCATCGATGGAGTCGACAAGGGCATCTGTTTCCTCACCAAGTTTCTCTGTTTCTACTTTTAAACGCTTCGCTTCAGCACTTGATCGGTTGAACCACTTGACAATTCCTACTACCGCACCAACAAGTAATCCAATACCAGCTGTAACCCATCCAATAGGACCCATCAAAAATCTGATCGCAGCCCCAAATGCATAAGACGCTGCTGTTGCAATTGTTTTAACTGCTGTTGCTGCCGAAATGGCACCGGTCATCACACCCATTGCTAATGAGCTAGCTTTTATCACTGCTGTCTTTGCTGCTAAGGCGACAGTCATTATTTTTGTTTGAGTAGCGTTGATTAGCGTTGCGGCAGTATTTCCTTTTATAGATGTCGTGTATAAATTCATGGCTGCTGTTGCTAATTTTTTTAATGTTGTTGCAGTAGAAATGACTGCATTAGATGTTTTTATAACTGTAATTGTTTTCCCTATCACCGCATGCATTGCATATGCCGTGGCCATAGCAATTAACGCAGGAGATAGTGCTTTTACAACTGGCAATGTCGCCTGGACACCAGAAGCAAATGCTTTTACAAAAGGTGTAGTCCTATCGATAGCATTACCAATCGCTTGAAAAGAAGCATTTGTAATATGTTTTAAACTGTCAATATTTTGAGCGATATCTTTCCCTGTGACCTCTTTTGATAAACGATCAAATCTCTGAATCATATCAGCTACACCACGAGCTATCGCCGTTCTTACGTTTTGCAAGGAGGTAGCAAGCCCCAAGCTGTTTTCTTTGGCCAACTGTGCCATAATGCCTGTTCCAGTCCCGACTTCAATTAACTTGTCGTTAAACAGATCCATGGTAATAGTTCCATCTTGTAAAGCTTGATATAGATCATCTTTTGCACTTTTGCCAGCAAAACCAAAGCTTTCTGCAATTTTAATTAGACCTACATCCATTGTTTCCTGCAACGTGCGCCATTGCTGCATATCCATATTTCCGGTTTGTAGTGCCTGTAAGTATTGCTCGGTACCTCGTCTTGCTTCGTCAGCACTTGCACCGGAACCTAACAAAGCGTTATTAAGAGCAATTGCCGAATCTGACGCCTTATCCATATCATTAAAAGATGTGTACATACGTTGTGCAGTTGAAGCAATTTCATCTAGTTTGGTGGGCAAACCCTCAATTCCATCTGATAATCGTTCCATAGCACGTTCTGAATCTTCCGCTGAAACCCCAAGCGCTTGTAATACCTTCGGAAATTGGTTGAGTGTGTCAAATCTCTTTATAGCATCATCCATCGATGCTTTTAACGTCTTAAAGGCTGCTGCACCAATCGCAACTAATCCCAATGCTGTCGCAAACTTTTTGACGTTATTGCCGGCTTTCGGTGCTTCCTGGTTCACACCTTTAAGTCCATCTTCTGCCTGTTTTGTTCCGTCACCAGCTTTATACCCTGATGATTCTAAGTTGTCTAACTCTTTTGATGCGACATTAACCTGCTTACCGTCCACCTCAATAGCTATACTAATGACACCATCTGACAACTAATCCACCTCCTCCCTATCATCTTCTAATGCAAATCTACGCTGTAAATCTTCCATAGCTTTCTTATATTCGCCAGAATCCCCTTTGCTTGGTTTCCACGTACGTATTTCGATGATTCTTTTCATGATCGTGTCACTTGGTAGGCCGTTCAATAAAGCCTGAAACTCATGCCAGTGTAGCTTTCCTTGTTCTTCATACAGATTCATTCCGTAAGCTTGCTTAAAAGACGCAAAAATATATTCCGCGTCTTGTTCCAAATCAATCACTTTTTCTTTTTCATCATCGGATTGAACAGGCAATGGATTACCTTTTAAGTCATATTCAATCGGTTGTTCATTTTTAATATGGATAAACTGTTCATAGACGTGGTTCCATAACTCAATTGTGGTTGCCTTGTCATATTGAGCATCACCTAAAAGTAAAGCCAGGCATATCACCGCTCTTTCATGTTCCCTCAGTGTCTTATCACCTAGTACATCAAACACATCTAGCACATTATCAAAAGCTAAATCAATTTGATACTCAATGCCTTCAAATTCAAAGCCAGTGACATGAGGATCGTTCAACCTCATAAACGTCACCTACTTCTTTTTAGCTTTTTTGTTTAAGTATTCATATTTCTTGGCTTCCACTTGCTTTTGACGTTCATCTTCTAGTTCTTCAATTCGCTTAGCAATGGCTAATCCGATGGGATCTAATACTTGTTCAAGTGCTACTATATCTGGATAATGCTCGTAGATTTTTTAAACGCTCCATCACCAAATACGATGTCATATTGAGCAGCAATATACTCTTTATTCACATCTAGTGCTGCATCAACTGTTTCAATTTCAACATCTTCAATATTTTCAAGTTCATCTGGAAAGTGAATGTGCTTCGCTTTTTCTTGAGCTTCTCTTAACTTTTCTTGGGCTATTTCTTCAACGTTAAAAAAATGTCTTAGATTTTCGATAGAACTATCAAACCACAGCTCAACCTCTCCCACTTTCACAGGAAACCCCGTTCGTTTTATATCAATCTTTATTTCGTTTGACATTACAAACCCTCCTCATTAAAAGGAGACACTCTAATAGGGTGTCTCCGCTACTAATCTAATGTTACGGTTGCCCCATCCGTTGAAAGTGTGGTACCAACAACAGATGGGGGATTTACTCCCCCGATAAGTCAGTTTCATTCGGGATAGTATCAAATCTGATATTGCAGCTAAATGTTTCATAAGCACTTGCATCACCAGCACCTGCGACAATCGACGAAACAGTAGCTCGTCCGACCCATTCCTTTTTTCCATTAGCTGACACAACTTTGTGCCAAATTTTCCGTCCTTCACCAGTTTTATATTTTAACGAAGCAATTAACGCCTGTGCAGGATCATCTGGATCATAAAACCCTTCTGGAGTGTAGGCTCCTGCAACAGAAGTAACGTCCGTTTCAGGGGTCCCATCCCCATCATAGAATGCTGTATTTTCTGTTTCTTCTTGCGTATCGTCACCTATAGAAGAAATATACTTCGCTAACTCTAACCACTCATTTCCAGGCTCTTTTTGACCCGGCTCATAAGCTTGTACAAAATGCCTCGTAATGCGTTTTTTTGTCTTGGCATGATTATTCACTCTCCTTAAATACTGTTATTTTTGCTTGCACATTCAATAAAAAAACAAACCATCCTTGATCATCAGCGTTATTGATGAATGGTTTGTTGGTTATGATTAATTCATCAAATTCAAAGCTACCATCAGCACTTTCTATCTCTGATAATCCTTCTAACTCATTTTGAATAGCCCACAATGATTGATGTATCTTGCTTTGGGTTTTAGATTTCATGGCTATTTCATAATTTAACTGTTGATCAGTGGTGCCATCCATGTACTCTGCGGTTACTCGAGAGCCTGGTAATGGATACAGCACAAGAGATTCTTCAGTGCCTAGATAGCCTAATTTACTAACGATCGGCAACTGATCAATCGCATTGATTTTGTCATTAAGTCTTTCTATAAAATCCATCACCAACCGGCTCCCCTCTTATATGCATTTATCCAATCTCTTATGAATAGTGGCTTAGCTTTCATATCCCAACGTGGCCCCGTTCCAGGTGTAGTGTAATTATACATATGCATATAAAACAATACGCCTGCATACTTTGCGTGATAATTAATACTCGATCCATCAGTTGCAATAGTCATTTGTTGTCTCAAATTCCCCTCTTTAAAGGGGATGAACGGATTCATGTCTGCTGCAGCTTGATTCGCAAGATCTCTTTGCCCTTGTAGCTGTGCCTGTGAACTCAACTTTTGACGGGCACCTTGTAAATTAATGTCTAATCGCATCAGACCACTTCCAACTCGTATGAGTAAATAACCTTTTCATATGCCTCATAGATCGGTATCACCTTTGTCACAACATGATCTTTGCCATCGAACTGCAATACTGATTGAGTTTTAAACTCCGGAAGTGGAGTAGTAATTCCCTCATAGCAAAAAACAACCGCGTTATAAAGTAGTTGCTTACCGGATGCGTTAGAACTATAAGTTGCACCACGATCAATACGACAATGATCAATTATTACAGGAGGAGCATATTCGGGTTCTGACCAACTATTTCCGCCTTTATACTCTAGGTATATAAAGCGATCAATGCAAAAATCCTTAGGTGGCTTTGGCATTACCATGACCTCACCCCACTATACAAAAGTCCTGTGCCCTCCAAGTAAATATAGACATCCTCAGCAAGTAGAGGCTTACTTTCGTTTGCACCAGACGGATTATATCGGCTGGCATTAGATACAACCGTTCGTCCTGCCTGGAACGTCTGTGGTGAGTTATTAATAGAATCAAAGGTTGTTGCTCCCAAATCATTAAAATATTCAATTTGAGTGCATAAGCCACGTTTAAATTGACGTACACGCCACTTATTATCCTTGTCGATATCATGTCGATGATAAAAATGACTTGTAACATTGTCTAATACAGCTGAAGCTTTAGGGAGTAAATTTTTAAACTCGTCCTCTTTTACTCCTGTAGTCCCTTCTGTCAATTCCACAAATTCTTTAAATGTTAGATAAGCCATCATGATCAACCTTCTTCATCTGGATCAGGTTCCGTAAGTGTCAGTGTATGCTGATCCGTCTTACCTCCGTCATCTGTTGTCACGGTTGTAGTATATTGACCAGCAGGCACATCATCTGTCCATGAAATTAAACCACTTTCACTTACAGACAATCCCTCTGTTTGAGGAGCAATGGAATACGATACTTTTTATCTGTCGCATCATCTGGCTCTACAGTAGCTGTCAATTGACGACTTCCAGCAGTTCCTGCTTCTGCACTAGATGTCTTAGGCGACACCGTTACACCTGTCACGGAGATTGGCAAAGTAGTAAATGCAGGAATATCCACCTTATCACTTTCGTTCTCTCCATCCACTTTCACAGCTTGATATTCTCCTGCAGCAACACTCGTATTTGGATCTAAACCAGTAATAGCCAAGGGAGATGCCCCCTCAGCTACTACATCATCACCTTTATAAATTCTAAATGTGTTAGCCAATGTAATTGCTCCTTTCTCTATGTTAAATCGATGACTGCCCCGTCAGTCGTTGGTGTGACATTATCAATAACGGGGTCAGTTAGTTTCCCTGACCACCAAAAACCACCTTAGCAACTGCTTTTTTGTTGTCATCCAAAATGAATTCTCCGGCTTTACCTGCACCTTGCAATGCCACACCATCAAAGCTCTCTGATTCAATCGTGCGAGCTGTATTAATCCCCGTAAAGGCTTTTCCAATTCCAGTGATATAAGCATAAGCCACTTCATTTTCTTGCAACATTGCATCAGGGATTTTTCAATAGCAAAATCTTTAAAGGTTATGATTCTGTTTTGATCAATGTTTGCTGAAGATGATTTTGCACTTGTTGTAAGTGGATGGTCTACAATAGCGTTATACAATTTCGCATTTACTTTAGCCACTTTTGTTCCGATAGCTTCAATGTTTGTGTAATACTCATCCAGTGTGTTAAATAGTTCAAGCACTGGGTCATTTTCGTATCCTGACAAGGTTTCAGTGCGTGCAGCCGTACTTGAAATAAACTTACTGTGCTGAGCATTGAACTTCTTGATTTTAGCTTGAGCCTGCAAATCCAAACGATCAGCTACTGCAGCCTGAAAATCGTTATTAACCGTGTGACGGTCAATACCTTCGTGGTACACCCATTCCCAAGTATAAGGAACTGGCGTGTCTTGGTAGATGATCTCAGTACGCGGACCAAAGCGTGTGCTGTTACCTGTACCGGATCCAAAGGCAGTGTCCGGATCTTTGTTGTACTCGGTACCCACAACCACCGGAATATCACTTGTCTTGACATAAAACGCTGTGTCGTTGTGCTGCACACCATCCAGTGCTTCAATTTCCCCGCCGAAAAAATCACGGAAATAAGCTTGCGTACGGAAAACAGCTTGAAGTAACTGCTTGAATTGCTTTTGATAACTACGGGCTGCTTTGTTTTGGTTTGCTGTACCCTCAGCAAAATACTGTAAATTTAAACGCATTTTCTTTTTCATTTCTCATTACCTCTTTCTTTTAATTATCGTATTTAGCCAATTTCGCAGCGAACGGATCGTTTTCAGGAGGTTTACTCCCGCCGTTCGGATTACCGGGTGGAACAATTTGGGGAGAACTTTGGCTTTCTTCTGAATCGAATAGATACGGATCACTTTCTTTTAAACTATCAAGCTGACTATCTAAACCTTTTAACACATCGCCATCAAGTTTAATAGTATCCATATCCAACAAAGCCTTTATTGCTTTCGTATTCTTGACTTTAGCACCAGACAAAGTATTTTCTAACTTGTGGTCAAACGCTTGTTGTTCTAACTTCTTTTCTAACTCTGTCTTTGTTGTTTCATTCTCGCTTTTCAAACGGTCAATCTCGGCAGTTAACTCCTCATTGTCCTTTACCTTTTCGCCCAAATCAGCAAGCTGCGTATCACGGTCAGCGATTTGTTGCTTATAATCGTTAATCTGGCTTTCTAGGCCGTCTACTTTGTCAGCTTTCTCCTTGAACGTGTTAACTACTTTCCCGTGACTTGCCATAACCTTATCAATCTGTTCATCTGTTAAACCTAAAGATTTCAATTCTTCTCTATTCATTTGAGCCTCCTACATTTGTTGACGCAGTATAGTCTGCGATGGATTAGCTATTTAACGCATAGCTACGATTTTAATGGCATAACAAAAAGACCTTTTTATGTCGTGTCTAGGACATGGTTTTTAAGCAGGCTATCAATTCTTCTTGCTTTTTTATCAATTTACCGTGTAAAGAATCAATTTTAGTTGTTAATTCTATTGCTATAATTGAAATGTTGGTATGGTCCCGTATTGGAATTAAATCTAAGATTCTGTGAACCTCCATTCGAAATTCTTCGCACTCCTCTATATCGCTTCTTTTAAAATCACATATTTTCATTGTAGACCCTAATGAAATCAATTCACTAGACAAGTTTATAGCAATATCAGATAATTTCTGACTGTTTTCTTGAAACTTTTCTGTATCCTTTAATATACTATTTACATCAAGTAAAGCATTCGGTAGATGGATTAAAAACTTTATAGCCTTCCTACACTCAGTTAATTGTATATTTATCAAATTAAGACTTCTTTCATGATCTACTATACCTTTTCGTTGTTTCTCGTGATGTCTTTCTGATTCTTTCACTTGATGTTTAGCAATCCTTAATGCAAATAAACCTCCAATTATAGCCCCTAGGATAGTTGCCCAAAAATTGTGACTTCTTATTAGAGATAAAAGCCAATTTAAAAGTTCGTCGTCCATTTTACCACTCCTCTCTTAACTTACATTGTATAGAAAAGAATTAAACAAATCTATTTACTATAACTAAAATCTTCTAATAAATTTCTTAAAGGTGTGTACACTTTCTCACGACCATAATTCCTGCTTAAATAATCACCATTCTCTTCAAGGTGTTTCCTCATTGCTGCTTGCCTACGTCTTACCATCATGCTCCAGTGAGCCACATTCTTACTTCCTAGCTCTTCGGCAATCATAAGGTTCTTCTTATACTTCACAATCTCCCTTTCGATTCGTCGCTGTGTATCCCTAGCTTTTGCAACTCTTTCGTTTAATTCCTTGTCGTAATGCGGTTGATTATTCGTGTTGACACCTGGAATAAATGGTATATGCAAATGCCTGCAATTTGCTCCTCTATGACCACCAGCTGTGCCGTACTCTGCTTTCCAATATTGATCGTAAATACTTTTGTATTCGCTAGCCTCCGGTATTTCACTAGGGAGTCTTAAATCCACAACATGGCCTTGGATGATTGAACATTGGTCCCTCGCCCCGGCAAGGCTAGTTACAACGACCGTATATACGCCATAATCAGCCATACGCTCCGTTCTAACCTCATTGAAGGTGTTTCCTAGTGTTGACTTCAAAACGGTGCGTGTGTAGCCTTCTATGCTTAGAGAGCGACCTCTATTGTTAGTGAAAGTAGATTTAATCCCTTTTTGAGCCATTTCGATGATTGCCTTTTCGACGGATTCCTCAAACGTATAAATACCTGTATTAAATAGAGCAGACGTACGATTTAACACATTTTGATATGCGATTGCAGCTGTCCCTCTGCTGTAGTTAGAAGTTACCAGTGATTGATTGACATAATTATCAATATCGCTCCATGCTTGGTTATAGTAGCCCCTCATGATGTCGTCCAAGTTGTTAGGCACTGGCTTAGTTGGATAGGGCATAAATTGATCTATGTCTTGGATCATCCTTTGCCAGCTTCCTCAAACATTCTTCTGACTTCCGGCTCTGCTATTGCTGTCACTTCTGATAGATGCCGAACCACATCGTTATTAAACAATCGCAACTCTGCTAACTTTTGAGCTTGCCAATATGTGATATCTTTAGAACCACCTTTCAAGCGTTTGATAAGGATTCTAATAATTTCACCCTCGAGACTGTTATAGAGTTCAGACATATTGCTGGACCACAAATCTAATTGAATAGGTGTGATTCGAGGACGCTTAGGATCCATTCAATCACTCCCTATCACCATATAACTCATCTTCATCAACATTAGCAGGATCCATCTCTAATTCTTCTTGTCTTATGAGATTAACCCAGTCTTTTGCAGTCTCCTCAGATACACCAAACATCCTCTGAATAGCCTCAATTTTCGGCATTAACTTAAATGTCGTAGCTTTACCGTAATACTTCAACTTACTGTCCTGGCTTTCAAAAACCCCATCATCAAAATCGATAATAGGCTTTATATCTCTTGGCATTGGGTGAATCTTATAAGCAGCTGCAAGCTCAAAAATCGTTGTTACGAGCTCCTTAATAGCTTCACCAACAATTAACACATTGTCAGAACGAGTGGAAAATGTCTCAGAGTTTTCCGAGATGATTTCCGTTGCCGTTTTAACAGAGTGGCCATCAAAACTGAAAGTACCTGCACTAAAACCGGTCTGTAATTCGATCGTTCTTAAAATGAAGTTAATGCTTTCAATAAACTCCTTCGCTCTCAGAGAAGGTACAAATTCATCGATAAAAGGCTCGTCCGTTTTAAATTTTTGAAAAACAGATGTCTTTGTGTCAAACCGTTTTATCGGCCTTCCTTTTTCGTCAAATCGGACTTTGAAAAAGTGATCAGAAGCGATTATTTTCCGTTTAGCTTCTTCGATCTCCCACATGAACTGGTCATACTTATCATTTATGTCCTTAATCTGTCTTTTAGAGTTATCTATAATCCCTAAACTAAGTGGACTGTTTAAATTGATGTTGTTCTTTCCAGCAAGCTTGATGTATATAAACAAAGGCCTGCTAAAGTTTTTCATGTGTACTTCTGCTTCGAGATTTTCATATTTTTTTAAGGAGTTTAAAGAAACCTCAATACCAACTTCATCTTTCCGTTCAGAACGGTATAGTTCATTTCGTATCCAATATTCGTTTTTACGCCATTCATGAAATTCAAGTAAGGTGTAGTATACTTCCTTCTTGCCTTCTGTCTCCCTTGTGACTGTAACAATGGCAGCTTCACTTACATCATTAGTGTTTGATTGCAAAGGAAAAAATGAATCAGCCTGACAATAAGAAATTTTTATTTGATTAGACCCTGTATCAACATAAGGTCTTAGCACTAACCCACCTATCGCATAACCAGCTTCTAGCTGCTCCCCGAAATTCTTCCGGAATTTGTTATGAGTGAATACATTTTGCAGAAAATCATTGTCCGTTTCTTTTTCCACTTCTATTGTGCAACCTTCGTTAAATACCAATTTAGCTAGTTTCTTCGAGATAACTTTACTCACATTGAGCGAATGATAAGGACGTTCTACAATGTCTCCCTCACTGTTTAGATACTCAACATCATCGAAGATACTTCGATAAATCTGTTTATTTTCTTCAATTCGTACATACTCTTCCTGCGTTACAGCAATTTTAGGATGATCTGTTATCTTATTTAAGCTTTGTACCATGCCGATTTTTGCGCCCCCTTTCCGAAAGAAATTTTTGATTCTCTCAAACATTCCCTCACCTCTTTCACACTAGGTATGTTTTTGTGAAATAGTTAACGCCATAACGTAATTCGTCACATGCGTGATTATACTTATCTACAGGCATTCCAGTATCATTTCTGACGTACATCCCAATCTCTTTGATCAAGTTGTAATGATCGTACTCACCTTCTATGTCCAATAAAAAAGAACTCCTTTAGAGAAGGCGTTCTGTACTCTTTCAATACCTACTTCAATTTTCAAACCATTACTAGATATCTTATCTCTGCTGTTGTTATCTGCTTTGTCAGTCAAAATGCCTAACAAATGAAGCTCTTCTCTCAAAGACTTACAAGCCGGATCCACAAAGAAATGATTCCAACGGGGGAAATCCCATTTGCTATAACACCACTCTACAAATAGTTTGATTTCCTTCGCATAGACAGACATGGCTTTAACTTGCCCCGATTCTGACCCAGAATGATAGTAATTGGCAAGTCTATAAAGATAATATTTACCCTCATGAAAGGACACCGCCCAAAATGCACAAGTTGTAGCATCCCCTTGACCACCATCAGCAGTAAAGAATGTTTCAATTACTCTGCCTTCGATCGTCTTTACTAAATGCATATCTTGATTAAACATAGCGTAAATAACGCCTTCTGGCATGACACGTTTTCCAAACCAATCTCGATCAAGTAAGTATTCACTTGATGAAAGCTCTTCGTATAATTCCTTTTTCCTTTCTTCTGTGAGTGCTGGGTTGTCATTAGGTGTCCAATGCCTAAATAAATAACGTCCTGACTTAATAAACCTGTCCAACTCTTCAAGGTTCGGATGGTTAGGAGCTGGTGGGTTTTGCTCTCCCAAGTGATAACGCCACTTGGCAGCAAAGGTACGTCTGAATGATTCCTTAATAAAATCCTTGTGCAAAAGGTTAAATTCTAGAAACGTAACGGATCCCAGCGACATACCCGTAATAGCACCTACGCTATTCGCTTTCCCTCCGCCCTTGTAATAGATCTTTTTCTCACCGTTTGGAGTATATATTAACAAGTGGTCGCCGTGTTCGTCGTGTCTTATATCAGAACACCCGGCAAAAATATGCATCAGTCCTAACCCGTCACCATCCATAAACATACGGAAGGCCTGCTCCTGGTTGTAGGCAGACACTAAATGGTTTTGGTCCGGTGTACGCAAATAAAAATAGGCCATTTTAAAAGCATCGGAAGTAGTTTTTCCGGAACGTGGAGTGCCTTCATTCAACTCAAATGTAATTCCATCAACTACTTGGTTTATGTTCTGAATCTGCTTTTCGCTGAACTTCAGCCGTGCCACTGCCATCACCCCCAGCCTTGACATCTAATAGGGCCTTAAGCAGTTCGTTGACTTTGCCACTTGAAGTTAGTTTTTCCGCTTTATTTATTGCAATTTCAGCTTCAGCTTCAACCTTGGCAACTTCAACTTTCATCTTATCCATACTCAGCTGCAGCTGCTCAAGCTTATGTTGCTCAAAAACACTCCCAATTTCATGTTTAAGCTTGATTGCTGCCTGCTTCCTCCCTTGGATACGTGTGAGTGCTTCCTCTAATTTTAAAACATCATCAATTTTCCGGTAGGTCGTTTCCTCTTCTTCCGTTACTACCAACTGGTCTTGCTTTGCTGTCTTAATTTCAAACTTGCCAGTTCGATCATTAAACGATTCTACTGGCACCTTCACGGAAATTCGCTCCTTTAATATTCGCTTTTCTGTCTCCGTTAATCCTGAGAGGATACTTCGTATCCGCTCCATCATTCGCCTTTCACGGATGGACAAGACCCGAATATTCTCATCAATTTGACCAACTGGAGAAGTATCAATTACTCCAAACATTATTTGCTCTTCTTCAGTCAGCGTGTCAAAAAGGATCGATTCATACTCCCCTGTAACAAGAGCGTTCTTATTGCCAATAGGAGCAGCTCCACCACTATTCCCTACTGCGTTCTTATTGCCGGGCGGCGGCCCTCCTTTGTTACCCTCAGCATTCTTATTCCCGTTTGGAGCTCCTGTTCTGCCTCGTTTAGGAGCGCTCCTTTTCAGTTTAGGAGCGCTCCCTTTCAATTCATCTTCCCAGTTATCTTGTGCCTTCCATTTCCGGATGGTCGAGCTAGTCACTCCAAGATAGGAAGCAATATCCTTTAATTTTGCTTCCCCTTTGGACTTCAGCCACGCTTCCTTGGCTTCTTCGCGTCGGGGATCTCTTGGTCTTGGCATCTACATCATCACCAACCCCCATAAATTGGATTGAGTTGTGTTTGTTTCAGAAATCGTCTCGCTGCAACTCAAGGTCGAGTTCGATGAGTTTTTTCAAGTCGTCTACAGAATCAATTTTGATATGGCCACTTTGAAAATCTTTTACCCATCGACTAATACCAGCATTAACGATTTTCCTATATTTCTCCTTTGCTTCATCTATCGCTTCTACCTGGGCAACCTCATATTGAAGCAACAAGTTTTCTCTATCTTCCTCTTTCACAGAACATTTGTTTGCGTTTTTCATTGCCTTCTACCCGACCTTTCACCTATAATGAAAGCGAGATAGCGAGTTTATCAGAAACCGTGCACGGTGTGTCGCTATCTCAGCCGGGTTACCGGCGTTGTGAAGGGAGGGAGGTGTACCAGCACCCCCTCTTTTATTTATACTTGCTCGATTAATTTAGGCTTAATACCCGTCAACTGCTCAAATCTCAACTTAATGGCATCACAAAAATATGGGTCTAATTCTAATAATCCGCACGTTCTTCCTAGTTGATGACTGGCAATTAGTGTTGAACCACTCCCTCCAAAGAGGTCAATTACATAATCCCCCTTTACGCTGCTGTTCTTTATAGGGATTTCTAACAGCTCTAGCGGCTTCTGTGTTGGATGTACGTATTTACTCACGTCTCCCCGACTAACTTCCCAAACCGTAGTAGGTTCAGGTTCTTCTTCTAACAATCCCGTTCTCCAAATTGTTGCTTGCTTCCGATCGCCATACCAGTTTGGTGAATTACCTTTTTTAAAACCGTAGAATACCGGCTCATGCTGCCATCGATACTGGCTCCAGCCAAATGATGGTGCATTTTTCACCCAAATACATTGACTACGAACCACAATACCAGCTGCATTCATGGCGTTTTCAAATTCTCGTTGAAAAGAAGATGAATGGAATACATAAATGGCCGCTTCCTTATCCATGATTGCTGCATAGTTTGCAAAAATGGCATTCAAAAAACCTGCAAATTCTTCTGCAGGCATGTGATCATTCATAATGGTATTATGGCCATCAGAATTAAGACGTTCGGAGTCGCTCTTAACTGCAACATTGTAAGGCGGGTCCGTAACAATTAGGTTAGCGTGTCTCACTCTCATGAGTTTCTGTACATCATTTTTTTTGGTTGCGTCTCCACACACAAGTAGATGATCACCCAACTGCCAAACTTGCCCGTACTCGGTCTCCGTTTCTCTTTGACAGAGGTCTTCCAACGTTCTTTCAACGTCGAAATTATCTTCCTCCACAAAAGCCTCCTCCGTGTCTGCTGGTGTCGCTGACAGGATTTCTTCGATATCTTCTTCGTTGAAACCGGTTAATGACATCTCGAAGTCCGCATCGTTTAGCTCCAAAAGCAGCGTTTCAAGTTTTTCTTTGTCCCAATCACCACTAATTTTATTTAGAGCTAAGTTCAGTGCTTTTTCTCTATCCAGATCTAGATCGACTACAGACACCTCGATATGCTTCGGCTGCTCCTCCATCAAAACTTTGAACCGTTGATGTCCGCCTACAAGGTTACCAGTCCGCTCATTCCACACTAACGGTTCGACATAGCCAAACGTTTCGATTGACTGTTTGAGCTTTTCGTATTCTGAATTTCCTGGCTGTAGATCAACTCTTGGATTATATGGAGCTGGGTTTATTTTAGTAACAGGTATAGACAAAATATTCATACTACACTTCCCCTTTCTATATAATGCACAAAAAGAGAGCTTCCTCGTAAGTCAGCCCTTTTTTCATTCATTATTTCATTAATCAGTGCCATCTGTTACCGCCTCCAGGAGAAAGTCAAAACGTCAAGATGGCTTATTAATAATGATATTGGATGGAGCTTTTAATACCATCCTGCCCGCGCACCAATCAGACGCGACTTGCGCTAAGCTCCAATCATGTCTCCTAGTTAAGACTGCATGATTATCAACGCTATTCTGATCAATCCCGGTACGCCATTGATACTGGAGATAGGCGTGTCTCCTTTGTATAAATAGCTTAACGTGGAACCAAAACAAAAAAGGTACCCATTTTGGTACCCTTTTTGTTCGATTATTGTCCGGAATTTCTCCAATAATTGTCCGCTATATAATTCCAAGTGCTGTTGCTAAACGGAAGATCGCTGACCGTTTTTTTTCGTAAAATTTCCCCTTTTTTATACCTAACTCCAAGTAAATAGCTATGTCATTTATCTCATCCGGAGACAGGTATTTTTTTTCAATTATTAACCTCTCAGCAGAGTCAAGGCTGACTTGAATAGCACGTTCCATCTGCTTAACCCTAAGCTCGTCCTCTTTTTCAATTTCTTTTATGCCGTTTGCACTGCGAAGTGAAGGAAATAGCGATACGCCTTGTTTTTGCTGTTCATGTTTGTTCTGTATTTTCACTTTAAGAGCTCTGTACTTCCTCAATTCTTCTATAACAGCTTTTTGCACAGCCTTATCGTTAATCTCATGTATTGCCGGGATAAATGATAATTGTCTAGCTTCCATTATCGATCACCCTTTCTTTTAAAGTTGATGCTTTGCCTTTTGCAAATAAAAAAAGACACCAATTGACTACGATTAATTCGTAATCAATAAGTGTCCTCCAGTTGGCTGGTAGTTAAATTTTCAATAATGAAGAATTTGAAGATTTTATTATTAAATCATCAGTTATTTCTCGGTTTTCCCCCGGTCTAAAAACCTGTGACCATGGTCCATCGGGAACATGAGTAAGATCAACAAGTTTGCTCGCTGAAAAGTCTTTATATTTATTTAATACTTCAGTTATGCATTTTAATGCTAGCAACCCGTGTTCAGATGAATAAATTTTCATAAAAGAAGGTTTAACTGCAATATCCGATGATGAAATTTCAAATACATCGTCTTCCACATAGTCAATTGGGTTTCGACCATGATGCCTAAACTTAAAAAATACATTCTCTACAACTGGACCATATTTAAATGCAACAATTTTGTCATCAAATAACTTTTCTCCAGTTCTAGTAAGGAATTCTGTATAGCTAAAATATATAAGCTTTTGTAATTTTAAATGGCTACAAGGGAGATGAGCTAAGATATACTTGGCTACATCATATGCTGTTAGTCTTTTATCAGTGCTTGCCATTTTTACAAAATGCTCAACATCCTTAGTTACTATAACATCTTTAAAAAAGCTATCTTTGTTTGCTACCGAACTCCAATCTAAGGAATCTGTAGAAAGTTTATGGATCCCAATTTGAATATCACCACAACATTTTTTGAAAATACTATAAAATTCTTGTATCTTCTCTTTATCAAGGTTGTTTTCAGCAGCATAATGCCAACCTATCCGAGCACCCGATTTGTAATGACTTAGAATAGCGATAAAATGTAACGCCATATTAACTCCCCCTTTCATGTTCAGTATCACTTTTATGGATTTTTGCCCATTTTGTGTACTCTTGCTTGTATCTCTCATGAGACTCATCATTCATTTTAAAGTCATCTTTATTCCAAATTTGCAGTTCCCAAGGGAAATACTTGTTCGAATCTCCATGGAAATATATATGGGTTGCTTTATAACCACCTTTAAATTGTCTAGTATGCTTAATATTTATTCTAAATTCTTTTAGTGAATCTTTAATATCAGTAAACATTTTCTCAAACAATATACAATTATGGTCAAATCCTTCAATAACTATTCTTAAACCAAACAAATCATTAAGACATTTATTGATTGCATATTTCCCTTTTCCTTCTTTGCCAAACCTATAATGAATAATCTTATTCATTATTGAACTGGGTTCTTTAATACGTGAACGAAGATCATATTTAGTATAATTGTATTCTAAATCAAGAGAAGCCGTCAATGCATATAAATCAGAAGTGTATGTTATTATTTGCCTGAGGAACTTAGAATCAAAAGTATTGATTCTAAGTTCATTATTTATATTAAATATATGTCTTATTTGCCTTTGATTCAAATTTAATAGATCTGACTTACCAGATACCCATTTTTTTGAAAACCCTAAGTGCTCTTCACTAATGGTGTCTATAATATTTTGTATATCATCATAATAGCAAAAAGGTGGAATGTCTATCCTACCACCTAATTCTTTTTCTGTCACTAAAACTCCTCCCCCTCATCAAACTTTACTCTTTTCACCTTCCCTTGATGAGTCACCACTTTTGTCTCTCCATGAGAAGGCAACTCTGTCAATCTAGCACGACCACCAGACACAACTATTACAAACGGCTTGTCTATTTTACAAATATCTACTTCTATTTTACCAGAGTTAGGATTAATTTCTACATTTTTCAGTCTCATGCCGATTCCCCCTCGGATATGATATAATAAGTATTACCAGTACTTAGTCATTCCGAGAGGAATGGCTTTTTTATTATCCTGACATTAACTCCTGGTCCATCATCGCAACTACACCTCTCTTTTCGAGCACTCTATGGATAAACAACCTTCCCTTTTGTGTCCAGTGTGTATTCATTTTTACATCTGGCGTCCCGTCAGAGCGCTCGATATCCACCGTATAGGATTTTGTGTATCCTTTATCGTGGTAACCAGATTTCAGTACCCATTGTCCTCTTACCTTGTACTGTATACCTTCCTCTTTTAAAATCCGATTTAGTGCTGTTGCTGACATACCATAGTCTTTAGCAATTTGAGTAGTGGTGACTGTATTTTTTGATTTAAGAATTTCGTCAACATAATTGGCTTTCTCTTCGTAAATTGCTGCACGTTGTTCAAGCAGCTGCACCTTTTTCTGTTCCTCAATCCACAACTCTGCTCTCTTGATCGGATCCTCAACCATATATGAAGGAGTTTCGATGGTGTATGATCCTGTCTTGCGAATCGAAGGTAGAACATCTCGCTTAATCCAACGTTTAAACTCCTTTGCTTCTTTCTTTCGACTAGACAAAATCAATTCATACAGTCCACTTTCATCAACAATATTTACCGATCCTTGACGCCCTATGTTGAACATAGACCGTTCATCTTCCTCTAAACGCTGGATAGCTTGAGTTACATTTTTTATTTCGAGGACTTTACAGACGTCACTGGCCACAAACCATACTTTTTTGTCAATCACAACAGTACGAACTTGCTGATCCTCATAATCAAAAACCTTTTGCAGTTGAATCATCATTTTCACTCCTTCATTATGGCTCGTTTTTTTTGATAAAAGCTCTTCTACCTCGCACGGATCCAGTTAATAGATAACAACTTTAGATGCTCTCATTGATTGATCACCTTCTCCAACTCCAACTTATTAACCACTGCAAGATAATCTAAAAGCACGCCCCTGCCTCGATTAACTTCGTATGCATAAATATCTAGATCGTCTAGCGGAATGCTTTTGCGTCCTCCTTTTTTGGCTTTAACCATGTAATGGCGGAACGTTTCAACAGGTAGAAGAAATACACGATGTACTGGCCGTATCTCAATCAAAAGGAAGGCGATAGCACCATTCTTATGTGCCTGCTCCAGGTAATCGTATTGGTGCTTAGAAAGCATAGATAGCGGGAAACGTTTTTCACCCGTTGTTTTTGCCTCAAATACGATTGGCTTGCTCTCATAGATGCCGTCATAATCAACTGTTGATTTCTCTTCAAAGTAACCGCTTAACACACGCGTTCCTTTCGATTTAAGCACCTTAACAGGAGTTGGCCTTTTGTTGATTATGGCCATTCCTTTGTTAGAATATTGCTGATTCGTGACATTGATTAAATGCTCAAACGCCATACCGCGATTTCCGTGCCCCATCAATATCCCCTCCATTTTTTAATGAATTTCTATATCAACAATTGTCTTTAATAATGGGTAAATCTGTTGTGGAATAACCGCATTTCCTAATGCTCTAAGTCTGTCCACCCCTTCGGAAAGCCCATCATCGTTTCGTAAAACTCTGCCGCTTGGATTGGCGAGTAATTCTGCGCCTGCAAAAAGTATATTAATCTCTTTGTCCCAACTCCCCGATTCGTTTTTGGGATGAACAGATATTTGTTCAAACTTTCTAGAACCGTTTTTTTTGCTGTTTTTGTCCAAACCTCTCCATCGCTTGCAAAAGGAGTGGGCCACAACGAAGGTCCGCTTTCGTTCGTGCATGGCTTCGACAGCACAAGCTGGTATAACAAACGCCCTCCCTTTGTAACCGATGCTCTCCAAGTCAAAAAGCGTGCGGTCGAGTTCCATATTGACGAAGTTAGCAACGTTTTCTCCAACAACCCAAGTGGGTCTGATTTCTTCGATGATCCTAAACATTTCTGGCCAGAGATCGCGGTCATCTTCCTTGCCTTTTCGCTTCCCGGCAATACTGTAAGGTTGGCAAGGGAATCCTCCGGTAATAAGCTCAATTGCTCCAACGTCTACACCCCTGTCATTTAGAGTTTGTTTATTTAAAGTCCTTACATCATCAAAAATCGGTACATCAGGCCAATGTTTCCTTAAAACTTTTTGACAGAATTTATCCCTTTCACAAAATGCAATAGTTTCTATTCCAGCCCATTCTGCAGCAAGGGATATTCCACCAATCCCTGCAAAAAGTTCAATGCTTTTCATTAAACAGCAATTCCCTTCTTATCACTTGTAAGCTCGTCCATAAAATTTTCATCATTTTGTGATTCAAGCAGACTTATTAGTTCAGGTTGTTCATGTTCTTTTTTCCAACACTCTGGACCATACCCACGCATTTGGCTTTCTCTGGATCTCAAAGGTCGATTACAACGTGAGCAAGTAGTATGCATTTGTCCATCAGCTTGTACCACGTCTTTTTTTAAAAGCTCGTCAACCGATTGATATGATTCCCACTCAATACCCTGTTCTTCTAAAATCGCTATGCAAATAGCCATTGCTAATGAATCATCTTCTATTTCCACCAAGAGGTAACGCTCTCTTTCATTCTCTTCCCATATCTCGCACCTATGCGACCCATCAGATGACCTAGTTAGCGTATAATCATCAAAATACTCAAGCAATTTAATGGCTCTATTCAAGTCGCTTGTCGGTTTAAAATGATGCATCTTCGTCACATACTTACCGTTCTCGTTATACCAATTAACTGCAGAGACTTTGCCAGTCGAAGTAATATTGCTCCAACCTAGAATCTGCGTGGCAATCAAGGTATCAATAATTTTGTTATGTTTGTGATTCAAAACACCCATCCACCTTTCTCAACATATCTTGCAATTCTGTTAGAGTTAATGTCGCAAGTTCATTACGCTCATATCCCCGAGCGTTCGCTAAATGCTCAATTAGCTCTTCTCTTTTCGCTACTATAGCCGATCTCAGCAAACCTTGATTCATGTCATCACTCCTTCTTTTTTCATCCTGTTCCGTTCAGCAAGCAATTCTTCAAAGCTCTTTTCCGGCTTTACAGTTTCGGCTCTTGATTTAACAGGATTTTGTCCTTTTTCCTGCTCCTCGATAAGCCACTTTGGTAAAGTGTCTCTTCTTGTATTTTTGAATTTACGATTTTGATTAAATCTAGCAATTGGTTTGGTTTGCTTTTTAGGATTTTGAACATTCTTTTTTGCTTCAAGGCGAGCTACATTCTCATGATGGCGATCAATTATGTAAGGCTCGCAGTAAGAAAAAGAATTAATTCTTTGACCTGGTCTTTTCGTTTTTTCATAATCTGAAAAACAAGCCTCTAACAGCTTAATAGCTTCAACGATTGGCACTTCGGATAACACTCGCTGAATGGATTGATAATCATCAGCTTAAGATTTAACCCACTCGCTCGTAATTCAATATATCGATTAGCAAGCTTGTCCACGTCATCTTCAGGAGTTTGTGGTATTTCTGCATCAAGAACAACATCTTGACGATCGTCACGCAATGGACCGGGGAACGACACCCCGCCACTTTCTCCATTTTCAGATACCCTATTATTTTTAGTATTAGTAATTTGTAATATCTCTGTAGTATCTTTATTAGATCCGACATTTTTGTCTGTTTGATCCGACATTTTTGTCTGTTCAGTATCAGAACCGACATTTTTGTCTGATCTGTACTTTTTAGAATTTTTTACTGTAAAAATTAATCCATAAGGTGCTCTCGTTATGCGAAGATAACCTTCATCACTAAGCCTTTTAATCCACCTCTCAACGGTCTTGACATTAACATCAAACAGAGCGGCGATTTCCGTTGTCTTATGAGGTTTATTGCCCAAGACAATGCCCCACGTTTCACCGTCACGTTCAATTTCTTTAGTTGTAGAACTTATACACCAGAGGAATAACCATATGGCATTTCCCATCCGTTTATAATGCTCAGCTGTCAAAAGACCGCTATAGGTGTTGAACGGAAAACTAGACATTGTCTCACCTCTTTCAAATAGACTACAAGTGGATAACCAATTGATCTTGTTTTTCCCTATGCACCAAATGCAGTTCGCTAGCTAATGATTTAACTACTAACCACTCGTTAGAATTAAGTGCGTTCTGCTCCATTAACAGCTTTTGACGCTTAGTAGGTCGTTTTCCTTGTTTCATAGCAAAAATGCCCTCCTTTTTCTCGCAGATCGCTGTCATGCCTTCTATTTTTATAAGAGATAGCTCGGGATAACTTTTTGACACGTATCCCAAGACATATCCCTTAAACATCTCTGCACGATTCTCATAACCCTCAGTCAACCAAATGAAGTCGTGAGGTATTTGCACCTTATAAATCATTTATCAAACGGAAGATCATCATCTGAGATATCAAAAGATTCTGTTGCTGCAAATGGATCTTCAAACTCTTCCTTTTTCTCCGGTGGTTCAGGTTGACTTTGATCTTCTTTTTGCTTTTGTTTCTCATGATTCTTTGCTGCATCAAACATTAGTTGTATAGCCTTCTTATATGATTCATCGGTCTTTTCCGCATTAAGCATCCATTCAAGATACCCTTTGTTAGTTTTAAAGATTTCTTTAAGCGTTTTCCCTTTATGTTTTCCAAATGTGACCTTCATCTTAGCTGCATCTTCAGCAGTCATCGTTTCAAGGTTCTCTGCCTGGAAGTATTCCTTCATGTCCTCTATGTCTTGAGTGAAAATTTCGGAGAGACTAGCAAGGGTTAACGTAGCATCCACTTGAGCACGCTTCTTCGCCATTTTTAGACAAGTATTTGCTAACGTATATGGATCCTGTTTAATATACTTAGTCTCCTTTGTATTGCAATGACCAACACCTTCAGTTATTTTGGTTCCATTACGAGAGATCGTACATAGAATAGTAAATGCAAAGAAACCTTTTTCGTAATCCTGAATACGCTCTGTAACCTCGTATTCACTCGTAACCCCAAAAAGCATTTGCACCTTTTCAGCACCTGGCTTATACATAGTTGGTTTATTTGTTCCAGGAATAACTCCATAATCGTGACCTTCTTTTAACGTGCTTTGAATAAGTGCTTGTAATTGCGAAATCTTGGTTAATGTTTGTTGAATACTATCTAGATCTACCGTATCGATGATTGAAATTGACTGATTATCCCTTACTTGTAATTCGTTCATGATTACCTCCTAATTGATTAACTTGATTTTTTTGGAGGATTACCTATACTGAAATAAAGGGTTTTGTATAAGTAATCCACGGATCATCAGACGGCATTCTGGTGATCTTTTTTGCTTGGAACTTTGAAATACTCAAACACCTCGTTCCAATCCTTGAACGTAAAGTAACAACCAAATCCATGACCATCATCCACTCTTACTTCGTGACCACCGGCTATTAGCAACGTCTCTAAATGCATGATGTCGCTAGTGATATATTCCGGATGTAACTGTTCGTGTACTCTTACTTTTCTGATCCTGATTTTCCCTAAGTATTCCGCTTGGCTACCAGCAGGTAGATCAAACTCGGTGATGAATTCTTCATTGTTTTCCCTGTATCGCAACGGTTTGATTACCTCTAACGGATCGCCTGGCTGTAATCTTTGCATCACACGTCCTCCTTTCGATACACAACTAGTACTTGTCCAATACCACTAAACTTAAAGTCAAGTACTTCTACATCAGCATTTTGTTCTAGCCACTCATTCATCTGATCGAAGTTAAAACATGCGTGTACCGCCAAATTTCCAGCAATTTCATTAATCAATTGAAAGCCTCCTATTCTTTTATCAAAGAGCAAAGATTTGGTGCCAGCTGCACCGAGAGAGCCATGACGTTGTGAGAGAGATATAAAATAGGAGGTAGATAAATTAACGTCAGTTGGGATGGACATGAATCGTCATGACTCTCTCGGCAAAGCTAGCGGCTTGCCGAATCAACTCAAAGTTGATAAACTACTTACATAAAGTTATTTATTCGGTTTAAGAAGCGTGAACTGTTACCGCAGTTTGCGCTTTTTCTATTTTTTCAATCGATGGTCCATATTCTCGTTGAAATGCGATAAGTCTCATAGAAATGGTGTGAGCAAGGTTGTACATCAACTTTTTCTCCGTCTTTTTGGATTCGATCCCGTACAACGTATGTAGCATCAATGCTTTATTCATCAGAGATCGCGTAATTTGCTTCATTTCCATCCCGTCTAGATCTGCATTTGCTCCATGATCGATCACCTTGTTCAAGCTAATTTCAGTCAATTTCTTAACCTTCTCTGGCTTACCTTTCATGCTCAAACGCAACGTATCTATCACCAGCTGCACTTCCGCACGGTTAAATCCTTCTAACGCTTTAATTTTCAATTTCCATCGCCTCCAATTTTTAAAATGAAAATAAGTAAATCCAACTAATTAACGACAAACTCGATAACAAATGCATGAGTGCTCCTATATCGACACCACATATAATCGCTGCTGCTATCTCTGGTGCGTTCGTTACTTGGAACCACCTAATTAAATCGCCTGCTTTCAGTTCCAGTTTGTCATTTTCCAATCGGGAGACTGCACTACGAGATAAAAACATCTTTTCTGCTAATTCTTCTTGGCTTAACTCAGCGTTCAACCTCACTTTCTTAAGTATTGATCCAAACTGCATCTTTCTTCCTCACCTCCTCCATGTGCAGATATTGCACATAACTTGCAAGGCATTAACAACAAAATGTCTAGTTAACTAGTAAAATTGAGTTAAGGTTGATCCTTTGCGGTTGCAATGTTTGAAACTGCCGTCACTAAACTATGTGCAACCGGATCACCTTGCTTGACAGCTTCGTCAAACCATTCCTGAATTTGATCAGGTGACATATTAACAAGAGAAGAGTGAATCGTGACAATTGTGTTGCCAATCTTGATAGTTTTGGATTCCACAGCATTCGCCCCCTTTGGGACATCTATATGCTGTAGATTGAGTGGGACAGCCCTTGCGTTTTGTAACATGTTTAACATTCACCTCCTTCCCGGGAATAGAATCTTAAATCTTGAGTATTTCTGCCATAGCTGCAACTGTGGCAGAATCTCTCTCTTCAATTGTTTGCTCAAGGTGCTGCAACACAATTTTTTGAGCCTTAACAATATTTTCTTGTTGTTCTTTTTGTAGAGATAATATCTCTTTTCTAGAATCTTGTTCACGTGATTGAGTCATTGGTTTCACCTCCTTCTCGGAGTTAAATGGCGTTTTATTTTTATTTCCACCTTTTTCTAGTAAACTGATACTAGAAAGGGGGTGTTACACGTGTCCTTAACAGATAAAGAAATTGCATTAGAATTAACGAAGTCCTATATTGAGCATTTAAATGAAAGAGTAAAAAACAAATCATCTGGTTCTCATACGAATGTAGAAAATATCTCCAAAACATTTAAATATTTTTACTCAACTGTAGAAAATTGCGGTAAATCAGCTGACAAAGAATAATGATCTAACTCAGAGTGAAGAAGGTTAATAACTTTGGCGAGTTCTTCTTCACTCCACCCTTCTGACTCAACAAAATTCACTAATTCAATAGATTTAATAAGGGTATCTTTTAAAATCATCCTTTCACCTCCTTCCAGGGTTAGATGGCTTTTTTACTTTGAGTTTCATGACACGATTCGTGACATTCCTGTTCAAAAAAAATTGTCCATTCAAAGTCAAGAACCGTACCTATTTTTTTAGCAACAGCCACGCTTGGATTTCTCAAACCTTGTTCAATTGAAGCATATGTGGTTCTTGCTATTCCAGCTTTGTCGGCTACATCTTCTTGTGTGAATTTTAGATCAGTTCTTTTTTGAAGTAACCATTTTCTCATTTCTTCACCTTCTTTGACGCGTTTTGTGTACTTCTTGAAATTATGATAATACACATAACGCGTAAAGTCAATGATAAATTACACTTTTTGTGTCATTTATTTAATTACGCTAATTGTGTAGCTATAATTGAGTTATAATGTGATCCTAGAAAGGAAAATAAGTATGTTAAGTAAACGATTGTCTAGTTTGCGTAAAAGCAAAAAATTAACTCAAGCAGAACAAGCCAAAGTTTTAGGCATTGCTAGAACTACATATGCAATGTACGAACAAGGAAATAGAGAACCTGATTATGACACCTTAACAAAAATAGCAAATTATTTCGGAGTTTCAACAGACTACCTACTTGGTCTAACAGACAAGCCGAACACAGACGACCGCGATCCTAAAACAGAAATAGCGAAAAAAATAGCAACCGAATTCCCTGACATTGATCTTATGTTTCATGATTTAGAATCACTGTCAGCAGAGGATTTGAAAGAAGTTTATGAGTATATAAAATTTAAGAAGAACCAAAAGGAGAAGTAATATTGAAGAAACTATCTATTATGCTATTGATGTTTACTTTTTTATTTGGTTGTAGTAATGATAACTCAACAACCAATAATGTTGAGGAAATAAGTGAGGACAATAATACACCTGAAGAAACTGATGATCTTGTAACTGAAGAGCAAGAACCAGATGAAATTGACGAAGTAACTGAGTTTGTTAAAAGGTTCAATGAATTAGCTTCATTATCAGACGAAGTAAATGAAATTACTGACTCAAATGAAATTGATGAAACTGGAGCACGAATGTTATATGCATCTAATAACTACGGAGTGATAGCAATCTATAATGAGGAAAAGATTTTAGATAACTATTCTGTCGTTTTTTCTAAAGAAGAACCTTACCAAGATTTACAAGGGGTCGCTCTTAATACTGCACTTCATATCGGATCTATACTTGACCTAGACTTAAATAAATTCGCAGAAGAATTTGAAAACTCTCTATCAAAAGATTTTCATTCATACTTTGAAGACGACTTTTTAATTGCCTTTTTTAATCATAAAATAAGTGGCCAATCAGACTTTGGGATGGTTGTAGAATTCTCTTTGCCTTAAATGAATTGTTTGGATTTTAATGGTGTACTTAGTACACCTAATAATTTTCCTTTAAAACAGAACATACGTTTCCGATATTGGAGGTTTTGCTGTTGAACACACATCTTGAAGATTACATTTACGAACTTTATAAGTCAATTGGGGTTAAATCCCCTTTGGATTTGGATATGAATCTCATAGCAAAAAAACTAGGAGTTGAAATCACTTATAAAAGAAGAGCTTTTCGACTCAACAATGAAATCGTGATGATGAAAGGTACTCAGATCGAAGAATGGATGATGTTTGGCCATGAAGTGTGTCACTTTTTACGACATAGCGGTCTGCAATTGAATATGCATGATTTATTTAGAAAGCTCCAAGAATACCAAGCCGAGTATTTCGCCTATCATTTTTGCGTACCTACTTTTATGTTAGACGAGCTATCTGATATTACAATTCATCTAATTATGAACACATTCAATGTTAATTATGAATTTGCACTAAGACGGCTGGATATGTATCAACACAAGCTTTATAGATCGAAGAGACGAAAATCATTACAGCCAGGCAAAGTCTATGATTCTACTATAGAAATATTAAATAAGTTGAAAAATCAAGTTGGAGAGGAACGATTAAGCCATGAAATTAAGCGTTTACTATGATGAAATAGATGGTCTATTAAATCCGCAATGGATGCTTATGCTTATCCCTTGTAATACATCTGAGGAGTATATAACTGTTGCTGTTGATGCACCATTTGAACGATTTTGGCCAGAAGACTTCCATGATGCATTATCCGTCACGACAGTTACACAAGCTGCCTTAACGAAAGACCCATTCAATAACAAGCAATTTTCTGTACATATACCAACTGTTTTAAGTGATCTTAAATACCAAAATAAATCTATGGACATTGATTCAATCGATTATTTTTTAGTCCGCTTAGATGATTTAGAGGAGCTTCTTTTGATGAATGTCCGAAGCTTTTTCTCAATATAAATTAAGTATGAAGGCAGGTGTAACTTATGCGTCCAACAGGATTAGATATATTCATATACCTTAGAAAAAGCCGTAAAGATATAGAAAGCGAAAGAAAAGAAGGTGGCGACACTTTAGAGAGGCATAGAAAGCTCTTGCTGGAAGTCGTAAAAAAAGAGAACCATAACCTAGTAAGAGAACCGTACGAAGAAGTCGTATCTGGTGAATATATAATTGAACGTCCTCAAATACAGCAAATGCTGAAAGAAGTGGAGAATGGAGCTGTAGACGCGGTGCTCGTTGTAGATTTAGACAGGCTTGGTCGTGGTGATATGTATGATATGGGATCAATATACAGAGCATTTAGCTATTCCGAGACACTAGTCTTAACACCTACTGACGTCATTGACCCTACTCAAGAAAATTCAGAATTAATGTTTGGCGTTAAAAGTATCGTATCTCGTGAGGAATTAAAAAGTATTAACAAGCGCTTGCAAAATGGAAGAAGAGCAAGTGCAAAAGAAGGGAAATTCATCGGAAAGCAAGCACCATACGGATATCAAATTGATCAGAATTTAAAATTAGTTCCTGATCCGGAGGCAGCTCCAATAGTTAAAATCATTTTTGAAAAAATATCAGAAGGATTAGGAAGGCACAAAGTAGCTAGATATTTAGAAGGAGTTATAAAAGCTAATCCTCCCTCTAAATATCAGTTTGGATCAATCAAGCATTTCTTATATCATTAAAAATGAGGTTTACAAAGGAACGATCATATGGGGAAAAACGAAGCAGTATAAACGAAATGGCAAACGTATAACGAAGAAACTTCCTCGAGAGAAATGGATTATTGTTGAAAATGTACATGAACCTATTGTTTCCGAGGAATTATTTCAAGCAGCAAATAATGCACTTTCTTCGAGATACAGAACGCCAACTGTACAAACACTAAAGCTATCGAATCCAATGGCTACCATATTAAGATGCTCCATTTGCGATCGTGCTCTTAAAGTAACTCATACTAAAGATAGACCAAATAAACAAGTGCGCTGCGAAACAAGAACTTGTGCTCCTTTTCAAAAAGGTGCTCTCCTACCAATTGTTTATGATAAGTTAATAGAATCCTTAGAATCAATTTTAGAATCTATTACTATTGAAGGCGAGTTAATAAAAAAACAAGAAGAAAAATTATCAGTAATCCCAGGTCTCAAACAAACATTAGAGCATGCTGAAAAAGAGTTGAGTGTCCTGGAAAAACAAAAAATGAATTTACATGATTTGCTGGAACAAGGTGTATACGATATTGAAACATTTATGGATAGACAAAACATCATCGTATCGAAGATGAAACAACTGCAGCAAACCATATCTGAAACTATACTGAGTATTGAACGCGAAATGGAAAAAGAGAATCATTACTCTACGTTCCTCCCTCGAGCACGATCAGTCTTAGAAACGATCAAACAAACTGATGATCCTGAACAAGTTAATAAGCTGCTTAAGTCGATCGTAGAGAAAGTCGTTTATACTCGTAAAAAGGAATGGAAAGAGAAAGACAAATTTAAATTAGACATTCATTTAAAAATATAAAAGCCGCATGATGTTATGCGGCCTAAGCAGTCTCTGTTTTTTCTTTTTTCGAAAAATGTAATAATGATTTTAGTACATCTCTCTTCTCTTTAATTAGAAAATACTTGAAACGTTCATCATGAATTTTAGAGTAGGTTTGCATTAACTGTGTACCTGTTGAAGAATTGTATTGATTCACTT
>NZ_BAXR01000028.1 GCF_001310635.1 Bacillus sp. JCM 19034
GATTGTCACTTAGATGAATCTCCTTACAAAATTATGATAATATGCTAAGATATGTATCGAGGTGGTTCAATGGAAGTTTATTTCTTTTTTGCGTTTGCTATCTTTAGTGTTCCTTTTTTTATATTACTAATTATAGTTGTTTACAAAAAATACTTAAGACACATTAATAAATGGTATTCAACTTTATTTTTGATCCTTTATCCATTCATCATTTATAAACTAGGTATTTTTATCTGGAATTATGGAAGGGTTTTAAATTTAAAGGAAGTGGAATCGAGATTACATGCCGGTGAAAAAATAGTATATGGTAAATTTGGAGAGTTAGTACATGGACCTGGTGAAGTTATAACATTATATGGAGGTTACATCTATGCCATAGCCGTTTATCCTATAGGTATAGCTACCTTGATACTTGTATTTATAAATCTATTAAGGCGGTAAGTGTAGATATTTATTTAACCTTTTTGTTTATTCGATATTATTGTTTTATTGATCTTGTGGAATTTGTGGAATGGTTTAGAATTATAAAAGTATAATCAACTATTATTTTCTTATTACCATAATTGTATGTCGACACTAAGCTAAACAATTTTTAAGGAATATAAACTTGTTTGTAGCATTTTAAGGTTGATTTCTTACTCGGAACTAATACGTACATCTTCTCACTTGACTTGGAGCCTCTGCGGGCATGATGATGAGCTAGGAAGTCATATCTATCAAGACACCTTGCTCTTCAACCAAGGGTATCAAGCCCGCCTCTCCAAGTAAAGTTCACGTTTTTCTACTAATAAAGTACTATATTGGGTTTGATGACTACGCTTATATTCTTTTGGTGATTAATCTCACGCCTGAATTTATAGAAAACTTTTTAAATGTTTTTGTCCTCTTATTAATCCAGACTTTACTTTTTCTTGTGAACCTTCCCATACAGGGTCTTCATTTAGTCTAATACGAAAAAAACGACCACTTTCAAAGTGATCGCGTTTAATATTTCCCCACTCATTCTATATATAATTATACTTTTAACGTGGATACAGCTTCTTCAAGATTATCTATTAATTTTTTCATTTCCTGTGCCGAATCAACAATCGTATCAAATGAAACCTTCTGATCTTTAATACTATCTGTTAACAAAATGACTGTATTGCTATTTTGTGTTGTTAAATCTGTAAACTGTTCAAATGTAGAAGTGATTTCTTGATTTTCTGCAGACATTTGTTCTGTTGCTGCAGATATTTCATCCATTTGAGCAGACACATCCCGAGCAGAGTCAAGAATATCAGCAAAAAGGATACCTGTCTCTTTTACAAGAGATACACCAGCGTTCGCGTATTGGACTCCCTCATTAATTGAAGTTACAGCTTCTTCCGTTTCACTTTGTATATAATCGATTAATGATTTAATTTGCTCTGCAGAACCTTTTGATTGTTCCGCTAGCTTTTTCACTTCATTAGCAACAATTGCAAATCCTCTCCCATGCTCCCCTGCTCGAGCCGCTTCAATGGAAGCATTTAGGGATAAAAGACTTGTTTGTTCTGAAATACTTGTAATCAGTCCAACAATCGAATGAATTTCATTAGAACGTGCATTAAGATTTCGAATAAGTCTTTCTGAGTTTTGAGAAGATTGATTGATTAATTCCATTTGAATTCCTACTTGGTCAACCGACTCATTCCCACGCATTGCACGACTTTCAGTTTCTTTCGATCTTTCACTAACATTAGAAATATTACGAGCAACTGTCTCTACCCCAGCAGACAATTGTTGTAAAGAAGAGGAAATCTCATAAGCAGATCCATTTTGTGAATCAAATCTCCCTGACATTTCCGAGACTACTTGAGTAATACTATCCATTTTTTCACTAGTTTTACTTACAGTAGCGTACAACGAATCATAGTTACTAGACGTATTCTTTGATGCAGATTCAATGGAATTAGTTAACTTACTAATATTCTCCACCATTGCGTTAAAGCTCATTCCGACTCGACCTATTTCATCATTCGACTCTCTTATTACATCTTTAGGATCAATATCTTGTGACCATGTTTCAACAATTTGTTCAGCATCTGTTACAAGATCCTCTAACATAAACTTAGAATTAACAGAATAACTAACCCCTGTTATTAAAATAGCCACTATAGTAGTTGTGATAATACTAAATAAAATACTTTTTGTTTTTAATGATATATTAGAATACCATTTTCTCATTGATGTACACTTCCCTTATGTAATTAATTATTCTTCTATTGCATAATAAAAAAATGTCGGGATATATCATATCGGCTATTCTATAATCTCTGTTAAACTTAGTAGTTGATTTGAACTAGAAAAATCAAAGCTTTAACATAAGACTAAAAATAAAAGACTACAACCATAGGAAGTAGCCCATAAGTAATCATCCCCCTCAGTAGTTGTTGTAAAGCAACTGGAAGGCTTATACATATGCCTAGTATTTAGTCCCTATAGTTTTGCATCCCTTTTTTTCAAATAGTTTATCCCTATTAAAGTTAGATAAATAGACTTAGGTAATATATCATACTTTCATAACAATAGCTATAGCTAAGTTAGCCTCTAGGGGCAAAAAGAACGATGTAGTGTTGTTTGACTAAAAATTATGTAATTTTATCTAGAATAGTATGGCTCATTACTGTCTTATTTCATCTTCCTAATTAAGTGTGAATTTATTATAACTATTTCATAAGAAAAAATGATAAACGATCACGACAAACGTGATCGCCATGAAAATATATATTTTCGCAGATGCTTGGAGGGGTCCTTCTGATTTGCCCCAATAATTTGGAAAAGGTAACTATAGTTACTGTATATGTTATCTTTAATTAGTAGACTTAAGATAAAACTGTTGTAAAATAGTAAATTAGGATAAATGGGTAATGGATGTTTAGAGTTGGTTGTAGCTTTGTACTTCTTGACAGTCTTTAATCGAATATTGTTTTCTTTCATAATGCGTGTTACCGTTTTTTGACTTACATTTAAGCCCTGCTTATGGTGCTGTTTAGTAATTTTAGGGCTACCATATGTTTTTCTAGATTCAAGATATTCACGTTTAATTTGAGCAGTAAGCTTTTCTTTACGAATTTTTTGTTTGCTTTTCGAACGTTTTTTCCAGTCATAATAGCCTCTTTTAGAAACACTCAGGACATCGCACATCTTCGCTACACGGAATTCGTGTTGGTGTTGTTGAATAAAGTGATAAATCACTTCTGGTTTTTTTGCGAAGATGCCCATAGCCTTATTTAAGATGGCATTTTCCTCTTTAAATCACGGATTCATTTTTGGAATTCACGAGCTTGTTGATCAGTTGGTTTAAGATTTCCACTTCCCACAAAGCCAGCTTCTTGTTCTTTGTTAAATTTAGTCACCCAATTGTGTAGTGTCTGCTCGGCAATGTATAATTCTCGTGCAACTTCTTCTTTCCATCTTCTTTAACAATGCGGACAACTTCTAATTTAAATTCTTTATCAAATGTTTTTCTCATTTTGGACACTCCCGATAAAATGTTAGTTCATTATACTTGATATTCTCCCAATTTACCGTGTCCACTATTTAGACTAGCATCAACCCATTCCGTTTTCTAAATCAATATCTTTTACTTTTAAATGAAGAATAGTGTTAAGCCTATTACCAGTATCTAATAGATAATTGACTATTACCCAATTTCAATGTTCCACGAAGCCACATTCTCTTATATTTGGTTTCTTGATTAATTTCTTCACTTCATCTTCTGTATTTGGTTCTTTTTGCTTTATCAAATTTATTAAAATAGCTCTCTCTCATCGCAATACCCAAGGCTTTCCGAAATACCCACACTGACTGACCCCCTCTTCAGTAAGTTGTGATTCCTTCAAAAAAGAATGATAGAAGCATCATAGTTATTTTGATAGAATAATACGTTCCTTCGTAAGATAAATGGAATAGAACCAAACTAATATCCAGGTGAAGACTGTTAACAATGCACAAAGAAGTGAAAATTTCCATGAACTAATATCTAGATAGCCTGTAAGTGACCCAACAGGTATACCAATTAATAACAACATTCCAACGAGATAAGAAGGTGCAATTGACAATTCTGAGCTAAGAATCATCGACAATTGTACTGTAAATACTGTTAACCCTAAGTACATAAGTGGTGTAATCAAAAAGATAGTAAATAATAATTCTCCCGGTATCGTTATTAGTTTACTAACTGCATATGTAGCTATTAATGATGAAACAAATGAAATGGTAAAGGTCGGTACAAACACCGCAAAACTTTTCCCTAACCAAATTTCTTCTTGTCTAAGTTGCGTAGATAATAATGCAGATATTACGCCATTTGCCTTTTCTCTGGTAAATGGCCCACTGGTAAAAAGAGGTATACTTATTATTAGTGGTGCCATAGCCAATAATAAGAGAATGTGGAATGTAATCATCTGATAAATATGATCATCATTTTGCACATTCATCCAGGTCATATTTGGCAACAAAAAATTAGTCATCAATATGGCTAGTATTATAAGTATTCCAAACAAAAGAAGGAGAATATTATAGGACTTCCATTTAATAAATTCATTATAATCGCGCTTAAACACGACGGATATTCTTTTAAATTTTAACTTTGACATGATAAAACAATATCCTCCTTGTTTAGTTTCGAACGATTTGCCATACAAATCAGATACAAAATTAATGCAATAACAATATTCCCCAAAAAGAATAATGGTGTATCTAACGAGATTACATTACGGGCTAGAAGGTTTATAAAAAGTGCAGAAATTGAAGGTAGAAATATGGAGGCAATTACTATTCCATTCTCAACATTTCCTACAAGCCCGACAAAATGAATCAATAAGCTTAAACAAAAGAACATAACTGGTACTGCTAAATATGTACTTAATATAATCCATATATTAGTGGATGCAAAAAAGCTTGAGGATAGATAAGTCAAGCTAAAGTATTCAGTTAGTAGATACGGAATGAAAACCCCGATAAGTAATCCAGATGAACAGGGCAACACTCTTGGCTACCCAAACTTCTTTTACACTTGATGCTGTAGCTAGTAGGGATTCAATCACTTTATTGACTTTATCACGTGTTAGAGGAACTGAAAACAAAACACAATAATTAATCCCTGTTAAAATGAACGCAGTGCTATAACCAATGATTCCTATGTAATAACTAAGACTACTTTTATTGATTAAACCGTTACTCATGATCGGTTCAATAATTAGCTTCGATCCAATTAAACCAATGGCCAAAGCACATATTAATACAATTCCCAAATACACAATAATCAAAGATTTGAATTGAAAGATACTTCTTAAACTGGCATTAATTATTGGTCTCATTCTCATTTATCCTCAGCCTCCCTTACAATATTATTGTACATTTCCTCCAAAGAAGATTCTTTTTTAGCAACTTCATCCACTTCAATACCAACTTTCACCAACTGATTAATGATGTCAGAAGTTTTAACACTAATGGACGGGGTAAATAATAGATTGCCGTCTTGTATTTTATAGAAACCAAAATCCTTCTTTTGCTTAATCTCGTCTAAACTATCTTGATTTATTTCGCTACTCGTTTGGACTGTTAGAACATTTTTACCCATCTGCTTTCGCAATTCTTCCAGATGGCCATATAATTTGATTTCACCCTTATCGAGCAAAGCAATTCGATTACAAATTTTTTGTACTTCATCCATATTATGAGAACTGAAAAATACTGTCTTTTTTTCATTTTGAACAATATCCAATAATATTTTCCTTATGTCCAACTGTGCAGTAGGGTCAATTCCAGATGTTGGCTCGTCCAGAATTAGAACTTCTGGATCATGGACAAGAGCTCTTGCTAGAGCTAATCTCTGTCTCATCCCTTTAGAAAATGTTTGTGCCTTATCTCTCGCTCGATCAGCAAGACCGACAAGTTCTAATACTTTCCCTATTTTCTTTTTATCTACCGACTTTTCGTAAATCATTTGATAATATTCTAGATTAGCAATTGCAGTCATATTGTCATATAACCCATCCCCATCAATAACAAAACCAACTTTTTTTCTAGCTTCATCATCTGCAACATCACGCCCCATAATGGTCGCACTACCAGAATCGTATTTATATAATCCTAATAAAATTCTTATTGTAGTAGTTTTTCCAGCCCCATTTGGTCCAATGAAACCAAAAATATCTCCTTGTTCTACTTCAAAACTTATCCCTTTTAAAATGTCACGATCTTGAAGGGATTTTTTTATATCCTTTACTTCAATTGCTGATTTATGCATAATTTACCTCTTTTCCTAACGTTATACAAAAACATCGTGTAAGGAGTTTTTAGTTAGTTCAACCCCATATTTGAAATAAAAAAGTTCAGATGAAGAAATTCTAATTTAAGAATTTCTTCATCCCATAGAGACACATATGTGATCCTCTTAATCTATTTTCTTGATTAACTAGTATTTAGATGTTATCTCTTCATTTTGATATTCTCGTCTACTTCATCTTTTAATATTTCTAGTATTCTTTCCTCAGATTGACTTTTATCAATAAATACATGATCTCCAGCCATGGTGTATAGCTTAAATGATTCAGTTGTTATATCGTCCCATGCATTCATATCATCTAATAGAACCCTTTCATCGTCGACTCCGTGGAAACCAACAATAGGAATATGGAACTCTTCAGATTGATCATATACATACCTTTGAACAATACGGTACGCGGATACGATCAATGGCAATGTTAGTTTCGTTCCCTCTAGTAGGTCATTGATTGCCTCCCCATCTATCCCCCATCCTCTCATAAAGGCTTTACTTACTAAATCAGAAGATGCAGTAGCCTTAATTTCTTCAAAATCAGGGATATGATCGATACCAAGAAATTTTAATTCACTTAAAATCTCCATTAAGCTTGTATTCGGTAATACTCCAAATCCATAAGGAAAACAGAAAATACGGACTTTCGCTTCAGCATTAGGATTGTAGTCATAAATCCAAGTCTCTATACTGTCAACCGCCTGATTATTCTCCTTAGATTTTAGTTGTCCTGCAAATTCTTCTCCCCCAGGTAAGAATTGAGTCAGTGTTAATGGCTATGACCCCTAATTTCTTATCTATATAGTGGTAAACTAACTCGGATATCTAATGTATCATCCTCTATAATCGCTTGAGTGCTTCCTCCCATCTGCTCGGCAAGAAGCTTCACGATAGCTAAACCAAGTCCACCAGACTTACCTCTTGCTTTGTCTCCTTTATAGAAACGCTCAAAAAGTCGCTCTCCATCAGAATGTGGTAGATCCCTTACTAGATTTTTGAAAGAAATGATAGCATTATCTTCCACCAGTAGACTCACCTCAATAACCCCTTTAGTATGTTGAATACAATTTTGTATAAGGTTCTTTATAATTCTCTTAACCAGATGTTTATCTGCTAGTACAAAGATAGATTGTGATTCTGTTAATCGAATCGACAAATTTTTCTCTTCCAAGTAGGGAATAAAAGTAACAAGACATTCTCCTACTAGACTATTAAGGTTTGTCCTCTCTAAATCAATCTGGGGCTCTGCATTTGTAAGGTATGAATATTCGAAAAAGTGTTGAATAAGATTCTCTAAATCCTCGGTGTGTTTTTCCGCAATTTTCAGTCTTTTTATTTGCTCTTGAGACAACTCTTCTCTCTTCATCAACTGCTGATACCCCTTAATAGCTGTAAGTGGCGTGCGCAAGTCATGGGAAATATTCACGATTAATTCCCTGAACTTCTTATCTTCGCGTATTCCCTTAAGGCGGAGATTTTCCTCCACCTTAAGGTACTTATTAATATTCGCTGTAAGTCTATTGATATCTTTATTGATTAACTCAATACTTACAGGCTGACGGGTATTCTCTCTCAACCGTTTTTCAAGTTGCATATTAATTTTACGCACTTGTAGTTGTATAAGTCCGATATAGATGACTAATACAAAAATTATTACTATCAGTACAACAACTACAATCTTCACTTTGATCAGCCTTCCATTTATTTAATTTCTGATTTTTTAAATGCTCCATTAGCAATGCTAAGCATCCAGACTATAAACAAGAAGCAAACACCGATTGCTTTTAATATGTCGCTAACTTCTGAATCCATTGCTAGCACCTGATTATTAACAGAAAAAGGAGTTATGGAAAGAAATTTTTCGATTGCTGTAATCTCTGTCCCTATTCCTCCTAAGATTTGTAATACTAAAATAATCCCGAACCCTAAGAATATAACTAAAGAAGTCTTTCTTAGAACAAATGCTAGAATGATCCCTATACTCATTTGGGATGCATATGCTAGCGTCATAACAAACATTATGACAAGTATTTTCCCAATTACTGCACCTGTTAAACTTAAATCCGTCTGATTTGCTAATATATGGAGAAACACAGATGCGGAAAACGGTTCGGAAAACTCTGCTCCAGTGGCAAATGCAATGATGGTAACTACTGCGTAGGGTAAAATCATAAGAAGTACTAATAGATATAAGACGATTGCCTTACTTATAATGACAACTCCTCTACCCATACCACATGAAGAGATGGTATCATTGATAGATTTATTGCTAAAATCGCTACAGATATAAATCCCTGCTAAAAACGGTCCGACAATCGCTATCGTCATCACATCACTTAATCCCGAAATAGGACCACTTATTTCCATACCAATCTTACCTTGTGCTACTAAATAGGACACAAATGTCACAATAGCAGCGGCAGCCCACATAATTAAAAACAGGATTTTTATAGGTTTAGACTTTTTTAATTTATATAGATCAGCCTGAATGATATTAATCATTCTTTTCTCCTCCAATAACAGAAATAAAATAGTTTTCTAACGTGTCTCCCTCAACAGAAAAATTGGTTGTAATTATCCCATTCTCAAAAATTGTAGTGGCTACTTTCTTCTTATCATCTACATAATCATATAGCTTAATAGTCTTGTCAGGCATTAGCTTATAATTTGTTGTCCCTAAATCGTTTTCTAATATTACTAATAGATCCTCTGGTTTTTCACATTCAATAAGAATATGTCTTTGACACTTATTCTCTAACTCTCCGAGAGTTAAGGTTTGTTTAATCTCCCCATCATGGATAATAATATAGTCGGTTGCTACCTGATATAATTCTGGTAGATTATGACTGGAAATAAGAACCGTAATATGTCTCTCTTCACATAACTTCTTCAGTAATATCCTTATCTCTTTAACCCCTAATGGATCAAGCCCGTTAATTGGCTCGTCTAGAATCAGTAACTCAGGATTGTTTATCAGTGAAACAGCAATTCCTAATCTCTGTTTCATACCAAGTGAAAATCTTTCACCTGCTTTTTCCCCGTGTCTTCCAATCCAACTAACTCAATGAGTTCATCCTCAAGCTCTACATTTGAAATTCCGCGTAAAATTCTATGATACCGGATGTTCTCCTTAGCAGATAAACCTAAATTGAGACTCGGTGATTCTATCATACATCCTATTCTTTTACGTTCTGCTTGAATTGCTCTAGCACTCTCTTTCCCAAAGAGTTCCATGCTACCGGATGTAGGGAAGCTAAGTCCCGCTATGACTCTCATTAATGTACTTTTACCTGCCCCATTACTTCCAATTAGTCCATATATTTTTCCGGGGTCTAATGTAATGGATACGTTACGCAACGCATCCGTCTGACGAAATGTCTTGGTTAACTCATTTGTTTTTAAAATGTAATCTGCCACTCATCATCACCTCGATACTAACTATAAACACTAAAAGTTAAGAAAAGGTTTAGAAAATAAAAAAAGGTTTAAGAATTTTTTTACTTAAACCTTATACAAGCGATATCCTAACCCCCAGACCGTTTCAACATAGTCTATTTCCGGATTAATAGTTTTTAATTTATTACGTAAATTACTGATATGCGTTTTTACCGCATTATCATCTCCTAAGTATTCTTGATTCCATAGAGATTCGTAGATGTTACTTTTGGAATATACTTTTTCAGGATTTCGCATTAGTAATTCCATAATTAGATATTCCTTGCCGGTAAGTTCTATTTCCACTCCGGAGATGGTCAGTTGTTTTTTAGTATTATCTAATTCTAAATCTCTATATTTCAAAATGTTATTTGTTTTTTTCTGGCTATTATAATGACGCAGGTTAGTCATAACCCTAGCTGCAACTTCGCCTAGGTTAAATGGTTTAGTGATATAATCGTCTGCCCCTAAACGCAATAAGTCAATCTTAGTAGTAACCACATTTTTAGCTGATATGATTATGATCGGTATGTCATGTTGAGAACGAATCTCTTTTAAGATTTCCTCACCACTTTTATATGGAAGCATAATGTCCAATAAAATCAAGTCGTATTGATTACGTTGTGCTTCATATAAACCATCCATTCCATCGAGTGCTGTACTCACTTGATATCCTTCACCTTCTAAAGTCTCTGCTAATAATTTACTTACATCTACATTATCTTCAATAATTAATATTTTTCCATCGCTCTAGACCAGAAGAAGCACAGGTTTATACCTAGCACTTAACTTCAAACTGTATCTGCTCTTTTAGAAGATACAGTTATTTCTCCTTTCCTCAAAAGTCTATTTTACTATTGTAATATTAAATGAACATACGTTATTTTAAATTCCATTTAAATAAGAGAGGTTTAAATCTAGTATAAGAGAAAATATATTTCATTGTCATATATCGCTAACCTATTATCCTCTTCCATTATAATACATTTTTTCCATATTGCAGTTGATAATTTACATAATTTATTGAAAAGCTCTATATTTAAGATAATAGTACTATATAAATGAATTAATTATATCTATTGATTATATTTTTATGTATTTCTTCGTAAAGATAGTTATAAGCGATAACGCTTAAAAAACATAGGGAGTGATTAACATGATTACATTTCTAATCGCAGTTGCTGCATTGGTCATTGCTTATTTCACCTATGGGAAATATATCGAAAAAGTAATTGGACCAAATGCAGAAAGACCAACACCAGCTTATTCTATAAAGACGGTGTTGATTATGTACCGATGAATAAACAGAAAAATGCATTGATACAATTATTGAATATTGCCGGTACTGGTCCTATTTTTGGACCAATCATGGGTGCTTTATATGGACCAGTGGCTTTCCTATGGATTGTACTTGGTTCTATATTCGCTGGAGCAGTGCATGATTACTTAACAGGTATGATTTCCATTCGAAATCGAGGTGCTCATATTCCTGAGCTTGCTGGGAAGTTTTTTGGAAAAATATCTCGACTTCTCGTTAACTCTTTGCGTTACTGTTTTTGTTACTAGTTGGTACTGTTTTTGTTACGACACCTGCGTCCTTATTACATAACTTAATTGATGGTAAAATTGCTGTAATTGCATTTGTTTTACTCATCTTTATTTACTATCTCTTATCTACTATTCTTCCAATTGAAGATAATTGGACGGATTTATCCGTTCTTTGGAGCAGTGTTACTAGTAGGTACAATAGGGGTAGGTGGAGCATTATTAGTATCAGACTACCCCATTCCTGAATTATCTTTATCAAACTGACATCCAGCTGACCTACCGATTTTCCCAATCTTATTTCTAACCATTACTTGTGGTGCTTTATCTGGTTTTCATGCAACTCAATCTCCGCTTATTTCCAGAACGACTCAAAATGAAAAACAAGGACGTTATATCTTTTACGGTATGATGGTTGCTGACTTGGATCATCATTCATTACTGGTTTTCCAGTAACCTTTCCTTTTGCTATTATTCCTCCAGTTCCTCTTTGTCCACCATCCGAACGCCAGATATATACTGTGTCATCTATTCTAATTTCACTTTGAAAATGTCTTTGGTTCAGAGACCACATAATACTGGTAGTATCTCTTAAGTAATCATTGATACGGAAATGCTTTGAATTCCCTTGAAAAATCCATGTATTTACTTCCTTGTTTCCCGAAGCTGCTTTTGATTTGTCCGATTGATTCGATTGATAGTTAGACAAAAATTCATCCCATCCATAAAATGCATACACTTTTTCTAGTTGTTCTTCAAAAAATTTCTCCCACTCATATGCAGGTAAGTTCTTGTACCCCATTTTATCTGCAATCCAAGTGAAGAAACCTTCTCCTGGTCTATGAGTTTCCTGATTAACAACAAGAACAGATAACGGTTGAAAACCTTTCTTTAAACACCTTAACGATATTTCTCCTAGAGGTTCATTTAGTTTTATAGGAGAAATATCACCATTTAGTTCTGTGCTGAGTTTTCCGTATTCAATTACTCGATTGTTCTTTGCACACTCTACTAATATGGCTTTTATTCTGAGTAATAGCTTTTCATTCAATTCTCAATCCCCCTTCGTCCCATATTCATGTGTGGAGATTCACTAATAGCCTGTTAGTGGTACAGACGGAGAACCTTAAATTAACTCTCTAACAACCTTCCGCGACTCTTCTCCACATCTGTCACATCCACAAAAAACAATCAAACCTTGGTCTCATACAAAAGTACGTGAATGGTTAAATTTTGTTATAGAAATGATATTCTCACAGTACTATTGCAATAGATGATTACCATAAATGGAATTTATTATATGGAACGGTCGGGTTGTCGAAGGAATGCGTGAATTTGTTCACTGCTAAATGTTTGAATAATCCTTCGCTTTTGACGAACAAGTTTCACGTTGGTCATTGGATTATTTAAAATAAAAGCCTCTTTTTCTAAGTAGTTGAAGAAGGAACGCAACGCACGAAGTGTTGCATTGATTGTCGTTTCTTTTCGGTTATCGTCCATCATGCGAAGAATGACTTGTTCTAGAATAAAGCCGCTTGTCATTTCGGAAGGATTTGTCGTGAGGTCATTTTGTTCGAAATACTTCAACGTTTTATATAATTCGTTTTTGCAATATTTGATTGTGTGTTCGGATAGATTTCGGATTTTACAATCTCGAATAAAAATATGAATATACATTTCGAAGGATTGTTCCTGCGAAGATTTTTGAAGTTCAATTTCGTTGATTTTGTTTCTACGACGTGACATATTGCCGCACCCCTTTTGTTAGATTTACGGCAATTCGAAACTTATTTCAATGAACGCAGCCAATGAACGGATACAATGAACGCTTCAATGACCGTTCGAGTTCGTTTTATTCGTTTCGCACTATTATAAACGAATAATGCGAAGCGATTTAAACACAAAAAAGACGCTTTCCTATTAGGAAAACGTCTATAAACCAATGGTTTTCAAGTACCGGTGGTCGGGGTCGAAATAGGTCTAAAAGTATTGATAAATTAAGGTTTTATGGTGTTGTCGTGTAAAATATGTGTAAATTAAACCTAGTAAGAGGCTGTCCTCAAAAGGTCAATGAATAAACCTTTTTGACTTTTTGACAGATTTCTATATAATGCGATTAAGAGAGCGAAGTATTAGTAATCAATGATTAAGAGAACACAGATTTTGATAGTACAAATGATACATCTATAATCTATTTAAATTGGCAATTTAACGTCCCTAACATAATTCCCCCGAGGATAGTATGCACTTTTTATAATTTTTATACATCGTACTTCGAATTTTATCTGAACCTGTTGTTTTGTTTGTCCACACTCTAATATTAAAACAGCTTCTTCAAATCCTGTTGGATTTTCTACTTTGCTACAAAACTTAAAATAGTTCTCTCCCCCCTTATTAAACCAACCTGTAATTATTGCATTTCCTACTTGAATTCGGACATGAATGGCATTATTAAGTTCTTCAACAAGTACTGAGGTTGCCAAATGTTTACTGATATACTCTTTGAAACTCCACCGATCGTTTCCCCTTTTATCAGTGAAGTAGTAGTCTTTATTCAAACCTGCATTGTCTTGTAATGACATTAAATTAATCATTTTTTCGAATTCTTTATTGTAACGGTATACCTTTATTATAGAAGGTATGTATTCGTAACCATTTTCAATTTTAGTTTGTTCTTGTTCTTTAAAAAAGTCCATTGTCATTTCCAGAAATGGATCGACCGTACAACCAATTGCAATTTTGCTATCCTCCCCTTTTATAAGTAAGTATTGACGTATTGAAGTGCGAATGATAAAATCTTCTCCTGACTTTGTACACTCTACGAGCTGAGTATTGTTCCAAGAACTATCAAATATCACTAGCTCTTCACCTTCTTTAATCTTATCGTTATAATCATTAAACAGTAAATCAAGCAGCCAAATGTTTAAATATTTAAATGCCCGTTCATCGTTCATACTAAGAAGACACAAAGAGATTTCCTTTAATACCTCGGTTGAGTCTTTTTCATTTGGAAAATGATAATTAAGATATTTTTGAAAATACTCATAGGCATCATTGTTCATCCCGTAGTATCTTAAAATCTTACCTTTTTTAAGATAAGCACTATAATTTTTAGGATTCACCTCAATTAATTGATCAAGATATTCAATGGCCTCATGGTTCGGTACTAACGAGCTTATACCTAGCAGTACCCCCTCGTTCATAGGCTGTTTTAATTGACAAAAACGATAATGTCTCAAACTTGCATCATATTTGCCAACCAGATTATAAAGTTTTGCAAGAATAAAGTTAACTTCAAAAGTATTGTCATTTGAAAGAGCATCTTTTAAACTGTCAATAGCACTAATATATTTTTGCTCTTCCATAAAAACAAGTCCCTTAAAATAATGCGCATAATACAGACACGCATTCTGTTGTATTATACGATTACATTCTTCCATCAAATTATCAATTTTTCTTAATGCATAAAGCAACCATAGATAATAATACATAAAAGTATCTTCATACATATAAATTTCACATGCCAACTTAAGAGCATCATCTAAATTTCCAGTTTCGATATAGAGCTTTATTAAATTGAGTTTATCTGAAAAAATACTTTTTTCAGATATGTCCTTCTTTAATGCCAATAAAATAGAATCTTTTGAATCGTTAAAGTAGATGACACTTTGTTGGATGTCATGATTCATAATTTCTCGTTTTGGACAACTAACAGCGAGTTCTTCAATCTCCTTTCTATTAAGAGAACCACGTTGAGGGCGCATGTGTAACGAGATATTCGTAATAAATTTATTAAACAAATCCTCAATATCAATAACCCAGTTATTTGATTCTGACCACCTATACATATGAAACTTTATAGTTTCTTCAATTTGCGCATCCGGTATCTCCTCAAATTCGCATTTATGAAAAGTATCTGAATCAAATCCATTTTTGGAGAAGTCCATTAAATTCTTCTACAATATCGTTTTTTTCTTGCTCTCTTCGGAAAGTTTTATTCACATTACATATATTCTTGTATTTCTTTAACAAACTATTGAATTTTTGATCATATTTTGACGATACAACAACATGTTTAACATATTTGCTTTTTGTGTTATCAGCTTTAAATTCTAATATTCCTCTTATTTGTGCAGTTGTAAGTTGTGTATTTTTAACCTGCACATACTTCTCATGGGTATCCATTATGAGCGTAAAATCATCATCTGTTTCAAAAGTAATTTCTTTAAAAGAATTACTATTAAT
Organism: Bacillus sp. JCM 19034; assembly: GCF_001310635.1. Lineage (GTDB taxonomy): Bacteria > Bacillota > Bacilli > Bacillales > Bacillaceae_D > Halalkalibacter. The sequence goes on from NZ_BAXR01000028.1 coordinate 15,533, forward strand.
ATGAATAAAAATATATAAGAGACTAACCAAATCCTGATAGGCTGAACCATATGCTTGTACAGCTCCACCAGTTTTATTTCGGCTAAAATAATTTCCTTCCATATATTTCATCCTCTTAACCATTATTTTTTTATAAAAGTATATATAAATAGGCTATAAAACACTTCTAAAAGCAATCATTTTCTCATTTTCTGTTCACACTAATAAAACATCTCAATATATCATTAAACAGTAACTTTTTCATCGTCTTTTTCTCTTAATATAGTATAGCCAACATTAACCACTTGCCAATCTACCAACAATCCATAAAGGTTTGTATTAAAAAAATACTCACGTTCATATGTCATTCGTAGAGCCCCTTCCATGGAACCCCTTGTTAGAAAACAACTATTATACGCCCCAAATACCTCTTTAAATCCAATACACAAAATCTCCGTTAAATCATGGCCACGACACACCTGCCATAAATCATGCTCATCACTCATTAGCTCTAATACTTTATTCTTGAAATCATTAATATCTGAAATACTATGGTTGTTTGAAATTGACAAGATATAATTAAAAGCTTCATCAAAATTAATTTCTAAATGCGGTTTTGAAACTAAGCTAGTATAATCAATATCACTAAATTTAAGATTTGCTCCATATTTTAATGAAGTTAAAAGAATATAACCTATTATCTTTGCACTATTTAAGAGAGCACTCTTTAAGGGTATAAGTGAATGACTTGAGAAAACTTTATTATATGCATTCCAATCAGCATACTCAAATAGGACATTTTCAAGAGCAGGGGAGTTAATCAACATTGTTTCTAAATCATGTGAATCTGTTAATAAAATATTTGGGTTATCAAACGACTCGCCATTTATACGCATAAAATCCGCATCAACAATTCCTAAACTCCCTTTAAACCCTCGAAGATAATATAATTGTATGATTTCCACTACATTATCCTTGTTTCCTGCAATCTTAATTTCACAATTATCCCTATCAATAAACTTTTCATAATAACGTGGGTCAGTAACTCCTTCGACAATTAGAAACGAATTATTTACACCTGCTGACCTAGCCATACACATTGAGTTAACATGTCTGATTGGAGGAATTTTATTTCTCATTATATCTCCTCTCCTAAAGGCACAGTTAAATCCCATCTATTAGAAATAATATCTGGAGAGTGGGTAGCGATCAACATTTTTAACCCTGTTATTTTTGCTATTTCTAAGACATCTTCTAAGAATTTTTGTTGCCATGTTATATGCAATGAAAGTTCCGGCTCATCTATTACTACAAGTGATCCAGTAGTAGTCCTAAAAAGGAGTTCATATAACATGACAATCTCATGTTGTTCTCCTGAAGATAAATTCTCTAAAGGTATTTCCCCTCCGTTTGGTAATAAAATACAGTACCCTTTTTCTTTATCGACAAAAACTTTCTTCCTTGAGCTAACTAATCTCTTATTAAGGATATTAACAAATAAATTTAGTCTTGATTCCATACTTACAAGCTCTTCTAATTTACCTTCTGTATCTTCTATATAAAGCTCTAAAACGTTCCTTGTATGAACATCTAATCTCCGACTAGGATTTATCGTCTCACCTAGCGGAACGTTCATCGATGTATCTCTAGCACTGTCTAATAAACTAACTTTTGCGAGGCTGAGTCTTCTTTCTTCGAGTCTACTTAGTCGCTCTATTATCTCGCTTTCAGAAGGGACTATTTCTTCATTAAAACTTAACATCCTGTTTATAAGTCTATTTGGAAATGTTCTTTCAAGTTCTTGAGATACTCTTGCAAATGCTGCTAATTTCCTTTCAATTTCCCTCTTTAATTCTTGTGAGTTTATGAGCACTGCTGGAGTTAAGGCTCCTTTAAAATCATCCATATAATCATTTAAAACCCTGCCTACACTATGTAATCGATTAGCACCTATAAAATGTACATGAAAAGAATTATGTATATTTACTAACCAATTTGGTAGATTTGGAGGATTAATTAAGTGGCCAAAGTTCTCTTCAATATCATCCAAACTATATATTTGTCCGTCCCGAGTATCTCTCCAAACTCCTCGAACAACACGTCTTAAAAATGAAGCTTATCATCTATATCTAGCGCTCTAATTCTTCTAGAAGGTTTTAAAGTCCTGGAGTAATATTCTAAGATTTCCCCTTTGCTATTTTTTAAATAATAAAAGATTTTCGACTCTTCATTTTCATCCTTCACCTTTAATTCTTTATTGTTATCCTGTAGTCCCTCATTATTTATCTCCTTTTCCCTACTATCCATAATTGAACCTTCAAATATTTTAGGATGTTTAGTGATCTCCAAAATACTACCATTGTCAAAACCTAATTCAAGCCTATCAAAGGTGGTCTTATTTAATTCTGTTACCTCACTTCCAAGTGCTTCCTTTGTTAGTCTTAATAATGTTGTTTTTCCAACTCCGTTTAAACCATAGATTATTGTAATGCCCTCTTCACTAAATAATTGAACTCTATGGTCATACTGTCCAAATAAATTATTTATTACTATTTCAGTTAGGTTCATTCTTTCCCTTCCTTTTACTTTATTTTACTATCACTAGCAATCATTCTAATTTCCATAACTCCTCATTAGATTAGATAGGTTTATTTAAGCTAGGTTATCAGTAAATTGGACTTTTTTGGGTGAATGCAATTAATAAAACTTTACCTCAACTCATCATTCAAAGGCACAATAACTTTATCCAACGTCCTTCTCCACTGACGCTTCATCTCCGGCCCATATTTCAAAGGTTTTGCATCAGGATGTACCGCTTTATACTTATCAAACTGTTTGCTATTAATAATTCCTCCGATATTCGGAATAGGCTCTGTTCCTATCACATATTGAATAGCAGATGAATGCAGCTCTCCTTCTTCCACGAACCAAGTATTTGCAAATTCTTCAATTGCTTTATTAAGCTCTTTTGTGAAGAAGCGTCTTTTCACAACAAAAATATCTTCTTCTGAGTCTATTTCTTTTTCATCAATAGCGTCTAATATGGAGTGGTATACTTCTTTAACAATTTCTGCTTTCTTCAACTTTTGAAGTGCTTTTTCAATTTCTTCACGGATGTTTTTATTATTTGCTGAGTATGTTCCTAAAAGTTGGTCAATATAGGTTGAGTCAATATCATAAATTTTTATCGCATTTTCTCCATAGAATTCAATATCAGAGAAATCAGGATCTGGCCCCTCATCGTCCCCTTCATCGATTAATGAACCCTTTACTGTGTTGTAGACACCTATATACTCCTCTAAAGTCTTTACCTGCTCTTGAAGTGTTTTTGACATCTCCATATCATCGTTATAATCATCATACGTAACTAAAGCTTCAAAGGATTTGTTTAACTCTTGGAAAGCTTTCACAAATTCAATTCGAGTTTCGAGTGAAGAGTGCTCATCAATCTCGGTTGGATTGGGTACGAGTGTTTTTAATGTTTTATGTGCCTTTTGAAGCGTTTCTTCGATTCCTCATAGGTTGGATATACAAGAGTAGATTCCTCTTGTTCTTCAGAATATAACTTCGTTGCATCCTTTACATTTTGCTCCATTGTCGCAGGTTTTCGGAATGTTACAATCAATCCCTTTGTTTTTCCTGGATACGTACGATTCGTTCGTGAAAAGGCTTGAATCAAATTGGCATAGCTTAAATTCCGGTCTACAAACAAGGTTTGAATCGTTGGTGCATCAAATCCTGTCAGTAATCGATCTACGACGATTACAAGGTCAATTTGTTTTCCAAACTCTTTGAATTCTGCTTTTTTACGAGCCAAACGATTGTTGATGTCACCATTATAACGTTCTATATCTTCAATCGACCAGGCAGTATGATAATAATCATTATAGTCCTTTATAATCTTTTTCATTTCATCTTGATTTTGGTTGGAATCTTCATCATTTTCTTGTAAGGAATATGTGATCGCAATTCTTGGAAAATCCGGATCTTCAATCGTACGACCTGTTCGGATAGGGTGTCCCGCAAATTCTTTTGCCAACCAATCCAAGTCTTTTGTCATTTCCTTGATTGCATGATAATAACGTTTCGCCATATCAATGGAACTTGTTGTTAAAATGGCAGCTTTTTGTGGACGCCCATTTTGGAAATCGAATTTAACATAAGCATTATCTGGTCGGAATATTTTATGAATGACCTTTTGAATATGGTCATTACGTTCATAAGTAGATGGTTCAAGATAGGTTTCCTTTTCTTTCCCATCCATTTGGTCAATCATTTCGTTAATTTCATCGTCACTTAAATTTGAATACTTTTCATTCTGTCGTAACTGTTGAAAAATATGATTATATAATGATGTTGTTTCAATCGTATCTTCGTGCTCGACTTGGAATCCCAAAACTGCCCCATCATCTAGGGCATTCTTAATCGTATATGTGTGTAGTACATCTCCATATTGGTCACGAGTGGTACGAGCTAAACGACCTTTAGCTTGTTTTTTATTTTCATTAAATATTGGCGTTCCTGTAAATCCAAACCAAGTTGAATTCGGGAAAAATGATTTAATTTCTTCCATTCCTTCTGCACTTAATGCACGGTGGCACTCATCTACGACAAAGACAATATGTTGGCCAACCAGCTTTTTAAAGCGTTGGGTTCCTTTTTGTTCCTCTTGCTTTTGTGCATAACGCAAAGCAGCGTCTAACTTTTGACGAGTAGTAATAATTACTGTATTCGAGTTAGCGTCAGAAAGAAGAGTATCACTCAGCTCTTTCGCACTACCTGTTCCAACAATTAAACTATTTGACTTGGCATTACCAGAAGAAATACCCGTATTAAACTCGGAAGCAAATTTAGTAAACTCTGTCGTTGTTTGATTATCCAAGTCTTTACGATCGATCAACATAATTGTACGATCCACACCTGGTTTACGAGCCAATAGCTTTGTAGAAACAAAACTAGTTAACGTTTTACCTGAGCCAGTGGCGTGCCAAACATAACCGGATTGATGTTTAGAAGCAGAAGTAAACAAAGCTTCAATCGCATGAATTTGGTATGGGTGTAGAACCATTAAAGCTTTATTATCTTGCTCTTCACTTACAATCGTATAATTGGCTATCAAGCGATGTGCGTCTGGAATATTTAACACTTGTTTCACAAACTCATAGAGATTGTCTACTTTACGGTTGTCTGTAGTTCGCCAACTAAAAACAAACTTCTTATGCATGTCTTTCGGCAGCGCATTTGCAAAATAGCGAGTCGTTTGTTCGTTTGAAATAACAAATAACTGAAGAGTAGAAAAGATATTATTTCGAAACATCCCTTCCTCTGCGTACTTCTTGATTTGATTATAGGCTTGGAATACGCCGTCTTTAGCGCTTACTTGTTTTAATTCAATTTGAACGATTGGTAACCCATTGATTAAGAGAGTCACGTCAAACCGGCGATCACGTCCATCTAGGTTAGTCTTTTGTTTCGCAATCTGATGAACAACTTCATAAGTAGAGATTCCCCCACCAATATCTTGGTTAGAATACAACAATAACGACATTGAACCTAGGGAGACATCCTCACGTTCAATCGTAATCCGAGCAATCCCATTTTCCCCTTTGAGCCATCTTGCAGCATCAAAAGGGTCTGTGTCTTAGATAATAATTCTGTTTTAATCGTGTCAAATTCTTTATCAGTAATGGGGATTTCGCCAATTTCAGATAAGTTGTTTTGAGTAATTATTTTACGCAAGTTGTTCCAAAGGTCTCCTTCTGACTTTATGTCTGGACGATAATTCCACTGATTATAGCCTTCTCCTAATACTTCGATTAGTCGACGTTCCACTTCGGCTTCATCGTTATGTAGTATCTTCGTCATGATTATCCCCCCTCTACTTTCACTTAAACAAACATCTTTTGTAGGAATGCTTTTTTCGTTTTTTTCAAGGCATCTAATTCACTTTGTTTAAGCTCGATGGTGTCGTCTAGTTTTTTGAAAAAGTTGCCAATTCGGATTTGTTCTTCTTTAGATGGAATCAATATTTCTTGATCTCTTACTAGTTCTGAATTTAAGTTTACTTGACTACCTGGTTGTCCATATTTTTGCCATTTAGGACGAAACATTTCTAACCATTGAAACATGTATTCTTGTTCGAATAATGGATTAAGAAAGATTAAAAAACCATCATGAACACCAGTTTTCACATAATTAACTACTGGTTTTCCAACTGTAGCTGCGATACTTAATAATATATGAGGTTCAGTTAAAACTCGTGTTTTTTCTTGCCCTGCTTCGGAAATTCTTTGTTTTAAATAATATATTCTTCCATCTTGTTCAGTAACATCTGCTATTCTAAGCCAGCCAATATCAGAAGAATCATCAAACCATTTTGGGTCTTGAATTGGTCTTGGAGAAGCTCCTCTTACTATTGTAGCTAAATCTCCTAACCTACTCTGTTCCCAATCTCCAATAAATCCTGGGAAACGAATCTCTGGCACGGACTCCCCTTCTTTTGGAAACATTTTTTGCAAGAATCCCTGTTTTGTTTGTTTGAGGGTGATTAGTTCTTGCTGATGAAGAGCGATATTGTTGTCTAGTTGTTCGAAAAAGTTACCGATTTTAGATTGTTCTTCAATTGAAGGGGTTGGAATAGGCATTTCACTAAATATAGAATCTTTGATAGCAAACCTGTCTGATCGTGCACCGGAATCTCCATTCAATTTCATGAATATATGCCATCTATCGGATGAGAAGTATTTTTCTAAATATGTTTTATCTACGTCATGTGTACGAAATACATAATAAAGTGGCGACATTACGCCAGTTCTTCCTAACTTATTTCGCTTAATTGGACCTACTGGAGCAAGATTAGAAATCCTCGGGTTGTAAACAAAATCATCTGGATGAACGACATAATAACTATCTAAATTCTTTTCGTTTGAAATATCCTTATCAAAAAATCACGTTGATTGATGATTCCAAACTCAGCTGAATTCGTCAGAGTTTCAGAATAAATATTATTTTTATTCTTCTCAGTTACTTTTTCTGAAATCTCGCCCAACCTACGTAGTTCCCAATCTCCAGTAAATCCATTAAATCGAATGTCTGGTGTACGTTTATTTTCCACGATTAAACACCTCTAATGCACCTTTAATCCAATCAGCATTTTCTTCATCATATTGTAACGAAGAAATCATGTCATACAGGCTCGATTCTAATTCAACTTTCTCTTTCCGAATCTCTTTAATGGTTGAGCCAATTGCAGCCATATCAACAGGCTCTTCTTCCTCAAATGTATCTACATAACGAGGGATATTCAAATTGAAATCATTTTCTTTGATTTCCTCAAAGGTAGCAGCATGAGCATATTTCTCAACATTTTCCCGTTTTTTATACGTTTCGACAATCTTATCAATGTTTTCCTTAGAAAGTTTATTTTGATTCTTCCCTTTTATAAACTCCTTACTTGCGTCAATAAATAAAACATCACGAGTGCTACGATTTTTCTTTAAGATGATAACTATTGTCGGAATCGATGTCCCGAAGAATAAGTTTGCTGGCATCCCAATCACAGCATCAATACTGCCATCCTCTAATAATTTCTTACGAATGATACCTTCTGCAGCCCCACGGAACAATACTCCATGTGGAAGGACGATGGCCATTGTTCCTGAGTCTTTTAAATGATAGAATCCATGTAAAAGAAAAGCAAAGTCTGCTTTTGATTTTGGCGCTAGTTTCCCGTAGCGATTGAAACGAGAATCATCTAAGAATGTATCATCTGCAGACCATTTTGCAGAATATGGTGGATTCATCAGAACCGAATCAAAGGTATAAGCTCGTCTGTCGGCCAATCTTTATTCAATGTATCCCCATTATTTAACCGCATATCTTCTTTTTTAACACCATGCAAAATTAAGTTCATTTTCGCTAGGTTATACGTCGTTGTGTTTAGTTCTTGCCCATGATATTTTACGCTTTCTGGGTGTTTGATGTAATTCCGAATATTCAACATTAATGAACCCGATCCCATTGTAGGGTCATACACGCTAAACAGCTTTTTGTCCTCTTGCCCAATTGCAGCAATACGGGCCATCATGACTGACACTTGATGAGGCGTATAGAATTCACCAGCTTTTTTGCCGGCTTCTGACGCAAATTGACCTATTAGGAACTCATAAGCATCTCCAATTACATCGCCATCGTGACCTATCACATCAACATCATTTAATTTCTTTAATACTTCTGTGATTGTAATGTTCCGCTGTTGGTCATCTGAACCTAATTTTTTTGATTTCAAATCTACATCATCAAACAGTCCACTGAATTGATCATAATTTGTAGACAAATCGATAAATGCTTTATTTAAGTCATTCAACTGAAACGTGTTTTGTTTAGCTTGCTTCGTTAATACATTGAACAAATAATCAGGTTCAATATGATAGCCTAATGTATCAACTAATGTTTCTATTAAGTCATCTTTTACATCTGTATCTGCCATTAAATCTGTATATAATTGAGTTTGTTTTTCTTGTGTGTCGTATTCCTCTAGCGATTCATCTGCCTCTTCTACTACTTTGACTAAGACGTTATCAGATAAGTACTTATAAAAGATTAATCCTAATAAGTAGTCTTTATATTCTGAAGCATCCATTTTGCTTCGTAAATTGTCAGCAGCACTAAATAATTTTGTGTTTAAATCTGCCATGTGTTGTTCCTCACTTTTTGATTATTTTTCTATGCAAAGATGTACTTCTTGTAACAGCTTCTTACTTTACTAAAGCATCGGTTAGCATTTCAAGGGAGAAGCTTGTCCTCTCACCGTTAGTTCCAATTACTTCGGAGCGTAAATCCAACATGTCAAAAGTCACTAGAGTACATCGGTAAAACAACTCTTCTAGCATTGGTAATGTGACCTTTTCATGAGTTGTTTTACTTTATTATACCATTATACCTTCATACTTGAATTTTACATTACAAAATCTTTTGTTTCTCCGACACTCTTTAGTAATGGAACGAAATAGGTTATTCCATGCGTAATAATCAAGTTAAAAAGAGGAACTCCAACTAAAATTTTTGTCAATTTAAATATTTTTAAATTAAGTAAAAAGAATTAAACAACTTCCGAAATATGTATTTTAAACTTGTTAAATCTAGTATTTCTATTCATTTTCTCTTTGAAAAGTTGTTGCTATGTCTTGCAAAGCTTTTCAACAGCATTTTTGAAAATATTTGACTATGCAATTTCCGGTAGTGTTTACTGTTTCCATAATACAATTTTAGGAGGTTCTTAAATGAATATAACTAATAAAACAATGACCTATGAAAAGATGCTATCTTGGACTCGCACACGTTTCTCGAAACTTATAGATTGGTAGAAGAAGATGCAGGAGAAGAATGTATAGCAACTTTTATATATTCTAAATTACATATTAGAAGCTCAGAAAATGAGGTCATAATTTGCTTTACAGAAGTGATTAACGAGATCGCTATTACAGGAGTATGTTTTAAGAATCATAGGAAGGGCTACTTAACTCGTTTAATTTCTTTACTAAAAGATTACGGTAGAGCAAATAATTACAAGGTAATAAAACTAGAGAGTTGCAATGAAAAAGCAGCTAACTATGCTAAAAAACATGGGTTTATCCAAGCACTATATGAATACGATTATTATGCACCAGTTATCGAAGGTACAAAACTTCCTAACCTTATCTACTATAATTCTGCAATTACAGTCATGAACGAATATGCATCTAAATTTAATCTCAATCATCGTGAGGTTTGGGATGTTTTTGAGGAATCTATTAAAATGGGAAGAAATGAAAACAATAACTAATACCTATAAAAGTGGGCAATCGAGTGCTCACTTCTATTTAGCTTACAAACTACCTTACTTGATACAATTCCACTGTTTACAGTCACTAGAATGTACCCCCTCCCATGGTTTTACCGCCAACATAGAGAATTTAATATGAATGCCAGTATCGCATTCGACTGTAAAACTATTGAATAGTATGGTTCCTGCCCCCCACTGCTTTATAGCATTATAGCCACTGGGTAGAAAGCTTTTTTCTTCTAATCATTAACAATTGGATAGGATATTTCTTGTCCATTAATATTAATTACATACGGCTCCATGTCTTTTACTTTTATAAGTAGATTAACCATATCAATCGAATATCTACTAACTCCGTTCATATAACATGGTAGTTGTTATTACTTGCTCTTAAGTCTACACCAGTTTTAATCCGAATTTCCTCAATTAGAGAATAAGCATAAGACCAGTATGAACGTGGACTATCAAATACCCGTTGGCTAAGTTGGCTTGCAGTTAAACAAAATTGAGATGCCAATTGGTTAGGGTCATTTATGTGAGCAAATGTTAACATTGACCTTGCCCCTTCAACTGCATTATCCGGTGCGGTAGTGAATGAATTTAAGAAATTGTCTCTGTCTGTAAAATAGCGTAAGCTTGCAATGTCAACTTCGAGGTCGGTAATGGTATCACTTTTAACTACGTTGTACACTGTTTCTTCAATTTGCTTTAGAAACTCTATATCAACAGAATCTTGGTACAAAGCTTTATAGAATTGTTCATAAGTATGCAATTTAATGTAATTTACTCTAACTGACTCACCATTTCCGACAGAGATAGGCTTTTCACTCGGTGGTGCTTCATCAGGGTTAATCCGCTCCCTACTCCAATCTATAAACCACATGTTCTCAATCATTGGCTCAATATCAGCATCAATAATTTGTTTTACATTGTACAAAATGGTTTTTATATTTGCATCACTTAAACTATAACCAATGAAAACTATTGGGTGTTCCATAAAATATGTGAATAGCTTTGCTATTAAATAAATTTGTTTTTTGTGGAAGTTATTATAATCTTCTTGTTCAATCACGATACTATCACAGTCTTCAACTGAACCATGAATCTTCAAAATATGACCAATATCAGTTGATTTCTTCTGGCTAATAACTTGTTGACCAACTATTGCTGCGTATTTAGGAAACAACGTCTCTAACAAAGTATCATAGTTGGTTGTAATTATAGCTTGCGGATTTAACTTTTTTATCAATTCGAGCTCTTCGGCTAATTCATGCATATCGTCATCAAATTGTTCCATGAGATCAATTAGTATACTTGCAATTTTATATTTTAAATGAATACTTCTTGAGGCAGACTCAAAAAGAAATGGAGGAAACATTTCATCATTCCCATAATTTTTCCAAGCGTATGTTCGGTAGTAATCAACTAATTCGGAAGCAATCTCTGCATAGTCTCCATTATGCTCTTGAATAAAATATTGCATTGGCATTTCAATTTCTGGATTCTCATTAATTAACTCGCTTAGTAAGCCACCCCAAGTTGGTGAATTGATGTATCTTTGGGAAAAACCAGAACCAATAAAAAATATCGGTCTACTTTTCATATTTGAAATATATTGTTTTAGGTAATCCAATGAATTACTTAAATATAAATCATAGTTTGACATACGCCTTCCCTCCATTATAATTTATATTAAATTCATTCTATCATTTATACCGACTTTGTACTACAAATTATGGAAGGGAACTGTAAATAAGTGTCGAATATTGATTACATGGAGGTGAAATTATGAGCAGAGGTTTAGAATTCCCAACTTTATTGATAAATCATTTAATTGACAAAGGTACTAATGAAGCAATCAGTTTGGTTGAAGAAAAATGCTTAAACAGAACGCTATTTACTTATTTAGGTGAGAAGTACGATATACCTGATTTAACCGACTTCGCAAAAAAGTCAGAAACTGAAGAATACCTTGAAGAATGGTTTAACACTTACAATGGCAGTGATTACAGACGAAAATTCTATGTGGAAAGCAACGGATTAAATTTACTCATCGCAGCATTAATATTTTCATAATCACCAAGCGTGCCAGCTGAAATCAGTTGGCTTTTTCTTTTGTAGTGAATACCAAGACAAAGATCCGCCATTGATAAATACGGTCTTTCTAAAATTGATTAAGGTGCAGAAGAAGAAGCTGATTAAATCAAACAGTACCAAATAACTAGTATTTTTATGAAATATCTAACCCTTTAATTCCCCTAGTGCACAGTAAGAGTCTGAGTCTAATGCATTGCAATAGTAAACAGCTTGTCATTCGATGGTTTAGACAATATAAGAGCTAGGCTGTAACCAAAACCTCCTTAACTGTTATAATTTTATATTATCACCTCGCAAACTTAACATGTATTATAAACATATTTTCTATGAAATTCTTTCCTAGAAGAAAAAAATAATAAAAATTTTTCTGCCCCTACTAGGTTTAACTTTTTATTCTTCCATAAAAAAAACGAGCCCCGGGTATATCATTCTTGAGAGGACAATAACATTACACTCTAGCTTAAAGGCATACTTAATCCCTTCGGTTAAACCCCCCCTTCGGACAAAATATCCCACCACATAACTTTCCTTTGATGATCAGAAACAGCTATTAGAAACATCAATACCTTCCCCTCATACTTTCTCTTGATATGTTGTACATCCACTATTCTAACTTTTCTCTCTATACCAACACGAAAGGAGTCCTTTGAGTCTATCTATCCCATAATCATATCAAATGTCTAAGAAATAGCATGATTAAAACTCTAACAATTGGAAGGATGAATGTATATTTGTCATTTTTGTCGCTCTAACACTACAGAAGCTTTTGTAGGTTCAAAAGACGAAGCCAAGGTCCACTCATGTTTTACCTGCTTCATCGAAACACTGAAGACTTTTGAGTTTGATGGAGAGTTCGTTTACTATCCACTGTTTGGCATTCGAGACATTAAAGCCGAAGATTCGGTTGCATATTATGATATAGAAGGTAATGAAATTGCAAGAGTATACCTAAAGCCCCTTTGAAGAAGGATTTTTAAGTTTTTTGAAAGAAGATATTCTTGAGGAAACATCTCTAACACCTGAGTATATTAAATTAGTCATTAAACCATTCGATATTCGTTTAAAGGAAGAGTCAAGATAAGGAAGTGTGACTTGTTTACCCATAAAAAATAAGGGGAATATCATTCCCCTTTTAAACAAGTTGGTAGTTTCGTGGATACATATCCTTAGTTCAAGAAATTATACATTGTAGCTCCTCCTGGTCATATATTTGGTTCTCCAATAGATAAGGAATTAGTATAGAAGCTTGGTATTTATTGATCTCGTCTATACTGACTCGAAGTTTTTTCTTACTTAGCGTTTTCTCGATAAGTTTTATCTGTTTGACAGATGGCTTATCATTCATCCATGATGTTTTACGGTTGAGTACCATGCTTTTTTAGCCTCTCTTATTAATTCTAAAGCTGTCCGTTTATTAGACTTATAATAAAAAGGGATTTCTTCAAATAACCGTGTATCAAATTGATAGTCAGGCGTCCCAAATTGCTTCTTACTATATGCAAAAGGAGTACGGAGATCAATATATATGGCAATATCTTTCACAAACTTTTTCTTGTCTACTTGTATAAGAGTATCGTTTAATTCATTCATAAGAGCCCAATACTCGTAACAACTCTCAGCTGCTTTTTTGCGGTCGAACCCTTTCAAATACGCTTTTGGGGCCTTGCGTTGCTCCAAAATGGGGTATATTACAAATGCCTGCAACCAACGACTTACAAGCCTTTTTACATTCATCTGCTCACTTTCTATTAAATAATCAAACATTTCTATCAACCCTTTCTTCTATCATTTTTTATTCCTCTGACAAGTTCCAGTCTATTGTTTTAATTGGATTGGGGATAAAGTTGATTCCCCAGTCCTTTGGGATGGTTACAGGATTCATCCCTATTTCCTTACAAGCATTTTCATAGTTCCTAAATGTGTTCAGGCTCCCTTTAACGGCAGTTTTTAAGGAACCGACTGTTTTGCCAGCAACGAATTGCTCCCTCGCTTTAGACACGCTTTTAGCTTGAGCAATTAGCCGTAACCACATTTTGATATTTACTTTCTTTTTAGTACTCCATTCAGTCGCCTCTACAATTTTGAATGCTTCACTTAGTGAATAATAGTCCGCTCGCCCCACTACTTTTTCATAGTAGTAACGTATTATCCACTCAGCTATATCTGTTCGTAAGTAGTCATACAAATTACTTTTACTAGGTAATTCAAACTTCTCACGTAAATGTTTTAACTTATTGAAATTCAAACACTGCACTTCAATTCGAAAAATGTTATGTGCTTCTTCTATAAGATGAGAATTATATGAATTGGCATTTACCTTTTTTGAAATATGATCCAACTTGTCATAAAAGTTCAATATTACACTCTTAGCAACCCTGTAGGAGCTACCAGGCTTGTTGATAATATCTTTGTAGCGATATGGGTCCTTTCCTTGCTTAGATAATGCTACACACTCCTTTACGTACTCAGAAGTTAGATTTTTGGTGAAATCTATTCTTGAGACAAACCATCGGTCTGATCGTGACAATGTGCTTGATACAATTTTAATGGCTTCGTCTAAAGCTGTTCTCAGCTCTTTTACAGAGTCATATGAACAATCAAACACTTCAATCGTACTTCTACCAATTATAAGACTCTGTGGTTCTACTCTAAGGTAGATCCTGTAGCACTCGTCAGTGACATAAGAAATATCTGCTGAAATTAACCCTGGTATGCTTACAGGAAGTTTCAACTCGCCCTTCTCCCTCTTTAAATCCTTAATGATCTCGGGTACTTCATAATGCTCGTAGTATCCTGTAAGAAGTTTAATTGCCTTCTTCTCATCTATTTTATTGTTAAGTTCAAATGTATGTATCACGAGACATCACTCCTATTCATATAAATCAGGAAAAGGGTACTATCGCTGCAACCATTGATACATCAGCAATAACACCCTTTAAAGTAGTTGTTGTTTTGTGCGTCATGATGTAATTCTTTTTCTTTACCTTATTTTCTTACTTTATTCAGTGCTTTTTTAAAAATTTTCTCATTAATTAAAAACTTATCGAATGTAACTCTTGTTCCAATTTTAATAAGTTTTGTTCCCAATTATTCACTATTCCTGGATGTCCTTTTAGAAAACCGTATAAAAGTTGTAGCTTTTCTGGTATACAGTCAACCTCAATTTGTATGGTATGAATAGGATTGCTTGATTCAAAAAAATACGTATAAGGCCTATCAAAAATCATCATTAACTTGATTAATTGTTCTGCTTTAACTTTTGTTTTTCCTTGTTCTAATCTCCAGTATGCCGAGAGATCCATATTCATTGATTTCGCCATATCTTCAAGAGTTAGTTTCTTTTGTCCTCTTGCCTCTCTTAACTTGCAGTGATTAAATTTCATAGCATCAAATCCTTTCATTTGGTTCTAATTGTTTAATTACACAGATTTTTAGCTATATACAAGTTTTTTTTGATAAATGGTAGTTTTATTGCATTCAAGAAATATTACCGTTCATTTACCGTATTTCAACGTCGCCAAGTAATAATGGTACAATGAATTAATAAAGGGATTAAAACCGAGTTATCTCAATCCCTTTATTTTCAATGATATATCGTTCAATTTGCACATTTATAAAAACGTTGGTTTAATCATGTTTCCTTCGTTTTTATAAAATTATAGTTATATACTTGAAAGCACCTAGTTAGATCAATAAATATACTATCTCAATTCTTAATGCCAAAGCTCTCTAGTAACCTTTCAAGCTTTCTACTTGCTTCTATTTTTTCTAATGTTAATTTATATAACTTGGCTAATATCCTAGCATCTTTAACAGGCTCCCCCTTCTCTAATCTCGCCAGTCTTGAGTAGTGAATTCCCGTTTCTCTTGCTACAAATGCTCTTGTTAGTCCTAATTCTTCTCTCCATTTAATAATTTGCCTACCTTCTTCGATCCATAATTTTTTCTCTACCCTGTAAATTTGGTTTCTTAATTCCCAGTAAAACTCTTCTTCGTATTCCTTCATTTAAATTTCCTCCTTAAATTTTTCTACATAAAAAACGCTCAGTTCGTCAATATATAAAAGGTAGAGATACATAGTTGACCATTCTCTACTTATACTTGACGCCTGAGCGTTTTATCTAAAAGTGTATTATATTATCCTATTGTCATTTGTGTGAGTCTATCATAAAGGGTTTAACAAACAAAGTCAATATTTATTATTAAATGCTAAAACATTTAACACATAAGGTCTGATGTCATTGGGCAAGTTACTATCCATGTTAGTTGTTTACATTGATTACTGCGATAGGAAGAGTAATCTGATCATACATGACCACAAAGACCATAAACCGTATTTCAACATAAATGAAAAATCCACTTCTCCCTATATGTAAAATCTATGTACTAAGAATTAACACTTTACTTCAAATAGAAAGAGCATTCTATTGGAGAGAAATGTATCCTTCCAAGGCTGAGACAGATCACTTGAAGTCTCCTGAGCATGCTGCCATATAAAGTGACAATAACTCACCACAAATAACATCTATCTTTGCTAAAAGTGTTCTAATAAAACCGAAAGTGACAGGGTTCTAGTCTTTAAGAGACTTCCTTTTATAAATTCAATCAGTTGGATTGTTCTGTTTAACGTTCCTATAATTTTCTTCTTCTCTAATTAAGGCTTCATATGAAGCCTTAGCTACCTTTAAATGAACGGATGATGGTTTTGATGTAAATAAAACAAATTGAATTATCGCACCAATCCCCAAAAATGGTTTTAGATATTTAGACGGAATTTGAAATACTTCGTACGCCAAACTAAAACTTAAAGCAATTGAAATATAAATATTCATGTCGAAAAAAGAGAATAGTAAATTGAAAAGAAAAACAAAAACAACAATATTAGTACCACATTTTGAATGTACTCTTGAATGCTTCGCTACATCTATTAATTCAATGCTACCATTATATTCAAAAGATAAATCTGTCATATGTTCAGCTGCGTGGTATTTTCCTAGATCGCTCATCTTAATAATCATAGTTGCAAATAACAATGAAATCGATAGTGTCAAAAAAAGTGATTATTAATCATATAATATACAAACTGTAATGAGGAAAAGAATAAGCCACCCGAGTCCGTCTGTGCTGTACGCGTACCTACTAATAGTAGAATATAGAGTGGTAGTAATATTATTACATAAAGCTTCCACTTATCAATTAATGGCTTGACAAACAGAAACAGCCCACGAATTAAAGGTATCTGGTTAATTAAATTATCAATTTTTCTAAGCTGCTTTCTCTTAGAGATTTCAACATGAATGGTTCCATCCCTTTTCCTTAAGGCTACCGATTTAAAATTTTCAGAGAAATAAGTTACACTATTAAACCGACTGTGCCACCTTTTATTAACGACATGACTTCCTCCTCTACATATTAACATATACCTGTTTACACAATTCCCTGTCAGATTAGTTGCTATTCTTTTTTAGTTTTCTCCTCTATTTCAATTGAAGTTATCCTCATATAATAGAGAAAATTTCTCTTAAATTAAAAGTCATTTACAAGTTTAAAGTCAATCTTTGCAATAAAACTTTTCAAACTAAACAACATAAATTAGTGAAAAAGACCTATATTATAACTTTTTAAGATCAACTATAACAATCATCATTTAATGTTCCTTCAAAATATAATGACAACATAATGAATTGGGTTCCTATATTTTCTTATTGACTTTGAACTGCAAAACTTGTAAAGTATATCTACAACTTAATATGTACTGAATACTTACAATAGATAAAACGCGTTAGCATAAGACACTAAGACTTAGACTACTCTCTAAGTCTAGAATTATCAGCAAACGCGTTTTTTGTTTTTCTTTCTTATAAGCTAATCTCATGCACTGACGCCTTACTCTATATAATAGGCAGTTATGGAAAAGGGTGTCACCTATATTAAGCAAAAATTGTTTAGTGAAACTTAGACTTGACCTAGATCCTCTATGGCCATAGTTTTTCTAAGAAAATGTACGATAGTTAAAGTTGGCACACAACAAAGACATACCCGTTTCTACATAATAAACTAATCAGTCGTCTGATGATATGACCTCTTTAAGTTACTCAGTTTTATGTTGTCATGTGGTTAACTTTTTTGTACGAAATATACCTCTAGATAAAGTGTAAAAAGTAATTGATACGGTGAGGATCTACCAATTCAATAATATATTGCACATACTGTTGAAATTATTTCGAGAATAAATTTACGGAGAAATAGTATATGCAACAGTTATCAGTGGATTTAACCATCCAAATCCCATCAGATTTAGTACTTATTTCTAAAATTGAACTTCAAGATCTAAAAAACAACAATTAGTCGGAATCTATTGGACGATGAAGGATCTTGAATCTAGGATGAATCGCAAGCATGAATGGATTAAAGAGCATGTCCTTTACCCCAATAAATTCAGAAAACTTCTTGACGTGGAAAATGGAGGATTTGTATTTTACCCAAAAATTAAAGGACAAACATGGTCCTTTCATGCCCAAAAAATGGCGGAGTTTTTAGATAAAAACTTTCATCAGATCTTTTCTAATTGATATGTCTGATTCAAAAATTAAATAAAACTTGTTAAAATAAGGGGGACCTATTTCGACGGGCCACCCTTTTTAAATGTAAAATGGAGGGAAACTTATGGCCAGCATTCAAAAAAGAGGTAAAACTTATCAATATACTATTAGTCATACTGTTAATGGAAAACCAAAACCCATTAGAAAAGGAGGTTTCCGAACAAAGAAAGAAGCTCAAATAGCTGCGGCAGAAATAGAGTCACAAATGAACAAAGGCATACTTCCTCATCTAACACCAGTTCCAATTGATCAATATTTCGATAGATGGTTTAAGCTTTATAAAACAAATATTAGTGTAACTACACGAAAACACTATGAATATACATCTAATGCTATTAAAGAATATTTTGGTAGCAAACCACTACAAGAGATTACTAAACACGACTACCAGATGTTTATCAACCAGTTCGGTTCTAATAAAGCTAAAGAAACCGTAGAAAAGGTCAACACTCATATACGTGCTTGTATAAAGGATGCTGTAGATGAGCAAATCATTCATCGTGACTTTACAAGAAATGCTGTAATAACTTGGACAGTACCTGCTAAAAAGTCTGCAGAAAAACATCTAGGCTATAAGGAAAGCGAATTGCTACTAAAAGAAATTTGGAAGAAGCTTGATAAAGGATTAGGTTATTCATTACTACTATTAGGGTTAACCTCTGGGATGCGTTTCGGAGAGATGGTTGGACTTACGAGGAAAGACTTTAATTTTGAAAGTAACACGGTCACAATTAATAAAACTTGGGCTATTTAAAACGCCACCCTGAAGGTTTTGGTCCGACAAAAAATGAACAGTCGAATCGCACGATAAAAATGGATGGCCAAACGATGAGACATTTTAAAGAGCTATTTAAAACTACA
Source organism: Bacillus sp. JCM 19034 (assembly GCF_001310635.1). Lineage (GTDB taxonomy): Bacteria > Bacillota > Bacilli > Bacillales > Bacillaceae_D > Halalkalibacter. The sequence goes on from NZ_BAXR01000028.1 coordinate 34,895, forward strand.
CCGACAAATATACACCAGTTGGTTTTTTACAGCCCTAGTTCCAAATATAAAGTAATAAGTAATACTAATGCAAACAAGCTACTAAAGAAAACATTGCTAGAACTTGGTATAACACCAATATCCATTCATGGCTTACGACACACTCATGCTAGTGTAATCTTGTATAAAAAAGTTTCTATACACTACGTCAGTGAACGACTAGGTCATGGCGATATTGATACCACATTAAAACAATACACCCACGTCATTAAAGAGTTACGCGAGAAAGATGAACTCGGAACAGTTAATACATTTGAGCAAATGGTGGTGTAATTCTTGTGTAAAAAATGTGTAAAACCAGTTCAAAATCAATCGTTTTCTATCGTAAACTCAATTAATATAAAAAGCTCGTAAATCCTTATATATCAAGGCTTACGAGCTAATAATCAGTTATTAAACTTAATGTAAAATATGTAGATGATACCGGTGGTCGGGGTCGAACCGACACTCCAGAAGGAACACGATTTTGAGTCGTGCGCGTCTGCCAATTCCGCCACACCGGCATATACAAATGAAAAAACGATTTAGAAAAATCGTTTAAAGAATGGCGCGCCTGAGAGATTCGAACTCCCGACCTTTTGATTCGTAGTCAAACACTCTATCCAGCTGAGCTAAGGGCGCATATGGTGCCGAGGGCCGGACTTGAACCGGCACGGTAGTCACCTACCGCAGGATTTTAAGTCCTGTGTGTCTGCCAATTCCACCACCCCGGCAAGGCAGAAAATATATAATGTGGAGGCGGCACGGATTCGAACCGGGGGATAAGGGTTTTGCAGACCCGTGCCTTACCACTTGGCTATGCCGCCAATCACTTAATGCAAAAAATGGAGCGGAAGACGAGATTCGAACTCGCGACCCCCACCTTGGCAAGGTGGTGTTCTACCACTGAACTACTTCCGCAAAATGGCTGGGCTAGCAGGATTCGAACCTGCGCATGACGGAATCAAAATCCGTTGCCTTACCGCTTGGCGATAGCCATTATATGGGGCGGCTGATGGGAATCGAACCCACGAATGTCGGAATCACAATCCGATGCGTTAACCACTTCGCCACAACCGCCACAATATTAACCTATACACTAATTGGCAGGGGCAGTAGGAATCGAACCCACACCGGAGGTTTTGGAGACCTCTGTTCTACCGTTAAACTATGCCCCTAAATGGTGGAGGGGGACGGATTCGAACCGCCGAACCCTAAGGGAGCGGATTTACAGTCCGCCGCGTTTAGCCACTTCGCTACCCCTCCAAAACAACAATATCTATAATACACAATTTACTATTATTCGTCAATATAAATTTCAAATAAAGTAAATGCCGGCCAGAGGACTTGAACCCCCAACCTACTGATTACAAGTCAGTTGCTCTACCAATTGAGCTAGACCGGCAAATGATGCTTGGGACGGAATCGAACCGCCGACACATGGATTTTCAGTCCATTGCTCTACCGACTGAGCTACCAAGCCGAATTT
>NZ_BAXR01000029.1 GCF_001310635.1 Bacillus sp. JCM 19034
AAAAAGTAGTATATGTGTATCGACCAGTTGCTCCAGCAACCGGAAAAGTGGAAGTGATCTTTGTTGACGAAAAAGGGAAAGAATTAAAACCAGGAAAAGTAATTGAAGGAGTTGTAGGAGAAGAGTACGAAACAGCTCCAGAAGACATTGCTGGGTATGAGCTAGTAGAAGAACCGACAAATGCAACAGGTGCGATTACAGAGGGAACACAAGAAGTTGTGTATGTTTATAAGCTGATTGAAGAACCAGTTCCATCAGAAGAAAAGGAAACAACGCTTCCGAATACCTCAACGAATGTATACAATTATATTATAATTGGGTCTTTAATTATGTTAATTGGTATTAGTTTATTAGTTATAAATAGAAGAAAAAATCTAATTAACTAAGTTCACGAGGTATGATTGTATAGCCACTTTACTCAAATTGAGTAGGGTGGCTTTATCCTTTTGGTAATTGGAAATGACTGTAATGATCATAGTTGGTAGAAAATTAGAAGTATCAAAAATCTAATAGTAAGAACACTTCGATCAAAATAAGTTATGTAATAGTAATTGTGAAAAAAAATTAAGAGAAATTTAAGAGGAATTAGTTAATCTATAGAAATGAGTAACGGGCTAAAGTGAACAGCAAGCTCTAGTAGGAAGGACTCCCCTTTATTACTAGGATTAGAATTCAAGTGTGGAACGATGATAGTAATAATAGGCTACTAGAATGTTACCAGAATAGTGGACTGAACAAAGTGCACACTATTCGGTTTTTTCATTTTAAGAGGGGACATATGAGCATCGTTTTATACTCAAACAATCGACATATATGTTTATTTGGATCAAATCTAATTTCTATAAATGACTATGGTTAAGACGTATTATGATGGTTCAGGTCGTTCCCTACAAAAAAAGGTGTTATTTTTATAGATTAAATTGTAGATCGATAGACAATAATCGGGTCTATCATCGGATAATTACTAAAATAGTATAATTAAGTAAAATTTAAGAGAAATTAGGTATCCTATTAATTGGTAAAGAATCTTTTTTTAAAGAGGAGGGATGGTAGAAATAGTGTTATATAACAACTACGAAAAAATAGAAATAAAAGAGGAGGAAGCGTGAAAGAATGATGAAAAAAAGGCTTTCAATGCTAGTGTTATCGTTTCTGTTAGTGTTTAGTTCGTTCCAACATGCTAGTATCGTCATTGCAGAAGGAATTGACGTTCTTCAAGATGAGCAGCAAATTGAAATAGAAGATGAAGTCTCTAACACAGATAATGAAAATAGTGAATTAGAAACAGAAGAAAAGGATTTAATAGAAGAGCCACTTGAAGAAGCTGAAGAGCATGAGGGAATTGAATCAGACGAACTAGTGGATGTAGAAGAAAGTGGAAACGAACCACTTGCTGAGGCTGAAGAAAAAGAGCAAGAAGAAGCTGAGGAGAAAGTAATAGAAGAAACAGAGGAAGAAACTGAGGATTCTTTACCACTAACTACGTTTGATGCACAAGGAAGCGTAGAGATTTTAGAGAATATTATTACGAACGTGGATCTAAAGCATCGTAATGAAAATAATGAATTTGTTGAATTACCAAATCCAATGCCACATCCAGCCGAGGAGGTATTAGATTTAGCGATTCTATTTGAGTGGGAGCTCGCTGACCATTCAACAGATATGAATCACGGGTATTCGGCAGGAGCTACGTTTACGTTTCAGCTACCAGAAGAGTTTGTCGTATACAATGACGTGGATGGGGAACTTCTAACTGAAAACCTTGGAAGCGTAGGTACGTATTTGTTAGAAACAGATGGAACAGTAACGATGACCTTCAATGAAAATATTGAGACTCGTTTTGGAGTTAGGGGAACGTTAGAATTTTTCACTGTAATTAGCCAAGATTTAACAGGGGATTTAGAGCAAACGATAAACTTTGTTATCCGTGATCAGGAAATCGGCAGCTTTCCGATATCGTTTGAATCGAATGTTGAAACAAGCGTTGAGAAAAACGGGGTAACAGATCGTAGCTACAATGCACAAACCATTACATGGAATGTTGATTTTAATAAAAGCCTTGATACGATTGAGAATGCTGTATTAAGAGACCAGCTTGAAGAAGGACAAATATTTGATGTAAATCACCCATACCGTTTGGTTGAACTTAAAGTAGATTTAGCTGGGAATGTAACTGAAGGGGACGTGGTTGATCCAAGTTTGTACAGCTTTGATCGAGCTGAAGATGGATTTAAACTCGCCTTTGAAAATGAGATTAACTCAGCTTATCGCCTTGAGTTTCGAACGATCATTACAGATGATGTTAAAGAACAATTTAATAATACAGCAACACTTGATGGAGATAACATTGGCGAAATACCAGCATCAAGTTCAGTATCGACCAACGTGGGAACCCATTAGAAAAGAGTTCAACACACTACGATGGACCGAATCAAACAATCACTTGGGAAATCAAGTTGAACTATGATGAACGGACGTTAACGGAAGACGAGTCAATTGTTCGAGACTTGTTTGATAACGCTCATGAACTAGTATTGTTTGACGAAGAAGGTAATCCGCTTTTTGAGGTCTTTGAAATTGTCATCGATGAAGATGGTGAAGAGGCTTCTGAAACGGAGGTGCCAGTAGGTGACTACAATCTAAATGCCATTTCAGAGGACAACAAAAATGGCTTTGAACTTCGTTTTAATGGTGGAATTGACAAAGCCTATAAAGTGGTCTATCGTACGAAATCTGTTGATCGTTTCATTGATGATGAGGCTACGATTTCGAATGAGGTTACATTTAATGGGAGGGAAGATACTGCCGAACGTTACGTATGGCAGCACGTAGCAGCAAAATGGTATGAAAGTCCAAATTATGGAGACAAAACTATAGAGTGGCATATTGTCGTGAACACTGATCGTCATGAGATGAATTCACTTACTTTAACAGATACGTTTGTGAATAAAGGGCTTACGTTAATTGATGGAACCTTTAGAATTGAAGGAATAAGCGAAGATCATTATTCTTTAACGGACATAAATGACGAAGGGTTTAAAGTCATTTTCGATGAACCGATCAATGATGAATTTGTAATTGTATATACGACAGAATTTGATTTTGAAGCAAGAGAAGGAACTGCTGATAATTTCACTAATGGGGTTAGACTAGATTGGATAAATCAGGATAGTAATGCACGTCATATTGAGGTTCAAAGCGTGTTCACTCCAGATAATTTTACACGAGCAAACGGCTTTAAGCGTGGCTCTTATAACGCTGTAACAAAGGAAATTACGTGGACAGTCGGTGTCAACTATAACCTTCGTAATATTTCTGATGCGGTAGTTAGAGATTTTATTCTTGGCAATCAAGAATTAATTACTGATTCACTAGAGATTTACCATGGGGTATTAGAAGGCGGGTCAAATCAATTAACAAAGGGTGAGTTAGTCGATCCAGAACACTATGAACGTAACTTTATTCAAGATGATGAAGAGAATCCTGGTTTTGAATATGCCTTAGGAACAATTAATACTCCGTATGTGATTGAATACAAAACGTCTTTAAACGATCGGTTAATTGAGCCTTCTTATGATAATGTAGCTTACTTAAACGATGGCGATCAGGAACTTGTACGGTTACCTGCAACAGTAGGCGTCCACGAGGGTGGAACGTATACGAATAAGCGTGGTGAGCAAAATGGTCGTGTTATTAACTGGGAAATTGATATTAATTCAGGACAATCAACGTTATCGAATGTTGTTGTAACGGACATACCAACTCCGAACCAAATCATTATGGAAGAAAGTTTTGAACTTTTTCCAACTACTGTGGAGCCAAATGGTCATTTAACCGTTAATAGAAATGAACCACTGGAAAAAGGGGTAGATTATCAACTTGAGTTCCACGAGGATGAAGATGGTATAGAGTTCTTTGAGTTGAGTTTCACTAATACAATTGATCGTGCTTATGTATTGCAATATCAAACATTTATTATGGCAGCAAACGGTGATACTGTATCAAACGATGCTAAGTTAACTTCAACTGAAGAAAATATGCCAACGAATACGAACTCGTCGGAATCGATTCAAGTCCGTATAACAGATGGAATAGGTACGGGTTCAGGTGATACTGGTGAATTAACAATTATTAAAACCGATGGAGCAGGTGTTTCATTACCTGGAGCAACGTTTGCTCTTTATGATGAGACTAATACCCATCGGATTCGTACCGGTGTGACCGATGAAAATGGAGAACTCACATTTACAAACATCCTTTATGGAAATTATGTTGTGAGGGAAATAGAAGCACCAGATGGCTATTTGCTACGTCAGGAGTCAGAAGAAGTGGTTATCAATAAAAGTGAAGATGAACTGACGTTTGTAAATGATCAGCTTTTGTATGAGGTTGAGCTTTTAAAGGTTGATAGCTATAATGGTAGCCCATTACAAGGTGCACAATTTGAGCTGCGCCGTGCTGATCAGTCGGTCGTTGACACATATACGACAGATGAGGATGGCTTGATCGTCGTAACGGATCTAGAACCAGGTGAATATGTATTTGTTGAAATACAAGCACCTGAGGGCTATGCAGATGATCAACTGGCAGAGGAAGACTTTGAAATTACAGAGGATCAGGTAGAACGTGTTTCCCTAGTTGTTGGAAATGAGATTAAGACTGGTTCAGTTCTATTGGAGAAAGTCGATGATACGAGTGGACAAGTATTAGAAGGAGCAGTGTTCCGACTACTTGATTCATCAGGTGAAATCATTGAAGACTCGTTAACGACAAATGAGAATGGGCAAATTGTTGTTGAAGATTTACGCCCAGGTTCCTATCAGTTTGTTGAGATAGAAGCTCCTGATGATTATGAATTAGATTCAGAGCCACATGAGTTTGAAATAGTTCAATCACAGGAAGAACGCCTGACGCTATATGCCGAAAACCGATTAATACCGGGATCGGTGGAATTACTGAAGGTTGACGATGTAACAGGTGAACCGTTAAGTGGGGCGGTCTTTAATCTAGAAACAATTGATGGTGAGCTAGTTGCAGAAGGGCTTGTAAGCAACGAAGAAGGACATGTCGTTGTGACAGATCTTCGCCCGGGTGAGTATCGTTTTGTTGAAGTAGAAGCACCAGCAGATTATCTGTTAAATCCAGCTACACTTCCGTTTGAAATTGAACGTTCTCAAACAGAAAGATTAGAAGTAGAGTTTGAAAACAGTTTGATTCCGGGAACAGTCGAGCTAACAAAAGTTGATGATGTAACAGGTGAACCGTTAGCAGGAGCTCTATTCAATATCGTTGATGAAAACGGCGAAGTTGTACAGCAAAACTTGATGACGGGTGAATCTGGCCGAATAGTTGTAGATAACTTACGCCCAGGGAACTATCAGTCGTCGAAGTGAGTGCTCCAGAACATTACGTGTTAGAAGCAACACCAGTTCCGTTTGAAATTGAACGTTCACAAGAAGAGAACGAACGTATTATCGTTGAAAATAGCTTAATGCCAGGTTCTGTAGAGCTTGTGAAAATCGATGTTGATACAGAACTACCGTTACAAGGAGCCTTTTTCCGTCTAGAAGATACAGAAGGAAATATCCTAGAAGAAGAGCTTGAAACGGACGAAGAGGGCCGTATTGTAGTCGAGGATTTACGTCCAGGCACATATCAATTTGTGGAAACACAAGCACCACAGCACTATCAATTAGCGACGGAACCAATTGTGTTTACAATTGAGCCAAGTCAGACAGAGCGCTTATTTGTGAATGCAGAGAATCAACTGATTTTAGGTGATGTCCAATTACTGAAAATCGATGATGTGGATGGCACAGTATTAGAAGATGCTGAGTTTGAGCTACAGACAGTAGATGGAGAGGTTGTACGTGCGGGCTTAGTGACAAATGAGGATGGAGTCATTGTTGCACGAGACTTATATCCAGGTGAATACCAGTTTGTCGAAGTGAGTGCACCAGCTGATTATGAGCTAGATGCTACACCAGTTCCGTTTGCAATTGACTTCTCACAAGAGGAAACAGTGGTAGTGACAAAAGAGAATCATCTTATTCCAGGTTCGGTAGAGCTTGTAAAGGTAGATGATGTAACTGGTGAAGCAATTGAAGGAGCGATTTTCCGTCTTGAAGATGCAGAAGGAAATGTCCTTGAGGAAGAGCTTGAAACGGACGAAGAGGGTCGTATTGTAGTCGAGGATTTACGTCCAGGCTCTTATCAATTTGTGGAAACAGAAGCACCACAGCACTATCAATTAGCGACGGAGCCAATTGTGTTTACGATTGAGCCAAGTCAGACAGAGCGCTTATTTGTGAATGCAGAGAATCAACTGATTTTAGGTGATGTCCAATTACTGAAAATCGATGATGTGGATGGTACAGTATTAGAAGATGCTGAGTTTGAGCTACAGACAGTTGATGGAGAAGTCATACGCACGGGCTTAGTGACAAATGAGGATGGAGCCATTGTTGCACGAGACTTATATCCAGGTGAATACCAGTTTGTCGAAGTGAGTGCACCAGCTAATTATGAGCTAGATGCTACACCAGTTCCGTTTGCAATTGACTTCTCACAAGAGCAAACAGTGGTAGTGACAAAAGAGAATCGTCTTGTTCCAGGTTCTGTTGAGCTAGTTAAAGTAGACGATATAACTGGTGAAGCTATTGAAGGAGCTATCTTCCGTCTTGAAGATGCAGAAGGAAATGTCCTAGAAGAAGAGCTTGAAACGGACGAAGAGGGTCGTATTGTAGTCGAGGATTTACGCCCAGGTTTCTATCAGTTTGTTGAGATAGAAGCTCCTGATGATTATGAATTAGATTCAGAGCCACATGAGTTTGAGATTGTTCGATCACAGGAAGAACGTCCGACACTTACTGCCGAAAACCGATTAATACCAGGCTCGGTGGAATTACTGAAGGTTGACGATGTAACAGGTGAGCCGTTAAGTGGAGCAGTCTTTAATCTAGAAACAATTGATGGTGAGCTAGTTGCAGAAGGGCTTGTAAGCAGCGAAGAAGGACATGTCGTTGTGACAGATCTTCGCCCAGGCGAGTATCGTTTTGTTGAAGTAGAAGCACCAGCTGATTATCTGTTAAATCCAGCTTCACTTCCGTTTGAAATTGAACGTTCTCAAACAGAAAGATTAGAAGTAGAGTTTGAAAACAGTTTGATTCCGGGAACAGTCGAGCTAACAAAAGTTGATGATGTAACAGGTGAACCGTTAGCAGGAGCTCTATTCAATATCGTTGATGAAAACGGTGATGTTGTACAGCAAAACTTGATGACGGGTGAATCTGGCCGAATAGTTGTAGATCACTTACGCCCAGGGAACTATCAGTTCGTCGAAGTGAGTGCTCCAGAACATTACGTATTAGATGCTACACCAATTCCGTTTGTGATTGAACGTTCACAAGAAGAGAGAGAAAGTATTATCGTTGAAAATAGCTTAATGCCTGGTTCTGTAGAGCTTGTGAAAATCGATGTTAATACAGAACAACCGTTAGAAGGAGCGATTTTCCGTCTTGAAGATGCAGAAGGAAATGTCCTAGAAGAAGAGCTTGAAACGGACGAAGAGGGCCGTATTGTAGTCGAGGATTTACGTCCAGGCTCTTATCAATTTGTGGAAACACAAGCACCACAGCACTATCAATTAGCGGAGGAACCAATTGTCTTTACGATTGAGCTAAGTCAGACAGAGCGCTTATTTGTGAATGCAGAGAATCAATTGATTTTAGGTGATGTCCAATTACTGAAAATTGATGATGTGGATGGTACAGTATTAGAAGATGCTGAGTTTGAGCTACAGACAGTTGATGGAGAAGTCGTACGAGCGGGCTTAGTGACAAATGAGGATGGAGCCATTGTTGCACGAGACTTATATCCAGGTGAATACCAGTTTGTCGAAGTGAGTGCACCAGCTGATTATGAGCTAGATGCTACACCAGTTCCATTTACAATTGACTTCTCACAAGAGGAAACAGTGTTAGTGACAAAAGAGAATCAACTGATTTTAGGTTCAGTGGAGCTTGTACACGTGGATCATAAGACGGGTGAACCATTAGCAGGAGCCGAGTTTAATTTAGTGAATGAAGATGGTGAGATTATTCGTGAAGGTCTTGTAACGGACGAGAACGGGCGGATTTTTGTAGATGGTTTACGCCCAGGTCATTATCAATTTATCGAAGTGAGGGCACCAGAGCATTATCAGTCTGATGCTACTCCGATTAACGTTGAAATCATTCGTTCGCAAGAAACAACTGTACAAGTTACGAAAGAAAGTAGATTAATTTTGGGTTCCGTAGAGCTCGTTAAGGTTGATGCTGATAAGCAGCAGCCGTTAGCAGGAGCCATTTTCCAACTAACTAATGAAGAAGGAGACGTCATTGAAGAGAACCTTGAAACGGGTCAAGATGGACTAATTGTTGTCGAAGACCTTTGTCCGGGGGATTATCAATTTGTTGAAGTAACTGCCCCTGAGAATTATCAGCTGTTATCGGAGGCAATTGATTTCACAATTGTTTACTCTCAAGAAGAACGTCTTCAGCTAGTGGTAGAAAATGAACTGCTGCCAGTAGAACCTGAAAAAGAGGAAGAACCTCAAGCCGGTTCCGGTTCTAATGATAAACGTGAAACAAAGAAGAAGCATAAAACAGAAGAGAAACAAGAAACACAAGATGAGCAACAAATTCTACCTGCAACAGCTAATCCGTTCATTTGGACGATGATGTTAATCGGTGTGATCGCCTTACTACTTGGGATGATCATTCTAATAGGTAGAAGAGTGTATCTGAATACACGTAGTTAATAGAGAAGGACTAACCTGTGTTATAGGTTAGTCCTTTTTCATATACAATAATATGCCTATATATGAAACTCAATACAAGTCCCGCTTCCTTCCTCACTCTGAATGGTTAACCCTTTCCCTGTTAGTTGTAAAATGCGGCGGTTGACATTGTAAAGGCCAATTCCGCGTTTTTCTGTTGTCTCTGGGCGATTTAGGAGCTGGTTTATTTTTTCTTTAGACATACCTTGTCCGTTATCGCGAATCATAACAGTTGTTTCATCTTCTGACGTCGTAATCGTAATCGTAATCTCGCCTTTGCGATCTGACGTTAAGCCGTGCTCAATGGCATTTTCGACTAGTGGCTGGATAGAGAAAGGTGGAATTTTTAATTTTTCCACATCATCTTCAACCTCCCATATTACATCAAATGGGAAATGAGATCGTTCTTGCATAATGTGAACGTACGATTGTACGAAATTTATTTCACTTTCTAATGAAACAAGTCCGTTAGTGTTATTAAATTGGAAGCTTGTTTGTAAATAATGACAAAACGCTTCTAGAAGCTGCTTCATTCGTTCGATATTGATTTCAGCCAGGCTTAAAATAGCATTCAATGTGTTAAAGAAAAAATGAGGCTGAATTTGAGCTTGTAGCCATGCTGTTTCAATGCGTATATTTTCTTCAACCGTTTTCTTGACACGAATGAGTGATGTTACGCGAGAGCGTAGCTCCTGGACGTGAACAGGTTTCGTTACATAGTCATTTGCCCCAGCGAGAAAGGCGGTTTCGATATCTTCCGCTTGACTTCTAGCTGTTAATACTAAAATTGGGAGCTCGGTTAATAAAAATGTCTTTCGTATTTGTTTCGTTAGTTCATACCCTGACATATTTGGCATCATGACATCGGTAATAATTAAATCCCAATTTGATTGCTTTAGATGCTCTAAAGCTTCACATCCACTTGTAACGCCGTACGTAGAATACAATGGTTGGAGTAAATCTTCAACAATTTTTATATTTATAGGATCATCATCGACAATTAGAATTTTCCCCTGTTCGATCTGTTCAATCACCTTATTAATCGTCGTTGGCATTGAACGATTTTCCATCGGTTTATTATTTGCTGCTAGGTTGCTTGCGTGATGCTCTTGTTTGGCGATAGGAAGTGTAAATGAAAAAGTTGTTCCTTTCTCTTTTATTGATTGAACGGAAATGATTCCGCCGTGTAATTCAATTAATTGCTTTGTAATACTTAATCCTAAGCCGATTCCGCCACCGATTGCCGTCATGCTTGAATCTCCTTGCTCATATCGCTGGAAAATACGATTATACTCTTCTGAAGTAATTCCGATTCCCGTATCTGTGATCTGAATAACAGCTTGATTATTCTCAAGTTCTACTGAGACGGTAATCGTTCCAGACTCTGTATATTTAATCGCATTATGAACTAGGTTAAACAAAATTTGTGCCAATCTATTTTCATCTGCTAATACGTGCGGAAAGGATGGGGAGATTTCTATTTGAAAACGAATCTCTTTTCCATTAAGCATATAATTCAATATATCGATAATGCCCGTTAAGACAGCGTGTAGGTTTACAGCTTTCTTTTGTAACGTAATTTTGTTTTCATTTAGGTTGTTCACTTCTAACAAGTCATTCACTAAAAATGACATTCGTTGTCCAACACTAATGAGTAGCTGTAGGCTTTCTTTATAGTCTTCTTTATCTTCCTTCGAATGTATTTCTTTTTCTAGTAAGGTTTGTGCAATATTAATCATTCCATGAAGTGGGTTTCGTAGCTCATGGGATGTATTGGCTAGAAAGTCATCCTTTGATTGTAAGGCACGTTGAAGTTGCTTTGATAATGTATTTGTTTGTTCTACTGAATGAAAATAACGTCTAAACCAATAAACTGAAAAGAGTAGTACGGCTAACGTAAAATCAATTGGGTAGAAATCAATGTCAATTTTAAGATTGTATTGAACGACTGATGCCACGATGTGAACCATTAGTGCGACGGTTCCTAATAAGATGAAAATGTTATCCTGAAAACCGTTTGTTACGGTTCTGATGAAAACTGATACGACAATAGCTGGGACGACAACTAAAATCACTGTAAAAATAAACCTTACCTGTAAAACCCAATCAATGGGAGCGACTATAATGAAAAGGCAATAGAACATTAAAAGTATTGGTACTAATCGGAACAATAAGCCTTTCGTTAAAGTTGGCAATAAATGCTTACAGAATATCATTAAGAGCAAAAGTGATGCAGAAAACGATAAAAATACTAGTTTTGATATATACACGTATTCTAGCGGAATGACATATAAAATGACTCGGTGATCGGATATCATAACCGAGACGGACGCTACTAATAAGAGAATTCCGAAATAAATTAATACCTTTTGCTTTGGTCCGATAAAATAAAGGATAAGCCCATAGATGCCATGGACGATAAAGATAAAAATAACTGCGATTTGACTAGTCAATGCTGTCATTTCTTGTCTTTGAATAATGTTGCCATCGCCAAACTCGAGAGGATGATAAATCCCGCCATCGCGATTTTTGACAGGGTCATGGGCAACGTGAATGAGAATTTCCATCTCTGTATCAACTGCAGTGAACGTAATAAACCTAGAAGCGATGCGCCCTACGTAGTCACTAGCAGAATCAGCGACTTGTCCCAAATCCATTAGTAAGTCTCCATTGATATAGAGATTATAGGAAGTATAAATATAAGGTAATTTTATCCCTAATAACTGGTTGATGTCTTTCTCATCTATCGTAACTTCAAGACGGTAAGTACCGTATTGGAAATCTTCTGTGTATGGCCAACGTTCAAATGCACGCTCATATGTTGCTTCATTTTGATTTGCTTGTAATGGTTCTACAAATTGCTGATCATAGTATTCCCATTCCCCTTCTAAGGAGAAGATGCTCCCTTTTACCCGATCCAATTGTATGACCCTGCTTCTGCCTCGACGGTTCCACTTTCTCATGTAAAGAAAGCCAAATTCCACGAATGGTTAATATTAACAATACAAAAAGGATGAGAGAAAGGATTGTTTTTTGTTTATTCATAAGATCACCGTCTATCGTTTAATATGTGCCTATTAAATAGTTTAAACCATTTTCCCTAGTAAAATTTAATTATTTTTTAAGAGGTTATTAAGTATACTAAAAGTTACAAAATTAGATGGTAGGTGTACGTCGTGAGTACTACATTTTTGAGCAATAACATAGAGGATCAACCGCTAGGATTTTATCAGAAAAAACCTTTTGTTCTTTTTTATTGCTAAGGACGAGAATATGGAATTAAGTATGGAACAGGCATTAGTTGATGAACACCGTTTTTTATATTCAGTTACATCTGATTGGAAAGAGGTAGAATTAAGTTTACATTCACAAATTCCAATGGTTATCGTTCTTTTACATAAGGACGGGGAACAGGTGGATCCTGTTATTGAAGGGATGGTTCGACAATTTTGCGAATACTTTAAAGTTTCAGTTGTTCTATGTAATCGAGAGATGGCAGTAGATCAAGCTAGGCTGTACAATTACTTTTTCGCAAACCCATATGATTTGAAAGGCTTAATTGAAATCATTAGAAAGCTGATTCACTTACGATCCATTTCTTACATAGATTTGGAAACGGGTCTACTAAATCAATTGTTTTATGAAAGAGTATTTAAGTGGCAGTTAGCAGCTTGTAAAAGGACAAAAGTACCGTTTTCGTTGATTTTCTTATCGTTGAATTCACACAAGGAGCTGAAGGAGGCACATGACCCGTTAACCTTTCGGAAATTTAAAGAAGTGTGGATAGATCAACTCCAAGAAAAAGTACGTGACTCAGATTTTGTTTTTCATTTGGACAAGAGAATGAAGTCATTTTACTCCTTCCTTATACGGGTGAAGAAGAAGCACGTTCCTTTTTGAAACGATTAGGAGAGCAAGTGAAGGAAGTAAAAGTTTTACATGATGACATGGAGTATTGGTTTGACATCGAATTAAAGGGTGTGATTGCAGAGATTCGCCAATCATCGGTCGATCAAATTGAAGTGATAAGTAAAATGCGAGAAGTGATGGCTTCATTTGAAGGAGCATCAATTGTCAGTATGAATCATTATGCAAGTAAAGAAATTGAGAAAATTAAAGTCACGATTATTGAACCGGATGAAGTGTTACGGCATGTATTGGTGAACTTAATGGATCGTTTAGAGGTCGAAGGCTTTGAGTTTGAGACAAAGGATTTTGAGGATGGGAAGTCTTTTCTAGATTCAGATTATTATTACTCCGCACATACACATATTATTATCTTAAATGAAGTTTTACCGCAAAGAAGTGGAATGGAAATCGTTCACGAATTACGGCAATTGCCGAATACGAATAAATATTTAATAACGATGCTTTCAACGAGAAGGGCGGATGAAGATATGGTTTATGCGTTTGAATCAGGAGTTGATGAGTATATCGTTAAGCCGTTTACCATTCATTTACTAGAAGCAAAAATGAAACGTTTATTAAGAAGGTATCGCTAATGATTACAGTTGATATAGTTTTATTATTTTATTGTCTGTTGCTTTGTATCGTCTTATTAACTGCTATTTTTATCTATTTAATTGTGAATCGTTTAAGGGAAAAGAAGAATGAAGAGGCCGTTCTTAATCACATAAATCAATACCATAAAAGCTTCTATGAACATTTAATTGCCGGAGAGCCTGTCTCAACTGAAATCGTACCAGAAAGCAAGTTTGAAATAAGAGCAGTAGAAGAGATATTAACTCGTTATAGCCATACGTTTAGCGGTGAAAAGGTCGTTGAACGAATTCGAGAATATGCCCAAACGCATTTACGTAGCTATTACGAAGTACGATTGAAAAGTCGAAAGTGGAGTAAGCGGATGAACGCTTTGTACCATATCGTTGATTTTCAAATGTATTCGATGAAGTCAATCATTACAGAAATGCTAGAAAGTGAAAAACGCTATACAGATGATGAATACTTACAAATGTTTTTGTTTTTAACGAAAGCTGATAAGAAATTATTTCTAAATTTCATTGGAAAGACTGAAGTGAGTTTTACGGAATGGGAATATCGTAAGCTCGTACGTGAAATGGATGAGGATTCTTTTGCCCAACTGCTTCAATCTTTTGATGAGCTACCACAAAGCTTACAATATAGCATGATCGATATGATAGGTATGAACGACCAATTGCAGTGGTATTCATTCCTATTGGAAATATTGGGAAGTGATGAGTTAGAGATTCGTATTCGAGCATTTAAGGCGTTTAGTAAACTAACGTATGTCCATGAGCCTGAACAATTCCTATCGTATTTACAATCTCCTTATTGGGAGGAGCGAATGTTAGTTGCAAGACTGCTTGGGACAAACCATTCAAAAGAAGTGCAAAAGTATTTAATTACGCTCTTAGCAGATTCCTCACGCTTAGTTAGAAAGGAAGCAGCTAAGTCACTTAGCATGCATAAGGGGGGGAAACAGCTATTGCAAGAGATTACTATAGATGGAGACGAAGATGTAATGGTTGAAGCATTTCAAGATGTGTACGGTACAAAAGTGGGTGAGTTAAATGGCTGATTTTCTAAGTCAACTGCTCTGGGTAATGGGGATTGTTGTCCTCATATACATGTCGTTCGTCGTAGCTTTTTATTCAGTGTTAACGGTGACAGCTTTTCTCCAACTTCGTAAAGAGCACGATCTAGATAAATACGAAGATAATGAAGAGTATTTGCAGGAATATTATACGAAGCCAGTCTCCATATTAATCCCTGCTTATAATGAAGAAGCGGGTATTATTGAGAGCGTACGTTCATTACTGAGCTTACAATATCCTCAGAAAGAGATGATTATTATAAATGATGGTTCAACAGATGAGACCGTTGAACGGATCATTTCACATTTTAACATGGAAAAAACTGAGCTCTCATACGAGGAAACGTTACCTTTTGAAGAGATAAAAGCCATTTATCGATCTAGAATGATCCCTAGTTTACTATTAGTAGATAAGGAGAATGGTGGTAAGGCTGATGCCTTAAATGCTGGTATATGTGTTTCAAAATACCCTTACTTCTGCTCAATCGACGGTGATTCAATTTTGGAACAGGATGCCCTTCTGAAGGTGATGAAGCCGATTATGAAATCAGGCGAGGAAGTGATTGCCTCAGGTGGAAGTGTGCGTGTGGCAAACGGCTGTGATATTCAAATGGGCAAAGTGTTGAAAGTCGGTTTATCGAATAAGCCACTAGTCATTATGCAAGTAATTGAATATTTACGAGCTTTCTTTACCGGGCGAATTGGATTAAGCCGTCATAATTTGCTACTGATTAATTCAGGAGCTTTTAGTGTTTTTTCAAAGAAATATGCTATGGCTGCAGGCGGTTATTCTAATAAAACGGTCGGTGAGGATATGGAGCTTGTCGTGAAACTTCACCGATATATTAAGGAACAGAAACAAAACAAACGAATCGTATTTGTATCAGATCCCGTTTGTTGGACAGAAGCCCCAGAAACGCTGAAGCAGCTTGGTCGCCAGCGTAGTCGTTGGCACCGTGGGTTAATTGAAAGCTTATGGACTCATCGGAAAATGACGTTAAACCCTCGTTATGGCGTAGTAGGTACGGTTTCATTTCCATACTACTGGCTTGTAGAAATGATTGGACCGATTATGGAGTTAGTCGGTTATGCAATGATCATTCTGTATTTGCTTATGGGTGGTGTTTATCTCGAATTTGCCGCTCTATTAATGATTGTCATGCTCGTTTATGGTTCGATCTTTTCGATGGTAGCTGTTTTGCTAGAGGCATGGAGTTTAAACAAGTATACGAACGTACGTGATTTAGTGACTCTGTTTTTATTTTCATTGTTTGAAACGTTCTGGTTCCGACCATTAACGGTAATCTGGCGTTTTCAAGGTTGCTTGCAGTGGATTTTTAAATATCGTAAATGGGGTACCCTTGAACGAAAAGGGTTAAATAAGATGAATCAACATGCTTAATAATGGTAGAAAGGACTTACAATGAAAAAGTTAGTAGTTGCTTTAATATGTATTGCGGTTATTATTATGATTCCTTTTGTACTTTGGAACTTTGAGGATTCACATGACTTAAATATTGCTATTATAGATAAAACCGTTCCCGATGAATCATACCGTGAGCATCATGGATTAACATGGCTGCTCAATCATTGGCGGGTGACCTCAGAACGACTGAGTCCTTCTGAGGATTATCAAGGCTTTCAAACAAATGAAAAGGATGAAAGCTATGACATTAAACCGCTCTTGTCAGATTATGAAGGAATTGATCTGATCTATTTAGCGGATACGTATGGTGTGTATGAAGAAGATTTGCCGTGGGTGAATGAAAATGAGCGAGAAGGCTCTCGTTCAGCCCATATTTACGGCGGTCTTGAAGTAGGTGAATGGTACGATATTTATACTAGATTGACGGACGGAACGCGTAGCACACTTGTGGCAGAATTTAATACATTTGCCTCACCTACTAACATTGAGGTACGGAGTAATGTGAGCAACTTTCTTGAATTAGATTGGAGCGGTTGGATTGGTCGTTATTTTGATGAACTAGATCCAGATTTAAATGAAGAAATTCCGCAATGGATTTTAGATGAATATCCTGACTGGTCCTATGAAGGTGCTGGTTTTGTTATCGTTAATGACTGGAATTATGATTTAGTCGTTTTATTAGAAGAAGAACATGTTGAGAAAGGCGGAATACGGCTACAATTTACGGAGCAGGGCCAGGAATTCTTTGATCTAGAGAAAAGCCAGAGTATGCCTATTGGTTTGATATCATAGAGGCACGAGAAGAAGAAAGTGTGCTAGCTACGTATGATTGGCCATTAACGAGCTTGGGTGAGGAAGTGCTGAGCGAAAAAGGGATTCCTCTCCAGTTTGATGCCGTGATCCATCAACAGGAAGGACCGTCTGATCGTTATTATTTTGCTGGAGATTACGTTGATGTTTCCGAGATCCCTTCATTTTATCAGTACAAATGGTTGGCTAAATTACAAACGTGGCGTAAAGGTTTCTCAAAGGAGGAAAGTGCCTTTTTCTGGACGACCTATGTTCCGATGATGGAGGTCATAATAGACCGAGCTGGTAAAGAGATAGAATATGATCCAGTAACAGAAACGGAAACCACTTTAATTGAGGCGAATGATTATCCAACAACAGGGGATATGAACTACAACTATCGGATTAGCAGTGATCAGTATGAAGTGTATGTTGACGGAAAGTGGCAAGAGATGACGATTAAAGGAGTTAACATGGGGATGGGTAAGCCAGGTAGCTTTCCTGGTGAAGCGATGATTAGAGAAGAGGATTATAAGCGTTGGTTTAAGCAAATCGGTGAAATGGGTGCTAATACGATTCGAGTTTATACTGTTCACCCACCGGGATTTTATCGTGCCTTAAAAGAATACAATGAAGCACACCCTGATCAGCCACTTTATTTATTCCATGGTGCTTGGTTTAATGAAGAATCTGACTTCTATGTAGAAAATAGAGAAAATCCCGATATACCACCACCTGCAATTGAAGAAGGAAATACGATTCCATTTCAAGAGGAAATGAAGACGATCATAGATGTGATTCATGGGGAAACGTTTATTGATCAAACCCGGGGCCATGCGTACGGAATTTATGATGCAGATGTATCCGATTATGTTATTGGCTGGATTATTGGGATCGAGTGGGAGCCGGATTTTGTAGTTAATACGAATGAAGTGTACTCTGATCTAGGCGAATATGATGGCCGGTTTGTTAAGACAGAGAATGCTGAAGCGTTTGAGTATTGGTTAGCCGAGCAGATGGATCTTATGTTGAGCTATGAAGCGGAACATTATGGCTATGTGCGGCCGGTTAGTTTTACGAATTGGGTAACGACTGATCTCCTTACACACCCAGCAGAACCGAATGAGGATGAAGACAAGGTTGGAATTGATCCGAATGTGATTAAGCTAAAGGATGAGATGGAAGAGGTAGGGCAATTTGCTTCCTATCACGTTTATCCATATTATCCAGACTTTTTGAATTTTGAGGAAAGGTATTTAAACTATATCGATCATCGTGGCCAACCGAATAACTATGCCGCTTATCTTGAAGATTTACATGAAGTTCATGAAATACCAATCCTTATCGCTGAGTTTGGTGTCCCAAGTACTAGGGGGAAAACACACAATAATCCTAACGGCTGGAATCAAGGTCATTTAACGGAGGATGAACAAGGTGAAATTGTTGTCTCATTGTTCGAAGATATTTTGCATGAAGGATGATGGGCGGTTTAATTTTCACATGGCAGGATGAGTGGTTTAAGCGGACGTGGAATACGATGGAATACGATAACGAAGAGAGGCGACCGTATTGGTCTAATTCGCAAACGAGTGAGCAGCAATTCGGTTTATTGAGCTTCGATCGCCATAAAATTCGAATAAATGGTAGTCCGTCAGAGTGGGAGGAATCTGTTCCGCTTTATGAAGATGGTGGTAAGTTAATCGAGCAATTTATCGTCGATCACGATGAGACCTATTTATATATGCGAATTGATTTGAATGATTATGAATGGAGTAAGGATGCGTTTCCAGTTGTGCTATTTGATACGATTCCAGACCAAGGAAATGAACAGATCGAGGGATTTGATGGTTTATCGTTAGATAATGGCATCGACTTCATGATGATGCTGAAAGGGAAAAAGAGCTCATCTCTGCTAGTGGATTGGTACTATGATTTCTTCGAGCATGAATATGTTCATGTTAAAAAGATGGCAGATTGGAAAAAAGTTAATCCAAAAACCTGAAAAAAATACAGGGGTTTTTAAACCTATAAAGTATGCATTAAGCGGTGAACTCTACATTCCAAGCCGTGATTTAATTGTTGATTTTGAAGATTATGAAACGGGTGAGCTACGATACGGAATAGGTGATCCCGATCATGAGGACTATGATTCACTTGCCGATTTCTATTACAATGAAGAGCTGCAAATGTTTGAAGTGCGTATTCCTTGGCTCTTGTTGCAGTTCCGTGATCCGAGTCAGCGTGAAGTGATAGGAGATTTTTATAAGGATCCTTATGAATTTAGTCAGTTTGTTAATGGTATTCAATTAGCAGTTTTAGTCGTTAATGAGCAGGGTGATTCGTATGAAATTCTTGATTCTTTGCCTTCATTAGAAAATAACCGTTTTACCGAACCATTAAAGATGTACGAATGGGAAACATGGGATTTGCCATTGTATGAAGAACGATTAAAGAGATCGTATGATTATGTAAAAGAAGCATTTCTAAACGTAGAGTAAGGATAATGTGGGCACTGAAACAAGGTTACCTTTTTGATTTCAGTGCCTTCGCTTTTTTCGTTCGTACATTATAGGAATAATAATTACAGAAGCATGGTAGGAGACTAATTAAATATGTCAAAGAAACGAATTATTCTCACTGTCGTTATCTTTCTTTTTCTTATTACTAGTTTGCGAATTAGTTGGCTTTATCTACATGCAAAACCTGAAACTCCTTTGGTTCAAGAAGGAGTATTAGACCTTAGAGAATGGGATGGGATAACGGAAAAACCATTATCGTTAGATGGTGAATGGGCCTTTTATCCAAATGAGCTTATTGAATCAACGAAAGATCAAGGTAGTGTCGTCTATACGCTTGTCCCTAGCAAGTGGACCAATCTCGAGGAAATGGAAAGTACGTATGGTTATGGAACGTATCATGTAACGATTCTACTTGATCATGAGCAAGGTGAGACATATGGTATTCGCATAAATTCAATTAGTAGTTCATCGAAGCTTTTTGTAAATGGGGAGTTAGTCGGTCAATCAGGTGAGCCGGATAAGGAAAGTAAAAGGTATCGGCCGTTAAATAATCCATACACAGCTTATGTTGAAACAGACGGCGTTCACGAATTAGAACTGATGATACAAGTTGCAAACTTCCATCACCCGCATAATGGTGGAATTACAACTTCTATTACTTTCGGTGAAGAAGATGCACTGAACAGTGAAATAAATTTAGTTGAAAATATTACGATTTTTGCTTGTGTCATCTATTTATTGCACGCATTTTACGGCTTTATTTTATTTTTTGTAGGTAATCGAGATCGTCGATTGTTTTTCTTTTCAATTGTTTTAATATGTATCGTAATTGGAACATTAATTGGCGAACGTTTTATATACGAATGGCTTTCCTTTACATATGAATGGCGTTATAACATAGTATATGTCGCAGGCATAGTCGGGGGATACTCACTGTTGCAGTGCATTCGTGATCTTTTGCCAACTATCATAAACAAAAATGTTGTTAGAATCTATGAGCTTATTTGTATTTTGGCGTTGTTGTTAGTTGGTAGTTTGCCGATTACGGTTAACTTCCATTTAGAGTATTTCTATTTGGCATATCCCTTATCCCGACATTGCTGTTCATTGGTACGATGTTTAAAACGGTCGTAGATGTCAATCAAGATCGAATCTATTTATTGCTTGCTGCTCTTGCTTCTGTTGGTAGCTTGCTTTGGTTAGTCATTAACGAACTAATGAGTATTGATATGGTTGCTTACCCATTTGATTTACTAATAGCGATGACTTGTCTGGCAACATATTGGTTTAAGCAATATTTTAAGAGTTTAGAGGAGTCACAGCAGCTTGCGGCTAAGTTAAAGGGAGCCGATAAGAAAAAGGATCACTTTTTGGCAGATGTGGCTCATGAAATGCGTAACCCTCTTCACGGGATCGTCAACATTTCACAAGCGGTAATAGAACGAGAAAGAGATCAGCTAACAGATCGAAGCAAACAAGATTTGAGGTTGCTTCATGACGTTGGAAGAAGAATGTCTTTTCTATTAAATGACTTGCTTGAACTAGCAAAATTCCGTGAAAATCGGATTACTTTACAGAAAAAGGCGGTATCGGTTCAAAGTGCAGCGAGTGCTGTCATTTCAATGTTAAATTATTTAGTCGAAGGAAAACCAATTACGCTGCATACACAAATTTCCGAACGGATCCCACCTGTTTTGGCTGATGAAAATCGTCTTGTCCAAATATTATTTAACCTCGTACATAATGCGATTAAATACTCAGAGAAAGGGCAAATTTCAATACAGGCATCCTATCTTGACGGCATGATTCGTGTATCTGTTGTCGATCAAGGAATTGGAATGAGCGAAGAGGATATAGAAGTCATCTTCAAACCGTATATACGTTTGCAAGGTGAGGCATCGAGAACAGGTGGTTTTGGTTTTGGATTAGGATTAAATATTTGTAAGCAGCTTGTTGAATTACATGGCAGTAAACTATCGGTCAAATCTAAATTAAACGAAGGTTCTGTCTTTTCGTTCACACTGCCAGTTGCCTCGG
Source organism: Bacillus sp. JCM 19034 (assembly GCF_001310635.1). GTDB lineage: Bacteria > Bacillota > Bacilli > Bacillales > Bacillaceae_D > Halalkalibacter. The sequence goes on from NZ_BAXR01000029.1 coordinate 21,165, forward strand.
TTAACGAAGCCGATTTAATAGAATTAGCTTCAGTCGTCAAGGAGCAACGTGTAGCTCAAAAGGGAGTAGACGAACCGGTCGGCAAGCTTGATATTGAAACGAAAACAATTCGTATATTAGCGGTTGACGATGATTATGTCAATTTGAAGGTTCTGGAGAGTATCTTCTATGAAGAGCGTTATTCACTTTGTTTAGTTAGTAGTGGTCAGGAAGCATTAGAAAAAATCGAAGCTGAAAAATGGGATATAGTTATCTCTGATGTAATGATGCCAAAAATGACCGGATATGAATTGACTGAGCGGATACGAAAGTTGTATCCAATTACAGAGCTGCCTGTTCTATTATTAACGGCTTATAATCAAGAATTGGATATAGAAACAGGCTTTCGTGCTGGTGCGAATGATTATGTAAGCAAGCCAGTACATGGACTAGAATTAAAGGCACGTGTTCAGTCGCTCGTTCATTTGAAGCGTTCTGTAAAAGAGGCATTAAAACTGGAGGCGGCATGGTTACAGGCACAAATTAAACCGCATTTTCTTATTAATACGTTTAATGCCGTTGCCGCACTTAGTCGGACTGATTTAGATCGTATGGATGCCCTCATTGATCAGCTGTCCCGCTATATTCGTTACAGCATCCATTTTCAAAATTCTGATGATCTCATTCCATTTACAGATGAGCTCGAACTAGTACGTTCATATGTTAATATCGAACGAGAACGTTTCCCCGACTATTTTGAGGTCGTTTGGAAAATCGATGAAGTACCCGAACTTTATGTTCCGCCGATGGCAATTCAGACGATCGTCGAAAACGCGATACATCATGGTTTAATCACTGAAAAAGGCAAAGGGATTCTTGAAATCGAAGTATCTGATTGCGGTACATATGTTATGGTAACGATTCGAGATGACGGTATTGGGATGAGTGAAGACAGCTTAGAGCATTTAGTAGAGCGCAAGGAATGTAAACACTCAGGAATTGGCTTAGCTAATACAAATTATCGAATAAAGCAACAGTTTGGCAACGGTCTTAAAGTGAAAAGTGAAATTGGAAAAGGCACCGAGGTTTCGTTTACGATACCGAAGTGATAGAAGGAGGGAGAGCTCTAACCTAGGTAATAGGGTTAGGGCTTTTTTATCGTATGTGCTTGCAATTAATTGTGGAACGCTTTCGGTGAATGAAACGATCATGATTTTTTAGCATTTTTAACGTAAAAGCATTCCCTTGACATCCGACTTCATGCATCATATATATGTAATGCAGATGAAGATTGATTGAAAGGGTTCATTTTATCAGTAATTTAATTGTTAGTGAGGAATACATAAATGGTGCAAAGAAACTGCATTTTTTTCTATTTGAAAGTTGAAATGGCGAGGAGTGGGGAAAGTGACGAGTAAAATACCGCTTATTACGGTGATTGGCAGCATTAATATGGATATGGTTACATCAACCTTAAGAGTACCAAAACAAGGTGAGACAGTTATGGGAAAGGGGTTTCGGACGACGCCCGGAGGCAAAGGTGCCAATCAAGCAGTAGCTGCTGCACGACTTGGAGCAGATGTTCAGATGATCGGTCTCGTAGGCGATGATTCATTTGGCACCGAACTTCTAACCCATTTAAAAGCGGAAAACATTAATGTAAGTGGAGTGGAGCCGATTACAAATCAACATACAGGAATTGCAACGATTATTATATCTGAAGGTGATAATCGTATCATTGTTTCACCAGGAGCAAACTTAGATGTGACGCCAAACTATATTAAACGCTATGCGTCTCTAATTGACGAAAGTGATATGGTTATCATTCAGCTAGAAATCCCCATCGACTCAGTTGAATATGCGATCAGGTATTGTACTAATAAGGGTATTCCAATTATTCTAAATCCTGCCCCCGCAAATGGATTGTCTGAGAAAACGTTTGAGGCGGTGACGTTTATGACACCGAACGAAACGGAAAAAGAAGAAATGGGCGTAGAGGAAGCGGACTATCCAGAGAAATTAATTGTTACGTTAGGTGAAAAGGGAGTTAGCTATGTAACGAAGGAACAGAAGAAAGTGGTTGTTCCGGGATTTAAGGCCGATGTCGTAGATACGACAGGGGCTGGTGATACATTTAACGGTGCACTTGCTGTGGGGCTTGGTCGAAACATGGAGTTGCGATCGGCTATTCAATATGCCAATGCAGCGGCTGCTTTATCTGTGCAAAAGTTTGGTGCACAAGGTGGGATGCCTACTTATAACGAGGTAAGGAGCTTTTTGCAGAAAAAGGACATCGAGCTATGAGATTAGATGATTTATAATTAATTAAACGTTTGATTAAATTGATCAGATTCGCAATTTCAATCATACGATTTCTTAAAAATTCAGAAATTACATGTGATGTAAGGAAATAACAGGAAACATCGATTATAATAGAAAATAGGCATTGGATAAGAAGGTGAAGGGTTAGCTGATCCCCTTATGAAAGGGGGTGATGCGTTGACTGCTTATGAAACCATCTCATTAATGATTATGTTTGGAATGTTCGTTATTTCGATCTTATCGTTTAGGGATGACGATTAAAGTAGCCACCCTTTGCCGAGCAGCATAAAGGGTGGCTATTTGTACGCCGTTTAGAATTGACAGCTTCCCTGTAACTGGGAATATCTAATGCTTAGAATGGCTAATGTGTCCAGCATTGGCCATTCGTTTTATTTAGTATATGTTTATTATGTTAAAAATACCATAAAATGCGAGCGGCAGCAACTGACTTTCGAGTCTTTCTCGATATGTTTAGGGAGTGATTGCATTGTCATGATTATAAAAGAGGATTGATCATGACCGTTTATTATATGTGGTGTGCACGGCTGAGAGACATTCCTTCAATTGGCACAGCTAACCTTGTTTCTTCCGAAATTCTGATGGCGTACATGCCTTTTTCCGTTTGAACATCCGAATAAAGTAACTCGTGTTTTCGAAGCCGACCTCAAGGGATATATCAATAACCGATCGGTTTGTATCCTTTAAAAGCTTTGCTGCTTTATTAATGCGTACGTGGTTAATATAGTCAACAGGGGTCATTTTAATATACGATTTGAAAAAGCGATTGAAATGGCCTTCACTCATTTGAATGTGTGAACTAAGCTCCTTAATTGTCAGTCGTTCGTGAAGATTTCGGTCAATAAAGGTCAGCACTTGCTTGAGGCGGGCAATGTTTTCACTTTTTTCTGTTCGAGCAGGAGTTTTTCGTTGGACATGAAATTCACTAAAAAGGTGAGAAAATAAAAGAAATAACTCCCCTTTAATTAGCAACGGATAGGTTTCCTTCTTTTGCTTATAATGTGTCAAGATTGCTTCAATATGACGAAAAGCACTTGTTCCCTTTATTAGAATCGGTTCGTCGTCTTCCCACTCTAGGAGAAGATCAATGAAATTACTTTGCAACGTATCATATGTTGCACTGTTGACGAGTTGACTATGAAAGACAATTGCTTGCAAACGAAATCGATGAGTACCAACTGGATAAGCAGCATGAAGCTGTCCACTTGGAATAAATATAGCTTCCCCTTTTTGTAAAATCGTTTCAGATGTACCGACGCGAATAAGAGCTTGTCCCTCTTCCATAACGAGAAATTCCATCTCATGATGCCAATGCCATTGAAAGATAACATCGCCATCAAGATAATCAACCATGTAAATGTGAAAGGCGAACATTGGGTCTCCGTGGACACGATCCTCGAGCAAAGTATCCTTATTCATCGTTTAAACTCCTCTAAATATCAGAATTGTGTTATGTTTATGTGCTAATTATACAAGAAATAGCCTCGTTATATCAGTATTATTATAGATAATAAAGAATTTATGATTTTTGAGAGGAGTAATGGATATGAAATTTAGTAATGGGCAATGGCTTACACGAGAGGGCTATAAATTAATTAGTCCAGTTGAACTATTTGATGTAGATAAGCATCAAGATTCAATCACATTAGTTGGTCCTCCTAAACCAATCGTTGATCGATCAGGTCAGCTTGATACCCCTTTAATTGAAGTAAATCTTTCTTCTCCTTTAAAAGATGTGATTCGTGTTCAAGTTTACCATCATAAAGGGGTACGTGATTTGGGGCCTCATTTTGAAATTAAAGAGGATAAAAATGTATCCGTTTCAATTAATGATACGAATGAAGAAGTTGCTTTTTCAAGTGGAGACTTAACCGCACAAATAAGTAAAGATGGAGCATGGGAGCTTGGTTTTCATTATAAGGGAGAGCTTCTAACAGCGAGTGAGTTTAAAAGTGTTGCACACATCATTGCTGATGATGGTCAAACGTATATGCGTGAACAGCTAAGCATTGATCCAGGTGAATATGTATATGGCCTGGGAGAGCGTTTCACACCATTTGTGAAAAATGGCCAGGTTGTCGACATTTGGAATAAAGATGGTGGTACGAGTTCAGAACAATCGTATAAAAACATTCCATTTTACTTAACGAATAAAGGTTATGGAGTATTTGTAAATCATCCTGAAGAAGTTTCAATGGAAGTGGCCTCAGAGCATGTTTCGAAAGTCCAATTTAGTGTACCTGGACAAAAGCTTGACTACTTCATTATCGGTGGTTCATCGATGAAGGAAGTTTTAGAAAATTATACGACGTTAACAGGAAAGCCAGCATTGCCGCCAGCATGGACATTTGGGCTATGGTTAACAACGTCCTTCACAACAGATTATGATGAGGAAACGGTTAATTCCTTTATTGATGGAATGGCGGAGCGTGATTTGCCATTACACGTTTTCCATTTCGATTGCTTCTGGATGAAGGAGTTCCAATGGTGTAACTTTGAGTGGGATGATCGAATTTTCCCAGAGCCAGAGAAGATGCTAGAGCGCTTAAAGGCGAAGGCTTAAAAATTTGTGTATGGATTAATCCGTACATCGCCCAACGCTCAAGCTTGTTTATGGAAGCGAAGGAACATGGCTATTTAATTAAAAAGGAAAATGGCGATGTGTGGCAATGGGATTTATGGCAACCAGGAATGGGAATCGTTGATTTTACGAACCCTGATGCGTGTCAATGGTATGCGGATAAGCTGAGTCGTTTAGTGGATATGGGTGTTGACTCCTTTAAAACGGATTTCGGTGAGCGTATCCCAACAGATGTTGTATACCATGATGGTTCTGACCCGATGAAAATGCATAACTACTACACGTTCCTATTTAACAAAGTGGTCTTTGAATTGCTAGAAGAGAAGCTAGGAAAAGGTGAAGCGGCGTTATTTGCTCGCTCTGCTACAGCTGGTGGTCAACAGTTCCCGGTTCACTGGGGTGGGGATTGTACGGCAACATATGCGTCAATGGCTGAAAGCTTACGTGGAGGCTTATCACTTGGAATGTCAGGGTTTGGTTATTGGAGTCATGACATAGGTGGATTTGAAAGTACGGCAACAGCAGATGTGTATAAACGTTGGGCAGCGTTTGGCTTGCTATCTAGTCATAGCCGTCTTCATGGAAGTAGATCGTATCGTGTTCCTTGGTTGTATGATGAGGAAGCGGTTGATGTTGTCCGTCATTTCACAAAGCTAAAGTGTCAGCTCATGCCATATCTATTTAGCGAAGCAAACGTAGCGTCACAAAAAGGGATTCCGATGATGCGTCCGATGGTATTGGAATTTACAGAAGATCCAAATTGTGATCAATTAGATCTTCAATATATGCTTGGAGAATCTCTCCTTGTCGCACCAATTTTCAATGAGAAAGGTATGGCAAAGTATTACCTTCCGGAAGGTACTTGGACGGACTTTGTTACAGGCCGATCAGTTGAAGGTGGTGCGTGGGTGAAGGAGCACCATGATTATTTAAGTGTACCGCTTTTTGTTCGCCCTAATTCAGTCATTGCGGTTGGACATAACAACACGAAGCCAGATTATGATTTTGCCGATCACGTTGACTTCCAGCTATTCAATCTTGATGCAGGACGTAGTGCAGAAACGATTGTTTACTCTGAGCAAGGTGAAGCAGAAGTGTCGTTTACAGCAACGCGAGAAGGGGAAATGATTACAATTTCTGTAACAGGAGCTAGCAAGCCATATACAGTTACACTACGTGGTGTGAGTAATGTATCAAATGTCACGGGAGCGACTGCTGAAGATGGCGAGCTTGGAGTAAGCTTAACGCCAGCAGAAGGAGAACAAACGATTGTGGTAACGTTGTAAAAAGGAAGCATTCTGTAAGGTCGATATGGCCTTGCAGGATGCTTTTTTGATGAGATCTGAAAAGGATTATATTCCTATATTAACTATTTTCCTCCTATATTATAATCATGAAAGAGTGTGGAGTAGTTGGAGGTATGGAAGTGGAGATCAATCGTAAGAATTTTGGTGGAATGATTGTTGTTATGTCTTATCTGATTTGGATAAGAGGTGGAGACAATCTATGGGCGGTATATTTGACTTCGGTTATTTTTTGTATCGCTGGTGTTTTGATTTTGAAGGAGAAAGGTCAACGTTGGTACGAAAATAATTGGTTTAAGGTTTATGTGAGTGTACATGTTTTCAATATTATAAATAGGATATACGGGTTTTTTAGCGAATTAAAGCTAGATTGGTTTGTACCTGAGGATGCACTATATGTGCGTCCATTCCATTCAGACTATACCGAAATTCCATCATTTTTTTAGTTCTCATCATGTGGTATGTTTTTACCAGTTGTTATTTCTCTAAGAAGAAGCATTGGTTTGCAAAGTGGCATGTTTCAATATGGGTCTTTCTTATTTTTATTGGTTGGAATGTAGCTCTATTAAATCATTATCAATATGTCGACGAAGATTCCATACATAGTAAGGGGCTGTTTTCATCTACAGCTCTATCGTTGGATAAAGTGTGGATGATGAGAATCGAACCGAAAATAAAATCCGGTTATCGTAGGTATGGAGGTAGAGAGCAATATTTCTATTATGATTTATACTTTGTTAGTCGAGAAGGAAGAGAAGCAACCTTTTCTGACATGCTTTTAATTGAGGAGGATATTCATGCTGCGGCGATGCTTGCTAATAAGATAGAAGAGAGTGATAGAGAGATAGAGGCTAGAGTACCTCCACTCATTGCGATGCCAGAAGATGTGAGAGAGCTCTTAGAAAAAAGGTTGGAAGAAATAGACCAAGAACTAGCAGAGCTCTTTATTGAAACATTTATGGAAGATAGGTAGTATATATGCAACGCGATGTGGAGGCACATCGCGTTTAATCTTATTTACTATTTTTCCCGATATTCACTTGGATAACAATCTGTATTGTTTTTAAATACGCGACTAAAATAGTGCGGATCTGGATAGCCTACGAGCTTACCGATCGTTTTAATATCAATATTTAGGTTCGTCGTAAGAAGGCGCTTTGCTTCGTTGATACGTAGGCGAGTTAAATATTTAATCGGCGTTTCCCCCGTATGTTTTTTAAATACTTTGCTTAAATAGTCGGTAGAAAAGTTTAGCTGAATGGCAATTTCCTTTAATGATAAATTCTCATGATAGTGGTTTTTCATATAGAGTTTAATTGTTTGAATGAGATCCTCAGGATCATAGCCCGCTAAGGAATTAGCGACATGTGCAAGAGATTCAAGTTCGTCGTTTAACTGTAATTCAATTCGTGATAATGTAGTACGTAAATCCTCGTTGACGATCGGCTTCAATAAATATTCATTTACTTGATAGGTAATTGCTTGACGGGCGTATTCAAATTCATGGTGACCACTTATAATGACAACTTTAATATGTGGATAGCCAAAAAATAACTGTTTGGCTAGTTCAAGGCCGTCCATCATTGGCATGCGTATATCTGTTAAGACGAGATCAGGAAGCAGCTCCTCGACTAGAGTTAATGCCTCCTTTCCGTTTATTGCTTCGCCAACGACTTTGATTGCTTTGTTTAGTTCATGGACTTTTCTCGTAATTCCTCGTCTGATTAATGCTTCGTCCTCGACGACAATAGCTTTAAACGTATGAGTCATCATTCATTCCTCCAGTTCGCTTTCTTGAGTAGACACAATGATCGTGATTTGTGCACCTCCATTTTCACCATTTTTGATTTCTACGTTCGCTTCGTTTGGATACATTAGCTTGAGCCTTGTAATGACATTTTTTAATCCCATTCCGTTTATGTGTAAATTTGGTAGCTCTCGCAGTTTGTTGTTAGAAAGGAATACTTCCAGCTGCCTGATAATGCTCGGATCAAAGCCTGGTCCGTTATCAGATATGGTTATCAACCAGTGCGTTTGTGTTAGTTGACCTGAAATGGTAATGTGCCAAGGCGGTGAAACATGTAGCCCATGTTTAATTGAGTTTTCAACGAGTGGTTGAATGGAAAGCTTCGGAACAATAATGTCACCCATCTCATCCGGGATATCAAATGAGTATGAGAGTTGCTCTGCATAGCGAATGTCCATACATTCAAGATAATGCTTTGTATAATGTAGCTCGTCTTGTAGCGGGACACCCTTTTTGCTTTCAGTAGATATATATCGCAGCATAAAAGAGATATTCTCGCAAAGCCTCACAATCTCATGATCCATTCCAGCCTCAGCCATTGCACTAATGTTAGAAAGGTTATTGTACAAAAAATGCGGATTCATTTGTGATTGTAGGGCGAGAAACTTCGCATCCATTTCTTGAGAACGGGCAATAAGTAAGTCATCAAGTGAATGGGATAGCTTTTCATTCATTGCATGAAACGATCGATTTAGTATATCGATCTCTCCAATAGAAAAGCGTTCAATATGGAGATCATTTGTATTCGTTAAATTGGTTAGATCCATCTGCTTTATTTTTTCCGTTAAATGGTTGAGTGGCTGAGTTACACGCTTGGAAACGATAAATGATATCCAAAGAATGACACCAAGGGCGACAATGAATATGACGACAAACAAATACGTCATTCGATCTAAGAAGGCATAAAGCTCTTTTTGGTCTTGTACGATAATGAGTGTTAATCCTGTATTAGCTGAAGTTGTATGAATCATTAGCTGTTTGCTATGATCTACTGGGCTTGTAATATGATGTGTTTCATCCCCTTTGAGCTGAAGCTGATGAATCAAATTAACATATGCCTCTCCGAAAAAAGAATCCAACTCTACTTCATAAGGATAAAAAAAAGTACCTTTCTCATCAATAACGTAAAAATCAATTTGTTCATTAGCATTCATCGTAGTTTGAATCGTATTAAAGACCGTGTCGGCCCCCTGTAAAATTTCAACAATTCCTTGTTCTACGTAATGATGATCCTTATACACTCTCGTTAGTGCAACATAAGTCTGGTCAGTGGAATGTTGTTTAATGGAATATGGAAGATCCTCTTCTTGGACGAGGCTTAAATGCTTAAAACCATCTTTAGCCTTCGTTTCTCGATACCAAGTTTGATTGATTAAATCAATTGTAAGCTCACCATTAAAAAGACCTGCACCAAGCATTTTACCGTCAAAATCATAAATATTCGCTTGCTTTGCTGTTTGAGAGCTACTAATAATAGCTAGGATGATATCAATTAATGCTGTAGTATTTTCATATCGTTCTAAGTCAATTAAAATTCCACCCTCATACTCTGTTGAAATGGGTGTAAGATCATTCTTGAAATGTTCTTTCACTAAATTAGAGTAGACGATGTTCATGGAAAGATTATTGATTTTCTCTAATTCTTGATCAATCGCATGTGAGATCGAACGGCTTAGTTGTTGTTGCTGTTCGGAGATGCTATTGCGATTGTAATGATATAAAGCTGTGAATAGAATTGCCGCAATTAAAAACAAAACGATACAAAAAAAGAGCGAATAATAATTAAATAGGCGAGATTGCAGCGTTTGATGAGAAAGCGGTAACATTATTATTCCTCCAATGGTTATACCGTTCTAAAAAGTGCAAACGATAGACCGTTTTTGTCTATTGTGCAAGTATAAATGTAAGCGTATTCTTAATTTAGTAGACGGCGTCGTTCTAGATAATAGTAAATCAAAAGTATAGGGGGTTCAACATCAAAATGAAAAGAAAATGGATTGCACTCATGATGTCGGTATTATTCTTAATCGTCGTAGTAGCTTGTGGTTCAAGCGACGACCAAACAGGTGAAGATACACGTAAAGATGTGACGTTATCGTTTGGAACGCATCAATCAGGTATTCCACGAACGAATATTATGCAAGAAATGGCAGAGGATTTTACAGAAGAGACTGGAATAAAGATAGATTTTCAAGTTGTACCTGATGCACAGTGGCGTGATTTAATTCGTGCAAAGCTATCGTCAGGGGAAGCACCAGATATTATCAATTTAGATGTAGATCCACTTAGTTTGAATGCGAATTTAAGACCCGAGGCTAACGCGATTGATTTAACGGATGAAGAATTTGCAGGTCGAATGGATGAAGAAATTTTACCGTCTGTTAGTTATAACGACAAAGTTTATGGAGTGACCTTTGCACCACGGAAAATATGGTACGTCTATTATAATAAACGTATTTTTGAAGAGTTAGGATTAGAGATTCCAACGACCTATGAAGAGTTTAAACAAGTGGCAGGAGCAATACATGAAACAGGTGTTACTCCGTTCTGGCAAGCTGCTGGAAGTGGTTGGTATCAGGTGCTACCATTGTTTGAAATCGGCCCTCATTATGAAAAGTTAGAGCCGGGCACATACGAGAAGCTCAACAATAACGAAATGCTTGTTGCCGATATGGATCATTTAAAAACGGTCATTGAGCAAGTGAATGAATTCGCTGAGCTAGGCTATTATGGTGAGAATTTCATTTCAAATACAGTTGAAGCAGGTTTAGATGCCTTTGGTCGCCAAGAGGCTGCAATGATTCTTCGTGTCCCTGGTACGGAGCAGGAAATTATTGATGCACACCCTGATATGGAAGGGAATATTGGATTTTTCGTCATGCCGTGGGGCGACAATCAAACAATAGGCATAAACCAGGTGGATCAGCGGCTATGTTCGGGAATAAAAATAGCGAGCATGAAGAAGAAATCCGTGAATTTTTCAGATGGATGACGAAAAACGAAAACATTCAACGCTTCTTTGATGGTGGTGAAGGAAACTTAACAATTAGTTGGCCAGAAATCGAACCGAAGCTAACGCCTGACTATATTGAATACGAAGAAAATCTAGATTCAGGAACCGTTATGCAAGCTGCTGTGACGTATATTGATCCGCAATGGATGGATATAGGAAAAGATATTTCAGGGATGTTCGCTGGTGCAATGACTCCTGAGCAAATACTTGAAAACATTGATAATCGTCGAGCAGAACTAGCGAAGGTTCAGCAAGACCCTGCCTGGGATTAGACAGAAGAGAGTAACTAGAGAAACAATGCAAGAAGGTGCTACTTCTTATACAGCGAGGAGAGTTTCGCTCTCCTCTTGGCTAGTAGCAAAACGACATGGAAATAAGGCTGTACATCGTAGAATCGAAAGGAGTGAGAGGGATGAATCGAAATAAGCTATATCCTTGGTACTTTTCAATTGGTGCGATTATCATTTACTTCATATTTATTGTGTTACCTTCATTTATGGGAATCTATTATTCATTTACCGATTGGAATAGCTATTCGGATATAAAGAATTTCATCGGACTAGACAATTATCGGACGATTTTAATTGGCGATCAAGTGTATATGACGTTTATTAAAAATACATTTGTGTTTACCATTGTGACATCGATTGCGAAGACAGTTCTTGGACTTTTAATTGCGATTCTGCTAGTTAATGGCGTGCGAGCAGCGAACTTTCATCGAATGGTGATTTTTTCTCCACAAGTGCTCTCGTTTTTAATTATCGGACTGGTTTTTAAAAGTTTACTTGATCCGAATTTTGGCTTCGTGAATAATACGCTTCGTGCCATTGGTTTAGATTTTTTAGCGATGGATTGGTTAGGTTCACTCACATGGGCCCTGCCTTCGGTAATGGCAGTTGATACGTGGAAAGGGATGGGGTATATTATGGTCCTTTTCATTGCTGGATTACTTGCGATTCCAAATGATTATTATGAGGCTGCGGAAATTGACGGTGCAGGTTTCTTCAAACGTCTTTTTTCAATCACATTACCAATGCTTTTGCCGACGATGACGATTGCAACTGTATTGAACATTACGTACGGTTTACGTGTATTTGATATTATTTATGTCTTAACAAATGGTGGACCAGGGAATGCAACAGACGTTATTAATACAGCCGTCTATTCTGCATTTGCAAAAGGATATTGGGGGTTAGGAAGTGCTTTGTCGACATTACTTTTTGTCATCATGGTCGTCGTTTCCTTCTTCATTATACGAACAATGAACAAAAAGGCGGTGGAATATTAAATGAAAGGGAAAAAGGGCGTTACGATTCTACTAAATATCGTCGCATGGCTCATAAGTATTATAGTCATTACCCCGTTTATTGTAATTTTACTTAACTCATTCAAAACGGATGCTGAAGCGACCGTTCTGACGCTTCGTTTGCCAGAGCAATGGATGTTCGAGAATTATGCTATTGTGTTTGAGAGAGGGAATTTGGCTGTGTCATTTTTTAATAGTATTTTGCACTCGGTTGTAAGTACGTCGATTCTAGTCATTCTTGTTGCATTTGCTGCATTCGTATTAGCACGAAATCCCTCGAAGCTCAATCAGGCGATTTATTTCTTTATTATATTAGGGATTACATTGCCGCTTAATTTTATTCCATTAATGAACGTAATGAAAACACTTGGATTAATTAATTCGCATTGGGGAATGATCTTGCTCTATACAGGAATGGGATTACCAATCTCGTTATTTATTGCTTACGCCTTCGTTCGTAACATTCCACGTGAGCTGGATGAAGCAGCTGTTATCGATGGATGTCATGCATTTAGTTTATTTTATCGAGTTATTTTGCCGTTATTAAAGCCGGTGCTAGTGACAATCTTTGTGTTGAACTTCATGAACGTGTGGAATGAGTTTACCGCACCTCTTTACTTTTTAAATTCTGTTGATAAATGGCCCGTGACGTTAGCTGTCTTTAACTTTTTTGGTCAGTTCAGTGCACAATGGAACTTAGTTAGTGCGAACATTGTAATAACGTCAATTCCAGTACTGATTGTATTTATCATTGGACAAAAGCACATTGTTGGAGGTTTGACGTCTGGTGCGGTGAAGGGCTAGACATTCTTGAATATACGTTGTTGAGGACACTATTAAGTTGAGTGTCCTTTTTGCTGCTTCTAAGGAATAGTTCACATGTTATTCGTGAGCAACCTCGGATTGAGAGGTGAATAAGTATGTTCAAGCTATGGAAAAGAAAGCGAAGGTGATGAAGTTTACCTAAAGCGTAGAGGGATTGCAAAAGTAATAGCTTTAGGTGTGAAAAGTGCTTTATAAGAAAAAGGGAATCGGATGAGTACGTTTTATTGCCGATCATTGTGGGAATTACTCCGATCTACCCTCCCTACCATTAACAACAGCTGTGTCACAACCGTCAAAATCGGCAGTTCAACAATGGCCCAATGACTAGCACCAAGGCAATAAGTGGCTCATGAGGGAATGCGGTCATTGCGATTGCCAATGCAACCGGGGAGTTTCGTGCCAAGGTGGTTAAGCTTAAGCTCACACGATCAGCATTTTGAAAGCGGCCCAACTTCCCAACCGTTTGACTGATAATATAATTAATGAGAAAAAAGAAAACGATTGGACAAACGAGTAGCCATAGCAAGTCAAAGTGTTCAAAAAGTAAGGAGCCTTTTGAAGCAAATAAGGCTGTAATTGCTAAACTTAAAAGCAGCATAGGAAGCATGCTTACCTTTTGAAGCACCGTGTCTTTAATGAATGGCTTCCTGCTAAGAAGAACGTTTGTTAACAGTGCTAGAGCAAATGGTATGGCGAAGACAGCTACCATACTTTCAAACAAAAAAGATAGCTTAATTGCTCCAGTTGCTCCAGTAAAAAGGAACAAATAGAACGGCAGCAAAACAACTTGTAATAGAAAATTTAATGGTAAGATCGCTGCCGACAAAGCGATATTTCCTTTTGCTATTCCTGTAAAAATTAAATACCAATCTGTACAAGGTGTTACTAAGAGCATGATCAACCCAATCATCAATGCTAGATTGTCATGTAAAAAGATGAGAGCAAGTATCCACGCCAAAAATGGTGTCCAGGCAAAATTAATAATGATTGAAGTATAGGTGAAGCGTTTATGTTTGAATGCTTTTTGTATTTTGGAAATGGGGATATTCAAAAAGGTCAAATAGAGCATTATCATTAAAAGAGGAGTAATAGCTCCTTCTGCATACAAGCCAATTCCGTTAATTTGTCCGATACATAGCCCGATAACGACTGCGGCTAGAATGAGGAGTGTGTAGCATTTTTCAAGTAAATTCATCGGTAAAATCACATTCCTATCGATCGTACTTTAGTCCATTTTATCATATATCCACATTCAAGGTTTGTAAGTTAGCCCTTTCCATTCTCCGTTTCAAAAATAGCTATAGCTATTAAGTGAATAGGTGCAAGTATACGAGAAAATCCGGATGAACCCTGCACCAAACAGAGAATAGATGCAGATTTGCGAAGAAATCTGGATGAACCCTGCACCAAAGAGAGAATAGATGCAGGTTTGC
>NZ_BAXR01000030.1 GCF_001310635.1 Bacillus sp. JCM 19034
GATAAAAAGTTGCCTGATACGGCAACGAATACAGCCAACTTGGCACATATTGGTGTTGTACTGTTCTTGATCGGTTTCCTATTAATGGCAGTTAGACGTAAAAAGCTTGCGTAACCTGTAAGAACTAGCACTGAAAAAGGAAGGACATTTTCCTTTTTCAGTGCTTTTTTTATTGGGAATATTAGTTATCATACATAATTAAAGCTTTGAAACAATGTCAGGCTACGATAAATAGGTAATGTGAGAAACTTAAGTCTTGTCATAAGATGTGCGACAAAGTTAGTTTTCATTGTTATTGAATACTTATATATAGCTCCTTTATGCTTAAAGCATTCAATCATGATCATTTATAAAGAAAGGAGCAAGAAAAATGACGCAATCAAAAGCGAAAGTGGCAGTGCAAAAATTTGGTAATTTCCTTAGTTCAATGGTTATGCCTAACATCGGTGCTTTTATTGCTTGGGGACTAATTACGGCATTATTTATCCCAACTGGCTTTTTCCCAAATGAAAGCCTATCGAGTTTAGTAGATCCAATGGTTACGTATTTGTTACCGCTCTTAATCGGTTATACAGGCGGTAAGTTGATTCATGACCAGCGTGGTGGAGTAGTCGGTGCGATTGCAACGATGGGGGTTATTGTTGGAGCTCCAGATACTCCAATGTTTTTAGGTGCTATGATAATAGGCCTCTAGGTGCATTCTTCATTAAAAAGTTTGACAAAGTTATTGAAGGGAAAATTCGTTCTGGTTTTGAAATGCTTGTCAATAATTTCTCGGCTGGAATTATCGGAGGTATATTGGCAGTATTAGCCTTTTTAGGCATTGGACCTGCTGTACAATCGTTCACACAAGTTTTAGTCACAGGTGTTGACTGGTTATTGGCTATGGGATTACTTCCTTTAACAAGTCTTTTAATTGAGCCAGGTAAAATTTTATTCTTAAATAATGCGATTAATCACGGAATTTTAACACCAATTGGATTAGAGCAGGTACAAAATGCTGGACGATCGATTTTGTTTTTGTTAGAAGCGAACCCAGGCCCTGGCTTAGGGGTGTTATTAGCATTTATAATTTTTGGTAAAGGAATTGCGAGACAATCTGCACCGGGAGCAGGTATTATACATTTCTTCGGTGGTATTCATGAAGTTTACTTCCCGTATGTACTAATGAAGCCAATGCTTCTTTTATCTGTCATCTTCGGTGGAATGAGTGGTGTGTTTACGCTAGTTCTTTTAGGAGGAGGTCTTGGAGCACCAGCATCTCCGGGTAGTATTTTTGCAATTACAGCTGTTACCCCTCCAGAAGGAATGGTGTATGTCGCAAACTATGCAGCTATTATCGTAGCAACGGTTGTTTCTTTTATTATCTCAGCAATTGTATTGAAAACAGGTAAAGAGATAACTGAAGACATGAATGAAGCAACGAAAAAAATGGAGGAAATGAAAGGAAAGAAAAGCTCTGTTTCTAATATAACTAAGAACGGAAGTCTTCCAACTGGAGTGAGCAAAATTGTATTTGCTTGTGATGCTGGAATGGGTTCTAGTGCGATGGGAGCATCACTTTTACGAAAAAAGGTGAAGGAAGCAGGTTTAAAAGTAACTGTTACGAATACGTCAATTAGTAATTTATCGGATGATGCCGAGATTGTTATTACACAGAAGGAATTGACACCACGGGCACAGAACAAGCTTCCAAGTGCGTACCATGTCTCAGTTAATAATTTTTTATCAAGTTCAGAATATGACCAACTTATTAGTCGTTTGCAACATGGCGATACACTGGAAGAGCAAGATTATGAGAAGAATCCTGACCATGAACAAGACGGAGAAATGTTGTTAGAGGAAAACATTTTTATCGGAAAAGAATTTCAAACGAAAGAAGAAGCGATACGTTTCGCCGGTGAAGCGTTGGTGAAGGCCGGTTATGTTAAGGAAGATTATGTTGATGCGATGATAGAACGCGAGGAAATAACGTCGACTTACATGGGAAATAATGTTGCTATACCACACGGTACAGAGGAAGCGAAAAAAGCTGTCATTAAATCAGGTTTTACGGTTATTCAAGTTCCAAATGGGGTAGATTTTAATGGAGAGCAGGCTAAGCTGATCTTCGGTATTGCTGGTAAAGATGGAACGCATTTAGAAATCCTGTCAGGTATTGCTGTTATTTGTTCGGAGCAAGATAATGTCGATCAAATGGTGAAAGCAAAAACTGTGAGAGAACTTAAAGCACTTATTAACAATCATTAATTAACTGTTCAATGATAAGCTTCGAAGTTAATACAATCATAGATGATCGCAGACTCCAATTATTACTAGTGCTAGGATGAAAGAGCCTCTCTTTTATCCTAGCTTAAATAGTAATCAGTATGTTCACTCCCCTCATGATTCACGTATGATTTCAATAGGTCAAACACAAAGTAGTTGTAATTACGGGCAATGTACGTTCGATTAAGAGCACAGGTAAGTAAGTGCTTCAAGAAATGAGTGATAAAAATGTTTATTACTTCAAGGGAAAAGGTAATCATCGATTTGATTGTAAAAACATCGGGTAAGCACAACGTTCACTCCCTTTCAGAGTTCTTACAGGTTAGTGTAAGAACTGTTCAAAGAGATTTAAAATCAATTGAAAAGCTATTAGAGCCATTTTCTTTAAAACTAAAGCGTAATGCTAATGACGGTCTTTTTATCGATGGGAAGAATGAACAGATCTATAAGTTAATCCAAACATTAGCAAAGCTACATCCTACTGATTTGACTCCAGACCAGCGGAAATTGCGTCTCTTGATTATTTTACTTCATGAAGAGTTTTCCTTTAAACAGCAAATGCTTGCCTCTCAATTAGGGGTAAGTGGTGTAACGTTGTCGAGCTATTTGGATGACATAGAGGAATGGCTAAGTAAATATTCAATTACCCTGACTAGAAAAAGGGGGGTTGGGGTGGAGATAGCCGGAAATGAAATGAACAAACGTCATGCACTTGCGAACTATTTCTTAGTGTATTTTTATGAAGATCTAATTGAAGGATTATATTTACTTAACAGTGAAAGTACGAACAATGAAAAAATAGTTGGCTATTTTTCTAAGCAGTTTTTAATAGTCATAGATCAATTAGTTAATCAGAACATACAGCAAGGCAAGTCAAGGCTAGCAGATCGTGATTTTATCGGGTTAGTCATCTATATTTGTTTAACTCTCCAGCGGATTGAACAGAATTTTTTTTATTGAAGAAAAGCTGCCGAATGAAGATGAGCATACGAGTGAATTTCAATTAATGAAAAACATTTGTAACGAATTAGAAAAACAATTTTCCATTCATTTAAAGTATCAAGATATTGCTTTTTTAACAGTTATTTTAAGAAGTTCGAAGGTTCAGGCAGCCGATTCCATTGATTATGACACGGTACTTCTTGGTAAGAATATTAAAAAAGTCATAGCAGATGTTTCATCTCGTTTACAAGTTCATTTAACTGATGATTTTTCCTTGTATCAAGGGTTGCTTGCACATATGGGGCCTTCTATATACCGTTTAAAGCAGAAGCTTGATCTATTCAATCCGTTAACCGCGGAAATCAAACGGAAATACCCTGTTCTTTTTATAGCGGTTAAGAAAAGCTTGGAAGAGGTATTTGAAGATATTCTATTTCCAGAAGACGAAATTGCTTTTATCGTTCTTCATTTTGGATCGTCATTGTTGAAAAATGAGGAAAAAGTCAAAATGAATGCTGTCGTCGTGTGTCCTACCGGTATTGGGGCATCTAAAATGGTAGCAAGTCGCCTCAAAAAGGAATTATCTGAAATTAATGACGTAGAGATAATGTCGATTAAGGATTTCCAAACAGCCAATCTAACTGAATATGATCTCGTTATTTCGACGGTTCGTTTGCCTTTTGCAGAAGTTGATTATATTCTAGTTAGTCCGTTATTGAGTGATAAAGATATCGGTTTTATTCGGGGTTATCTTGATAAACATTTAGAACAAATTAGTCAGAAAAAAGAATATTTAAATAATGTTCAAAATCGTAATGAGAAAGCTACTAACAAGCACAACGTTCTTAAAAATATGTTAACGGAAATAAAAGACGTACAATTGAGCATGGAATCGATCTTAACAAACTTTAAAGTCTATCGAAAGCAAGGAAGTAGCAATTGTTGGGATGTCTTAGGAGAAATGATTAACGATGCGAAAAAGGATGGATTAGTTACAGATACGAAAAAAGTGATTGAACAACTAGAGAGACGTGAAAAGCAAGGTGGCTTTGGGATACCGAATACTAATATGGGACTTTATCATTGTCGTGAAGATCATGTACTAGAACTTATTTTCCAAGTAGCACATTTAGATAGACCGAGTGTAATAAAAGGGATGGACGGTCAGCCTATGCAAGTGAAAAGTGTTCTGTTAATGCTTGCACCAGAAATTATGAGCAAGCGAAAAAAGGAGATCCTTAGTCTCATTAGCTCTAGTTTAGTAGAAAGTGATATAGCAATGATGGTTTTTCATCTTCAAATGAAATGATGATAAGAGAAAAGTTGGAAGAAGTATTTATTGATTACCTACAAAATAATTTGATAAAGGAATGAAACGTATTGAAGTCAACCGTTCATTTTGGAGCAGGAAACATTGGAAGAGGATTTATCGGGGCACTTTTTTCAAAATCAGGGTACGATGTTACATTTGTTGATATAGACGATCGAATTATAAGTAGTCTAAATAAAGAACGTAGCTATCATGTAAAGCTGGCTACAGAAAAACAAGAAACGACAAAGGTTGAACATGTTTCTGGTTTAAATAATTTAACTCAAGAAAATGACGTTATTGCAGCAATTAAAGAAGCAACCTTTTTAACGACCGCTATTGGCCCAAATATTTTGCCTAGAATTGCCCCTTTAATTGCAAGTGGGATTACTGAGCGCGTTCTGCATACGGATGAAAAGCTTTATATTATCGCTTGTGAAAATCAAATTGGTGCAACTGATATTTTAAAAGAGCATATTCTTGAGAATCTTGAGGAAGATGTGAAGGAGAATATAGCTGGTCGTATATACTTCTTTAACTCAGCTGTTGATCGGATTGTACCAATACAAAATCAAGAGTCATTAGATGTACTCGTTGAACCTTATTATGAGTGGGTTGTAGAGACTAAAGAAACGATCCCCTTTGTAAAAGGAATGAAGATCGTTGATGATTTAGCCCCATTTATCGCGCGTAAGTTGTTTACTGTGAACACTGGCCATGCGGTAATTGCCTATTTAGGATATCTTGAAGGAATGAAAACGATTGATGAAACATTAGGCAATACTAGGATTGCTGCTCAAGTAAAAGCAACATTGAAGGAAACAGGAGCCTTTTTAGTGAAGGAATATGGTTTTGATCAAAAAGAGCATTTGGCGTATATTGATCAAAACATTGAACGCTTCAAAAATCGTTATTTAAGTGACAGTGTTACGAGAGTTGCCCGTTCTCCAATTAGAAAATTAGGACCAAATGATCGCTTAATTCGTCCGCTTACAGAAGCACATAAAAAAGGACTGCCGTATACAAATTTGGCAAAGGCGATAGCGGCGGCACTATTGTTTGACTACTTAGAGGATGAAGAAGCACTAGAAATTCAAGGCATGATCAAGGAATACGGACCTGTTTATGTATTAAAGACAATTAGTAAGCTTGATGAAGGTAGCGTCATTGTAAATGAAATTATCCGTCAGTATCATATGTTAAACGTGACGGACTAACTTGTAAAAAGTCTAATTAGTGGCTATTAAGTCCTAATTAGATTTTTTTTGCCAATGAGTTTTGTTGAAAAGTCTATTATTTACATAAAGGAAGTAGTTATTTCCAATAATAAATGAGAATCGTTTGATACTTAGAGGGGGCATTTGAATGGCATTAAATGTAACTCAAAAATTAATTCGTGATCATCTATTATCTGGGGAAATGACTCCAGGAGAAGAGATTGGATTGAAGATTGACCAGACGTTAACGCAAGATGCTACTGGAACAATGGTGATGCTCGAGCTAGAGGCTATGGGTCTTGATTATGCTAAGACAGAAGCTTCGGCTCAATATGTCGATCATAACCTCATTCAAGTTGATAGTAAAAATCCAGATGATCATCTCTTTCTTGAAAGTGCGACGAGACGTTTCGGTATTTACTATAGTCGTCCTGGAAATGGCGTGAGTCATCCGGTTCATATGCAACGATTAGCAAAGCCTGGTAAAACTTTGCTTGGTTCTGATAGCCATACATGTGCAAATGGTTGTATGGGAATGCTCGCAATGGGAGCAGGAGGAATTGATGTAGCAATGGCGATAGCGGGTGAGCCTTTCTATGTGAAAATGCCGAAAGTTTGGGGTATTGAATTACACGGTGAGATGCCTGATTGGGTAAGTGCAAAAGATGTGATACTTGAATTATTACGCAGATATGACGTGAAGGGTGGCGTTGGTTGTGTAATTGAGTATTATGGATCTGGGTTACAGCATTTAAGTGCAATGGATCGCCACGTTATTGCCAATATGGGAGCAGAGCTTGGAGCAACAGGTACTGTTTTCCCTTCCGATGACGAAATTAAGCGATTCTTAAAAGAGCAAAATAGGGTAGACGATTGGATCGAACTGAAGGCAGATAAGGGAGCAAGTTATGACAGAAATGATGAAATAAACTTATCGGAGTTAGAGCCGTTAGTAGCGAGGCCATCTAGTCCAGGTAATGTTGTTCCTGTGAGGGAAATTGCTGGAGAACCTATTTATCAATCTTATATCGGTTCTTCCGCTAATCCTGGTTATCGTGATTTTGCAATAGCTGCAGAAATAGTCAAAGGAAAACAAGTTGCTCGCGGTGTATCCTTTGATATAAACCCAACCTCTCGGCAAATGCTTACTGATTTAGTTGAAGACGGCCATATTGCTAATTTACTTCAAGCAGGTGCAAGGCTTCATCAAGCAGGCTGTAACGGTTGTATCGGCATGGGTCAAGCACCTGCTTCAGGGAGAAACAGCTTGCGAACAACACCTCGTAATTTTCCTGGGCGTTCAGGTACGAGAGAGGATAGTGTATTTCTATGTAGTCCTGAAACAGCAGCAGCATCAGCGTTGACAGGAGAAATTACGGACCCGCGTACACTTAATATGGACTATCCTACTATATCAGGACCAAAATCACCAAACGTCGATATCAATTTACTTGATGTACCGGTAACACTTGAAAAGGCAAAGGAGGTCAAATTACATAAAGGACCTAATATTGCCTCGATTCCAGAAATGGATGAGCTTCCTGATCATTTGGAAATTCCTATTTTGCTTAAAATGGGCGATAATATATCAACAGATGAAATATTAGCAGGTGGTGCTCGTGTGCTCCCATATCGGAGTAATTTACCAGAGATAAGTAAGTTTGCTTTTGAAATCATCGACGAAACGTATTATGACAGAGGGAAAGAGTCACTTAAAAAAGGTGGACATGCAATCGTTGGTGGATATAACTATGGCCAAGGATCAAGCCGAGAACATGCAGCACTAGCACCTAGGTATTTAGGATTGAGAGTTGCCTTAGTTAAGGATTTTGCCAGAATTCATTGGCAAAATCTTGTTAACTTCGGTATTTTGCCAATTACATTTGTTCATGAAGAAGATTATGAAGCATTAAACCAAGGCGACGTTCTTCAGCTAACTGATTTAAGAAACAAAGTTCAGCAAAGCAATCAAATGGAAATAGCGATTAAAGGTAAAAACAAACAAATTACAGTTCGTCACGCACTTTCAGATAGACAAATTGACATCATGTTAAAAGGTGGACTAATTAATTGGGTTCGTGATCGTCAAAAGGTTCGTTCATAACAGATATGAAAGGAGAGAATTGTAATGGTTAAACGCAATGATATTTGTAGAGCCTGTGAAGGTACGGGAATGCTGATGGACGATGAGGAGTGGCAATATACTTGTACCGTTTGCCGTGGGGAAGGTCATATAAATCCTGAAAATCACTCTCCACCAGCTTTGTTGAATGTGGATGAAAATAATCGCATATTAGATTAGTAAAATGACTTGCGATCCCAATATTTCCCTTGTTCAAATAGGGATCACCTCGTATCAAAAGCAAAAAATAGGCAAAATTAAACGTGGATATCAATGACAACAATTATAAAATGGAGGTGAAAAGTATGGAGAAAGAACAACTTAAATACGGAAGCGATTATAAGGTAATACCGATGACCTCTGCAACAAGTGGAGTAGGCTTAGAGGTTCTTCCTGATTTATTTGTTTATAATGTAAACATTGTGAACATTTGCTTAATCGGTAATCCAAAGAATGATGATTTTGTCTTAATTGATGCAGGGATGCCAAACTCAGCAATTAACATTATCGAAGCGACAGAAGAGCGATTTGGTAGGAATAGTCGTCCTAAAGCTATTATCTTGACTCATGGGCATTTTGACCATGTAGGAGCCATTTTAGAGTTAATTGATCATTGGAATGTGCCTGTTTATGCACATGAACTAGAAATCCCGTTTTTAACAGGTAAACAAAGTTATCCAGAGCCTGATGCATCGGTTGAAGGAGGAATGGTGGCAAAAATGTCCGCACTTTTCCCTAATGAACCAATTCAGTTAGGAAATAAGGTTGAAAAGCTTCCTGACGATGGAACTGTTCCTCATATGGCTGGTTTTCGTTGGGTTCATACCCCTGGTCATACTCCAGGTCATGTTTCTTTTTTTAGAGAGGATGACCGAACATTAATCGCTGGTGACGCATTTGTGACTGTGAAACAAGAATCACTATACTCTGTTTTAACACAAGAGCAAGAAATTAGTGGTCCTCCAAGATATCTTACTCCTGATTGGAAAGCAGCTTGGCAATCAGTTAAAACATTGAATTCACTTAAGCCTGCAGTAGCTGTTACAGGGCATGGTTTACCAATGACAGGAGAAACATTACGACAAAATTTAGAGATGCTTACAAACGATTTTGATCGAATTGCTATTCCTGATTACGGAAAGTATGTTCATTAGGAATAAAAAGATTTAAAGCTACACTATATAGCACTGAAAAAGGTTCAGTTACCTTTTCGGTGCTTTTTCGTTCTTTCTCATAACGATCTTCCTGGGAATGAAGGAAAAGACGTAAATTCTACGCTCGTAAATACTAAAAGCTTGTCAACGATCCCACAATACGAGATTATGTCGACAAGCTGTGAATGGACTAAAGATTACTGCATGTGGTTTTGAATACCTGAATGCTGTCCCTGTTGATTCATCATACCAGCATTATTCGTTAAATCCATAGACTGAAACATGCCGGTCATTTGTGACGTTTGCGTTGATGAGAAGCTAGGTGCTGATAATAGCCATTTTGATTCATCCAAGACCATATTTCATAAGCCATCTCTTGGCATAGGTTAGCTCCGTTTACATGGTACATACGAAGTTGAGGGTCTACACATTCGTTCGCCCATTGCATGCCCATAACGGCACCAGACTTATGTGTATTAAGTGCTAACGTTGCAATTGTTTGATCTGATAATGATTGGCTATTGGCCATCGGTGCTGACATTGTAACTTGATGGTGGGCATTGGGGTCAGTGTTTTGTGAGAAGTGTGGAGCAGTATGAGTGAGTTGTGCTCCTTTTCCTTGCATGAGGTTAATTCCTTGTTGATAAGCTGTGGCCATTTGCTGTTGATGTTTAGTTAAGATCGCTTTTAGACGTTGATCGTTACATTGGTTAGCAAATAATCCGTGTTCTTCAATCTCCGCTGCTTTCGTGCGTAGAGCTTCTTGTGTTTCTAAAATTTCGTGTGCTGCTAAATTCATCATAATACCTCCATTTAGTTATTGGGATTTTCCCAAAGGTAGTATGTGCATTTCTGAAGGTTACATACAGAAAAAGGAAAATGATTTCATTTGTGGAAATAAAGATGCGAAAAGAGCACTGGCTGGCATAATAAGGGTGCCAGCCAGCGTTTTATAATTAAGTATGTTGCGTTATTTCTTTTATATGATACACTTAATGATAATTAACACATCATATATGATGTGTTTTTTGATCGGGTGTAACTTACTTTATACGTTTTAAGTAGAAAGGGGTACAGTAACATTGAATACGAACTATTTAGATTTGCTTGCTGAAAAATACGATAGTGAAGAAAAAGTCGTAACAGAAATAATTAATCTAGAAGCTATTTTGAACTTACCGAAAGGAACCGAGCATTTTGTTAGTGATCTGCATGGAGAGTATCATGCTTTTCAACATGTGCTTCGGAATGGATCGGGAAAAGTAAAAGAGAAGATTACAGATATCTTTAAAGATACGATGAGTAAGGAGGAAATTGATGAATTTGCAACATTAGTTTATTATCCAGAGGATAAGTTGAAAATAATGAAAAATAAGTTTAATAGTCAGGAAGAATTGCATCAATGGTATAAGCAAGTGATTTGCGATATGATTACGCTCATTCCTTACGCCTCGTCGAAATATTCTCGCTCAAAGCTCCGTAAAGCGTTGCCGGAGCAATTCGTTTATGTCATTGAAGAGCTTCTGTATAAATCAGATAAATATTCGAATAAGAAGTCGTATTACGAACAGATTTTACAGCAAATTATTGCCCTCGGTCAGTCGGAGAAATTAATTACAGGACTTTCTTATACAATTCAGCGTCTAATTGTCGATCATTTACATGTCGTAGGCGATATTTATGATCGTGGACCTGATCCTGACAAAATAATGGATACATTAATTAACTACCATTCCGTCGATATCCAATGGGGAAATCACGATGTACTATGGTTAGGAGCGTTTTCAGGTTCAAAAGTATGTTTGGCAAATATTATTCGTATCTGTGCACGTTACGATAATTTAGATATTATTGAAGATGTGTATGGAATTAACCTACGTCCATTAATGACGTTAGCTGAAAAGTATTATAATGATAATCCGCCTTTTCGTCCGAAAGAGCATCGTGATAAACCGTTGTCAGAGGATGAATCGTTACAAATTACGAAAATTCACCAGGCGATCGCGATTATTCAGTTTAAGTTAGAAAGCTCCATTATTAAAAGACGTCCATTTTTCAACATGTCTGAGCGACTATTATTAGAAAAGGTAGATTATGAGAGAAATGAAGTTACCGTCTATGGGAGGACGTATGCGCTTGAAAATACATGCTTTGCAACGATTGATCACAATGATCCAGCACGGCTGTTAGATGAAGAAGACGAGGTAATAAATAAGTTACTTTTATCTGTACAACATTCGGAGAAGTTAGCACGTCATATGAAGTTTTTAATAAAAAAGGGTAGCCTTTATTTACGATACAATGGGAATTTACTCATCCATGGCTGTATACCACTTAATGAAGAAGGTCAATTAGAGCAAATGGAGATAGAAGGAAATGTATATAAAGGACGGGCACTTTTGGATCAATTTGAAGCCTACTTACGTTATGCATTTTCAAAACGTTCGCAAACGGATGATTTAGCGACAGATATGGTTTGGTACTTATGGACAGGAGAATATTCATCACTTTTTGGTAAACGAGCGATGACAACATTTGAACGCTATTTTATTGCAGATAAACAATCTCATAAAGAGCAGAAAAATCCTTATTATTATTTAAGAGAGAATGAGGATATATGTCGTTCCATTCTCAAAGAGTTTGATCTCGACCCTGATCAAGGACATATTATTAATGGACATACGCCAGTTAAAGAAATCAATGGCGAGAACCCTATTAAAGCGAATGGAAAAATGATAGTCATTGATGGAGGTTTTTCAAAAGCGTATCAATCAACAACGGGTATTGCAGGATATACACTGCTCTATAACTCATTCGGTATGCAGTTAGTCGCTCATAAGCAATTTAATTCAAAAGAAGATGTCATCCATAACGGGGCAGATGTCTTATCCGTTAAGCGTGTCGTTGATAAAGAGCTTGAGCGGAAAAAGGTACGAGAAACAAATGTTGGTCAGAAGCTACAAGGAGAAATTGATATGTTAACGAAGCTGATGGAGTATCGATATATGGACTAGTTGGGAGAAAACATGCCTATGAATAGGTATGTTTTTCTATTTTAAAAGATTTCACTCTTAAGTATATATGTTAAACTTCTAATAATAGGTATAATAGATAAGGTAAGGTGAAATAAGTTGAATTGCTAACTAATATAGTGGAAAGTTATAATGTGTTGAAATATTATTGAAAAAGTGTGAAAATATTTTGAAATTACTTTTGTCTTCATACATACTTACTTGCCAAAAAAATAGGAGGAACATAATGCACAATGAGGTTAATAACAAAGTGAAAACAAAGGATGATACCCATTTAAATCAATTGGCATCAGTTGGTCAAATTGCAGCTGGAATTGCTCATGAAGTCAAAAATCCTTTAACAGCTGTAAAGGGTTTTTTACAGCTGTTACAGAAAGAGGTCGATAGTGAATACGTAAACATCGCACAATCGGAGCTAGAAGATGCCTTAACAACGTTAAATAATCTATTGCAAGTTTCAAAACCTGATTTTGACAATGAAGATTATCAGACGATTCATTTAGCCGTAGAATTGGAATCGATTTTGAATTTGTTTCAAGATAAAATATATGATATAACGTTTTTTACTAAATTTGAAGATGTGGATGTAACAATAGTAGGAAGGAAGAATCAATTCAAGAAAGCACTTTTTAATATTATAAAAAATGCTGTTGAATCAATTGAGGGTAAAGGTACAGTGAGTATTACCCATAGTGCAACTGATGAAGAAGTTATTATTACAATTACAGATACTGGAAGGGGGATACCAGAGGATAAGATTGAATTACTCGGGACTCCATTTTTTACAACTAAAGAAAATGGTACTGGGATGGGGTTAACTCAAGTCTTCTCAGTTATCTACCAGCATGGTGGAGAGGTTGATATTAAAAGTAGAGAGAAGCAAGGAACAACGTTACTATCTCAATTCCAAAACAAAATAAAGTCAAAAATTGTGGAGTGAAAACAATGAATCTACATTATGAGAAAGGCTTTACTATTAAAGATCTCTTAGTAAAAAACCGAAGTAAGTTCGAAGAGCTTTTGCAATTCGAAGCTACAAACGTTCGAGATAAAATTGAAGAAATCAAAAAAATTGGAAGTATCAATTTACTAGACAATGCCTATAAACTCGTTCTATTTATTGTGGAAGAGAAGGAGCATGAATTAATTACCTTCGCAAAACAGGAGGGAGTAGCATGGGCGAAGTATCAATTGACACTTGCGTTTAAATTAGAGTGGGTTCAAGCAATTCGCAGAACGTTGTGGGATTTTCTATATAACTATGACGTGCTTCAGGAAAGTGATCCTGATAGAATTTATTTTTATACGATGGAAAAAAGAATTAATGAGCTTTTTGACCAATTTTTATCGCATTTCTTTATAAGTTATTCGAGATTCAAGGACGAATTATTGACAAAGCAACGAGAGCTAGTTAATAACCTTTCTGTACCGATTATTCCAATTAATCAAGAAGTTTGTATTTTACCTTTAATTGGGATGATTGATCAACAGCGGTTAGAGACGATACAAGATAAAGTATTGCTAGAGATTGAAACGAATCAGATTCAAACATTAATTATCGACCTTTCTGGGGTTGCCCAAATTGAAGAAGAATTAACGATAGACTTATCGAAAATAATTGATGGAAATTTAATGATGGGATGTAAGACAATATTGACAGGGCTTCGTTCTGAAATGGTGAAAAGTTTAATAAATTCAAATATGAATCTAAGAGACAAAACTGAATTTAAAGGAACGTTGCAATCAGCATTAGATGATATTGTATCATTAAAAAAAAGTAGTTAAGTAGATTCCTAAAGTAAAGAGTTACTAGTTCCACTTCTTATTGCACCTTACATAGATTGAAAATCGAGACCACAAAAATTGAGAGTTTCTCTTTTTTGTGGTTTCTTACTATTTGAAATCTTTTGTTTATTTGAAATAACCGATCCATGAATTCATGGATCGGTTTCAAGTCTTATTTCCAAACGTCGTTGGCAATTTCAACGACATGGCGGAGCTTGTCCCATTGCTGTTCTTCAGATAATACGTTCCCTTCTTCAGTTGAAGCGAAGCCACATTGCGGACTTAAGCAAAGTTGCTCGTACGGTACGTATTTGGCAGCTTGGTCTAAACGACGTTTAATATCGTCTGGATTTTCAAGTTCACCGAATTTAGAGGTGATAAGTCCTAATACAAGCTGTAGGTCTTTACGTTTAACGTAACGAAGCGGTTCAAAACTACCTGAACGCTCATCGTCAAATTCAAGAAACAATCCGTCTAAGTCTAAGCCGTCAAATAAAATTTCTGAGACATCGTCATAACCACCAGCTCCAACCCACGTTGAGCGGAAGTTTCCACGACAAATGTGCATCGTAACGATTAAATCATCAGGACGATTTGAAAGTGCTTTATTTAAACATTCTTGGAAAAGAACGCTCAATTTCGCTGGCTCCATTCCTTTGGCACGAATAACCTCTTTGCTAGCTTCAGAAAAGAAGAGCGACCAAGATGTATCATCAATTTGCAAATAGCGGCAGCCAGCATCATAAAAAGCTTGAATCGCTTTTTGATAGGCGATCGCTAAGTCGGCAAAAATTTCTTCTTCACTTGCATATGCATTCTGATTCACTTCATCACGGAAATAAAGCATATTTGGACTTGGTATCGTCATTTTTGCTGTGTGAGAATCACCGACAACTTTATGTAGAAAGCGGTAATCTTCAAGCATCGGATGTCCAGTAAAGTCAATTTTATCAACAACACGAATGGAATGCGGCTTCGTTTTTACACCTTGGAATTGAATGCCTTCTCCTGCTTGATAGCCTTCAACCCCATCAAGATTTTCTAAAAAGTCATAATGCCAATAAGCACGTCGGAATTCACCATCTGTAATCGATTGAAGCCCAACTTCTTTTTGTTTAGCGACAATTCGCTTGATTTCCTCATCTTCAATTGTTCGTAGTGCTTCTTGTGTAATGACACCTTGTAATAGCTGAATACGTGCCTCTTTAATTTTTGCTGTACGTAATAAACTTCCAACCTGATCCGCACGAAAAGGTGGCTTTACGATTGCTTTTGTTTCTCCACTCATTTGTTTCATCCTCTCTATCAAGTAAGTAGAATCATATCAAATATTCTGAAAAAAGTAAATCATATTGGGAAACTTGGGATTTGGAAGAACATACCTTTACTTATCACCTGTTCCTAATGGGAAAAAATGAATAGAGATTCTTAAACGAAGAGAAAAAGAATGATCAAATTCTCCACGAGTAAGAATCATACCACTATTCCATAAAAGATGAGAACTGGTTTTTAACCGACTTCTTTTAATGTACTTTCCTTTTTCACTTTTGGTCTCCCGGATAGAGAAAGATAAGTACAAATTCTAGCGAGATGTTCCAATGGACCTGATTTGAAACGTGATAAATACCATTTACTGCATATCATTTGGCTGACATAAATGACAATGCATAAAAGAAAGCCGAATATGACGCCTAGCTTTCCATATAGACCTAGTCCATAACCGTAAAAAATGGTTGTGCAAATAATTGAATGCATAATGTAATTTGTTAAAGAAAGTCTACCGACATAACCGAACAGGTTGAATGCTGCTAAATTACTTACCTTTGTATACAAATAAGCTAAAAGGAAGATATAACCGATTGCTAAAGCGATCGCACCAGGCTCGTATAGCATACCTGCTAGGGAGTGATTGATAAAATAATAGATTGATTTGAAAGCTAAGCCAATTGGGATAAGAATCATTCCCTTTTTGTAAAAGGAACGTAAATTCTCTGGATTACTAAACCAATCCTTCTTAGCAGCATACATGCCAATTAGAAAAGGAGTAGCGTTGATGATCGGCATGAGCAGGAGAATTAATAGATAATCTTCTTCAGATAAACCTAATGCTTGATAGGAATCTTCACTATTACGGAATTCAACAACTTCCCAATACGTGCCTTCACTGTAAGTAGCAGTTTCTTTGGCAATATATTCATTTAATTCATGCTGTTCGTCCGTAAACTCTAACGTACTACCATATCCTATAAGTGTTGTAACACCGAAAAACAGTAATGCCCAAATGAGAATCGTTTTTGCTTTTCGTTTGACAAAAAGGAGAAGAAAGATTCCCATCATCCCATACATTAATAAAATATCTCCTTCCCATAGAAATGTAGAATGGAGAAATCCGAGGACAATGAGCAACAAAAAGCGTCTAAAAAGCGTTCTTTTAACCCCTAATTGCCGGCGTTCAAGGCTCTCTTTCATTTTAATTAATCCAAAACCAAACAAAAAGGCGAAGATTGGCATAAAGCTCCCCTCTACGGCAATCTTTAGAAACGTATGGAATGATGCATCCCATTTCGATATGGAGAATGTTTCTAATTCCTCCATCCCAAATATTCCATACTGAAAAATAAGCATGTTAGCAATTAATATTCCGAGTAAACAAAACCCTCTAATCGCATCAACCATTTGTATTCGAGTTGTGTTCATCTTTTTCCCTCTTTCATTAGTTCTGTTCTTTACAGCCTTTATCATAACGTCTTTTCCTTACGAGTAAGGAAAGGAAAGGTAACGATCAGCTTGCTTTTTTAAAAAGTTTCGTAAGCTTTTCGTAAGGTTGATGTGCTACGATTAACTTGGAAAATTATAATATAAGAAGAGTCTATGAAGCTATAAATAAGTACTTCCTTTAAGGAGTGTGGAAAGTCATGAACGATCAAACAATCTTAATTGTTGATGATGAAATTGACATCTCAAAAATGATTCAAACCGTTTTAACAAAGGAGGGATTTACACAAATACATACAGCAAAAACGGCAGAAGAAGCTCTAGCAATTGTCAAAAGTAAGCCAGTTGACTTTATTTTATTAGATGTAATGCTGCCAGACCGTAGTGGCTTTGATTTATGCCCGGAGTTAAGACGAATATCGGAGGCTTATATCGTATTTTTAACGGCAAAAGTATCTGATTTAGATAAATTAACGGGCTTTGCGATAGGTGCAGATGATTATGTAACGAAACCATTTAATCCGTTAGAAATTGTTGCACGAATTCGTGCGAGGCTGCGACGTGACTCAATCTCTGTATCAACGAAAAGAGAAAACGAACCAAAGCCAACAGAGGATAAACAAGGAATGTATGTGTATGATCGATTTACTGTTAATGAACAAGCTGGTGAATTGAAAGTGGAGGGGCAGGTTGTTCCGTGTCCAGCACAAGTGTTTCATCTATTGCTACATTTCTGTAAGCATCCAAACCGAATCTTTTCGAAACTGAACTGTTAGAGTCTGTATGGGGAATGGATCGCTATGTAGATGACTCTACTGTGTTTGTCCA
This sequence comes from Bacillus sp. JCM 19034, assembly GCF_001310635.1. GTDB lineage: Bacteria > Bacillota > Bacilli > Bacillales > Bacillaceae_D > Halalkalibacter. The sequence continues at coordinate 17,373 of NZ_BAXR01000030.1, forward strand.
TATTCGGAGAATAAGAGAACGAATTGAAGTTGACCCAAGTCATCCTATCTATTTACTAACAGTTAGAGGGCTTGGCTATAAATTAGTGAAGGGAAATGGAGTAAAGTGAACGTAACAAAACGTAGATTAATAGTCCGCTTTACGATCCAATTTATCTTTTTTTCAATTCTTGCCGTCGTGTTATTTAGTGGAATCATTTTACTATTGCTAAATTATTTAACTCATGAGGAGTTGAAACGAAACTTCCCGATGGGCGGTTTACAAACGATTGTTGACGAGACGGCGATCGTTGATGACGAAGTATTGTTATATTCTGGTTGGGAAAAGTTAATTCAGGAGCGTGGTATGTGGCTACAAATTTTGAACTATCATGGTGAGGTCATTTATGCACTTGATGCACCTGAAGATTTACCAGTTCAGTATCAATTACCAGAATTATTGTTGATTGGTGAGACGAAGCGTTACGAGAAATACAAAGTTTACTCTATAATTGATACGTTTTATGACAAACCATATTTTTATTTACTAGGCTATGATGATCATTTTGATGATTGGCTTGATGAGCTAGTGAAAGAATATGCAGAAGATATTGAAAATGACCATGCAGAAAGACTACAGCACTTAGAGCAACGAATAGAAATGAATAGTAGCTTAATGGTTTTTGACGAGTATGGGAATGTGCTACATACATTTGGTGATGATAACTGGCATGAAGAAGAGATCGGAACTGTAGATATGTATATGTATTACCTAGGTATGAGTGATGCCGAAACGGAAATGTCGCTCTATTATGATGAAGATTCTAGCTATACGTGGTTACTCTTGACGGAGAAAGATGGTGGGGATACGTACGGAAGCTATATTATGGTTGTAGCGATCGCATTAACGATTGCAGCGATGGTCATTTTGCTTCTAGGTATACTCTTTACAACTTGGCATGCAAGACAATACGGACAGCCTTTATTCTTATTTGTGTCATGGCTAGAGAGACTCGGCAAGGGTGATTATAAAGAAGTTCTGGCAGCGATGGTTGAGCAAAAGGTCTTCACAAAAGAAGGGAAGATACGTCGCAAGTATAAACTGTATGAAGCGGTTATTACAGCATTTCGCGAAATGGCAGAGAAGTTACAAAGTGCAGAAGAGGCTCGTAAACAGTTAGAACGAACGAGGGAAGAGTGGATGACAGGAATTTCTCATGATCTTCGTACGCCGTTAACGAGCGTTCAAGGATATGCACACATGCTAGAGAGTGATCAATATGAGTGGAGTAACGAGGAGCTACAAGATATTGGTAGCACGATTCGTGAGAAAGGCGATTATATGCTGCAGCTTGTCGAGGATTTTTCACTTGCTTTCCAACTGCAACATGCTGATTTACCACTTAAAAGGAAGGAAGTTCCAATAGATGAGCTTGTGAGGAAGATGATCCAGCTAGTTGTGCAAGATAGGCCAGAGAAACAAGAGAAAATTCTGTTTCACTATGAGAAAAATCGCCCGTTAAACTGTACTGTTGATCGTCGGTTATTTGAACGAATGCTATTAAACTTATTGTATAATGCGATATTGCATAATCCTGTTGAAACAACGATTACGGTAACTTTAGCCGAAAAAGGAAAAGAAGTTTATATCGTTATACGAGATGATGGTGTTGGAATGGATGAGAATACGAAATCTCTATTGTTTGAACGTTATTACCGTGGCATTAATACTACTGAAAAAGTAGATGGTACAGGTCTTGGCATGAGCATTGCAAAGGGAATTGTCGAGGCACATGGTGGAGCGATATCGGTTGAATCGGCACGAGGTCAAGGAACAGAGATTACAATCGTTTTTCCGATAAAGAAATAGTCGAACAGCATGGAAAGCTACGACTCTCATGTCCTTAAAACAATAGACGAATGATTTAAACGAAGCATATTCGACTTGTTTTTGCGAATTATCCAACAAAGTAGTCACAAACTTTAGTCGGATAATTCGCAAAAAAGGTATAATAAAATAGGTGGTAAGGTTTGCATTATTTTATATAAGTTACGTATACTCGTAGTTAGAACTAAATATAAACATTCGACTAGGGGAGCATGGAGATGCTGAGAGAGAAAATCGACCCTTTGAACCTGATCTAATTAACATTAGCGTAGGGAAGTGGAATTGGTGTTAAGTAGATTTATTTATCTATTTGAGCCAATGCCATCTTCAATTATTAGGAGATGGCTTTTTCATGTAAAGGAATTCGATTATACAAATCTAGTAATGATGGAAAAGGAGAGGTTTTAATGAGTCAATTGTTCACAGACCGATTATGGGGAAAAGTAGAACCGATTTGGCAATCTTATTTGGAACATCCTTTTGTAAGGGGACTAGGAGACGGTACGTTAGACAAGGAGAAGTTTAAGCATTGGTTGAAGCAGGACTATGTCTATTTAATTGACTATTCAAGGCTATTTGCATTAGGTAGTGCAAAAGCGGAAGACTTAGAAATGATGACATTGTTTGCGAAACTATTGCATGGTGTCTTAGATGTTGAAATGGACCTGCATCGTAATTATGCTGCAGACTTTGGGATAACGGTAGAAGAATTAGAGAAAACGGAGCCATCAGCGATTACGACAGCGTACACGAGTTATATGTTAAACGTCTCTCGACGTGGTGGAGTAGAAAACATCGCAGCTTCCGTGTTAGCTTGTGAATGGAGCTACAATTTTATCGGAAAAGAGCTCGCGAAGTTGCCTGGAGCATTTGAAGAAAACTTTTACAGTAGTTGGGTGCAAATGTATAGTTCCGATGAATTTACGGAGCTTGCAAATAACAGCAAGCAGTTAATGAATAAAATAGCAGCAGGTAAGCCAGAACAAGAACTTGCGAGATTAGAAGAGATTGTCGTAAGAACGAGTCAATTTGAATACATGTTTTGGGATATGGTCGAAAAGAGAGAAGAGTGGCCGGTCAATTATTAAAAAGTTAAAGAAGCGTGCTACGCGACAAAAGTACTTTTCGCGTTTCTATGTTTTGTCCAGCACGTTCTCTATCATGAATGAATCTTTCATGGAAACATTGTGATCAAATGATTAATACTTTCATTGAATAGTTAATAAAATGGATGAATTTAATGAATAGAAATGATAAAATAATAAGAGAGTAGCATAGCCATTATAGGAATAGTTTAGGGTTACACTTATCAATTTCCTGTATACTATAGTTGATGGATCACTTTTTGGAGGGAATAAATATGAGTCTTGATGTGAGAAATGCAATTGAAAGCGGTAAGACTGTACTTGGAATCGAGCTTGGCTCTACAAGAATTAAAGCTGTGTTAATTGGAGAGGATAATGTACCGATTGCTTCTGGTAGTCATGATTGGGAGAATCGTTATGAGAATAATGTTTGGACGTATCGCCTCGATGATATTTGGAAGGGAATACAAGATAGCTATCAAAATATGGCTAATGATGTAAAGCAGCAATATGGTGTAACACTGCAAACATTAGGTGCAATCGGCTTCAGTGGGATGATGCATGGTTATATGGCCTTTGATAAAAATGATGAGCTCCTTGTACCTTTCCGTACATGGCGTAATAACATGACTGAACAAGCTTCAAAAGAATTGACAGAGCTTTTTAACTATCAAATTCCACAAAGATGGAGTATTGCCCATCTGTATCAAGCCATTTTGAATAAAGAAGATCATGTTGCGGATATTCATTTTCAAACGACTCTAGCTGGATACGTACATTGGAAGTTAACGGGTGAGAAAGTATTAGGAGTCGGAGAGGCATCAGGTGTCTTCCCAATTGACTTGAACACAAAAAGCTTTAACGAATCAATGATTACACAATTTAATGAAGTAATTGCAGATCAAAAGTTACCTTGGAAACTTGAAGATATCTTTCCTAAGGTATTAGTCGCAGGTGAAAATGCTGGTGTGTTAACAGAAGAAGGGGCGAAGCTTCTAGATGTTAGCGGTGAGCTTAAGTCCGGCATTCCGTTTTGCCCACCTGAAGGTGATGCGGGAACTGGAATGGTTGCGACAAACAGCGTAGCAAAACGTACTGGTAATGTTTCAGCTGGTACATCTGTTTTTGCCATGGTCGTACTTGAAAAGGAACTGTCAAAGGTTCATACAGAGATTGACCTTGTTACAACTCCAGCTGGTGACTTAGTTGGAATGGCGCATTCAAACAACTGTTCTTCGGATTTGAATGCATGGGTTGGCTTGTTTGGTGAGTATTCAAAAGCGATGGGTATCGATGTTGATATGAATCAGCTCTATGGAACATTGTATAACTTAGCACTTCAAGGTGATCCAGACGCAGGTGGCTTACTTGCTTATGGTTATCTGTCAGGTGAGCATATGACTCACTTTGAGGAAGGCCGTCCACTATTTGTTCGTTCATCAGACAGCAATTTCAACCTTCCTAACTTCATGCGTGTTCATTTATTTACCGCATTAGGAGCATTAAAAATAGGTATGGATATTCTTCTTAAGGAAGAAGAAGTAAAACTTGATGAAATTCTTGGTCACGGTGGTTTGTTTAAGACAAAAGGTGTCGGACAAAGCATTATGGCAGGAGCACTCAATGTTCCTGTATCCGTTATGGAAACAGCCGGAGAAGGTGGAGCATGGGGCATTGCTCTACTCGGATCATATATGATTAATAAAAACGCTGATGAAACATTAGAAGAATTTTTAAACGAGAAAGTATTCGCTGGACAAGCAGGCGAAAGAATATCACCAGACCCTAAAGATGTGGAAGGCTTTGAGCAATTTATGGAGCGCTACAAAAATGGTTTGGCAATTGAAAGAGCTGCAATTGATCATTTAAAATAAAGGATAATCATAAAGTACGACAGGGGATGACAGTCTCCTGTCGTTTTTATGGAATGGACGGATAGTTAGTATTAGTAAGTCTGATAAAAATAGGTTTGAACTGGTTAGTAATAGGGGAATTTTACTTGATGATTTAGTGTGTGATCGAATGAAGCACGAACCTTTTTCATATGCTGTTGTGAGATATAAAGTGTCATTAAATGATTATAGGATAGAAGGCTTTCTTGAACATATCCTAGGAAAACCCTGCAGCAACTGCCATAATAATCTGTGAGAAACCACCTGAGCCAACATTCGTTGAGAGAGTGGGGATGTTTCTATGTTCGTCATATTCTACCTCCATTTATTATTGATGAGTTTAGTTTAAATGGAGGCTTTTAGGTGTGCATTGACTTAAGTCAAGAAAACGGTTATATTGAACATTATCGTAACTGATCAGCGACCTCCTCGGGTACTTTAAAATCAAAGCTCAAGCTTTCAGTACTAAGTCTGATATACGGAATATCCTCATATGAAATAATAACCCCATTCATAGAAGATTCATCATTTGGAGTTACAGCGACTAGTGTGATTGTATCTAGCTTATAAAGCTCATATCGTTTTGATTCCGTTGCATGGTCTGGTAGTTGACCTAGTTCCCATGCTTCCATATGAAGTGATTCAACAAAGTCTTCAATCTCTTGAACTGACGTAATGATATTTTCCGTTTCTCCGTTAGACACAACCTCAATTTTTTGACCTGTCTTAGAAAGGGAATCCTCTTCAGTCGTTGCATTACAACCAATTAAGGCAATCGTTAAACCTAATATAATGAAACTAGTTGTTGTGAATTTCTTCATTTCTTTTTCCCCCTATTCGTTTTTTAAGATATACGTTTTGTAGTTGGAAAGGTTTCATCTATAAATTGCGGCAATGTTGCTATCTACCATAAATAATCTCTATTCCTATTAACTTTTTAAAGCATAATCTTTAGTTCGTACAATGAAAGTATTACTCGTACCAAGCGATAATAAGAAACTAAAGGAGGGTAGCTGTTGATTTATTATTCCAAGAAATTTGTAAGCGCTTAACTAAGGCTGTTGAAAAATTCTAATATGGGGGAGTGCCACAAATGAGTAGGAAGTTCAAAAAATTAGCTTTAATGTTTCTAGTCGCTATGTTAGTGATGCCAATTGGGGTGTTATCGGTTGTCGCAGAAGGTGAGACAGAGAAGCAACCGGTGTATCATGAGACGTTCGAACATGGTATAGGTGTTGCAACTCAAGCTGGCAATGCACAACTAGAAGCGGTAACCGACGTAATATTTGCTGGGAATGATGCTGGAAACGCTATCTATGTTAGCGGTAGAATGAATAACTGGGATGGAGTCGATATTCCGTTAAGTGAAGTTGGAATGGAAAATGGGCAAGAGTATACGATAACGGTAACTGGATTTGTAGCTGAAGGAGAGTCAGTTTCGGAGGGAGCACAACTATTACTTCAAAATGTTGATAGCTATAACGGTCTTTATGTAGCGGCTGATTTTGTAGCAGGTGAAGCATTTACGTTGACAGGTCGATACACGGTCCATACTGAAGAAGATCGAGCGTTGCGAATTCAATCGAATGAAGCAGGAAAAGAAGTTCCGTTTTATATAGGTGATCTACTCATAACAAAAGAAGTTTCATCAGATGAAGATAGTAACGAAGAACCCGAACCTGATACTTCAAGACCTCCAGCTCAAGAATTTACAACGATAACATTTGAAGATGGAAGTACAGGTGGCTTTGAAGGTAGAGCTGGTACGGAGCAGCTTGTTGTTACAGATGAAGCAAATCATACTGAAGGTGGTTCATATTCGTTAAAGGTAGAAGGACGAACAAATACATGGCATGGACCGTCATTAAATGTCGCTCCATATGTCGATAAAGGCGAAGAATATCATATATCGCTTTGGGTGAAACTGATCTCACCAGAAACGTCACAGCTTCAATTATCAACCAAGTCGGACAAGGCAATAGTGCAAGTTATAACAATATCCAAAGCAAAACAGTAAGCATAGAAGATGGTTGGGTGAAGCTAGAAGGAACGTATCGTTATAGTAGTGTAGGGGATGAGCATTTAACGATTTATGTGGAAAGCTCAAACAACAGTACAGCTTCGTTCTATATTGATGATATAAGCTTTGTTTCGACAGGGTCCGGATCAATTGATATCGAAAGAGACCTTGTTCCGATCAAAGATATGTACGAAGATTATTTTCTCATTGGTAACGCAGTTTCGGCTTCTGAATTTGAAGGAACTCGTCTTGAGCTGCTGAAAATGCACCATAATCTTGTGACAGCAGAAAACGCAATGAAACCAAGCTATGCCTATAATGATAATCGTGAGTTTGATTTTTCTGCACAGGATGAGCTCGTTCAAAAAGCGTTAAATGAAGATTTCCAGGTTCATGGTCATGTACTAGTATGGCATCAACAGTCAGAGGATTGGCAACATTCAGATGAAAATGGTAATCCATTAAGTCGAGAGGAAGCACTTGAAAATTTAAGACATCACGTTCAAACTGTCGTTGAACATTTCGGAACAAACGTTATTTCGTGGGATGTTGTAAATGAAGCCATGATTGATAATCCACCGAACCCAGACGATTGGAGAGCTAGCCTCAGACAATCCGGCTGGTATAGAGCAATCGGCGATGATTATGTAGAGCAAGCGTTTTTAGCAGCCAAGGAAGTGATAGATGAAAATGGATGGGATATTAAGCTTTATTACAATGATTACAATGATGATAATCAAAATAAAGCAGAAGCGATCTATCAAATGGTGAAAGAGATTAATGAAAAATATGCAACAGAGTATAATGGGCAACGATTAATTGACGGAATTGGAATGCAAGGACATTACAATTTAAATACAAATCCAGAAAACGTTCGTCGTTCGATGGAGAAGTTTATTTCATTAGGTGTAGAAGTAGGTGTTACTGAGCTTGATATTACGGCAGGAAGTAATAACGAACTAACTGAACAGGAGGAAAATGCACAAGCATATTTATACGCACAATTATTCCAGCTTTATAAAGAGCATGCGGAGCACATTTCCCGTGTAACGTTCTGGGGCTTAAATGATGCAACTAGCTGGAGAGCAGCACAAAGCCCATTATTATTTGATCGTGACATGCAAGCAAAACTAGCTTACTATGCAGTAATTGATCCAGAAGGGTTTATTGCAGAACACGCTCCTGAAGAAAGAGAGGCGAAACAAGGGAAAGCAATATTTGGTACACCTGTAATTAATGGTGAGATTGATGAAGTATGGCAAGGTGCAGAGGAACTGCCTGTCAGTCGCTATCAAATGGCATGGCAAGGTGCAGATGGTGTAGCAAAAGCGTTATGGGATCATGAAAACCTTTATGTTCTCATCCAAGTAAGTGATTCAGAGCTTGATAAATCAAGCCCTAATCCTTGGGAACAGGATTCAATTGAAGTATTTGTCGATGAAAACAACGAAAAAACTTCTTTTTATCAAGAAGACGATGGCCAATTCCGTGTGAATTTCGATAATGACACATCTTTTAACCCCGAACGTATTGCCGAAGGATTCGAATCGGCCACACGCGTTACAGGAAGCGGATACGTCGTTGAAGTGAAAATACCGTTTAGAACGATTACACCAGAACATCTAACGAAGATTGGATTTGATGTTCAAATTAATGATGGTAAAGATGGGGCCCGCCAAAGCATTGCTACATGGAATGACACGACAGGACAGGCATTTCAGGATACTTCGGTATTTGGTGTGTTAACGCTAGTAGACCCTGAAATGGAAGACCCAGGGTCCGAAGATCCGGGTAATGGTAAAGTCGGAGATGGGGATCGAGGAGATGGAGAATCAGGAGATGGTGAAATCGGAGATGGGGATTCAGAAGATGGAGAAGCCGGAGATGGAGATCCGAGGAGAGGAAACACTGGATCTGGAGATTCAGATAACCTAGATGGAAATAATAATGGTTCTAAACAAGATGGAACTTCTGAAGATAAGTTACCAGAAACAGCAACGAATGTTTACACAATTTTATTAATTGGAGTGTTACTGATTGTGGCTGGAGCTATTACTTATTTAGTAGTACGGCGCAAAGTAGTTACTACTAACGCTTAGTTGGAAATGAGAAAGGTGTTTTCTACTCAGTTTTATTACTAGAGTAGCAAGGATGAGTTTTGAAATTTGACACTTGAGTGAGTGTTTAGTAAGACAATGAATTTAGTTGCAGTGAATTAAAAGTGAAATAGATGCAAGCTTGGAAGAAAAAAA
>NZ_BAXR01000031.1 GCF_001310635.1 Bacillus sp. JCM 19034
TGAGGATGGTTCTGAAGAAACCACTCCAGTATTTCCTAAAGAAGACGGTTTTAATGTCAATTATGACGGAACAATCATTTCTGTAAAACTCTCATCGAAAGAAGAGCTTGAACTTACAGTAGAACAGGTGAAAGCCTTAATTGAAAACAACCAATTACTAGAGGTAATAAAAGACGGAGTAACACTATCTATTCCACCATCAGTATTTGGCAATGGTGAGCCTACTAGAATTATAATAGATGAATTAGAAAGTAATCCGAATAGTTTCAGTAGTACGTATGATCTAACAATTAAGCAAGGCAATAAGTTCATTAGTGAGTTTGATGAAGGGGTTACATTAACATTTAATGTAGATACTACAAAGGCGAAAAATCCTAATAATTTGCAAGTATTTTATAAGAACGAAGAAACAGGTAAATGGGAAAATATTGGTGGACATTATAATGAAAAGAATAGTACGGTTACTGTTGTGACAAAGCATTTCAGTACATTTACTGTTCTTGAAGCGAAAACTGAAGGATCAGATAATATTATCGAAATAGTACAAAAAATCCAAAACCAGTAACAGAAATAATAGAACCAGAATCTAATGGAGATAATAGTTCAACACGTACTGAAGCTAAAGAAAACGAAACAGGTAATAATGTGAAAATCGACGAAGTAGCGGATAATACATTACCAAACACAGCTACAAATTATTTAAATATTATGCTAATCGGTTTGATCACATTACTTGCTAGTGTGTCGATTGCTTTACTCAAACGTTTTAAAGGAATCAGAGCATAACTTTCATAAATAATTTCTGAGTACGATGAAAAAATAAAATGGTTTAGCCTCTACTAAAAAATAAGTAGCGTTACAATCACGGAAAATGTGGTTGTAACGCTTTTGTTTTATATGAAAATTTCAATCAATTATCAACAACGTCTGATTAAGGTGTGATATATCGCCCAAAATTTCCATGCTTCTCCTCAACACACATCGGATTAAGCGCTGCGGTTAGTGGGAACATTCCATTATTGTTGTCATTTTCAGTGGAGAACATATGAAATAAATTCCTCGTTATTAAGGATAGTTTAGATATTCATCAATTATTGATAATGTATCCATTGTTTTGCCAACTAATTGTAATAGCTTAAAAATAAATGAGTTTAAATTACTTTAAGATGGTAATTATTCTGTAGTTCTTTATGATAGATATGATACTTATTTGTCAGTCACACCTTCAGAAGAAATAGAAAAAAAAGAAGATGTTCTATTATATTTTTGGGAGTCACAGCTCCAACTTCTGGAGCAAAACCTAAAAATGTATCAATCAATATATAATCGAAAACAAAAGATTGTCACTACTGGGAGAATTATTAAAGCGATACAGCGAGGAAAGTGAACTTATGAAGCTGGTCATCAGTGAAATTGTACGCTCAGCCTTTCTATCCACTATGGAGTCCAACAGTATTAAGCGACTTGAGTATGTATTAGTAGACATTATCAATGAAACTAAACAGCAGGGGACGCTACATAGCATACATGACACAAAGCTTATTTCATCAGTGGTTATTGGTACATATTTTCATACGATGATGACGTGGAGTCTACTTCATACCGGTGGTGAACCAATTGATTATCATTTTGAAAGGCATCTGAATGCAGTTTGGCATGGCATTTGCTTCGTTAAGGAGGAGCACCTATCTTGATTATTCCTATAATTATTTTTGCTAGCTGTATTTTATTTACAATTAGCCTATTTCATATTTATTGGGCATTGGGCGGTAAGCGTGGTCTAGGGGCTATCCTGCCAGAGCATAATGGAAATCGCACGCTATCACCTGGCATAATAGCAACATTGTTTGTTGCACTATTAGTAGCATTAGCCGCTTTACTATTGCTCATGAGAGCTGAATTTATACCAAAATTCATGCCAACCATTATGCTTAATGTGGGCATATGGATTTGTACCGTGGTATTTTCAGTCAGAGTGATAGGAGAGTTCAATTATTTAGGTATTTTCAAGAAAAGCGACCTACTTTATTTTATAAACTAGATACCTACCTTTATGTGCCACTATGTCTTTTCCTATCACTCATATTTCTTTTAGCAGCGCAAATGGGAGGGTAAATTGATGGCTAAACCTATTATTGTAGGTAGTGGAATTGCTGGTCTATGTGCAGCTGCAATATCAAAGCAATCTTGGACACTCGGGAAAATTGCTCAGCTAGAGTCTCCTTTTCTTCTAGCTGCACGTAACTCACTTATGAAACGCATTCCATCTAGCATGATGAAACGACAGGCTGAGCAGCTTTATCAATTCTCTTAAACTGACTTATATTGGTAAGTGTCAAATAGTCCCCACCTGTGGCCAAGATGGGGACTATAGTAAAATCTAGTTATCCGTTTTCACATAACAATGCTCTGGTAGAGTTTTCGACCAAGGCAGTAGCTGATCGATTGTTTTTTCATTAGTCATATACAAGTTAGGAAGCTCCTCGAAAAGAACCTCAAATAGTGATAACGATTTAGTCCGTTTTCCTTCGCTGTTTCAACAATGCTATAGGTTAAGATACTTGCCCGCCTTTGCTTCCTATACTTATTAGATCATTCAAGAAAGAAAGATATGAACAATTACAAGTGAATTAAATAGATAAATACGAATAATGATTTTTCTGAAAGTAATTTTATTCGCTTTTTACTAAAAAAACCACTTTAAATTAGCTTCGATATTAGATATACTTACTCCATTAGATAAATACATACAAACAATCTCGTATAATCGTGGGGATATGGCCTACAAGTTTCTACCGAACTACCTTAAATGGTTCGACTACGAGTGATGTTTTGACGTTCGTACTCGAATATCAAAGTCTCACTTGTCGTAGTGTAGAGACCTTGGTATTCGAGTTTTTTGTTTGTTACAGGGGTGAGAGTATGGATAAGTTAAAACAGGCTATTAGAGATAAAGGAAAAGTATTGTCCTCCGACGTATTGAAGGTCGATTCATTTTTAAATCACCAGATTGATGTTAATTTAATGATTTCTATAGGTGAAGAGTTTGCTAGAAGATTTCAAACAGATTCTATTACAAAAGTATTAACGATTGAATCTTCTGGAATTGCACCAAGTCTAACGGCAGCAAGAGATTTAGACGCCTCACTTATTTTTGCAAGAAAGAAGAAATCTTTAACGATGAATAATGATGTATTTGTGAGCCAGGTGTATTCCTACACAAAACAAGAAACGAACAACATTACCGTATCTAAGGATTTTCTTACGGAAGGTGACCGCGTGCTCATCATTGATGATTTTCTTGCTAACGGACAGGCCGCATTTGGATTAATTGATATTGTTCAACAAGCTGGAGCTGAGGTCGTTGGTCTCGGTATCGTCATCGAAAAATCATTCCAAGATGGTAGACAACGAATTGAAGATCAAGGCTACCGTGTAGAGTCACTTGCAAGAATACATTCATTAGAAAATGGTCAAGTCACTTTTGTTGAAGAATTACAACTATCGAACATTTAAAAGGGGAGTACAACATGACGTCTAAAACCATTCATTATCCTTTATATAAAAAGAAGATACCGATGCCTTTTTTGCTCTGTTTCAAAATAACTTAGCCAATTTTGTCGTTATTGCGGTAACCATGCTAGGAATGGGATTTCCAGCAAGTATTGTATTTGGAAAAGTTATTCCTGGTGCTGCAGTGGCTGTTATGGTCGGGAATCTGTATTATGCGTATATGGCGAAGCAACTTGCCTATCGTGAAGGCCGAACAGATGTAACTGCTCTATCGTACGGAATAAGTACACCCGTCATGTTTGTCTTTTTATTCGGTGTTCTTGCTCCTGCATATGCACTCACTGGTGACCATGAACTAGCATGGAAGATTGCGGTTGGTGCTGCCTTTTTAAGTGGACTTGTCGAAGTGCTTGTAAGCTTCAGCGGCAATTGGATTCGTGAACGCCTTCCTCGAGCTGCTCTTCTAGGAGCGATTGCTGGGGTTGCGTTAACCTTTGTTGCTGGTGAGATGCTGTTTAATACATTCTCCATCCCAGTTGTCGGTCTCGTTTCTTTAGCCATTATTCTTATTGGAATCGTCGGTAAGCTTGCCATGCCATTTCGTATTCCTACTTCCTTATTTGCCGTCGTTGCTGGGACAATCTTAGCCTTTGCTTTAGGGTATCAGTCTCAGACAGCGATTCAAGAAGGCTTAGCAAATATTGGTTTTTATCCAATTCTACCAACCATTGCTCCTTTTGAAGGAATGACGTATTTGTTTGGTAGCCTCATTGGTATTCTAGCTGTCTTGATTCCGATTACTCTCTATAACGCGATTGAGACGATGAATAATGTCGATGCGATGTCGGCAGTTGGTGATTCGTATGATGTGCGAAAATGCCAAGCGGTTGATGGAACTGGAACTATGATTGGAGCCCTTTTTGGAGGATTGTTCCCAACAACCGTGTATGTTGCAACAGTTGGTTCAAAACAAATGGGTGCTGGTCGTGGCTATAGTATTTTAAATGCGATTGTCTTTGGACTTGCAGCCACATCAGGTGTCATTGCTGCAATGGCAGCTATCATTCCACTAGCTGCCGTTGCCCCGATCCTTGTATTTGTTGGAATGTCTATGATTGGTACGGCATTTACTTCAAATGATAAAAAATATTACCCTGCTGTAGCCATTGCCATGTTGCCATATCTCGCTAATTACGTTATGACGCGTTTTAATAATGCAGCGGGCGAGGTCGTCTCCAATATTTCTCTTGGAATCGTGCCACTCGGACAGGGTGCCTTGTTTACTGCTATTTTACTAGGTGCAATGACAGTAGCAATTATTGATCGCAACTTCAAGCAGGCGATTATTTTCTCCCTCATTGCTTCATTGTTATCATTCATCGGACTTATTCATGCACCAGCATTAGCTATCAATGCTGCCCCTGATTACACTATTGGTTATCTTCTTGTAGGTGTATTATTCGGCTATTATGCTTGGAAAGAAGCAAAAGCAAATGGTCAGCCGCAAGTAGATAAGAAAGCAGCAGCTTAATCGAAAGAGGAACGCCATGGTGGCGTTCCTCTTTTTTCTCCTTAATAAATTTTACTCGGCTCACAACAATCTCCGAAGCCGTTTGCACTATGATTGCAAAATGTAACTTATTCTGAATGGTTGCAAAAAACTCCTTAGCAATCTCCTCTTTAGCACCATAATCAACGGCTGTAGCGTAAATGTCTGTGATCTTTAGATAAAACCTTTTTTCAGATGCACGAATATCACGAATACTTTCATGAAGTTCATCAAAGTAGTCTTGTCCAAAGTTCCGCATTTCTTTTAGACCGTCATCATCCATCGTAAAGACTTTGACAAGATATTCATTTAAACGTCCCATTGCCCATTGGCAGAATTGCGTACCTCCGTGTGATCGGATACGATAGCCAATAGCGATAATCATTACTCCCCTTAGAGTATTAAGCATTAAGCACTAATATGGGTATCCAACCTCTTAAGAGTGCACCACCCTCTGAATGATTTCCTACAACTAATTCTCCACCATGCTGTCTAATAATACGTTGTGAAATAGTTAACCCTAATCCAGCTCCTCCGGTTGAACGATTTCTCGATGCTTCCCCTCGATATAGTGGATCAAATACTTTTTGAAGATCCTCCGCAGAGAAACCCTCTCCTGTATCTTGTATCGTAAAGATCACACAGGTTTCATCTCTATTACATTCAATGATAATTTCACCATGCCTAGGTGTATGTCTGACCGCATTATCTATTAAGTTATTCATGGCTCGCTCTAATAAGTGTGAATCGCCCTTGATATTGCAATCATTTGTCAAATGATCTGCAATGATAGAGATATCCTTTTGCTCAGCCTGAGGGCTTAGGCTTTCAATCGAGTTCTTGAGAACAAGATTTAGGTCAATTATAGTTTCGCTTAGTTTCATTTCTGGATACTCCGTCTTCGCAAACGTGAAAAGATCCTCTACAAGTCGGTCTAACTGTGCTGACTTCTCCTTACAAACTGCGAGATACTTTGCTCTCTTTTCAGGCGAATCAGCAATACCTTGCTCTAAACCGTCTAAATAACCCCGTAAGGCAAATAACGGTGTTCGTAAATCATGCGCAACAGCAGCCATCACAAACCTTCGTTCCTCTTCCAATTCAACCTGTTTCTGAAAAGATTTTTTAAACTATCAACCATAATAGTAAATCCATCATGGACTTCTGCAATTTCTGAAATCCTTGAAGAAGGTATCTGAATATCCAAATCTCCTTCTGCAATCTGCCGAGCACATAGGCTCATTTTCTCTAGCGGAATGAGAATATATCTTCGCATTGCATAAGTCACAATCAAAAAGGCCAATAGTAGACCAGTGATTATCGCAACTATTTGAGTCATTTTTGAATGGGTCGGAGTTCCAAGATTGAATGAATTTGTTTCAATAAAATGCCCACCTACATAAAATATCCACGGTAAAGTAAGTAAAATAAATAAACTAAGAATGGTGAATTTACGAATCCGAATGGTTTTCATTTTCTTCTCCTTTAAAACGATAGCCTATGCCCCATACGTTCACAATAAATTGCGGATTATTCGGATCAACCTCAATTTTCTCGCGAAGCCGGCTTAGATGGACACGAATAGTATGTTTGTCACCAATTCCTTCCCAAAACTTTTCAAGTAATTGGTCATATGAAAAAACGTATTTAGGATGTTCAGCAAACAATTGTAGCAAATCATACTCCTTTGGTGTCAGTGAAATGGGCTGCCCTTTTATAAACACTTCTCTTGTAGACAAATCCAACGACAGACGCCCATAGTCCAGAACCTTCCTGGATCCTTGTTTAGAAGTCGAACGCCTTAATACAGCCTTCACTCTTGCAACAATCTCGCCCGGCGAAGCGGTTTTAACTATATAATCATCTCCCCCAAGTGCTAGACCGCGAATCTTATCTACATCATCACTCAAAGCACTCAAAAAAAGGATTGGGACGTTGCTTTCCATACGAATCTGCCGACATAACTCAAAACCGTTTTGACCCGGCATCATAATATCCAAAATGATGCATTCAATTGTACTTTGTTTCAAAATGACAAGTGCCTGAGCAGTGTCATCAGCAGTTTTCACATAAAAACCTTCATTTTCTAAGAAATCTCTTAATAGTTCCACAATACTTTTATCATCGTCAACGATAGAATCGTTTGTCTTTCGTTCACGAAAATTCCACCTTTCCTCCGATAACACACCCTTGATACAAACCTATCAACATTTAAATTTCAATTTAAGTTTATCATTTTTTCAATGAAGAATAAGTTTTATGATGGATTGTGATTATTTTGTGATTGTTTTATACCCTCTTTTGAGATATTCAAAGGTTAGTCTTTTATTGTGAAGCAATCAGCACATATTTGTAATGCTTTACAACACACTTTAACTACTTTAAGGGAGGATTTACAGATGGGTATTGATGATCAAACATTCTCATTCTTTCCATTCGGCGCTTTGTTTTGCCTTACATTATTTTGTTTTGTAGCGGTTCGCATTTTCGCAATACGCTCTCGTTATATGCATACTAAGCAAATTGACGGTCTTAAGGACCTAGTAATCAACGGGGAACTGAGCGAGGTGGAATATCAAAAACTGAAAAGCATTCTTACAAAATAAGACATAATCAATCTCAAATCACTTTAAATGGAGGGAATCTATATGCATATTCAAATTGTATTGTTTGATGGATTTGATCTATTAGACGCCATCGCACCTTATGAGGTGTTTACTGCCGCTGCGATGTACTCAAATGAAACGATCACCGTTGAACTCGTTTCTGCTGAGGGTGAAAGAATGGTGACAAGCGGAGTGAACCATTTACAAATCCAAGCAAGTAGTGAACTTGACTTAACACATAAAGGAATTATTCTTGTTCCGGGTGCATCTGGTTCTGTTCTTGATAATGGACCTGAATCAATACCAGTTATATTACAACAAGCAGCAGAAACAAACTTAAGTCATTTACTCAAAGAGGCTATTCAGAAGCCAGATATATTGCTTTCCACAGTTTGCGGTGGTTCTCTCATTTTAGCAATGAGTGGCTTATTAGAAGACCGCCACGTTGTTACCCATCACATGGGGATGGAGCTTTTGAGTGCTACGAATGCTATACCAGTTAATGCTCGAGTTGTAGATGATAGGAACCTTGTTACTGGTGGTGGCGTTACTTCAGGACTCGATGTTGCCCTTTACTTAGTTGAGCGAGAATTAGGTCCCCGTATAGCACACGCAGTGGAGCAGCTGTTCGAGTACGAACGCAGGGGGACCGTTTGGAAAGCAGAAGGAAATATACCAAAAGAAAACCAACAAGAAAATCTAGTTGAGGAGACAAGTCAACAACTCTCTACTCCATCTATTGAAACAGAGAATTTTCAAGGAAAATGGGATACTACGATCTCCACTCCTATTGAGAAACTCTCCGTTTTATTAAATTTAACAAAAATAGATGAACAGATTATAGGAACTGCAAAGCAAGGAGAAGATATTGTCAATTTAAACAATCCGGTACTAGAAGGGAATCAATTAAAGTGGTCCATGAAAGTATCCAAGCCGATGCGTCTCAACTTAAAATTTATCGTTTCTGTAGATGGAAACAATATGATTGGTGAAGCAAAAGCCGGAATGCTTCCTGCATCAAAGTTAATCGGGCATCGAATTTTATAAAACGGAGTGTTAAGAATGTATTCACTTATTTTATTCGTTCATGTAGTTAGTGCATTATTTTTGGGTTGTTTTCTTGCATTCCCTTTAGCAATTAATACATTGTTTTCTCGTACAAGTAATGAATTAATAACCAGCCTTAAAACAATTTTAGCCTTTACTCGAGCAGGACATTATGCATTGGTACTTATTATGGTTTCTGGAGGTTGGATGGTCATTGGGTATTCATCCTACCCTTCCAAGTATTGGGTGACACTTTCAACCTTTATACTGATCCTTATCGGTGGCCTAATAGGTATGGTGAATAAGAATATAAAACAGATTATTTTTGCAAATGATTCTAAGCAAGCACTATTGGAAAATATGGTGAAGTTAAAATGGTATGGTTGGATTACCTTCATTTCCATATTAACTGCTGTATTTGTTATGACAAATCGTAGTTTGTTTTCCTAAGTATTAATGGAGGGCTGCAATCAAATGAAACAAAAAGCGGGTATACTTATTTTAATCATTTCAATGATGTGGGTGCTACACACATTTTCAAAGAATTTTATGGTAGATCCTCAATTTGAGAAATTTCTTTCTAGAAAGGATCAAATTCTAACAGATCATAATGTATGGATTTCAATGGTTCGTATTCATATCTTCCTTGCTATGATTTCTCTTATTACTGGACCTCTAGGAGTTATAAAAGCAATCCGTGAAAAATCAAAAAACTTTCACCGTTGGAATGGCAGAATATATGTGATGTCCATTATTTTAAATTTCATACCTGGCGTCTATATCTCTTTCTTTGCTACAGGAGGATTACCTAGCATAATTGGGTTTATTATTTTAAATACATTATGGCTTACAACAACTATTCTCGGAATTTGGTATATCAAAAGACAAAGAGTTATGTTGCATAGTCAATGGATCACTCGAAGCTTCTTTCTTTGCTTTGCAAATATTACCATTTATATCATTGTAGCCATTTCACATTACCTAATGAATTTTTCTTATGAAAATTCCTACACAATAGCAGTCTGGTTAAGTTGGTCTCTTAATCTACTTGTGTCAGAATTTATAATTAGAAGGAGATTATTCTTTTAAAGAACTTTTATGTAATTACATTTGAAAACGAATCCACAGTGGAATTCAGATATATAGCATTTCACATTAGATAAAAAGACTTACTCTAATAAGCCTTTTTTATCTAATTTACTAAGACGGAAAATTCTTACACCAATTTATTTAGCCAGACTTTATCAACATTTTCAATGGAACCATCTTCGTTATATTTATCAGCAAGGTACAAATCATCATTAATTTTTATAACTAAGATTATTATCAATTTTAAAATTGAATAATAATCCGATTCATATTGCTTCTCATCATTAACATTCGTTCCGTGTAAGTATCGATTTCTAATATCGTAATCATTTGTAAACTTTGACTTGTTCAAGTAAAAATCAAAGTAATCTTGTTCATTTCTAGTAAGTAATGTATTTTCAAAGACCAGAATTTCTTTTTCCACTAATGAATCTATTACACCTTTTAAGCTAGGTTGACAATGAAAATAGTTTAAAACATCCTCATAGTACAACTCTTTTAAAATAATAATAGTTTCGAAATCAGCTACCTTAATAAAACCTTTTTCATTTTCAAGTACTATACCATTGTCAAATAACCAATTCATTCTTTGAATCTGATGTTCCTGAAAATCACTTTTGCTCACATTGTCACGCATTATTAAGTCTAAAAAATTCTTATGTTTTTCATCTTTATCTGGCAAATAAAATAAACTACTTTGATCAGAAAACAAAAGATAAGTAGCTGTTTTATAACATTCACTAATAGGATATGCGTATTTAGAAGATATAAAAGATTGTACTTCCTTTACTTTTACACTTGAAGATGACATTTGAATTAATTCTTGGTCAATTTCACCATCCTCTATCAACATATTATACTGCTTAAATATTCTATCTATCTCTGGTAAAATTGTTCTACATTTTTCGAAATAGGAAGATAAATCAGATGGCATTTTGATAATAAAATTCTCTATTGAAAATTCAACTGATAAATAGTCATTAAAGAACCATTCAATCATATCTTCTATTCTTACATCAAGAACATTAAGCACTTGTAAGTAACTATATATTTGTGAAGTAACAAGCATCTCTTTAAAGTCAAAAGCAAATGATCTTCTATATAGATGATCTCCTGATGGTATTATCAATGATTCTAACGCACCTATCTCATTTTCCTTTGATACTGATGTAAATCGTAACCTATTATCAAAGATACCAAACAAATAAATAAAATTATTCCAAAGTGTTGGATAACCCTTATTATCTTCAATCCAATCACGATCAACTACAATTGATACTGCTCCAACGTTACCAGTATCATCAAATTTTAATGGCTCGTCTAAACCTTTTTCATATCTTATTGAGATACTAGATTGCATACCACTACTTTGGCTAAAAATTTTTTCAGACTCCTCTTTCTCTTTCCGTTTAGCATGAAGTTTTATTTTATCAGTAATGTTTAACCCTTTACCTGGAGGAAAATGAATGATTTCTCTCAGAATATTTAAACTAACTCTCTCTGAATCAATCTCAATATACTTATCTACTAACTCTAGCATATCTTTTTCTGTTAACGAAGACGGTAAGTGTAAATCTTTGTCATCCAAAAACCTTGAAAGTATTGTTTCTGCATTATAAGAATCACTCATTATTTTATCTTGACAATATCATCAAAATGTTCTACTATCTTCTTATGTTTCAGTACCATATAGAGCGGAACACTGTCCTTATCTAAGAATGTCTTAAATTCAAGATGAGAAATATCTTCATATAGTTTGTATTTTTCGACAATTTCAAGAAAATCTTCAGTTCCAGAATAATTAGTATCATCATATTTTGAAATGATAAAAGATTTGTTTGTACTTATAAATTTTCCAATTCTAGCTTTAATTTTCTTACTATAATTTGTACATATAACATTTGTTTTTTCCTGAATATATTCAGCAAATCTGTCCACTTGTACATACTTTAAAATGTTGAAAAATTCAATTACATCTTCTAACGACCAGTCCTTCTCAATGGCATTCTCCTCAATTCTTTCTATAACTTTATTCAATTCCCATCCATATGCCAAATCATTTTTAGAATAAAATTTAACTCTATCCATTTTCATTTTCCTCCAATCCTCGTAGTATTAGATTTACTCCTTTGAACTCAATTTAGATCATAGTCTTATTTCCTTTACTTCATACTTAATTCTAACTAAAATAGAATTCATCTTGATCCTTTTACATACCAATATTTTGACTTTTTTACAAAACCTCACTTACTTATGATAAGGTTCCCCCCGCAATATCCGAAACGCACGATAAACCTGCTCTACCAACACCAATCTCATCAACTGATGAGGAAACGTCATCTTTGAAAAAGACAGTGCTTCATTTGCCCGTTTCATCACATCGTCACTTAGTCCGAGCGATCCACCAATAATGAAGGTGATTTTACTTTTTCCATAGGTAGCTAGTTTATCGAGATTTTGGGCTAGTTGTTCAGATGTGAGCATCTTCCTTCGATGGCAAGAGCGATGACGTGGGCGTCTTGGTGGACTTTGGCGAGGATTCGTTCGCCTTCTTTTTGTTTGACTTGCTGCATTTCGATATCGCTTAGTTGTTCGGGTGCTTTTTCGTCGGGGACTTCAATGATCTCGATTTTGGCGTAGGGGCCGAGTCTTTTTTCATATTCGGCTATCCCTTGTTTTAAATATTTCTCTTTTAGCTTCCCGACGGTTATAATCGAGATATTCACATTGTTCACAACCTTTTTATTAGTTATCCACAATAGTTATCCACATATCAACATGTGAATTTGCTTATTCCACAGTGTAAACCGGTTCGTTTTTGCAGAAACTACATGTTGTGGATTGTTTTTGTTGCTGTTCGATTTTGTCGACGATTGGCGGATTCTCCGTTTCGTCAACCACTATATCTAGAGCTAGTTCAATATGTTCCTCACACGCATAATACATCATTTCGACATCCTTTCCACATTTCATTATTATAACATACCCACAATTTACTTGTGGATGACTGTGTATAATTAGTAAGAAATGACGTGCTTCTTTCTCAAAAATCACTCTGTGATCCCGTTACACGGTTTTGATTTCCGAAAGGAACGTACTTAGCCCGTGCTCTTCTCTGAATCTATTCACATCTCCTACTTTATTCTAGCAATTTGAGAGGAGCCTGCGTTCATCTGTACATTTCCTCTCATTCGTCTTCCATAACATATCCACAAAAAACTATCCACATGAGCTTATCCTCACATGAATAGTTTTTCTTCATCTATATTAAAAGCTTTGCTGCTCGCTTAGCAGGACGTGAACTTCGTGACGTTGTCCTTCACGGTAAACCGTGACAACGACCTCTTCACCGATGCTAGTTTCTGTGTATAAGTATTTCCGTAAGTCGTGGCTGTCGTTGATTTCTTCTCCTCCGATATCAACGATCACATCATACTCTTGGAAATCAGCACGGTCTGCTGCACTTCCAGGTGTAATGCTTGTGATGACTACGCCACCCTTCACGCTTTCTGGTAGCTTCAGTGTCTCATACCAGTGATAGCTGGCAAATTCACTTAATGAGCGAATACCAACACCTAGCTGTGGTCGTTGTACCTCGCCTATTCGTTCTAAATCCTCAATGACTGGGATCGCAATTTCAGTTGGAATCGCAAAGCCTATTCCTTCAATGGCACTTTGAGCGATTTTCATCGAATTAATTCCAATCACTTGGCCTTCAATATTTATGAGTGCTCCGCCGCTATTACCAGGATTAATTGCTGCATCAGTTTGCATAACCTCCGCATACCAATCAACCTGACCATTTCCTGTTAAATCAACAGGAATGCTACGCTCGGTTGCACTAATAATTCCTTGTGTAACCGTACTTGAGAATCGTAAGCCGAGTGGATTCCCGATAGCAATGGCTGGCTCGCCGACTCGTAATAGACGAGAATCGCCGAATTCAGCAACGGTTTCGATATCACTACCGTCGATTTCAAGAACCGCTAAATCAGTAATATTATCACTTCCTAGCAGTTTAGCTGGAACACGTGTCCCATCTACTAAGCTTACTTCTATTTCTTGTGCGTTTTCGATAACATGGTGGTTTGTCACGACAAAAGCACGATCACCCGCTTTTTTGTAAATAACACCCGATCCGGTTCCTTCATCCATTGATTCCTGGGCAAAAAAGCTAGACTGTCTAGTTGTAACGATAATACCAACAACCGCATCCGATACTCGGTCTACCGCATTTGTCACATCGGAATTCACTTCTACGTTGACTGTTCGAATTGCATCATCTATGGGTTCACTCGTATCAATTAAACCAGACTGTTCACCGCCTGAATCTAAGAAGGATGAGTTGCCGAATAGTATCGGCATAGCTAATAAGACAACCAATCCTCCTACGACAGCCCCGAAGAAAGCCATCAATAAAGAACCACCACGCTTAGGTGGCTTCTGTCTGCTTATTTCTGTAACATGATCATCATAGTAGCCCATCATAACGAACCCCTTTCTTTTTCATTCTATTAATTCATAGCCGTATCTCCCAGCTAATAAACAAAAGAACCCTTATACTTATTATTATATGTAGATGTGAATAAAATACTAGGACTTCGCCTTTTTTTCGGATATTTTTGACGATTGTTTCACAATATGTACGAAATTATGAACGAATATGTAAGCAACATTCCACTAGACTTACTCAACACAAAAAAGGAACACCTAAAACGGCATTCCTTCTTGAAACAAACTATGAAACAACTGCAAGTGCTGTTGGCTGGTGGGGATCAGTATCATAAAGCTCAAACTGCTCGCCAACTGCCATATCTTGCTCCTTTAACACTTGTTCAACAGAAAGCCGTGCTAAGTCTTTCATATTATTATCAAGACTAAGGTGGGCCAGATAGATTCGCTTCGTATTATCGCGAATGACATCCGATAGGGCAAGTGCGGCATCCTCGTTCGATACATGGCCGACATCGCTTAAAATTCGACGCTTCACACTCCACGGATATCGCCCCATTCGTAGCATATTCATATCATGATTCGATTCAAAGATGAACATGTCTGCCGCTTCAATCGTTCCTTTAATTCGTTCACTTACATATCCCATGTCTGTTGCCAGCACGAGCTTTTTCCCGCCATGATGGAAGGCGAAAAACATCGGCTCTGCAGCGTCATGGGAAACGGCAAACGACTCAACGTCCAAATCGCCAAAGCTTTTCACTTCACCGGTTTGAAAAATAAATTTTTGCTCGGTGGCGATTTGCCCGAGCTGTGAGTCCATCGCCGCCCACGTCTTTTCGTTTGCATAGATTGGCAGCTTATGTTTGCGGGCAAACACGCCAACCCCTTTTATATGATCACTATGCTCATGACTCACAACGATGCCGTCTAATTGTTTCGGATCACGCTGGATTTTCGTAAAGAGCTCGTCCATCTTTTTCCCGCTTAAGCCGGCATCGATTAATAGGCGCTGCTTCTCTGTTTCCACATAGACAGCATTGCCTGTACTCCCACTTGCTAGAACACTAAAGCGTAACGTCATCAAATCTCCCTTTCTTCTAAGTCTCAAACTACTATGTTAAATGCTGTACAGAGCTATTAATCGCATGGACTAAATAGACTTCACCCTCAACCGTAACTCGCCACATCGGAGCAAACACTTGAACGTCACCGGCAGGACTGAAAAAACTGTAATAGCCGAGTTGAACATCTGTTATCGTTTCATTCATACCGATCAGCTGGTCACTCCATAACTTCTCAATTGCCTTTAAGCTTGAAAGCATTTCCGGCTCGTTATAAGGCTGTTCCTCAAATTCAAAGTAACGCTGTTCATATGATACCACTTCTCGTTCATCATTAACATATAAGCGCAACGGTTCATCACCAAATGTATAAGCAGTATAATCATCATATGCTTGATACAAAAAGACAGATTGTAGATCGGAATCATAGCCCCCGAAGCGATAATCGAACCCATTATAAACGTATGACGATAAAAATTGCATTAAATCCTCGAAGAAATGCTCCTCTGATAATAGAAAAGGCTCATCCAATGTTGCTTCAAGCATATTTTCTTCAATCTGAACCATTTGTCCATTTGTTATGATTTCACCTTCATCAAATGAGATATATTTGCCGACAATTAACGGACTTAATATTTCGACCTCAGGCAATTCCGCATCAATTGTGACATTATTCTCGGTTAACTTTTCTTGAATCGTTACTTCTTTAATTAAGCTCATTTGATTTGCATTATTCGTTTCAATGAGCTGCCACGTCAAAAAGATATTAAGGAACAGGAACGTGAATATAAAGATTGTTTTCGTTCTATTCCAATCCATCGTCGTCATCTGCTCCTTCCTTTTTTTCGTCAAGCTCTTCGATCACATTTTGAATGTAGCTTTTCTCTATCTTTTGCCAACGGTTTCCGTAGAACACATACCAATGTGGTTCTAATGTTACAAATGAAGGATTGCGCATCTCCATCTCATAGCCAATGCTAATCTTTGTAATTCGTTGTCTTTCATAATATTCATCATGTTGAATCGAACGAATTACATCTTCTCCCGAAGGAAGCTCCACTCGTTGTGCTGTATTAAGTGGAATAGCATCCATATCAAACAACGGTCTTGAGTAAGATATAATTTGATTGCCTGAACGTGTTGTCGTCAGCTTCATTAAATCTCGTCCATCAATACTGAAAACCGGGAGGCCATTCATATGCAGTCGGAACTCAGCCTCCTCACGATTGTTTAATGACACCCAATCTGTCAGGATATAATCGTCAGTCCAACCGCCATGGCCGTTTATAAATTCATAGCCAGCTATCGTTATATGCTTCGATAATTCCTGTGCCTCAGTAAAAATCGGATTTCCATACTCCATGAATATCCCATTATGGCGCAAATTAATCATACGGTTTCCATCGGTATATGAATCTTCTCCGTCCGACTGTTGATAATACTTTACCGCACTCGGATCAGTGAATAGAGATTGTCTAAATAAATCTATTGAAATCGGGGAAGCCATATGACAGCTTCTCGACCGTTATCGGTTCCGTTGTCACATACAAATGCTCTGTCATAAAGGAAGACTGAGATCGATACTCTTCTAACGATCGCGCCGCAATATACTCTGATCGGTCTAGTAAAAATAGTCGTTCAAATTCACCGACTGATATATTTGTCTTCAACGAGCCAACTCTACGCTCCTTGCTTGAATAATATTGCATATACACCTGATCATTGGCTTCGTGAATATAAAGAAACAAACGGTCCATATCATCAACCACTGGCTGGTACTCCTCGTCGATTGCCAAAATCGAAAAGAGCATCTCAGTTGGGATCAATGTCGGAAAAACGAGCTCGATTCCTCCTCGGTCGGTTACGAGCGGATATGGCTCTGTCACAAAAACGGGATCCTCGTCATAATTGGCTTGCAGCATCATTGATATTAATGTCTCAAAATCATTATGATAGCGAGGGATCAGCGCCAGCTCATCATCTGCATAGACGACGGCCTGATCAGGACGAACGATTTCGTTTAAGCTGCGTTCCTCCCCAATTAATTCATTTGAAACATAGCGTGACGATACATCTATGAGGGCAATATCAGGTTGATACGTATATAAATTCCACGACAAAATAACACTCATACCAATTAAAAAAATTAAAATCGCTGATTTAATATGCTCTTTCTTCATCCTTTTGCCCCCTTATTCGCATAAGGCAAAGTTATAAAAATAGTCGTACCTTTTCCATATTCACTTTGAGCCCAAATATGGCCGCCGTGAGCTTGAACGAGTTCTTTCGCAATCGCTAAGCCAAGTCCTGTACCGCCAACACTTCTTGCTCGTGCTTTATCGACACGGTAAAACCGTTCGAAAATTTTTGTCTGACTTTCCCGGGGAATACCCATTCCTTGGTCGGATACGCTAATGCGAATATTTTTTCCTTGTAATAATAAACGGACCTTGACCGTTCCTCCCTCAGGAGAATATTTCATCGCATTTGAAATGATATTGTCTAATATTTGTGTCATTTTATCACGGTCAATTTCCGCATATATGGACTTTTTGTTTAGCTTGCGTTGAAAGACGATATTTTTATCTGATGCGATCATCTCAAACCGTTCAATCGTCTGATCTAGGTAGCGGTTCATTTCAATAAGCTCTTTCTTCAATGAATAATCATCACTATCAATCTTCGATAATTGCAGCAAATCCTTCACAAGCCGGATCATTCGATCTGTCTCATTTTGCGTGACGCTTAAAAAGCGTGGAGCAATTTCTGGATCCTGCAGTGCACCGTCCTCTAACGCTTCTAAATAGCTCTTCATCGTCGTTAATGGCGTCCGCAGCTCATGAGAGACATTCGCGACAAACTCACGGCGATCCTGTTCAATTTTCTCCTCTTCGGTTACATCATGTAAGACGATGATAAGACCGTTCACTGGCCCGTTCTCTTCTTGAATGACAGAGAAATTAGCCTCTAATAAAAAAGCTTCGTCGTCAGTACTAAAGTCGAGCAAAATTGAATCTGTTTGATCATATAAATCCTCTACGGTTTGCTCTTCAATTTTTAGTAGGTTTACAATCGATTTCCCTAGAGCTTGTTCACTAGATACCGATAATAGCTCCTCAGCACGTTTATTCATTAAAATAATATTTCCATTTTGGTCTGTTGACATCACACCATCGGTCATGTGCGTTAAAACTGATTTAAGCCGCTTTTGCTCCCGATCACGTGTAATCGTTGCTTCTCGTAGCTTCATCGTTAAATCATTAAATGACATCGCTAGCTGACCGATTTCGTCCCCACTATATACCGTTACCTGATTTGTAAAGTCACCACGACCCATCCGCAAAGCCTGCTTGCGCATGTCAATAATCGGTGATGTGATCGTACGTGCAAGTAAAATAAATAGACCAATAGAAATAACTGTGGCAATCACGACACCACTAACTAAAATGTTGCTGATTTGGCGCGTCTGATCATAAATCGCTTCAATGGATGCTTCAATATAAAGGGCACCAACTGTCTCCCCTTCAATATTAATCGGTACTGTGAATACACGAACTCGCTGACCGGTGTTTGGATCACGCAATAACGCTTCATCCGGTGTTCCAAGCAACGCACGCTTTACGCGAACTTCTGTCGTTTGTTGTCCAACGATCTGGCGATTCGCTAGATTCGACGTACTCATAACCACCTTATTTTGATCGATCACTTGGACTTCAGCTTGCTCAATTGCGAAAATGTCACGAAGTAGCACGTTAATATTCGATATTAGCTCTGAACGCTCTTCACGATGCATCTCCATTTCCTGTGCAATATTATAAGCCAGTAAATTAGCCCGTTCATCTAACAGATCATAATAACTAGATAACATCTGGCTTTCAAGCTGCTTTGTAAAATAAACACCAATCACTTGCATTGCAACGAAAATAATTAACACATATATAATGATGAGCTTAAATTGAATAGACTTAAAAAAGCCAACCTTCTCATTCATTTACGCTTGCTCCTCAGATGGAGATGCAAGATAATAGCCTACGCCCCTTCTTGTCATAATCCAAACAGGATAGCTTGGGTTATCCTCAACCTTCTCTCGAAGACGTCTGACCGTTACATCGACTGTTCGAACATCGCCAAAATAATCATACCCCCAAACCGCTTGCAATAAATGCTCACGTGTCATAACTTGATCAAGGTGCTTCGCTAAATAATGAATGAGTTCAAATTCGCGATGCGTCAAATCGATTGTTTCACCACGTCGCTTCACTAAATAGGAATCGGGAAAAATCGAAAGCTCACCAATCGCCATCTCCTTTTGCGTTTGAGTTTCTTCATTGGCTTTATGGCGACGTAAATTGGCCTTCACACGTGCGAGCAATTCTCTCGTACTGAATGGTTTTGTTACATAGTCATCTGCCCCAAGCTCTAATCCAAGTACTTTATCAATTTCCGAATCCTTTGCCGTCAGCATAATAATCGGAATATCAAAGTCCTTTCTTACCTCACGGCAAACTTCCATTCCATCTTTATATGGCAACATAATATCAAGTAAGATTAAGTCAGGATTCTCGTCCTTTACAAGCTTGATCGCCTCTAGCCCATCATAAGCACAAAGAACGTCAAATCCTTCTTTTTCTAAATTAAATTTTAAAATATCGGCAATTGGTTTTTCATCATCGACAACTAAAATACGTTTATCCATCCGCCATCGCTCCGATCTGTACCATTTTTATTATCTATTAATCACGTAAGATTATTCTATGTTCATCTTCTTCATTATAATACTTCTCTACTCTCTACTTTAACGCCTACTTACGCTATAAGCAAGAAGCCAAGCCTTTCCATTAATGCCTCATACTTGATTCCTATTAAAAAAAAGAAAAAGGTAAGTTAAAAGCACTATTCCCTTTTAACCAACCTTTTTCTTCTACTATTGATTTAAATAATCCATTGGATCCTTTAAATTGCCATTTTCGTATACTTCAAAATGTAAATGAATGCCTGTGGAGTTACCTGTTTGGCCCATTACGCCAATCTTCTCGCCTTTTGCCACAGTTTGACCGACGCTCACATCCATCGATTCAAGGTGTGCATACAACGTCTCAATTCCGTTGTTATGATCAATGCGAATGACATTACCATAGCCACCTTGGTTGCTTGCTTGCGTCACCGTACCACTATCAGCAGCTAAAATGTTGTAATTGCTTGGACGTGCGATATCAATCCCACGATGGAAACGTCCCCAGCGGTTGCCTTGATAGCTTGAGATATATCCACCAACAGCAGGCCAACCCAATTGCCCAGAACCACGAGAAGAGGTTTCCTTTGTTCCTTTTACGACAATGCGATTAACGGGCTCTTCAGTTATTTCCTCTGAGATCACTTCTCGTTTCGTCAATGAACCATTCTTTTCTATCATTTCATATTCAATTAATAGCGTACCTTCTTGACCTTCTTGCGTAACCTCTTGCTCGCCCTTCATCATTGAATCATCTTCTTCCACTTCTGTTTCATATGGAATCGATTCTTCTGTTTTCCGTACTTGTACTGCTATTACTTCTAAAACTGATTCATAGGCGATTATATTCATTTCATCGCCGATTTGAAGCGTGCTATCTTCATCAAGGCCATCATTTAAATGAAGCAATTCCTCTAATGATAAACCATGATCATTAGCAATACTCCCTAGTACATCGCCTTCTTGCACTTTATAAGTCATTTCCTCTAATTCACCTTGTTTCAATAAAGTCAAAGCATCCTTTACTGAATAAATGTCATCTGGTTCAACCGTTACTTCTTCGATCTCGACCTCTTCGTTAAAGTCAATACTCGTATACATCCGTTCATCTACATCTAATTCACTCGTATCAAAGTCCTCTTGTTCTAAATAAGCTTCATAGTCCTCTTTTGAAACGAACTGAGTAATATAGTTCTTAAGAAGCCGATTCGCATCCTCTTCAGATGTCACGTAAACTGCTGGTTCTCCTTCTACAACAAGTGCAACAGCACTTGCTTCAACCGATAGCTCTTCCTCTAACTGCTTACTAACCTGTTTATTTTGGTTATTTGTATGGAACACTAGCTCAGGTATAATATCGAGTTCTTCTTTAATTTGAAGTGTAAGCTCTACGTCTTCTTTCTGATATTCTTTTAGCTTATCTTCAATCACTGTTTCTACCACTTGTTCATCATTAACAAAGCCTATATGTGTATCCTCTAGATAGACGTGATAAATCGTTTGAATAGATAGCTCATCTTCCGCTTTTACTGAATTTGTTCCAAAAAAAGATTGGTCAACAATAACACCGCAAGCAATGAACCGAAAAGTTTGAGATTCTCTCTCTTATTAATACCATTCTTATGTATCGTGATATCCCCTAAATCACTCATGGTTAACCTCCCATAATACTAGTACAATTTTATATATTTGCTTTCCTATGTCGAAAGTATGGTAGTATCCCGTTTCTTATTTAATCTATCTAGTAAAATAGATAGAATTCAATAACCTCTATTATTCTAGCATAAACGTAGACTGTAATTTTTTAAAATAGTTAAATGTTAAAAGAATGTAATATAACTGTAAGATATGAAAAGTAACTACTACTTTAGTCATAATCATAAAAAAGAAAAAATCCGTATGAATGACTCTCATACGGATTTAAATATGCCGGCCAGAGGACTTGAACCCCCAACCTACTGATTACAAGTCAGTTGCTCTACCAATTGAGCTAGACCGGCAAATGGTGGCTTGGGACGGAATCGAACCGCCGACACATGGATTTTCAGTCCATTGCTCTACCGACTGAGCTACCAAGCCATTTATCAT
>NZ_BAXR01000032.1 GCF_001310635.1 Bacillus sp. JCM 19034
TTGTTGTTTGAAACAACAATTCTCTCTTTTTCGCTTGGCTTTTGTTCAGTTTTCAAAGTACCGTTTCGTCTTAGCGACTTTTCTATATTATCAGCTGATGACCAAGAAGTCAATAACTTTTTTAAAATTATTTATTCGCGATCATTCGTGACAACGAGAATTAATATACCATGATCCGTCATTATTCGTCAACAACTTTTTTAAAATGACTATTCCTTATAATTTGTAATATGTCTGAAGGTCGTTTAAATTTGGCATTTTTCCTTTTTTAAAATGTTTATGCCCGTATAGCTACCACATTTGTTTACGGTACAATTGCTAAAAGCTTTAAATTCTCATGTTACTTAATCGGAACAGCATTAGGACATAAGGAAGTCTTGGGTGTTCGCAATTTAAAACGTCACCTATTACATAAAGAAACTTTACGATTTCCATGAAGATAATATCATCTCATGTGCTTTACTTTCTTCGTTTCAATCTATTACCAATGCGTATACAATAACAGTAGAAATTAAAATGGGGGGCGTAATGATGACAGTAGAATTAATTATCGATGCAAAAGCAACACTCGGTGAATCTCCTAGCTGGGATGAAAGTCTTCAAATTCTTTATTGGGTAGATATTATTGGGATGAAATGCCTTACCTATCATCCTTCTACCAATCAACAAAAAACAATTCAATTTGATCAAATGGTAGGAGCGGTTGCCCCAAAGGAAAATAGAGGGCTAATTATTGCTTTAGAAAACGGATTTTACGGATTAGACGACCTGAAAGAAACACCATATTTGATTATGCAATCGGAAACATCAAAAAGCGGGAATCGTTTCAATGATGGAAAATGCGACCCAGCTGGCCGTTTTTGGGCGGGGACAATGAGCCTAAATGGCGATAAAGAGATGGGAGCGTTATATTGTTTAAATTTAGATTTAGCTGTTTCAAAGAAGCTTGATCGCATTAGCATCTCAAACGGTTTAGCATGGTCCCCTGATAACAAATATATGTATTATATAGATACTCCTACGCAAAACGTGGTTAAGTTTGATTACGATGTTGAGACTGGTGAGATAAATAACCGTCAAGAAATCATAGCAATTAATCCAAATGAAGGGTATCCAGATGGGATGACAATTGATCAGGAAGGAATGCTTTGGATTGCCCATTTCGGTGGTGGCAAGGTTTCTAGATGGGATCCAACAACAGGTACGCATATCCAAGATGTTACTGTGCCAGCTTTAAATGTTACATCTTGTGTATTTGGAGGGGAAGAGTTAAATGAACTCTATATTACAACGGCAAAAATGGGCGATGATCAACACGAATATGCTGGTGGTTTATTTCGAATAAAAACAGACGTAAAAGGTAGTCCTACTTATCAATTTAAAGGTGACTTACGTTAAATAATTAACGAAAAGGTTCAAACGGGGGTAATATCCCATTTGAACCTTTTTAACATTATGCATTTATTATTTAGGCGCGAACATAAAATACAATACGAAAATGATGAACAATACATACATAATCGGATGAATTTCTTTCGCTTTTCCTTTACAAATCATTGTAATTGGGTAAAAGATAAAACCAATTGCAATCCCTGTTGCAATACTGTATGTTAACGGCATCGCAAGAACCGTTAAGAAAGCAGGTACTGCAATTTCAAACTTATCCCATTCAATTAAACGAATTGCTGAAGCCATCAGGATTCCGACAACAATTAATGCCGGTGCAGTCACTTGATTCGTTACAACTGTTAATAACGGGGAGAAGAATAACGCAACTAAGAATAAACCAGCTGTTACAACTGACGTGAAACCTGTTCGTCCTCCAGCAGCTACCCCTGATGAAGATTCGATGTATGCAGTTGTCGTTGATGTTCCAAGTACAGCACCAATTGACGTTGCCGTTGAATCTGCTAATAATGCTTTCCCCGCACGAGGAAGCTTATTGTCTTTGACAAAACCCGCTTGGTTGGCAACAGCATATAACGTACCAGCCGTATCGAAGAAATCAACAAACAAGAACGTTAAGATAACAATGACTAATGTCCAAATATCAACTGTCGACCAATCAAACATAAACGCTTGACCAAACGTCGGTGCTAAACTTTGGACAGAATCTACAACCCTATCCGGACGATCAATTAAGCCAAATAACAAACCAGCAATGACTGTTAAAATCATCCCGTAGAAGATACCGCCTTTAAAGCCACGTACCATTAAAATGACCGTTATCACAAGACCAAATATCGCAAGTAGCGTCGTAGGAGCAGTCATATCCCTAACGTCACTGTCGTTGCTTCATCGCTTACAACAACACCTGCATGCTTCAAACCCATAAAAGCGATAAACAGACCAATACCAGCACCCGCCGCATACTTAAGTTCAGCAGGAATTGCATTAATGATGATCTCACGAATGTTAAATAACGTAATTATGATAAAAATAATACCTGAAATAAATACACCGAATAAAGCTACTTGCCATTCAACACCTAATCCAATAACAACAGAATAGGCAAAGAACGCATTTAATCCCATCCCAGGCGCGAGTGCGATTGGGTAATTTGCTAGTAACCCCATAATAAGTGTTCCAATTGCCGCTGCTAATGCAGTAGCCGTAAACACTGCACCAGGATTCATCCTGTCGCACTTAGAATATCGGTGTTAACAAACAGAATGTAAGCCATCGCAAGGAATGTTGTTACCCCTGCTATGCTTTCTCGACCAATTGTCGTTCCATGCTCTTTAAAGCCAAAAAATCGTTCCAACCTATTCGCCTCCATTTTTTTAGTCTTCAACTAACACCATTCACAACAAATGTAACCAATAAAAAAACTTCCAATTCATGACATACGAATGGAAGTTTAACTAGAAATCATCAAAATAAAGACAACATGTGAATAACATTAGATGATTATCGTAGTCAAACTATTTACGGTAGTTTGGTAGAGACGTGCAGGCCGTATTCCTGCATTTATACGATAAGACTTTTATATGAAATTATTATTTCTATATAAGAGTTTATCAACATCACCTAGTTCTGTCAATAAAAAGACGAACGATTATACATATTTTTTTGTTATTATTCGTTTACAATGACATAATCACGTCTCTATCAAGATAAACTCATTTTGCTGGATGCTAAACAGAGGCTTAGCTTGGATAACACCCCTTGTTTTGACCTTTAGTAAAGCTTAATCGGGAAATTTTCCAACCCACGAATGATTAAGCTCTGACGCCATTGGAGCTCAGACAAATCAGCGGCAAGCGAAAGATTAGGATATTCCTCAAGCAACACTTGAAGTGCAATTTCCCCTTCTAGTTTTGCGAGTGGAGCACCGAGACAGTAGTGGATGCCCTTTCCGAAAGCGAGATGAGGGCTTTTTTCTCTTGTGATGTCAAGGTTACTAGGATGGTCAAACTTTGTTGGGTCATGATCGGCTGAGGCGAGGGAAACAAGGACGTGATCTCCTTTTTCTATTTGCTGCCCCATGAATGTGAAGGTCTCATTTGCCCAACGATCTGTACTAAACTCAACCGGACCATTAAAGCGTAGCAATTCATCAATCGCTTGCCCGATAAGAAGGGTCCTCCTTTAATAAAGCTAATTGTTCTGGATGAGTAAGTAAAGCAAGTAAACCATTCGCAATTAAGTTAACAGTTGTTTCATGACCAGCGACAATGAAAAGGATTACGAATCCATACAATTCCTTTAACGATAACTGTTGGTCTTCTTCCTTTGCTTGAATTAAATCGGATAGTAAATCTTCTTGTGGGTCGAGACGTTTTTGTTCGATTAATTTTTGTATGTAGTCCATAAATTCGCCCATCGCTTCTTCATAACGAGGTGCTTCAGTAATATCAACGATGACCGCTGACCAACGTTGGAAATCGAGGCGATCTTCAGAAGGAATACCGAGTAGTTCACAAATGACTCGAATTGGTATTGGAAAGGCATAGTCTTCAATAAAATCGACTTCTTTTTTATGTTTCATCATAATTGCTTGTTCTTTAGCGATTTCTTCAATACGTCCTCTTAATTTTTCTATTTTTTGTGGGGTAAAGCCATTTTGAGCCAGACTACGGAGACGGCGGTGGTTGGGCGGATCGGAAAAAAGCATACTGTGGGCAATCGGTGATATATTGTCATTGGTGAGGTCAGGGAAAACAGTTTTCATATCTTTAATAAACCGCTTGTCTTTTAAAACAGCTTCTGCAGCTTCATACGAAAAGGCCATCCAAGAATACTGGTCTTCATTGAACATTTTAACTTTGGCAAAAGGCTGGTGCGGACGGATTTTTTCATAGTACTCATAAGGATTTTGGTGGAATTCGTGTGAAAATAAATCAACTGTTTTCAAGTTCATAAGTCATAGCCTCCATTCCTATTTTAAGCTCTTACTAAAATATAAGTATAACATCCTTAAACTAGAAAGAAGATGAAAATTTTCCAAAACAAGAGGTGAAATAAGTAAACGTGACGATTTTCCACCCATACTAAGATCAAGTTTGGATTTTTCTGAGAGGTAATATCCGGTCTATACTATTTGGCCTGATGAAACTTACAATAATGAGGCGACAAACCGTTCAGTGCAGGTGATCCATCCCCCTTTTATTTACATTTTGAAGGCTATAATGACACAAAAAAAGTTAAAAAGCGCAAAGCCTTGATAAACCCAGGCTTTGCACTTACTTTTATTACTCCCACTCAATAGTCGCCGGTGGCTTCGAAGTAATATCATATACAACACGATTCACATGCTTTACTTCATTAACAATTCGAGTCGAAATTATTTCAAGAACATCCCATGGAATACGTGCCCAATCAGATGTCATTCCATCAACTGACGTTACAGCACGGATACCAACTGTATAATCATACGTTCTTGCATCACCCATAACTCCAACACTTCTCATATTCGGTAATGCCGTGAAGTATTGCCAAATTTCGCGGTCTAGACCTGCTTTTTTAATTTCCTCACGTAAAATCGCATCTGACTCACGAACGATTTCTAATTTCTCCTCTGTAATTTCGCCTAAAACACGAATACCAAGACCTGGTCCTGGGAATGGTTGTCTCCAAACGATTTCATCAGGGATTCCTAATTCCGAACCTAATTTACGAACCTCGTCCTTAAATAACGTATTGAGTGGTTCAATTAATTCAAACTTCATATCTTCAGGTAATCCACCTACGTTATGGTGAGATTTAATCGTTTGTGCTGTATCAGTACCACTTTCAATAATATCTGTATACAACGTACCTTGAGCAAGGAAATCCATATCTTTTAACTGACTCGTTTCTTCCTCAAACACATAAATAAATTCGTTTCCAATAATTTTACGCTTTTCCTCTGGATCAGATACACCGTTTAGACGACCTAAGAAGCGTTCCTTAGCATCAATTTTAATGACGTTCATATTAAAGCCTTCACGGAACGTTTTCATCACACTCTCGGCTTCGCCTTTACGAAGTAATCCATGGTCAATAAACATACACGTTAATTGATCTCCAATTGCTTTATGAATTAATACAGCCACTACTGATGAATCAACTCCACCACTTAAAGCACAAAGAACTTGTTTGTCTCCCACCAGTTCACGAATTTTCTCCATCTCAATTTCAATGAAATTTTCCATGGACCAATTCCCTTCGCAACGGCACACTTCATACGCGAAGTTCTTCAACATATCATCACCAAATTCTGAGTGACGAACCTCTGGGTGGAACTGAACACCATAGAACTTTTTCTCTTCATTACTCATCGCCGCAACGGGACATGATGGATTAGAAGCATCGATAACGAAACCAGGAGGCGGTGCTAAAATAAGGTCACCGTGGCTCATCCATGTTGTTTGTTCAATCGGTAGTCCTTTAAATAATGCTGATTGATTTTGCACTTGAATGGCAGCTTTACCATATTCACGATGATCAGCAGCATCTACTTTTCCGCCGAAATGCTGTGTCATTAACTGCATCCCGTAGCAAATCCCTAAAATCGGAATACCTAAATCAAAAATAGCAGGATCACAATGAGGAGCCCCTTCAGCATAAGCACTATTTGGCCCTCCAGAAAAGATAATCCCTTTTGGATTGATTTCCTTTAATTCTTCAGCTGTTATTTTATTTGACTTTAATTCACTGTACACACCCAAGTCACGAATCCGACGTGTAATTAGCTGATTGTATTGTCCACCAAAGTCTAAGACGACGATTATTTCTTGATTTTTTCACTCATCCATACCCATCCTTTTTTACTGAAGCAATGCTTACTCCATATACTTTTCTTATTTCGTAGTAAATCTAGTAGAAAACTTCATAAAACTGTCTATTTAATCGTTCGTTAAATACTGATTCATTTTATCAACCTGTTATATCCTTGGTCAAGAATTCATTTTTTTCACGAAAGATACCCAGTGTCCTTTTTGCTGTTTCCAGCTTGAGTGCTCAGACTTACCTCCATAGAGAATACGCTCATATTCACGAGTCATTTCTCCCATCTCGTCTGTATCAAACTGTTTGTCGATTCTTTTTGCATATACTCTTAACGTCTCCCCAGATTGGCGTTTATATCCAACAACCGCGAGAAGCCGCAAAAGCCGTTCAAACGCTGAAACAAAATCGAGCCTCGTTGATTTTTCGTACCATTTTATGTTGATGTATAAGACGATTTTCTTCATTTTCATAATCAATATAATAGTGCCAATTAATAACATTCCTAATAGAATCCACTTTCCACCAGGAATCGTCCAGTTTTGCACAGACGCTACACTTTCCTCCGATTGCTGCTCTTCCTCTTCCATCTCCGCCTCTTCATTTTCTTGCTCGTCTATCTCTTCCTCCTCATTAGTAGCATCAGTAACTTCTTCCTCTTCTACCGGAGCTTCTTCTTCATACGTTTCTAGGAAATCATACATATTGGAAAAGCCTTGAGTCGGTTCAAACGGCACCCAGCCTACCTCAGGGAAGTATACTTCTACCCAAGAATGAGCGTTACTATTAGTCACTTCATATACAGAACGATCATGACTTAATTGCTCAACCTCCGCTCCTTGTGTAAACCCTTTGACCCAACGTGCTGGTATGTCAAGTGTTCTCAGCATAACAATCATCGAAGTTGAAAAATTATCACAATAGCCTCTTCTCGTTTCAAACAAAAATTGATCGACATAATCTTGTCCATTGCTAGGGATGGGAACATCCTCTGTTTCATAGGTGAAATCTGACAACCGGAAATATTGCTCAATCGCTTTTGCCTTATCATAACGACTGTCTTCTTCAGCAACAATTTCCTCCGCTAGCTCTTTTATACGATCAGGCAGCGTATCTGGAATTTGTGTGTAATAGTCGACTATGAAATCTGGATCTGCTTCATTCGATGATCGTAAACCATCAATGTGAAAGCTTGGATAAACATATTCAAAACGATAACGAGATAAAGCAATTGGGTCATCACCGTGGAACGTATTCGCTCGCTCCGTATATCCGTCCACTGTCACATTTATGGTATCATGATTCAATAAATGAGCGAATTCCCCAGGATAAAAGAGATGATCAAAATCCGATTCATCCTCAAAGACAATTTCCGATTCTTGTAACTCCACAGTTAGAAACCCTTCGCGATCTGTACGATACAAAGGATGCTTCATCTCAGCTGGAGTAGTTGTTTCCCATCCCCTACCAGTATAATAATCTTTCGTTTCACCACGCCAATAGTGTTCTTGTGATGTCGCTGCATAGAAGATGGTCGAATTATCATCGACAAAACCACCACCAAGTTGCTCATCATAATCTCCATAGCCAATCCGCCGTACCGGGTCATTTGCTTCTAAACCTATCGCCGCCCTAACAAAAGGAACAGGATCAGCCCACTGTGGTTCTGGTTTCGGAAACAGCATACCTAAAAACCCGCCGACAACTAAGATGAAAAGTAACACGACACCTAGGCGAGCTGGCAGTAGCTTGGAAGCCGAGTGTAGCCTCTCTTGTTCAATAAACCGATACATCGTAACAAGTCCTAAAAGGAGAAAACCGACAAAAAACGTACGCACAATAGCAAATGTTGCATCATATAACGTAAATGTATCGATGACAGCGATATACGTAACAGTAAAGATGAGGAAAAACAACACCCTTCTTGCATATATAATCCAATAAAAAAGCAAATAGCTCATAATGGCCAGTAAGACAAAAAAGAGCAAACTTCTAAATAAGTCTGTCAAAGCATGCCAGCTTCCTGAAAGCATATAACCGACATTTAAAACAACTTCCTCTAATATGAGCGAAACCCACTCAAGTGAGAGAAACTCTACTTGAAAGAAAACTAAATATAACCCGTACAACACAACTAAACTTTTCAAACCAACAGATACGATAACAGGTAATTGTAATAACGTAATAAAGAAAAAGACAGCTGTACATAGCACAAATACATGAATATACCCTGTATCCGTTACGTACGGCAAAGGTATAAGCCATTCCATTAATAATAAAAAACTAAGTCCATAAAGAAGAAAGTCTCTGCTTAGATCTAGCTGTTTTTTTGATGATCGCATAAACTCTGCTCCTTACTAGTTCATTTCAACAACTTGTATTCCTAGCATTTCAACTTCATTTATCACTCTTTGATCACTATTTGTTAGAGAAGGGATACAGATCGTGAGCGATACGTGCTGAGCTAACAGCTTTTTACACACTTTAAGTAATTCATAATCAAGCTCTGCACAAACATAATACACAAACATCCCTCTCCATTTCCGATACACTCCCTCTGCAACAGAAGGCCGCTCTTTATTTGGCTTAACATAGGCCAACACTTGCAAAGCGGTAATCATTGTCTGTGTCAGCGTTATTGATTGCCATTGATCTGTTCGAACATAAAATGCGACAGATGATTGCCGTTTCAACAATGTTGCTAACATAGATGCCGCTAATTCAATAGATGATTCAAATACATTCTCATTATTCTTATGTAAAAATGAGTTATACACAATCATCGCTCCTTCTCCTTGAAATGATTCAAACTCCTTCGTCATAAGAGAGGAGGATCTAGCTGTTTGCTTCCAATTTATACTAGTCAATCGGTCACCTTGTACATATTGTCTAACCCCAGCAAGTGAACAATCTTCTTGAAAGGATGTACGTGTTTGTTGTCCTTCTCTATCTCTATGGTGGGAAACAGGCGGTAATTCTGCTAGATTACGAAAAGCCGGATAAACAAGAACCTCGGTTTCTTCAGCGTGCAATCTACGTTCTACTTCTATTAGTCCAAATATATCTCCTAACTTATAATTCACAGTACCAAAGCGATAAACCCCACGTTCTAAACGGTTTAATGTATAAGTGAATGAGAGTACTCTCTGAAAGGAAAAGAAGAATAGTGCACCAGGTGTATCCTTTTGCCGTAGCCGTTCGGGGAGTTCATCAAAAATTCTCACGAAAAAAATGGCTGAAATGGATACTTTTCTACTATAACTGTTACCTCAACCTCTCCACCCGCTTGAACCGCTTCTGACGACACAATTCTTCTTACCTCTTTCACTTTAAAAGGAATGAGTGTAACAATAATCATCAACATTAAAATGGCTGCGACACTATAAAATAAATACCAGCTAACGAACCCACCCTGAAACATTGCATACGCAAAAAGTGAACCTACTACAAGTGCTACAAAAACGTATTTTATTCCAATTTTGACCAAACGTAACATTATTGCGAGACCCTTCGTTTCATAACCGGTACCGCAACTTGATCAAGCACTTGGTGAATCACTTGTTCTTCTTTTTTATTTGTCATTTTACTTTCATCCGTTAAAATTAAGCGATGTGCTAACACGTAAGGTGCTAATAGTTGGATGTCATCTGGAATCGCAAAATCGCGACCTTCAATAAAGGCATATGCCTGTGCCGCTTTCATAAGTGCGATCGTCCCCCGTGGACTAACCCCAAGCTCAACATAACGATTTCTTCTAGTCGCTTGCACTAATTCAACGATATAGGACTTTACATCATCCGAAACAAATACATTTAGCACTTCCTCTTGAATCGACAGAACCTCATTTGTTGAGATGACTGCTTCCAACTGATCAAGTGGATGGTTATATTGAACACGTGATAACACTTCAAACTCCTCTAACTCATCAGGATATCCTAGCTTTAACTTCATTAAAAAACGATCAAGCTGGGCCTCAGGTAAAGGAAATGTACCTGCATACTCTACAGGATTTTGTGTTGCCATCACAAAAAAAGGCTTTTCCAATTTTATTGTCTCCCCATCGACTGTAACGCTGCTTTCCTCAAGTGATTCTAGTAACGCTGCCTGAGTTTTAGGAGACGTACGATTAATTTCATCAGCTAATACAATGTGAGACATAATCGGACCGCGTCTGAACTCAAACTGCTGTGTCTTTTGATTATAAATGGACACACCTGTTACATCAGATGGTAAAAGGTCTGGAGTAAATTGGATTCTTTTAAATTCTGCTCCTAACGATTTCGAAATTGCTTTGACCATCATCGTTTTCCCAACGCCTGGCACATCCTCTAACAAAACATGTCCTCCAGCAAACAATGCCACTAAGCTTAGCTTAATTTCATTCCGCTTTCCAACAACAACCTGTTCAATATTTTCAATGACTTCATTAATTCGTTTTGTTGCCGTTTCCATTTGTTGCCTCCAATCTACTTCAACCAATCTATTTCCATCATACCATTATATAATCATCTATTTCGTTACATTTGCTTTACTTTCGCAAATTTTATTCTACAAATTTTTTATATACCAAAAATACCGCATTAAGTCACTCTTCCATTAAATGAATCAAATTTTTTCAAAATAAAACCTTTATTTTCCTACCATTTGTTTCATA
Organism: Bacillus sp. JCM 19034; assembly: GCF_001310635.1. Lineage (GTDB taxonomy): Bacteria > Bacillota > Bacilli > Bacillales > Bacillaceae_D > Halalkalibacter. Next base: position 10,865 of record NZ_BAXR01000032.1, read on the forward strand.
CTAAATACGGAGGAGGATGAAAACATGCACTATTTATTTTCTCATAATGATCTTGATGGTGTTGGATGTGGGATATTAGCTAGACTCGCTTATACTAAAGAAGTAAAGGTTGAGTTTGTCTCAGTCCATCGACTAGATCAAAAAGTAGAACAATACCTAGAATCTGCCAACGAGAACGATTATTTGTTCATCACAGACTTATCGATTAATCATGACAATGAAGAACGAATTTTGCATTTCCTAGAGAAGGGAGGAGACGTACGCCTCATTGATCATCATAAAACGGCATTACATCTATCAGAACACGCTTGGGCTACGATTCAAGTAACAGAAGAAGGAGAAGACAGACTAACCTGTGCAACATCACTCTTTTACAAATATCTAGTAGACAACAATCACTTAAAGCGAACAGAAGCACTAGATGAATTTGTTGAATTAGTACGGCAATGGGATACGTGGGAATGGGATCTAAACAACAACCTCCAGGCAAAACGTTTGAATGATTTATTTTTCTTACTGTCAATTGATGAATTTATCGAAAGAATGATTCCTCGCTTAGAAAGCGAAGACGGATTTAACTTTGAACCATTCGAGGACAAAATACTCGATATGGAAGAGGAGAAAATCAATCGCTATATTAAGCGGAAGCGACGTGAGCTCGTTCAAACGACTTTACATAAACATTACGTTGGCATCGTTCATGCAGAAGCCTATCATTCAGAACTCGGTAATAGGTTAGGGAAAGACTGTCCACACCTAGATTATATTGCGATTATAAACGTCGGACAAAAGAAAATGAGCTTTCGGACTATTCACGATCATACAGACGTTTCAATCATCGCCGAACAGTATGAAGGTGGTGGCCATGCAAAAGCAGCTGGTGCATCATTAACACCCGAAGCATTTGAACAATTTGTAAAAGAACCTTTCACACTTGAACCATTGCACCTTGATGCTTCACTAAATAAACATAATATAAAGGAATCAGGAAATGGAACGCTATATCGAGCAACAAACGGCACACTATTCTTTCTTTATCCAAATAACGAAAAATGGATCATTGAACGAAACAATAAGCATTATAAGACATTTGCAACCTTTTCAGAATGCGAACACTACATAAAACGCCAATATCAGGCATGGCTCGTACGGGATGAATCGTATATTACCTTCTTAGCCCAAACCGCTTTAAGTACAAAAAGGTAGTTAAGTAAACAATAAGAGGCTTTTCAAGTACGTTTAAACATTACTATACAATTTTCACCGCTTAGCTCCTTTGGATTTTGATTGTTCAAAGGGGCTCTTTATCGTTACATAAAAGGAATAATTAAATCTATACAGGGTTCTTCCATTTAAGCCAAGAACGATGCTATTGCACCTTCTAAAATCAATTCCACATCCTATGCAGTTCCCTCATAATTCTTCTATGAAAAAAACTTGTCCTAAAACGAGAATCCTTTCTCCTTTTAGGACAAGCCTACATTTTAATATCTTATTAAAGCTAAGTCAAATGCCGGTACTAACTGCTCGTCCATCGCTCTTTTTAACAATTCTTCTACTGCAGCGTAACCTTTCTCACCTAATTCAAGTGTAAAATCATTTACATACAAATCGATATGGGACTTGGCTACATCCTCTGACATTTCTTGTGCATGAGCTGCAACATATTCTTTGGATTGTGCCGGATGCTTCCAAGCATACTGAACAGATGCTTGAATCCAGGTTATTAGATCCGATTTGTTCATCGCTCGTTTAGCAATAATTGCTCCTAACGGGATAGGATGCCCCGTATCCTTTTCCCACCACTCACCGAGATCGCAAAGCATATGCAAATCATAATTTTGATACGTAAAACGAGCTTCATGAATCACCAAACCAGCATCCACTTTGCCATCACGTACAGCTGGCATAATTTCATGAAATGGCATAACTATGATTTTCCCAATATCTCCTTGAACTTGCTTTGCTGCATATAAACGAAACAATAAATAGGCCGTCGATCGATCACTAGGTACAGCAACTGTCGCACCTTTTAATACTTCTGGTCCTTGAGTGGATTGAGCTGTTAATAATAACGGCCCACACCCTCTACCTAACGCTCCGCCACATGGAAGCAACATATATTCTTCTAGTACCCAAGGGAGAGCAGCATATGAGATTTTCATAACCTCGGGTCCAGTTCTCTCAGCCGCCCAATAATTTGTTTTGTCAATATCCGCATACGTAACGTCTAATTGTGGAGCTCCTTCAATTAATCCATGGGCCCACGCGTGAAATACAAATGTATCATTTGGACAAGGTGAATAAGCTATTTTCAATCTAGAACATCTCCTTTACATGATGCGAGGCTTCTGTTAGTGCTAATAGAGCATCCTGCATGCGCCATGCATCACGATCTCTAGGGCCAATTGCATTTGAAATTGCCCGTATTTCCATAAAAGGTAGCCCCTGCTTAAGTGCTGCAAAACCAACTCCAAAGCCTTCCATCGCCTCTGCTGCAGCATCTGGGTATCGTCTTCTCAACTCATCTGCTCGCCAGCTTGTACCTGTTACGGTCGACATTGTTAGGACTGGAGCTTCTAGAACGCTCTTGCCTGCTGTCCTTGTTAGTCGATCTACTAGTGTGCGATCTGGCGATAGAACAGACTGTCCAAATCCTATTGATTCAACAGGTTTAAATTCCTCCTCTGTTTGAACCCCTAAATCAGCAAGAATCACTTTGGAGGCAACAACAAGTGATCCAACTTTCGCTCTTTCTTCAAACCCTCCAGCAATCCCCATATTAACGACTGCATTATAAGATTGATTAGACAACTCCATTGTTGTTGCAACAGCAGCTTCAACTGGACCAACACCAGCTAGCCTCACGTGAAAACGTTCATCACCCTTTAAACCCGCTTCAATTGCCTCTTTCTCAGCAACAACAGACGTCATGATCAGTACACACTGTTTGTCCAACATGAATCCCTCCAAAATTAAGCACGAACATATCCTTGTCCGAATTGTGCCTCATATAGCCGTTTATAGCTTCCATCCTTTTCAATAAGCTCATCATGACTACCTTGCTCCACTATACCATCCGGCGTTACAACAACAATTCGATCGGCATTTTTAATGGTTGCTAACCTATGTGCAATAACAAGGGTCGTCCTTCCTTCTGAAAGCCGAGTTAATGCCTTTTGAATGGCTACTTCCGTTTCAGTATCAAGGGCAGAGGTCGCTTCATCTAAAATGAGAATAGGTGGGTTCTTCAGAAACATTCGTGCGATTGATAACCTTTGCTTTTGACCACCTGAAAGCTTCACACCCCGTTCTCCAATAACCGTATCTATACCTTCAGGCTGCGTTTCGATAAACGATTCTAACTGAGCCTGCTTTGCCGCTTCCAATATTTCTTCTTCTGTCGCATCAAGCTTACCATACATAATATTTTCGCGAATCGTACCCGAAAATAAAAATACATCTTGCTGTACTATTCCAATTTGACTTCGTAAAGAAGCTAGCTTCATATCTTTAATATTTACGCCGTCAATAGCAATTTCTCCGTTTGTTACTTCGTAAAAGCGCGGTAGTAAACTACACAATGTTGTTTTCCCTGCACCAGAAGGACCCACAAACGCAACCGTCTCCCCTTTACTTATGGAAAGATCAATATTCTCTAATACAGGCTCATCCCATCATAGCCAAAAGTCACATTACGAAAGGCAATATCTCCTTGTAGCTCAACGTCTCTTGCGTTTGGTGCATCTTCAATATCAGGTTTTGTATCAAGTATTTCCGTATAACGCTTAAATCCGGCAATCCCTTTTGGATAGCTTTCAATAACAGCATTAATTTTTTGAATCGGTCCTAGTAAAATGTTCGCTAATAAAATAAATGCAACGAATTCACCATTTGTTAGTTCTCCACGAATAACAAAAAACGTACCGAATAATAGGGTAAACAACGTAATAACACGCATAAACATATAGTTTGACGTTACATTTTGGGCCATTATTTTATAAGACTGTAGCTTTGTTTTGCGGTACTGAGCGTTGTTAACTGCAAATTGCTTTTGCTCATGCTTCTCGTTCGCGAATGCTTGAACGACTCGAATACCGCCAATGCTATCTTCTACACGTGCGTTAATATCACCAATATCATTAAACATTTTCCGGAAGGTTCTTGTCATTTTTTTATTAAAGTAAATCGCCAATACAGTTAAAAGTGGAATAACCAAAAATGAAATGACCGCTAACTTCCAATTGATCGTTAACATAAGGATAAAAGAACCGACTAACGTCATGATAGCAACAAAGATATCCTCCGGGCCATGGTGAGCAACTTCACCAATTTCCTCTAAATCCTTTGTTAATCTCGAGATTGAATGTCCCGTTTTATTTCGATCATAGTAACCAAAAGAAAGCTTTTGCATATGCTTAAATAATTTTCTTCTCATATCTGTCTCAATATTAATTCCCAGCATATGTCCCCAGTACGTGACAACATAATGCATAACAGTATTTAATGCATAAATCAAAAGCAACCCAACACAAGCCCAAAAAATAAGGGACCAATCGCCTGCTGGTAACAATCGATCAATTACTTGGTTTACTGCTAACGGAAACGCCAGCTCTAACAATCCAACAAACACAGCACACGAAAAATCTAATATAAACAAACCTTTATAAGGCTGATAATAAGAAAAAAAGCGCTTAATCATGTCTCTACTCCTCTATTCTATTTTCTCTATTATATATACTATTGATAATGAATATCAATTATTTCAGCTTCATAAGTGATTTCGTTACTAAGATGAGTATTTCCTCTTAAATTGTATAAACTAATGGTACAAGTTACAATCAATGATTTTACCATTTGCATGAGCTAAACTGAATAACGTTATTTTGCATCTATCTTTGAAAGGAGAATGATCCATGAATAAAATGCCAGTTGGAAGTATTATCTTATTCATATCCGCTATTCTCTGGCTTTTCCTCGCTTTTTCTGGAATTGGGAATTGGTCTACCCGTGTATACATATTTTTATTTATTCTCTTTATTGCTGTCGCTATTATTAATTGGCGCATGACAGACAAATCAAACTCAGATTGAATATTCCCAACATCACATGGTGATGTTAACGAGCGAAGCAAAACGACACACCCATGATTCTCTATAGATTACTCCCTAAGAAAGGAAAAAAGCTGTCCCAAAAACTTGTTTGGGACAGCCTTACCTATTGTGTGAAAAGATTTCTCCTTTTAATATGAGCTTTTAAAATCAATTTAAATCTTTACGAATTTCTCTCATTACATGACCGAGTTCTGAGATGATTAATTTATCCATCGCGAGCTTTACAGCACCACTTGATCCAGCATTGCAAAAATTGCCGTATGCTCACTTACTCCTGCAATTGCTCGGCTTAACATTGCAGCGGGGCCAATGTCCTCTGTATAACTTAACATTCTAAAAAGTTCACCAAAGCCAACAATTTCTTTCGTAATAAGAGCTTTTACTGTTTCAATTGTGACATCACGGTCAGCAATCCCTGTACCCCCGTTTAACAAAATCGCATCAATTTGCTCTGATTGTATTCCTTTTCTAATAGCATGCTGAATATCATTTTGCTCGTCCTTCACAATTTCATATTCCACAACAACATGCCCGTGCTCTATTAATGTATCTTTTATGTATTTCCCGCTTTTATCCGTGTCAATATTCCTCGTATCACTTACTGTAATCACTTTACAATGAACTATTTTCGGTGATTCCTGTTTATGTTCTTGTACACTCATCAGCCTCACTCCTCTTTTCAAGTCCCCATTTCTATTCGGTTTTCCTCTTTAATATTATCATAAAAACCAAAAACCAAATAACGGTTGTTAATGTACCGCCCACTATCATAACTACCGATTTGCTTATAGAAGCATTTCCTTCTAGAACAAGAAAGAGTGCTTCAACTCCCCATGTAATAGGTATAATATACGTTAGCCATACCCAATTAGCTTCTACTATATAATGAATAAGCGGTCCTAACATAAATAAAGAAAGGCACTTCGAGTAAACAATCGCTTCAACTTTATTCCTGGCAAGTGCCGCTAGAAAACTCGTAACAAAAGCTCCATTTAATGATAGTAATAGCAAAGAAAAACCAATCAATAACCAATTTTGAAATGTAAATAATCGTAGAAGCAATGCCATAACAACAATTACGAAAAAGCCAATAAATAACGGTAATAGCATACGATACAATAAGTATCCCGCTTTTTTAATCGGGGTCACATCCATATACTGTAATACCCCTTCATCTCGTTCGTCAATTAATAAAAATCCAGTAACCATCCCTACCATAAGTGGGGCTACTGCGATAATAATAGAGTTCATAAAAGAACGGTGCTCCATTAACCGAAAGGTAGTTAGCTCACTGATTTGCTGATCTAAAAACGGTACACCTATTTGTAGAAATACAACCATTAAAAATGGGGCAAGCAACACAAATAACATAAATGGGTCACGTACAACATTTCTGCTATCTCCTTTAATGAACAAGAGCACATTCATATATGGACCTCCTTAGACTCACCTGTATCGTTGACAATATATCGCTGGAAACATCTATAAGTCCAAATAAAACTAAGTACACCCCAGAAGATGAGTTGAACAACATGACGTATAAACGAAACATCAACCTGTGCTCCTGACAACGAAAATTGAATAAGAAAGAATGAAGAATACACCGGAAACCATTCTAATAAGCTTAGTTCAAACCATTGAAAGAAGGAGACGATTGGTATATTTAGCACAATTAAAAGAACGATAGAACGAAACATAAAATGATTTAAAGAAGGGGACATAATCGACACCGCTAAACCACAGCATGTAAAAAAACACTACATAACATAACCGCTATTGTAAGTTGAATAAGCGAAAAAGTGGTGTTTAATGAAACGGATGCAATCAAAACGCTTGTTAATAAGCCTATTAAAAAAAGTGAGATAATTTTTGATGCAAGAAATGTTCTAAGTGTAACCGGAGTAACAAACATATAGGTTAATAACTGTTGGTTACGTTCTAACAAAATAATTGCTCCAGAAAAAAATAACCCTAATGTACCAGGATCGCTGTAAATAATTAGAGCTCCCCAAAACGAACGATATTCTAACGGTACAAACATTAGAATGAGTATATAACAATTGTTACAGCTGCATAAATATAATAAAGGCCATGCCTAAATTGAAAGTGTGCATCCTGTTTTAACAAACGAGCGATCATTGTAATGACCTCCCCGTCACTTCAATAAAGAAATCTTCTAATGTTTTAACCTCAGTATGAATGCTATCAATACTCTCACTCTTTAACAGATGTTGGAACGTCTCGTTATGAAAAAGCTCCATTAATTGAAAATATTTTTGAATACGCTTTCCGTCTTGCCTAAACGTCACACAAACCTTCTTCTCATCCACCTGCTCTAACAATTTTTGCGGTGAATCTACTAGTTTGATTTCTCCATCGACGATAAAGGCTACTCGATCACACCATTTCTCTGCAATCTGCATGTTGTGGGTGTTAATCATAATCGTTTTTCCTAGACTTTTTTGTGATTGAATGTAATTCATGACTTTATTTACATTGACTGGATCAAGGCCAGCTGTCGGTTCATCTAATAACACTAGCTCCGGATCATGTAAAAATGCCCGACAAATATTTAATCGCATTTTCATTCCTTTTGAGAAATCGCCAAGTCGCTTTTGTCCCATTCCTTCAAGTCCAACAAAAGCTAGCATATCCTCTAGACGTTCCGTTTTTCGTTCATAAAACGATTGAAAGAATTGAAGATTTTCTAACGCTGTAAATCGTTCATAAAAATTTGGTGTTTCAAAAGCAACCCCTAACCTTTGGTAAAATGTTTGATTCCGTTTATTCATTTTCGTATGTAAAACTGAAACATCTCCCTTATATCCATTTAGAACACCAATTATTAGTTTTTGAAGTGTGCTTTTCCCTGCACCTGATGGCCCTAAAATACCAAAAATTTCACCTTCACCGATTGATAAACTAATATTATTTAAAACCGCCTTTTGCGAACGTGGATACGTATAGCTAACATTTTCTAACTTAATCATCTACTCACTCCCCCTTAGCAAATATGCGATTTGCCAATGACTCAATTAACAATGCCATACTATGATCAAAGACATCCTCTCCGATTTCTTGCTTATGAAAAACCATTAACGTGATCGCTCGTAACGATGCTGTTAGTACTTCTGGTGAAATAGCCTTATCTACTATTCCATCCTTACTCCACTTTTGAAATAACGGAGCAAAATTAAGAGTATCTTTTTTCATATTCTCTTCAAACAATTCTTGTGGTAATTTTCTCAGTAACTCCTCAAATTCAGTTTTAATAAACATTCTTTTAACTAAAGGATATTGATCCATTAATGATAGTGCCTTTAATATAATCTCGGTAAACGCCTTCGCATTCATTTCTTTCACTTGTGTAAATTGAATTTTAAGTTCCTCTTGTATTTCTTGTTCGTCTTGCTCAAGAATTTGGAAAAATAGTAATTCCTTCGAATCAAAAAATGTATAAAAGGAACCTTGAGCAATCCCTACACTTTCTGTTAAATCTTTTATACTCGTTTTCTTTAAGCCGAAAGTTGCAAATTTTTCTCTCCCAACTTTTTAAAAGCTCATCTTTTATTTGCTCTTTTTCTTCAGGATAAAAGCCACGTGGTGCCAAACTATCCACTCCTTTATATATGAATATATAATTAAATTATTCATACATTCATTATAAAGCATTTAATTGGAATTGTATATAAGAATCATTTATGTGTTTTACTCAAGTAATTGTGCTTGTTTGATCAGAAAATGAATGCTCATCCCCTAAAACTGCTCACATGCATTTCTCCTTCTACTACAATAAAAAACCCCTTGTCTATAACTAGAACAAGGAGTGATAACTTTACTATCATTATCTTTATTGTTTAAATGCTTGAACAGCTTTCTCAAGTTTCGTTGCCATGTTTGATAAACGTTTCGCTGTTGTTGTAACTTCTGTCATTGCTTGATGCTGCTGTTGCGTAGAAGCCGCTACCTGCTCAGCAGAATGGGCATTCTCTTCAATCGTTTTCGTTCTATTCGTCATTCGTTCGTGCAGCTGATGAATGGATTCTTCAATCGTTGTTACTGCTGACGTTGTATCTGCTACGTTTGTAGCTACATTATTGATCGCATCCGATATTGTTGTAAAAATGGTTGACACTTCATCCATTAATCCCGTTCCTTCATGTACAGCATGATGGCTTGATTCAATCACAGTGACAAAATCTGTAATATCAGTTTGGATGGCACCTACATGGCTTGCTATTTCCTTGACAGCATTCCCTGTCTGCTCCGCTAACTGTCGTACCTCATTCGCAACAACAGCGAACCCTTTTCCATGATTACCGGCACGAGCTGCCTCAATAGATGCATTAATGGCTAATAAATTCGTTCGTTCTGAGATCGATGTAATCATAGATAAGATCGTTGAAATTTCCTTAGATTTGATTTGTAATTGATCGATCATCGCAACAGCATTGGTTGTTTGCTTATAGCTTTCCTCCATTTGTTGCTTTGCCGCTTGAATCATACTAATACCGTTAACGGTCAATGATTTTGTCTGTTCAGTTCTTTCATCAACTTCCTTCATATATCCTGTCACATCATTTGCCGTATAAGACAGCTCTTGAATATGTGTTTCCTCTTTTTTAGTTGTCTTTACTTCCGCTTCCGCTCCCGTTACGATTTCTTTCATCGACTGAGAGATTGAACCAGCAGCTTGCAATGATTCTGATGCATGGTTACTTAATAATGACGATGAATGCTTCACTTCATTCGATGATTCAGCTATATGAAAGACAAGCTGTTTCAACTGATCTAGCATATCATTAATCGAGATGCTTAGTTTCCCGATCTCATCAGACGAGTTTGTCGGTAGTTTATTAATTAATAAATTACCGTGACTTAATTGATCAGTAATTTCAACAACTGCGTGAAGGCGTTTGCTCAGTTTTTTGCTATAAAAATAAATTAGTCCAACTCCAACAACAGTTGCTATGATCGACATTGCAACAAACAATTGCAGAGAACTTTGAATCGTTTCAATACTTAATGCCCGGTACTGTTCGGTTGTTGCGAGAACTTCATCTGAGAAGTTTAAAATCGTCTGGTCAACATCCTGTATTTGAAGAAAAAGGTTTGTCATATGACTCATGCTACTGCCACTTCCATTGTAAATCTGATCAACAATGTTATTAAACTCATTATTCTTCTCTAAAATTAGCTGCTGAATGTCAGGTTGGCTTTTATTCTCTAACTCAGAAAATAATCCATTTAA
>NZ_BAXR01000033.1 GCF_001310635.1 Bacillus sp. JCM 19034
ATACGCGGAATCGGAGCCGTCGGAGCCGGTGGTATATGTAGTAGTCGTCGACAAAACGGTGTTGCAAGAAAAGGTAGAAGATATCGATGCAGAGAATCTTGCTGAGCCAGATTACACAGAAGAAAGCTGGGAAGAGCTAGAGGAAGCGTTGACCAAAGCAAGAGAAGTATTGGACAACGAAGAAGCAACGCAAAAGGAAGTCGATGAAGCGTTAGCGAAATTAGAAGCAGCGTATGAAGGTCTGAAAAAATGGGTACCAGAGGTACAGACTGTAGAGGTTAACGAGCCGAATAAGATTGAGGTAACATTTGATAGACCGATCGCACTAGAAGAATTAGAAGGATTCACTATTGAAGTGGATGGAGAAGAAGTAGAAGTTACTAACTTTGACATCGACGGAGACAAATTAACGTTAACTTTGGGAACAAACATCGAAGCAGGAGACAGTGTCACAGTAAGGTATGTTGACGAAGAAGGCGAACTAGAAGGAACAAATGGAGAGCCGGTAAAAAGCTTCGAAGAAGAAGCAACGAATCATTTGTTCGTCGACAAAACGGCGTTGCAAGAAAAGGTAGAAGAAACGGAAGATCTTGTTGTAACAGATTACACAGAGAAAAGCTGGAAAGAACTTGAGGAAGCGTTGGCCAAAGCAAGAGAAGTATTGGACAACGAAGAAGCAACGCAAAAGGAAGTTGATGAAGCATTAAGTAAGTTAAAAGAATCATTAGACGGCTTAACGTTAAAAGTTGAAATTACAGAGCCTAAAGAAAGTGTCAATGTAAATAAACCGACGATTACTGGAACAGCAACACCAGGCTCAGAGGTAACAATTGAGCTAGAAGACGAAGAAGGCAACAAAGTAACGGGAACGGCAACAGCGGATGAAGACGGGAACTGGACATACACGCCAGACGAACCGTTAGAAAACGGCACATATGAAATTACAGTCACAGCAGAGAAAGATGGCAAAACATCTGAGCCAGTAACTGGAAGCATTGAAATCGAAGTGATCCCAGAGCCAAAACCAGAAGTAACGGTGGAAGAACCAACAGAACCGATTGAAGAAGCAACGCCAACGTTCACTGGAACAGCGACACCAGGCTCATTGGTAACAATCGAATTAACAGACAGTGAAGGCAATAAGGTGACAGGAACGGTTACTGCCGATGAAGAAGGAAATTGGTCATATACACCAAAAGAACCTTTAGAGAATGGCACATATACGATTTCAGTGACAGCAGAAAAAGATGGGGAAAAATCAGAGCTAGTAAGTGGAGTCATCGAAATTGACGTAGCCCCAGTCCCAGAGCCAGAACCAGAAGTAACGGTGGAAGAACCAACAGAACCGATTGATACAGCAACACCGACGATTACTGGGACAGCGACACCAGGCTCATTGGTAACAATCGAGTTAACAGACAGTGAAGGCAATAAAGTGACAGGAACGGTTACTGCCGATGAAGAAGGAAATTGGTCATTTACACCAGACGAACCTTTAGAGAACGGCACATATACCATTACGGTCACTGCTGAGCTTAACGGTAAAACGTCTCCAATTATGTCTGGGGAGCTTACAATCGACACAGTTGATAAATCAGCACTACAAGAGGAAATTGAATTACGTGAAAATCTGGATGAAGAGAACTACTCAACAGACAGCTGGGAAGCTTATCAAACGGCATTAACATATGCACAGTCTGTCTTTGCTAATCCAGAAGCAACACAACAAGAGATTGACGATGCTCAAAAAGTTTTAAAAGAAGCACGCGAAAACTTAACAGTAGACAAGTCTGCATTACAAGCTAAAGTAGACGAGGCTGATCGTTTAGTAGGATCGCACTACAGTCAAGATAGCTGGGTTGACTATCAAGAGGCTCTGGAAAAGGCAGAAGCGTTTTAGCTGATCCAGAGGCAACTCAAACGGAAGTGGATAACGAATTAGCGAAGCTCATCGAAGCTTATAACCGTTTAACGGTTGACAAAGCAGGACTTCAAGAGCGTGTGAATGAGGCCGAATCGTTAACATCTACCGATTACAGTCAAGACAGCTGGAAAGCTTATGAAGAAGCGTTAGAAAAAGCTGAAGACATTTTGTCTAATCCAAATGCGACACAGGATGAAGTGAATGGTGCGTATGCGACATTAGTAGAAGCATATCTTGGGTTAACGGTGAATAAACAACCGCTAGAACAAGAAGTAGCATTTGCTGAGCGATTAGTAGCTACTCACTATAGTGAGGAAAGCTGGAACGCTTATCAAAAAGCATTGGAAAAGGCAGAAGAAGTTTTAGCTAATCCAGAAGCAACTCAAGCTGAAGTGGATGCAGCACTTGATTCATTAGTGGAAGCTTACACGAACTTAACTGTTACGAAGGAAGCTTTAGAAGAACGAGTGAAAGATGCCGATAAGCTTAAGGAAGGTGAGTACAGCGGCTCAAGCTGGAAAGCGTACCAAGCAGCATTAAAGGCAGCAAAAGAAGTACTTGATAATCCAAATGCAACTCAGGAAGAAGTGAACGCTGCGTATGCGAAGTTACTTGAAACGTACAATGGTTTAACGGTTGATAAGAAACCATTGAAGAAGCTAGTAGACGAAGCGGACAAGCTAAACGCTTCAGACTACAGTGCAGCAAGCTGGGCTAATTATCAGAAAGCATTGAAACAAGCAGAAGCGGTTCTTAATGATCCAAATGCAACACAATCAGACATTGCAAAAGCGAAAGAAGCGTTAGAAGCAGCAAAAGACGCGTTAACAGTTGATAAGCAACGATTAGAGGATGAGTACGATGCGTCTAAACGTTTAAATGAAAAGGATTATGACCAACCTAGCTGGAAAGGTCATCAAGACGCACTAGAGCGAGCGAAGGAAGTCCTTGATAATCCGAAAGCAACTCAGTCTGAAGTCGACGAGGCAGTACTAGAACTAGTGGAAGCAAGAGAAGCATTAAAGGAAAAGTCAGAAAGTGATGAAAAAGGATTACCAGATACGGCTACGAACGTATTTAACTGGATGATCGTAGGAGCTATACTACTCCTAATCGGTATCATCACACTTCTTATACAAAAAAGAAGAAAACAAATCATGTCATAACAAACACACTGACGCCAAAAGCTCATAGTAGCTTTTGGCGTCTTTTCTATTAGGAAAGGGGTCAGACCCTTAAAAAATGTAAAAATTAAGAAACTCTTAAGATTGGATTAAGAAAATAGAAATAATTACATATTACAATAAGAAGTAGATCGTTCGGCAACTGCTACTATGTATGTTGAAAACAGCATTTGCATAGAATTACTTTGACAACAGGTAATATCCTAAACGGTAATATATTTAGAAATTGGAAATACGGCGGAGTGTAGGTGAAAACAGTGAGTTAGAAACAACGATAGAGGAAGCTGTTACATGTACCTGTGCAGAGTTAAGTAAGAATAATGGGTTGAATACGTAGTGGAAAAATTTAGGTAAAATAGCTCAAAAAGATACGTCCTAGGCCCTATGAAAATATTTCCAAATAAAGCGATAATAAGAATATATTCGTTTAACTTAACAAAGAACAATCATTACCTGGGGAGAAGGAGGGAAAGTTATGAACATTGGAATATTTACAGATACTTATTACCCACAAATTAACGGTGTCGTAACATCTATTAATCTATTAGAAAAGGAATTGATCAAAAGAGGACATAAAGTATACATTTTTACTTCTACAGACCCTAACGCAGACCTAGTGGAGGAAAAGGGAAAAGTATTTCGTTTTCCAAGCTTACCGTTCATTTTTTTTCCAGAAAGACGCCTCGCTTATTCTGGTCTTATAAAATTGTCACGACTTGTAAATCGGCTCGAACTTGATGTCGTTCATACACATACGGAGTTTTCTTTAGGAATGATGGGAATCTTTGCTGCGAAAAAGAATCACTTACCGATCGTACACACGTACCATACAATGTATGAGGATTACCTGCACTATATTGGAAACGGGAAATTTGTGACGCCGTCCATGGTAAGAAAAGTAAGCAGACTTTATTGCAATCGTATGGATAAAACGATCGTCCCGTCTAAGAAAGTAAAAACGGTCTTGGAGGAGTATGGCGTGAGCAGTGAGATCGAAATCATACCGACTGGAACAGACTTTCAACAATTTGAACCGCAAAAACAAACGATCCATGAGATTGACCAATTAAAGAGACAATTAGGAATTACAGGTGGATCGGTTTTATTATCCGTTGGTCGCCTATCTCAGGAAAAAATGTCGAGGCAATCCTGCGAGCTATGCCAGCTATTCTAAAACAGCAACCGGCTGCTAAGCTCGTTATCGTCGGTGACGGACCGATGAGAAAGAAATTGACTGAATTGGCATCCGCCCTTCAAATTGAAGCTTCCGTTATTTTTACTGGAGCCATCCCGTGGCAGGAAGTAAATAAATATTACCAAATGGGCGACTTGTTTATCAGTGCTTCCACATCCGAAACGCAAGGGTTGACTCTTTCTGAAGCAATCGCTTCGAAAACCCCAGTGGTGGCAATAGCGGATTCAAGCATTGAATCTATACTCATTGACGGTAAAACAGGTTTTGTTTATCAGACGGAGAATGAATTGGCCAATGTGGTCATCAACGCTTTATCTGATGAAGTTCACTTAAAAAGAATCGCTGTTGCCGCATTTGAAAAAAGTCAAAGTTTATCTGTTGCTAACTTTGGCAATCACGTCCTTAATGTGTACCGTGAACTTGTAACGGCAAAACCATCACACAAAAAAGCAAAATCATACGAACTATAGAAGCCAAAACACGCTCTTATTTATTGAAAGGAGGCGGGGCATAAAGTGCTAAAACTTAATATGATGTCATCAGCAGAAAAAGTAAAAGGTCAAGGGGTCGCCTCCGCATTTAGGGAACTCGTCAACTTACTTAATGATAATGATAAAAGCATTTATCAGTTAACTATAAATAAAAATGACTCAGCGGATGTTACACACTATCATACCGTTGACTTCCCGTTTTTCCTGTCTACGTTTGCTTATAAAAAACGAGGAACGAAAGTAGGGTATGTCCACTTCCTTCCAGAAACGTTGGAGGATAGCTTGAAGCTTCCTCCAGGAATAAAATCAATTTTCAATCGTTATTTAATCGCCTTTTATAAGCGGATGGATTGGCTTGTTGTCGTTAATCCGACATTCATACATAAATTAGAAGTACATGGAATCGATAAAAGAAAAATAGTGTTCATCCCCAATTTTGTTTCAAAAAAAGCGTTCCATCCCGTCGGAGAAGTGGAAAAGCTGGAAAAGCGAAGAACATATGGAATCTCTGAAAAGTCCTTTGTCGTTATAGGGGCTGGTCAAGTACAGTACCGAAAAGGTGTACTGGATTTTGTCGAAGTTGCTAAGCAATTACCGGATATCCAGTTTATTTGGGCTGGCGGATTTTCTTTCGGAACAATGACCGCGGGGTACAAAGAGTTAAAAAAATATATGACAATCCACCGGAAAACGTCCGATTTACCGGGATTCTTGATCGTTCAGAAATGAAAGACTACTATAATTTGTCGGACATGCTATTTTTGCCGTCCTACAACGAGCTTTTTCCGATGACCATTCTTGAGGCGATGAGTAGCGGTCTTCCGATTCTTATCAGGGATTTGGAATTATACACAGCTATACTGGACGGCTTCTACAATAAAGGAGGTACGATTGAAGAATTTACTTCAACCATTCAGAGGCTAAAAAGTGAACCGAGCTTTTATGAAGAAGCAAAGGAGAAAGCTGCCAAAGGAGCAGCCAATTATTCCGAGGAGCGCCTCTGGGGAATATGGAAGGATTTTTATCATGAAATCAGTAGGAAATAAGGAACGATGAAAAGTAGACTGTTTCAAATTATTCTAGTATTTACTATTAGTTTTGGTTTTATTGCTTACCATTTTAGGAAGGTAGATATCGCTACCGTCTGGATTGGGCTAAAAAGTGCTAATGTATTTTGGCTTTTCGGTGGAATGGGTGCAATGTTTTTATATTGGCTACTTGAAGCATTCGTTCTTCATCGGATATCAAAGGAAGTAAATGGTCGGCAAAATGTATGGCAATCATTCAAGATTACGATGGCCGGCCAATTTTTTAACACGATTACCCCGTTTGCTAGTGGTGGTCAACCAGCACAATTATATATGCTGAGCAAAATTGGAATGGACATTGGCTCAGGAAGCTCTGTCCTGCTAATTAAATTTATCATCTATCAGGCTATGCTCGTAATTAATTCCTTTATTGTCCTGTTGTTCGGATATCGTTATTTACTGAATGGAGCCATTCCTAATTTGAGTGTGCTGATCATAGTTGGCTTTGCCCTCAATGCGATAGTCGTTGTCGCTTTAATAACAGTAGGAAAAAGCAAGAGGGTGGCATCCTCTATTGTTCATACACTGTTAAAACCAGTTTCTCTTTTTCTAAAAAAGGAAAAGACGGCAGCGTTGAAAGTTACGGTCGATCAAAAACTGCATTCCTTTCATCTTGAGAGCAAGCGATTGAGCTTTGATTATAAATTGCTATTCCAATGCAGTACGTTGACAACTGTGCAATTATGGTTGTTTTTCAGCATTCCGTACTTTGTATTGCAAGGTGTTGGGGTTACGCAGCTTAATCCATTTCAAATCATTGACTTTCACGCGTTTATCATGATGTTTTCCTCGTTGATTCCGATCCCCGGTGGAAGTGGCGGAGCTGAGCTATGCTTTTCACTGCTGTTCGGTCTTATCCTTGATCCCGCCCCCCTTGTCTTAAGTTTGTTTTTGTGGAGATTTATCACCTATTACAGCTGTATTCTATTCGGCTCCCTTTCCTTATTGTCAAAAAAAGAGACCAGTCGCCGTCACCTTATCCAAGAGGGTCAGACCCAATTTACAAAAATAATATAGTAAAGGGGTCAGACCCCTTTTTATATTTAAGTGTTTACAAAGTCCTAGGATATTCATATTATTAATATAGGAGTTGAATAGGTCGGAGGTTACATAATATGGATTACCCCTATTTTTTGTTTTCACTTTTATTAGTAACAACTGGTTGCATCATGTATATTTCATATTTAGCATGGAAAAAGAGAGGGAACTCTGCAATTCTCTGTTTTTTCTATGGTATGTGTGCCTGTTGCTTTTATTCTTTTGGCTATGCGTTTGAGCTAATCAGTACGACCTTAGAGCAAATACAATTTTGGTTGAAGATTCAATATATTGGTATTTCTTTCGGAACACTTATTTGGTTTTATACGATCGTACTTTTCACAAATCATAGGTGGTTCCTAAAGAATAGGGTTCGCCTCTTAATGATGGTCATTCCAGTAATGACACTTATTAGTCACTACACAAACGATTGGCATCACTTATACTATAAAACCATCACCCTAAATGTAATAGACGACTTTACTTTCGTCTCTACAACATTAGGCCCTTTATACATCATTCATGCTATATTTAACTATCTCCTCTTTTTTATGACATTGGCCATGTTAATTCGAATGTATCGCAAAGTAAATACGCAAAAAAAGAAGCAAGTCATGTTAATGATAATCGGATCGTTTGGGCCGTATGGGATGTCCCTCATTTATGTATCTGGTGTATTAAATGTCCCTATTGACATTACCCCATTTGGCTTCCTTTTCTTAGGTGCGTGCTTTATATTGGGAATTTACCGCTATAACATGCTGGAATTAGTCCCGCATGCACTACAAAAGGTATTTGAATCAATGAAGGATGCTGTTATTGTCCTTGATTTAGAGTATAGGATTTCAAGTTATAACGAGTCTGCCAAGAAAATTGTTAACAGCTTAAATAGTAAGAAAATGATAGGACAAGCAGCGGCAGACGTATTTTCCCCTTACCCAGAATTAATCAATCTGATCAAAGATGGGGCAAAAAGTGAAAGAAAAAGTCAAAATAATTAGACAAAACAGGCCTAGCTATTATCAAGTTTACGTGTCAGATGTTTTAGATAAAGGTCAGCACCCGATTGGGAAAATGCTGATGCTAAGCGATATTACAGAATCAGTCTTGTATGAAGAAAACCTGCTTTTTAAATCGAAACAGTTAAAGGAATTAAACGCATTTAAAGATAAAATGTTTACCGTCATTGCCCATGATATTCGTGATCCACTATCCATGCTAGTAAGTTTAGCAGATATACAAAAAGAGGAGGCCGAAATGGATGGTAGGGAGCAGGACGAGGTCACACAGGAAATTGAGAAACAAATAAAAAATACATATACGCTAGTAGAAGGACTACTAGATTGGGTAAGAAGCCAAAAGGGAGGTATGGTTTTCAACCCATTTATATGGAATTTATCTGAAATTGTAAAAAGTAATATGAGGTTGCTAGATATACAAAGTGACCGTAAACAGGTGAAGCTGGTTTCAGAAATCAACAGTGACATTATGATATATGCGGATAAGGAAATGGTAGATTTAATTATTCGAAACCTGCTCTCAAATGCGATTAAATTTACTAATTCTGGAGGCGTCATACAAATTAAGGAGGAGGTAATGGATGATCAAGTAGTCATATCAGTTAAGGATACAGGAATCGGAATAAATCAAGAGCTAGCAGAAAAATTGTGGAGGGATGAAGGAAGTTTAAAATCCTCAATAGGTACTGCTGGCGAAAAAGGAATTGGCTTAGGATTAAAGCTATGCAGGGACTTTGTCAAAATAAACGGAGGGGAAATGTGGTTTGATAGCATCCCAAATGAAGGGAGTACCTTTTACTTCAGTATCCCCTTATCCAATAGCAGCTTTGTGGAGAGGATGGGCTAAGATATGAAAGTGGTAATCATTGATGACGAAAAAGCGATGCACTTAATTATAAAACGGTTACTTGGCAAAATCACTTACGTTGAAGTTGTCGGCTGTTTTCACGATACGAAAACGGCATATTCCTTTTTACAAAGCCATGAAGTGAACGTAGCCTTTGTCGATATTAGTATGCCTTGGGAAAATGGCCTAGATTTTGCGAAACGATTAAGAGAAACGAATAGTCATATTACGCTCGTTTTTATTACCTCTCACAAAGAACACGCCCTAGCTGCGTATGATGTTTATGCTTATGATTATATTGTGAAACCACTTTCTCAAAAACGATTGCAACAAACTGTAGAGCGGATTAATCTGGAGAAAATGGCACATGAGGAGCGTGGTACTGACACGCCACCTAATCTCCTTGAGACACTAACCAAAAGAGAGCACGAAATTTTGCGTCACCTTAGTAGCGGGAAGTCTAATAAAGAAATTGCCGTTACGTTTAAATTGACGGAAGGTACGGTAAAAAATCACCTTGTAAACATTTTTGGTAAACTCCAGGTGAAAAATAGAGTGCAAGCTACCGTCGTTGCAAAAAAATTAGGGGTCAGACCCCCAATTGGGTAACGCACTGTTCATAGCAGGAATCACACGAAAAAGTGTAGAAGTATATACAAAAGGGGGTCAGACCCCTTTTCAAAGACCCACATAGCAAGGAGGAATACTATTTGCCACGTAAGCCACGAGTTTGGTTTCCAGGGGCGACCTATCATATTACGAGCCGTGGAAATCGACGATCTTCTATCTTTAACGATTCTCAAGATTATTTAATGTATTTATCCCTTCTTGAACAAACCCGTTCTAATTGTCCGTTCCACCTACATGCCTACTGTTTAATGACAAATCACCTTCACCTTCTTCTCGAAACGATTAATACCCCAACGAAAAGGATTATTCAAAGAACCCATTCCCTATATGCGAGTTACTTCAACAAGCGTTATGATACGAGTGGCCACTTATTTCAAGGACGTTATTATGCAGATATGATTAAAGATGTCTCTCATTTCTTAACCGTAAGTAAGTATATTCACCTCAACCCAGTTGACGCTAAGATGGTACCCCAGCCTGAAGATTACCGTTGGAGCAGCTATGCTGGTTATATGTCCTCACGTAAAGATCCCCACATTAAAACAGATAAAGTTCTCTCCTATTTCTTCCAATCACCTATTCAAAATTATCGTCAATATGTAGAAGGGTCAGACCCCAAAAGTAGGTCTGTGCTATAATAGAGGCAGTGGTTTGGTGGTTTAGGGTCAGACCCCCAAGAACCCCATAAAAGGAGCGGAGAGACTATGTATTGTCCAAAGTGCGGAATGCAGATGGCTGCAGGAGATAAATATTGCCGTAAGTGTGGGGGAAAGAGAAGAGGGTATTTCCCTTATTTTTTGGTTGTGCTTATTAGTTTACTAGCTATAGGATTTTTCGCGTTTGATGCGATGAAGTTTCTAGATAAGGATGAGGCATCCGTATATAAAGTTCAAGAACATCAACAAGTGACGGCGTCGACGTCAGAGGAGAAGGAGCAAGTAGCACAAGAAATCGAACAGCCCGAGGATGAAGAACTGATTCGTGAACTGACGGATATTATTGCCGATGCACAGCAAACCGTTTACACGATAGAATCTGAATATAGTCAAGGGTCGGGCTTCCTCTACAATGATGAAGGGATTGTTGTTACGAATGCACATGTGGTAGAAGGAAATACGGATGTCGTTGTAACGACGATACAGGAAACAAAGCACCGTGGCAAAGTAATTGGTTATTCAAATGAAAATGACGTAGCGATTATTCGCGTAGATGATTTCGTAGGACGTAGTCCATCCAACATAGAAGTTGACGAAAAGTCACTCGTTGGTGAAGAAGTAATCGCGCTTGGAAGTCCACTTGGGCTTGAGAATACAGCAACAATGGGGTATGTTACTGGCGTCGATCGCAGCTTCTATATTGACCATTACTCTTATTCGAACTTATATCAAATATCAGCACCGATTGCACCGGGTAGTAGCGGTGGACCGCTAGTATCGCAAAAGACAGAAAAAGTGATCGCGATTAATTCGGTACAAGATACAAGAAATACAACCATTGGCTTCAGTATACCGATTTATACAGTTCACTCTATGATCGAAACATGGATCGAGCAACCGATGTCAGAGGAAGACATTTATGCACAATTCTACTATACTGATGATCTCTTTTATTTTGATTATTTATGGGAGCTTGAGGATGGTTGGTATTTCGACGATGGCAGTTACTCGGACGAAGATGTGTATTACGAGTATTGGGAATACGATTTCTGGGAATGGTACGATGAATACTGGGAAGAGTACTATGACTACTGGTATGATGACGAGTTTGATGATTGGTATGATGAATACGAAGATTGGTATGATGAAGAAGATTTTGATTGGTATGACGCTGATTATGACTGGGATGACGACGAAGAATATGATTGGGACTATGATGATTGGTACGACGCCGAGGATTACGATTGGTTCTATGATGAAGAGTACGATGATGAGTGGTGGTATGAGTAGAACTAAGTTTAACGTGTTTGTTTAATCCATTCCAATAATAAGCTTCTCTAGAATAAACTCTACGGTACCTTTGTCAAAAATATTTACATTCATTAATGTATTGTCTAATAATATGGAAAAAAACAAATAATATGGATTTTGGCTATACCTAGTTATAAAAAAATGTTACGATAAAGAGAGTATGTAAATTTCTGTATGAATGGTGAATGCGATGATACGTGCTATAATAATTGATGATGAACCATTGGCGATTCAGTTACTTCAGAGTAAGTTAGAAGGAATGAAGGAATACAGCATTGTCGGAACATATGTGTCTGGGGTGGATTTGCAAGAAAAGGTGGATGTCGTTGATTTTGATGTCGCATTTATTGATATTAACATGAAGGGGATAAACGGCATTGATTTAGCGGAATTTCTACTTTCGAAAAAGGAAAAGCTACAAGTCGTTTTCGTGACAGCGTATGAGGAGTATGCTGTTCGTGCTTTTGAACTGCATGCTGTTGATTATTTGCTTAAGCCTGTTTCAAATCAGCGGTTAGAGAAGACGACGAAGCGTTTATTAGAAACCGTTACTCTCTTTCATTCAGAAGATGAGGTACGTGAATCAGGAACAGTTAGTATAGGCTGTTTTTTAGAACTGATGGTTTATCATAACCAGGATCTCGTAAGTTGGAAGACTTCTAAAGTGAAGGAGTTATTTGCCTTTTTGTTAACGCATCATAAGCAGTACATTGATCGAGATCTGATTATTGAGGCTCTATGGCCAAATGATGATTATAAAAAGTCAAAAATTCATTTGCATACGTGTATTTATCACTTACGAAAGCTTCTGAGAACGTTAGGGTTCGATCAAGCAATTTTATTCTCTGATAAATGTTATTTGCTATCACTTCAGAACGTGCAAATTGATGTCGATGAATGGCTGGAATTAATGAAGAACTTTGAACAAAATCTTGATACGTTTACAGATGAACAATTTATGCGAATGATAACCCTATATAAAGGGAAATATTTAGAGCGTAATGATTATTCATGGGCTAGGGATGAAGCTTTTACATATCACTATAAGATGGTCTCATTCTTAAAGACAATGAAAGTGAAGTATAGCCAAAAAGGACAGTATGAGAAGTCGTTGAAATGCTTATCACTACTGTTTAAGGATGACCCATATTCAGAGAAATTATTAAAAGAAATGCTTGATCAGCTTATTCACATTGGACAGAAAAGTGAAGCACATTCATTATATATTGAATTTGTTGAGCGGATTCAACAGGACTTAGGTATGGAACCATCATATGAGTTAACAAATTTCTATTATCATCTAGTGAATGAATAGTTACGTTTACTAAGCCATAAACCATTGTAGGAACGGATAAATCCCTTCGATGGTTTTTTATTATGCTTGGAAGAATACAATGTAGCTGCTAGATAGTTCATAGTATGTACGTAATTAGTATAAAGAGGCGATTGAATAGATGAAATTCTATTCAATCGCCTCTTTTTTATGGGATAAATCGTAAAACCGATAAAAATCTAGAAAAATATTAGTAATTTATTAGCTAGCAAGCAAATACAAATGGAAAAGGAGGATAGTGGAAAAGATATATTTTTCCCAATCTGACGACTAATAGGATTGAGGAGGAAACGTGAAGGAATGGTGAAAAAAAAGCTTTCATTACTAATGCTGTCGTTTCTGTTAGTGTTTAGTGCGTTTCAACATGCTAGTATCGCCATCGCAGAAGGGGGTAACATTCCTCAAGATGAGCCGGAAGAGCTAGAGGCATTTACAACCAACAATGAGGTAGATAAAGAGGAAGCTCTTGAAGAAGAGGACCTAGAAAAAGAGCATGAGGAAAAAGAACCAGATCAACTAGATGAGACTGATGAAAAAGAGCCGAAACCGATAAACGAGACGGAAGAAAGCGAAAGTGAACGAGAAGCTAAGAAGGACGAGCTAGAAAAAGAACGGGAAGCAGAGCAGGAAGAGAAAGAAAGTGAACGAGAAGAAAAGCAAGAAGAGAAAGAAAGTGAACGAGAAGAAAAGCAAGAAGAACTAGAGATAGAATCAGAAGCTGAAACGGAAGAAAAGGAACAAGTAGAGGAAATTGAAGAGGAAATAATGGATGAGGCTGAGGAAGAATTGGACGAGGATTCATTAGAACTGGAAACAGCTGAGCTAGGAAGCGTATTAATTGAGGAGAATATCATTACATCTGCTCAATTGTTTCTAATCAATGAGAACGGGCAACTGGTTGATGTGCCTCAGCCAATGCCGCATCCATCTGAAAAGGTATTAGACTTGGCACTGCAGTACACGTGGGAGCTCCGTGATAAGCCGTCGGGTAATCATGGTTATACGGCGGGGGCTAGTTTTGAGTTTCAGCTACCGGATGTGTTTCAAGTGTACAATGAAGTAAGTGGCGAGCTTCAAGATAGTAGCGGGCTAAGCTTTGGAACGTATCAGTTAGATAAAAATAGAAATGTGACAATGATTTTTAATGAAAATATTGAAGGCCGCTTTAATGTGAAGGGAACGTTAGAATTCCGAACGATGATTAGAGAAGACTTATCAGGAGATTTAGACCAAACGATCGTTATTGACATCGTAGATAACGATGTCGTCAGAATTCCTATCTCTTTTGAATCCAATATTAAGACAACCATTGACAAGCGTGGTGTGCCAAATCGCACGTATAACGCAGAAACCATTCAGTGGCAAGTAGATTTTAATAAAAGCCTTGATACGATTTCAAATGCTGTCTTGAGCGATCCGATTCAAGCAGGGCAAATCGTTGATATAGATTCCATTCGACTGTACGAGCTGCAAATTGATTTAGGTGGAAACGTTACTGTCGGCAATGAAGTTCATCCTGGGCGATACGAGATAAGCGGCGATGAAACCGGATTTGACCTAATATTTAACGAACCAATTGATTCAGCTTATCGGTTGGAATTTGAAACAATCATCACGGACGATGACCAACAAAACTTTGGTAATAAAGCAACCCTTAAAGGAAATGAGATAAACGATTTACCAGCGGAAGCGTGGGTATGGACTGGTCGTGGCCAGCCATTGGAAAAGAGAGCGGTAGATTATGACGGAACAACCCAGACGATTACGTGGGAAATTAAGCTAAATTATAATGAACGCTCCTTATCAAAAGAACAATCAGTTGTAAGCGATTGGTTTAGTAACACTCATAAATTTGTCGACGGTAGTTTGAACGTGTATGAGGTTGAAATTGATGAGAATGGACACGAGAGTTCATTATCTGAGGTTTCGGAAAGTGCTTACCAGTTTATAACAACCTCAAGAGAAGGTGCAAATGGCTTTGAACTGCAATTTAATCAAGGAATCGATCGTGCATATAAAGTGACGTATCAAACGCAGTCAATTGATCGTGTCTTTGATTATGAACATATATCAAATACAGTTGAATTTAACGACGATAGCAAAACAGTAGATAGAGAAATTTGGCAGCATATATTAGGCAAATGGCATGAAAATGTAGACTATAAGAACAAGACCGTTGATTGGTATATCGTTGTTAATGAAGATGGATATGAGATGAATTCACTTATTTTAACAGATACGTTTTCGAATAAGGGTTTAACGATGATTGATGGCTCACTAACGATCGATGATCTAGATGAGTCTTACTATGAAGTCATTTACGGTGAAGATGGTTTTCAAATTCGATTTAAAGATACTATAAATGAGAAAATTGTTATACGCTATACGACAAAGTTTGATTATGAAAAAAGAAAGGATAAAGATAAAAATTACTTCCTCAACGATGTTCATTTAGAATGGAAGGATGAAAATAACGAAAAGAACGAGACGGATGGATCATTTCGATTTGAACCAGATCACTTTACACAGACAAATGGTTTTAAAGGTGGATCATATAATGCGATAACGAAAGAAATCACGTGGACGATTGGTGTGAATTATAATTTACGAGAAATTGAAAATGCCAAAGTGATTGATTACATTTTAGGAAATCAAGCTTTAGTTGAGGACTCTATTAAAGTGTATCCTGGTCGTATGCAGGGAGGACAAAATCAGTTTGATCGTGGAGAAACGCCTCTCTCTCAAGATGAATACAGCATTGAGCTTGTAACAGATTCAGAAGAGAATCCCGGATTTTCAATAGACCTAGGTTCGATTAACAGTGCATACATTATTGAATATAAGACGACTTTGGAAGATCAATTAATAGAGCAAACATATAAAAATACAGCCTATTTGTTTGATGGGACTGACAAGCTTGCGGAGTTAGATGCTTCGGTCAGTGTCCATGATGGTGGAACGTATACGAAGAAGCGGGGTCAACAAGATGGTCGTGTTGTTAACTGGGAAATTGAAATAAACTCGGGGCAATCAACGTTATCGAATGTTGTTTTAACTGATGTCCCTACTCCGAACCAAGTTATTATGCAAGATAGCTTTGTTCTGTACCCAACGAATGTGGCAGAGAATGGCCACCTGACAATTAATGAAGATGAGCCGTTAGTTGAAGGAGTCGATTATCAGCTAGAGTTTCTTATCAATGATGACGATGTAGAGTACTTTACGGTGAGTTTTAATGATTCAATTGATCGTGCTTTTGTCCTGCGATATCAAACATTTATTATGGCAGGAAATGGCGAATATGTAGCAAACAACGCTAAGCTAACAGGATCTGAAAATATCCCGACAGATACCGACACATCAGAACGGGTTCAAGTCCGGATTACAGAAGGTATAGGTACAGGTTCAGGTGAAACAGGACAATTGACAATTAAGAAGACCGATGCAGATGGTTTGTTATTAGAAGGTGCGACATTTGCCCTTTATGATGAGACAGAAGCGATTTTGATTCGTACAGGGGAAACGGATGAAAATGGGGAGCTCACGTTTAAAAACATTCTATACGGAAACTATGTTGTGAAGGAATTAGAGGCACCGGATGGGTATTTGCTTCGTTATGAGTCAGAATCTGTGACGGTAAACGAACCGGTAAATGTTGTGACGTTTGTGAACGAGAAGCTTGTTAATGAGGTTGAGCTTTTGAAGGTTGATCGCTTTGATGATCGTCCTCTAGCAGGAGCACAATTTGAACTACGTCGAGCTGATCAATCGGTCGTTGGCACATATGAAACGGATGAAAATGGCTTAATTATCGTGACGTATCTAGAACCAGGTGAATACGAGTTTGTTGAAATAAAAGCACCTGAAGGTTATGCAGATGATCAGCTAGCAGTGGAAGATTTCGAAATAAAAGACAATCAGCTAGAACGTGTAACTCTTAAGGTTGACAATGAGATGAAGACGGGTTCGGTTTTATTAGAAAAAGTTGATGATTCAAGTGGGCAAGTTTTAGAGGGAGCCATTTTTCAATTACTTGATTCATCAGGTGAAATCATTGAAGAATCGTTAACAACAAATGAGGACGGGCAGATTGTAGTCGAGGATTTACGTCCGGGTCACTATCAATTTGTAGAGATTGAAGCTCCTGAAGATTATGAATTAGATTCAGAGCCATATCCGTTTGAAATCGTCCACTCACAAGAAAATCGTCTTGAACTTACTGCTGAAAATCGATTAATACGAGGTTCAGTCCAATTGCAAAAGGTTGATGATGTCACAGGCGAGCCGTTACGTGGGGCAGTCTTTGATTTAGAAACCATTGATGGAGAGCTAGTACAAGAAGGGCTTATAAGCGATGAAGAAGGTCGTATCGTCGTTAGCGATCTACTCCCAGGTGAGTACCGCTTTATTGAAGTAGAGGCACCAGAAGATTACCAGTTAAACAAAAAGCCAGTACAGTTAGAAATAGAACGTTCTCAATCAGAAAGAGCCGAATTAACGTTTGAAAACAGTTTGATTCCGGGAGCAGTTGAGCTAACAAAAGTCGATGATGTTACAGGTGAACCGTTAGCGGGAGCTGTATTCAATATTGTTGATGAAAATGGCGAAATCGTTAAGGAAAACGTGATGACAGGTGAGTCTGGCCGCATTGTGGTTGATAACCTACGCCCAGGTCACTATCAGTTTATGGAAGTGAGAGCACCAGAGCATTACGTATTAGATGAAACGCCGCTTTCGTTTGAAATTGAGCACTCACAGAAGACGGCGGTTGAGGTTAGGAAAGAGAATCAACTCATTTCAGGTTCGGTAGAGCTTGTAAAAATTGATGTTGATACTGAAACGCTGCTAGAAGGTGCGATTTTCCGTCTTGAGGATGCAGAAGGAAATGTCCTTGAAGAAGCACTTGAAACCGATAAAAATGGTCGCATTGTGGTTGAGAATTTACGTCCAGGAAATTACAAGTTTATCGAGACCCGA
>NZ_BAXR01000034.1 GCF_001310635.1 Bacillus sp. JCM 19034
CAAGTTTGAGGAGAAAAGCACCGCGAAAACGCATCAAAAGGCGAATAGGTGCAAGTTTGAGGAGAAAAGCACCGCGAAACCGTACCAAAAGGGGAATAGGTGCAAGTTTGGAGGAGGAAAACGACGCGAAACCGCACCAAAAGGCGAATAGGTGCAAGTTTGAGGAGAAAAGCAATGCAAAAATGCATCAAAAAACGAATTTCTTTTACAAAAAAGTCTAGGTAATAACAATAATGTGCAGATGAATGTGATTTGAGAAGGGTTTACGTATGATAAATTGTTTGTAAGCGTTCTTAACGTTATGAAATGAATAATGAAAACGACACCATTAACAGTGAGAAGCAGGAAAAATAATGGAGAGAGTCGTTTTGTTCGAAAAAAGATAAATGTCTAAAGGGGAGAGAATTTACATGTTACAAAAACAGTCATCATGGTACGTAATTTTAATTGCAGTTGCTGCTGGGGTAGCGGGTTTAATGTATGGTTTTGATACCGCTGTTATTTCTGGGGCAATTGGATTTCTTGCAGAACAGTATAAATTAACACCGGCAATGCAAGGATGGGTGATTTCTTGTGTAATGGTTGGTGGAGTAATTGGTGTAGCAATGTCCGGTTTTTTAAGTGATCGATATGGGCGTAAAAATATTATGTTTTTATCAGCGATTTTATTTATCATCTCCGCATTAGGATCTGCTTTTGCAACTGGTGTGACGATGTTAATTATTGCAAGAGTCATCGGTGGTTTTGGAATCGGTTTCGCTTCGGCTTTATCAGTAACGTATATTAGTGAGTGTGCACCGCCAAAAATCCGAGGGAGATTAGGATCGCTTTATCAGTTATTTACGATCTTCGGTATTTGTGCAACGTTTTACATTAACTATGCTGTAGCCAATAGTGGTACGTATGCTTGGGGCTTAGAAACAGGCTGGCGCTGGATGCTAGGTTATGGTGTATTTCCAGGTTTAATCTTTTTCGTGTTGCTATTCTTTATCCCTGAAAGCCCACGTTATTTAATGCAAAAGGGAAGAGAGAATGAAGCATTTCAAACGCTTAAACGGATTAATGGCGAGGAAGTAGCGAGACAAGAAGCGAAAGAAATTAAAGTCTCAATCGAAACGGAAAAAAATACGTCTATTAAACAGCTATTAAAGCCAGGTCTAAGAATGGCGATGGGAGTAGGGATTTTCCTTGCACTCTTTAATCAAGTGATTGGAATGAATGCGGTCACATATTATGGTCCAGATATTTTCCGTAGTGTAGGTTTTGAAAATAACACTGAGTTTTTAGCAACAAGTATCATAGGTAGTGTTCAAGTAGTGTTTACGATTGTCGCTCTATTATTGATTGATAAGCTTGGGCGTAAGAAATTAATGGCGATCGGTTCAATTTTAATGGCGATATTCATGGTCTTAATTGGTAGCGTATTCTATTTCGAACCAGCTCATAGTGGACCATTATTAGTTGTATTTGTAGCAGGGTTCACGGCAGCCTTTTGTGTTTCAATGGGACCGATTCCTTGGATTATGATTCCAGAAATTTTTCCGAATCATTTGCGTGCTAAAGCAGTTGGGATCGCGACGATGTTCCTTTGGGGTGCTAACTGGGCGATTGGTCAATTCACACCGATTTTAATTAATAATATGGGTGGAGCATTCACATTCTGGATGTTTGCAGTGATTAACGCGATTTGCTTTACGTTCGTCATGACGATCGTTCCAGAAACGAAAAACAAAACACTTGAAGAAATTGGCCAAATTTGGTTGAAGAAGAAATCAAGTGAGTTAAAGAATGACGGTTACAGTGAGTATACTGTACAGGAGAACCTCAATAAATCGTAGTTATTTATTATGAAAAGCGTATAGAAGAGTGGCAGCAGGGATTTTATACATCTCTGCTGTTTTTTTAATGCCTCACACGTTACAACGATCTTTTTTGAAAATTTTAATATTACTTTGACAGATAGAGTACATGAGGTTATAATTACTATGCCAGGTAGAACTCTATCTGATAAAGTAATTATTATGGAAAGAAGTGGTAACTTGATTAGAAGTGATTTTATTCGAGGTCATTTAGATTCAATCATTTTGCGGTTAATATTGGAAAAGGATCGATACGGTTATGAAATATCTAAGGAAATTACTAATCGCACAAATGAGCGATTCCAGATAAAGGAGGCGACATTATATGCTGTATTCCAGCGATTAGAAAAAAAGGAGTTAATCGAATCGTATTTTGGTACTGAGTCAAAAGGGGGGAAAAGGAAATATTACCGCATTACGATGCTTGGAAAAGCCTATTTTAGAGAGAGTGTCGAGGAATGGAAAGAAACGAAAGAAGTAATTGATATTTTTATGGAGGGATTCAATTGAAAAAGTTAACTCAGTACGTGTACGACCTGTTTAAGGATGTACCTGAAAGTGATCAGAAAGAGTTTGTGATACAGGAAGTTTTACAAAACTTGGAAGAAAAAGTCTTTGACTTGAAGGAACATGGAAAAACAGAAGAAGATGCAATTAATAAGGCAATTGTCGAATTTGGAGATATAGAGGATTTGAAAAAAGAATTGGGAGCTACATCTGGAAAAAACCAGTTTATTTAAGAAATACAAGATTAAATTTAGAATATTCCATTTGGGGAAGCCTTTTAATTATTGGGCTATTTATATTCATAAATTTTTATTATACTCCCCAAGTCATTTGGTTTGTGTATCCGACCTTTGCCATACTATGGTGGCCGTTATCGATGTATTATAAATGGTTAAAAGTAAAAGGTGATAAGTAATATGCATAACTATGAATGGCGATTTGCTGAAGCAGGATGTGTGTTAATCGTATTATTCTTAATCGTTGTTAATTACGTAACGAGTTTTCAGTATCACTGGCTTATTCATCCCTTTCTAGCAGTCTTCATTTTACCATTCGGTATCTACTCTTTTATAAAGAATAGGCATAAATCGTTTTCGCTAGTGGGAAGTTTTAGCATAGTAATCTACTTATTAACGGAGAATTATATGAGCACGCCTAATTATCCGTGGTTTTTATATGCGGTGGCACCGGTTTTCTTATGGCCTATTTTAACATTTATAGGGAAAAGGAATAAACAAATGGTTGTAGCACTTACGATAAGTGTGATCTTTATCCTTTATTACGTTATCTTAAATATCTTCCTAGAACCATTATACCCGTGGTCCATCTTCCCTGCATTTTTGATTTTATGGTGGCCGTTATCTCTTTATCATGCTAAGCGGAATTCGTATTTTTCCTTCTCTATTCATGCGACGCTATTGATCAGCATACTTTTTATTTGTACAAATGTCTTCTTCTCACCAAGTGTAGTATGGGCGGTTTATCCAATATTCGGTGTATTATGGTGGCCGTTAAGCATGTATTATTTCTCTTACCGCAGAGAGGTGTCATAAGTGGTGATGATTGCCGAGAAACGTGAAAAAAACATTTGAAGAGATTGGTGAAATTGGTTGAAGCATGAAGCTTACAGTGAATATACTATCCGGGAGCGAGGCCCACGTTTTTAAGGAAACGTATATAAGAGCGACAGCAGGGAGTTATTCATCTTTGCTGTTTTTTAATTTTTATAACTAGCGAATAGTGCACACACTCAATTCACGCCTAACTATGATAAAATGAATGATGATACCCAAAGTAGGAGTGGAATAACTTGAATAAAAAAGACATCGCAAATATTCGCAGACAATTTAAAATAAACAATGATTTACTTGAAATAAAAGAAATGTTTAATGTGTACATAATGAAGGAGTCAAGTGAAATCTATCATCAGCAAAGTTTACGATTCGAATTATTAGAAGATGAGCAGAAGGAGTTATTCGTCAATAATTTCAAAAAGGTTCTAACAGGTCAGTTGGACGAAAAACTGTTCGAATTAAAATTCCAGCGTGATGTGGAAAATAGCAGTCAACTCATTCTTCACCAAGGTTTGATTTGTCATGATACAGAGGAATGGACAAGTCATATGCTGAAAATCGTGGAAAAGATGCTAAAAGATAAACAATACGAAATGGATATTGTCGTATCATTTATTCGTGGCGAGTATAAAAAACCGATGAAGCGTCAAAGTGATGATAGTGAAGAAAGTAAGCTAGATACGGTATATTCTCACCCATTTATTCTATGCAGCATGAATCGTACCCAAGATCCAAAAAAGGAATTATTGTTTGACTATGTGGAAAAGGAGTTTAAGTATAATATTGTTGTTGATCCGATTATTGACTTGAAGGCACCAATATCGGGATTTATGTTTCCATCTGTGACAGACAATGCTTCAGATGTAAACCATATTCTCTATTCAACTGGAAAAGTGAATGAACTGGATGATCATTTTATTAATGAAGTCATCAATGCTGAAGAGATTATAACGGCTCAGGAGGATAAGGATGCATTTGAGGAAATTGTTCGCAACGTTGCGGGGAAGCAAATCAACACGACAACGCTATCGAACGTATACGATGAGGTTCATCGTATAATCGAAGAAAATGAGGAGGAAGAGGTACCGAAATTAGATTATAGAGATGTTGAACAAGTGTTAAAAAGTAGTGGGCTAGAAGGAGTCGATCGCGATAAAGTTGAAGTTGCTTTCAAAAGTGTCGTCGATGATGAAAAATATGAATTAAAAGCAAGTAACATCGTCCCAAAATATACGACAAAATCGATTAAAATTAAAACGAAAATAGCCGACATTGCCATCAGTCCACAAGACTTACGATACGTACGTCAAGTCCATGTGAATGGCAAGCTTTGTTTAATGATTGAAGTAGAAGAAAATACGAAAATTGAAGGTTTTGAAATGATTCCGGAAGTGTTGTTTGAAAAGGTGAAGGATCAGGTTGATTGAAGGTGAAAAGTGAGGTTGTCTTAAATTTTGATGAGACAACCTCACTTATTTATTTTTTTAGGACTTAAAAAGCGATTGTAATGACTTACCATATAAATTAGCTGGAACATGACTTCCGGAAATATATTGGAAAATACCTATGCCATTTTCTAAAGATAAAATGGTCCAAGCTAATTCTTCGGAAGATAGGTCAAATGTATCTCCGTTTTCTTCTCTTATAATACGAATTACTTTTGTAATATGTTCTACAGATTTTAAAATGACGTTCGACCATTTTTCACGTACGGAATCATTCCTCATTGCATATAACAAGAACTCCAT
Organism: Bacillus sp. JCM 19034; assembly: GCF_001310635.1. GTDB lineage: Bacteria > Bacillota > Bacilli > Bacillales > Bacillaceae_D > Halalkalibacter. The sequence goes on from NZ_BAXR01000034.1 coordinate 5,188, forward strand.
ATTTAATATGCCCCATGCTTTGTTATTCTGTCTGTCTAAATCAAAATAATGCTCGAGTTTGTTAATAACATGATCAAGTGAGTTCTCTTGCTCGACAATATGATGAATCGTCGTTAGATGAGAGTCGATCTTTTGTTCAAATAAAGCAAGAAATAGTTCTTCTTTCGATTTGAAATGTGTATAAACTGCCCCTTTTGTAAACCCTGCTTCCTCTGCAATTTTATCTACCGAAGCCCCGTGAAAACCTAATTTTGCGAAGGTGTCAGCAGCTGATTCTAAAAGTCTTTTGCGCGTTTCTTGTTTCCGTTCCTCATGAGTTAATCGTTTTCTCATTTTTCTTCCTCCTATTGACAATTATATCATATTCAGTTTAATATACTAATTAGTATATAGATACTATATAGTATGTTAAATGGTTTGATCAAATTGAGGGAGGCGGAATGTGATGGAGAATGAAAGGTTATCTGTATTAGGGAATAAACAGTTTCAAGAGAAGCAAAAGGTTAAAGAAATTTCAATAAAAGGGGCGGCCACTTTTCATAAAGAAGTACTAGTAAAAACATTTCATATTCTTGGCTATTGTAAAATAAAAGCTCCTGTAGAAGCTGACGAGTTTGTTAACAAAGGTTCATGTTCTGTCGATGGTGCACTTACGTGTCATCATTTAAAAAACGTAGGGCAAGGGTCATTTGCAACGATTACTGGAAATTATATTGATTCTTCAGGAAGCCTGCATATTAGCAAGTCGCTTCTGTGTACAATTTTTCAATCAAAAGGTTTTTTACAAGTTAAAGATGTGCTTGTTGGAGAACGGGTATTCATTGAAGTGAGTTCACCATCTAATGTTAAGGAAATTGAAGGAAAAGAAGAAGTAATAATAAGTTCATCACAAGCAACGTTTTTAAATATATTGTCTTTGGCTAGAAGAAAGATGGTGGCTAACACAATTAAAGGTAAGTATGTAACTATTGAGCAAACAGAGGTAGATTGTGTATACGGAGATGATGTGAAGATCGGACAGAATTGTAAAGTAGGTGAAGTCATTTATTCGAATAAGGTATACGTGCACAAGAGTTCAACGGTCGATAAAATGAGAAAATTAGAGAGGTGATTGGGATGTATTTAAGTGTAATGGTTTTTAAAAAACAATTCGTGCATTGGCAATCCCGGTATTCGGAGTTCTATCAATTGGATTATGTGTATGCACGGTCATTTCTGTAATAGGTGGACTTTTATATACTCTCGGTAGTGAAGTTCGAATGGAATTATGGCCTAACTTGACAGTACCTTCATATCTGGGTCTGCCAATAGGAGTTGTGTTTGGAAGTCTGTTATTTATGCTGTCTGTCGTTTCTTGGAAAATTGTAAAATATCTAATGAATTCATGGAATCACTAATGCCAAGCTGAAAAAGCCATACGGGTTGGATAAAAAGGTGAATAAAGTAAATATATTACTAATGTTTATGTTAAACTTAATATTTGAAAAGTAAATCTTCTAGAGAGGAGATTCCTATGAAAAATGTTTTTCAAATGTTTACTAGTTGGCTTATTATTCTTACCTTTTTGATAGTTGTAATAGGCATACCCGTCTATTTAGTTTATCTCGTTAATCAATATATTAATAAATTTAAACATAAAAAAAATACGCTAGAAAACAAAGTAGAGGAATTAGAAATGAGAGTAAAAGAATTGGAAAGAAAAAAGAGTAGTTATGATTAGTTTCTACAACGATAGGGATCGATATAATAGGAATCATATCTTTTAAATAAGATCCTGTTTCTTCAAAAACTCTCGGTTGGCTATTCCTTTAAACTTTCACTTATCTCCATAGAATCACCACCTAAATAAAAACCACTATCTTCTAATGAAGTTCCATTAGCTAGAATGAACCGTCTACTTCCAATTCGTTCTCAAACTCCTTTAATTGCTTTTGATTTAAACAATTACATATTCTAAAGTATAATGAGAAGTTAATTCATAAATATAATAGTAAAAAAGGAGAAGAGATGAAGAAAAACTACTGGTTACTCATCGTTGGAGTATGTTTTATTGCAGGATGTAGTAAAGGAGAAATGAATTCTGAATATATATTAGAGAAAACAATAGAAGAAATGGGACGTTTGGATAGTTACGCTTTTGAAATTAAATCAGAAAATAAGGATAGTAATGATGTAGAAACAAATATTGATTTATCTGGGGAAACAATTATCGAGCCTTTTCGTGCTGTCAGTCAGTCAAATAGTAATGATTCTGTTCATTTATATGAGACAACTGCTTATTATGTTGAAGACATGGTTTATTTAGAATTCGAGCCAGAATTAGATCAGTTAATACGATACGATTTAGAAGACCAGACACCTGATCATTTACTAAAGGTTTTAGACGAGGTCAACAATCGGAAAGAACAATTACAGTTTAGTGAGGAAGATGATGTCTTTTTTTATGAATTTTCGCATGAAGTGAATGATGATTTAACTTTTTCAAAGGATTTATATCCATTCTGGATCACCACGGCATCAATCTTACCGGGGGTTTTTGACCTTCAATTTGATTATAGTGATATCAATGAGTTTAACTTACGTATTGGAATTGATAAGGATGATTTTTTTGTTAAAGAATTAAGTATGGAGTATGTCGCGGATTATGATTTTTTAGAAACGGGTGATCCTTTTCCTTGGTCAGAAAAAGTGGAAATTTCCTTCTTTAATCATAACAAAATAGAGGAAATAGCAATGCCAGTTGGTGAGTTCGATGATTCACTTTCGATGATGGAATATATTGCCGCTCAGTTTGCAGAAGAGGATAATGAAAGAGAGCTACACATACCAGAGGTTATTCCTGAAACATTAGGGAATACAGGTTCAAATTTAATGAATGGAGGACAATGGGCAAGTGATGATGAATGGATTTATTATTCCTCATACGGTGAAGGGTTTTATCGCAAGAAGAAAGATGGTGATGAGAAGCAGTTGTTATTGGAAAATGAAGTTTCCGATATTAATGTAATCGATGATTGGCTGTTCTACATAGATAAAGTGAACAATAGTGATGTATATCGTATGAGAAAAGATGGCTCAGAGCGACAGCAAATAACGGACGCCTTTGCTCAGAATCTCGTCGTTGTTAATGATAACGTTTTTGTTATGCCAACTGTTTATACAGAATCTGGTGACATACATATTTTACGATTTAAAACCGATTTGAGCGATACGGAAGTGATTCTCGATCAATCTAATCGTTTTACGGTTGGTCAAGAACATTTGATTTATCAAAAAGATTATAATGAAACACTTTATTTTCTCGACCTAAACGACTTGGAAAATGAATTTGAGCGGATGTTTTATGGGATAAGAGCAAGGTATTTTGCGATTGAAGATGGGTGGTTTTATTATGAAAATGCTGACTATAACTATCAGATCTTTCGAATGAGCTTAGAAAACGGGCATAACGAAAGGGTTACCAATCAACCAAGTGAAGGCTTTAACGTCATTAATAATAGTGTTTACTTTCGAAATGTTAATGAAAATCGAAGTTTACATAGACATGACATAGAGGAAGGTATAACTCAAAGCCTTGATGATGAAGAGGTTCATAACATTCACATTATTGATGAATACATCTATTATTTAAAAGCTGACAATGTAGATGAAATACAGTGGTATCGAATAATGCATGGAGATGACGACATAGAGAGAGTAGTGCTTTAATGAGAGGTGTAAAAGAGATAGCGAAAAGTGTAATTTAAACAGTAATATAACATGAATATGACATGTTCTGCTAAATATATACACCATTTACATGTAAAATTAACATAACCTTAAAATTGCTTTGTTAGGATAGCCTTGTATACGTGACTCTATCATTTTGGAAGGATTGCTATTTTTAGTAAAGAGAAGAATAGGCAATCAACCACTTCAAAATGGATTGAGTCGAAAAAATAAGGAGGCTATTTAATGAAGAAGAGGAGAAACGTGTTCACTCAAGTCTTGATTTATTTAGTGATGCTTACTCTCGTGTTTAGCCCGTTTCAATCATTCGCAGCAGTAGCGGCAGCGGAAAACAGTGATTCCGATGTGCTTACTGTAACGGAAGCGATTGCAAACAACGAGGGAACTGCGACGGTGGAAGTATATTGTTGGAACTGCCCAAAGTGGTGGAGGGTCTTTTAGGTTAGTTACTGATAACTTTTCTAATACAAACCTTGTTATAGCAGATGATCCTAATGAGACAGATGTAACAAAGTTATTACCTGTACAACTACCCAATAATGCTATACGTGCGGAGTTTAATTTACAAGATAATCCTGACAATCTCGGTAAAAAAGTGCATGTGACAGGAAGTTTAGAACTTTATTTTAGTGCGCCGGGTTTAAGAAGCCCTACATCAATGGAATTTGTCAATGGATCTCCAGTTGAAGATGACGATACGGAACCGACAAATCCTGATTTTCCTAATGTAACAACAATTGCTGATGCTCGTGAAATGGAAAAAGGTAGCTTTGTGACAATTCGAGGTGTTGTTACGACGAATCCTGGGGCATGGGGAGCAAAAGGATTTTATATTCAAGATGAGACTGGTGGCACGTATGTCTACCAAAACGAATATGACGTAAGTGCTGGTACAGAAATTTTTGTTCGTGGTGAAATAGACAATTTCAATGGAGAATTTCAAATTAATAGAGTAGTAGATGTAACGATTTGGGGAGAGAAAGAGATCCCAGAAACGCAAACTGTAACACCAAATGAAGTTAATGATGATAACCAAGGTCAATTAATTACATTGGAAGAAGTCACAATTCGTGGTTTAGAACAAGTGAATAGTTTCGGAACATTTGAATTTGTAGCGGAATCGGGTAGTGAATCTGTATTGATTCGTGTTGATAATCGCACAGGTCTTACCTATGATGATTTTGCTTATGAAGATGGAGATGTTGTTAATCTCACAGGGATTGCTAGTGTTTACAATGGTACGTACCAAGTAAAACCTCGTGGTGTTGAAGATATTGTCCTTGTCTCAGAAAGTGAGGAACCGACTGATCCAATCGGAGAAGAGCCAAGTGAAGATGCTTTAGATTTAACGATTTTACACACGAATGACATCCATTCACGTATTGATGATTTAGGAAAAGTTTCTGCCTACATTAATAGTGAGCGTGAAGCTGCAGAGCGTTCTCTTTATTTTGATGCTGGGGATATTTTCAGTGGTTCTCCTGTTAATGACATTAATTTAGGTGAACCGATCATTGACATTTTAAACGCAATGAATCTTGATGCATTGGTGATTGGGAATCACGAGTTTGATTATGGACAAGATGTGTTTGCACAACGTGTCGAACAGTCAAATTTCCCGTGGTTAAGTGCCAATTTAACAGTTGACCCGACTATTCCTATCGAACAGCCTGAACCTTATGTTATTTTTGAATTTGATGAGTTCGATGTTGGTGTCTTTACATTAACACAAAATCCACCAGCAACAGCACCTAGTGGCATTGTAGGAATCGAATTTCATGATTATGTTGAAACAGCTCTTGAGTATCAAGAAGAGTTGGAAGAGCAAGCAGATGTGATTATCGCTCTAACACATATTGGTTATAGTGATGATCGTGCATTAGCAGCAGAAGTAGACTACTTTGATGTGATTATTGGTGGTCACTCTCACACTGTTTTAACGAGACCACAAATTGTCAATGGAACGCCAATTGTCCAAACTGGTAGCTATGCTAGCCATGTTGGAAACTTATCGCTTTCGATTGATCCCGACACAAAAGAAGTGTCAAACGTTGCTGGCCGCTTACAGGCAGTTAGTCAATTAGAAGAAACGAATGAAGAAGTTCAAGCGATTATTAATCAATGGAACGAGCAAATGGATGAAATTTTAGGCATCGTAATCGGTGAATCCGAAACGGGACTCTCGCGTGACGGCCGTTTTGATGGGGATGCTCCACTTGGAAACTTCTGGACAGATGCGATGGCTTTTGCTGCAGAAGCTGATATTGCCTTTACGAATAATGGTGGTATTCGCGACTCGATTGCACCAGGGGACGTTACAATTGGTGATATTTATCAAATTGAACCGTTTGATAACCAAGTAATGCTCTTTGAAATGACTGGTCAGGCGATTAAAGATGTTCTCAAGTATTCTTACTCTCGAGAAAACCGTAATCAAATTGACCTGCAAACGTCAGGGCTCCATTATACAATCGTAACGAATAGTAGCGGACAGTACGTTGATGCTATATTGGAAATTGATGGAGAGCCGATAGATTTAGAAGCAACCTATCTTGTTGCTGTACCTGATTATATTGGAACAGGTGGATCAGGCTACGATTTCCAAGGGACAGTTGTATATGAAGAAGTTACACCAATGACAACAGCGATGATTGAATATGCTGAGTTTTTAACTTCCGAAGGTAAAAAATTAAATTACACTTCTGAGGGACGAATTTCAATTAAAGTAGATCCTAATGCTAGTGGACCAATTGGTGAAGCAATCGGCACTACGCAAAATGGATTATTTAGTGCTAACAAAGGTGAAACGGACGTAGGCTTAGGTAATTTGTATACAGATGCAGTTCGTGCACTAACAGGATCAGATATCGCCTTACTAAATGGAAGTTCTGTAACAGGTGATATTCCTGCTGGTAATATTACACGTGAGCAAATCGAGGCGTTAGACCGTTTTGGCAATAAAATTGTTGTTGTTGAAACGACTGGTGCTAAGCTAAAAGAAATGATTTTAAATCAATCAAATTACCATCGTACAGTAGATGTTCAAGCATCAGGACTTTACTATAAGTTAGTAAAAGGTAGTAGCAGTACGCCAGTATTTGATGATATTGTTGACATCACTCTAGATGATGGTACAGCTGTGTTAGATGAGGCAGTTTATAAGGTTGCCTACAATGACTTTATGCATAATGGCGGTCATTACACCTTAAGCGATAGTATTATAGAAGAAGGCGGCCTTGTATGGGAAGCAGTAGCAGATTATGTGGAAATGCAAACGGAAGCGATTGATTATGTAGAAGGTAAAAGAATCTCAATTTTTGATCCTAGTTTACCAGTAGAACCACCGAGTGATGAGTTATCACAGCTTTCGATTTACCATACGAATGACATTCATTCACGTATCGATGATTTGGGTAAGGTATCTGCGTTCATAAATAACGGACGTGAAGAGGTAGATTACTCTCTTTACTTAGATGCTGGTGATATTTTTTCTGGAGCACCTGTTAATGATATTAACCTTGGTGAACCGATCATTGAAATGTTAAACGCAATGAAGCTAGATGCTATGGTCATTGGTAATCATGAATTTGATTACGGCCAAGATGTATTTGCCGATCGTGAAGTTCAATCCAACTTCCCTTGGTTAAGTGCAAATACGACAGTTGTTGATCCGACAATTCCTATTGCTCAGCCTGAACCTTATACGATCTTTGAATTTGATGATTTTGATGTAGCAGTATTTGGTTTAACGCAGAATCCTCCTGCTACAGCACCAAGTGGAATTGTAGGACTTGAGTTCCATGATTATGTTGAAACAGCATTAAAATATCAAGAGCAGCTAGAGGAAGAAGCAGATATTATTATCGGCCTTACACATATCGGTTATGATGCAGATCGTAGTCTTGCAGAGGAAGTTGACTTTTTTGACCTAATTATTGGTGGACATTCACACACAGTGTTAAACAGCTATCAAACTGTTAATGGAACACCAATTGTGCAAGCAGGTAGCTATGCAAGTTATGTCGGTCAAGTTGACTTGTTCATCGATCCTGAAACGTTAGAAGTCGAGGAAGTGTTGAGTGAGCTGCAAGTTGTTAGTGAATTAGAGGAAACAAATGAAGAAGTTCAATCAATTATTGACCGCTGGAATGAAGAATTAGAAGAGGTTTTAGCTATAGTTATTGGTGAAACGAAGAATGGCTTATCTCATGAGGAACGATATGAGATGGATGCTCCACTTGGAAACTTCTGGACAGATGCAATGATCCATGTTTCTGATGCAGATATTGCCTTTACGAATAATGGTGGTATTCGTGATTCGATTGCTCCAGGAGACGTAACAATTGCTGACATTTATCGTATCGAACCATTCGATAACCAAGTAATGCTTATTGAAATGACTGGAGAAGCGATTAAGGATGTACTTAAATACTCTTATGTAAGAGGGGACCGCAACCAAATCGATCTTCAAGCTGCAGGTATAGCCTATACGATTTTAGCAGAAGAAGATGGACAATTTATTGACGTTATGATTGAGATCAATGGAGAACCAATTGATTTAGAGAAAGAGTATATTGTTGCTGTGAATGATTTTATCGGTAACGGTGGATCAGGCTATAACTTCCGAGGAGAGGTCGTGTACGAGGAAGTTACTCCGATGACAACAGCTATGATTGAATATGCGGAATATTTAACAGCTCAAGGATTCACTCTCGATTATGAAACAGAAGGTAGAATCTCAATTAAAGTTGTATCTGAAGTAGATCCAGTAGATCCAGTAGATCCAGTAGATCCAGTAGATCCAGTAGATCCAGTAGATCCAGTAGATCCAGTAGATCCAGTAGACCCAGTAGATCCAGTAGATCCAGTAGATCCAGTAGACCCAGTAGACCCAGTAGACATTATCGTTGAAGATGGTAATGCGGTTGTGTCTGATGATGCTGTAGATCGATTAGAAAACAGTGGTACACTTGAGATAAACTTGTTAGATGAATCATTTGTAGATGTAAAGTCAGTTAAATTCAATTCAGAGCAAATTGCACTCTTAGTTGAAAAAGGTGCTACAGTTCAGGTTATTGTTCGAGACGTAATAATTGAAATTCCAGCTGCTATTTTTGCAGACGGTGAAGGAGAAGTGACATTTAGCTTTGATGAAATGAATGAAGAAGCACTGCTCGAAAGCTTGCGTCCATATCCTGGTGAATTAGTAAGCAACATTTATGATTTTACAATCATCCAAGGCAATGTTTTACTATCTGATTTTGGTGACGAACAAGTGACACTTCATTTATTCGTTGATGGAGATGCACCTCTTAATGAAAATATGTTAAACATCTATTACTATAATTCAAATACAAAAGCTTGGGAAAAAATTGGCGGATTATATGAAGAAGGCTATGTATCAGCAGCAACTTCTCATTTCAGTATTTATGCTGTTTTTGCTCAAGAAGAGTCTGACGGAACAGATGGCACGGACGGAACAGATGGTACGGATGGCACGGATGGCACGGACGGCACGGACGGTACGGACGGAACAGATGGCACGGACGGAACAGACGGCACGGACGGTACGGACGGAACAGACGGTACGGATGGCACAGACGGAACGGATGGCACGGACGGAACA
>NZ_BAXR01000035.1 GCF_001310635.1 Bacillus sp. JCM 19034
CGTATATACCCAACAACGTTCAACTTTTCACCCTCCCGTTACATAAATTTTAATTTTCGTAACGCTTTTTTAACGAATAGCGAGTATTATACGACCGTCTCTTGTAAAAATACAACCCAATTTTTGTCTGCCCTGTTGCTAAACTAGTAACCTTCTTAAGTAACCTATCTTTTATCGCCAAGAGCTTTGTCATTTTCATTAGTTTGTGGGTTTTGCAGTATAATAAGTCTTCCTGCCACTTAAAATGTCATTTCACCTGTTTATCGCACTTCTTAAAAATCAAAATATTAAATCAATACTCCATGATGGTACTACCTTCATGAGCTATGAATTTCACAAAGCATAATCAAATGTTGCCCAAAGTTAACAATTTCTAACACAAAAACAAAAACACCTGTTGCCTAATAAGACAAACAAGTGCTTGTAGTTAATTCTAAAACACAATCCTGAATACTGCTGAACTCTTATACTAATTAAGACATTTCCACTTCAGTAATTTCCATTTTTTACCTCTTCAAACCAAAAATTGAAAATATCATCTGGTAAAAGCTCTTCGTCATTTGAATAAACTAAATCATATCTATATTTTCCTTTTAAACTATTCTGCTTCACATTATAATGTAACTTTATCTCTGTAGGCATTTCTTTTCCATATTCTTTACATTTTTCATGAATTTTTTCTAAATTTTCAAGTCCAATATCTAAAACAGCTTCTTGCCTTTGTTCAGAGGTATCATAAATCAATGCTTTCTTACCTATCGTGCTTATGCTATTTACTGCATCATTTAAGTTATGCTTAAAAACAAATTGACTATTTATTTTAAAAAATACGTCAAAAACATACATTTCTGGCTCATAGGAACAGTAAATGTAAATATCCTCTGCTTTATTTTCAACGTATTCTAAACAAATAGCTACCATATCTGCTTGTAATTCAGAAAAATAATCTTCAAATACTTTACTCAAGTCTATCACCCCTAATTTTTTAATCTTACTTTCTTAATAACACCATCTATATTATATTTTATTTCAAAGCTTGTCGGCCTTAATCCAGTTCCGTCATAATTGACTTTAACATTAACGGAAACCTTCTTCCCTTCTTTTATGGCTGTAGCCCATTGATTTTCTAACTTCTTGTATTTACTCAAATTCACATTACTTGATTGAGATACAAGATTATCTAAATCTGGAGAGCCCCCAAACCTATCACCAGCTAAATGTCCAGCATGGTCACCCGTTTCTTTTCCAGGCGTGTTTGATTTATGTGGTAATCTACTATCTCTTTCTGTTAATTTTAAATCATCTGCATTAAACTCTTTAAGTCTCCCCATATTGTCAGTCTCATATAAATACTCATATTCTCCTGCTTTATACTTAACATTCGGTTTCAAAGCACCATCCGTACTCATATGACTTCCGGCTCTAATAACACCATCTGTAATCTTATCTGTTTTATTACCCGTACCCTATGTTGTAATCTTAAAAGCTAAAAATAAAAAAACCAGCCATTATACCACCCTATTAAACTACTTCTTTCTCGTGCACTATCGGCAATTTATAGGCTGTTTTATGCTTCATCATGCCATAAACAATGTTCACAAGCCTTCTCATGATACAAACCAATGCTTGCCCCTTTGTTTTGCCTTCCTTAAGCTTTCGTAGGTAGTAAGCATGAAACACAGGATTCCTCGGCAGTTTACTTCCTTTTGCTACTTGCACTTGTTGTACTGCTAGGTTGTAAAATAAAGCATGTAACGCCCGATTTCCCTGTTTGCTTTTTTGTTCCTTACCTTTCCCACCAGACCCAAAGTAAACTGGCGCAATACCCCCAAATCGTGCTAATTTGTTGGCATTCGGAAACCGTCTTACGTCTCCAATCTCTGCAATTAATGCTGAAGCTGTTACGAGGTCAATGCCTGGCATGGAGTCTAGTTGAAAGTCTAGTAAACTCATTAACTCTTTTAATTCTCTTTCCACATAGTTCATTTCCTTCTTTTTAAACACAATGTCTCGAACGATGCTTCTTACTAGAAAGTCTCGCGTTTCTTGATGCTCTTTTGTTGTATGACCATCTTCTTTAACTAGCCTCAATATGTCATTTGCCTTTTTTACTGAACATGCATTGTTACTGGCTTCTAATAAAAAAGTGGTCAATTTCTTCACACTTACACCGTCTAAACTTGAAGGTGAAGGGTATCGTTCCCAAAATGCCAATGCTGTTTTTCCATCTACTTCGGAGAAAAACTTCTTATAGCTTGGATAATGGTGGCTCAATTGAATGTGCAGTTGGTTCTTCAAAGCACCTTGAGCTTTCACCAATGCATTTCTTCTAGTTACCAATTGTTGTATCGACCAATATAAATCATGTGGTTTAGCGTCTGGCAACTGGTTCAATTGGTTTACCAATACTCTAGCTACACATTCTGCATCCCAGCTGTCACTTTTTTGTGTGGTCATGTGGCTTTTTCGTTCAGCGTATGAAAGTGCTGGGTTTACTTCTTTCACAACCTGGCCATGGTCGGTTAAAAACTGTGCTAATGAACGTCCATAGCCTCCGACATCTTCTAAGCCAAATACAGGCGTCAATCCATCATCTAAAAGTTTATCAATATCTTGTAAAAACTTGGAGAAGGCGGAAGGCTTATTTTCGAACTTTATTTCACCTAGTTTCTCTTGCCAACAATTAATGACCACCGCCACATGGTCGTGCTTATGCAAGTCCACACCTACATACAAGTGTTTCTGCTTTTCATGCATGGCTCATCCTCCTATTCAGTTGTCAATCATTGAATGAAAATGCCGGCAACCTTAGTTCGAGCGTTCACCTAACGGTGCGCATTGGTACGAAAAGCCTATCCATTTTCATCGCTACATAGTAACTTATAAGAAAATACGAGCCTTTTTTAAGTTAGTTTGTTAAATAATTGCTTCATGTTTTCCATTTGCTTGTATTTGTCCGTATGTATATATCCCTTGATAAAAACTTTCTCGGTCTAATATTCGCTTCACTTGTACTTTCGTAAATGCTTTCCCTTGGGTTGTTTGATAGCCTTCTTCATTCAGTGCTTCTGCCAACCTAGACAGTGACCATTTCTTATGTAGCTGTTTAAGCTCAAATAAGCGTTTCACTACTTCTGCTTGACCGTTATGTATCTTTAGTTCCTTTTCACCTTTTTTCTTTTGGTAGCCAAATGTTGCCCTTCCTCCAGCATATCCACCTTCCTTTGCCTTTTTATTTCTTCCTTTCGTTAGTTTGAGGGCAATTTCAAGCCGTTGATATTGGTCTAATAACTCCATTAAGCCATTGATCAAAAAATCGTTTGGGTCTTTCTTATGGATACTGTAAAATGGCTGTTCAATGCTTTTAATGTCACAGCCATATTTCTTCAGCTCTCTTTGTATCAGTACCTTCACAATATCTGACCGCCATAATCGGCTTGTGTTCAGCACCACCACATAATCAATTTGGACAGACGAAAGGTGAGCCAACATTTCCTGTAAGCCCACCCTGTCAATTTCTAATGCTTCTTCATTTAGTTTTGCGCCACTAATTCCTTCATCTCTAAAAATATGAATCAAGTTTAAGCCTTGTTCCTTACAATATGCTTTAATTTCCTCTTCTTGATATTTCAAGCTATATCCATCTCTTGCCTGCACTTGAGTGGAGACTCGTATATACCCAACAACGTTCAACTTTTCATCCTCCCGTTACATAAATTTTAATTTTCGTAACGTTTTTTAACGAATAGCGAGTATTATACGACCCTCTCTAGTAAAAATACAACCCAATTTTTGTCTGCCCTGATGCTAAACTAGTAACCTTCTTACGTAACCTACCTTTTATCGCCAAGAGCTTTGTCATTCTCGTTAGTTTTTTAGCCATTCCCTGTCTTAACTACCCCTACCATATAAAATGTCATCTCTCCTAATTATCGTACTTTTCTTACTATCCAAGTATTAAAACGATACTCCTTGATGGTACAACCATCATGAGCTTTCGATTTTCATGTAAATCATTTTCTTTTTGTCTCACTCAAAAATCCTCACTTTCTTTTTACTAGATTTATGTATCTGTATCGTTTAGCACTACGAGCTTTGTCATTGTTGTCTTTAGTTTGTGGTTTTGTAGTATAATAAGTCCTCTTTGCATGTAAAATGTAGTCTCACCTATTTATCTTATTATTTTCACAAACACAGTATTAAAACAGAATGCCTTGATGGTATAACCATCATGAGTTATGAATTTTCATTAGCATTTTTCATGTAGACCAAAGCATAAATTTCTCACAAAAAACAAAAAGCACCTGTTGCCTATTAGACAATCAAGTGCTTAAAGTAAATTAAATAAGTGTTACTAACTTACGGGCATTATATCAAGGTTTAGATACTACCGACAAGTATCTATTCTGTTAACATATTTAGAAATTCTTCAAAGCTATTACTTACAATATATGTTATAGGATTTAAATCTGAAGACTCTTCATGATTCCAAACGCATACAATAGGCTCTTCAACATTGTTACGATAGTCTAAGCAAACAAAGTCACCTGCAAATAAAACAGCTATTGGTAGCAGTTCAGTACCTACTAAATTTTCATCAAAAACAATTCTTTCGTCTAATTGTGTTCTAACTACTCCTATATCGTATCGTAATACTCATCATCTCTTTCCCCGGTTACTTTTAAAATACATTAAAACTTATCAATTGCATAAGAATGGTTATTACACTTAAAACTATCCTTTATAGGAGTACCACCATTATATTTTTTTATAAATTCTTTATACGTCTCTGGTAAATTTATTCTCCACTTACCTTCCTTTTCAGAAAGCAAAGTATCGTCCGGCAAGAGAAATATTATTGATCCATCCTTAAATTCCATTTCTATACCTCCTCAATAATATTATCTTGGAGCGTCGGCCCACATCCCTTTTGTCCTTCCACCATTATGAGGTGTAATATTATGAATACCAAAGGGGACTAGCTCCATTTTATCATCTGGATTGACGGCTCCAACGACCATTTGATCGCCGCCCATTGTGATGTAATGTAAGAAGTTCGACACGGTTTTATCTTCTTGAAACTGGGCGGAACGGGTCTTCATCCCCTTCCATTTTATGAATTTCTTACAATCATATTATAAGTTGTCCAAAGCAAAATTCTCTCACAAAAAAAAGCACCTGTTGCCTTTAGACAATCAAATGCTTAAAAAATCATTGTAATCAATTTATTTGAGTATCTCTAAAAATTCAGTAAAGTTATCTGCAATCTTATAAAATACAGGATCAAACTCGCCTGCTTCTTCATGTGACCAGACACACACTGCAGGATTCTCTTTATTAACTCTAAAATCCAAACATACAAAATCACCTGCGAAAACAGCCGATATTGGCAATACTTCTGCACCTAGTAAATCTTCATTATTAGTTAATCTTTCCCCTATCTGTGAAAATACAACATCAATATCATAGATCCCATTAGGGTTATTTTCAATGTCATCCAACATACATAAAAACCTTTCAATCATATAAATACGACTGTTACATTCAAAGGTAGCATCTTCTACCTCTGCTCCGTTATTTTTTTTATGAAGTCCAAGTATGATTCCGGCAACTTTAGTCTCCAAAACTTTTCATGTTTCTTAATCAAATCTTCTGAAGGTAATGGTTTTACAATAGTATCCTGTTTTATTATCATTTTATTACCCCTTCCTCTTTAGTTTAATTATCTTGGAGCATCAGCCCACATTCCAGGTGACCTCCCACCATTGTGTATGGTAATATTGTGTATTCCAAAAGGGACTAATTCCATCTTACCTGGTATTTCTGTGTGATGCCAAGTCATACCTTCTGGTCGTCCACCTATTGCTTTATCAAGCCATTTAAATTGTTCTTCATCTGGTAATAACCATAGCTTTTCTGGTAATTGCTTAGTATCAACAACTAGCCCAGCACTTTTAAAATCAGCATACCCATATCTCATTCCTTCTACTTTAGTAACTTTCACATCAGGAATCAAACCATCAGCCATCGCTTTTTCTTTAATCAATCTTTTTTGACGAGCAGATAAATTATCAGCACCTGGAAAGGATTTATTCCATGACCATGTCGTATTTGAGATAATTTTCTCTTGATACAACTTGGCATAGTCTTCAATGACTTCATCAAATTTCTTGTTACCATTTATATAATCATCAATATTTCTTAAATTAGTTTCACTAACTCCCTTATCTTTAACCGTACCCTATGTTGTAATCTTAAAAGCTAAAAATAAAAAAATCAGCCATTTTACTATCCTATTAAACTACTTCTTTTTCTTGTACTATTGGTCATTTTTAGGCTGTTTTTATGTTTCATAGTGCCATATCCATCTCTCGCTTGCCCTTGAGTGGAGACTCGTATATACCCAATAACGTTCAACTTTTGATCCTCCCGTTACATAAATTTTAATTTTCGTAACGCTTTTTAAACGAATAGCGAGTATTATACGACCGTCTCTTGTAAAAATACAACCCCATTTTTGTCTGCTCTAATGCTAAACCTAGTAACTTTAACGTTACCTATTGTTTATCGCCACGAGTTTTGTCATTCTCGTTAGTTTTCTAGCCATTCCCTGTCATAACTACCCCTGCCATAAAAAATGTCATCTCGCCTAATTATCGTACTTTTCTTACTATCCAAGTATTAAAACGATACTCCATGATGGTACAACCATCATGAGCTTTCGATTCTCAAACAAATCACATTCTTATTGTCTCACTCAAAATCTTCACTTTTTATTATTCACTATCTTTATGTATTCTTATTGTCACCACCATTAGCATTACGAGCTTTGTCATTGTCTTTAGTTTGTGGGTTTTGCAGTATCATAAGTCCTCTTGGCATGTAAAATGTCATCTCGCCTGTTTATCTTATTATTTCTACAAACAAAATACTAAAACAGAATGCCTTGAAGGTACTACCTTCATGAGCTATGAATTTCATACAACCTTTTTTAGTTGTTCAATGCAAAAATTTCTCACAAAAAAACAAAAAGCACTTGTTGCCTATAGTAGACAATCAAGTGCTTGAGGTTATTTAAATAAGTGTGACTAACTTACTGGCATTCTATCAAGAGTTAGATCCTACTAACAAGTATCTATTCTGTTAACATATTTAGAAATTCTTCAAAGCTATTACTTACAATATATGTTATAGGATTTAAATCTGAAGACTCTTCATGATTCCAAACGCATACAATAGGCTCCTCAACATTGTTACGATAGTCTAAGCAAACAAAGTCACCTGCAAATAAAACAGCTATTGGTAGCAGTTCAGTACCTACTAAATTTTCATCAAAAACAATTCTTTCGTCTAGTTGAGTTCTAACTACTCCTATATCGTAATACTCATCATCTCTTTCCCCGGTTACTTTTAAAATACATAAAAACCTATCAATCGCATAAATATGGCTATTACACTTAAAACTATCCTTTATAGGAGTACCACCATTATATTTTTTTATAAATTCTTTATACGTTTCTGGTAAATTTATTCTCCACTTACCTTCCTTTTCAGAAAGCAAAGTATCGTTCGGCAAGGGATAAATTATTGATCCATCCTTAAATTCCATTTCTATACCTCCTCAATATTATTATCTTGGAGCGTCGGCCCACATACCTTTAGTCCTTCCACCATTATGAGGTGTAATATTATGAATACCAAAGGGGACTAGCTCCATTTTACCAGGAACCTCCGTATGATGCCACGTCATCCCTTTTCTTGTACCACCTATTTGTTCATCTAACCACTTAAACTGTTCTTTATCCGATATCTTCCAAAATCTATCTGGTAGCTGAACAGTCTCTTCTACAACACCTGCACTTGCAAAGTCGGCAAATCCATACCTCATACCATCTGCTTTTGTAACCTTTATTTCAGCTCCATTAATCCATTGACCAAAAAATCGTTGGGGTCTTTCTTATGGATACTGTAAAAGGGTTGTTCAATACTTTTAATATCACAGCCATATCTCTTCAACTCTCGTTGAATCAGCACTTTCACAATATCTGACCGCCATAATCGGCTTGTGTTCAGCACCACCACATAATCAATTTGGACAGACGAAAGGTGAGCCAACATCTCCTGTAAGTCCACCCTGTCTATTTCTAGTGCTTCTTCATTCAATTTTGCGCCACTGATTCCTTCATCTCTAAAGATGTGTATCAAGTTAAAACCTTGTTCTTCACAGTATGCTTTAATTTCATCTTCTTGATATTTCAAGCTATATCCCTCTTTAGCTTGCCCTTGAGTTGAGACTCGTATATACCCAACAACGTTCAACTTTTCACCCTCCCGTTACACAAATTTTAATTTTCGTAACGCTTTTTAAACGAATAGCGAGTATTATACGACCGTCTCTTGTAAAAATACAACCCAAGATTTAAAAGCCAACCCAATATAAGAAACACTCTTACACGTTACCCATTGTTATCGCCACGAGCTTTGTCATTGTCTTTAGTTTGTGGGTTTTGCGGTATCATAAGTCTTCTTGACATATAAAATGTCATCTCGCCTGTTTATCATACTTCTCACAAAATCCAAATATAAAATCAATACTCCATGAAGGAACTACCTTCATGAACTATGAATTTCAGTAAAGCATCATTCGTGATTGCATAAAATATAAAATAAAAAAGCACTTGCTGCCTAAAGTAGACAATCAAGTACTTTACTCTTCATTGTAATATTACAATTTAATCTATATACTCTGCTGTACCTATAAAATCCAATTTGTATGCACTTTCGTTTACTGAAGCTACATGCCTTCCTTCTTTATCATAATTATAGTTAAAAACCAAAATAATGGTATTATATTTAGAGTTTAACTTAACATCTCTAAACTGCTTTATTAACTGATCATCATATGAAAAATCCACTAGAAGCTCTTTTATATCATCTTCAGCATCCGGTATCCAGTCTTTTTCAATTAAGTCTCTATCATAATATCCTAATTTAAATTCTTTCTCAAAAGTAGAAGGAATACTATCTCCATCTTCGTCATATTTTACTTCAGTGTATTTTTCGACCTCATCAAAATTTTCGAAGTATCCTAACCACAAAGAAACATCGTTTTTCAATGTTTTTACCTCCTTAAACCTTCTGGTAAATCTAAAATTCCATTTTTCATTCTATTACTAGCCATTTGTTTAGCTCTCTTACAAAACTATCATAATCAGTAGCAGAATCAATGATTTTTAAAATCTCGTTATGTGCTTTTGTAGAACCTCGCCTTCCATGACTTCCGGGAGGATTAATAAATTCAACATCTTTAAGGTCCTCATTTCTTTTATATCATCCATGCTTACACCCCATTTTTTAAATTGGGGAGTTCTTGCTACAAGGTGCCACTCATGATATCCTCCTGGACGTCTTATCCTATCTTCAATCTTACTTCTCAAATGAGGATTACTCCACATTTTCTCAAAATCATCTACTGATAGATTATCAAACCACTTATTAAACTCATTATTTCTAACTGAAGGAATCTGTATATCTTTACCCGTACCCTTAGGAATATCTAAAAATGTACTTTATGAAAGGATGGCAGTTTATTCAACCGTCACCCAATATGATTAACTAGCTTTCGCTTCAGGCATTTCAGGCATGATATAAGCCGTTTTATTTTTCATCATACCATAGATTATTCTGACTAATCTTCTCATAATGCAAAGTAAGGCTTGTGACTTGGATTTCCCATCACTTAGCTTACGATTATAGTAAGCATAAAAGACAGGATTACGAGGAATTTTACTCCCTTTACATACTTGGACTTGTTGAACAGCTAGGTTGTAAAAGATGTCATATAGCTTTCGATTACCTTGCTTGGTTTTCTTCATCGTTTCTTTACCGCCCGAACCCATTTTGATTGGGGTTATTCCTGAATATCTTGCTAGTTTATCTGAGTTAGCGAACCGATGAATATCACAAATTTCTGCAATTAATGCAGAAGAAGTAACCGTATCAATCCCTGGCTAGTTTCGAGCTGCATTCCTAACGTTTTAATGGTTACCTTTAACTCTTTATCTACCTTCTTGATTTCCTGCTTCTTAAAGAGAACATCTAAAAACCATACTTTGAATGATAAAGTCTCTTGATGTTTGGTACTCACGCTTCACCTCTCCATCAGCTTGAACAAGTGATATTATTTGTTCTGCCTTTCTAGTGGAACAAGTATTATTACTCGCTTCTAGTAAGAATGTTCGTAAGTCCTCTACTGTTTCCCCCTCCAAATGAGATGGTGAAGGATAGCTTTCCCAAAAGGCTAAAGCTGTTTTCCCATCCACTTCTGAAAAGAAACCCTTATAGCTTGGATAATGATAGTTTAATTGCATATGCAGTTGGTTTTTCAAAGCAGTTTGTGCTTTTACTAAAGCGTTTCTTCTTCCAACAAGTTGAGCGATTATCCAATGAATATCAGATGGTGTAGCTTCAGGTAAATACGGTAGGTCACGTATTAAAACCCTTGCCACACATTGAGCGTCCCAACTACATTCTTTTGTGTCATCGCATAGCTGTTCCGTTCTGCATTGGATAAAGAGGAGTTAACAAATTTCACAATGTAACCTTGTTAATCAAATATAACGCCGATAACTTTCATGATAATTTCCCCCTCCGTTACGCAAATTAGGGTTAATGTAACGCTTAGACGCTATTATTAACATAAATTCATTGTATGCGGCTTTAACGATACAATCAACCCCTTTACCGATACAAGTTTGTGATGTATCGTAAAAGGTAACATGAAAAGAGGAAGGATATTACCATGCCTATTACAATCAAGCTAAAGGAAATCCTTAAAGAACGTGACCTTTCACAACGAGAATTGGCACGAATGACAGGCTTCGCCCTAATACAATAAGCCATCTTTGTTCAGACAACGTAGATAGGGTATATCTATCAACATTAGAAACAGTGTGCAAAGTGTTAGACATCGACATTCAGGAGTTAATCGAGGTGGAGTAGCCTCTCGCCATAGTAATCGTTCTTTTGTACGTCAAAGTTGCGAAAAATTTAAAAAGGCAAGGAGAAAGCGAAGGTATGGCTTTGAAGAATAGAAATGGTGGTAACTGATGAAATTATGGTTATTTGCTTAATAAAATAAAGAGTAGATAGGGCATACGTTTTAAAGATATTGTACGTACTAAAGAATTGGTTAAAACATCGTATAGGGCTTACAAGGTTTAAGTCTATTATCTGAATAAAAATGG
>NZ_BAXR01000036.1 GCF_001310635.1 Bacillus sp. JCM 19034
CAAACTTGCACCTATTCCCCTTTTGATGCAGTTTCGCGTCACTTTTCTCCTCAAACTTGCACCTATTCGCCTTTTGATGCAGTTTCGCGTCACTTTTCTCCTCAAACTTGCACCTATTCGCCTTTTGATGCGTTTTCGCGGTGCTTTTCTCCCCAAACTTGCACCTATTCGCCTTTTGGTACGGTTTCGCGTCACTTTTCTCCTCAAACTTGCACCTATTCCCCTTTTGGTACGGTTTCGCAAACTTGCACCAAACATCCTGTAGTTTAGCTATGCTTGATCATGCTGCCCCTATAAATCTCATCGGTCTGATGAGGTCCCACTAAACTAAATAGCAAAAATCTAAAGTGTCCAAGCGTACATAAAAAAGTGCCTCTAAAGGTTAACTGCATACCTTTTGAGACACTTACCTCTACATTATTCACAATTGATACTTGCTTCGGTATTCACGCGGACTTAATCCTGTTTCTTTTTTAAACACGCGACTAAAATAATTAGGATCTTTATATCCGATCGTTAATGCAATTTCTTTAAGTGGCGTTTTCCCATCTAACAGCAAGTCTTTTGCCTTTTGTAATCTTCTATTCGTCAAATATTCAATAAAGGTTACCTGATAGCGCTCTTTAAACAGCTTACTTAAATAATACGAGCTGAGGCCGATTTTTTCAGCTACTTCTTCAAGGGTCACTCCTTTATCATAATTCGTATCAAGATATTCCTTCGCATGCAAAAGCAAACTTTCTACACCACTTGCCCGCCACTCTCCTAACCGATCAACGATCATCATCAAATGTACTTTCGCCCTTTCCTTTATTTGCATGGATGTATCTAGTTGCTCAAAGTTCATTTGCACATTTTCATCAAAGCCAAACTCTTTTAACGTACGTGTTAATACAATAAAGAAATTCTCCATCGCCTTTCGCATCAATTCTACCTTCTGATTTGAAGCTTGATAAATGAGCTGGAAGTATCTATCAAATAGCTGTAACGCTTGTTGACTGTCACCTTTTTTTTACAGCTTTGACAAGCTCCTTTTCTACTTCAAATGGAATCAGCTCTTTTCGTTGTTGCTTCAAATCGCTGCTGTAGACCATATACGATGCACTTCCATGCTGATAGACTAATTCCAACGCATGGATCGCCTCCTCATAGGAATGTGAAAATTTCGTTATATCTGAAACAACTGACCCGATTCCAGCAACTACTTTGCATCGATCTAATTGTTTTTGCACTTGATGAATAATCGAACCTGTGACATCCTGTCTCCAGTTCTCGTGACTATTTTCTTCATTTATGATCATAAAGTGGTACTTGAAATCCCGTTAACGGTCCAACGAGAGCCGGATCGTCTTTTTCATGAATCGTCTTTTTCAAAACTTTGTACCACGTACTTTTTTCATGGCGGTCAGGTTGAAGCTCATTTGAGTCAAACGAAAAGACTACGACAAAACCGTGCTTCTGATCAATATCGAACCACTCACTCCACTCTTCTTGATCAAACTCATGAACGTGATCAAGCATTAGCGAAACGATAACTTCCATTTCCATAAAAGAACCGAACCTTTCCAATCGTTGATTCAGCTCGATTACTTCGCTTCCTTGCTTTTTTTCCTGTTCAATTTCTTCAACCATCCGGTCGAAAGCTTCGAGCACTTCTGAGACTTTACTAGGCTTTAATAAATACTCTTTTATTCCAAACTTCATCGCTTGGCGAGCGTACTCAAACATATCAAAGGCAGATACCATAATACATTTAACGTTAGGAAGGGTAGCTAGAATTTGTTCCACTGCTTGCAGGCCATCTAAGCGCGGCATTTTAATATCAATAAAAATTAAATCAGGATTTTTTTCTATTGCAAGATTAACAGCTTCTTGGCCATTTTCTGCTTCGGCAACAATTGTAAATCCTAAGCGATTTTTGAAAGCATGAGCTTGAGTCCTTCCCGTTCAAGTACCTCATCATCTACTAGCATGACCTTGATCAATGTCTGTCTCCTTTCTATCGCTTCGTTATATAAATCTTCACGGTCGTTCCTTTACCATGCATAGATTCAATATCAATGTGACTTTCCTTATCAAACAACGTAAGGCGATTGATCACATTCCTCATCCCAATCCCCGTTGAATGACCCGAGCCTTTCTTGGCAGGCGAACGTGTATCCAACAGGCGATCAATCGTTTCCTGATCCATCCCGACGCCATTATCCTTAATCTCAATACAAACCATCCCGTTTACTTCCTTAATTATTAACACAATATGAGCACCTTCACTCATTTCTTCAATACCATGCATAAAGGCGTTTTCAATAATTGGCTGTAATGTTAAACAAGGAATTGGCGTTGATAAACACTCTGGTTCAATCTCCTCCTCAAAAGTTACACGATCACCAAAACGTGTTTTTTGGATAAAAAAGTATTCCTTCACAATTTTGACTTCATCTTTCAATAACGTTTCCCGATCAAGGTTCCCGATGTTATAACGGAGCAATGCTGACACCGAGGAGATCAAATCACTCGTACGCTCTGCCCCTTCTATATAAGCGGTTTTAGAAATCGAATTAAGCGTATTAAATAGAAAATGAGGGTTAATTTGATTTTGTAAGCTTTTCAGCTCCATTTCCTTCAACAACTGTGCCAGTCGTGCTTTTTCTTCAATTTCTGTTACCGATTGATGAATGTTTTGCTTCATTTCATTAAATGTTTTCGTTAAGAACCATAGCTCATCCTTTCTTGATACAACTACATCTTCGCCCGAGTAGTTCCCAGCAGAAATACGTTGTGCAGCTTTCGTTAAACGTCCAATCGTTCGTGTAATCCCATCAGAAAACCATAAAGCAAATAAAACGCTAACAATAATAATCGAAAGGATGATCATTGTCCACATTTTCTCTGTATTTGAGATCATATCCTCTGTTATGACAGAAAGCTCTTTATAATCGGTTAATTCGTCATTAATTAATTCTAGCGTTTGCTCGTGGATATAGCTGGCGGTTATGTCTGCTTCGTTTAACGACAGTGAATATTGCTGTATATCCTGTCGATTTACGCCTTCGATCGTCGCATCTGACTGTTCCAGAAAGCTACTTAACATATTCAAATAATTTTTCTTCGTTATTCCATCCAGTTCATTGATGGCAAATTCATGCTGCAACCGTAAGAGCTGTCGTTTATCATCCTCATAATACGTAAGATTTTGCGGCAACGGTTCGTGTACATATATTTGTAAAGATTGAAAGGTTTGAGTCGTCATTCTTGTTATTTCATTAAGGAGAAAAAGTTGTTCAACACTCTCATCATATAGCTCCATAACCCTTTGATTACTTTGTTCTCGAATAAAAAAGACAACGACAATTAACACGAGCAGAGCGACAAAATAAATCAATAGCTTTGTACGAATTTTGATCATAACAAATCACCTGTTTCACTCTTCCAGCTGTCTAAGTTTCCGAGGCGTATGATCGAAGCATCTGTATGGAACATATCTTCCATTCGGTTTCCTGCAATGATCTCTAGCATGATTTCAATACTTTTATATCCCATCTCAAACGGTTGCTGTTCAATGATGGCATCTAACTCACCTGTTTCGAGTAATTGAATGTTTTCCTCCAATGGGTCAAATGTCATTACATAAAGGTCATCCAGCTTATTAAGCTTTTTCGCAGCGGCTACAATCCCAATGCCATCCCAAGAGCTTGTCCCAATCATCGCTGTAATATCCCCGTGCTCTGATAGCATTGTGTACGCCTTTTCCTCCGCTTCGACTCTTGTAATGTTCGACTCCTCTACTGCTACAACGTTAATACCCTCAACATCCTCTAGGGCATCTTGAAA
The DNA here is from genome assembly GCF_001310635.1 of Bacillus sp. JCM 19034. GTDB lineage: Bacteria > Bacillota > Bacilli > Bacillales > Bacillaceae_D > Halalkalibacter. The sequence goes on from NZ_BAXR01000036.1 coordinate 3,832, forward strand.
TCCTTGTACACGCAACTGATGATGAGCATTTTCAAAGCTTCCTGTAATAATACCAACCGTGGCATATCCATTCGTATCCTCAATTAACGCTTCCCCAGCTAATTGACCAGCTACATAATTGTCAGTTCCAATATAAACTTCACGTAAACTATCTGGAGCATCTGTATCAATTGTTATAACAGGAATGCCCTCACTTACTGCACGATTAATTAACGGCGTAAATTCTTCATTCAAAGCTTGTACAATTATGCCATCAACTTTCGCCTTAATTGCCATATCTAACAGCTTAAGCTGCTCATCCGGATTTGATCGGCTAGGCCCTTTATATTCTACAAAAACATCATAGTGATCCTCCGTTTGTTTTGCTCCCTCCCCAACCAAACGCCAATAATCGTGGTTCATCTCTTCCCCAATTAAAACAAAATGATATGTTGGCAGCGTAAAATCTATAGAAATCTCATCATTAATTCTATGTTCATAATCTTGTACTAGTTTATAAAAGAAAACAGAAAATACAATCGCTATTACTAGCAGTGATAGTAATATCCAATAGTGAATTGACTTTTGAAGCATAGTATCCTCCTAACCGTTACAAATTCCTTCAATTAGTTCTTCAATTGTTACGAGCTTCTACATGCTTTCAAGAGAAGCTAAAAACGTGTCTACATAAATATGATACAAATTATTATTATACACAAACGTCATCAAATCGTAACACTCATTTTTTCACGATCTCATTTTCCTACACAATTACTTAGGAAACAGTAAATATTATTAATACCTATTTTCTTACTATATAGACGATAAATACCTATAAATTAAACTTAAACAATGTAAGCTAATCATAAATATATCATTACACTTTAGTAACAAAATCCTTTTTCGCCGTTACATTTGGGATAATGATCACGGTTATACCTACATAATAGGAAAAGGAGTGAGAAGGTTGAACAAACAGAAATTATGGATCTATATAGTAGTACTAGCTATGCTCATGAATATGTTTGGTCCAATAGGAGTAACATTTAGTGCATCTGAGGATGTTGAGAATAATGAGTTGGACGAGCCTTATATTATCATTGAAGATTTTGAGGATGGTGCTGACTTGTGGTCTGTATCAGGTGCACGTTATAACTCTATCAACTTATCAATAGTTTCAAAGGAGGAAGGACCTGTACGATTTGGTAACCAATCACTTAAAGTTGATTATGATTTCCTTGGCCAGCAAGGTACTTCTGGCGTCTATGCTGGTAAAGAAATCGCTATCCCTGGTCATCCTGAAAAGATTGGGATGTGGGTTTATGGTGATGGTCATAGTCATTGGCTACGTGGACAACTTCGCGATGCAAACAATCAAGCATTTAATATCGATTTTACAGGCGATTATCCTAATGGAGTGACATGGGAAGGGTGGAAGTATGTTGAAGCATCTGTCCCTACTACTTGGGAAGCACCATTTAAATTAGAATTACCTGTTCGTTACATGGCAACTAACGATCAAGGTAAGTCAAAAGGGACAATCTATATCGACCAAATCCGAGCGGTTTACGGGCCTACTGATGAGGATTTAATTAACCCAAGCTTAGATTATTTTGAACCTAAAAATGAAGAGATCGCTTATAAAAACCAGCCAGAAATTAGTGTCATTGCTACAGATAATGACGGCGGTTCTGGCATTGATTCAGATCGAATCTACATGAAAATAGATGGAAACGATGTAATTCCAAACTATGATCCTGAAACTGGAAAAGTCAGCTATATTCCAGAACACCCTTTAGCGGAAGGCTATCATACTGCTTGGGTTGAGGTTTTTGATAATGCAGGTAATCATACATTTTCAACTTGGACATTTCACGTTTCAACTGGTGGACCAGAATTCAATTTTGTTGGTGATGAAGAAGTATATGCAGGAGGCTCTTTTGATCTAATACTGACGATGAGCCAGATTTCACAAATTACAGGTGCTTCTTCAACCATTACTTATGATGACCAATTATTAGAATTTGTTAACGTATCTTTTCCTGAAAAAATATTAGATTCGGTTTTAATAAGTAATACAGAGATAAACGGTCAAATTGAATTAGAATGGGAAAACCTAGAGACCTTAGATCTCGACGAAAATGAAGTGGTAGCAATCCTTACCTTCCAATTAGGACTTGATGCGACTGGTGAAGTAGCAATTAACTTTGAGGAAGGATCAATTACTTACTTAGATGAAGAAATAGGAACTCTCCCATTTTATATGACACCATTTCAAGCTCCAATTCTGCAACCTTTAGTATTGACTATCGAAGGAACATCTGTCGACACCCCTAGTAAATTAACGGTTACAAACCGAAATGGAGAGCCAATAGAAGGGGCAAATATTTCAATTACAAACGGACAAAAGTTTTTGAGAACCACAAATGATACTTACATTTATCAAGGAGGCAGCGGTGTAGCCGGCGATAAACTACAAGAAGTAGCTGCTGGAAGCTATTTTGCTTATGCGAACGATCCGTCTAGCACATTTGATTATTATCGTATCTTTATGCCTAATGGTCAACAACGCTATTTCCATATCCCAGCTGAAGATGCAGAAGTCATCAATTGGGGTGAAACAGTTGGCCAAACAGATGAAAATGGAGAAATTCATACTGATTTAGTGACATTATCGCAAATCACACTTGCGTTACAAGCAAGTAAAGATGAATTAGTCAGTCAAGTATTAACGGTAAATGTAGTCCCACAATTAGCAGACCATACACCAAAAAATATCCTTTTAACATGGAGTGATGATCCAAAAACGACCCAACACATTTCATGGCAAACGGGAACGGCTATAAAGGATTCTATTGTAGAAGTTCGCACACAAGATGGAGATAAAGTTGACGTTTTTGAAGGGACAAACAAATTGTTTGCAGATCCAATTGGGGAAATGCGTATTCACCGTGTAACGGTAGATCATTTACAACCTGGTACCACCTATCAGTACCGAGTTGGAGACGGAACAGAAGAAGGCTGGAGTGAATTTAGTAGTTTCACAACGGAAGCTCTTGAGAGCGAGCCTTTCAGTTTCCTTTTTGCTACTGATACTCAAGCAACCAATGAGGCAGGTTTTGCATTATGGACGAAGCTTTATGAGGCAGGTATCACTCATAATCCAAACACGAAATTTGTATTACATGCAGGTGACATTGTTGAAAACGGGAACTTTTTAAGAGAGTGGGATTATTTCCTTGCGGCTTCCCAAGGGATTTCAACTAAAATGCCGATTATGCCAGTACTCGGAAATCACGATGTTTATGGAGATGGCGAATTAACATTTAAAAGTTTATTTACACTAGCTCAAAATGGGCCAAATGGGAAAGAGGGCTATGTCTATTCCTTCGAATACGGAGATGCACTATTTATCATGCTCAATTCGGAATTTGGAGTACAAGACATGCGTGAACAGCAAGATTGGATTCGTGAACAAGTAGAAGGAACTGAAAAAGAGTGGGTGATTAGTATGTTCCACCGTTCCCCATACTCTAGTAATCCATTAACCGGTCGTGATGCAACAGCTGAAACATTCTCACCTATTTTAGAAGAGCTTGGAGTAGATTTAGTCTTAACAGGTCACGACCATGCCTATATGCGTTCCCATTTAATCAAAAATGGTCAGGTTCAAAAAGATGGACCAGGAACACAGTATATCATTGGTGGGTCTGCTGGACCAAAGTTTTACCCTGGCGAGCAATATGATTATGTCAACGTATTGTTTGAAGATAACATTCAAGTGATTACATCTTTCACTGTCGACGGTAACGAAATTCGCGGAGAAGCCATTACAATTGACGGTGAAGTAATTGATTCATTTACTTTAACGAAACAAGTTGAAGAAGAGCCGGTTGATCCTGAACTTCCGGGTGAGCTGCCTCTTGAGCCGACTGATCCTCAGCTTCCAGGTG
>NZ_BAXR01000037.1 GCF_001310635.1 Bacillus sp. JCM 19034
GCCGGAAAAGAGGAATCCTGCCCCTACAGGCGAATAGGTGCAGAGATGAGCCGAAAAAACGAGGAATCCTGCACCTATCGGCAAATAGGTGCAGAGTTGGGCAGAAAATGGGAGGAACTCTGCCCCTACCGGCAAATAGGTGCAGAGATGAGCAGGAAAAGCAAGGAACCTCGCCCCTACCGACGAATAGATGCAAACGTAGATTGCATTCTTAAAGGCCCCAGCCCCGACCAGAGAATAGAAGCAAACCCAACCCATAGTGAAATTTAGAAGAGATCTTTAACACACGCAGCGTTGCCTTCACGCTAAATAACTCCAACTCTCCGCACATAACCTAAACGAATAAAAAAATAATATGAATAATTCCCATTCGCCTATCAAATACTAAGCACAAAAAAATTTTTTGAAAAAGACGTATAGAATCTCAGTAATCTGATCACAATGGTTGCTGAGGTGATGAGAAATGAGAGAAGATAAGAATCAATCTTCTAAAAATGAGGAAGCAAAAATCAATATTCAAAACTTTTTGCGTAAACGTTGGGTACTTCCTGCAATTTATTTAGTTGCTGCTGCACTAGTTATAAGTGCCGTATTAATGATGCAAAGCGGTGATGATACAGCAGCACCAGAAACAGGTATGGATTCAGAAGATATCGTTCAAGATCATCCTTATGGAGAAGAAGCACTACCTGTTACGTCGATGTCAGAGCGCGTAAAAATGCCGTTTGAAAATGAGCATGATATGAACATTGTTGGATACTTTTATGACGTTCATGCAACAGCTGAAGAGCAACAAGAAGCACTTGTCTATTATAATAATGAGTACTATCCAAATAAGGGAATGGATTTTGCTCATGTCGATGGTGAAAGTTTTGATGTTGTCGCTGCTTTAACGGGAACAGTGGTCCGTGCAGAAAAAGATGAGTTACTAGGTTATATCGTCGAAATCTCCCATGAAGATGATGTAGTAACGCACTACCACAGTTTAGACAGCATAGAAGTTGAGCAAGGTGATACAATTCAACAAGGTGACGTTTTAGGAGAGGCTGGACGAAATCTATATAACAAAGATGCCGGTATCCACGTTCATTTTGAAATTCGCCAAAATGAGGTAGCTATTAATCCGAATGATGTATTTGATCAGCCGATTGATGCGATTGAGGATATTGCCAAAGAACAAGAAGATGAGCAAGAGGATGCAGGGAAAGAAGACGAAGAGAAAGACGGTGCAGATGAAGATCAGGACGAACCAGATGATGAGACAGAGCCGTCTGATGATACTGAATAAGTAAAAGTGGTTCAAACAAGGTGTAGCCATGGCTGATACAAGCCTGAGTTACACCTTTTTTGTTAAAGCAGAAGGTATGTAAACAGCTTTAAGAGTAAATATGTGAAAAGTCGCGCCTGTCCCTATAATAAGGTGGTATATCTCCATTGACTTGCTAATAAACTGTACCAATCACCAAGATTGAATTAGGGAGGCGAGTCGTGTGCACGATTACATCAAAGAGCGAACCATCAAGATAGGTAGGTATGTGGTAGAGTCCAAGAAAACAGTTCGAACCATTGCAAAAGAATTTGGAGTCTCGAAAAGTACCGTACACAAAGACCTCACAGAACGCTTACCAGAAATTAACCCAGAATTAGCAAATGAAGTGAAAGAGATTTTGGAGTATCATAAGTCTATTCGCCACCTGCGAGGCGGAGAAGCAACGAAAGTAAAGTATCGTAAATCAGAGAAAAATAAAGAACATTCAGCTGTACAAACTCCTAACTAATTTTTTGCAAAAATTCCACCCCGTTTCGACATTTATATGGTAAAATTAACAATTAGGTACATCGTATTAGTAGACGTACGATTTTATGTTCGGAATAGGGAGGAAGGAAAAATGTTTGGTCGAGATATTGGAATTGATTTAGGTACAGCGAATGTATTAATACACGTTAAAGGTAGAGGGATTGTTTTAAATGAACCTTCCGTAGTAGCAGTAGATACGACAACGAAACGAGTTCTAGCGGTTGGAGAAGAAGCGTTCCGCATGGTAGGCCGTACACCAGGAAATATTGTGGCACTACGCCCAATGAAAGATGGGGTAATTGCCAATTTTGAAATGACAGAATCAATGCTCAAACACTTTCTAGCAAAAATTAACGTTAGAAACTTCTTATCAAAGCCACGAATACTAATTTGTTGTCCAACCAATATTACATCTGTTGAACAGAAGGCCATTCGAGAGGCAGCTGAGAAGAGTGGCGGGAAAAACGTGTATTTAGAAGAAGAGCCCAAGGTCGCAGCGATTGGTGCAGGGATGGATATATTTCAACCTAGTGGAAACATGGTTGTAGATATAGGCGGTGGAACAACCGATGTCGCCGTTCTTTCAATGGGGGATATCGTCACCGCCTCTTCTATCAAAATCGCAGGTGATCGCTTTGATATGGATATTCTGTCTTATATAAAAAAGAAATATAAACTTTTAATTGGTGAAAGAACATCGGAAAATATCAAAGTACAAGTAGCTACAGTATTTCCGGGTGCACGACAAGAAGAAATGGATATTCGCGGAAGAGATATGGTGAGTGGACTTCCACGTACAATTACGATAAACTCAAGTGAGATCGAAGTCGCATTACGCGAATCGGTATCTTATATTGTACAAGCCTCCAAGCAAGTACTCGAGCAAACACCTCCAGAGTTATCAGCAGATATTATTGATCGTGGTATTATTTTAACAGGTGGTGGAGCACTGCTACACGGAATGGATCAGTTATTATCAGAAGAATTGAAAGTACCTGTTATCATTGCAGAAGAACCGATGCAATGTGTGGCGAGAGGAACAGGCATGATACTAGATAATTTAGATCGAATGTCGTCGAAAAAGGCACATGTTTAATACATAAATAAATATCGTAAAGAACGGAGGGGAAGGTTCATGCTTCGTGGTTTATATGGGGCTGCTTCCGGAATGGTAGCACAACAGCAGCGACAAGAAATGCTAGCTAATAATCTAGCTAATGCAAGTACACCTGGATATAAAGCAGATCAAGCGTCTCTACGTACATTTCCAAAAATGCTCTTACAAGCTGTGAATGCACAATCAATGCCGGTGAACCGTTCATATCCGATTGGCGAGCTAGCTACGGGTGTATACTTGCAAGAGCGTATACCTAATTTCCGTCAAGGAGATTTAATGGAGTCTGGGAATACAACGGATGTGGCATTGTTGCAAGGTATATTGCCAGAAAATGAAGATGGCCGTGAGATGGCGTTATTCTATACGGTTGAACATGATAACGAGGAGCTTCGTTATACAAGAAATGGTAACTTTACAGTTGATGGAGAAGGCTTTTTAACAACCGCCCAAGGACGGTACATTTTAAGTACAGACGGAGAACGAATGGCCGTTGGTAGTGAAAACTTTACCGTTGCTGCAAATGGGATCGTTACAAATGAAGCAGGTGTACAAGTAGGCCAGATCAATGTCGTATTAGCAGAAGATCCGTTGCAGCTCGTTAAAGAAGGCGATGGGCTTTTACGTTTTACGGAAGACGGAGAATTGCCATCAGTAGTCGCTAACGAGGAAATCGCATATCAAATTCAGCAAGGCTTCATAGAGCGTTCTAATGTAGATGCAGGACAAACGATGACAGAAATGATGGCAACCTATCGTTCGTTTGAAGCAAATCAACGTGTTTTGCAAGCATATGATCAAAGCCTCGAGAAAGCAGTTAATGAAGTTGGACGAATCGGTTAAAAGGGGGTATAGATAATGAATACATCGATGATTGCAGGCACTGTAACGATGGGACAATTACAAAAGAAAATTGATACCATTTCCGATAACGTGGCGAATATCAATACGAATGGATTTAAACGTCGAGAAGCCACTTTTTCAGATTTATTGTTCCAGCAATTGAATAATCAGACGAGGCCTCAAGCCGAAGTGGGTCGTCTAACTCCTCATGGCTTACGATTAGGTTCTGGTGCACGTATCGCCCAAACAGCGTTACGCCTAGAACAAGGGGCGTTAAATACGACAGATCGTGAGCTAGATTTTGCCTTAACGGAACGTGACCTTTTCTTTCAAATTGAAGCGACTGTTGGGGGAGAGCTAACGGAACAGTTAACTCGTGATGGTGCGTTTTATTTAACCGAAAGTGAAGATACACCGGGTGCTTGGTCCATTGTAACAGCTGATGGAGGCTATGTTTTAAGCACAACGGGGGCAAGATTGAACGTACCGGATAATTTTCAGTCGATTGAATTAACAGGCAATGGGATACTGGTTGCGACACTAGCTGATGGAGCCCAACAAGAGCTCGGGCAAATTGGCCTTACTCGTGTATTGAAGCCTCAGTTATTAAATGGAGTAGGCAATAATCGCTATCAAGTACCTGAACTAGATACACTCGGCTTGGACGAAGCAGATGTTATTGAAGCTGTTGTAGCAGGACAACAAAACATCCAGCAAGGTGCATTAGAAAGCTCTAATGTAGACCTTTCTAACGAGATGAATGACCTTATTCAAGCACAACGACATTTTCAGTTAAATGGCCAGTCCATTTCAATCGCTGATGAGATGGCCGGTTTAATAAATGGAATTAGAAGATAAGTGTAATGGAGATTTGAGGAGTTTACGATGACAGAAAAAAGGGCTACAACCGAAAAAGTAAAAAAAGAGGCTAAGAAAGAACAACGCCAAAATCGTTCACAGGAGCCTCAACAGCCTAAAAAGGAAAAAGAGCCAAATGAGCCCAAATCGGGTCAACGGCAAAATCGTAGACGATTACGTTTACGTATGATTCCCATTTGGCTACGTATTCTATTATCAATTGTTTTAATTGGCGGAAGCTTTATCGTTGGGCTAATGGTCGGTTATGCCGTCGTTGGTGAAGGGGATAACCCTGGTGAAATTTTGAAGCCAGATATATGGTATTATTTAATTGATTTGATCCGTGGAAAGTAATTTTTCCACGGTGTTTTTTTGAAATAAGACGTAGTAGCGATATCTGTCATAGTGAATATAGACATTCGCAACTAGTAAGAAAATTATGGTATAATGTAAAAAACTATCGTGGAAGGGCTGAGATTATTGCTAACAATTGAAGAAATTAAAGAAATTATTCCACATCGTTACCCATTTTTATTAATTGACCGCATCGTTGAAATAGAAGAAGGTCAAAGAGCAGTAGGGATAAAAAATGTAACGGCAAATGAGGAATTCTTTAATGGTCATTTTCCAGAATACCCAGTAATGCCAGGTGTACTCATTGTTGAGGCACTCGCTCAAGTTGGTGCTGTGGCCATTTTAAAGGTTGAAGCAAATCGTGGAAAGCTAGCAATGTTTGCTGGAATTGATAAATGTCGTTTTAAAAAACAAGTAAAACCCGGTGATCAGCTGCGTCTAGAGGTAGAAATAACGAGAATGAAAGGACCTATCGGTAAAGGACATGCAGTAGCTACGGTAGATGGGGAGGTAGCTTGTGAGCTTGATATGACCTTTGCTATCCAATAAGCTGAAAATATAGAAAGCATTCGTCAGCATCGTGAAAGAGAGGCCTATTCATGAATCCAGCTTTAGCTCGTTTTTTAGAGAATGACAAGAACATTGAAACGTTATTTCGCTGTATAAAAGATGGACTACTATTAATTGACGGGAACTTTAGCATAATAGCAATGAACCCGGCAGTTGAACAGATGACGGGTTTTAGTCAAGAAGATGTTATGAATAAGCCCATCCAAACGTTATTTTCATCATTAAGTCATCAAACAGTCAGTCAGATATATGATACATTGAAAACGAATAAAAGTTGGTCAGGCGAATTGCAAACGATTCGTCATCAATCTGATTGTTTTTGGGCTACATGGTCGATTACAGCAGTAGAACAAGGATCAGGAAATCTGTATTATCTCGCGAACATTCGTGATGTTACAGATCAAATAGAAAAAAATGAGAAAATAGCCTACATATCTAATTTCGATACGTTAACGAAATTGCCGAATCGTTTTGCTTTTACACAATTAGTTGAGCAACTATTGTTGCAAGAAAACAGAAGAACAGAACGGTTTGATCTTCTTTATTTGAATTTGGATCGCTTTGATAAATACAATCGTGATTATGGACTTGAAGTCGGTGATCAACTCATTCTAGAAATGGCCAATCGGTTGCGTGACGTTATCAAAAGCGGACTTGTTAGCCGTTTCAATAGTGATAAATTTATGATCTTGTTACAAAATCAAACAAAGGCAAAGACGCTTGCAATCATTGAAAAGGTTTTTGCTCAATTTGAAAGGCCATTTATGGTTGGGGACCATCCCTTATACTTGACGATTAATATGGGCATTAGTTCATTTCCTGAAAACGGAGGAGACGTACAAGCTTTGTTTCGTCAAGTTGATTGTGCTCTATTTCATGCTAAAAAGGATGGCCGTAATCATTATATGTATTATAAGCCGTACATGAACGATCGTACTGGCCAAGAACTTTCACTTGAAACCTCTTTATTTCAAGCATTCAACAGTAATGAATTTGAAGTGTTTTATCAGCTTCAAGTAGACGTTGAAACATCAAAGCCGTATGGTGTCGAAGCACTCGTTCGATGGAATCATCCAGAAAATGGTGTCCTATCACCTGGTCTTTTTTTGCCGCTAGCCGAAGAAATTGGTCTACTTGCTCGTATTGATGAATGGGTATTAAATGAGGCGTGCAAGCAAGGAAAGCTGTGGCACGATGCAGGCTACAAGATTGTTGTTTCCGTGAATGTGTCAAAAGCGTTTTTTAAACAGCCGGATTTCATTAAAAGGGTGGAACGGGCGATTGTAAATTCGGGGTTAGATCCACAATTTTTATGCTTAGAAATAACGGAACAAACAGCTGCATTACAAATGGAGGAAATCCGCCGAAAATTGAAAATCCTTAAACGTTTTGGCATTCATGTATCTCTCGATGATTTTGGAACGGGTTATTCCTCTTTAAGCCAACTAAATCTCTTTCCAATTGATACGTTAAAGATCGACCAATCGTTAGTACGCGGGGAACCTTCTAAAACGAAAAGTGCGATTGTTGGTCTGATTATTGGAATAGCGAAAACATTAGAAATGAACGTTATATGTGAAGGAGTTGAAACGGAAGAGCAGCTCCAACTCCTAAAAGCAAAAGGATGTAATCGAGCCCAAGGTTATTACTTTGGCAAACCGGTTTCATCTTCTCAATGTGAAGCATTAATGAAAGCGTGATTACATATTTAACAATGAATCATACGTAATCGTATGGTTCATTTACTTTATATATGGAATTATGATAAAAAAATGAATATATTGGATAACTTAGGTAATACTACTTGACAGCTAGACATATTTCAACATGGAGGTAATTAAGAATGAAAAAATGGTTACTAGCATTAGCAATGGTTGTCTTATCAATGGGGGTTATGACAGCTTGTGGTGCACCTACAGAAGAAGATCCTCTTCAGGAAGATCCGATGATGGAAGAAGAGCCTGGAATTGAAGATCCTGCTGTTACACCAGAAGATGATGTACCGATGGATGAGCCAATTGAAACAGATCCAGGTGCTGAAATGGAAGACCCTGAAGAACAGATTGACGTTGATGTTGAAGGTGAGCCAACGGGTGATGAGTTAGCTGATGATAATAATGAAGACGATGAATAAAGATAAGAAAGAGCTCCTAGTTTAGGAGTTCTTTTTTTTGTAAAAAGAAAACCCTAGGCTTGGCCTAGGGTTCCGGAT
>NZ_BAXR01000038.1 GCF_001310635.1 Bacillus sp. JCM 19034
TCGTTTATACGATTCGAGCACGTAATACGGTCCGTGAAAGTGTCGTTGAAAACTTTGTGATTCTAGATGAGCTACCAGAAGGACTAAGCTATGTAGAAGGAAGTCTAGAAGTGAGTGATGGTGGAACAGCCAAGTATGAAGATGGCAAGATTGTCGGAAGCTTTGGCGAAGTAACGGATACGGAATGGCGTACAGTTACGTTCCAAGCAGTCATCGAATCTGGTCAAGTAGGGAACGAGATTGAAAATGTAGCTACTATTAGTGGCGACAATATCGAGGACCCAGGAACTCCAGAACATAAAATCACAGTAGATCCAAAGGAACCGAAGCTAGAATCGGAGAAAGCAGCCGAGTTAGTGGAAAAGGCTGAAGGGAATACAGATGTAGAGAATGCAGAAGTAGGCGACACATTACTGTATACGATCCAAGCTCGTAATACAGTGGAAGATAGCTTAGTGAAAAACCTGATTATACGTGACGAGTTACCAGAAGGCCTTGAGTATGTGCCAGGCACATTAACGGTTGATGGCGAAGGTGTCACAGATGAAGAGGATGACGATTCCGGACATTATGTCAATGGCGAAATCGTTGGACAGTTTGGAGATGTCAGAGATACCGACTGGCATACAGTCGCATTTCAAGTGATAGTTGGTGAAGGTCAGGCGAGTCAAGATATTGAAAACATCGCAACAGTAGATGGAGACAATATCAGTGAGACCGATCAACCAAGCGAAGTGGTTCTCATATATCCACGTGAACCGAAAATCGAATCAGAAAAGACAGCTGTAAACCTAGAGGAAAACAAAGCGAAGTATGACGTAGGGGATATGGTTGTCTACACAATTAGAGCACGCAATACGGTTCGTGAAAGTGTCGCTGAAAATCTTATTATTTCTGATGTCCTTCCAGATGGAATTAGTTTTGTGGAAGGAAGTCTTGAAGTAAATAACGGAGGAACAGGCGAGTATGAAGATGGTGTGATTACCGCAAGTTTTGGTGATGTGACAGATACCGAATGGCGTACGGTGACGTTCCAAGCAACGATTGAAATGGATCAATCAGGAAACACGATTGAAAACGTGGCAACCGTTGAGGCTGACAATGTGGAATCACCGAAAACTCCAACTGAGTCGATCACGGTGGAAAAAGACCAAACACCTCCACCAAAGGAACCAGAGGATAAGCAACCAGAACCAAAGCCTGAAGAAAAACTACAACCAGATACGCCGGAAGTAAAAGGTGATGAATCAAAGCAACCAGAAGAGACATTACCAAATACAGCAACGAACAACTTTAATCTCTTCCTAACAGGCTTAATATTAATGTTGGCTGGAGCTGGCATATGGTATTGGAGAAGGAAAAAGCTAAGTGTAGAATAATACCATGAAAAAGACCTTTCCCTTGATTTAGGGAAAGGTCTTTTTGTCGGTAAGTAAAAACAGGAAAACTCCCCCTGTCACCCATATAGTAATATGGGTATTTTTGGGTGTTAGTTTCAAGATTAGTTGATTAGAACTATAAAGTTTATTCGGAATTTGTCTGAAAATACAGCCGAAAAGTACTATATAAAGTCGAATGATTTTATCCGATAAAATACATAATCAGAAAAAACAATTAGAATTAGTAATTCAATCCATATTATATATATGATATTGGATATGCCGTCCTAGCTACTAAAATCGGACTGTATTTACTATATTCATTATATTACTAAATGACTTTATTATTTCAATAATATTAAAAATCTCCAATTATCTTGCTTGAAAAGGATAAAACGTATTGCCGTGAAGATGACCGAGTACTATTTTAATGTTACTAATATCTGCCTTTATTCTAATTGAAAGGGGGTGGTCGTTTTACATGAGGTACTTAAAATACGATCCAGTAAGAAAGGGGGCTTTGAGCTAAACAAAATAATCATTTTATACAGTATGTAATGATCATGTTAAGTTGGATCCATATTGAAACAAATTGAATGGGTTTTTATACCGGAAATCCATTTAACATTCAAATTATTGAAGTTAGGAGGGGAAATATGGGACCTGCACCTAAACGGTTCATTAATAGGAAAATGAAGTTGACATTACGAAGATCCTTCATTCTATTGATGACCATACTCATCGTCTGTAGTGAGGCATTAGCAACTATTCCTATGATAGCGATTGCAGAAGATACAGGCATGAAAAATCTAATTGTGACTAAAGATGTGGAAGGTGAAGAGAGTAAAGAGGTACTAATAGGGAGGATTATTCCTATAATATCTCTGTTGAAATGCCTGAGGATGTATCAAGCTATGAATCTATGATTATCTCAGACGAGTTAGATATCCGATTAGCCATTCAGGAGACATCTACCTACATCAACGGGGAAGTGGCAGATACATATCAAGTAGAGGTAGATGAACAGAATGTATCCCTTGAATTGACCAGAGAGCAGCTCGAGGAGCTTGCGGGTAAGGAAGTTCAATTGCATATAACAGTTCAAGTGAAAGAGGATGTAGTTGTCGGTGAAGAGATTGATAACGTTGCTGAAGTTTCTTTTAATGGCAATTCTGTAATGGAAACTAATTCTGTAACAGTGACCCCATCTAATCTAGAATCAGAAAAGGATGAAGTTACTGAAGAAGCAACCAAGGAAACGGTAGAAGATACCTCTTTCGAAGTAAATAATGTTGAAGCAAGTAATGTTCTGGAAATTAACGATGTAGATTCGTACGGAATTTCTAATAATTTATTGGATAGATCTTTCCCTCAAATTCGCCAATTTGATGGAAACAATTTCAGAGCAGATCCTAAAGCAATTGTGTTTATTACAGGGATTCCAGGAAGTGTAAACATCCATAATGGATTAGCTATCCACGACTGAAAATGTGTTTTATGCCTATGGTAGCTCACCTGAAATCCCTCATGGCTATACCGAATAAATCCAAATGGAGAAGCCGAGCATGTCGCAAATCTAGATGGTCCAGCTGCAACCGGGGTCATTTCTCAAGACGGCGAACGTTATTATCATACTTATATACGAAATGGTCAACTGCTCCTTGGCTCATATAATTTGGTAACAGGGGAAAAGGAAGCGATTCCGATCAATGGGTACCCTAGCAACGATGCTGGAGGGGACTTGATTATTGATGGGAATGGTTATATATGGTTTTCTAACAACACCGCTGGATCCATCATTCAGATGGACTCTAAGTCTGGGGAAGTGTTACGTCAAGTTCCGATTACCAGTGCAGATGGGCGAGCCTTACAAGGAGGAGTGAGAGGCCTTAGCTTTTTACCTAACAGTCAAATTTTGTTATCAAGTGGCCCGGGCCCTAATCCTGACACTGGTGGTGGACAAAGAGCTGATTATTATTTACTAAATCCAGAAACCTTGCAAACGACTTTTCTAGGGTCATCCACTATAGCCGGTGAAGGTCGATTCCACCCGTCGTACGACTTAGCATCGCGCATTTATCCGCTTTTCGACCCGCTGCCACCGGAGCTAGAAGCTGAAAAATCAGTGGAATTGGTGTGGAAAGGCGAAGGGAACACGGACGATGGGCATGCTGAAGTAGGGGATACTCTACGTTATACCATTCAAGCACGTAATATCGTGGCCGATAGTTTAGTGCAAAGCTTGGTGATCTCTGACACAATCCAAGAAGGATTGGGATACGTACCAGGGACATTGAAAGTAGACGGACAAGCAGTAACTGATGATGAGGATGACGACAAAGGTCATTATGTTGATGGTCAAGTGGTCGGTCAGTTTGGTGATGTAACAGATACAGACTGGCATACACTTGAATTTGACGTCATCGTGTCACCTGGACAAGCAGGAAAAGATATAGAAAACATTGCTTTAGTTAACGGCAATAATGTTAATGAACCGAAGGAACCTAGCGAGGTCGTTGAGGTTTATCCGCGAGATGGCCCCGTAGTGGAAGCCGAGAAAACGGTATCCCCTGAGGGAGAAGTGTTCGACGGTGATATTCTCACTTATAATGTGACGATTAAAAATGTCGGGGAGCACATTGCTGCTGAGACAGTCTTTGAAGATGTAATTCCAGAGGGTACAGAGTATGTTCCAGAATCGATGAGGATCGTAACAGGCCCTAACGCCGGTGTTCTAACCGATGAGGACGCTGACGATGCTGGACATTTCGACGGTGAAAAAGTCATCATCAATCTTGGGAACTTGCCAATGACAACTGATTTACCTGATGGAGTTACAGTACAATTTAAAGTAAAAACATTATCAAGCCATTTGGGTGAAACGGTCGTGAACCAAGCCGACATTAAGTATCGAAACTTGCAAACGGATGAAGATCAGTCGACACAATCAAACGAAGTTTCGAATGACATTGTTGAAAGAACAGAAATCGACGCTTGTGCAAGACCAGTGGCATTAATTAATGGAAGTTTTGAGGAACCAATTAATGACAGACCTTTCCCGGACCCTACCGCTCCTTATGGTGTCTATTCATTATTTCATGAAGATGATGTTCCAGGGTGGAAAACAACAGCATCTGATAAACTAATCCAAATAGAAAGATATGAAAACGGTTTTGTAGATATTTCTCGTGCTCATGGGAATCAATTTGCGGAATTGAATGCTCAAGAAGTGTCCATATTGTACCAGGATGTTGAGACTACGCCAGGACAAGTTATTTATTGGCGATTAGCTCATAGAGGAGATTCAGGTATCGACACGATGCACGTTAAATTGGTTCACCTGCTATCCCTATTGAAGATTTAGAAATAATTGAAAGAATGAGCTCTGGAAATGAAGAATGGACTTATTATACGGGTACTTATACCGTTCCAGCTGGTCAGCAGTTAACGCGCTTTGCCTTTGAATCTGTTGATGCTGCCAATGGAAGAGAAGAAGCTGGAAACTTCTTAGACGACATCTTCCTAGGAACGGAGCCATGTGTTGTCGCACAAAAAACGGTTTCACCAGAAGGAGAAGTATTCGCAGGACAAGAATTAACGTATGAAATAACAGTTAAGAACAACAGTGGAGACATTGCTGCGAATACCGTGTTAGAAGATGTGATTCCAGAAGGTACGGAGTATGTGCCAGGTTCGTTAAAAATTATTGACGGTCCGAATGCAGGAGACTTAACAGATGTAGCCGATGATGACGCAGGCCAGTTTGACGGAGAAAAAGTCATTGTAGAGTTAGGTGACTTACCGAACATCAATGATTTACCAAATGGAATTACGGTTCAGTTTAAAGTAAAAGCGTTAGTGGATGATACCATTGAAGAAGTTGTCAACAAAGCAATAGTAGAGTATGACAATTTATTAATCAATGAAAGAGAACAAGCAGATTCCAATGAGGTAACCAATCCACTTACCTATCAAAGTCCGGTAATAGAATCCGAGAAATCGGCTGAATTGCTTGCAAAAGTAGAAGGGAACAACGATATAGAAAACCCAGAGGTAGGAGATGCTCTCCTTTATACGATTCGCACTCGAAATATCATTGAAGACAGTCTTATTCAAAATCTAACGATTCGGGATACCATTCCGGACGGATTAGAGTATGTGGAAGGAAGCCTGACCGTTAATGGTGAAACCGTTACAGATGAAGAAGACGGTGATGCAGGCCAAGTAATAGACGGGACATCTTTGTAGAATTCGGAGATGTCAAGGACACTGAGTGGCACCAAATCACGTTTGAAGTGATCATCGGTGAAGGACAGGCTGGAGAAGATATTGAAAACATCGCAACGGTAGATGGAGATAATATTGACCCCGATTACCCAAGTGAAGAAGTACTCGTCTATCCACGAGAGCCAAAACTAGATTCTGATAAATCGTCCGAGAACCTAGAAGAAGACAAAGAAGAGTATCATGTTGGAGACACAGTCGTCTATACGATCATGGCACGGAATACGGTACGTGAGAGTGTCGTGGAAAACTTCACGATTTCGGATGAACTGCCAGAAGGACTGATGGTTGTCGAAGACAGTTTTGAACTGAGTCACGAAGGAACGGTGGAATATGAAGATGGTGTGATTACGGCAAACTTTGGTGAAGTAACCGATACAGAATGGCGCACCGTTACGTTCCATGCGGTGATCGAATCTGGACAAGTAGGAAACGAAATTGAGAATGAGGCAACGGTGGACGGTGATAACATCGAGGACCCAGAAAAGCCAAAACATAAAATTACCGTAGATCCGAAGGATCCAGAAATAGAATCAGAAAAGACGTATCAAATCAGTGAAAAAGGCGAAGGCAACACCGATGTAGAGAATCCCGAAGTGGGAGATACTCTCGTCTATACGATCCAGACTCGAAATACCATTGAGGACAGTTTGATTCAAAATCTAACGATTCGGGATACCATTCCGGACGGATTAGAGTATGTAGAAGGAAGCTTGACCGTTAATGGTGAAACCGTTACAGATGAAGAAGACGATGATGCAGGCCAAGTAATAGACGGGGACATCTTTGTAGAATTCGGAGATGTCAAGGACACTGAGTGGCACCAAATCACGTTTGAAGTGATCGTCGGTGAAGGACAGGCTGGAGAAGATATTGAAAACATCGCAACAGTCGATGGAGATAATATTGACCCTGATTACCCAAGTGAAGAAGTACTCGTCTATCCACGAGAGCCAAAACTAGATTCTGATAAATCATCCGAGAACCTAGAAGAAGACAAAGAAGAGTATCATGTTGGAGACACAGTCGTCTATACGATCATGGCTCGGAATACGGTACGTGAGAGTATCGTGGAAAACTTCACGATTTCGGATGAACTGCCAGAAGGACTGATGGTTGTT
>NZ_BAXR01000039.1 GCF_001310635.1 Bacillus sp. JCM 19034
CATACGGTCACGTTCCAAGCAACGATTGAAATGAATCAATCAGGAAACACGATTGAAAACGTAGCAACAGTTGAGGCTGGTAATGTGGAGACACCAGGAACTCCAACTGAGTCGATCACGGTGGAAAAAGAACAGTCACCTCCACCAAAGGAACCGGAGGAGAAGCAACCAGAACCAAAACCGGAACCAAAGCCTGAAGAAAAACTACAACCAGACAAGCCGGAAGTAAAAGGTGATGAATCAACGCAACCAGAAGAGACATTACCAAATACAGCAACGAACAACTTCAATTACTTCCTAGCCGGTTTGATATTCTTGTTAGTGGGCACTGGCATATGGTATTGGAGAAGGAAAAAGGTAAGTGTAGAATAAGGTGAGGAAGACCTTTCCCTAAATCTAGGGGAAGGTCTTTTTGTCCTGTCACTCCTAATAGTAATATAGGTATTTTTAAGGAGGTTATTAAAATTAGTTAATTAGAACTATAAAGTTTTTCGGGGTCTGTCTGAAAAGACAGTCGATTAGCACTATAAAGAGTCGAATACATTTATCCGATAAAATAGGAAATAGGGATAAATAGTAAATGGAGGAAAGATTTCAATCCTTATTAAAATATCATAACACCTTTAAATTCATAAGGTCATCGATGTCTATTTTCAATGTTTCAAGGCTACATCTCTTTGTTAAGTTTCTAGTATCTAAATACGTGATTGCGTATTTG
The DNA here is from genome assembly GCF_001310635.1 of Bacillus sp. JCM 19034. GTDB lineage: Bacteria > Bacillota > Bacilli > Bacillales > Bacillaceae_D > Halalkalibacter. Next base: position 719 of record NZ_BAXR01000039.1, read on the forward strand.
ATATACATTTTACGAGGTATGAAAAAGTATTACCCTGCCTCGTACCATATTAGGGAGGTGATAGAATTTCTAGGTGGTCTAAAGGAGTTTAAAGTATTTTATGATAGATAGGAGGGACAAAAGATTGAAGCACAAAAGATTAATCAGTAAAAAAGAATAGGCTAAGAGTAAAAAAATCCTTTCTTTTATTCATTACATTATTGGTGAGTTTAAGTGGCATCATGCCAGCAACCCCTATTGCGATAGCAGAAGATGGAATGAGTATTGAGCAGCCAGTCGTGTCTAAAGATATCGATGGTGAAGAGAAGAAAGAGATTGAGAGAAATCAAGACTATTCATATAACATCAACGTGCAATTGCCAGATAGTGTATCTGATTATGAATCATTAGTTATTACGGATGATATTGATCCTCGAATAACGATTCAAGAAACATCTGTATATATCAATGATGAAGTAAACGATGCATTAGAAGCAGTTGTCAATGAGCAAAATGTATCCTTAGCATTGACAGCAGAGCAGATTAGTGAGCTTGCTGAAAAAGAAGTCAAGCTGCGAATTGATACAAAACTGAGTGATGACGCTGTCACGGAAGAGGAAATTGATAACGTTGCCAAGGTCGTCATTAATAACAACCTTGCTATTGAATCCAATACAGTGACAGTAACACCAAGTGAAGTAGAGGATTTAGAAGATGATTCGGATGAAGTAGATGAAAATAATTCTGAGGGATCTGAGCAAGAAAAACAGGTTGAGGAAGCAGATGACGAAAGAGTTGCTGTAACCACTAGTACTGAAGAGGTAAAGACAACAGCAACTACAAATAGCAATTGGCTAACCTACAAATTTGACGAGTTCCCTAGTGGTACTGCTAATCAATTGTTTAATGTAAATGGTGCTGCGGAATTTCCTGAGGGGTCAAATTTTATACGGTTAACACCACCTGCTCCACTACAAAGTGGTGCCGTTTTTACTGAACTTGCTGCTTGTCCAAAAAATGATTACTCATTTAGTACAGCATTTTCTTTTGGAATAGGTAATACAAGTCCTGATGGTCCAAGTGATGGATTAACATTTACGATTCAGACAGGTACAACCAGTAATCCAGTAGAAGGTGGTAGCATCGGGTATTACGATATTAAACCTAGTTTTACTGTTAAATATGATACGTTTCAAAACACAGTTTATAATGATCCTTCTGCAAACTACATTGGAATAGCACAAAATGGAGAACTGGTCAATCAACCTGGTTGGTATACCGATTTGGATCAGTTTAATGCTGAAAATGGGACCGATTTTGTTTTATCAAATGGGACACAGTATTATTCATGGATCGATTATGATGGGTTAAATCAAAATGTTCAAGTTCGGTTAGGTACTTTACCGGACAGAGAAAGTTCATCGTTAGTATTAGAAGTAAATAATATTGATCTTGATGAGATATTCGACGGTGCACCGATTCATTCAGGTTTTACTGCTGCAACAGGATCTCCTAATTATGAGACTCATGATATTTATAGTTGGTACTTTATCAATGATTATGCACCTATTAGTACGCTTGATCCGCAAAATGACTATAGGCAAGCACCTAGTAGTGTCGAATTAGAGGTAGAGGATGCAGATAGTTCAGGTGAATATAATGTTACTGCAACATTACTTGATCCATTAGGGAATCCAGTTCCTGACGCATCTCTTGATTCATTCACTTCGACTGAAGGGGAACTAACGGGTCCTAACGGAGAGCCTGTAGCAGATTTAGTAGCAGATGCTGATGGAAAAATTCAAGCGGTATTGAAAAATGTCAATCCTTATGAAGACGTAACAATTTCAGCTACTATCAATTGTGAACAAGATTCAGTAACGATTCCGGCAACTGATGAGCCGCCAATTGATCCGTGTGCTGCGCCAGTTGCGTTGATTAATGGTAGTTTTGAGGAGCCACCTGGACCTGGTTCATTAAATGGTACATTTGGGTACTATGAAGATGAAGTTCCCGGTTGGATGACGACTGATGATAGTAGTGGAGTAAAATGGATTGAAATCTGGAACTACAAGGAAGGATATCCTGAAGATGCAAAAAACTATCCGGCACCTCCACATGGAGATCGCTATGCAGAATTAAATGCTAGTGACAATGGCATGTTATATCAGGATGTACAGACTACACCGGGTCAAACTATTTACTGGAGGCTTTCACATAAAGGTCTTTACGGGGAAGACACAATGCAATTGCGTATCGGGGCAGTAACTGATGACCCTTATGATACTGAAATTATTGAACAAATGTCTACTGACAATACAGCATGGGAAACGTACACTGGAATATATACTGTTCCAGCGGGCCAAACAATGACAAGGTTTGGATTTGAAGCAGTTGCTTCCAGTAATGGGTCTATAGGACACGGGAATCATTTAGATGATATATTCCTAGGAACGGAGCCGTGTATTGTCGGAGTGAAAACTGTCTCACCAGAAGGAGAAGTTTCTGCTGGACATGAACTCACCTACGAAGTAAATGTCAAAAACGAAGGTGGAGACATTGCTGCGAATACCGTGTTAGAAGATATGATTCCAGAAGGTACGGAGTATGTGCTAGGTTCGTTAAAAATCATTGACGGTCCGAATGCAGGAGACTTAACAGATGTAGCTGATGATGACGCAGGCCAGTTTGACGGAGAAAAAGTCATCGTAGAGTTAGGTGATCTGCCAAATATTAACACTTCACCAGATGGAGTTACCGTCCAATTTAAAGTAAGAGCACTGGACACAGATTCCGAGATACAAGTAGTTAACCAAGCACAAATTAACTATGATAACCTATTAACAAATGAAAAAGAAACTGTAGAAACGAACGAAGTAACGAACACGATTTTACCTTTAGAAGATATTGATGCGTGTTTAGCACCAGTTACATTGATTAATGGTAGTTTTGAGGATCCGATATATTCACCTAATGATCCAAACCATGTTAGGTATAATAATCATCCTTGGTTTGAGCTTGATCAAGAGTTTGTTCCAGGTTGGCAAACAACGGATTCTACTGGTTTACTTGAGATTATGAATAAAGATTTAGCTGATGATGCGAGAGCCAACTATCCACCAGACCATGGTCAATTGGCTTGGGCATTTGACCCAGCTCATGGGGAGCAGTTTGCTGAATTAAATTCAAAAGAGTTTGCACAATTATATCAAGACGTGGAAACAACTCCGGGGCAGATGATATATTGGCGTTTAGCTCACAGAGGTGTACTGGGTGAAGACACAATGGCTGTAAAAATTGGTCCAAACACCACAGCCCCAAGAGATTTACCAACTATTGAAACCGTCACTACGAATAATGATGAGTGGCAATATTACATAGGGACATATACGGTTCCTGCTGGTCAGACTGTTACACGGTTTGGGTTTGAAGCGGTTGATTCAGCTACGGGTGATATAAATGTAGGGAATGTGTTAGATGACATCTTTCTAGGAACAGAGCCTTGTATAGTTGCAGAAAAAACAGTTTCCCCAGAAAGAGAGGTATTCCCAGGACAGCAGTTAACCTATGAAGTGACCGTTAAAAATGAAGGCGGAGATGTTGCAGGAGATGTAGTCTTTGAAGATGTCATTCCAGAAGGTACAGAATATGTCCCAGGGACATTAAAGATAAAAAATGGCCCTGGTGAAGGTGATCTTACTGATGAGTTCGATGGTGATGCTGGTTATTTTAACGGAGAACAAGTCATCATTCAATTAGGCGATCTTCCGAATACAACGGATTTACCAGATGGCATTACCGTCCAATTTCAAGTGAAAGTACTCGACACCGATTCAGAAAAAGAGGTTGTCAATAAGGCCCAAATCAATTATGACAACTTATTACTTAATGAAAGAAATGAAATAGAAACAAATGAAGTAACAACAACAGTCATACCATTGGAAGAAATCGATGCATGCGCAAGACCGGTTGCATTGATTAATGGTAGTTTTGAGGAAGGACCTGCTCGTGGTTCCTATAATGGCAGCTGGGCTTTTTATGAACATGAAGTACCTGGTTGGTTAACAACGGATGATAGCCAAGGAGCAAAAATTATTGAGATATGGGATTATGCTCGTAACTATCCTAGTGTAGTTAGAAGTTTTCCCGCACCACCAGATGGCTCTCGTTATGCTGAATTAAATGCTTATATCAACGGGTTATTATATCAAGATGTTGAGACAACACCAGGACAAACGATATATTGGCGATTATCACATATGGGTAGACAAGGTGTCGATACAATGCAGGTTCGATTTGGACCAGCAACCGATAACCCGTATGACACGATGGTTCAAACACAAATGTCGACAGGTAATACCGCATGGGAAACGTATACAGGTACCTATACAGTGCCAGCAGGACAAACTGTTACACGTTTTGGTTTTGAAGCAGTTGAAACAGCAGGAGGAAACCTTGCTGCTGGAAATTTCTTAGATGACATCTTTCTAGGAACAGAGCCGTGTGTGGTCGCTCAAAAAACAGTTTCACCGGATGTCGAAGTATTCGCCGGTGACGAGTTAACTTATGAAGTGACAATTGTAAATACAGGTGGAGATATTGCCGCAGATGTCGTATTTGAAGATGAAATTCCTGCAGGTACAGAATATGTTCCAGGATCGTTAAAAATTATTGATGGTCCAGGTTCAGGAGACCTAACAGACGAAGATGATGGTGATGCTGGACTTTTTGACGGCGAAAAGGTGATCGTTCATTTAGGAGACCTTCCGAATAGTAATGATTTACCTAATGGTGTCACTGTTCAATTTAAAGTAAAAGCGTTAGTGGATGATGCCATTGATGAAATCATCAACCAAGCACAAATTGAGTATGAAAATCTACTAACTAATGAAAAAGTAGAAACAGAAACAAATGAGACAACTACGCCGTTAGCGTATCATGACCCAGTATTAGAGTCAGAGAAAGTAGCGGAACTAGTTGAAAAAGCCGAAGGCAATACAGATACAGAGAACGCAGAAGTGGGAGATACGCTGCTGTATACGATTCAAACCCGAAATACAATTGAAGATAGTTTAGTGAAGAACTTAATCATTCGTGATGAAGTACCAGAGAGCCTCGAGTATGTGTTAGGGACCTAGAGGTTGATGGACAAGCAGTCACAGATGACGAAGACGGCGATGCTGGCCATTATGTGGACGGGGAAATTGTCGCACAGTTCGGTGATGTCAGAGATACCGATTGGCATACAGTGACGTTCCGAGTAACAGTCGGGGAAGGTCAGGCAAGTCAAGATATTGAAAACATCGCCACAGTCGATGG
>NZ_BAXR01000040.1 GCF_001310635.1 Bacillus sp. JCM 19034
TTTGATTCTTCATCCCGTATACCACCTAGGAATTTTCTCACATCTTGATTCACAAATAGTTTTTTAACATCAGCATAATCCGTTTTTTTAAAAGAATTTATGAAACATCTTTCTGTTTCAAACAAATGAAATCACCCCCTTAGCCTTCATTTAATACATATATTTTACCTTTAGACCCATATTTTGTTAGTTTAAATTTATTAAATTAAACTGCCTCGTTAGTTTAAGTGAAACACTTCACAATATCACAAATTTCCATACTAAAATCATACCAGATGACAACGAAATATTGTTGATATTTTCCATAATTATGACAAACGTTACTGTGCAGTATCCGTCATACGAAATAACGATCACCCTAAAAAAGTGACCGCCTTAATGATTGTTTAATAACAAGTATTGTTAAACTATGCAGCAAAAGGACCTGTTTTTTTTCGTCTTCCTTCTTCAACTAAAGCCCCGTTTGTTGAATAAGAAATTCAACAGTTTTTCATAAATCGAAAAATGTAATTATGCCCCAAACAAACAAGCAGATAAATATTATTAAGAATACAATGTCTTTGATGTTTCTCTTTGTATTATAAAAAAGGAGCTTACAGACCGAGTAAATTACGCCTAAAACCGTTCCTGTGAATACAACAATAAATCCAATCATTTTATCAGTTCCATTTACTTGTATTAAGAATACAAAAGTAGTAAATAATATAGCTAATATCTTTTTAGTTTTTGCGTATTTACTATCATTGAAAATAACATCTTTAAGTTGTCCGTTTTCTCCCATACAGTCCCCCTCTAATTCTTTAAAATATTTAGTTCATTCACCATAATAAACCAATCCTCTTATTAAAGATTACTGAACCGTTACTTGAATAACTGTTGGTTTGATTTTAACATTAATTCCTTTTTTTGTTGTGCAAAAAAATGCGTTCCTGCTTTATTGCAGAAACACTCCCCTTAGTTTAAGTTTAATAATTCACAATCTGCTCTGTTTATATAACTCAAGAGCGATACTCTGTTGAAGAATCGCTTTCGTTGAAAATACTCTCAAAATGAATTTAGTAATTATTCGATTACTTATCTCTTATAGGGAAATGCAACAAAAATTCTGAAAATCCTCGTTCTAACGGAGAATGAACAGTTGAATACATCTCGAACCCATAGGAACCAGCTTGTTCAAACTCTGAGTTATTTATCCACTCATACAACTCCCCATAAGCATTACCCGCACTATCATTGTCTCCTTCGTATTCTAAAACAGCATAGGTGGATTTAGGGAGTTCATACTCAATCATACCGACTGGGGGTTCCACATCTGTATTAACTTCTACCCCAGCTATCCATGTGAATAGGTCAGTATCAGGATTGTAGTTAGGAGGGTCAATGAAAATTCCATAGGTTATAGGAAGACCCATTGCACCATTAATCTCATTCAGTCTGGTATTAAAGAATTGTTGGAATTCAGGAATTATCTTTTGTTCTCTAGTATCTTGCAATAAAGTTTCTAGCTTCATTCCTATTATTCGTAATTGTTTTCTCTCAATAATTTTAATTTTCATCTATTCGCCTCTTATTTGTGAAAATTTACCTAACTATAAAATTCGGTTAATGTTAACAAATATCCTTTTATATTTTCTTCAACTATCCTGCCCATTAGCACAAGAAACGACTGCTCTTCAACTCTTCTGCCCATCGCCCCCAGTTAGTTAAATAAGGTTTTTTAGTTGAAAATTCTCCCAATATAATTAGCGGATACAGGGTTAAGTTCCATTTCTCTTGCCCATATAGAGAGTTGACCAATGTGGTGAATTTCATGAGAAATTATATGATGTAATATTTCTTCAACAGTATATTTATCTGCGTCCCAAGGAACACTCACTACTTTTGCTTTTAGTTCGTCTAAATTTTCATTTAGAAACTCTGTTACTTCATTTTGAAATTTCTCTGAAAGCGATTCAACCATTTCAACTGTATTGTAATTAGTAAATTCAAATACTACATCTTCTTTCCCTTGAATACCACGAACCCAACTGTACTCAACATCAATAATGTGAAAAAGCGTATATAATATACTTCCTACTCCTCCAGTTCGGATTTTTAACAATTCTTCATTAGGTAGTTGTTTGCACCAGTCAAACCATTCGCCTCTCACTTGCCAGTTATATTTAAAAAAATTTATCAATTTACTTCCTCCATATAAGTTGTTTAATGACTAACTTTTGTTCTCTAAAAACCTTTTCTATTAAACAAACCTGCCCGTTAGCAGCATATGCGATAGCCTTTATATAGCTACCGCTCCCGTTACTTTAAGTACAATCTTTCACAAAGGTATTTTCTATTGATACCACTTCGGCTTTAATCTATTGAAGTAATCATGATCTTCTAAATACATGTAAACTTTATCTAACATCACATTTAAGTTGTTTGGAATAGTTTTTAACGTCCATATTACAGTAGAGAAAACGCACATTGCTAGGTAAAGTGAATACAGCCTCCAAAACTCTTCATCAGGTTCTTTATTATTAAAGTAACCTCTGATTTGTCCTATTGAAAAAGGAATGCTTATTTCTCGGCTAAAAATACCAATCTTGAGAAATTCATGAATAGGATCTCCCCAATCATACCTGTTAAAGTCTATAACTCCAGCGAATTTTTTATTATTCACAATGATGTTTCCAAGGTGAAAATCATCGTGTTGAAATAAGTTCGGGCGTTGTTTCATGAGTTGTATATTCTCATCAATAAAATTCATTATTTTTTGATCATTTTTTACCTTTACCTCACACGTTAAGTAAGCGTCTATATATCTCCTATGTTTTTCTACTTTCCTTGAATACCACGAAGAAATATGGTTTGGAGCAGCAAATTGATGCATTTTTCTTAATTCTTTTCCCGCGTCAATGCCAATATTAAATTGTTCGTGGTCTGAGTATCTTGAGATTTGATCCTCAGCATCTTTACCTTCTATGTATGATGTGATCATATACCCCCGATTTCCTACCTCACCTATTGAAATCGGTTGTGAACAAGTAACGTTATAATCCTGCATCCTTTCCAAAATAAAGTATTCTGTTTTCTTTAATTCCAATACCTCTAAATTAAACATCCGAAGAAGTAACTTATTGTTACCATCATGCATATGTATTATATATTTTTCATCTGAGGAAAATCCCTTTTTAATTTGAATAACATCATTACAATTACTTATTAAAGGAATCTGATTTATTAGTGTTTTGCTCAAACCCTCACCCCTGTTATTAAATTAAGATAAATTAAATAATCTCAAACTTTAATATTTCTATAAATGAACTACATTTCCTCTTTCACTAAACTCCTTCTTTAGTTTAACATTCATTTCCTTTTATTAACATTTAAAAAAGCATTCCTTGTTAAAGAAATGCACTCGCTTGTTGCAGAGAATCTTCCTATTTTATTTGCCTTTTATGTCTTTTTCTTTATTTCTCTCTCTCAAATAGTACAAAGTCTCAATTAACAATATGATTAAGGCTACTCCTATTGCAATCGTGATACTAATTGTTTGGTTTAAACTAATGATTTTCCCTATTAAATAAAAAATACCTATTCGTATAAATAGTAAAACGATGACATAAAAGATATTTTTACCGATAATATATTTCACAGTGATTTCAATAAAACTATCGAGAGTAAATAGATAAACAAAAAAAGAAATAGTTATAACAGCTAACTGATTCTTACTAATATTAAGAGAAAATATTCTATTCACAATACTTGTAGAGCCAAGAAGTGCGAATATTACTAAACCGATTGTTGCAGTTATAATTAAGGATAGTGCCACCGACACAAAAATAACCATGAAGAAATTCATCTTTTCTTCTTCAGTTTCTTTTTTATTACCACTATATACAAATTTAAAAATCAGTAAAAACGAAATAATAAATACGACTATTAAAGTTAAAAATATTTCCATATTAAACTCCTTGATAAACCTAATAAAATATATCATTTAACAATTAACAAAATGCATATTCTATCAACTCTCGCTCCCGTTTGATACAGATATTGCTATTACCTGTTCAAGTCATGAACCATATTATTTATTTCTTAACTCGTTTAAATCTCGGATACGTTTATAAATATCAGATACCTTATCTACAACCTCTCATAACACTTAATCTCCGCCATTTCGCATCGTAACAGTATTGATTAATCCATAGATCATCTTTACAACGATTTAGCATTATCTTCTGTTAGCTGATTAACAGCTGCAGGATTTCAGACCACTTTGAATTTTAGAGTGGTATCTATACTCTTATCTTACTGAGGGCTCTATTTTTTCAAAGTCCAAATTAACGCACTACAGAAATGCTGTGCAGCAAAAATTTCGTTTTATAATTTTTGCACTTGTTAGTGCAACAAGAATCAATATGGTGAATAATAAATCTTATCTTTACAGGTGTCCTATTTGGAAAAATAGCAGGTACCACCACTTATGAATAACGCTTCTATTTGTTGGGAAACTATCTTTTAAGGAGGTAATTGTAATGAAAAAAAATTATTTCACCACTTTTACATTATTTATAATATTCTCACTAGTAGTTTCATCAGTGTATGCTGAAGAGCCCTGGAGTAAATATCCTGATAACTCAGATAAGGAGTTTATGGATGCTAATGCTTTTTATGAGACAAGAGACAAGAACCTATACACAGAGTACGAAGGTGCAAAAGTTAACTCTAGAGAAAAAGTATCTTATAAAGATATAAATAAAATATTATCAAAATTTGACGATTATGGAAACGCTAGAGTTGGTGGTAATGGATATCACCCCAAAAGGCAAGTTTACGTATTTGTAACTGTTTCCAAAGAAGGTGATAAAATGAAAAAGGCAGTTTTTGATGCAGAGAAACATCAACCCATAGCTATTTCAGGACCTTGATAAAAAGACTTTTTTAAAAAAATTACGTATATCAAACAGACTTCAAATTTATGGAAATCTATTTATTTCATTTAAGTGCAATCGCCACTATTCTGCTCCTAGTTAAATAAGGCTTACCTTAATTAGAATGATTTTATCGAATAAATCGCTTGTTCAGCACCAAATCTGATAATGTTACG
>NZ_BAXR01000041.1 GCF_001310635.1 Bacillus sp. JCM 19034
TTTCGGTTCACGAGGATAGACTAAGATTTCCTCACTTGGCTTATCTGGGTCATCAATATTGTCGCCATCAACCGTTGCGATGTTCTCAATATCTTGACTCGCCTGACCTTCACCGACTATTACTTGGAACGTCACCGTATGCCAATCGGTATCTCTGACATCACCGAACTGTCCAACGATTTCGCCATCGACATAATGTCCAGCATCGTCATCCTCTTCATCTGTGACACCTTCGCCATCTACCTCTAATGTGCCTGGCACATACTCAAGGCCTTCTGGTAGTTCATCACGGATGATCAGGTTTTTCACTAAGCTATCTTCGATTGTATTACGTGTTTGAATCGTATACAGCAGTGTATCTCCCACTTCTGGGTGATCTCCATCTGTATTACCATCCGCTTTTTCAACTAGTTCCGCTGCTTTTTCAGACTCTAATACTGGGTCGTGATACGCTAACGGTGTCGTTGTCTCATTTGTTTCTGTTTCTACTTTTTCATTCGTTAGTAGATTTTCATACTCAATTTGTGCTTGGTTGATGATTTCATCAATGGCATCATCCACTAACGCTTTTACTTTAAATTGAACAGTGACACCATTAGGTAAATCATTACTATTCGGAAGGTCTCCTAAATGAACGATCACCTTTTCACCGTCAAAATGTCCGGCATCATCTTCTTCTTCATCCGTTAAGTCCCCTGAACCTGGACCATCGATAATTTTTAACGATCCTGGCACATATTCTGTACCTGCAGGAATTTCATCTTGAAAGACGACATCTGCGGCAATATCTCCACCATTATTTACAATTGTCACTTCATAAGTTAACTCGTCACCAGCGTATACTTCGCCATCCGGTGAGACTGTTTTTTGAGCGACCACACACGGTTCAGTTCCGAGGAAGATGTCGTCTAAGAAGTTTCCTGCTGCAGGATTTCCACCAGCTGCAGAAATCGCTTCAAATCCAAATCGTGTTACCGTTTGACCTGCGGGTACTATATATGTTCCTGAATAGTATTCCCACTCATCTTTACCCGAAGTAAATTCCTCAATAGTCGGTAATAAACTAGGAGCAACGTCCGCTGAGCCGATTTTAACAGCCATCGTATCATCACCAAGTCTACCTTTATGAGCTAAACGCCAATAAATGATTTGCCCTGGAGTCGTTTCTAAATCTTGGAATAGCTGAGCAGGCTCACGACTATTTAATTCTGCGAACTGTTCACCGTGAATGACTTCATTTTTTAAACCTTGTTGATCCTGGATCGAGCCAGGTTCGATTTGGTCCATTAATGACTGATTAAAAATTTCAAACAAACCAGATGAATCTGTCGTCTGCCATCCTGGTACATATTCCTGTTGTACATCAAACCAACCGCTTCTACCAACTAGCCTAGGATCATCAAGAGAATATACCGGTTCTTCGAAACTACCATTAATCAATGCGACTGGTCTTGCACACGCATCAATTTCTTCCAAAGGTTTGATGGTATTCGTAGTTTCATTTGTCTCGATTGTTTCGCTTTCGCTTGCTAATAGATTGTCATAATGAATTAATGCCTTATTCGTAACTTCTCTTTCCGTATCCGTGTCCAGTGCTTTTACTTTAAACTGAACCGTTATGCCATCAGGCAAATCATTCGTGTTTGGCAAATCGCCTAAATCAATGATGACTTTTTCCCCATCAAATTCACCGGCATCGTCATCTGCGTCATCAGTTAAATCACTTGTGTTAGGACCATCAATAATTTTTAAAGAACCTGGAACATATTCCGTACCTTCAGGAATAACATCCTCAAATATTGTGTTTGCCGCAATGTCTCCGCCTTCGTTCTTAACATTTACTTCATACGTTAATTCTTGTCCAGCGAATACCTCTCCTTCTGGAGAAACCATTTTTTCGACCGCCACACATGGTTCTGTTCCGAGGAAGATGTCGTCTATCAGGTTACCCCAGGCAGGATCGCCATTTGCAGACGATACAGCATCAAAACCAAATCGTGTCATAGTTTGGCCTTCTGGAACAATATACGTTCCAGTATAATACGTCCACATGTTGTTTGGACTAGCCATTTGTTCAATAACAGGAAGGGTTTCCGGTTCGTTTTCAGCAGATCCAATGCGAAGCTGCATAACATCTTCTCCAAATTCCCCTCGATGAGCTAGACGCCAATAAATGGTTTGACCTGGTGATGTTTCGACATCCTGGTATAACATAGATGGTTCATGAGCATTTAATTCTGCATATTGAGTTCCATCTGCTGCAACAACAGGAATCAATCCTTCGAATCCACCTAAAAATTCATTGGAATCTTGCATGATTTGTATTCGTTTATCTGATGCAGTAGTATACCATCCTGGAACCTCATCCTCGTAAAAGTACATCCAGTATTGCTCCGATCCTGGGGATCCTGTATCTCCAGCATTCCTTGCAGGCGGTTCCTCAAAACTACCATTAATCATTGCAACTGGTGCAGTGCATGGATCAAAATCCCGATCACTAATGCTAAATTCGGCTTCAGATTCTACCGTATCCATTCCATCACTATTTACAACAGCGATATTCTTAATCGTATTCCCTGCCTGATCATCAAGAATCTTCGCTTCAAACGTAACAGTGCGCTCATCAGTATCCGATACATTACCAAAGTCTGCGGTAATTTTCCCGTTATTATAATCAGGGGTTACATTATGACTAGCCTGTAAAGTACCTTCTATAAATTCTAATCCACTTGGTATTTCATCTTCAATCGTTACATTCTTAGCTATTGTTCCATCTACTGTATTTTTAGCAACAATCGTATATACAACCGTATCACCGACTTCGTAATGTGAATTATCACCAAGTTTGTTACTGACTTCCTTATTGATTTCTAATTCAGGAGGGATTATCTCTAAAGCAACACCCCAAAAGTGAGGGGAATACCCATCTACACTACCCCTATCATCAACAGGTTCCGCCGTAAAAATTTGATCTAATCGATCAATCCCTGCTGGAAAATAAATCGAATCGGTAAAATTGTAATTAAAAATATCAGCGTTGGCAGGTGTCCGATCCGGATTTCTCGTACTTATATTTTGACCATTTTTTGTGATGCTTCCATTCCAAAAGTTATTTTCATCTCTCGTACTATCACTCATAAAAGAACTATTCACAACTTGGCCATCTTTATATGAGATAATTTGATATTGGACATTTCCTATATTTTCATTGCCACCATAGACACTAGCTACCATACTTCCCATCAAACTACCAGTTTGCTTTGTCAAAAAGGGCTCATCTGATAAAGTTGAAGGGTTATCCGTTCTAGAACCAAAATAATAATTCAATTTTGTCATCATTGGTGGTAAATCGTCATTTTTTTCAACAAAAACGATATCCCAATTGGCTATAACATCAGAACCCCAAGGAACAGATAATGGGTTTCGCAATATTATGTTTTTCCCCCAGTAATGACCAGCACCTTCTTGTTTAACAAAATCTGTAATATCATATACTACATGAGGAGTTGAATCAAAAAGAATTCTACCACCGCTTGGTCCTTCAATAAATGTACCTAACTCTCCGTCTGTTGTTGTTTGTATATTATTAGGTAATATATAAAGAAACGCTGCTTCAACTTCTCCATTTGGTATATACTCCATAGATGTACTACTAAAAGTCGATGAATCTCCATCTACATCAATATATCGACCTTTTATAGCTGGGTCTGGTGAAACGTCATATCCATTAACGTTACTACCACCTATAGCTTGAAGATGATAAAATCCAATTTTATCGAAAACGGTAATTGCACCAGGCCCATTAAAGGGATATGATGGGAATTGGCTTGAATACACATCTTCTGATGATGTTATTACCATTTGAGATTGTGTATTGGAGTTTATCTCCTCTTCTACAATTTCTTCATCTTCCACCGTCTGAGCTTCTTCGTCAGTATCAGTAGTCTCTAGATCCCCTTGTACTAATTCATCGGTACTTTCTGGATCTTCTTGAGACAAATCTTCTTCCGGAGTCATTTCTATTGGTATAACAACAGCAAGATTCGTCTCCAAAGCATTGCCATCAACGTAAACTTCTGCAACGTTTTCAATTCCCTCTCCAGAAACCGCTTCCTCTTTTACTTGAGCTGTTATACGCAGCTTAACTTCCTTACCTGCAAGCTCGTCAATTTGCTCTTTCGTCCATTCAAGGGAAACGTTTTGTTCATCTACCACTACTTGATATGTATCGT
>NZ_BAXR01000042.1 GCF_001310635.1 Bacillus sp. JCM 19034
CGGAGAACCGTTTAACTCCGGGTTCTGTTGAACTTGTAAAAGTCGATGATCTGTCAGGTGACGTCATTGAAGGTGCCAAATTCCGTTTGGAAGATAAAGGCGGAAATGTGGTTGTAGAAGAGCTTGTAACAGATGAAGATGGACGTATCGTCGTTGAAGATTTACGTCCAAGTCAGTATCAATTCGTGGAAACAGAAGCACCAGAACACTATCAATTAGCTACGGAGCCAATTCCATTTACGATCGAGCCAAGTCAGACAGAGCGATTAGTCGTCAATGCTTGGAATCAACTAATTTTAGGTGATGTACGATTATTAAAAATCGATGATGTTGATGGTACAGCATTAGAAGGAGCAGAGTTTGAGCTTCGAACGATAGATGGCGAGGTCGTGCGTGAAGGGTTAGTGACAGATGAGGCTGGAATCATTGTCGTACGTGATTTATATCCAGGTGAATATCAGTTTGTTGAAGTGAAAGCACCAACGGATTACGAGATAGATGATACACCAATTGTGTTTACAATTGATTTCTCTCAAGAGAATGTCGTTGAGGTTACAGCTGAGAATCAATTAATCTCAGGTTCTGTTGAACTTGTGAAGATCGATGATGCAACAGGCGAGAAGTTAGAAGGTGCGGTTTTCCGTCTCGAAAGTGAAGATGGGAATATGGTTGTAGAAGAGCTTGTAACAGATGAAGATGGTCGTATCGTCGTTGAAGATTTACGTCCAGGGAAGTATCAATTCGTGGAAACAGAAGCGCCAGAACACTATCAATTAGCTACGGAGCCGATTCCATTTGCGATCGAGCTAGGTCAGACAGAGTGTTTGTTTGTGAACGTATCGAATCAACTGATTTTAGGTGATGTCCAATTACTAAAAGTGGATGATGTTGATGGCACAGCATTAGAAGGAGCAGAGTTTGAGCTTCAAACGATAGACGGCGAGGTCGTGCGAGAAGGGTTAGTGACTGATGAGGATGGAATCATTGTCGTGCGTGATCTATATCCAGGTGAGTATCAGTTTGTTGAAGTGAAAGCACCAACGAATTACGAATTAGATGAAACGCCAATTCATTTTACAATTGACTTCTCTCAAGAAAACATCGTTGAGCTAACGGTGGAAAACCGTTTAACTCCGGGTTCTGTTGAACTTGTAAAACTCGATTCGCAAACAGGAGAGCCATTAGCTGGAGCAACATTCCAATTGGTAGATGAAGCAGGTCATGTCATTGAAGATGCCATTGAGACAGATGAAACGGGGCAGATACATGTTGCAAACTTACGACCTGGAAAGTATTCATTTGTAGAAATAGAAGCACCAGAGCACTATCAGTTAGATGCAACCCCAGTTGATTTTGAGATCACCGCTTCCCAAGCAGAAACGCTAGTGATTGAAGTCACAAATGACTTAAAGCTTGGAGCAGTTGAGATTATCAAGGTTGACAGTGAAACAGGAGAGCCGTTAGAAGGTGCGGTCTTCACATTGGGGGGTCAGACCCCTTACGTTCCTTACGTTACTGATCAAGAAGGACGTATCTTGATTGAAAACTTGCTTCCTGGCTCATATTCATTAACCGAAATAGAAGCTCCGACTGGTTATGAGCTAAAAGAAGATGAAATCAAATTTGACATTGTCTACTCCCAAGAAGAGATTCTACAGCTTGTCATCGAAAACGATCCGATCCGTACAGAAAATCCTGATAAAGATAAGGATAAAGATAAAGATAAAGATAAAGATAAAGATAGCGAATCGGGTTCAAAGGATGACCAAGAAACAGAAGATAAACTACAACCCGAGAAGAAATCAAAAACCGTAGAGAATCCGGAAAAAGTAGATAAGATAGAAGGAGAAAAGACGCAAACACCAACAAACGAGCAGCAGCATCTTCCGACAACAGCTAATCCACTGATTTGGACGATGTTGTTAATTGGGATGATCACCATCCTTGTCGGTATGACCATATTAATAGGTAGAAGAGTGTATGTGAATAAACGAGGATGAAAAAATGGAGAACTAACCTTGAAAATGGGTTAGTTCTTTTTTTTGTGGGTTAACTTTAAAGTGATCATTTAAGTAAGTTTTAAGAGGGATTAAAGTATTATAACTTTGGAATTGATTTGTAGGAGGTGATGAAAGGAATAGCAGATTTCAAGAGCTAAATAAGGGGAAGATCCTAGTATGATAGTCGCGACATGAATCTAGTATTCACTACGTTATTTTAGGGATCGTTATCATTTTTATCATTTAAAAGAAAATTATTTTAGGAGGAGAATTATGGGAAGGAAATTCATGAAAAAGTTTCATCACCATGTAAAGATTGGTTTAGTCTTTACATTAGTTTTTTCGCTTTTTTTCAGTAGTTTAGCCCCAAGTGCAGTATTTGCTGCTGAAGAAATCACGCATGCGGACGGTACGGGAGCCGTATTAAATGAAGAAGAGTTTATCGATTACACAGAAGCAACGTTGTCAAAAAACGCTACATACACTGGTCATCCTGGTGAATATTTTATTGATTTAACTGTAACAGGGAAGGATATCCCAGTTGAAGGAACAACTGATATTGTCATTGTTTATGATAATTCAAACAGTATGGCTACAAATAATCGTGTTGGAATTGCACATGATGCAACAGTTGATTTTATTAGTGAGGCATTAGATCCACAAAACAATGCAAATGGTAGTTTACAAATGGCTCTTGTCACGTATGGGACAGTTGTACTAGATGGTCGGTTCAATCCAGTGTATAGAATTCCAACACAGGATGTGTCATCTAAAGATTTAACGACAAATGCACAAGAGCTTATTGATAAGCTGCCTAATAATATTCCTTCTGTTAGAGGAGAAGGTAATAATGGAGGAACGTTTACAGAACAGGCTATTCTAGAAGCAGAATCCATTTTAGAAAGTAGTATAGCTGATAACCAAATGATTATAACAATTACTGACGGTGTACCAACGGTTAGTTATAATCCTGATGGTACTATTGTAGGGAATGGGACAAGCTTTACTTATAATTATGGGGGTAATACTCGAAATCATGGTCAAGACACGATTCGTGAAGCTCAACGATTACAAGGTTTAGGCTATAATATGTTTGCTATTGGGATTGAGCTCTCAAATGAAGGTTCTGGTGCAACAAGAGAGCAAGCACTTGAGGTTTTAGAAAATTTAGCTTTACCTGGTCAGGCACGAAATGTTGAAGAGGTTGGGCAAATGGGTGAAGCCCTACGACAAGTCTTAGCACAAATAACGAGCCCGATTGCTCCATCTATTTCTGAGGGAATTGTAATAGATCCTATGGGTGAGATGGTTCGATTAAAAGTAAATGATGAAGAGTTCACACAAGCTACTAATTCAGATCTTACAGATGGAGATTATTATTTATCAGCTAGTGAAAATAGCCTCTTAGATAATGTAGAAGTATCATTGAATAATGACACAATTCAGTTAGAAGGCTTGTTTTTAGGAGAAAATGAGTCGATTCATATTCGATATAAAGTTCAATTAAATACTGAACACGAAGATTTTGAGCCAGATACGTTTTATGAAACAAACGGAACAACGACTTTACAGCCTTTAGGAAGTAGCGACCAAACTTTTAGAGAATTTCCTATACCTAAAGTGTCAGGGAAAAATATAAACATTTCTGGTGAAAAAGTATGGATGGATTCAGATCAGTTAGAGCTGAGACCTGAAACAATAGAAGTTCAACTTTGGATGTCTAAAGATGGAGAAGATGTATTCCTAGCTAGAGAAACAATAACTCCTGATGAAGATGATTCATGGAATTTCGTATTTGAAGACTACCTTTACTATGATAGTAATGGAGAGTATTTTGATTATTTTGTCCGTGAGTTAGAAGTAGATGGATATGAAACAACTTACGCTGATGACTCTTTTAACATTATTAATACATTAATTCCAACCGGAAAAGTGGAAGTCGTTCACGTAGATGAGGACGGGAACGAGCTAGTACCAGGCGAAGAAATTGTAGATGTTGTAGGAGAAGAGTACGAGACAGCTCCAGAAGACATTGCTGGGTATGAATTAGTAGAAGTACCGCAAAATGCAACCGGAGAGATCACAGAAGAAGACCAAAGAGTAGTGTATGTGTATCGACCAGTTGCTCCGCCAACTGGAAAAGTAGAAGTCGTA
>NZ_BAXR01000043.1 GCF_001310635.1 Bacillus sp. JCM 19034
CTTCATCTGTATTCCCTTCGGCTTTTCCAACTAGCTCCGCTTTTTTCTCCGACTCTAATATTGGATCGTGATACACTAACGGCGTAGTTGTCATATTTGTTTCTGTTTCTACTTTTTCATTAATTAGTAGATTTTCATACTCAATTTGTGCTTGGTTGATGATTTCATCAATGGCATCATCCACTAACGCTTTTACTTTGAATTGAATAGTGACACCATTAGGTAAATTGTTACTGTTCGGAAGATCACCTAATTGAACAATCACCTTGTCGCCGTCAAAATGTCCAGCATCGAGATCATCTTCATCCGTTAAGTCTCCCGAACCTGGACCTTCAATGATTTTTAATGATCCAGGGACATATTCCGTTCCTTCTGGAATTTCATCCTCAAATATGACATTTGCGGCAACATCTCCACCACTATTGATTATTGTCACTTCGTACGTTAATTCATCACCAGCGTATACCTCGCCATCTGGTGAGACTGTTTTTGAGCGACTACACATGGTTCTGTTCCTAGGAAGATGTCGTCTAATAAATTTCCAAACATTTGCGATCCACCAGCTGCATCTACCGAATTAAAAGCAAACCTTGTTGTTGTTTGACCTGCTGGTACGGTATAGGTTCCTGAATAATATACCCACTCAGAGGTTCCAGTACTGATTTCCTGGATCACTGGCAGGTCCTCTGCCACCACATCCGCTGAACCAATTTGTATAGTCATTGTATCTACACCTAAAAGCCCTCTATGAGCCAATCTCCAATAAATCGTTTGCCCTGGTATAGTTTCAACATCCTGATATAATGCTGATACTTGATGAGCATTTAACTCAGCATATTGATTCCCATGTGGAGGGTTAATCTCATACTGGTAAATATATTCATTTTTCATTATCTGAATAAATTTATCCGAAGCATTTGTTTGCCAACCAGGAACTTCATCTTCATAAAAATACATCCAATACTGTTCGGCTCCAGGTGAACCTGTATCTCCTGGCATTCTTGCGGGAGGCTCCTCAAAACTACCATTAATCAATGCAACTGGTCTTGCACATGCATCGATTTCCACTCTTGGCAAGACGGTGTTCGTTACTTCGTTCGTTTCTATTACTTCTGTCGTTTCCCCTAATAAATTGTCATAGACTATTTGTGCCTTGTTCGTTACTTCTCTTTCTGAATCTGTATCTAGTGCCTTGACTTTAAACTGAACCGTGATGCCATCAGGCAAATCATTCGTGTTTGGCAAATCGCCTAAATCAATGATGACTTTTTCCCCATCAAATTCACCGGCATCGTCATCTGCTTCGTCCGATAAGTCACCTGTCCCAGGACCATCAATAATTTTTAAAGAACCTGGAACATATTCCGTACCTTCAGGAATAGCATCCTCAAATATTGTGTTTGCCGCAATGTCTCCGCCTTCGTTTTTAACATTTACTTCATACGTTAATTCTTGTCCGGCAAAAACCTCTCCCTCTGGAGAAACCACTTTATTTGTCACGACACATGGTTCTGTTCCTAGGAAAATAGCATCTAAAATATTACCATGACTTTGATTATTACCAGCAGCACTTACTGATTCAAAGGCAAACCGCGTAACTGTTTGTCCAGCTGGAACCGTGTATTCTCCCTGATAATAACCCCATTCATATCGGTCATCGGTGATTTCTCGAACAATTGGGAGATTATCCACTGATACATCTGGAGATCCTATTTTTAAGTTCATTGTATCAGGACCAAATTTTCCGGCATGAGCTAATCGCCAGTAAATGGTTTGACCAGGGTTTGTTTGAACATCTTGATATAAAGTTCCAACTTCATTGGCATTCAACTCAGCAACTTGTTCACCGTGTGCTGTATATTCAATATGGTCTACTTGAGCGTTCCATAATTCAATCATCCGTCAGAAGCAGTGGTATACCAACCTGGAACTTCATCTTGTGGGAACATACCCCATGTCTTATCTGGTACTGCGTTTGGATGAGTTTTTATATCTGGCTCCTCAAAACTTCCATTAATCAATGCAACTGGTGCTGCACAAGGATCAAGGGGCTCGGGCTGAAAATCTTCATACTTAAACCTCGCATTAGCCTCATTGCTACTTTTTGGTTCGTTATCAACAGTTGTTACTGCTGTATTCGGAACAGATACATAATCATCTTCATCAATATAACTAACATAGTTACTTGAGGTATTTAATGCACCATTAATGGTGATAATATATTGTTGATTATAAAACTAACATTTGAAAGTGTATCATCTAATGCTCTAATGGATAATTGGTTATCGACAACAGATATATCAAATAAGCTTGTGACATCGTCTCCATCGTCGTTCTTTACTTCAATATCGTTCTCTTCAACTATTAGTACATCTTCGAAAGTGTCTGTTATCTCAAATGTCTCATAAAAATTCACTTCATCTGCATAAGGGACTAACTGAACAATTTCATAAATGACTTCTCTAGGATCAGGATAGGTATTATCGCCTACTTCTTTATCTTCTATTGTAAAACCATATTTCACAGGCGCAGGAGGTTCAATTCCAGTGAGACTAAATTGTTGGGTGCCTGTTCCATGATTTTGATAGGTTGGTGTTGATACAGTAGCTGTCTGTGTAAACGTAATTGTAGATGTTGGTTCAAAGACGAGAGTCATCATTGTATCAGGTCCGCCTGCCCCACCAGGTCCAGTACCCATAACCATTAAAGGTTCTCCATTAGGTATTTCATTATCGTAACGAATGGTAGAACCATTAATGGCGAATATTTCCTTAATTGGCAAATCGAACAATATGGTTTTAGCCCTGTTTATAGCTCTGTATGACATATATCCTTTTACTTCAATCGGCTGTCCCGTTTCTTGGGAGTAAAATGTTATTTCACGAGTAAAAGAAGCAGCTCCTTCAACTTCCGTTGTTTTGGTGGCAGAATTACTGCTAAATCCCGAACTTAATAAGTCTGTATACTCTGAGGTAATTTCAACTTCCATATCTATTTTTTGGCCATCATATATACCAACATTCGTAAAGGTAATGGTTGCTGAGGGTGAAAGTCCGCCGGAGGTGTCCTCAAAATAACTTTGGCCAAAATCCCTCGAAACTAACTCTCCTTCTTCACACGTAGGTGCTATATTACAAGCTTCCTCAGCTGTTAACACTCTCGTATTCGGGCCTGGAGAAACAGAGACCTCTGTTTCATCTGTAACCCTCGGTGTAAATGAGTACTCGGCATCAATGTATCTTCCTTCACCTACTGAACCTAGCATCGTAACCTTTGGATGCTCGTCAATTGATGTAATTGGTACCGCTGTAGTAGATATATCGGATGCAGAAGATGTCACTAATACCTGATTCTCCATGGTATCACCAGACTCAATTTCCTCACCTTCACTCGTTACAGGTTCCTCAAATTCTTCCGTATCGGCTTGTTCCTCACCCGAATTAACTGGTATAACTCCAGCAACATTCGTTTCTAAAAAAGTATCGCCATTAATCAAAACTTGAGCAATATTATCAATTTCCTCTCCAACAGTAGCACCCTCTGTCACTTGCGTTGTGATCTGCAATTTAACACCATTACCCGCAAGCTCCTCAAGCTGCTCTTTCGTCCATTCAAGGGAAACGTTTTGTTCATCTACCACTACTTGATATGTATCGG
>NZ_BAXR01000044.1 GCF_001310635.1 Bacillus sp. JCM 19034
AAAACACGTCAGAATATCTTGGATAAGTCCTCGACCGATTAGTATCTGTCAGCTCCACGTGTCACCACGCTTCCACACCAGACCTATCAACCTCATCATCTCTAAGGGGTCTTACTGGATTAACTCCATGGGAAATCTCATCTTGAGGGGGGCTTCATGCTTAGATGCTTTCAGCACTTATCCCGTCCACACGTAGCTACCCAGCGATGCTCCTGGCGGAACAACTGGTACACCAGCGGTGTGTCCATCCCGGTCCTCTCGTACTAAGGACAGCTCCTCTCAAATTTCCTACGCCCGCGACGGATAGGGACCGAACTGTCTCACGACGTTCTGAACCCAGCTCGCGTACCGCTTTAATGGGCGAACAGCCCAACCCTTGGGACCTACTTCAGCCCCAGGATGCGATGAGCCGACATCGAGGTGCCAAACCTCCGTCGATGTGGACTCTTGGGGGAGATAAGCCTGTTATCCCCAGGGTAGCTTTTATCCGTTGAGCGATGGCCCTTCCATGCGGAACCACCGGATCACTAAGCCCGACTTTCGTCCCTGCTCGACTTGTAGGTCTCGCAGTCAAGCTCCCTTATGCCTTTGCACTCTACGAATGATTTCCAACCATTCTGAGGGAACCTTTGGGCGCCTCCGTTACTGTTTAGGAGGCGACCGCCCCAGTCAAACTGCCCACCTGACACTGTCCCTGAACCGGATCACGGTTCGAGGTTAGAATGTCAGCACCGTCAGGGTAGTATCCCACCGACGCCTCCACGTAAGCTAGCGCTCACGCTTCCAAGGCTCCTACCTATCCTGTACAAACGGTACCAACATCCAATATCAAGCTACAGTAAAGCTCCATGGGGTCTTTCCGTCCTGTCGCGGGTAACCTGCATCTTCACAGGTACTATAATTTCACCGGGTCTCTCGTTGAGACAGTATCCAAATCGTTACACCATTCGTGCGGGTCGGAACTTACCCGACAAGGAATTTCGCTACCTTAGGACCGTTATAGTTACGGCCGCCGTTTACTGGGGCTTCAATTCAGAGCTTCTCCCAAAGGATAACCCCTCCTCTTAACCTTCCAGCACCGGGCAGGTGTCAGCCCCTATACTTCGCCTTGCGGCTTCGCAGAGACCTGTGTTTTTGCTAAACAGTCGCTTGGATCTTTTCACTGCGGCTCTCTCGGGCTATTCACCCTATCAGAGCACCCCTTCTCCCGAAGTTACGGGGTCATTTTGCCGAGTTCCTTAACGAGAGTTCTCCCGAGCGTCTTAGAATTCTCTTCTCGCCTACCTGTGTCGGTTTGCGGTACGGGCACCTCACACCTCGCTAGAGGCTTTTCTTGGCAGTGTAGGATCAGGAACTTCGGTACTATTATTTCCCTCGCCATCACAGCTCAGCTTTCACGAGAAGCGGATTTGCCTACTTCTCAGCCTACCTGCTTGGACGCGGACATCCAATGCCGCGCTTACCCTACCTTTCTGCGTCCCCCCATTGCTCAAACGGTGAGGAGGTGGTACAGGAATATCAACCTGTTGTCCATCGCCTACGCCTTTCGGCCTCGGCTTAGGTCCCGACTGACCCTGAGCGGACGAGCCTTCCTCAGGAAACCTTGGGCTTTCGACGGAGGGGATTCTCACCCCTCTTATCGCTACTCATACCGGCATTCTCACTTCTAAGCGCTCCACCAGTCCTCTCGGTCTGACTTCGCTGCACTTAGAACGCTCCCCTACCACTGACACCAACGGTGTCAATCCATAGCTTCGGTGATACGTTTAGCCCCGGTACATTTTCGGCGCAGAGTCACTCGACCAGTGAGCTATTACGCACTCTTTAAATGGTGGCTGCTTCTAAGCCAACATCCTGGTTGTCTGGGCAACTCCACATCCTTTTCCACTTAACGTATACTTTGGGACCTTAGCTGATGGTCTGGGCTGTTTCCCTCTTGACTACGGATCTTAGCACTCGCAGTCTGACTCCCGAGGATAAGTCTTTGGCATTCGGAGTTTGACTGAATTCGGTAATCCTGTGGGGACCCTAGTCCAATCAGTGCTCTACCTCCAAGACTCTTCCCTCGAGGCTAGCCCTAAAGCTATTTCGGGGAGAACCAGCTATTTCCGAGTTCGATTGGCATTTCACCCCTACCCACACCTCATCCCCGCATTTTTCAACATGCGTGGGTTCGGGCCTCCATTCAGTGTTACCTGAACTTCACCCTGGACATGGGTAGATCACACGGTTTCGGGTCTACGACCACGTACTTATTCGCCCTATTCAGACTCGCTTTCGCTGCGGCTCCGCCTTATCGGCTTAACCTTGCACGGGATCGTAACTCGCCGGTTCATTCTACAAAAGGCACGCCATCACCCATAAATGGGCTCTGACTAGTTGTAGGCACACGGTTTCAGGATCTCTTTCACTCCCCTCCCGGGGTGCTTTTCACCTTTCCCTCACGGTACTGGTTCACTATCGGTCACTAGGGAGTATTTAGCCTTGGGAGATGGTCCTCCCGGATTCCGACGGGGTTTCACGTGTCCCGCCGTACTCAGGATCCACTCTGGAGGAAACGAAGTTTCGGCTACAGGGCTGTTACCTTGTCTCGCAGATCTTTCCAGATCGCTTCACCTACTTCATTTCTTTGTAACTCCGTATAGAGTGTCCTACAACCCCAAGAGGCAAGCCTCTTGGTTTGGGCTAATTCCGTTTCGCTCGCCGCTACTCAGGAAATCGCATTTGCTTTCTCTTCCTCTGGGTACTTAGATGTTTCAGTTCCCCAGGTCTGCCTCCTCGTATCCTATATATTCAGATACGGGTACCATCCCATTACGGATGGTGGGTTCCCCCATTCGGATATCCCCGCTTCAAAGCTTACTTACAGCTCCACGAGGCGTTTCGCCGTTCGTCGCGTCCTTCTTCGGCTCCTAGTGCCAAGGCATTCACCGTGCGCCCTTTCTAACTTAACC
>NZ_BAXR01000045.1 GCF_001310635.1 Bacillus sp. JCM 19034
GACCCGGAATAAACTTTATAGTTCTAATTAACTAATTTTAATAACCTTCTTAAAAATACCTATATTACTAATAGGAGTGACAGGACAAAATGAAGTCTATTACTCATTTTTAGAAACGGACAAAAAGACCTTCCCCTAGATTTAGGGAAAGGTCTTCCTCATCTTAGTCTATACTTACCTTTTTCCTTCTCCAATACCATATGCCAGTGCCCACTAACAAGAATATCAAACCGGCTAGGAAGTAATTGAAGT
The DNA here is from genome assembly GCF_001310635.1 of Bacillus sp. JCM 19034. Taxonomy (GTDB): domain Bacteria; phylum Bacillota; class Bacilli; order Bacillales; family Bacillaceae_D; genus Halalkalibacter. The sequence goes on from NZ_BAXR01000045.1 coordinate 253, forward strand.
TGTTCGTTGCTGTATTTGGTAATGTCTCTTCTGGTTGCGTTGATTCATCACCTTTTACTTCCGGCTTAACTGGTTGTAGTTTTTCTTCAGGCTTTGGTTCTGGTTTTGGTTCCGGTTTTGGTTCCGGTTTTGGTTCTGGTTGCTTCTCCTCCGGTTCCTTTGGTGGAGGTGACTGTTCTTTTTCCACCGTGATCGACTCAGTTGGAGTTCCTGGTGTCTCCACATTACCAGCCTCAACGGTTGCCACGTTCTCAATCGTGTTTCCTGATTGATCCATTTCAATCGTCGCTTGGAACGTCACCGTATGCCAGTCGGTATCTGACACATCTCCAAAGCTTGCGGTAATGACGCCATCCTCGTAGTCTCCTGTTCCTCCGTTGCTTACTTCTAGACTTCCTTCGACATAGCTTAGTCCGTCTGGAAGGACATCCGAAAGGACGAGATTTTCGACGATACTTTCACGAACCGTATTGCGTGCTCGAATCGTGTAAACAACCGTATCACCTGCATGGAAGTCCTCTTTCCCTTCCTCTAGGTTCGCAGCTGTCTTTTCCGATTCTATTTGTGGTTCACGTGGATAGATGAGAACCACTTCGCTTGGTTGATCAGGATCACTAATATTGTCTGCTTCGATTGTTGCGATGTTTTCAATATCTTGGCTTGCTTGACCTTCACCAACGGTCACTTGGAATGTGACCGTATGCCAGTCGGCATCTCTGACATTACCGAACTGTCCAACGATTTCGCCATTGACATAATGTCCAGCATCGTCATCTTCTTCATCTGTGACGGCTTCTCCATCAATCGTTAATGTGCCTGGCACATACTCAAGGCCTTCTGGTAGTTCATCACGGATGATCAAGTTTTTCACTAAGCTATCTTCTATTGTGTTACGAGCTTGGATCGTATACAGTAATGTGTCGCCTACTTCTGCATTCTCTACATCTGTATTCCCTTCGGCTTTTTCCACTAGTTCCGCTTCTTTCTCTGATTCTAGCTTCGGTGCCTTCGGATCGACCGTTATTTCATGTTTTGGTTTATCTGGTTCATCTACATTATCACCATCGACCGTCGCCACGTTCTCAATCGTCGTTTCAGCTTGACCTGCCTCAATTACAGCTTGGAACGTCACCGTACGCCATTCCGTATCACTTACATTTCCAAAGTTAGCGGTAATGATGCCATCTTCGTACTCTGCTGTTCCACCATCACTTACTTCTAAACTCCCTTCAACAAAACTTAATCCTTCTGGTAGCTTATCAGTAATCGTGAAATTTTCGACAATACTCTCACGGACCATATTTCGTGCCGAGATCGTATAGACGATCGTGTCTCCTCCATGGTACAATTCGTTGCCCTCTTCAAGGCTCTCAGCAACTTTCTCTGACTCTAGGTTTGCTTCTCGTGGATAAACTAACACTTCTTCACTTGGTCTGGCTGGCTCATCGACATTGTCTCCATCGACTGTGGCGATATTTTCAATATCTTGACTTGCCTGACCTTCTCCAACTGACACCAGGAATGTAACTGTATGCCAGTTCGTATCGCTGACATCTCCAAACTGTGCGACGATTTCACCATCGGCATAATGTCCAGCATCGTCGCCTTCTTCATCTGTAACGGCTTCTCCATCGACCGTAAGTGTACCTTCGACATATTCTAATCCTGCTGGGATTTCATCACGGATCGTTAGATTAGTCACCAAACTATCCTCTATCGTATTTCGTGTTTGAATCGTATACGTTAGAATATCGCCTACTTCTGGATGGTCTTCATCGTTGTTGCCTTCTGCTTTTTCATAGATCTCTGATGTTTTTTCTGATTCTAGTTTCGGGTCCTTCGGATCTACAATGATTTCATTTTTTGGTCTATCTGGATCATCAATATTATCTCCATCGACCGCTGCCGTATTTTCAATTTTCTCTCCTGATTGTCCGGCATCGATCGTTGCTTGGAACGTGACCGTACGCCACTCTGTGTCGGTTACCTCACCGAAGTTTGCGGTAATCGTTCCAGCTTCAATATTTGCTGTTGCGTCTTCATCACTTACTTCAAGGCTTCCCTCTACGTACGTGAGTCCTTCTGGCAATACGTCCGAAATCACAAAGTTTTCGATCACACTCTCTCGTACCGTATTACGAGCTTGGATCGTATAGACGATCGTATCCCCTACGTGGAATTCTGCTTTCTCTTCCTCTAGGTTCACAGATGTTTTATCGGATTCCAG
>NZ_BAXR01000046.1 GCF_001310635.1 Bacillus sp. JCM 19034
ATTCATTCAACGTGTCGTTAAGCAATCCGGTGTCACCCATACACAAATCGGTCGGACGACAGTAGGATTGGCGAAATATGTGAAGAAAATGTCGTTTGACGAGCAGCTTAGAACGGGGCAAGGTTGGTTCGCACACTCCCCGCTAGCGCAGTTTGCTTCATTACCGTACAGACCCAAGGTTTCAGTTTCTGTATTTATTTGCGACGAAGGTTCCGTTGGCTGCCATGCGTTCGACGATGACGTTTGAACCTAAACAACAAAAGGAAACGTTAGAAGGTCGCTTGTCTGTCGATGCCCTAAAAACATGGTGGAACGAAACGATTACCCATCGAATAGATCTTAGTCTTTTAAGAATCGTGTCACTTGCTTTTACAGGAATTCCAGCGTCAACAATGAATACAACAGTCGACGCAGGAGAAACCGGTGAAGCGAAAACGACACAAGAGAGAGCTGACCCACGGTATGATTTTGCGAATGATTTATCCATCAAAGGTATAGAAACAGCGTTTGTCGAGGGGAAGCTCATCATAACGAACTTCTCAAGCTCCGCATTGAATCATACCCCATCTCATGATAAGCTCAAAAAGAGTTAGAAAAGGTTTACGATTATATTGCCTGTTTGCCGCCAGATGAGCGAAATAGATATTATTCTAAATGGCTGATCATGCCATAGATTCTGTGGAAGTCATAGATGAGTATGCGGAATATGACGGTACTTATCATGTGGCACAGAACGGAAGAATCATTCGTGAGTTTTACGAACAGGGAATGCATCAATTCGAAGAGGTCGGCCATATCCCTGAGGAACGGATTGGCGGAGCCAGAGAATTAGACGGTTATTTTGAAGGGACACCAATATGGTTTGTCGATTACATGAGTCCTGGCAGTGCGATTAAAAATGGGTTTAAAAAGCTAGGAAGAAATGCATTTAGTCGAATTCCTAAGGGTAAGGGGGGCTCCAGTACCTACAACCCCAGGTGTTGGTAGCAATCCTAAAGACTTTGTCAACCCACATTCTGAAAAACATATATATGACTCAAGTAGACCATCTACTCCCAATAGGTCACAATATGGTGAAGATGTGGATGTAGCCAAGTTAAGGCAAGACACAATGACTAATCCTGATAAAGCTTATTCAAACTGGCCAAATCCTAATAATCCGAATCCAAACAGAATAACTAAGTACTATAAAGAATTTGACGGAAATATCAGTACACCTGATACACCGACTGGAAGTCATAGGGTATTTGAAAACCTAGACGATCCAACCAGAAGCTCACATTTTCCTTATGTTCCAAGAAAATAAATATTAAGTAGGTGAGATACTTGAGTAACTTTTTGTATCATGCATATTTGACTGAAAATCACGAACATTATGTTTCGTCGGAAGAAGTCATGAGTGGTGGCATTAAATATTCTACTAAGTCAAATAATAGATATAGTAATGGTGGCAGAGTGAAATTTGAGATAACAGAACTATTAAGACCTTCCAATACTCCTGATTGGCTTCACTTTAAAGAAGCAATAGGTGTTGATATATCCAATCGTTTTTCCAAATCTTTTTGCTTTCCTATATTTACGGATAAAATTCTAGTATTTGATGGGGATATTTCCCTATCGATCTATGATCAAGCATTCTATGAGGATTTTAAAGACTTTGATGAGGAAGCTTTAAATTTTGATACTGGAGAAACTATTGAATATTGGATTAAACTATACTGGAAAAGTATGAAGACACTTGATGAGTATTTGATAGAGAAGCCTATTCAAAGCCAGAAGTGTTAATTTTTGAATCTGTACCAAAAGAAATTATTCAAGTATGTGAAGAATAGACTTGTAAACCTTGATCGGCACAGGCCTTTCAAGGTTTCTTTTTTGGTGGGGCTACCTAGTGCCCAATTTGAGTCAAAAGAAACAACGTCGATTGCAATAGAGGCCATGAATTGGGATTATGAGGATTTATCGGCTAACGAGTTTTTACATAAGACGATTGAGCGAGCAAAAAGGATGGAAGCATTAAAAACTTTGTTGAGTTACTACTG
>NZ_BAXR01000047.1 GCF_001310635.1 Bacillus sp. JCM 19034
CAGCAATATGAGCGAAAGGCTGGTGTGATTCGAATCGGCCGTCATTCTCGAGATCAATATGTCAAGTGGCCATCTGACCGTGAAGAACTATTAAAAGTCTACCCTGATCATGGACCGTACGAGGTGCATGTGTTAGGCGGAGCAAAGGCTCCGAAAGAAGTATTAGGTGAAATTCCGTCAAACTGGACCATTTATGAATTTGGTTCAATGGCACCTAAGAACTTTTTGAAGGAGCTTGATGTCTTTATTTATTACACACACCCTGATTGGGTAGAGGCATTTGGTCGAGTGATTTTCGAAGCAATGGCTGTAGGGGTTCCGGTTATTATTCCACCGAGCTATGAGCCGTTATTTAAAGAAGCAGCTATCTATGCCAAGCCAGAAGAAGTTCAAGCAAAGGTTAAGCAGTTAATGGAAGATAAGTCGCTGTATCAAAAGCAAGTAGACTTGGCCCTTACTTATGTAGATGAGCAATTTGGGTATCGTCAGCATAGTGAGCGGTTAAAGAGGTGCTTAACATGAGGAACGAACAAAATAATGTAACTGGGGAACGAGTAGAGCTTGAAGGTCGTTTAGAGGAGCTTGAAAAGTCGATTATTGAGCTTGAGGAAGAACGTCATTATTATCAACAAGAGCGACTAAAGATGGAGCGAGAGCTCACTCTTGTAAAGGAGAGCTTTTTATATAAACAAGCTACACGTGCATATAAATGGTTTCGCTTAGCGTCTAAGGTTCTACTAAGAAAAAGATCAATTCATGACCTTATTAATCCTAAGCATCAAATGAAAAAAGCAAAACCTAAAATTAAAAAACTACGTTATCGCTTAAACGAATTAGGCTTCACAAAAAAGCATTAACGGATCTGGAGCAGTTGACTAAAAATTCCGATAATCCATTTATCGTAAGGTATGCAGCGTGGGAGTTGGCGTTATGGCACGCAAATCAATACACACGGAAAAATGCGATGCAAGCACTGCAACATTTAAAATTAGCTTATCAGGGAGAAAAAGATGAAGCAAACTTAAGGCGAATCGCCATAATTGAAGCTGAGTGCTACTTACAATTAGAAGAGCGTAAGCTGGCAGAACAAATTATTGATGAGAAGCTTAAGCATACTCACCACGATGACTTATATTTAGCTAAAGCAAATCTTCAAGAAGATTTTTCAGAACGGATAAAATGGATTAATCAAGTGTTTAAAAATCATGGTATGATGACATTAGATGTGAATTCGATAGGATATACGTATGATGATTTACTAATCAATCATTCTCGATCCAATCAACAGCTAGAATCTCATAAAGTAACGGTTATTATACCTGTTTTTAATGCTGAAGGTAGTCTCAGCACAACATTATGCTCCATTTTAAATCAAACGTGGAGTAATTTGGAAATATTTGTTGTTGATGATGGCAGTCAAGATCAAACGGTTCAAATTATAGAGGAGTTTCAACAGCAAGATCAACGCATTCATCTTTTGAAAAACGACACAAATAGTGGGCCGTATGTAGCGAGAAATCGTGCTTTGCAAGTTGCGACTGGAGATTTTGTAACGATTAATGACGCAGATGATTGGTCTCATCCTGAAAAAATTGAACATCAGGTACAGCATTTGATAGCTCATCCTTCCGTGATAGCTAATACATCAGAGCAAGCACGTGCGACGGAAACGTTAATGTTCTATCGTCGTGGGAAGCCAGGTGAATATTTATTTCCGAACATGTCCTCATTAATGTTCAGACGTGAACCTGTGGTGAAGCAAATCGGCTATTGGGACTCCGTGCGTTTTGGTGCAGACGGTGAATTTAAAAAACGATTGAAAATTGTATTTGGCAAAGAAGCAGTCGTTGACTTGAAAACGGGCCCCTATTCGTTTCAACGGCAATCATCTAATTCGTTAACAGGAAATTCAGTCTTTGGGTATCATGGCTATTTTATGGGAGCACGTAAAGCATATACAGATGAGTATGAAGCC
>NZ_BAXR01000048.1 GCF_001310635.1 Bacillus sp. JCM 19034
ACAGTTCGGTGATGTCAGAGATACCGATTGGCATACGGTAACGTTCCAAGTAATAGTCGGTGAAGGTCAGGCAAGTCAAGATATTGAAAACATCGCCACAGTAAACGGCGACAATGTTGATGAGCCGGATGAGCCGAGAGAAGAAGTGCTGATTTATCCACGAGTACCACAGCTAGAATCAGAAAAGACAGCGGAGAACCTCGAGGAAGGGAAAGAGGAATTCCATGTAGGGGATACGGTTGTTTATACGATTCGAGCACGTAATACGGTTCGTGAGAGTCTGATTGAAAACGTTGAGATCCAAGACGTCGTTCCAAGTGGCTTAAGTTATGTAGACGGAAGTCTAGAAGTGAGTCACGAAGGAACAGGAGACTATGAAGACGGCACGATAACGGCCACATTTGGTGATGTGAGCGATACGGAATGGCGTACCGTTACGTTCCAAGCTGTGATTGATGCAGGTCAATCAGAAACGACGATTGAAAACGTGGCAACGGTCGATGGAGATAATGTCGAACCAGAGGAGCCACAACATGAAATTACGGTGGATCCGAAGGATCCGAAGCTAGAGTCAGAGAAAGTAGCGGAACTAGTTGAAAAAGCCGAAGGCAATACAGATACAGAGAACGCAGAAGTGGGAGATACGCTGCTCTATACGATTCAAACCCGAAATACAATTGAAGATAGCTTAGTGAAGAACTTAGTCATTCGTGATGAATTACCAGAAGGCCTCGAGTATGTGTTAGGCACCCTAGAGGTTGATGGACAAGCAGTCACAGATGATGAAGATGACGATGCCGGACATTATATCGATGGTGAAATTGTCGTACAGTTCGGTGATGTCAGAGATACTGACTGGCATAGGGTGACGTTCCAAGTAACCGTTGGTGAAGGTCAGGCGAGTCAAGATATTGAAAACATCGCAACAGTGAATGGGGACAATATTGATGAACCGGACAAGCCGAGTGAAGAAGTGATGATTTATCCGCGTGAACCGAATGTGGAATCAGAAAAGACAGCAAAGAACCTTGAGGAAGGGAAGATAAACTTCCACGTAGGGGATACGGTTGTTTATACGATTCGAGCACGTAATACGGTTCGTGAAAGTGTCGTCGAAAACCTTGTTATTTCTGATGAACTTCCAGAAGGGCTTAGCTATGTGGAAGGAAGTCTGGAAGTGAGCCACGATGTATCAGGAGTATTCGAGGGTGGCGAGATTATTGCTAACTTTGGGAATGTAACGGATACGGAATGGCGAACGGTCACGTTCGAAGCAGTGATTGACGCAGGTCAATCAGAAACGACGATAGAAAACGTGGCAACGGTCGGTGGCGATAATAGCGAACCAGAGGAACCACAACATGAGATTACAGTCGATCCAAAAGATCCGAAACTAGAGTCGGAGAAAGCAGCTGAATTAGTTGAAAAAGCCGAAGGCAATACAGATACAGAGAACGCAGAAGTGGGAGATACGCTGCTGTATACGATTCAAACCCGAAATACAATTGAAGATAGTTTAGTGAAGAACTTAGTCATTCGTGATGAATTACCAGAGGGCCTCGAGTATGTGTTAGGCACCCTAGAGGTTGATGGACAAGCAGTCACAGATGACGAAGACGGCGATGCTGGCCATTATGTGGACGGGGAAATTGTCGCACAGTTCGGTGATGTCAGAGATACCAACTGGCATACAGTGACGTTCCGAGTAACAGTCGGTGAAGGTCAGGC
>NZ_BAXR01000049.1 GCF_001310635.1 Bacillus sp. JCM 19034
TCAAACAACCGAAGCTGTTTGTCGATTAGAGTTATATACTCCATAGAAAGGAGGTGATCCAGCCGCACCTTCCGATACGGCTACCTTGTTACGACTTCACCCCAATCATCTGTCCCACCTTAGGCGGCTGGCTCCAAAAGGTTACCCCACCGACTTCGGGTGTTACAAACTCTCGTGGTGTGACGGGCGGTGTGTACAAGGCCCGGGAACGTATTCACCGCGGCATGCTGATCCGCGATTACTAGCAATTCCGGCTTCATGTAGGCGAGTTGCAGCCTACAATCCGAACTGAGAATGGCTTTATGGGATTGGCTTCACCTCGCGGCTTCGCTGCCCTTTGTACCATCCATTGTAGCACGTGTGTAGCCCAGGTCATAAGGGGCATGATGATTTGACGTCATCCCCACCTTCCTCCGGTTTGTCACCGGCAGTCACCTTAGAGTGCCCAACTGAATGCTGGCAACTAAGATCAAGGGTTGCGCTCGTTGCGGGACTTAACCCAACATCTCACGACACGAGCTGACGACAACCATGCACCACCTGTCACTTATGTCCCCGAAGGGAAATCCCTATCTCTAGGGAGGGCATAAGGATGTCAAGACCTGGTAAGGTTCTTCGCGTTGCTTCGAATTAAACCACATGCTCCACTGCTTGTGCGGGCCCCCGTCAATTCCTTTGAGTTTCAACCTTGCGGTCGTACTCCCCAGGCGGAGTGCTTAATGTGTTAACTTCGGCACTAAGGCATCGAAACCCCTAACACCTAGCACTCATCGTTTACGGCGTGGACTACCAGGTATCTAATCCTGTTTGCTCCCCACGCTTTCGCGCCTCAGCGTCAGTTACAGACCAGAGAGTCGCCTTCGCCACTGGTGTTCCTCCACATATCTACGCATTTCACCGCTACACGTGGAATTCCACTCTCCTCTTCTGTACTCAAGTCTCCCAGTTTCCAATGACCCTCCCCGGTTGAGCCGGGGGCTTTCACATCAGACTTAAAAGACCGCCTGCGCGCGCTTTACGCCCAATAATTCCGGACAACGCTTGCCACCTACGTATTACCGCGGCTGCTGGCACGTAGTTAGCCGTGGCTTTCTGGTTAGGTACCGTCAAGGTGCCACCCTATTCGAATAGCACTTGTTCTTCCCTAACAACAGAGCTTTACGAGCCGAAACCCTTCATCACTCACGCGGCGTTGCTCCGTCAGACTTTCGTCCATTGCGGAAGATTCCCTACTGCTGCCTCCCGTAGGAGTCTGGGCCGTGTCTCAGTCCCAGTGTGGCCGATCACCCTCTCAGGTCGGCTACGCATCGTCGCCTTGGTAAGCTTTTACCCCACCAACTAGCTAATGCGCCGCGGGCCCATCCTGTAGTGATAGCCAAAGGCCATCTTTTACTCTATGGTCATGCGACCTTAGAAATTATCCGGTATTAGCACCGATTTCTCGATGTTATCCCAGTCTACAGGGCAGGTTGCCCACGTGTTACTCACCCGTTCGCCGCTAACGTCATAAGAGCAAGCTCTTATTCTGTTCGCTCGACTTGCATGTATTAGGCACGCCGCCAGCGTTCGTCCTGAGCCAGGATCAAACTCTCCATAAAAGTTGAGTTTAAGTAGCTCAATTAATTGTAAAACATTGACGAGATTCC
>NZ_BAXR01000050.1 GCF_001310635.1 Bacillus sp. JCM 19034
TTGGGTCTCGATAAACTTGTAATTACCTGGACGTAAATTCTCAACCACAATGCGACCATTTTTATCGGTTTCAAGTGCTTCTTCAAGGACATTTCCTTCTGCATCCTCAAGACGGAAAATCGCACCTTCTAGTAGCTCTTCTGTATCAACATCAATTTTTACAAGCTCTACCGAACCTGAAATGAGTTGATTCTCTTTCCTAACCTCAACCGCCGTCTGCTGTGAGTGCTCAATTTCAAACGAAAGCGGCGTTTCATCTAATACGTAATGCTCTGGTGCTCTCACTTCGATAAACTGATAGTGACCTGGGCGTAGGTTATCAACCACAATGCGGCCAGACTCACCTGTCATCACGTTTTCTTTTACGATTTCGCCATTTTCATCAACAATATTGAATACAGCTCCCGCTAACGGTTCACCTGTCACATCATCGACTTTTGTTAGCTCAACAGCTCCCGGAATCAAACTGTTTTCAAACGTTAATTCGGCTCTTTCTGATTGAGAACGTTCTATTTCAAACTGTACTGGCTTTTTGTTTAACTGGTAATCTTCCGGTGCCTCTACTTCAATAAAGCGGTACTCACCTGGGAGTAAATCGCTAACAACGATACGGCCTTCTTCGTCGCTTATAAGTCCTTCTTGTACTAGCTCTCCATCAATGGTTTCTAAATCAAAGACTGCCCCACGTAACGGCTCGCCTGTGACATCGTCTACTTTTGTTAGTTCTACTTCTCCTAGAATCAGACTATTTTCAATTGTAACTTCTAATTTTACCTCTTGAGATCGATCAATTGTAAACGGGATTGGTGTTCCATCTAATACATAATGCTCTGGTGCTTTTACTTCAACAAACTGATAAGACCCTGGGCGTAAGCATCAACGACAATCCGGCCTTCCTCATCCGTTACAAGTGCTTCACGGATAACATCCCCATGAACTGTCTCAATTTTAAACACCGCACCTTCTAACTTCTCGCCTGTCACATCATCGATCTTCACAAGTTCAACAGAACCTGAGATTAATTGATTTTCAGCTGTAACCTCAACGATATTCTCTTGAGAGAAGTCAATTGTAAAATGAATTGGTGTTTCATCTAGTTCGTAATCCGTTGGTGCTTTCACTTCAACAAACTGATATTCACCTGGATATAAATCACGTATGACAATGATTCCAGCCTCATCGGTCACTAACCCTTCACGCACGACCTCGCCATCTATCGTTCGAAGCTCAAACTCTGCTCCTTCTAATGCTGTACCATCAACATCATCGATTTTTAATAATCGTACATCACCTAAAATTAGTTGATTCCAAGCATTGACGACTAATCGCTCTGTCTGACTTGGCTCGATCGTAAATGGAATTGGCTCCGTAGCTAATTGATAATGTTCTGGTGCTTCTGTTTCCACGAATTGATACTGACCTGGACGTAAATCTTCAACAACGATACGACCATTTTCATCTGTTATTAGATCCTCTGCAACCACATTTCCGTCTTTATCTTCCAAACGGAATTTGGCACCTTCAATGACGTCACCCGACAGATCATCGATTTTTACAAGCTCAACAGAACCAGAAGTTAAACGATTCTCTA
>NZ_BAXR01000051.1 GCF_001310635.1 Bacillus sp. JCM 19034
CCGTTACGGCTTCTCCATCGACCGTAAGCGTACCTTCAACATATTCCAATCCTGCTGGAATCTCATCACGGATTGTCAGATTAGTCACCAAACTATCCTCTATCGTATTTCGTGTTTGAATCGTATACGTTAGAATATCGCCTACTTCTGGATGGTCTTCATTGGTGTTGCCTTCTGCTTTATCATAGATCTCTGATATTTTTTCCGATGCTAGATTCGGTTCCTTCGGATCTACAATGATTTCATTCTCCGGTGTATCTGGATCGTCGATATTATCTCCATCTACCGTTGCCGTATTTTCAATTGTCTCTCCTGATTGTCCGGCATCGATTGTTACTTGGAACGTTACCGTACGCCATTCCGTGTCAAATACATTACCGAACTCTGCGGTAATAATTCCATCTTCGATATTGGCTGTTCCTTCATGACTTACTTCTAGGCTTCCTTCTACATACGTCAGCCCTTCTGGTAACTCATCCGAAATCACCATATTTTCGACAATACTATCACTTACCGTGTTACGAGATTGGATCGTGTATTCAATCGTATCTCCCACTTGGAATGCTTCCTCATGTGTATTGCCTTCTGCTTTTTCAAAGATCTCTGATGTTTTTTCCGATTCTAGATTCGGTTCCTTCGGATCTACAATGATTTCATTTTCCGGTCTCTCTGGATCATCGACATTATCTCCATCTACCGTTGCCGTATTTTCAATTGTCTCTCCTGATTGTCCGGCATCGATCGTTGCTTGGAACGTTATCGTACGCCACTCTGTGTCGGTTACATCACCGAACTCTGCGGTAATATTTCCATCTTCGATATTGGCTGTTCCTTCATGGCTTACTTCCAGGCTTCCCTCTACATACGTCAGCCCTTCTGGTAACTCATCCGAAATCACCATATTTTCGACAACACTATCACTTATCGTGTTACGAGATTGGATCGTGTATTCAATCGTATCTCCCACTTGAAATGCTTCCTCGTTGGTATTGCCTTCTGCCTTTTCAACGATGCGAGAAGTCTTCTCTGAATCAAGGTCTGGAATTCTCGGATAGACATTCACTTCATGGCTTGGTTTATCCGGATCATCGATATTGTCCCCATCGACCGTTGCGATGTTCTCAATATCTTGACTCGCTTGGCCTTCTCCTACAACTACTTGGAAGGTTACCGTATGCCAATCCGTATCCGTTACATCGCCAAACTCAACGAAAATTTCTCCATCCACATAGTGACCAGCATCATCATCTTCTTCATCTGTAACAGCCTCTCCATCGACTCTCAACGTTCCTTCGACATATTCTAATCCTTCTGGAATCTCATCACGAATTGTCAAGTTTTCTACTAACTATCCTCTATCGTATTTCGTGTTTGAATCGTATACGTTAAGATATCCCTACTTCTGGATGGTCTTCATCTGTGTTGCCTTCTGCTTTTTCATAGATCTCCGATGTTTTTTCTGATTCTAGTTTCGGGTCCTTCGGATCTACAATGATTTCATTTTCTGGTCTATCTGGATCATCAATATTATCTCCATCGACCGTTGCCGTATTTTCAATCGTTTCA
>NZ_BAXR01000052.1 GCF_001310635.1 Bacillus sp. JCM 19034
AGTCAAGTCCTTAATGTTGTGTAAAAACTGTATACAATGTTCTCACTCTGTTTATGTGGGGGTTTTTGATGTTTGGGTAGAGGGGGCCTAGGCCCCCTCTACCCAAACATCTCTCGCTGGCATTGTGGGAACTGGTTCAATCTCGTTTTTTCAAAAAAGTACGATTTCCGAGATCAAGGGTGTCTTCATAATCCATGAGAACCGCCGCGATCAATCTAAAGGCAGACTGCTGGTTAGGAAACGTTCTGATAACCCGTTCTCGTCTTCGCACCTCTGCATTCATTCGTTCCAGCATGTTTGTGGTCCGTAAGCTGACATGGTAGTCCTCCGGCTCTGCATAAAATTGTGTCGCATCATCAAACCCCTCATCCAACACGGTGATGGCTTTTTGATAGCCTTTTTCATCTTCATACTTAAGAATAAACTGTTCTTTAAGCGCACGAGCCTCTTCCATGTGACGGGCTTGGAAGATCGCTTTCAATTCAGTTCTCGCTTCCTTGGATCCCTTGCGAGGCATACTTTGAATCATATTGCGTAACATATGCACGGTACAGCGTTGCCAGCTTGTCCCGATAAAAGCTTTTTGAATGGCAGATTTCAGACCTGAGTGAGCGTCTGAAATGACCATTTTTGGTGATTGGAGGCCTCGAGATTTCAATGATTCAAAGAAGTCATACCAGCTTGTCTCCGATTCCGAGTGGTCTACCTTGAGCCCTAGAATCTCACGTTTGTTTTTCTCATTGATCCCGATGGCGATATAAACCGCTTTTGATACAACTTTATGGTGCTCACGTACCTTAATGTACATGGCGTCAACGTAGATGTAGCGGAAGTACATCACATTTAGTGGTCTGTTAGCCAGTCATTGACGATAGGATCGAGTTTTTTCGTTAGGTTGGATACCATGGATTTAGAAACGGATTCGCCACAGAGCTCCTCTACGATTTTAGTTACTTTGCGTGTGGAAACCCCGTTCACCACCATTTCTAACATGGAGATTAATAGAGCTTTGTCACAACGTGCATATTTCTCAAATACACTCGTTGAAAACTCACCGCTCCGTGTGCGAGGGACTTTCAAACGAATCTTCCCGGAGACCATGGTGAATTCACGCTCGTAGTACCCATTACGGTAGTCTTGGCGCGCTTCCGTTCGTTGGTGAGACTCTGCTTTTATAAACCGATCACGCTCCATTTCCATGTACTCGTTTAACACGAGAACGAGAGAGGATTTGACAATCACGTTTAATTCAGACTCCATCACCGCATCTTTAAGTTTCTCAAAATCTAGTGTAAAATTGATTTGAGACATCAATAGTTCCTCCTTGTTTCTGTATTTTCGTGGTTGAAAACATTGTAACAAGGTGGGCTTTTGATGTCTTTCCCTTTTTACACAATTATATAGACGTAAT
>NZ_BAXR01000053.1 GCF_001310635.1 Bacillus sp. JCM 19034
GGACTGGCGCACTATCACGTTCCATGCAGTGATTGAATCTGGCCAAGTAGGAAACGAAATTGAGAATGAGGCAACGATTGACGGTGATAACATCGAGGACCCAGAAAAGCCAAAACATAATATTACAGTTGATCCGAAAGATCCAGAAATAGAATCAGATAAGACGTATCAAATCAGTGAAAAAGGCGAAGGCAACACCGATGCGGAGAATCCCGAAGTGGGAGATACTCTTGTCTATACGATCAAGACTCGAAATACCATTGAGAACAGTTTGATTCAAAATCTAACGATTCGGGATACCATTCCGGACGGATTAGAGTATGTGGAAGGAAGCCTGACCGTTAATGGTGAATCCGTAACAGATGAAGAAGACGGTGATGCTGGTCAAGTGGTGGATGGAGAAATCCTTGCGAAATTCGGTGATGTCAAGGGTACTGAGTGGCACCAAATCACGTTTGAAGTGATCGTCGGTGAAGGACAAGCCGGAGAAGATATTGAAAACATCGCAACAGTCGATGGAGATAATATTGACCCTGATTACCCAAGTGAAGAAGTGCTTGTTTATCCTCGTAAAGCAAAACTAGATTCTGACAAAACAGCCGAGAACTTAGAAGAGGGCAAAGAAGAGTATCATGTTGGAGATACGGTCGTCTACACGATTACGGCTCGTAATATGGTAACGGACAGTATCGTTGAAAACTTCACAATTTCCGATAAGCTACCAGAAGGATTAAGCTTTGTGGAAGGAAGTCTAGAAGTGAGTGATGGTGGAACAGCCAAGTATGAAGATGGCAAAATTTTCGGAAGCTTTGGTGAAGTAACGGATACGGAATGGCGTACAGTTACGTTCCAAGCAGTCATCGAATCTGGTCAAGTAGGGAACGAGATTGAAAATGTGGCTACTATTAGTGGCGACAATATCGAGGATCCAGGAACTCCAGAACATAAAATCACAGTAGATCCAAAGGCACCGAAGCTAGAGTCAGAGAAAGTAGCGGAACTAGTTGAAAAAGCCGAAGGCAATACAGATACAGAAAACGCTGAAGCGGGAGATATGCTGCTGTATACGATTCAAACTCGAAATACAATTGAAGATAGCTTAGTGAAAAACTTAGTCATACGTGATGAATTACCAGAGGGCCTCGACTATGTGTTAGGTACCCTAGAGGTTGATGGACAAGCCGTCACAGATGAAGAGGATGACGATGCTGGACATTATGTGGACGGGGAAATCGTCGCACAGTTCGGTGAAGTTAGAGATACCGAATGGCATACAGTGACGTTCCAAGTGACCGTTGGTGAAGGTCAGGC
>NZ_BAXR01000054.1 GCF_001310635.1 Bacillus sp. JCM 19034
AGTATATACATAGATGTGAAAGTACATATTCTAAAAATGGGATTGATAGAGACACACCAACTGGAACATTAATATTTACGATCATGAGTATTTTGCAGAATTCGAAAGAGATGTGATGGTAGAGTGTACCCAAGAAGAGAAGGCAACAGCAAAACAGAAAGAGAAAGCAAATTTTTGTAAAGAGAGACTAAAAGTTTATGGTAAGCAACAAATAAAGTATGCTTTAAGCTTATTAGAGAATGGCAATTGTAAAAAGTGCATTGATTAGGGCTAAGCGAAAGAAAGCTTATAGTAATATTTGCTATTAGCATAATTGTGTATTTTCTAGGACTTTTATCATTTCCTAAAATGGAGATTTACACCTATATAATCAAAAATATAACATGGATTATAATGGTAAATAAATGACGGATAAGAAGTATATGGTAGAAAGAAGTTATGATACTGTCATAAATGTAGATACAGGCCTCAAATATGTAAGCTATTTCTTCTTAAGTCACATCCGATTAAGAAGTATGGAAGTTCAGAAAATCTATTGTTTCGTCTTCCATGTGGGCGGTATCTTTTCTTTGTTTTGGAGGTGAACGGTGGCCAATTTAAAAGTGAATCTTTCAGAAGTGCAAAGCTTTGTGGAAGAACAGAAAAAGGAGATGAAAGCTCTTCGTTTAGGATTAAGTGAGGTCGAGTCGAATATTAATCAAATCACCGAGATGGAGACGTTTAAAGGAGAAACGGCGAAAGCAGCGAAGATCTATTTTCGTGACTATCATGGCACGCTTCTTCAGGCATTTATCGGTTTATCCAATCAGCTGGAGAGAAATTTAGTGAAGCATCTCAATGATTTTAAATCGAATGTCGACTCGAATGATCTGACGGTGTTGGATCAATCATACATAGAGGATCAAGAAGAAGATATACATAGGATGTACAAGCAATTAGAAGGCATTTCAAAGGAAATAGATGCTATTATAAAGAGTGTCTCGGATATAACATCGGCACAATCTCCTTCGTTTTTGAATGTGATGAATCGAAAAGAAGAAACAGTGGAAGTGACCTCAGATGTAACGGAACAATTAGTCGCTTTTACGAAAAGAGGAAAAGCAGACCATCATCACGTTCAAGAGGCAATGGCTGAAATAGAAGCGTTAATGAAAGCGGGGCAGAAGAAAACGGCACAATCCATCACACCAGACTGGTTTCGCGTTCAACTACCAACAATTCAATCTAGAGTAAACGACGCAAAGAAGAACAAAGCATTTGCTTCCGTAATTTCCAATGAATC
>NZ_BAXR01000055.1 GCF_001310635.1 Bacillus sp. JCM 19034
GAGTCAAGACATTGAAAACATCGCAACAGTGGATGGGGACAATATTGATGAACCGGACAAGCCGAGTGAAGAAGTGATGATTTATCCGCGTGAACCGAATGTGGAATCAGAAAAGACAGCAGAGAACCTAGAGGAAGGAAGATAAACTTCCACGTAGGGGATACGGTTGTTTATACGATTCGAGCACGTAATACGGTTCGTGAAAGTGTTGCCGAAAACCTTGTAATTTCCGATGAACTACCAGAAGGGCTTAGCTATGTGGAAGGAAGTCTGGAAGTGAGCCACGATGTATCAGGAGTATACGAGGATGGCGAGATTACCGCTAATTTTGGAAATGTAACGGATACGGAATGGCGTACGATCACGTTCCAAGCTGTGATTGACGCAGGTCAATCGGAAACGATGATAGAAAACGTGGCGAAGGTCGATGGTGATAATGTTGAACCAGAGGAGCCACAACATGAATTTACGGTCGATCCGAAGGATCCGAAGCTAGAGTCAGAGAAAGTAGCGGAACTAGTTGAAAAAGCCGAAGGCAATACAGATACAGAGAACGCTGAAGTGGGAGATACGCTGCTGTATACGATTCAAACCCGAAATACAATTGAAGATAGCTTAGTGAAGAACTTAGTCATACGTGATGAATTACCAGAGGGCCTTGAGTATGTGTCAGGCACCCTAGAGGTTGATGGACAAGTCGTCACAGATGAAGAAGATGGCGATGCTGGTCATTATGTGGACGGGGAAATTGTCGTGCAGTTCGGTAATGTCAGAGATACCGACTGGCATACGGTCACATTCCAAGTGACCGTTGGTGAAGGTCAAGCAAGCCAAGATATTGAAAACATCGCAACAATCGAAGCAGACAATATCAGTGATCCTGATCAACCAAGCGAAGTGGTTCTCATTTATCCACGTGAACCACAAATTGAATCGGAAAAGACAGCTGCGAACCTAGAGGAAGGGAAAGAGGACTTCCATGCAGGTGATACGGTTGTTTACACGATTCGAGCACGCAATACGGTTCGTGAAAGTATCGTCGAAAATCTCGTCCTTTCGGATGTCCTTCCAGACGGACTAAGCTATGTCGAAGGAAGTCTAGAAGTAAGCAACGGAGGAACAGGAGACTACGAGGATGGCGTCATTACCGCAAGCTTTGGAGATGCTTCAGATACCGACTGG
>NZ_BAXR01000056.1 GCF_001310635.1 Bacillus sp. JCM 19034
AGATGGACACTCAACGAAAGAACAACAAGAAACACGAGATTTTCTAGTGAGAAGCATTGTACGTGACATCTCATTTAAAAAGCAGGAAATGAGCAAGGTGGAAAGAGAATTAAAAGAGTTAATGAGTTTACTAGACTTTCAACTAAACTCTATGCCAGGGATTGACCTTGTTACAGCTTCTGCTTTAATTGCAGAGATAGGTGACGTAAGACAACAAATTAGCACGATTCGCGGGGATTGCGCCTGTTTACTTTGGCTCTGGTGGGAAAGGTAAGGAACAAAAAAGCAAACAGGGAAATCGGGCTTTACATGCTTTATTTTATAACTTGGCAGTGCAACAAGTACAAGTGGCAAAAGGAAGTAAACTGCCGAGGAATCCAGTGTTTCATGCTTACTACCAACGAAAACTAAAAGAAGGTAAAACAAAGGGACAAGCATTGGTGTGCATAATGAGAAGGCTTGTGAACATTGTTTATGGCATGATGAAGCATAAAACAACCTACAAATTACCGATAGTGCACGAGAAAGAAGTAGTTTAATAGGGTGGTAAAATGGCTGTTTTTTTTATTTTTAGCTTTTAAGATTACAACATAGGGTATAGATAAAACTAGACCATCTTGGAGACAGTCTGAAATTGATGTAGGAAAAGAATATCCTAGATATCGTGACCAAGTATCATATAAGGAAGGTAATGAAGTAAGTCATGGCACTAAAAATAGTTCAAGACCAGATTTTATATCGATGGTCATAGCATAGAAGTTAAGAATTATAAAGTGACTACATCTTCTGGTAGAAGTAACTTAATAAGAAATGTGTCAAAGCAAATAAATAAGCGGATAAGTGATTTACCTGAACACACAAAGCAATCTGTTATTATTGATGTTAGGGGTCAAAATGTCTCAAGGGATGTTTTAAGAGACATTAAACAAAAAATAAATGAAAGAACAAATGATGTAGCAGAAATAATTTTTAAAATGGATTAGAGGTGAAAGTTAGATGGCAGTAGGAATATTAGTAGATTGTTTTTATTACGAATTAGGTCATAGCGATTTTGTACATTCATTTTTTCTACAATCTCCT
>NZ_BAXR01000057.1 GCF_001310635.1 Bacillus sp. JCM 19034
AACTATCACTTTTTTGTGTGGTCATATGGCTTTTTCGTTCAGCGTATGAAAGTGCTGGGTTTACTTCTTTTACAACTTGTCCATGGTCTGTTAAAAATTGTGCTAACGACCGTCCATAGCCTCCAACATCTTCTAAGCCGAATACAGGCGTCAATCCATCATCTAAAAGTTTATCAATGTCCAATAAAAAAGTTGAGAAGGCGGCCGGTTTATTTTCAAATTTTTATTTCCTTTAGCTTCTCTTGCCAACAATTAATGACTACTCCCACATGATGTTGCTTATGCAAGTCCACACCCACATAAATGTGTTTCTGCTTTTCGTGCATGGCTTATCCTCCTATTCAGTTGTCAATTATGGAATGAAAATGCCGGCAACCTTAGTTCGAGCGTTCACCATCCGGTGCACATTGGTACGAAAGCTATCCATCTTCATCGTTACATAGTAACTTATAAGAAAATGTGTCCCTTTTTTAAGTGACCTTTTAAATTATTGCTTCATGTTTGCCATTTGCCTGTATTTGTCCGTATGTATAAATCCCTTGATAAAACTTTCTCGGTCTAATATTCGCTTCACTTGTACTTTCGTAAATGCTTTCCCTTGAGTTGTTTGATACCCTTCTTTATTCAATGCTTCTGCCAACCTAGACAGTGACCATTTCTTATATAGCTCTTTTAACTCAAATAACCGTTTTACTACTTCTGCATGCTCGTTATGTATCTTTAATTCCTTTTCACCCTTTAGCTTTGTATAGCCAAATGTTGCCCTTCCCCCTGCATATCCACCTTCCATCGCCTTTTTATTTCTGCCTTTCGTTAGTTTTAGTGCTATCTCAAGCCGTTGGTATTGGTCTAATAACTCCATTAATCCATTCACCAAAAAATCGTTGGGGTCTTTCTTATGGATACTGTACATAGG
>NZ_BAXR01000058.1 GCF_001310635.1 Bacillus sp. JCM 19034
AGCTATCACTTTTTTGTGTGGTCATATGGCTTTTTCGTTCAGCGTATGAAAGTGCTGGGTTTACTTCTTTTACAACTTGTCCATGGTCTGTTAAAAATTGTGCTAACGACCGTCCATAGCCTCCAACATCTTCTAAGCCGAATACAGGCGACAATCCATCATCTAAAAGTTTATCAATGTCCAATAAAAAAGTTGAGAAGGCAGCCGGTTTATTTTCAAATTTTATTTCCTTTAGCTTCTCTTGCCAACAATTAATGACCACTGCCACATGGTGTTGCTTATGCAAGTCTACTCCAACATACAAGTATTTCTGTTTTTCATGCATTTTCTCATCCCCTATTCAATTAAATGAAAATGCCGGCAACCTTAGTTCGAGCGTTCACCATTCGGTGCGCATTGGTACGAAAGCCTATCCATTTTCAACCTTACAGAAGAACTTATAAGAAAATGAGTCCCTTTTTTAAGTAACCTTTTAAATTATTGCTTCATGTTTGCCATTTGCTTGTATTTGTCCGTATGTATAGACCCTTGATAAAAGCTTTCTCGGTCTAATATTCGCTTCACTTGTACTTTCGTAAATGCTTTCCCTTGCGTTGTTTGATAGCCTTCTTCATTCAATGCCTCTGCCAACCTAGACAGTGACCATTTCTTATATTTTGTTTAAGTTGAAATAATCTTTTTACTACTTCAGCATGCCCGTTATGTATTTTTAGTTCTTTTTCACCCTTTTGTTTGGTATAGCCAAATGTCGCTCTTCCTCCTGCATATCCGCCTTCCTTCGCTTTCTTGTTTCTGCCTTTTGTTAGTTTTAGGGCAATTTCAAGACGTTGATATTGGTCTAATAACTCCATTAATCCATTGACCAAAAAATCGTTGGGGTCTTTCTTATGGATACTGTAAAAGGG
>NZ_BAXR01000059.1 GCF_001310635.1 Bacillus sp. JCM 19034
TTATAATATTATATGGAGGATTAGCTCAGCTGGGAGAGCACCTGCCTTACAAGCAGGGGGTCGGCGGTTCGATCCCGTCATCCTCCACCATTATAAGCCGGTCTAGCTCAATTGGTAGAGCAACTGACTTGTAATCAGTAGGTTGGGGGTTCAAGTCCTCTGGCCGGCATCATTTTGAGCCATTAGCTCAGTTGGTAGAGCATCTGACTTTTAATCAGAGGGTCGAAGGTTCGAGTCCTTCATGGCTCACCATTTTAACATATGCGGGTGTGGCGGAATTGGCAGACGCGCTAGACTTAGGATCTAGTGTCTTATGACGTGGGGGTTCGACTCCCTTCACCCGCACTTTTATATGCGGAAGTAGTTCAGTGGTAGAACACCACCTTGCCAAGGTGGGGGTCGCGAGTTCGAATCTCGTCTTCCGCTCTTCTATTTCTCGTAGAAGTCCTTGCCGGGGTGGTGGAATTGGCAGACACACAGGACTTAAAATCCTGCGGTAGGTGACTACCGTGCCGGTTCAAGTCCGGCCCTCGGCACCATATGCGCCCTTAGCTCAGCTGGATAGAGTGTTTGACTACGAATCAAAAGGTCGGGAGTTCGAATCTCTCAGGGCGCGCCATTTTATCGGGAAGTAGCTCAGCTTGGTAGAGCACTTGGTTTGGGACCAAGGGGTCGCAGGTTCAAATCCTGTCTTCCCGACCATTAGATATGAATTTATATTGGGGCCTTAGCTCAGCTGGGAGAGCGCCTGCTTTGCACGCAGGAGGTCAGCGGTTCGATCCCGCTAGGCTCCACCATAGCAC
>NZ_BAXR01000060.1 GCF_001310635.1 Bacillus sp. JCM 19034
CTTCCAGGTGAAGAGCCTCTTGAACCGACTGATCCTGAGCTTCCAGGTGAAGAGCCTCTTGAACCGGTTGATCCTGAGCTTCCGGGCGAAGAGCCTCTTGAGCCAGTTGATCCTGAGCAACCGGGTGAGCTGCCTGTTGAACCGACTGATCCTGAGCAACCGGGTGAGCTGCCTGTTGAACCACCCTCAGATATAGAGGTTGTTGATGGCAAGATTATTGTTTCGGATGAGACGGTAATGAATATACGTGATGGTAGGGTTCTTGAATTGGATTTGCGCGCTGAACTGTTTAATGATTATTCAACGATTCATTTAAGCGATAAACAAATTACCCATTTAGTGGAACAGGAAACCATGATGAAAATTGTTCATAACAATGTAACGATTGAAATTCCTTCACTTATTTTTGCAAATGGGGATGGCGATGTAATTTTTAGTTTCGATTTAGTGAATGAAGAGGAAAATATAAAACCATACCCAGGAAGATTAGTAAGTGAAATTTATGATTTCATCATCACTCAAGGAGATGAAAGTCTCTCTGAATTTGGCGATCAAGTTGTTACACTTCATTTACAGGTTGATGAGGATTCCCTTTCAACCGAACAGGTGAATGTCTTCTATTTTAATCCGACAACGACTGAATGGGAGATAGTTGAAGGTTCTTATAAAGATGGGACAGTTACTGCCTTAACTTCTCATTTTAGTATATTTGCAGCATTTGAAGACCGAATGGATAATGTTGATCCCGTTGAGCCTGTTGAACCTGTTGATCCGTTGAGCCTGTTGAGCCGTCG
>NZ_BAXR01000061.1 GCF_001310635.1 Bacillus sp. JCM 19034
AAAAACTGGCGGTCCGGACGGGACTCGAACCCGCGACCTCCTGCGTGACAGGCAGGCATTCTAACCAACTGAACTACCGGACCTACTGGTATTGCGGGGGATGGATTTGAACCATCGACCTTCGGGTTATGAGCCCGACGAGCTACCAGACTGCTCCACCCCGCGACGTTACAAAGTTATAAATGATGTTTTTCTAAGTAGAGGACATCTCCTCTTCTCATTTATATAGTATGGTGGAGGATGACGGGATCGAACCGCCGACCCCCTGCTTGTAAGGCAGGTGCTCTCCCAGCTGAGCTAATCCTCCGATATGTATTGGTGACCCGTACGGGATTCGAACCCGTGTTACCGCCGTGAAAGGGCGGTGTCTTAACCGCTTGACCAACGGGCCCAACTATGGAATGTATGTATTCTATATATGAGAACGATCTGGCGGAGAGCGAGGGATTCGAACCCTCGAGACGGTTTTACACCGCCTACACGATTTCCAATCGTGCTCCTTCGGCCAGCTCGGACAGCTCTCCAAAGTTGGCTCCACAGGTAGGATTCGAACCTACGACCGATCGGTTAACAGCCGATAGCTCTACCACTGAGCTACTGTGGAACAATAAAACTATGTAATATAGTAAGCCCGGCAACGTCCTACTCTCACAGGGGGAAGCCCCCAACTACCATCGGCGCAAAAGAGCTTAACGACCGTGTTCGGCATGGGAACGGGTGTGACCTCTTTGCTATCGCCACCGGACTTTTGAACATGAGAGTATTAACTCTTTGTTC
>NZ_BAXR01000062.1 GCF_001310635.1 Bacillus sp. JCM 19034
TCACTTCCCCGTTAATGTAGGTAGATGTCTCCTGAATGACTAGTTGATCATCAAGCTCATCTGAGATGATTATAGATTCATAGCTTGATACATCCTCAGGCAATTCAACAGAGATATTGTAGGAAAATCTTCTCCAATTCGTACCTCTTTACTCTCTTCACCATCCACATCTTTTGACACAGTTAGTCCCTTCATACCTGTATCTTCTGCAATCGCTATCATAGGAATGGTTGCTAATGCCTCACTACAGACGATGAGAATGGTCATCAATAGAATGAAGGATCTTCGTAATGTCAACTTCATTTTCCTATTAATGAATCGTTTTGGTGTAGGTCCCATATTTCCCCTCCTAACATCACAATTTTCATAGTAACATGCTCCTTGTACCCATTTTGTTATAGCTAAAGCCCCTTTTTCTCGCTGGATAGTGACTTTAGTACCTTCATGGAAATTGGCACCCCCTTTCAATAGAATAAAGGCAGAGACTTTTGTAACATTTAATAGCACTTCAGTCATCTTCGGGCAATAAGCTTCACTTATAATAAGAATCTTCAAATAGTTTTTGAAAATAAAAATTGGGATCTGTTTCTATACTAATAACTAGTCTAAACAGTATTCTTAAATTGATTAAATTGGATGGAACGTTATATTCAATATATAATATAATATGGATTGAATCTACTATTTCTTATTGTTTTTTCCTACTGCTTATTTTATCGGATAAAAGTATTCGACTCTTTATAGTGCTAATCGACTGTCTTTTCAGACA
>NZ_BAXR01000063.1 GCF_001310635.1 Bacillus sp. JCM 19034
TCAAAACCACCCGTGAGAACGGGTGGTTTGCTCGACGGCTGGAAGCCTTTGTTACTGACCAAACCCTAAAGGCTACTGAACGGTTCGCCATGTGTACTACTTCTACTGGCCAGACCTCAAAGGCCTCTCCCCGTCCTTATTTTTTCTTTCTCTTCTTTTTCACTTCTTCCCCTGTAAATGGGTCTACATATTCCAATAAACTTAATTGTTCTGCAACTATATCATCTTGGATTTGATTTCTTATATATTCCTCAATTACTTTCTTGTTTCTTCCTACTGTATCCACATAAAATCCCGTACACCAAAATTTTCGATTTCCATACCGATATTTTAGGTTTGTATGTCGATCAAATATCATTAAACTGCTCTTTCCTTTTAAACAGCCGACAAACGCTGAAACACTTATCTTAGGCGGAATACTAACCAACATATGTATGTGGTCTTTACATGCCGTTGCTTCTATAATTTCAACCCCTTTTCTTTCACATAACTTTCTTAATATTTCTCCTATATCTTTTTTTAGTTTTCCGTATATCGCTTGTCTTCGATATTTCGGTGCGAACACGATGTGATACTTACAATTCCATTTCGTATGTGCTAAACTGTTACTGTCTTTAGACATAAAAAACTCCTCCGTAAGCTGATATATTGGTTGGCGAACCAAATATATTTTAGCACCACGGATGAGTTTTTTTAATACCTCGCTGTAAGCT
>NZ_BAXR01000064.1 GCF_001310635.1 Bacillus sp. JCM 19034
TATCATAAAAGCGGACAGTCACTATACTATCCCTTCCCACAAGAAGAACGACCATTTCCGATACCAGAGCCGATGTGGCCAAAGCGTGAGGACAAGCTAGATGGGAGACGGCATTTTGACGTGATCATTGCCTCAGAATTCCGTTTACTAGGCGGGACGAACATGTCGAATGTGGAGGAGATTAAAGCACAGACAAGCTTCGGAATGAGAACAGGTTTAGTTCAGCTTTCGCGATATGACTTGAACTCAGCAACAGATATGAATCCACGAGTACGTGAACTAATTGATGGAGATCAAGTGGCGTTGCTCGTATACGGTGAGAAGGTAAGCTGTGATGTTCTCATTGTCCGCCACCCACCGATATTAGAAGAATGGCAAAAGTATATTCCCGATATTGAAGCAAAGCAAGTCCGAGTCATCGTCAACCAACCGCCGAAGCGGGAGTATAGTCAAGAAGGGACGACGTTGTACCATATAGAACGATGTGTTAAGCATCTGAAAGAATATGTCGGGCAAAAAGGCGTCTGGTATCCGATTGGCCCTTCGATTCGCGAAGCGTTAGAGCAGCATCACGCGAATGAATTAAAATCGATCCATTTGTCTGATGAGGATTGGGTGAACATTATTGATGTCAACGAATGGAGGCGT
>NZ_BAXR01000065.1 GCF_001310635.1 Bacillus sp. JCM 19034
CCAACGATTTCGCCATCGACATAATGTCCAGCATCGTCATCCTCTTCATCTGTGACGGCTTCGCCATCTACCTCTAATGTGCCTGGCACATACTCAAGGCCTTCTGGTAGCTCATCACGGATGATCAGATTTTTCACTAAACTATCTTCGATTGTATTTCGGGTTTGAATCGTATACAGCAGTGTATCTCCCACTTCTGGGTGATCTTCATCTGTATTACCATCCGCTTTTTCAACTAGTTCCGCTGCTTTTTCTGACTCTAGCTTCGGTTCCTTCGGATCGACCGTGAATTCATGTTGTGGGTTCTCTGGATCAACATTATCACCGTCGACCGTTGCCACGTTTTCTATCCTCTGTTCTGCTTGACCTGAATTAATTACAGCTTGGAACGTGACGGTACGCCAGTCCGTATCCGTTACATTTCCGAAGTTAGCGGTAATCTCACCATCTTCAAAGTCCGCTATTCCTTCATGGCTTACTTCTAAACTTCCTTCGACATAGCTAAGTCCGTCTGGAAGCATATCTGTGATCACGAAGTTTCCAACTAAACTTTCGCGAACTGTATTACGTGCTCGAATCGTATAAACAACCGTGTCCCCTACGTGGAATTCTGCTTTCCCTTCCTCGAGGTTCTCT
>NZ_BAXR01000066.1 GCF_001310635.1 Bacillus sp. JCM 19034
ATTTTGGCTGCAGATCACCTTCGAATGACTTCGTCCATTTCATTCTTCCGATTCTCACGTACGGGTGTACGCTGCGAGTCTCCAGAATTTCATGTCCTCGTCCTTCTCGGTTCTCTTTGCCAAAAACGATCTCAATATTAAGGTCGTTTATTTGAATTCTTGACGTTCGTTTGAATCATTCGTTTTGTTTTCACAAAACACCGATGAAACAAACATTGTTTCTCCATGATCTAGTTTTCAAAGAACCTCGCTACTGATTAGCATCAGTTTGCGTATTCTAAATTGGTGGAGCCTAGCGGGATCGAACCGCTGACCTCCTGCGTGCAAAGCAGGCGCTCTCCCAGCTGAGCTAAGGCCCCGTGACGTTCTTATGGTGGGCCTGAGTGGACTCGAACCACCGACCTCACGCTTATCAGGCGTGCGCTCTAACCAGCTGAGCTACAGGCCCCCACCATTGATCCGACAAAAAAGAAACCATCTCGATCTCCAAGATCATTTATCGGATTTTTATTATTATATTTAGATCAAGTTTTTTGCTGCATTAATCGTAAATGCAGGAGCAAAAGCTCTTACTTAATCTGAGAGTTTTGAGTACTCTCAAAACTGAACAA
>NZ_BAXR01000067.1 GCF_001310635.1 Bacillus sp. JCM 19034
TTGTTTATACGATTCGAGCACGTAATACAGTTCGCGAAAGTTTAGTTGAAAACTTCGTGATCACAGATATACTTCCAGACGGACTTAGCTATGTCGAAGGAAGTTTAGAAGTAAGCCATGAAGGAATAGCGGACTTTGAAGATGGTGAGATTACCGCTAACTTTGGAAATGTAACGGATACGGAATGGCGTACGATCACATTCCAAGCGGTGATTGACGCAGGTCAATCGGAAGAGACGATAGAAAACGAAGCAACGGTCGACGGTGATAATGTTGATCCAGAGAACCCGCAACATGAATTCACGGTCGATCCGAAGGATCCGAAGCTAGAGTCAGAAAAAGCAGCGGAACTAGTTGAAAAAGTGGATGGTAATACAGATGAAGATCACCCAGAAGTGGGAGATACACTGCTGTATACGATTCAAACGCGAAATACAATCGAAGATAGTTTAGTGAAAAATCTGATCATCCGTGATGAACTACCAGAGGCCTTGAGTATGTGCCAGGCACATTAGAGGTAGATGGCGAAGCCGTCACAGATGAAGAAGATGACGATGCGGGACATTATGTAAGTGGAGAAATTGTCGC
>NZ_BAXR01000068.1 GCF_001310635.1 Bacillus sp. JCM 19034
CGATCCAGAGGAGCCACAACATGAAATAACGGTGGATCCGAAGGATCCGAAGCTAGAGTCAGAGAAAGTAGCGGAACTAGTTGAAAAAGCCGAAGGCAATACAGATACAGAGAACCCAGAAGTGGGAGATACACTGCTGTATACGATTCAAACCCGAAATACAATCGAAGATAGTTTAGTGAAAAATCTGATCATCCGTGATGAGCTACCAGAAGGCCTTGAGTATGTGCCAGGCACATTAGAGGTAGATGGCGAAGGTGTCACAGATGAAGAAGATGACGATGCCGGACATTATGTCGATGGTGAAATTGTCGCACAGTTCGGTGATGTCAGAGATACCAACTGGCATACGGTGACGTTCCGAGTGACCGTTGGTGAAGGACAGGCGAGTAAAGAAATTGAAAACATCGCAACAGTGGATGGGGACAATATTGATGAACCGGACAAGCCGAGTGAAGAAGTGATTATTTATCCGCGTGAACCGAATGTCGAATCAGAAAAGACAGCAGAGAACCTCGAGGAAGGGAAAGAGGAATTT